>JANOQI010000026.1:0-103270 GCA_031414775.1 Synechococcales cyanobacterium VAR_4_metabat_354
GCTCAATATCGCCAAACTAGACCAACTACCGGAACAGTCTGAAGATGATTCAGAACCTTTGTCTTTTTCCATGGCAACCTACAAGCGACAAGCACTCAATCGTCATTTACTTGAGCGATTTATTTCCATGTTAGACCTTGACCTGACTTTGATTAAATCCCATCCCAACTACGCCAGTCTTCTTCAGTACGGTTCTTTGACACCATAAATCTGTCCGGACTATTGCTAATCACAATATGTTTTATATCTATCGGCAAGCTCTGCCTGACTAAGGAGATTCTATAACTAGAAAGATCGATATTGTCTCAAAAGAGAACCCAGCTCACGCCGATCGATCTCAACAAGAATCCAAAAAACCGCCGAGTCTCGGCCTACCGCCTCTAGGGATATATTTAGATTTATTGTGTCGAGCGATCAATTCTACCGAAGCGGCTTTAGATGCCAGCGTCGCTAGCCTGCAAGATATTCAACGTAACTGGAACTAGTTATGAACGACCAATTTAGAATTCCCGATCCTGAAACTAGAGCAAAGTCGATCGCTAATCTGAAAGCAGCTAGCCGACTATTGGATTTATTTAATTTAGAGCTAGACGAAGCGATCGCCTTTGTCGAAAAAGATTTGCGCGCACAAAAACGAGCTAGGTTGCTGCATGGAGCTAACTCGATGCCAACCAGCAAGACCGAGAGCTAGTTTTCGGATCACCTAATTAGTCGATCGAGACCCGTCGAAAGTAGGGTCGCAGTTCCCAAATTTACTAATCATAATGATATCGACATGAAATAATAGTTAGATATTCATCTTCCATAGCGTAAATCAAACGATTTGTATCATCAATTCGTCGTGACCAAAATCCAGCTAAATTTTCCCGCAACGGTTCCGGCTTACCGATCCCCTCAAACGGATCACGCATCGTTCCTTCTATCAGCTTGTTGATTCTTTTCAGCGTCTTTTTATCCTGCCCTTGCCAATAAATATAATCATTCCAAGCGACCTCTGTCCAAGCCAGCCTTCTAGACATCTAGCAAATCCCGCTCCACTGCTTTCCCTGCTCTAAATTGAGCGATCGATCCATCTAAATGAGCGGCATTAGCCGGAGATTTTAATAAATGAACTGTTTCCATTAAGACTCTAACGACATTACCACTACGTCATCAGCATCGCGTCTAGTCGGCATTTTTCACGACTTGATCGAGAACTGTTTTGAGGTTACTTCTAGCTTCACTGAAGGACACAACTTTCATAGCTTTCATATCTGTACTGCATATCGTAAATAGCATTACGAAAGATCGATCAACTACTATAGAACGAGAAAACATCGCAGAAAGTAGAATTTCAGGGGTGCATGTCATTTTATAGAGAGAAAAAAAGATTATCCCTATTCTCTTGATGAAGCTTTGTTAGATAATCATAATTTCCGATCGATCGCGTCAATCTCCAATATTCCGACAGAGTTGCTGTGGTAACTGAGCAAGAACC
This sequence comes from Synechococcales cyanobacterium VAR_4_metabat_354, assembly GCA_031414775.1. GTDB lineage: Bacteria > Cyanobacteriota > Cyanobacteriia > Cyanobacteriales > Chamaesiphonaceae > JAAFHZ01. The sequence goes on from JANOQI010000026.1 coordinate 1,478, forward strand.
CGCTGAAACGGCGCCAAATCTCTTAACCCATGACACAAAATCAACGCACCTTGAATAGCAATAATGGCATCCTCACCTCGCTGCCGAGCCAAAGCTTGCTCCAAACCAGCCGTAATTAGTACTTCCGCGATCGCCTCAATCCAACGCCTAAACGCCCCACTAATTTCGCGATCCAGAACGGGTGGCCTTAGTCTAAACTCCAGATTTTAGCCACTGCAAAATTGTCTACAAAAAAGCCGACAGAGGTGATATTTACCTCTATCGACTTCATTTCTTAATAATAACTCAGTTATTTCCTACCCCTGACCGCTCTGTTGGGAAGGTGAATTCCCCATAAGTAGAAATTAAGCAAAGGAAGCGATAGAAACTCCGCACTAACTGAATATTAGGTGGATTAACAGTTGTAATTCAGATGATCTTCTTACTGCTGGCTATTTCCGGCACTGTCTGCCCTTCTACCATCGCTCTCCTATGATGGGCAATACTAGGTCACAGCGACATAACCCCTGTCCAGTACATATCTTGTAATTAATAAGGAAAATAGCTCATTTAACGACAGGAACCTAGCACTTTAGAAACGCTACTTGTTCCATATCTCAATCATGATTGATTGCAAAGAAAAGGGTTAGTTATAGTAAAAAAAGTTAACGATTCAACCCTCCAGCTCGCGACGTTCCTGCTGATTTTGATTGAATTGCTTTTGCTCGGCGGTTAATAGCTGTGAATCATGGGTAGATCGCATATCCCACTGCACCTCGGCTAGCAAAAACAGACTGCCAGCGGTGATGAGTCCGGTGAAGAGAAACTGCCAGGTGGGGACATGGGGTAAAAGAGCTAACACCACCACATGTAGTAAACCGCTTAACAAAAATGCTCGTGATCGAAGTCCCCAAGCTGTTATCAAATATCCGATCGCACTCAGCCCTAGCCATAAAAAACAAAGATGCGGTAGGATTGCCCAACCGCCGCCAAAAATACCCCAATTGGTGATAACTACGCCACTGACCATCAGTCCCACCCAGGCATATACCACCCAGCGGAGGCGCTCCACTGTCACCCAGTACCAAGCTAGACGACAAGTACCCCAAGAGCCAATCAAAGTCAAGACAGACCAGATAACTGCTTGATATGTCCAGCTGATGGGCAAAAACTGTGCTGTCAAAAAGATGATTGCAGTAATACTGCCCCATAGAATAAAAACTTGATCAATACGGGTATAAAAGCTAGAAAATAGTTTTAAGTCTTTGATTTGAATGTGAATATGCAGAAGTCCAGCGAGGTCTTGTACATCTAAAGCGTGTTGTTTCCGGCGGATAATGGGTTGGGTAGAGCTAAAAGCAGTCATGCTGGGGGGCTTAGTGAGTATTTTACTGGCCTAGCTATAATCTAACAGTCTTAGTGAATTTTAACAAATCTACACAATAGCACTAACATACCCACAGTTTACCTTGCTCGCTAGGCTAATAATGAATCTTACTTATTAAGATTTACCAGAATTTTATAACTTTAAAAAAAGAAAAATATATCGTATAGATACTAGCCAATTGAGCAGAGTGATCAACCGACCTGATCAAATGGGGGACTTACTTCCAACTAATTACAGCAAGTTTCACTTGACTAGATAAACTCAGCTATGCTGATTTGAGTATCAAGGAGGGAAAGTAATTTTATGACTATGAAAAGTGTTGTCGATTTTTTTGCAGTAGTTAAAGAAGACAAACTTTTGCAAAGAAGAACTCAGGTGGCTATGGATATCAATACTCTGATCAAAATCGCTGAAGAGTATAGTTGTAAGTTCACAGCCTCGGAGTTACAGGCTTTCTTGGGTAAAATGCCTGAAAAGGATTTAATTTCTGTGGTAAATCCAGGCATTGGCAATCGATTACATATGAATCCTCGGTAGTATCCTATTGATTCAGTGACCGACATAGCTGATGATTAAAGCTGAAAGTTTTTGGTCAACAGCTATGATCGATTCGCTCCTACAGAACTTTAATACCATTGGCGATCGAAAGCAGCTCGCCCCGGTTTTGGCGGCGATCGATATTGGCACTAATTCAATTCATACCGTCATCGTGCAGATCAAGCCAGATTTACCAGCTTTTAGTATTGTTGGCCGAGAAAAAGACACAGTGCGATTGGGTGATCGAGATAAAGCCACCGGCAACTTAACGGAAGATGCCATGGTGAGATCGATCGAAGCCTTACATCGTCATCAAGAAATGGCCAAAAGCCTCGGAGCTACTCAAATCATTGCCGTGGCTACCAGTGCCACCCGCGAAGCTCCCAATGGTCGAGCATTTATCGATCGAATTGATGCTGAACTGGGACTCAAGGTTGATCTAATTTCTGGGCAAGAGGAAGCCCGGCGCATCTATCTCGGCGTTTTATCTGGAATTGAATTTAACAATATACCCCGGATCATGATTGATATTGGGGGTGGTTCTACTGAACTAATTTTTGGCGATAGTGAAGAACCCCGCACCCTCAGCAGTACCAAAATAGGTGCCGTGCGCCTCAGTGTAGAGTTGATTAAAACCGATCCGATTAATGATGCAGAGTTTACTTATCTACAAGCCTATGTGCGTGGTCAGCTAGAAAGACCGATCGACGATATCAAGTCTCAGATTCAAGCTGGTGAAAAACCCCAGATGGTTGGTACTTCCGGTACGATCGAAACAGTAGCAATGATTATTGCCAGAGAAAAAACTGGTTCATTACCCAGTCGGTTGCATGGTTTTCAGCTGAATCTCAAAGATGTCAAGACCTTAATTCAAAAGTTACGCCGACTGAATAATAACGATCGAGCACAACTGGCCGGCATGTCCGAACGCCGTGCCGAAATCATTATTCCAGGGGCAGTGGTACTGCAAGAAGCCATGCTGATGCTAGGGATGGAATCGCTGACTTTTTGCGAGCGCAGTTTGCGCGAAGGAGTAATTGTAGATTGGATGCTCACGCATGGCCTCATCGAAGACAGGTTGCGCTACCAAAGTTCCATTAAAGAGCGCAGCACTCTCAAAATTGCCGATAAGTACGGAGTAGACCTGGTACATTCTCAACAGGTCGCCAAATTTGCGGTGGAAATCTTTGATTATATGCAAACAGTTCACCTCCATAATTTAGATGAAAATGCCAGACGTTATTTGTGGAGCGCCGCCGTCTTACACAACAGTGGTCATTTTGTGAGTCATTCTTCTCACCATAAGCATTCCTATTATCTCATTCGCTATGGCGAGCTATTGGGGTACAACGAGTTAGAGATTGAGATTATTGCCAACATTGCTCGTTACCACCGTAAAACCACCCCCAAGAAAAAACATGATACTTATCAGAATCTACCCAAGTCCCACCGACTGATGATTTCTCAATTAGGAGCAATTGTGCGGGTGGCGATCGCTTTAGATCGTAGAATGATCGGAGCAGTCGATCGGATTAGCTGTGGTTTCCATCTCCCCAACCGTCAATTTCAGATAGTTTTCCAACCTAGCCAGCTAGGAGATGATTGTTCATTAGAAAAATGGAGCTTAAATTTCAAGAAATCTTGGTTTGAAACAGAGTTCAATGTCAAACTAATTGCACAATTGGGAGTCTGGGAACCGTAGAATGGCAAAAATATACTATTAAGCATTAGCTCAAATTTATTCAGTTAGACGAACTACACGAGGAAGCCGTAGAGTGAAAGTTGACCCCTGACCATACTCACTCACCACAGTGACTTCACCACCCATCATCGTGGCAAACTCTTTAGTAATTGCCAGTCCTAAACCGGTGCCACCATATTTACGAGTAGTAGAATTATCCGCCTGCGAAAATGGTTCAAAGAGCTTAGCAATTTGTTCTGACTTAATGCCAATGCCAGTATCACAAATTTGGAAGCGAATGAAGCTGCTAGTAGTCTTACAACTATTAATTTGAGGCAGGGACTCTTGAGTAATATTGAAGTATATTTGACCACCATTGGTGAATTTACTAGCGTTGCTAACTAAATTGAATAAACTTTGACGAACCTTAGTCCAATCACTATGCATATCTCCTATATCATTTGGACAATTTATAATTAACTGATTATTGTTCTTATCACATACCGGTTTAACTGTATCCGATATTCCTTGAGCGAGTTCATTAATATTAAAAGATTCTAGATATAAGTTCATCTTACCAGATTCAATTTTCGACAAATCTAAAACATCATTAATCAGATTTAAAAGATGTTTACCAGCACTCCGAATTTTATTTAAATCTTCCACCGTTTGCCATTGGTCAATATGTTGAATATCTTCAACTAAAATTTCACTATAGCCAATAATGGCATTAAGAGGGGTACGTAATTCATGACTCATGTTAGCTAAAAAATCGCTTTTAGTCCGATTGGCAGCCTCAGCAACTTGTTGCGATTGCTTGGTAGTTAAATGCATTTCTTGCAAATGAGCAAGGGCACTTTCTAATTCTTTACTTTTTAGTTGAACAGATTGTTGTGACTCTTCAAAATCACGAATAATTTTTATCAAAAACAAGGATTTTGTTTCATTAGCAGCTTCTAGCTGAACACGATTAGTTTCAGATCTTTCTAGCTTTTTTTGAATGATTCGGTAAGCCTTCTTAATTTCTTCATTTTCTAAAACTAAATCGATTTGTGACATATTACTTCTACACTTCGCCTAATAGTAATGTGATGAATGTTTGGTTATGAAATTGAGATTGTTCTGCTCTTTGCAAAGGAGAAACTTCACCATAAGAGTAAAATCCACAGCAAGGTATGTTGCTAGGTAAGTGCGTTTTGAATATTTCATATTCTTCTTTCGCCCTAGTACCTAAAAGCATCCGTCGTGCTGCGCAAGATATTAAGAAGGCAGCAGCTGGAGAATGACTAGGATAGTCGCTAATCGCTCGTTCCAGAGATATAGTGGTGGCATTTAAAATATCTTCTCGTGAGATCTGCGTCATTTGGATGGTAGCGTTAAGTGGAATGCTAGACATAAAAGTAACACTACCCATTTGTTCATCATGAATACCTGGTGATGTGAGGTAAAAATCAGTCGAATCATCCGTAAAAATCGCTAGTGGATAACTGATATATTCGTGATTGCAGCCAGCTTCCCCTAGATGTTGCTGATAAAACTTCAATGCACTTTTTCCATCAATTTCATACACAGCACACCCGTCTACTTTCGTTACCTTACTTTGCTTGCCGATCGGTTTCCAACCGCTAGCAGTACCATGTGAATAACAAATATTGCCAAAAAAGAGCAGAATTGGAATGGCATCAGAGGTGACTTCTCCCTGAAAAAACTGATAGCTCTGTTGAACAGCTAAATTGTCAGCGGAGGTGCCACCAAAGATCGGAACCTGCTTTCCGAGGCAATGCTGTAAAGTTCGAATGATCGAAACTCCATCAATACCTATTCCTTCAGGAAATGTTAAACAAAGTTGTGGAGATGCCAACAGCCCAAAAGTTGCGGTGGTGATCGCTTCTTGCACGGCGGCCTCAATATTTTGGGAAACTCCTCGACCAAGACCGGCTCGAATTTCAATTTGGTCAGAGCAAAACAACATCAGAATCAAGGAATCTTCCTGAAATCCTAACACGGATGACATTTCTCCATTAGTAGTACAGCCAACTAGTTCAATGTTCGGAAATGTTTCCTGAATTTGTCCCAAAATAAGTTCATGGTTAAAGTCGATCGCAACGAATAGAATACCAGCTTGAGGTTTTTCTCCAGCTAAGCCCTGCAAGCACTGCTGTAATACTTCTTCAATCGCTGATCTAGAATCTGGATCTTCGCTATGACCAATATGTGCTTTAAACATCAACTTCACCGCAGAATTTGGATATTACTTAGTTTCAAAAATTTTGAGATGTTGAAGTGCTCTTTGTACATAAAGTTCTCCATGGCATTAATATCTAGGATAATCAGGGCTGGAAGACTGAAGAATAGTTGAGTTTTCACTTCAATCGACATAGTGACGAAAAAAAGTTTTGTAGTTAAAATGTAGTCTATTAATTTCTTACTATTAGCTCATCCAAATATTACGACAAAATGTTTCACTATCCAGTTTACCAGTCCGGAAACTTGCCCGTCACCAAATTTCTGCAATCTGTTTTCAGCCATCTTACTGATTACATTTACAAAGAAGACTGAACCTAAAATCCAGCAGCTTTCATAGCTGCAGTAGCTGATTGCTATGTTGTAATATAAATAACTACAGAATTTCAGATATAGCAACAGCCAAGGCTGTTAGGACGTAAACTAGAGTAGATACCTCACTAGTACTTCAGCAATGTCAAAACCCTGACTGCCGGACACATCTTTGTAAAAGTTAGTTAACAAGGGACGTAGCAATTAATTATCCTGATGAGGGAAAACTCAAAAGCATAGTCATATTCCTCTTTGGCCTTCTTAGAAGCAAAGCAGGGTTCTGGACTTTTGCTGAGAACACCTTGAAGATAACGCAGTCCTATCTTCAGATAACTGATACCCCGACGCTGATGAGGATCAACTTGTTTTCGCAGTCCAGCAACCTGAACATTCATACCTTGGATAGTGCCATATAAAATAGCCAAATACCATTAGGTTTTGTCGTAAACTCCAGCTTCTCATAAACTTCTCCCTGATTTTCCATCTTTGGCTCCAGTTCTAGTTTTGAACTAATTGTGTCCGGCAGTCAGGTGGCGTTCTTAAACCTGCGATAGCCGTATCATAGGTTTCACTAAAGTAGTAGTCACAATTTCAGCAATGGTGAATCGTTCGTGTCCCTTGATGTTGGGTGAGATAGTTGCTATGAGGGTGGATATTGTTACCACCACAGAATGGGCAAGAATATGAAAATAAATCCATTAAGGTCTCGAAGAAAGAATCACAGAACAAAATAATTTACCGCTATGATGCATCAATGGCAAGACTTTAAGCTCTCCTGCTCAACGGAACCAGTCCCTGAAACACCACTTTATTCTAACTAAGCGCCTCAAGGCAATATTAATAGCTAGCTTAGTCCGGGAATTTTTCAGTGAGCCAATTTTTTCTGCTGGCTTTAAAATTTGCTGTTTATATCGATGCGTTTGCCCTGTTTTTAATATCGACTCCATCTCATCATGATGGCAGCAAAATTCAGCTAATTTGCGCTGGAGCGTAAGTCCTAATTAGTTCAAAATAGTCTTTATCAATAATAAGTTCAAAAGTTAGTTAAAAATGATGAAAGATTTAGACCAAAAACAAACGATCGATACCCTGCGGAGCATTATGGAATTCGAGTTAGCTGGTGTAGTTCGCTATACTCACTATGCTTTGATGGTGACTGGACCTAACCGCATTCCGATCGTAGATTTTTTCAAAGCACAGGCTAATGAGTCTTTACTACATGCTCAACAAGTTGGCGAAATCTTGACCGGTTTGGAAGGACATCCTTCCTTGAAAATTACGCCGATGGAAGAAACCTACAAACACACTGTCAAAGACATTTTGACAGAAAGCCTATCTCATGAAACGAAGGCACTCAAGCTCTATAAAGACTTGTTGGATACTGTTGAAGATGCCAGTGTCTACCTGGAAGAATTTGCTAGGACTATGATTGGGACAGAGGAACTACACACAATCGAGATCAAAAAAATGCTACGAGACTTTAGTTAACCACCCTAACCCCGGGTGAATATTCCGATATTGGGAGTGACAACCCTCAGCTAGCTAGCATTGGTTTAAGTAATTGAGTCACTTTAGGTAATGAAGCATTATGACAAATGATCCCTGATGGCTTTAGCCGCACGTTAGGGGCATGTTTGCATTCCTTAAGGCAACCGACTTTTTCGATAAATACCACGTCTTGTAAGTCCCGCTCTTGAATCATTACTTGTAACGCCTCGCAGATCTTGCCACTGCCACGCTTATGGCAAGATCCTTTGCTACACACCTGAATCTTGATAGAGGGAATATAGTTTTTAGTCTCATCTTGTCGATAGTCATCAATCACAGTTAAGACACTGACAACTTTGAGATGATGATGACCAGTTTTAACTTGTAGTTTTAGGTAAGTACTCGATTTCAGTAGTCGCTCTAGTATTGGTCGGAGCGTCTTGGGGACTTTGATTTCCTGAATTCGATCGGCTTGGCCGCAAGCGGAGCGATCGGATGTTTTTATTTGTAATCGTTTAAGCTCTCCAGTTCGCGAGAATTGCCCGCCGACGAAAGACCCTTCAATAATTATAAGCATTGATATTGATGTCGCAATAGTTAATCTATATTCTAGCAGTTATTAAAATAAATTCTCAATTTGCTGGCAGACCAGATTTTCATGCAGGCTGAAACTGTTGATTTTGCTTGCATTCAGGCTTTTGTTACTTGTGATGCTAAACTTTTTGAATAATCTTATTGACATATAATTTCAATAGCTGTAGAGTGAGTACATAGATTACCAGTTGAAAAGTTTTGTGAATGTTTAGTTCTTAAACTACTTCAGATTTTTCTTATGAGTCTGGTGTTCTCCTCTCTAACATTTGATCAAATATTTGGGTTAGGTAAGTCTCGCTTACCTGCCCATGTTTTTTATGATTAATGTCATCGGCCGGCAATGCCTTTTTGGTAGTTGAAGAATGTTTTAGTCCACATCGATATTGCAAAAGATTACTATTTGGGAATATAATCTGCTTGATTGAGCAATATACTGACTAACTTAATGGCTATGTATTAAGTCCTAATTAACTTTCTTCTATAAAATTCACACATCAAACATGTCTAAAATTCAACTTGGATTGCTCAGCTTATTTTCGGTCATCATGTTGGGTGCGATCGATACAAATAAAGCCGTCGCTAATGAGCAAATACCCCGTACTAACTCACCGGCAACATCACTGGATTCTGCTTTGGATCAACCGCAGGAACTGGCAGTGGAGAAAAGTACTGCCGATTTTTATGCTCAGGCTCCGGCTCCAGCTTCACCAGAGGAGAAAAAGCCAGAGGAAAAAAAAGGTATTGACGCATTTTCATCTACGACTAAGCTGACTGGCCAAGTAATTTTCGGGGTGAATTCTGGTCTATCAGGAAACAGTTTTAGCAATACTCCTATTTTTGGCCAGCGCACCCGATTGGAGCTAGCCACGGCCATTGGTAATGGGACACTTACCACCCGCTTACAATCCAGCGGTTTAGGTCTAGTCAATGATAATGCCAGCAATTTGGTTAACACACCGGAAGGTACAGCTTCTTTTGCCGATGGTACTACTGACAATGCTGTCACAATCGATCTACTGAAGTATGATGTGCCACTTGGTCCTAATACTCAACTAACAGTGGCAGCTAATGCTGCTGGTGCTGATGACTTCACTGATTCGATTAATCCGCTGCTTGATGGGGATGGTGCGAGCGGTTCGATCTCGCGTTTTGGTGGTCGTCCGGCAATTTATTATTTGGTCTCGGGAACGGGTGTTGGGATCCGTCAGAAACTTAGTCCTACTCTAGAAGGTAGTATTGGGTATTTAGCTTCTGCTGCCAATGATCCAACTGCTGGCTTAGCCGGTGGTGGCTATGGAGCAATCGCACAGCTTACTTATCTTCCTAGTGAAAATACCAAGTTAGGCTTGACTTACGTTAATGCCTTCACCCCAACCGCTGCGGTTGGTAGTACCAATTCAGTTTTTGGGATTGGTAGCACAAATGCTAGTGATTTAACTGGCAACAACAATATGTTTGGCCTGCAAGTCTCCACTAAACTTAATCCCAACCTGGCTTTAGGTGGCTGGGTCGGCTACAACAAAAATAGTTCAGGTGCAGACACTAAAGACGTGCTGACCTGGGCAGTGACAGCTGCTTTTCCCGATCTTGGTGCTCCTGGCAACTTAGGTGGGTTGATTGTGGGTCAAGAACCCCGCGTTACCGCAGCTACTGGCGCAGCAACGGCTGATACTGGTTCTTCGCTACACTTAGAAGGCTTTTACCAAGTCAAGCTCAGCGATAGTATTAGTGTGACTCCTGGGTTAATCTATCTAACGGCACCCGATCAAAATAGTGCGAATGGTGGTGCTTTGATTGGTACTGTTCGTACTACTTTTAGCTTCTAGTTTACTGTGTATCTTAATCAAATTTAACTTGTACGAAGATAGTCATAGTTGCTTATACGACTGTGACTATTTTTGTATTCAGTATGGACAAAATTTTGATGGATTAAGAATTGAGCCTGATCGCAAGCTGAAACGTTAATTATTCAAGGTGCTCAGAAGTAGTGCTGTTAGAAACGACAAACGGCAAATGCGCACTGCTCAAGCCCTTGCTGATTTTTGGGTCACTACTATGGTTCAGAACAAATAGGGGATATGTGCGATCGCTACCCTCCGTAATTAGATGTCGATAATAATTGGGCGTTACCCATTCGTAGTCATTGTCTAATATGACTTGGGTCTGCCGCCACCGAATCAATAAATCAGAAAAATGCTCATCAGGGCGATGAATCATCACGATGATTTCGCCGCCTATTTTGATCTTCCACTCTGGATCACAGAGTAGATAAGCTAAATCACAGGGTAATAGGGCTGAGTTAGAGCTACGATTAATACTGGTAAACGGTTGTCGCACTTTGATGATCGGGAGCGGCAATGTAATTAGACTTTCTTTTGATCGACGGATACTCGGTACCATTTCGATGTAAGGACGATATTGCTGAAGCAAGGTGATCGCCAACTCATGGTTACTATATTCTGCTAGGTGTGACTCGTACACTTCTCGCTGACTAGTCATTAGCCTAACTTTTCAAATACTTTGAACATCGGTAGATACATTGATAGTAAGATCACCGCTACCATCCCAGCTAAGAACACCATCATAATTGGTTCTAAAACACTGGTGAGAGCTTTCACGGCTTGCTCGACTTCATCTTCATAAAAATCAGCTACTTTCATCATCATGGAATCTAGTTCCCCGGTTTCTTCACCAATGCTAATCATTTGAATTGCCAAAGGCGGGAAAACTTTTTCTCGTTGTAAAGCTAAACTGAGCATTCCCCCTTGCTGTACTTCTTGCTTAGACTTGTCGATCGCATTGGCAATTACCTGGTTGCCAGAAGTATCGCGCACAATGTCTAAAGAACTGAGAATTGGTACTCCAGAACGGGTTAAGGTGCCAAAAATCCGACAGAATCTGGCGACTGCTGTTTTTTCATTTAAGTCACCTAAAATGGGCATTTTTAGTAAAATGCGATCGATCGTCACCCGACCATTTTTGGTTTTGTAGTAGGTTCTAAAAGCAATCACGGTACCCACGATCACAATGACTGGAATAATAGCTCGCCAGCTAGTCAGAATATTACTGATATCCAACATAAATAAAGTCAAGCCTGGTAGTTCTGTACCTAAGCCCTTGAAAATATTAGCGAATACCGGAATGAGAAAAACAGTCATCCCTACAAAAACAATACAGGCCAGAATTCCCACCGCGATCGGGTAAGCCATAGCTCCCTTTACCTGGTTTTTGAGCCGTGCCATGTCTTCTAAAACTTTAGCCAAGCGATTTAAGACTTCATCTAGTACCCCACCTACTTCGCCAGCTTGCACCATACTGATATACAGGTTATCAAAACAGTCGGGATGTTTGCGCATCGCATCCGAAAGGTTTACCCCCTGCTGGACTTCTAAGCTAATCGCCTTGAGGGATTTTTTCATGCGGGGGTTAGTGCATTGTTCACCCAAAATGCTCAGGCAGCGCACCATGGCGACCCCCGCATTCACCATCGCTGCAAACTGTCGTGAAAAAATAGCCTTGTCTCGCACTGAGACTGGACTCATTGCTGCTTCAATATCTTGAATGCTAATTTTACTGAAATCAAAGCTTTTTTGTTGGTGAATATTTTGCACAAACTGATATTTTTTACTCAGTTGTCTCCGGGCAACTTGAATAGTTGTAGCAGAGACTTTTTCTTGACGAGTGTTGCCCTGATTATCACGGACTTCAGCAATGAAAGTAGGCATAGTAGTAATTATATTGGGGGAAGTACTATAGATGAAAATTTTAGTTGCGGCTATTAGCCATCATCGGTGTCGAGCCAACTAGTCGTTCTAGCTCGTCGGGCTTAGCCGCTCTAGTCATAGCGACTTCAAAACTAATTTTGCCCTCTCTAACGTATTTGGCTAACATCATTTCTAAGGTCTGCATTCCCAGCTTGGCACCGGTCTGAATCGAGCTGTACATCTGAGCCGTTTTGCCTTCTCGAATAAGATTGGCGATCGCGGGGGTAACTACCATAATTTCTTGTACTAACATGCGACCGTATTCACCGGGTTTCGGATTTTTCTTCGGAGTTAGACACTGACTAAATACAGCAATCAAAGAGTTGGAAAGCTGTGCCCGGATCTGGGGTTGTTGTTCTGGTGGAAAAACATCCAGCATCCGATCGACAGTCTGAGCCGCCGAACTGGTGTGCAAAGTACCAAAAACTAAGTGGCCAGTTTCGGCAGCGGTAATAGCCAAACTGATGGTTTCTAAATCCCGCATTTCTCCGACTAAGATCACATCGGGATCTTCTCGTAAAGCAGCGCGCAGGGCATTAGAAAAAGTCCTGGTATCTTCGCCCCGTTGACGTTGATGAATCAAACTCTTTTGATTGGGAAAAACATACTCGATCGGATCTTCGATCGTCAAAATATGTTCAGCGCGGGTGCGGTTAATCAGATCCACCATGGCGGCCATCGTAGTGGTTTTTCCCGAACCAGTAGGACCAGTGACCAACACTAAACCGCGTGGTCGTTTTGTAGTTTCCCGCACAATGTCGGGTAATCCTAGTTGTTCAAACTGCGGAATTTTAGAAGATAACGCCCGTAAACAGGCCGCGTAACAACCCCTTTCTTTATAGACATTCACCCGAAACCGGGCTAAACCTTTTACCCCATAAGAGCAATCTAATTCCCAATTCTGCTCTAACTCTTTCCGCTGGGTGTTGTTGAGCATACTAAAGATTAGCTTTTGACAATCTTGAGGTGCAAGCGGCTCATCGTTGATCGGAGCGAGTTTGCCACTGACTCGAAAGTAAACAGGAGAACCAGCCTGAATATGCATGTCGGAGCCGCCCATTTCGACTAGCTGCTCCATTAAATCTTCAACTAATAAGTCACTCATTTTAAGCTTGATCTCCTGTTTAAATGTGGCTAGCCAAATCTCAATTAATTTGGCTATATTTGGTTTTCAAAGCGAGGGGTCATGCAGTACGGGCAGTCTAGCCATTCTGGTCTTAGCTCGGCCTTACAACCACGACAGACCAGTGTCGATCGCCGTTTAGCGCGGAGTTCAGATTCCAACCCAGAATCGGTAAATGTCACCCGCTCTACTTCCTCTAAGCTAGTGTGCCCTTCTTGTACCAGTTGTAAGCTATAGGCCAGCAGAGTTTTCATACCCTGCTGCACAGCAGTTTCTTTAATTAAAGTTGTGGGTGCTCGTTGGTTCACGAGGGTAGCGATTTCATCGGTAACTCTCATTACTTCGTAGACTCCTATTCGTCCTTTGTAGCCCACCCCATTACAGTTCCGACAGAGGGTGCCTTCCCGACGACAATCTTCGATTGACTCCGGTAGTAAACTATTGGCTTTATAAAAAGTCACTACGCCTTCACTAGATACCGTCATGCCAAACCGTGCTAATTCTTCACGGGATGGATTGTAGGGAATCCGACAGGTACTACAAATGCGCCGTACTAAGCGTTGGGCTACCACCCCGACCAATGCTGCTGAGACCATGAATGGTTCTACCCCCATTTCATCCAGACGGGCGATCGATCCAGCCGCATCGTTGGTGTGCAGGGTGGTCATGACCAAGTGACCGGTGAGGGCGGCTTCCATCGAAGTCTTGGCTGTCTCTTTATCGCGAGTTTCACCTACTAAGATGATGTCGGGATCTTGACGCATAAAAGCCCGTAAAATCGAAGGAAAGTCTACACCTTTATCTCTAATAACTTGGACTTGGTTGATTCCAGGCAGAGCGTATTCGATCGGATCTTCGGCAGTACTAATGTTTACCGCTGGATCGTTACGCTCAGCCAGCAGGGAATAGAGAGTTGTGGATTTACCCGAACCAGTGGGACCAGTGACTAAAATCAAACCAAAGGGCTTGGCTCCCATGCTCCGGACAGTTTCCAGTGTTTCCTCATCGCTGATCAACTTGTCTAAGCCCAACTGGGTCGTTGAGTTGTCCAAAATCCGCATACAGACTTTCTCGCCGTAGCGGCTAGGCAAAGTACTCATCCGAAAATCTACTTTGCGGCCTTCATAGGTTCTTCTAATGCGGCCATCTTGGGGTTTGCGGCGCTCTGAAATATCTAGTTCGGCAATAATTTTGAAGCGAGAAATTACTGCTGGAATAATGTGCTTGGGCATAATTGGGAAAGCTTGACGCAGCACTGAATCTTTGCGGAAACGTACCCGTAATCCTTCTTCTTGGGGTTCGATATGAATATCGGAGACCTTTTCGAGTAGCGCTTTGGCCAGAATTTGGTTCACTAATTTTACTACTGGCGCAGCTTCAGCACCTTCAATGTCAATGCCATCGTCAGCTTCTTCTATGACCGGTTGCAGATCGCCATAAGTGCCAAAATCAGCCAACATATTGTTGACATCCATTTTGCGCTCAGACTCATTGGCCTCATCTTGCTGCATCTTTTCATCTAGATACCGATCAAGTAGCAATTGATAGTCTTCGAGGGGAATTACTTGGGCGGCCCAGGAGATATTGTACTGACGTAAAATCTTGTCCAGATCATTGCAAACGGCTAAGTCTCCGGGGTTCACCATCGCCAGGGTCAAAACTGGCGGATCGGTATCACTGACTTCTACTGGCAATACTCGCAGTTGGCGACAGCTATCGATCGAGACGTAGGTTGTAATTAAACTCCGCATCGTCGATTTGTTGATGTTGCTATTGCTGACATCCAGGCTGGGTAAACCATACACAACCTTGAGTTCAAAGAGCTGCTGCTTTTTGTACTGCTGGCGCAACTCAATCGGCAGTTCGCGGCCACTGAGTTCTTCTAAAACCTCCATCAGCGGTTTGTTAGCATTACGGCTTTCGACCAATGCCTGTTTCATCTGCTCTACATTGACATAACCCGATTGAATGAGCTTATTGCCAAAGGGAGAAAAGTCATTGCGGGCGATCAGCGCACGTTTGGGGGTGAAAGATTGCGTCATAGATGCTCAGAATAGTGTCTCTATGCTCATAGAATGCCCATGATTACTACCAAAACGATAAAGCTACTAACAAAATTTCGATAAATACCAGTAATAAAAAATTTTGGCTGTGCAAATGGTTCAAGAGCAACTGGAGTGGGTACAGTAAGAGCAGGGTAAATAATCTAAATCTAAAGCTGAAAATATTCTTGATATTGATAAAGCCCAGACCATTAGCGATTACCCCCATATCCAGTGATGCAAAAATGTTTTAAAGTGACATGTGAAATGCAACTGCTAGCAATCTGTTAATTGGAATTGAGTGTTTATGATGAGCGAAATTGAAAACCAACCAGACAATATGGCTATTGGCGAGGAAGCAACTTCTGCTCCAGAAAATAAGACCGGCGCCGATGATGTCCAAGAGCAGTCCGAAATAGCGATCGGCAATGAAGGTGCCGATGGAGTGGTAGTACCACCATCCGAGGTGGATAGCTTAAGTGCACAAATTACGGAGTTAACCGAACAGCGGGATTCGGCTCAGCAACAATACATTCGCATTGCTGCTGATTTTGACAACTTCCGCAAACGTAATGCTAAAGAAAAAGAAGAGCTGGAAATCCGGGTCAAATGCACAACCATTGGTGATTTGTTGGTGGTGGTAGATAATTTTGAGCGGGCACGTACCCAGATCAAGCCCCAAAACGAGGGGGAATCAGCTATTCATAAAAGCTATCAGGGTCTCTATCGACAGTTGGTAGATGGCTTGAAAAAATCTGGTGTCTCACCAATGCGGCCAGAAGGTCAGATGTTTGATCCCAACCTACATGACGCGATCGCCCGCCAGCCTACTGACGAATATCCGGAAGGCACCGTGATCGAAGAACTGCAACGCGGTTATTTCTTGGGTGACAAAATTCTGCGCCATGCGCTGGTGAAAGTGGCGATTCCGATCGAACAACTCACGACCAGTGATGCTGACAGCAGCGGCGAAGAAGCTGAATAGCTCGTTGCCCCTTACTTCAGTTTCTTTATTATTTATTGTTTTGCTGCCCCAGTGTTATGGCAAAAGTAATCGGCATTGATCTTGGTACTACTAATAGCTGTTTGGCCATCTTAGAGGGTGGCCAAGCCTGCGTGATTTCCAATGGCGAAGGTGGTCGCACTACCCCCAGTATTGTTGGTTTTGCCAAAGATGGTGAACAGTTGATTGGTCAGTTGGCCAAACGGCAAGGAGTCACTAATGCTGAAAATACTGTCTACAGTATTAAGCGCTTTATTGGCAAACGCTGGCAGGATACTGACATTGAAAGGAGTCGGATGCCCTACACCTGCGTTAAAGGCCGCGACAATACGATCGATGTTCAAATTCGAGGCCGCAGTTACACACCGCAAGAAGTGTCGGCCATGATCTTACAAAAACTGAAACGCGATGCCCAAGATTTCCTCGGAGAAACAGTGCAACAGGCGGTAATTACTGTCCCAGCTTATTTCACCGATGCTCAACGGCAAGCTACGAAGGATGCTGGTACAATCGCTGGCTTAGAAGTTTTGCGGATCATTAACGAGCCAACAGCGGCGGCTTTGGCTTACGGTCTCGACAAAATGCATCACCAGCAGTGCATTCTGGTGTTTGATTTAGGCGGAGGCACATTTGATGTCTCCATCTTGCAGCTGGGGGATGGAGTATTTGAGGTCAAAGCCACCTCTGGCAATAATAATTTAGGCGGAGACGACTTTGATAATGAAGTGGTGCGCTGGCTCCTCCAAAATTTTAAAGCTAAAGAAGGCATCGATTTACTCAGAGATAAAATGGCTCTTCAGCGACTGCGAGAAGCAGCTGAAAAAGCTAAGATTGAGCTGTCCACCATGACCAATACCTCAATCAATCTGCCATTCTTGGCCGCTGATGCTAGTGGGCCGAAGCATTTAGAAGTGGAGTTGAGCCGGACGCAATTTGAAGACATGGTAAGACATCTGATCGAGGCCACCCTCGAACCATTAACCCGGGCGCTTAAAGATGCTGATATCGATATCAAAGAGATCGATCGAATTTTGCTAGTGGGTGGTTCCACCAGAATACCGGCTGTCCAAAAGGCTCTGCAAAAGTTTTTTGGTGGTAAAGAACTCGATAAATCAGTTAATCCCGATGAAGCGATCGCCATGGGAGCCGCTATCCAGGCTGGTATTGTCAGCGGAGACATTCAAGATGTGCTCCTACTGGATGTCACACCATTGTCGATGGGCATTGAAACCCTGGGCGAGATTTGCACAAAAATTATTGAACGTAATACCACCATTCCGACCAGCCGCTCTCAGGAGTTCTCCACCGCTGTCGATGGTCAGACTTCGGTCGAAATCCATGTCTTGCAAGGTGAGCGGGCGATGGCTCGCGACAATAAAAGTTTGGGTAAGTTTTTGCTCCAAGGAATTCCACCCGCGCCACGTGGGGTACCTAAAATTGAAGTAGCTTTTGAAATTGATGTTAATGGCATCTTAAAGGTATCTGCTCAAGATCGAGGGACTGGTCGCGAGCAAACTATTTCGATTACTAATACCGGCAGTTTAAATCCCCAAGATATTGAACGGATGCGCAAAGAAGCGGAATCGTTTGCTCAAGACGATTGGCGGCGGCTACAAATGGTCGAGCTGAATAACCAAGCCCAGGCCATGATGTACAGCTACGAAGTTACCCTGCGGGACAATGGCCACCTAATTAGTGAAAATATGCGCGAAGCTGTGGAAGCGGCGGCTACCGCATTACAGATGACCTTACTCGAACCAGCGGCTGACCTGGAAAATATTCAGCAGTTGCTCGATCGCTTCCAGCAAAAAATCTTGGCATTAGGAGCAGCCGTTTATCAGCGCGCTGATGGCAATATGGTGCCTGATCTGCCCTCTGAGCCATCACCCAGAGCAACAGGCTCTCCACCAAAATCGCCACCACCGCCACCACCGCCTAGTCACATTAACGGTACTGGTGCTGGCCATCGCAAGGTCATTTCGAGTACCTTAACATTTGAAGATGACGAGACCGCAACGACGGACTATGAAGTTGTAGAATAGTTTGGGTATCAGGCTTGTTCGGTTTCACGCATCATCACTAAGCACTGGTTCATTTACAATATAGGCGGTGTCCTGCTGTGGATTGGCGGTACACTGCCCAACTGCCAACATCATCAAGTTATAGCAATCATCTATGGCACGCGACTATTATGAAATTTTAGGCATCAGCCGCACTGCCGATCAAGAGGAAATTAAGCGTGCTTACCGCCGCCTAGCCCGTAAGTATCACCCAGATGTGAACAGGGAACCGGGGGCAGAGGAAACTTTCAAAGAAGTCTCTCGGGCTAACGAAGTGCTTTCCGATCCGGAAGTGCGGGCACGCTATGACCAGTTTGGAGAAGCTGGCGTGAACGCTGGAGCTGGTCAGGGCTACGGTGACATGGGTGACATGGGTGGCCTCGCTGACATCTTTGAAACCTTTTTTGGAGGCTTTGGAGGTGCTCAAACTGCCGGTGGTGGTCGGCGGCGTAACGGTCCAGTCCGTGGGGAGGATCTGCGCTTAGATCTAAAGCTGGATTTTCGGGAAGCAGTATTTGGTGGTGAAAAAGAAATTCGTATTCCCCATTTAGAAGCTTGTGGTGTTTGTAAGGGTAGTGGCGCTAAACCAGGCAGTCAGTCCAAAACCTGCGGTACCTGTAATGGAGTTGGTCAAGTTCGCCGATCAACCAGAACGCCTTTCGGGACTTTTAATCAGGTGGCCGTTTGTCCTACCTGCAATGGCGAAGGCCAAGTTATTGAAGACAAATGTGATTCTTGTAATGGCGCTGGCCGCAAGCAGGAAACCAAAAAATTAAAAATTACCATTCCCAAAGGGGTAGATAATGGTACCCGCTTGCGAGTATCCAGAGAAGGGGATGCGGGTCTGCGCAGCGGTCCACCGGGAGACCTGTATGTTTATCTGATGGTCGAGGAAGATCGGGAGTTTCGCCGTGAAGGAATTAATATCCTTTCTACTTTTCCAGTTAGTTATCTGCAAGCGATTTTGGGTAGCCATGTGCAAATAAATACTGTGGATGGTTTGTTTGAAGCGACGATCGAACCAGGTACTCAGCCCAATACAGTGCTTACCTTAACCAGCAAAGGGGTGCCCCGGCTGGGCAATGCGGTCAGTCGCGGTGACCACTTAGTGACGCTGAAAGTGGAAATCCCGACCAAGACCAATAGCGAAGAACGGGAGCTACTAGAGAAGCTGGTAAAAATTCGGGGAGAAAAAGCAGGCAAGACCGGCATTGAAAACTTCTTGGGCGGTTTATTTAAATAACTAGATTAAATGACTAATTATTCTGATGTGCAACCTCATGTTCAACTAGATCTCCGTGGTACGCCCTGTCCTTTGAACTTTGTGCGTACCAAGCTGCGCTTAGAGCAAATGCCTCCCGGCCAGATTCTGGAAGTATGGCTGGATCTGGGCGAGCCGATCGAACAAGTCCCCAATAGTCTCCAGATGTCTGGCTATACCATTGCCCAGACCATTACTCATCCTGATTTCTGTGCACTGCAAGTGCAGTCTTAATGCTGCCATCTGCTATTGGCACAGTCATTGCCGTCCAGGCTAACTTTTACCAAGTGCAACTGCTTAATGGTCAGCAGCTGCTTTGTACTAAACGAGAAAAGCTTAAGAAAATTGGCACCAAAGTGATGGTGGGTGATGTGGTCACGGTCGCTGACTGGCAGAGTGAGCGCGGGGTGATCACCACAGTAGCCGAGCGGCGTAACGAATTGGATCGGCCACCAATCGCTAATGTAGATTGCATTATGTTGGTGTTTGCGCTGGCGGAACCAGCGATCGATCCTTTACTACTGAGCAAGTTTTTAGTAAAAGCTGAATCGACAGATATCCCAGTACAACTCTGTTTGAATAAGTGTGATCTGCTATCGGTAGCCGAGCAAGAACAATGGATCGCCCGGCTAAGTGCGTGGGGATATCCACCTATTTTAATTAGCACCCTGACTAGTGCGGGGCTGTCGGCATTACAGGAGCAACTACGCGATCGAATGACAGTATTAGCTGGCCATTCGGGGGTGGGCAAGTCTAGCCTGATCAATCAATTGATTCCTGACTTAGATTTGCGGGTCGCAGCTGTGTCGGGCAAGCTAAATCGCGGCAGGCATACTACCCGCCATGTGGAGCTATTTAATCTACCGACTGGTGGTTTGATTGCTGATACACCGGGATTTAATCAGCCAGATTTGACTTGTTATCCCACCGACCTACCCACCTATTTTCCAGAGATTCGATCGCAACTACCGAGCAATTGCCAGTTTAACGACTGCGTTCATCAGGGTGAGCCGGGTTGTGTGATCGATCGAGAGTGGGAACGTTACCCGCATTACCTAGAATTTCTGGCGGAGGCGATCAAATATCAGCAGCAAGTTATTAACCAAAAACAGCCAGATGCCCAGTGGAAACAAAAGACTAATAAGCTAGAGCCATTACTAGCAGCCAAGCGCTACCGGCGCGTTTCGCGGCGCTCTCAAACCCAAGGCTTGCCAGATTTAACGGAGGATTCTACAGAAGATGATTGAATTGTGACATCAATAGTCGCGCTGGGATCTCTATCATGCTCAAAAGCAAGAAGAGGAATCGATTCAGCAGATTCAAGTATTCAAAAAGGTTTCCTAAAAACTGGCTTTTACTTGCATCCCATAAACGGTATTGCCTTGACCATCTTCGCGGATCAGGGGAAACAGAATTAGGCCATTCTTTTGACTCAGTTCTAGTTCACCGACTAGATAGCCTAAGCCCGCTCCAATTAATACTTCTGACCAACGGTGACGGTTGAGGCTGACTCGGGAATAGCTAATTAAAGCAGCTCCTGCATACCAGGCGATCGCCCAATCCGGGTGGTATTTACTCTGAATGCGGGCGGCGGAAAAAGTAGTCATGGCGTGACAGCTAGGGAAACTATCTAATTCTTTTTCGTTATCAGGACGCGGCACACGGGTTACTTCCTTGAGTCCATAGCAGAGTGCGGCACTAGTAGCCACTGTGTCTAGCACCCGCAAGCTGTGTTGGCCACCTTTTTCACCATCAGTAATCAGGGGTAATAAAGTGGCACCGCCCAGGTACACCGCCGTTCCAGGTCCAGAAATAAAGTTGTCGGCAGATTGAGCTGAGGCGCTGACGGTAAAGCTAGCGGTCGTAAGGAGGGAGACGGAACAGGCTAGAGCTGATTTTAACCAAGACATAATTGAGCCAGGTGTAGAGACTAGCAATTATTTTACTGGGAGATTGACCAAAACTCTGATTTTAGCCTTGGCTATTGTCTTGAAGCATCTTAGCATTTAGGAAATCACCATTCTGTAAAGAGATTCTAGGAAAACTGGCATTCTAGAGAGCGAAAAGTGAAAATGGTACGAAGCCAAAGATATTCATATCGACGGAGTAGTTACCATGCAGCCAATTCGCACTTTCAACGTCTCCCCATCCTTACCATCACAGCTAGCGCCTCTCAAAAATCTAGCTTATAACCTTTACTGGGACTGGAATATTGAAATTAAAGATCTGTTCCGTCGCCTCGATCGAGACCTGTGGGAAGCTACCCGTCACAACCCAGTAGCAATGATTGCCCGAGTCAGCCAAGTCCGCCTGCAAGAAGCCGCCAACGATGATGGCTTTTTGGCTCATATGGAACGCGCCACCCACGCTCTCGAAAATTATTTAAATAGTCGGGATTGGTATAAAAAACATCATACTCTTGGCACCGAGAAACCCTGTTTTGCCTATTTCTGTGCTGAATTTGGCCTAGTAGACTGCTTACCAATTTACTCTGGTGGTCTGGGCGTACTGGCTGGGGATCATTTAAAGTCGGCTAGTGATCTCGGTATTCCTCTAGTCGGGGTCGGTTTACTGTACCAAGAAGGTTATTTTGCTCAGTATCTGAATGCCGATGGCTGGCAGCAAGAACGTTACCCGATGAATGATTTCTACAATATGCCTTTGCATCTAGAGAAGCAGGCTGATGGCAGCGAGTTGAGAATTGCCGTCGAATATCCGCAGCGGGTAGTCTATGCGCGGGTGTGGCGGGTGCAAGTCGGTACGGTGCCGTTGTATTTGTTAGATACCAATATTGAACCTAATAATACTTATGACCAAGATATCACTGATGAATTGTATGGCGGCGATCTAGATACGCGGATTCATCAAGAAATTATGTTGGGGATTGGGGGATTTCGGGCATTGCAGGCGCTCGGTTATCAGCCGTCGGTTTATCACCTGAACGAGGGTCACTCCGGGTTCTTAATTCTAGAACGGCTGCGGATGTTGATGCAGAAAGAAAAACTCAGCTTTGTGGAGGCGCGGCAGGTGGCGATGTCTACGCAGATTTTTACCACTCACACGCCGGTCAGTGCTGGTTTTGACCTGTTTCCACCGGATAAGACCATGTACTATGTTGGTCATTATGCCGATGCTTATAAACTTTCTCGGGAAGAGTTCTTGGGATTGGGTCGCGAGAATACTGGCGACTTAGCATCCCCCTTTAGCATGGCGGCCTTGGCGATGAAGAATGCTAGCTTTGTAAATGGGGTCGCTCAGCTTCATGGAGAAGTCTCACGGCAGATGTTTCAAAATATGTGGCCGGGGGTACCGCTGAATGAGGTGCCAATTACGGCGATTACTAATGGTGTCCATGCCCGTAGCTGTGTTGCTAAAAGCAATCAAGAATTGTTCGACAGGTATCTAGGCAATGATTGGGCAGAGAAACCAGCGGATGATCATCTCTGGGATAAAGTCCGATCGATCCCTGATGAAGAACTGTGGCGTAATCACGAACATTGTCGTGCTGAATTGGTGGTCTTTGCTCGCGAGCGCATTATTAATCATCTAAATGAGCGTGGTGCAACTAGCGCCGAGATCCGCCATGTACAGGATTCTCTCGATCCAGGGGTGTTTACGATCGGCTTTGCCCGCCGCTTTGCTACCTACAAACGCGCCACCTTGTTTTTGCGGAAGCTTGATCGGATCAAAAACATTTTGTTTGGTAACAAAGATCGGCGGGTGCAGTTTGTGATTGCCGGTAAAGCCCACCCCAAGGATATTCCTGGCAAAGAACTAATTCGGGATATCGTGCACTTCACCCGCACGGCGGGAATGACTTCGGTGGTGTTTGTGCCAGACTATGACATTTATGTTTCTCGCCTGATGGTGGCAGGCTGTGATATTTGGTTGAATACCCCCCGCCGACCGCGCGAAGCTTCTGGGACCAGTGGCATGAAAGCGGCGATGAATGGTTTGCCCAATGTCAGTATCCTCGATGGCTGGTGGGATGAGGCGGATGTCCGTACTGGCTGGCCGATCGGACATGGCGAAATGTATGAGGATGAAGATTACCAAGATGAAGTAGAAGCCAATGCTTTCTACGATCTGTTGGAGCAAGAAGTAGTGCCGATGTTTTATGATCGCGACCAAGAGGGCATTCCCCGTCGCTGGGTAGCCAAAATGAAAGAGGCCATTCGCTTAAACGCCCCTCGATTTAATACAGCCCGAATGGTGCGCGATTATGCCGAACAGGGTTATTTCCCGACTCATCAACGCTCGCTGACCATGACCAGTGATGGTTACGAAAATGGCAAGGAAATGGCTCATTGGAAAGCCTACATGTTTGAAAATTGGTATGACATCAAGATCAAAAAAGTGACGACAGATGCGCCAGTTGATATTAATGTTAACCAGTCGATCGATCTAAAGAGCCTGATCTATTTGGGGAATCTGCAACCCAGTGATGTCCGAGTGGAGGTCTATCAGGGTGCGATCAATAGTCACGGCCAAATTACTAATGCTGAAACGGCAGTGCTGACCAGCCAGGGTAAAACAGATCAAGAGGAAACCATTTACACTGGCCAGATTATTTACCAGTCCAGCGGATTACAGGGCTTCTCGGTACGGATACTACCCAATCACCCTCATCTCAGTAATCATCATGAATTAGGTCTGATTCACTGGGCTTAATATAAATGTAGTTATTGCCGAGTAGCAATCAATAGTCGGTAATGTATGTAATTACTGACTGTTGATGTTTGTAATTTATGTGAAATGATTCAACCTAGCTGAAAGACCACTGTACTATGGGGTGGAAAATATTTCTAGAACTTCGTTATGGCAGACTTGATCCAGCAATCATCCCTCGCAATTGGTGACTTGAGTTGGTACTATCGGCAACAAACTCCCGTTGGGGTCGAGAATCCCCCCACTGTCTTGTTTCTGCATGGAGTACCAACTACTAGCCTCAGTTGGACAGGCATGATTCCCAAGATAGCGCAGGCTGGATGGCGTGGCATTGCTCCCGATTGGATTGGCTTAGGTAGCTCTAGTACCCCAGACAAACGCGATTTTGCTTATACCCCAACCGCTTATTTAGATGCCTTAACAGCTTTCATCCAGAAGATGCCACTCGGTAAAGTCGCAATTGTAGCGCAGGGATTTTTGGGCACAGTGGGTATTCAATACGCCCTCAGAAACCCTGACAAGATCGATCGACTATCAATCGTCGGGGCCCCCATTACAGCTACCAATAAATTACCCTGGCCACTACAACAACTCAATCTACCGCTACTGGGTGAAGTCCTTTGCCAAGATCCACTGATGAGCGAAAAAATCATGGAAAAAGGCTGTAAGTTAGTAATTGAAGAAGAATATTTAGCGCAATATCGTCGCCCTTTCTTGAAAAGTTCCGATGCCGGATTTGCTTTGCTGGCAATTGTCCGCAATTTGCAAATAGCAGCAGTAACGACAGAAATTAGCCAAGGTCTGACTACAGCACCTTTTCCGGTGCAGCTAATCTGGGGAGCCAATGATCCGTGGCTACCTGCCGAACAAACCCAATCTGCCGTCAAGTTGATTCCTAAAGGTGAATTAGCCATTCTTCCAGATGGTGCTCATTATCCGCAAGAGCACTGTTACCCACAATTGAGTGAGGTGCTGATTAATTTCCTCAAGCGCACAGTTTTTTAATCACGACAATCAACAATTTGAGTCCAACAATTAGAAAAGCAATAATCAGAGCCATGTTTCCTGTTATTTATGCTGATGATTTTTTACTCCACCAGACTGGAGCTTTCCACCCCGAAAAACCGGAAAGATTAACGGCGATTAAATCTGTCTTAAATCAGGTAGTATGGGCTAAACAAATTGACTGGCGATTGCCTACTGCTATTACTGATCGATCGCCACTGCCTTGGATCGAAAAAATTCATGCGCCCCAATATATTCAAGCCGTCCAACGTCTTAGTCAACAAGGTGGTGGAGCCATTGATACCGACACTGTAGTCTCAGCTCAAACTTATGATGTGGCTATGCTAGCCGTCAATGCTTGGATTGATGGCGTGGAGATCGTGATGGCCAGTGGTGAACCAGCTTTTGTTTTGGCGCGGCCACCCGGACATCACGCTGAACCAACAGGCGGCATGGGTTTTTGTATTTTTAGCAATGCAGCGATCGCGGCTACTTACGCTTTGGCGCATGGTGCGCAGCGGGTTGCGATATTAGATTGGGATGTCCATCATGGCAATGGTACCCAAGCGGTGGTGGAAAAAAATCCACAGCTAGCCTATTGTTCGCTGCATGAATTCCCCCAATATCCGGGCACCGGAAGAGATACTGAAACTGGTGTCCATCACAATATTTTAAACTTACCGATGACGGCCGGGAGTTCGATCGTAGATTATCAGCCGCTGTTTGAAACAAAAGTTATGCCATTCCTGAGAAATTTTCAGCCAGATTTATTAATCGTCAGTGCCGGATATGATGCTAACTCTGATGATCCGCTGGCCAGTATTTTGTTGCAACCAGCCGATTTTGGTATCTTCACAGACTATTGTTTGCAGCTAACCCGCAAAATTGTTTTTGGTTTAGAGGGCGGTTATGATTTTGATTCCCTGGGAAAATCTGTAGTGGCCACGATCGATCGGGTATGCCTGGCCTGAACCATTTGATCGCCATTAGCTTGAATAATTCCTGCCCCGCCACTGTTTAGGCGCACTCTGTGCCGACAACCAGATCCGATACCAAGCTGCCGGGTCAGCTAAAGGCGACAGAAAAAACGACCAAGGTAGCCCCCCACCTGATGTTGATTCGTAGGTAGGAGCGATTGCTAGGAGCAGAGCAAACCGCATTACTACTAAACCCAGATTTAAACTCAATAATCCCAGTATCTCGAAACTATGATTGCCAGTGAAATAACAACCCGAGGCTAGCAATAATAAGATAAGTGGTAAGCCTTGCATCGTCCCTAGTAACCACAAATCACCCCAGATCTGAGTCGGGCTACTGGCATCTTTTAGATCCAGTGATCGACCCCATTCTCGCCAAGTTTCGGCCATCCCCACATACATCCGCACCTTTAATACCTGGGAACCATCCCAAAAACCCACTTTGTAGCCAGCAGCAGCAATCTGCCGCGCCAAGGTTACATCATCACAAAAGGATCCAGCGGCTGCCGTGTAACCATCAACTGCCGTCAATACCGAGCGCCGACAGAGAAAGCACTGACCATTAGCCATCACGCGCTCAGGAGCATGATGTTGATCGCCAGCTGCCCCAAATCGATAGATCAAGGTCATCAACAATGCCGGTTGCAGCCACCATTCTCCGGGACTGACCAAGATAAACTTGGGAGACAGAGAGACCAGATCAAATTTCTCCGCTTCCGCTGCCTGTAACAACCCAGCAATCATCCCCCATTGAGGTTGAGTATCGGCATCAATGCCCAGCACCCAGCGACTGGCAGTGGAACTAGCCAAAAAGCCATTGTGCAAAGCCCAAGGGCGACCGACCCAGCCCGTTGGTAGTGGTGGGTCGTTAATTAATCTGATCCTTCGATCGCGCTCAGCGTAACTTTTTACTAAATCGGGCGTGCCATCTTGGGAGTTGCTATCGACAATAATCGCTTCCCGTAATTCATAGCTTTGTTGGCTCAAACCCTGCAAGCATGGCTCCAGCCTGTCAACTTCGTTGAGGGTCGGGATCACCACGCTCACTGCTCCGAGTAAATCGGGCGTGGAAACCTGCGGCTGAATCGGTGGCCGCCGAAAAGGACCACGGAGCAGACGGGACAGGAGGATTAAGAATGCTGGGATTTGGCCAGCGAGAATTAATAGGGCAATAATATTTTGAACAATGTTGAGACTGGAGTTAATCAATTACTGTTTACCGCTGGATCGAGTTCTGGTGCAAGTCCTCAATATTAGGGCATTCGAGTCAAATCAGCGGAAGTTTTGGCTATTTTAGGCAACTGCACCTAAAGGCAAGAAGTCGTCGGATACTAACTGATCTGGAACTAGTTTTAGCTCAGTCATTAATGACTCTCCGCCCAACTGGTGTCTAATTTCTACAACCGTCCATACTTCTTCCCATTGTTGAGCTATGACCATTTGCATTCGATCAATCTGCTCTGGAGAAGAACCGGCTCTGTGCTTTGATTGTAATTGGGTCATTAGTATGCACCTCTTTAAAGTTTTCAATTTGGCTCAACGCCACTCTGGTGAAAATCGTGTCGATCGCGCCGCCCACATACTGGCCGATTTAGAAATTTCCATGGGAGAGCAAGCAATGGTCTCGTCATTTTTGCTCTGATCAATAACATTCACTTCCTGTGCATCGGTGTAATGCTGCTGAGTATGGAGCATATAGTTTGGGACTGCCATAATTTTGGTGATTAGTTTTCTGGTGATTAGATTAATAACTTGATCCGCATGTAGTTGATGTGTAGTTGAAATTATTACTACAATATCAAGCACTCATTGGCGGCAGACTCGGTGTGAATTGTCTTAACCAGAACCCTGACTACGTTAAGTGCGCTGGGTATTGCTTTCGGCATGGTCAAAGTCAACAAACCATTCACTATTTCAGCATTTACTTTTTCTTGCTGAATTGCCGATGGCAAAGGCACTATGCGGGAGAACTTACCATAATGGAATTCCGATCGCATCACACTCTGATCGCTAGTTACAGGCATCTCTTCATATTCACCAGTTAGAAAAACTGTATCATCGCTAATCTGAATATCTAGACTTTCTGGAGCTAATCCGGGTACTTGAGCCTGGAGGATCAGCTCTGTTTTGGTTGCTCGTAGCTCGATCGCTGGCATCCAAGGGGTCTCTCTCATCTTAGAAAACATTCCCAGCCCTGGTTCTTCGCGCACAGTGTCATCGAATACACGATCAATTAGATAATCTAAACCATTTAGACTTTCGGTGGATTGCCATTGAGTTGGTAACATAAGCATACTCTTCTAAATTTGTGGTTGATGATCGCTAAAATTTCGTAATCAGCTTAATTCTCCCCACCCATTTGCAGAGTAGATCAAGAAGTTGAGGAACTTGTGAGGAAGCCTCTAAAATTAATAACCAATGCTAGTTGTTGATTTTAAATCACCAGTTTGGTGAGGTAATATGTCACAATCCTATAGACTTGTTAAAAAAATTGGCTATGCTCGATATCCCTCAGCTACTGGCGATCGAACTCTCCCTCACTCCCCATCAGGTGCAAGCCGCCCTCGAACTGTTTGCCGAAGGTGCCACGGTGCCCTTCATTGCCCGCTACCGGAAAGAACGTACTGGCCTGATGGATGAAATTCAACTGCGGAATTTGAATGATCGCTTTGCCTACCTCACCGAGCTAGCCGATCGACAACAGGTAATTTTGGATTCGATCGCATCCCAGGGTAAGCTCACCGACGAGCTACGCCGTAAAATTACTGATTGCTTACAAAAAAATGTCCTAGAAGATTTGTATTTGCCCTATAAACCCAAGCGGCGAACTAAGGCCACCATTGCTAAAGAAAAAGGCTTAGGTGCACTAGCTGATTGGATCAAAAATCTTAACCACAAGTCGGCACCGCCTCAAGAGCTAGAACCCGCCGCTGCTAAATATCTCAATGCCGAAGTCCTCACCATCGCAGCAGCCCTGCAAGGTGCCGCTGACATTTTGGCAGAAGAAGTGGCTGATACTGCCGAGATTCGGGCTTATCTGCGGGAGTGGTTGCTAGATACCGGGGTTTTTACTTCCAAAATCAAAAAAGACTACCCGGCAGGTAGCACCAAGTTTGAAATGTATCGTAGTTACAGTAATAAAGTAAAAGCAATCGCTCCTCATAATTTGTTGGCACTTTGTCGGGGTGAAGAATCCGGTATTGTCGAAGTTAGCCTGAACTTTGATGAAGATACCGTGCAGGGCTACTTAGTCAGTCAAGTAATTAAAACCAAACATCAGCCAGTGCGAAATTTCTATCGGCCGATGCTCCAAGATGCTTTCAGTCGGCTGCTGAAAAATTCGCTAATTACCGAAGTTCGATCGATCAAAAAACAAGCTGCCGATCTGGAATCGATCAAAACCTTTGAGGTTAATTTAAAAGAGCTATTGTTATCGGCTCCCGCTGGCATGAAACCAACCTGTGCGATCGATCCGGGTTTCCGCACTGGTTGCAAGGTAGCGATTTTGGATCACACTGGCCAGTTTTTGGAATATCAAGCAATCTTTCCTCACACTGGCAAAGCCGACCAAGCTCAAGCGATTTTGAAAAAACTCCTAGAGAAATATCAGGTGCAGCTAATTGCGATCGGTAATGGTACAGCTGGCCGTGAAACTGATGACTTTGTGACGATCGTATTAAAAACGATTGATCGACCGATCATCAAGGTTATGGTTAATGAATCGGGTGCTTCGATTTACTCGGCTAGCGACGTGGCGATCTCCGAATTCCCTGATCTAGATATCACCGTGCGCGGCGCAATTAGCATTGGTCGCCGCCTCCAAGACCCCTTAGCCGAACTGGTGAAAATCGATCCGAAGTCGATCGGGGTGGGGCAATATCAACACGATGTCGATCAAAAACTCCTAAAAAAACAGCTCTCGGCTACCGTAGAAAGCTGTGTAAACTATGTGGGTGTTGATCTTAATACTGCTTCCAAAGAGCTATTAACTTCGGTATCCGGTATCACCGCGACTATTGCCAATAATATAGTGGCTTATCGGAATGAGCATGGTGCTTTCGTTGATCGCAAAACTTTGTTGAAAGTCCCTAAACTGGGCCCAAAAGCCTACGAGCAAGCCGCTGGTTTTTTGCGAATCCGGGCGGGTAAAAATCCCTTAGATAATACGGCGGTTCATCCCGAGCGCTATGGATTGGTGGAATCGATCGCCAAAGCTTCTCAAGTACCGCTCGCAGAGACGGCACAGATCGCGGCTCAACTAAAGAGCAATCTTAAAAACTACATTACTAATGCCATTGGCGAACCAACGCTGCGCGACATCATTGCCGAACTAGAAAAACCCGGCCGCGATCCCCGTGCTGAGTTCCGCTATGCCACTTTCCAGGCTGATATTAAAGAAATGTCCGATCTCCAAGTGGGAATGGAGCTAGAGGGAGTCGTGACCAACGTGGCTAATTTTGGGGCTTTTGTGGATATTGGGGTGCATCAGGATGGCTTGGTGCATGTATCACAGTTAGCCGATCGATATGTCAGCGATCCCAAAGAAATTGTAAAAGTGGGGCAAGTTGTAAAAGTCAAAATATTGGAGATCAACACTAGTTTGAAACGAATTGCTCTAACCATGCGGGGGGCATAGCCAACAGCCATTGGTCAAAGATAATTGAGGCTCGGTCGCAAAAATCTTTGTAAGGTGCAAGTATCAGAAGAATCGCCGTGTAAACGATAATATACAGACTCTCCTTGCAAAAGCGGGTCATTTAGCAAAATCAATCCGCTGGCCATTGCCAACGCTGGATTCTTGAAAACTATGGAAAAGGTTGCTCCCCCGCTGGGCACCGCCCTGAGTAACATGGCCATTTAAAACTGAACTTTTATTTTCCAGTGTCGTATCCACCTTTACTTATGCAATGGCATTGCAGACGTTGCAAGCGATCGAAGTTCCAAAAACAGTTAGGGAGAGAGCAATACTTTTCATATGGACAATAGGACAACTGAAATTCTAGTAAAGTAAAGTACATTATGCCCGACCAGTTTTTAATATCACCGATACCCCCTAAATCTTTCCAGGAAAACTATAGCTGGCTACTACTGCATCACCCAAAATTTTCGCGATGATAAATACTATCGATCGAACTTCAAATATTCCAGTTGATGGACTTGTTGTTTACGGCGGTGGCTGAAGGCGATGGCCTGTTCGGGATCTAAACCTGATTTGATCCCGATTTCGATTTCTGGAATTTGGGAGCGTTTGAGTGCCCAAAATTCTGCTTTGCTGAGGGTGGTGATTTTTTGGTCTGGGGTTTGAGTTTGCTGGAGACAGAGTAGATAGACTTGATAGTAGCGCTAGGAGGCATCCATGATGGGGCCGTCGAAGTCGGTGATGATGCGGAGCATTCTAGCTAGGTTGATTGTGGGAGGTCGCTGCTTATTTTAGCAGGGCAGAGTTCTAATCACTAAGTCTAATGTTTTGAAATCGACCCTTACGTAGGGGAGGCTGGGGTCAGAACCCCTGGTGAGTAATTAGTCAAATAATTAACTTAAAAAGGCGTACTATCAAGTACGCCTTTTTTAACGATCGAAGCCTGATTAGATATGGGCGAGAACATAGTTTTTCAACTCAGCTTTTGTCATTGGCCAATTAGATCTTCCATCTGCTCTTTATGTTCCATCTGACTGTCTAGCTTTTGTAGATTTAATAATAAATCACAGGCATCTCGATCGTTTAATCTACACCATTTTTTAATTATTGATACATGTGGTAAAAATTGATCGCGATCTGGCTTTATATTTAGTATTGTAATATCCCATGAGATAATGAAGCGCTTGTGAATGAGCGTAACTAAGCTCAAGATCGCGCTTAGTATTTGCTCGATCATTCTCACTATCTGCTCGATCGCGTTTAGTATTTACTCGATTATTCTCAGTATCTGTGCGATCGTTCTTAATACCTGTTCGATCATTCTCAGTATCTGCTCGATCGTTCTTAGTACATGATTGAACTATCAGGAGAGATGTAATTGTGAGAATAAGTACACCAGGAAATAGTAAAGATTGGTAACGCATAATAAATAGCTTTTAATACAAACTACATGTTTGGGCGCAAACATACTTCAAGAAGCATATCTATGTTTCTGTAGCTTAGTCAATACTATTTATTAAGTTTTAATTATTTCTTGTTTGAAAGCTGATTGCTGACGGCACGATGGTTCACCGCTGCTATAACTGGAGAAGGACGTACTATGGAATACGCCTTTTTTAACGATCGAAATTGAATCAGGTTAACAATATTTTTCTCCTATGTTTTTTCTTTTCTTGTATGAAACCACCCTGCCTGCGTCGCTCAATGCTCGATCCAAGATCGAGCATTGAGCCTAACTAATAAGGTGGTTCTGCCGGGCCATCATAACCACACATGCCCAATCTGGGTGAATTTACTAAAGATAAAGGTTCACCATAATTATCTTGATGTTCGTGCTGTTCGAGATGTTGATCGCATAAAGTGCCCCACACATTTAGATCGTGTAAGCACTCCAAGCACAGGAAAAGAGCTGCTTCTTTGCATTCAATGCATTCACTCGGCGGCAACAGATTTCGCACCATTAAGGCGATCGGTTTATTCGTTGTCGGTTTGCCTTCGCGCACTTCCACAAATTTAATTAGTGTTTCAGAAGAAGTGCCAAAATCATAGATATGCGTTAGCTCCACTCCTGCTTGAAAAATATCGCTGACTTTACGTTTGGTCGATATTTCTTTACCGCCCCAACCACCTACCGAAAACTGGCTCATATGTCCGCAACATTCCAACCAAATTGCCCGCAAATATGCGTCGATCTTGTCTAAAGTAGCCGAGCCACGCACTTCTAAATTCAACCAAAAATCTGGAGTATAAGCATCCTGAATTCTTAAATGGTAGAGGGTTTCGCTAGTGCCTTTTTTTTGTTCGGCGATCGAGATCGATTGCTTCCGTTCGGTACAAGTAGCGAGATGTTTGTTAACAGCTCCTTTGGCTATTTCTTTACTACAATACGCACATTTTCCCTGAGATTGTTTTCCTCGCGGCATAAAGCCTTATTCTCCCGTACTGCTTGTACTCAAGTTGATCGATCTGGATGGTAGTTTTATAGCATATGCTAGCGATCGGCTGTCAGTAATGAGTTTGAATGGCAAATTAATTAACATTTCTGTCATCATCAATAGCCGTTTATCGATTTTTGCTTCAGAGTGGAGTAAATCAAGCTACTGTTTTGTAACTGTATGAAACTCTTGGGTATTGCTTCCATTTTGGGTAAATTGGCAATGACAAAAGCTGCTGTAGCTGGGGTGAAGAATCAGTTACATCCAGATAAGATGGAGCAGGTTCTCAAGGACGTGATCGAGAAGGGCGGGTGCGCTCTAGTTCCGCAGAAGCATTAGGTCAGTTAGCTAAAACTTTAGATAGAATTCGCCCCAAAGTGCTTCAATGGCTGAAACAAAATCTGAATCATGATGGAATTGGTAACGCGATCGATTGTTTATGGTCGTTCGCGTAGCGTAGGCGAAGACTAATCGTAGTTGAATGATTGAGGTGAGATTAGATCGATTGTCTGTGGTCGATATTCTACAACCGATCGAAATGCTGGTTTATACTCAAGAGAGTCATCATTCTCAAAAGATTGATTATGTCCCAACAACTCGAAGCCATCTTTGACGGCAATTCCTTTCAATTGGCGGAACCCCTAAGTCTAGCCATCGGTACAAGAGTTCGGATTATCGTTGAAAGCATCGAGTCGATCGAACAAATCCAACCAAAAACATTTTTGCAAACCGCTCGATCCTTGCAATTACAAGGTGAGCCAGAATGGTCTGAGAAAATTGACCAATATCTATATGGAGAAACAGTTTCCAGCAATGATTGAAGTTTTTTTAGATACTTCTTTCGCGATCGCTTTATCTTCCCAGGCCGATCGAAACCATTTGCAGGCTGTTGAACTTGCTAGTCAACTTGAGCTTCACAAAACTCGCCTAGTAACAACCCAGGCAATATTGCTAGAAATTGGCAACGCACTTTCTAAGCAAAGATACAGACTAGCTGCAATCCAACTGTTGGAATCTCTCGAAACCGATCGTAATGTTGAAATTGTATTATTGACTAACTACTTATACCATCAGGCTTTTGACCTATTCAAACAACGACAAGACAAAGAATGGGGATTAGTTGACTGTATATCTTTTATCGTAATGCAGGAGCGGGGCATTACCGAAGCACTAACCGCAGATACTCATTTTCAGCAGGCAGGATTTCAATCATTGCTCAGAAACTAGCCCCAATTTACCTGGATTATCGTATCCAGACATTGCAAAAAGTGATCGATTGTTTATGGTCGATCGTGGTTGAATGAGTGAGGGTGAGAATCGATCACATTGATCGGAAGTTGGATCTGAGTCGATCGTCCGGCTAAAATAGGAATATATTAAACATCCACTAAATCGATGTCCCAAAATATTAGTGTTCATCTGCCCGATGATACCTTAGTCGAAATCGATAAATTATCTCCCCAGGGTAATCTCAGCCTTTTTATTAGCGAAGCCATCCAGTTTTATATCAGCGAGGCTAATAAAAAAGCATTGCGCGAACGGCTCAAAGAAGGCGCGATCTTCCGTGCAGAGAGAGATTTAGCCATAGCCCAAGAATGGTTTGCGCTGGATGAAGACATATGACAGCCCAACGAACTATTCAACCAATTCGGGGCGAAATTTATCTGGTCAACTTCGACCCAACGATTGGATCAGAAATCAGCAAAACCCGCCCAGCATTAATCATCCAGAATAATATTGCCAACGAGAGCAGCCCGATTACCATTATTGCGGCAATTACCTCTAAATTCGACGATCGTTTATATCCTACAGAGGTTCTGATAGAGCCACCAGAAGGTGGATTGAAGATAACTTCAGTAATTTTGTTGAATCAAATCCGTTCGATCGATCGACAACGACTAATCAAACGACTCGGTGTTATTAGTCCAGAGAAATTGAGTGAGGTAGATCGATCGATTCAGATTAGCTTTGGTTTAGTAAATCTTTGAGGGGGGTTATAGTTTTGGTTGCGCGATCGATTGTTTATGGTCGTTCGCGTAGCGTAGGCGAAGCCTAATCGTGGTTGAATAACTGGCTGCGTTTGGTAGACTGGGTTAAGCTATCAATCACTAATGAGATAGCAAAAAAGGTAGCGTTCGGTATTCAATCACCGATCTGTTAGAAGATAACGATGTAAGTATCCTGGAGTAGCAGTTTCAGGCGATCTTGTAAAAAAATCACCAATGAGAACGACTAACCATTAGTTTGAAAAAGTGTGGTACGTTATATCAAGTAGATTCGGTTCCAATCGCGAACACCGATTGGAAGTAAAGGGGAAAGTTTGGTGCAAACCCAACGCTGTCCCGCAACTGTGTTTCGATTGTCAGCAATACGCTTTGTGAATGCTCAACTCGATTAGTCAGAACACCCGCCGATATCGATATGTCCCAAACTATATTCTGCGTGGCACAGAGGGGAAAATTTTTCATGCATAATCACACAATTTTCGTGTGTCAATCTTGCGCTGGTAACTGGCAAGATGGGAAACAAGTTGGTAACAGTGGTGGCTATTTGCTCCATCAAAAGCTAGTAGAGCAAATGCCTGGTTGCCAATTAGCTCAAGAATTTCAGGTCAAAGCAGTGCAGTGTTTAGGTGCTTGCAATCGTCCTTGTTCGATTGCTTTTGCTGCTGCTGGCAAATCTACTTATTTGTTCGGAGATCTCAATCATAGTGATTCTTTAACTGAAGTATCTCAATCAATTCTAGAGTGTGCTGACCTTTACGCTAGTAAATCAGACGGCATAATGAAATGGTCAGAACGCCCCGAGCGGCTTAAAAAAGGTGTGGTCGGAATAATTCCTGCTGTCGAATCACCTGTAATCATCTAATTTTGACTTGATTAATTTATTTTTTCGCCGATTGGACTATGGTTATTATTACTAACAATCGGCATCGTACTTTATGTAGTTACAGCTCATCCTGATCAATCCTTTCGCTCTATTGCTAATTCTGACGATGGTGGCTTTCTCATTCCCGAATGCTGGCTTTTATTAATTTAGAACAGTAGCCAGCCGTGTCGTCAGATTTAATTGCTGAATATTCATAAAGCTTAACATTTACTATCAATAATAATTCTCAACAACTGTGATACTATCTTTTACTAAGCTTATTGATATAAATAATCAATAACTAGCAAACTTTAAATTGCGGTTGGAGGTGTTGTAATGACAGGTATGACGGCAAATAGATCAGTTCCATGGTGGTCAGGCAATGCGCGTCTGACTAAACTATCGGGACGGTTGCTAGGGGCACATGTTGCTCATGCCGGATTAATCGTGCTGTGGGCCGGGGCGATGACTCTGTTCGAGTTATCCAACTTTGATACCACTCGATCGATGTCTGATCAAGGATTAATCTTGCTGCCGCACCTGGCCACACTAGGGATTGGAGTGGCAGCTAATGGCCAAGTGGTGGATACCTATCCCTATTTTGTGATTGGCATTGTCCACCTGATCAGTTCCGCAGTATTGGGAGCTGGTGGCATTTACCACTCACTCCGAGGTCAGACTGTTCTCGACAATGGCTGGTTTAGCTATGACTGGGAAGATGGCCGCAAAATGACCAGCATTTTAGGCATTCACTTGATGCTGCTGGGCGGTGGGGCGTGGTTACTAGTAGCTAAAGCGATGTTCTGGGGTGGTTTGTATGATCCACAAGTTAGCGATGTGCGACTAATTGATCCAAATCTCAATGTTGCTCATATTTTTAGTTACTTGGTCGGAGCACAAGGTGGCGCTGGTCTGGCTGCTGTCAATAACCTCGAAGATGTTGTCGGCGGTCATGTTTGGGTCGGATTACTCTGCGTCGGCGGCGGCATCTGGCATCTAACCAGCGCTCCTAGCGGTTGGGCAAAGCGATCGTTGTTTTGGACAGGGGAAGCCTACTTGAGCTACAGCCTCGCCGCACTTTCCTACATGGGCTTTCTGGCTGCATATTTCGTGACGGTCAACACCACGGTTTATCCAGAAGTGTTCTACGGAGCAGCTGGACTCAGCACCCCAGATGATCTAGTCGTGAGTACCCGTACTTGGCTGGCGATCAGTCACTTCGTGCTCGCAGTAATATTCCTGGCTGGTCATATTTGGCACGCTTTGCAAGTACGAGCGGCAGCCGCCGGTTTTGACCTGCGCCAAGGCCAACAAGTAGTGCAAATCAACTCCATTAATAATGACCTCCAAACTCCAGTCAATACTTCGGATTTGACTCTAACACTGGTCAAAAACCTTCCTTTCTATCGATCGGGTTTAGCACCACTAACCCGGGGCTTAGAAATTGGCATGGCACATGGTTACTTTATTTTTGGCCCCTTTGCCAAATTGGGACCACTACGCAACTCCGATATGGCCAACTTAGTAGGTTTACTATCGGCTAGTGGTTTGGTAGTCATTCTTTCCGTCTGTTTGTCACTATATGGAACAGTCTCTTTCTCTCAAGATAAAGCCAATGCTGGTGTACTCTCAGAGGGACTAGCCAATCCTAAAGACTGGAGTCAGTTCACGGCTGGCTGGATGATCGGTGGGGTCGGGGGGGCAATTTTCGCCTATTTTCTATTGACCAACAGTGGACTCTTTGCTCAAATCGCTGCTGGCGGCTAGAGCTGTTAAAAATTTCGATTCTCAACTTGGAGATAAATTTATGCAAACTTATGACAAACAGACAATTCGATATGATTGGTGGGCAGGAAACGCCCGTTTCGCAGATTTATCGGGACTGTTTATTGCCGCCCATGTGGGTCAGGCCGCACTCACTGTTTTTTGGGCAGGGGCGATGACTTTGTTTGAACTTTCTCGCTACAACCCCGAGATTGCGATGGGTGAACAAGGCTTAATTTTGCTGCCACATTTGGCTACTTTGGGAATTGGCGTCGGGAAAGGGGGTGTCATTGCTGACACCTATCCGATGTTTGCCGTGGGTGCAGTACATCTGATTTCTTCGGCAGTGCTGGGAGCTGGAGCCTTGTTTCATACCTTTAAAGCACCAGCTAGTCTCGACGAAGCCAAAGGACAGGCGCGCAAATTCCACTTTAACTGGAACGACCACAAACAGTTGGGTTTGATTCTTGGTCATCACCTACTATTTTTAGGAGTCGGGGCTTTAGCGTTAGCTTTCAAAGCCACCACCTTCGGCGGCTTGTACGATCCAGTCATTCATGATGTGCGAGTAGTTACAGCCCCCACTCTCGATCCGACGGTGATCTTTGGCTACCAAACACACTTTGCCAGTGTTAACAACCTGGAAGATTTGGTGGGTGGACATATTTTTGTCGGTGCCATGTTAATTTTGGGTGGTGTTTGGCACATTGTGCGCGAACCTTTGCCCTGGGCAAAAAAGGCATTAATCTTTTCGGGTGAAGCCATCCTTTCTTACTCCTTAGGAGGCATCGCCCTCGCTGCTTTTGTAGCTTCTTACTTCTGTGCCGTCAATACCTTGGCCTATCCCGTAGAATTCTACGGTCCAGTTTTAGATGTCAAGCTGGGCATCACCCCCTATTTCGCCGATACCGTGAAGCTAGCGATCGGACACACGCCCCGTTGTTGGTTAGCCAATGCTCATTTCTTCCTAGGCTTCTTCTTCTTGCAAGGTCATCTGTGGCACGCTTTGCGCGCGATGGGATTCGACTTTAAGCGTGTCGAAAATGCCATTAATTCGATCGCTGAACCCATGTCCGAGCCAGTAACTCCGGCTAAACCAACCGCTATAGCTGCTGAAAAGTCAGCATAAAATAACGACGGGCAGACCCTAGTTTGCCCAGTACTTTCTGAGGAGATTTGAGGATTTTATCATGACTATCTCTTTAAATAGATCGATCGCTGATGGTGATTCGCGCCGGTTATGGTTAGTCGGCAATGCCCAGCTCGTAAATTTTTCGGGCCAACTGCTGGGTGCTCATTTAGCTCATGCTGCTCTCATTGTATTTTGGGCTGGAATCACTACGGTGAGTGAAGTGCTACGCTATCAACCAGATGTTCCTTTTACCGAGCAAGGCTTTTTACTATTACCGCACCTAGCGACTTTGGGCTGGGGCGTGGGTAACAACGGTCAAATTCTAGAAACCGAGACCTACTTTGCGATCGGGATGATTCATTTAGTTGCTTCTGCCGTGTTAGCCGCTGGGGGTCTGTATCATATAGTGCGCGCTCCTGCTAATTTAGCTACTAGTAGTCCTCAGGTTGCCCGCTTTCACTACGAATGGACTGATGCCAAACAACTCGGTCTGATTCTGGGGCATCATCTGATTCTGTTGGGGCTGGGGGCTTGGTTGTTAGTGCTCAAAGCTACTGACTTTGGCGGTATCTATGATCCAGCCATCCACCAAGTGCGGCTAGTTACTAATCCTACGATTGATCCTAGTATTATTTTTGGCTATGTAGTTGGCCTAAACCACGGTGTGTGGAATCTTCAGGGCATGGCCAGCGTCAACAATCTCGAAGATGTCATCGGTGGTCATATCTGGATAGCCGGTATTTTAATCCTGGGTGGTACTTGGCATATTATTGTGCCGCCTTTTGCCCTTGTCCGCCGCTGGCTCAGAATTGATGCTGATGCGGTGTTGTCTTATAGTCTGGCGAGTTTAGCTTTGATGGCTGGGACTTCTAGTGCTTTTATCGGTTTCAATACAACAGTTTTCCCGATCGAGTTTTATGGTGCAGACCGCACTAGTCTGGCAGCGACTCAGTTTTTCTTAGGGTTAGTGGCATTGATTGGCCACTTATGGCACAGCTATCGTGCCCGTACTAACTAATAAATAAGTAATTTATCTACTAGGAGATGTGAGATGTCTAAAATCGGTCTTTTTTATGGTACTCAAACCGGCAAAACAGAAACGATCGCCGAGATGATTCAAGAACAACTGGGCAAAGGTATCGTAGATCTCTATGATATGTCCCAGGCTGAAACTGATGATTTTGCTGATTACCAGCACCTGATTATTGGTGCCCCTACTTGGAATATTGGTGAACTATCCAGTGATTGGGATGCCTTTTTCCCAGACTTGGATGAGATTGACTTTAGTGGCAAAACCGTTGCTTACTTTGGGGTCGGTGATCAAATTGGCTACTCCGATAATTTTTTGGATGCGATCGGGATTCTAGAAGAGAAAATTAGTGCCCTAGGTGGCAAAACAGTCTGCCCCTGGCCAACTGACGGCTATGACTTTAGTGAATCACGCGGAGTGCGGGACGGTAAATTCATTGGTTTAGCACTGGATGAAGATAACCAAGGAGATTTAACCGAGTCGCGGATTAAAACTTGGGCAGCACAAGTTAAACAAGCCTTTGGTATCTGAAACTTATCGTTGAATATTAGATTTAGGGAATAAATCTCCCTAAATCTAGCGAGTTTACCTATCAATAGCTCAATAGCTATTATTACTTTTTCATGAAAAACGATTATCAATTTTTGTGGGTGAATGTTAGCCCCGCCTTTAAAGTATTTCACCGTAATCTTTTCGATTATTTAGGTCAGGACTTTGAAATTGGTCTTTGGGAGTATCACCAAACCCTAGATGAATCCAGCACTATGTCGAATGCTGAAGAACTGCTACATGAATTTATCAGTAACAATAATCAGCCTATTCATCTTATTGGCCATGGGATGAGTGGTAGCTTAGCTTTGCGTTACGCCCGCTCTCATCCAGAGCAGGTAGCATCGCTGAGTCTGCTGAGTGTA
The DNA here is from genome assembly GCA_031414775.1 of Synechococcales cyanobacterium VAR_4_metabat_354. Taxonomy (GTDB): domain Bacteria; phylum Cyanobacteriota; class Cyanobacteriia; order Cyanobacteriales; family Chamaesiphonaceae; genus JAAFHZ01. The sequence goes on from JANOQI010000026.1 coordinate 42,385, forward strand.
CCAGTGCAACCAGCGATCGACTGGCAATCTTATTACTATTATCACCTGCGCTCTTTACCTTACGAACGAGCCTGTATTTTGAAACTGATGGCTAGTAGTCTGTTTCCGGATGCTTGCTCTGGCTGTATTCAACATGTCGCCAATCGACTAGCCAGAGATTTGGTCGAAGCCCCCTCCGACCACTCTTTGTGGAAGTTTGATCTATTGCCTCAGGGTGGAGTCAAGATGCCTCTACTATTGGCAGCAGCGGAGGATGATGTCATTGCTAAGGGGGTACTTTTTACGGACTGGCTCAGCCATCTCAAGCTAGAAGATGAAATTTGGCACCATCAAACTGGTGGGCATTTCTTTCACCATTGGCATACTGCTGATATTGGCAAGCAAATTCAAGAATTTTGGCAGCAGGCTCTCTCTCCACAAAAATCTTTGGTTGCAGCTCTATCATGATTTTACTCTGCTCCGTTATTGCTTGGGGTTTGACAGTAAGTGGTTTTTTGACAATTTGCTATAACTGGCGAGCTGGGATTAAGCATCTTTATCAACTTCACCGAGTGCCTTGTAGTAAATGCCAATATTTCACAAATAGCTGCTATCTCAAATGCACAGTTAGTCCTCATCTGGCTTGCACAGAACAGGCGATTGGTTGTCGAGATTTTACCTCCATCACTTCTTTACAACAATCTTCTACTTCTAAGCCAACAAAATCTTCTCGATTCAAGTACAACCTAGGTGATTGTCATGAAAACCAATAATCGACGCTGCCAGTATATTTCTGCACATCAAGTCAATCGAGTAACTATGATTATTACAGAACAGTGGGAAGAAGTTATGTCAATAGTCCAAAGAAGAGCTGATAAGCACAATTATGAACAACGTATTCTGATGCGCCAGAATATTCAGAGACACCATCTCCAGAGAGATGCTGCCTAAGCATGATATGAATTCATGAATCTTGGTAGCTGTCATGTAAATTACAGAAATAGCTCAAATATCAGCTTGTTTTTCTTTCGATCACATGGGTAGAACTAATCCATTCACCTTTTTCACTGTAACTACGTATTAATCGTTGGCGTTCATCATCTGCAACGAGCCATCCAGCTTCGACGAAAAATGTTTCATGGCGCTGGATTTGCAAGGGCAGATTGCTCGACCCGCCATCAGGTAATAGTAGAATTTCTCGCGGATTTTTTCCATCTTCGTAGCAGAGCTTGCTCCCCTCAATTTTGGCTGTTATAGAAATTGTCTGATTTCTCCAAGATAGTTTTTGCTCTAAGCGATCACCATCAATCCGGCTAACTTCTAAGTTGGTATTATAGTGATCAGGGTTCCGCAAATCGGCATAAGCCGTCACCGCCTGACCTTCCCACTTGCCTACTAGTTGATCTACTGTTAATGGCGGCCGTTCCGCAGCATCAGTCCCACTCCGAAATTCTCGAATTAACACCAAATTGATGAAATTGTGTTCGGTATCAAATAACTGTACGCAGCGCCAGCGACGATTCTTACTCACAAAGCCATATTCTGCCCCGAATTCTGAAAATGGTGCCAGCTGAATGGTACCCTTGGAAAAAGCCCCGGTATCGAAAAAGACGTTTTGCTTGCCGATCGATCGATACTCTTGCTCATGGTCTGAAATTGGGGCTGAGTCGTAACCGTTGGTTCCATAGCGCCGAATCCGAAAGCGCACCAGTTGGTTATCTTCTGATCCTGTTAAGCTTAAGATTGAAGGGGTAGAACTGCCCAGTTCGCCAGTCGAGGAGACTTCGGTAAACGATCCCGACCATTCCCCCAGATTTTCGAGAAAGTTGTCCCAGTTGCTGTTCATAATTGCTCATAGAGTGCTCAGTCTAGAATATAACAGTCTCGATCGATGAGAAGAGCAGCACCAGGTAATATCAACCGAAATCAACAGTTAGTGCCAAAATAGTAAAGCCGACCTTTAAATTTTGCACTAATGTCCACTAGCTCTCGCCGCTATCACATCACCACCTTCGGCTGTCAGATGAACAAAGCCGACTCCGAACGGATGGGGGGCATCCTGGAATCGATGGGATTCCTATGGTCGGAAGATCCTTTTGCCGCTGATTTGGTGGTGTACAATACCTGCACCATTCGGGACAGTGCTGAACAAAAAGTATATTCCTACCTGGGCAGACAGGTGGAACGCAAACACGAAGACCCTAGTTTGACGTTGGTGGTGGCCGGTTGTCTGGCGCAACAAGAAGGTGAAGCCTTACTGTGGCGGGTGCCCGAGCTGGATTTAGTGATGGGTCCCCAACATGCCAACCGGATCGACGAGCTACTCCATCAAGTTTTTAGTGGTCAGCAGGTGTTGGCTACCGAGCAAATTCATATTATCGAAGATATCACTAAGCCGCGCCGCGATAGTGCTGTTGCGGCTTGGGTGAATATCATCTATGGTTGTAACGAACGGTGCACTTATTGTGTGGTGCCCTCAGTGCGGGGCGTGGAGCAATCTCGTATCCCAGAAGCCATTCGATCGGAGATGATTGATTTAGGCACACAGGGTTATAAAGAAATTACTCTACTTGGTCAGAATATCGATGCCTACGGTCGGGACCTACCTGGTTCCAAGCCCGATGGTCAAAATTTACATACCCTCACTGACTTACTCTATTTTGTCCATGATGCCCCAGGGATCGATCGATTAAGATTTGCTACTAGTCATCCCCGCTATTTTACCGATCGACTCATCAAAGCCTGTGCCGAGTTGCCCAAGGTTTGTGAGCATTTCCATATTCCCATTCAGTCCGGCAACAACGATATTTTGCAAGCGATGGCGCGGGGTTATACCCACCAGAAGTATCGGCGGATTATCAATAATATCCGCGAACTACTGCCCGATGCCTCGATTAGTACTGATATTATTGTGGCTTTCCCGGGCGAGACCGATGAGCAGTTTGCGGATACGTTGCGGTTGGTGTCAGATATTGGCTTTGATATGGTAAACACGGCAGCTTATTCGCCCCGACCAGGTACACCAGCGGCGCTGTGGGATAACCAATTGAGCGAAGAAGTGAAAGTTGACAGGCTAAAGCAAATTAATCAACTGGGGCGGCGGCAGGCCGAAGACAGGTCTCAGCGTTATTTGGGTAGAACTGAGGAAATTCTAGTAGAAGCCCAGAATCCGAAGAATCCGACACAGGTATTGGGGCGCACGCGAGGTAATCGTCTGACGTTTTTCGCTGGGGATATTAGTGAGTTGCAGGGAAAAACTGTAGCAGTGAAAATCACTGAGGTGCGGCCTTTTAGTCTGACTGGAGAACTAGTAAATTTCGGTTAGATTTATCAGGATTAGAGTTCGATCGCGTTGCTATCAATGAAAAGAGTCAATGACATAGACGTGGTTCTGCGCCTAATGGAGTTTTAGACCAGTTGGCTATCCTGACGCAGATAAGCTTCGATGAAACTATCCAAATCACCATCCATCACATCACTAACTGCACTGGTTTCCACACTGGTGCGTAAATCTTTCACCATCTGATACGGCTGAAAAACATAGTTGCGAATCTGGGTGCCCCAGGCTGCTTCCACTATATCGCCCCGAATCTCGGCGATTTCCTTGGCCTTCTGTTCCTGCGCCACAATCAGCAACTTGGCCTTCAAAATTACCAGCGCTTTCTCCTTATTCTGGAGCTGGCTGCGCTCTTGAGTACAACGCACCGCAATCCCAGTGGGTTTATGGACAATCCGCACCGCCGTTTCTACTTTGTTAACGTTCTGGCCACCCTTGCCGCCCGCTCTAGTCGTGGTGATTTCCAGATCAGTATCTGGGATATCTAGACGCACGGTGTTGTCAATTAATGGCATCACTTCGACACCAGCAAAGCTAGTTTGGCGCTTATCATTGGCATTAAAGGGCGATATCCGGACCAGCCGGTGAGTACCTTTTTCGCTTTTTAAGTAGCCATAGGCATAACGACCAATAATCTCGATCGTCACCGACTTTAAGCCAGCCTCTTCGCCCTCTGAGATTTCATCGATCTGTACTTTGTATTTATGCTGTTCTGCCCACCGCGTATACATCCGCAACAACATTTCTGCCCAATCCTGAGCGTCTGTACCCCCGGCACCAGCGTTGATTGTTAGTACCGCGCCTTTAGAATCATAAATCCCCGATAACAGCCGTTCTAGTTCCCAGCGATCGAGTTCTACTTTCAGGGTATTAAGACTCTGCTGGGCTTCGGTAAACAACGCCGCATCTTCTTCTAACTCCAACATTTCCAGGGCTGCCGCCGCATCGGCCAGACTGCTTTGCCAACTGTGCAGCTGCTGCAAGTTAGATTTCAGATCATCAAGCTGCTGTAACGTGGTTTGAGCGGTTTCGCGGTTGTCCCAAAAATCGGCCTGAGCAGCAACCTGCTCCAAGTCTTGAATTTTGGCAGTGAGATTGGGTAGGTCAAAGATAGTCTTGAGTTTTACCCAAGCGATCGCCTAATGTGCCGATGTCTCTTTTGAGATCTACTAAATCGATCATGTCCTTATAAGTTCCGGGCAAATTCCTGCAGAATGTCTAGCAATCTGGCCTGACAGGCAACTGGCAACAATTCCGCTAAAGGCAATTCTTTGCGACCACCGCCCAAGGGCACAATTACTTGCGCCAGGATTTCGTTTACTTTGTCGCCAGTAATATTCCCTGCCGACAGAGCTGGATAAGCTTTTTCAGCCAACACGGTATGTAGTTTGGCTTCTTTTAGGTAGAGATGCCATTTAGCCACATCAATATAGATTTTGTCGCCAATTTCACTGGCTAGCTCTTCGATTTGTTCGCTGTTATTAGCCATTAGATTTCTCCGAATAATCTGCAATTACAAAAACATAAAGGGCGTGAAGCAAAATTACCGCTCCCCAAACACCAGCGATCTTGATTGGCCAGTCCCAATCAGCGTGGAGCAAAATCTTCAGAAACCACAGGGTAGAGTTGATAGCAGAAAAGGTTAGCACATGCACCGCAAAGTTCATGCGATCATCTACTTTACGGTATTCCAGATCCTTTCGATCGGGTGGACGCGGCCAACTGCGAAGCATGATTAATTATGATGAACATCAATAGTCACAATATAACACCGCGAGTTACAGGGAGACTAATTCCCCATCTGTCTGCGCCGGGTGACGTGCAAATGAAAATCGATCAGTGGTTGCTGCAAGAATACGTGGCGGGTCGAATGCCGCCGACACTGCGGTTTTATGATTGGTCGCCAGTGGCTATTTCTCTGGGTTATCATCAGCGCCGCTACCCAGTGGTTTGGGAAAGTTTAAGCTGGCAAGGGCAACCTGTCGAGCTAGTGCGGCGACCCACGGGCGGCCGAGCCGTGCTGCACCAGGGTGATTTGACCTACAGCATCATCACCAGTGGCCAGGGAAAAAGACTGGCAATTTACCAGCGGCTCTGCGAGTTTTTAATATTGGGTTGGCGACGACTGGGGCTAGATTTGAGCTATGGCCACCAGGGCAAAGAGTACCGCGATCAGCCGGATTGCTTTGCAACCGCCACCGGCGCGGATCTGGTGTTGGCTAATGGTTATAAGTTGATCGGTAGTGCTCAACTAATTAGGGATGGAGCAGTGTTACAGCACGGCTCCATGCGCTTACAGCCCGATGAAGAGTTATTTGAGTTGGTGTTTGGCACCAAGGCACCAATTGCTCCACCGTCATTTAAAGAATATGAGCGGGATGCGATCATTCGTGTTTTAGTGCAGGCGGCAACGGATTGTTGGGAGATTAATTGGCAGCTAGAACCCTTGACAGCAGCAGAAATGGCGATCATTTTCAGCTGCGATTAGATGTAGTTCAATTAGTCAGTTTTGTCTTCAGTGTTGTTGATCGCCACTGGTTTATCGGCCACCACAGTTTCAGCAGCATCAATTTCTTTCTTGATTTCGTTCTGAAAACTGCTAGAAGCATCTTGGAAGCTTTTCATCGCTTTACCCATACTGCGCCCAATTTCTGGCAGCTTTTTGGGGCCAAAAATCAAGAGAGCGATCGCGAAGATCACGGCCATTTCTGGTAAACCAATCCCAAAGAAGTTCATAATTATTGCTCAGCTTTAACAGGTCGATAGTTAAGGCTATTATACGATCGACTGGAATGATTGGTGCTTCCCCAGACTTGGTAGAATTCAAGAAACAGCGCCCCGTAAGCATCCAAAGAACATGAGCGAAGACGTCAAAGCCGAAGTGCCAATTATTATTCCCCAGCTAATTGTCGGCTTGGGCAACCCGGGCAGCAAATATGCCCAAACTCGCCATAATGTGGGCTTCGAGGCGATCGATTACCTAGCCAAACGCTGGCAAATTACCCTCAGCGACCAAAAAAGATTTCAAGGCATTGCTGGCGAAGGTCTCAGTGGCACACAGAAAATTCGGCTGCTCAAGCCCCAAACTTTCATGAATCTCTCCGGTCAGTCGGTGCGTGCCGTATTGGATTGGTATAAACTTGACCCCACCCAAGTGCTGGTAATTTACGATGATTTAGATTTGCCCTTAGGCAAATTGCGGATGCGCCTGGCTGGTTCGGCTGGTGGTCACAACGGCATGAAATCAATTATTAGCCATCTGGGTACTCAAGCTTTTCCCCGACTGCGGCTAGGCATTGGGAAGAGCCAGGATGAAACTATTGGACATGTGTTGGGTAAGTTTGCGATCGCCGAAGCTCCCATCGTCCGCGAAGTGTTGGAACTAAGTAGTGATGCAGTCCAACTGGCAATGCGTCAAGGTGTCGAAAAATCAATGAGTCTGTATAACAGCAGATTTGTGGAAGTTCCGGCTACTATTGACCGAAGTGCTAGTCGTTCCAGTTCCTAGCCGAATTGTGGCCAAGCAGTGGCCAATCAATTGATGTTTCACCATAGCTCCAAGATTTAGTAAAATTATCGACGAAGTAAAATAGTTCTTCTAAACTGAGTAATTAAGACAACCAGGTAGATTGATTAATGAGTACTTTCAGGCTACCTGCCTTGGCTCTTTCCTTCCGTATCCCGAACTAAAGTTAACTAGTGTTTATAGCTGATATACCGCGCTGTCTATGGGCGATTGCCCTTTCTATTTTTTTGTGTTTTAGCGGGCTAAATCCGGCGATCGCGTCTCCCGACTTGTCTACCACCTATACAACGGCACAGCTTGATCGAGGTGATGACTTACGAACTCAGGCTTTTACAGCCACTAATCGGGGCGATTTTGCTACTGCCGAAGAATATTGGACTAAATTGTTGGAGCTATTTCCCGATAATCCAGCAATTTGGAGTAACCGAGGTAATTCACGAGTCAGTCAGCTCAAACTGACCGCTGCCGTGGCTGATTTCGATCGATCAATCCAGCTAGCCCCAGAAACCACCGATGCTTACTTGAATCGCGGCGCGGCTTGGGAAGGCTTACAAGAATGGGACAAGGCTATCGCCGACTATCAACACATTTTGGCCGTGGATAGCAACGACGCGATGGCCTATAACAACTTGGGTAACGCCTATGCCGGTCGTACTGAGTGGGAAAAAGCCAAAGCCTATTACTTTAAAGCCACAGAATTAGAGCCAGGATTCGCTTTTGCCCGGGCTAATTATGCTCTAGCACTTTATCAGGTCGGTGATCGATCGGAAGCTATTCGCCAAATGAAAAATATTGTGCGTAAGTATCGAGATTTTCCGGATGTAAGAGCAGCTTTAACCGCTGCTCTGTGGCAAGACGGTCAACGGGGCGAGGCCGAGAGCAACTGGATCGCGGTGATTGGCTTAGATAGTCGCTATAAAGACTTAGAGTGGGTAAGAAACCATCGGCGGTGGCCACCGGTAATGGTGTCGGCTCTCGATGGTTTCTTACACCTGCGCTAGTGCTATAATAATAAATTGTGTTTCCAGCATTTTGGGTATCCGTTCGGAGGTTATTGTTTGTCAAAGTTTATTTTAAAAGTTCTCTGGTTAGATGAGAACATTGCTGTAGCCGTGGATCAAGTTGTGGGCAAAGGACTCAGCCCGCTAACTGCTTACTTCTTTTGGCCACGCGCTGATGCCTGGGAACAGTTGAAGGCTGAAATGGAAGCTAAGCACTGGATCGCTGAAGTCGATCGCGTGGGTGTTTTGAACCAAGCCACTGAAGTAATTAATTACTGGCAAGAAGAAGGCAAGGGTCGCCCTTATGCTGATGCGGTGCTTAAATTTCCAGAAGTTGTCTTTACTGGCAGCAACTAGTAGTATTTTTGCTCTTAAACAAATAGCCGCCCGAGCTTTGCTTTGGGTGGTTGTTTTCGTGTTCAATTTTTTAATGACCAGAAATTTTAATTTAACTACTTTAGCGAGGTATCAGTAAGGGAAAGTTGCTCGTTGACTATTGCCCAATCACCCAAATGACGACGAGCCGCACTAGTCACTACTCGACCGCGCGGTGTTCTTTGCAAGTAGCCAATCTGCAATAAATAAGGTTCATAGACTTCTTCGATTGTTTGACGATCTTCCCCCGTCGCGGCGGCAAGGGCTTCTAAACCCACGGGACCGCCGTTAAATTGTTCGATCGCCGTTTGCAATAATAGTCGATCGATCCAATCCAAGCCGCGTGGATCGACGTGATACAAGGCCAGTGCCTCCGTGGCCAATTCTTCGGTTACTACTGGATGTTTTTTGACCTGGACAAAGTCGCGCACCCGCTTCAGCAAACGATTGGCAATCCGGGGCGTGCCGCGCGACCTTCTCGCTACCTCTGCTGCTCCCCCAGGCGTGATTTCTAATTGCAAAATTGCCGCCGTGCGCAGCACGATTTCCGTTATTTCATCAACCTCATAGAAGCGCAGGCGTTGAATCAGGCCAAACCGGTCGCGTAGTGGCCCCGTTAGGGAACCAACTTTAGTGGTCGCACCCACCAAGGTGAACTTAGGTAGTGGAATGCTGCGAGTTTTAGCGGTTGCGCCTTTGCCTACTGTAATATCTAGCCGAAAGTCTTCCATCGCTGGATAAAGCAATTCCTCGGTCATCCGCGATAACCGGTGAATTTCGTCAATAAATAAAATATCCCCAGGAGCGAGGCTAACTAAAATCCCGACGATATCGCGAGGGCGTTCTAAGGCTGGTGCGGAGGTAATCCGACAATTTACCCCCATCTCCGCCGCCAGAATGAGCGAAATAGTGGTTTTCCCCAAACCGGGCGGGCCGTAGAGCAAGACATGATCTAAAGATTCCTGCCGAGCGGTGGCCGCCTGCATGGCGATTTCTAATACGCCCTTCAGGTCTTTTTGGCCGATATACTCGTTTAGCCGCTGGGGGCGCAGTCCTTCATCTTTTTCGGTGATTTTCTCGGTGGGCGTAGCTACTTCACCTTTTAGCAGGCTGGGATCGGTCTGCTGTTCTTTAGTCTGCTCTGGGGTGGTGGCCGGTGAAGATACTTTCGTACGGCGCGGCGGCGAATCACCAGCATCAGATTTTTTGGAAGAGATGATCGCCATAGTAGCTTTGCACCATTGTATTCTCCATATTCTAGTCGCTAGCGGGATCTAGTGACGGCAGGCCATCTTTTTGTTTTAAATAACTCAATAGCCAATTGGCCGCTGTAGCGCGTCTGGTTTCGGTGGGGTCAAATTCGCCAATCTTGTAGCCTTTAAACCCCAAATATTCTTTGAGCAATTGTTTGTCGGAAGTGGGGATCGATCGAGTGAGTTGGACACTAGCTGGTCGGCCAGCAATAAAATCTGGTGGTTGGGGGTAATCAGCGAGCCATTTCGCTGAAACATTGCTAGTATTCCAGGTCTGGGTAGTTTGGTCAAAATGATATCCCAAAGCTTGCCACAGCAATTGATTAACTACCATATCGGCAATTTCTTGATGGAGAATTGCCCAAATAATTGTATTATCTAAGGCGGGCAGGGTTGACCAAATGATCTGAGAATAATCAACTGGCTGATCGGGATCAAGAGGCATAGCAGCTATAAAAATCATTAATAGGTCTAGTCAAATATACATTTGTCCAGCTAGTTATCCTGACCTCCGGCAATCAACATTGAAATATCTTAACCAGCAATTAACCTTTTGCCTTTAATGTGCGGTTAGATACCGAAATAGATATTAACCAAAGCATCCTACAGAACCTATGTCTGTCCAAAAACAAAAATTTACTGCTGTACTGTTATCGACAGTTCTACTTGCAGCAGCTTTAGGTGTGACGAGTTGTAATAATAGCGCTACCAAAGCCCCAGACTCAGCTGGCGAAAAAACAGCTGCTGTCCAAGAGTCTCCATCAGGGGATAAGGCTGGTGATAGTGATATTAAAGTTGACGGTTCCAGTACTGTTTTCCCCATTACTGAAGCCGTAGCAGAAGAATTCCAAAAGACTAAAGGCGGTAAAATAAAGGTTTCCGTCGGCGTATCGGGTACTGGTGGTGGGTTCAAAAAATTCTGTCGCGGTGAAACCGACTTATCTAATGCCTCGCGCCCCATCCTGCAAAAAGAAATTGATGCTTGTAAAGAAAAAGGCATTGAATATCTAGAACTGCCGATCGCCTATGATGCCTTGACCGTCGTGGTAAACAATAGCAACACTTGGGCAAAAACGCTAACGGTAGCTGAACTTAAAAAAATGTGGGAACCCGAGGCGCAGGGTAAAGTCAAAAACTGGAAAGAAATTAGAGCTGATTTCCCTGATGCGCCTCTCAAGCTGTTTGGGGCTGGTAGCAGCTCTGGTACTTTTGACTACTTCACCGAAGCCATCAATGGCAAGGCTAAAGTTGGTCGCGGCGACTATACCGCCAGTGAAGATGATAATACTTTGGTAAAAGGAGTCGGTGCCGATAAGGGTGCTCTTGGTTACTTTGGCTATTCTTACTATGAAGCCAATAAAACCAAACTGAAGGCCGTGGGCATCGATGGTGGCAAAGGAGCTGTGTTACCGGCGATCGAAACTGTCAAGAATGGTACTTACAATCCACTTTCCCGTCCGCTGTTTATCTATGTCAATAGCAAGGCATTGGACAAACCAGCTGTAAAAGAATTTGTAGATTACTATATGACTAATGCGGCTAAGTTCAGTGCGAGTACCAAGTATATTCCTTTGCCTGCAACTGCTTACGCCAAAATTGCTGAAAAAGCTAAAGCCAAGAAATTAGGCACTGTTTTTGGTGGTAAAGAGGCGGTTGGTCTAAAGATTGAAGAGATTCTCAACAAAGAATCTAAGTAGTTTACCAAAAATTAAAGAACAGGCTGTATGTTTACGGATATCATCTGCTGTAACTCATAACATCTCCTTTGGCAACTGTGGATTAACATACTAGTTATTTACAGTTATCAAGATTGATTTTATTCTATGAATTACAAAGCTGAATGTCGTAGACTACAGCTTGATTGTTTAAGTCCTCGATTCTTATTAATTTGCTCGGCAATTCTCTATGCAACGTAATGAAAGCGCCGCTGCCGATTTCTCCCAAAAGAAATGGCGTGCAGGGGGCGAGAAAGCGATCGAAATAGTCTTATTAATGGCAGCTTTGTCCTGTGTTGGAATTACTGTCTCGATTGTCGGAATTTTATTGTATGAGTCCTTTGGCTTTTTTCAGCAAGTTCCAATTCTCAGATTTTTAACCGATCCGATGTGGACACCTGGTACTGAACAGTATGGGGTGATGTCATTGGTATCAGGCACTTTGGTAACGACGATGGTAGCTTTGATCGTAGCTATTCCGGTGGGTACCATTGCCGCTATTTACCTCAGTGAATTTGCTAAACCTGCGGTGCGCGAAGTAGCAAAACCACTGCTGGAATTACTGGCCAGTATCCCGACTGTGGTTTATGGCTACTTTGCCTACCTTTTTGTTAGCCCAGTCTTGCAAGCGATTATTCCTGGTTTGGGTGGTTTTAGTATGCTCAGTGCCGGTTTGGTGATGGGGATTATGATTATTCCTTACATTAGCTCGGTCAGCGAAGATGCCATGCGGGCGGTGCCGGTGTATTTGCGGGAAGGATCGTTTGCGATGGGGGCAACCCGCTTGCAGACAACTTTGAATGTGGTTTTACCAGCTTCAATTTCGGGGATTACGGCGGCTTATATTCTGGGTATCTCCAGAGCTATCGGTGAGACTATGGTGGTAGCGATCGCCGCTGGTGGTCAGCCCATTTTTACTTTGAACCCTTTAGAACCAGCACTGACTATTACAGCCTATATTGTCCAAATGTGTTTGGGAGATGTGCCCCACGGCAGCTTAGAGTATCAAACCATTTTTGCAGTGGGCTTGACCCTGGTCATTATGACGCTGATTTTTAATATTATTGGTCATGTTTTGAAGAAGAAGTACCGTGAGACTTACTAGTTAATTTAATGAATGATTGCTTCGTGACTTTACCCCCAAATGCTGTATGACATTACCATCACATACTTCGATCCCTGGATACGAAGCACCTCCTCTGCAGGCAACGATCGCTAAAAGCAAACTACTCGATCGGATCTTCATGATCCTGGGAGTGCTTTCTTTAGCCATCGCACTAGTTACCCTACTAGCGATGATTGGAAAGCTATTAATTGATGGTGCTCCTAAACTCGACCTAGCATTCTTATTTTCTTTCCCTAGCTCCAAGGCGGCGAGCGCTGGAGTATTATCGGCCTGGGTTGGTAGTGGCTTGGTGATTTTGGTGACGGCGTTGGTGTCAGTGCCAATGGGAGTAGCCGCAGCGATTTATCTTGAGGAATACGCCCAAAAAGGCTGGCTCTCGGATTTGATTGAAATCAACGTTACCAATTTAGCTGGGGTGCCCTCCATCATCTATGGTCTGCTGGGTTTAGGTTTGTTTAAATATGGACTAAACTTGGGTCAGAGTATTGCTACTGCTGGATTAACTCTGTCGCTATTGGTATTACCCGTAGTAATTGTAACGACCAGGGAGGGGATTCGATCGATCCCTAGTAATATCCGGGAGGCAGCCTATGCCGTTGGGGCTACTAAATGGCAGGTAATTTGGGATCACATTTTGCCCTACTCAACGGGTACAATATTAACAGGTGTGATTGTAGCGATTTCTCGAGCTTTTGGAGAAACAGCACCACTCATTACCATTGGTGCTTTGACTTTCATTGCTTTTTTACCAGATTCGCCTTTTCAGTCGTCATTTCCGTTCATCTCGTTCAACTGGCTGTTGTCTGGGTTTACGGTACTGCCGATTCAGATGTTTGATTGGGTAAACAGACCTGACCCCGAATTCCAACATAATGCCGCCGCCGCCGGAATTGTCATTATCGCTATGACACTGTTGATGAATGGAGTAGCAATTTACTTCCGTTATCGCCTGCGCCGCAGCATCAAATGGTAATTCTAACTTTATAACTCCTCCTATATGACAACTTCTAATCTCCAAGAGTTTTCCAAGAAAGCTGAAGTCGATAAATTGAATTTTTACTATAACGGTGGTGTCCATGCCCTAAAAAATGTCACCATGCCGGTGTTCGATCGGAAGGTGACTGCCCTAATTGGTCCATCGGGTTGCGGTAAAACAACTTTGCTGCGCTGCTTTAATCGGATGCATGATCTGTATCCTGGCAATCGCTATGAAGGTGATATTTGGCTAGACAAAGGAGTAAACTTACTAGGGCGCAAGGTTGATCCGATCGAAGTGCGGATGCGAATTAGTATGGTGTTCCAAAAGCCCAATCCCTTCCCCAAATCAATTTTCGAGAACGTGGCTTATGGGTTGCGAGTGCGCGGTGAGAGGAATCGCACGGTTCTAGAACAAAAAGTGGAAGAAGCGCTTAAAGATGCGGCAATTTGGAAGGAAGTAAAAGATCGCTTAAATGATCTGGCTTCTAGCTTGTCTGGTGGTCAGCAACAACGGCTTTGTATTGCCCGGGCATTGGTGACTCAACCAGAGATTCTGCTGCTGGATGAACCAACTTCGGCATTGGATCCGATCGCCACCGCCAGCATCGAAGAATTAATCACCGAACTGCGGGAGCGCGTTACCATCCTCATTGTGACGCACAGTATGCAACAAGCCGCACGGGTCTCAGACTACACGGCCTTTATGTATCTGGGTCAGCTCGAAGAATTCAACGAAACTGCCCAAATTTTTACACAGCCAGCTAATCAAAAAACGGCTGACTATGTTAGCGGTAGGTTTGGTTAGAGCTGTGATATTTTGCTACCAATAGTTTCACTTGGAACTGGTAGTGACCAGCTCACAATCCCCTTTTTACGAAGGGGATTTTTTAGTGCAGTAATATTAAATCAAGAGATATGGGGGTGTGGAGTATGACGAGATCGTTGAGAATACCGATTGCTGGTAAAACTTTCAGGCCACCACATCATCACCTGCTAAAATAATCAGCGACCTCTCACAATCGCCATCGCTACAATGCTCCGCATCATCACCGACTTCGACGGCCCCATCATGGACGTTTCTGAGCGTTACTATCAAGTCTACCTACTCTGCCTCCAGCAAACCCAAACCCCCCAGCAAAAAATCACCACCCTCACCAAAAAAGAATTTTGGGCACTCAAACGCGCCCAAATCCCAGAAATCGAAATCGGGATCAAATCAGGCTTAGACCCTAAGCAAGCGATCGACTTCAGCCAGCGCCGCAAACAACAAGTCCATCAGCTAGAGTATTTGAAGTTCGATCGACTAATTCCTACCGCTCCAGCCGCCTTAACCAAAATCCAAACTGCCCACATCGATTTAGTCGTGATGACCATGCGTCGCGTCAAAGAACTAGATACTGCCCTCAACCAGGCAAATCTACATCAATTTTTCCCACCAACCAGTCGTTACTGTCTCAGCAACGATTATATTAAAACCAAAGACGTTACCGACAAACCCCTGCTGATGGCCAGAGCCGCCGCCGAACTCCCCTCAGCCAGTCAAACCTGGATGATTGGAGACACCGAAGCCGATATCGCTGCCGCTTATAGTAAAGATATCCCCTTTATTGGAGTGCTATCCGGCATCCGCGACCAGGCCAACCTCGCTCAACACCAACCGCTAGCGATCGTTCCCGATCTAGCCGCAGCCGTCGATTATATTTTGGCCACTATTTCATAAAGCTACTAATTACCCACAACACTACTAGGGTCAAGAGGGTGGCAATTTTTTCAGCACTAATCGGCAAGCTGCCGATCGGCAGATGACCAACATTGATAATTAGCATGGCCAACACAATACTAGCCACTACCCCTAGGCCAGTAATCAGGAAAGCTCGACCCAAGCGACTAATCTTAGAATTCAAAAAGAAGAGTGTAAAAGCCGCTGCTACTGCTAAAACTGTTGGCAGAGAAGATTCCGCAGTACCAGGCAAGGACACGATGGTGGCCAGAGAAGCAATGACACCGGAAGTAATTGCTAAGTCTTTACTTCTGGGTTTTTCTACCAGTTCGCCTAGCCAGCCCGGCGAAATATTAATTTGGGGAGGTGCCAGTTTTGGCAAGGACAGTGTTTGAACAGACTTTTCAGGGAACCGAATTCCTTCGGGCACGCTGATCTTACCCTCTTGACGAAGTTTAAGCCGATCCATCAAAATCGAGTCATAGGCTGCTTCAATACTTTCGAGCAATTGCGGATCGCTGTGATGCTTCTGTTGGAGACGTTGCTTGGCTGCTTGGATTTCCTCAAAAGAAGCATCAATATTAATGCCGAGCCGTTCATAGGGGGTTTGTTGACTCATGTTTTTGTGCAAATTACAGTCCACCAGCACTACTACTTTAAAATGCTTCGCTGAAATTGGCTAACTATTTGGGGCTGACTTTACAATTTGCAACTGGATACCCTGGTGGCCGGGAACTTCTAATTGGTTACTTTAGGTAATTACCGCCAGATTTTTTGCACTCCCGGCACATCCAGCAAATAACTTTGCACCACCTCTAGGGCAAATCGATCAGGTAAAACCTGTTGAAATTTGCTAAACCGATAACCAGGCATGTTGTTCATCAGGTAGCTAATGGTGGCTGGTTCTTGCCAAAACTCGGTCGTTAAGACCTCTGTCATCGTTTTGCTGAGAGTACCAACCCCTAAACTAGCTCCCTCAATGCGCAACTTAAAGTTATCTACTCTCACTTTCCAGCCATGGGATCTCTGAATTCCATATTTGAGGGTGTGGTTAATTTGACCACCGCCAAATGTCCACCAGGTGGCCTGTTCGCCTTCCCATTCGATGCATTGTTGCTGGCCGCGCAGTTTTTGACCCAGATCAGTGCGGTAATTATCGATCGATACCTGAGCTAATCGATCGATATAGGAAAACTGCTCATCAGATTTGAGGATCTGAGCCATCGCTTGGCATAGTTCAAAACTCAGTAACTGAGGGATGAAGCCTCCCCAGCTGGGTTTCTTGCCGATCGGGTTACCACGGACTAGGACAGTACGATTGTCGTGGTTGACTAAGCTGACCACCCAAGGCCGACCGCCCAGTAAAAAGGAGCTAATTTCTGGTACTAGCTTATCCACAAAAGTTTGCTCTAGCGAGCCGATCGTATATCCGACACTAGTCTGAACTTGGTAGAGTTGCGGGCTACTAAACACTGCGTAGAGTTCCATAAAGTTGCGGCGGCCAAAGACTTTTTCGGCCTGGTTACCTAGAGACAACAACCCATTAGCACTGAATAGAAAATCTTTTTGAATCATATGCTGAATCAAAAAATCAAATTCGGACTGACTAACCCCGGCAAAATCAGGAACGATCGATAGCTGCTCCCAGCAGTCCGAGCGGCTAATACTCCCAAACTGGAGCGCTAATGCAAAGAGCTGATGGACTAGTACTGTCCAGGTGCGATTAGCGACCTGGACCGACTCTACCCAGCCTTGCTTCGCTAGCTCGACGATGGCGATCGCTTGTAGTAGTGTCTCGGTATTTTCGGTAAAAAAGGTGGTGTTAGCCATCGAACCAGCCCGTCTTCCTGTCCGCCCCAAGCGCTGTAAAAAGGAAGAAACGGTAGTGGGCGCATTGGCTTGCAAGACGGTATCCAGGTCGCCCACATCAATTCCTAGTTCGAGGGTGGAGGTGCAGACAATGCAAGTATCCCGCCCCTGCTGAAAACGCTCTTCCGCCATGGTGCGCTCTTCTAATGAAACGGAACTGTGATGGACAAAAACATCAGTGCCACACTGGCGTAGCCGCTCGGCAATATCTTCGGATAGAGAGCGGCTTTGACAAAAGAACAGACTTTTTTTGCCCCGCGCTAGTCCACTGGCATCACTGGCGATCGATCCTAAAGTTTCCCGGAGATAGACCCGAATATCGCGTTTGGTGGGTACTTTGGGTGGTTCCACCACCTGGCCGGGTCGTTTAGAACTACCCCGTAACCAAGTCAAAATAGCGGTCGGGTTGCCGACGGTGGCACTCAGACCAACGCGCTGGATGTCGTGCCGGGTGAATTTGGTGAGCCGCTCTAGCACCGATAGCAAATGAGCACCCCGATCGGTTCCAGCGATCGCATGAATTTCATCAATTACTACTGCCCGCAGATCTTTAAATAATTCAACCTGCGGCACCTTAGGCGAAAGCAGCATTACTTCTAAAGACTCCGGCGTAGTCATCAGCACCGCACTGGGGTTGGCTAAAAAAGCCTTCTTTTTACTAGCCGTGATGTCGCCATGCCACAAAAAGCGCTCTAAGCCAACCATTTCGGTATAAAGCCCCAATCGATCAGACTGGTTATTCAGCAGTGCTTTAATCGGGGCAATATAAATCACCCCGACACCAGTCGGCTCCTCTGCCACTAGTTGCGCCAAAAGCGGAAACATCGCTGCTTCGGTTTTGCCGCCAGCAGTGGGAGCTAATACGATCGCGTTATGGCCATCCAACAACGCTTGGCTAGCCAGTTCTTGGACGGGACGTAAGCTAGACCACCCCACCTGAGAGACGATCGCTTCTTGGAGGCGTAGCGGGAAGCGCTGAAAAGCTGAATCCATAGTTATTATTTACTCAATAGTTATTGCTCATTAACTTGGTGAATATTCTCCCGCCCGAAAGTTTCAGTAATACTCAGCAATTGTTGCTCAATTTCTGGGGTGATTTCACTGCTGTGGTAACGCCACTGCCAGTTGTCAGCGATGGTGCTTGGTAGATTCATCCGGGCCTCATGACCCAGCCCCAACACGTCTTGCATTGGTAAAATCACCTGATTAGCCACGGAGCTAAAAGCGATCCGAATCAAGTCCCAGTTAATGCCCATACTGGAGATGCCGCCCAAATAGCGCAGTACTCGATCGCGTTCATAGCTCTCGGTGCTATTGAACCAACCGACAGTAGTGTCGTTATCGTGGGTGCCGGTATAAACTACAAAATTGCGGTCGTGGTTGAAAGGTAAAAAGCCATTGGCATTATCCGAGCCAAAGGCAAACTGCAACACCTTCATGCCAGGAAAATTAAATTTATCCCGCAGAGCCTCCACCTCGGGGGTAATAACCCCCAAATCTTCGGCCAAAATTGGTAAATGACCTAACTGCTTTTCTAGTTCCTGAAAAAACTCGATACCAGGGGCGACTACCCACTGACCATTTTCGGCTGTTTTTTCGCCCTGAGGCACTGCCCAGTAAGCCTCAAACCCCCGAAAATGATCGATACGAATGATATCGACCAAGTTAAGCAAGGCGCGAAAGCGACTGATCCACCAAGCAAAATTGGTTTTTTCGAGATGTTCCCAGTTATAAACCGGATTGCCCCACAGCTGGCCAGTTTCACTAAAATAATCCGGCGGTACTCCAGCCATCATTGCCGCCGCACCGGTTTCGGGGTCTAATTGAAAGCTGGCCTGGTTTGCCCAGACATCAGCACTATCGTGAGCAACATAGATCGGAATATCTCCGATAATTTGAATGCCTCGATCGCGAGCATAGGCTTTTAGCATCAGCCATTGGCGATGAAAAACAAACTGGACAAACTGATAGTAAAAAATCCGATCAATCAATAGTTCTTGATGTTCAGTAATAGCCTCGGGTTTACGCCCAGCGATCGATTGCGGCCATTCATACCAAGGAGCATCTTGATAATGCTCATGCACTGCCATAAACAGGGCATATTCGGGTAGCCAGTGCGCCTGCTCCTGCACAAACTTTTGAAAATCTTGGTGATCTTCAACTTCGCCATGATGACGGAAATGAGCACAAGCTAAGTCTAATATTTCAATTTTGGCTGCAATAACTTGATCGAAATCAACTTCTAAGGAGGGAAAATCTGGCAGCTTGTTTAGATCTGCTGTTTGAACCCAGTCACTAGCTACTAATCTATCCAAACTAATCAGGAGCGGATTACCAGCGATTGCCGAGTAGCAAAGATAGGGCGAATTGCCATAACCCGTTGGCCCCAGGGGTAAGATCTGCCAATAGGTTTGCTTGGTACGTTGGAGAAAATCGATAAACTCATAGGCACTATCCCCTAAATCCCCAATGCCGTAGGGACTGGGTAGGGAGGTGGGATGGAGCAAGATGCCGCTGGAACGAGGAAAAGTCATAGGAGTAGTGCGGGGAGAAACTTCAGTCTGGGGAAGCTGAGACTAATACCCAATAATATATGGGAAGATTGGAACACAATCGCAACAATATTTGCCGTGGCTTACCGTAACCCAATCCCGACCGTCGATATTATTATTGAATTGATCGATCGATCAGATTGTCCGATCGTCTTGATTGAAAGATGTAATAAACCCCTGGGCTGGGCTTTACCAGGCGGTTTTGTGGACTATGGAGAATCCCTAGAAACAGCAGCGATCAGAGAGGCACTAGAAGAAACTAGCCTGACAGTGCAGTTGGTGGAACAGTTCTATACTTACTCCGATCCCCAGCGCGATCCCCGTCAACACACTCTCAGTCAGGTGTTTATTGCTACTGCTACTGGCACCCCCCAGGCTCAAGATGATGCTAAAAGCCTAGATATTTTTAGTCTGGCCGCGATTCCCGCTGATCTGTGCTTCGACCATAGCCAAATCTTGGCTGACTATCGACGCTATCGTCTAGAAGGATTGCGCCCTCGCCTAGCAAAGCAGTGATAAACTAATCTAACAGGGGTGAGCGCCGCCGAACCCCTGTTAGATTAGTTTATCACTCTTTAATTGCCACAGTTGGGTTTGATAGCAAAGATGCTTATCAAAAATATCATTGGAAGTCAGTCCTTCTTCAATTACCTTGCCAAAGATTGGAGTAAGAATGCGTTTGAGCAGAGCATAGATCGGTGGTACGGCAATCATCACCAAATCGCTGAGATACTTGATCGTAGTCATCCCAAAACTCTTAAACATAAAAACATACAAGTCTAGACTCGGCCGTACCTTATCAGAAATATCTTCTTCTTTAACTAGCTGAAAGCCCGCATCCGTCATGGCGGCTTGGAGTTCTGATAGTAAGCGACAGTTAGAATAAATGCCCGAAGTGTAATTCGCATCCAATAACATCATGTCGCACATTAAAACATGGCCATGGGGAACTAGGAGTTTGGCCGCGCCCTGAGCAATATCTTTAGCATTAATATATTGTGTACTTTCGCTAAATAGCAACATGTCGTATTTAGTAGCCGACTGAAAATCTTCAAACCGACTGAGATGAAACTTGGATTCACCCTTGGTATTGTATAAGTACTTTTCTTGTTGTAATTGGTCGGGAGCCAAACCTTCGATGGTGAAGCCTTGGGCTGACAAATAGACTGAATTACCCCCAATGCCACAGCCTACATCCAGAATGTGCTTGACTCCAGCTGGAATAAAAGAAGCTAAATGTTTGATGTAAGCCGCTTGGGCGATGCGCAAGTTAGCTGCCGTTAAATCATCGTCAGAGGCGGGCGGATTTTCCCAGTATCCATAGTGAAGATAGATAGAATCGGTCAGCCCGAGGTAATATTCCAGTGCGGCATTTTGGTAACGAGTGTGCTTAGGGATTTTGACCGATTGCATATTTCACTTTAGATAGTAGTTATGGGTATTTCGATATGGGAATGCGTCCAATCAATCCTTTCTTCAGCAAATTAGGACGCTCTAACTAGGCCATTGTTCCATGGGGTTTATGGTGATAAAGACTGTGGCCATCACCGAATTCATAGGATAACCTATCATGCTTTAGACAATTATTCTGATATTTGTTGATCAGCCTGCCCTCAAGCTTATTGTTCTATGGTTTTTAGCTAATTTAGAGAATTGGGCGGTATTGATTTTTGCAATTCTTCGATCTGAGCATAGGTGTTTTGGAAGCGTTGGTGTATTTCTGCTAGTCCCAGCGGCTGGGCTTCTTGATCAGGGATGGTCGTTAAGTCATTTTCTAACGAATTTAACGAGTCTTGTATTCGTGTTAGAGCCAAAGTGAATTGAATTCTATTACTGGGGGAAAGTGTCGCTGGTAGGCTGTTGGTCTTGGCCTGATCATTAGCGAGAACGTGCTGAAGTCTTTTTCGTTCTAGTAAATTGAGGATGCGTAAGATAATTTCTGGTTCAACTACTGGCTTGGTGACAAAATCATCAGCGCCGATCGCAAATACTTCCTGAATTAAACTGGAAGCATTATGAGCAGTCAGAAAAATAATTGGCAATTTTGACCAATCTGGGTGATTGCGGACTCTGCGACATAGCTCCAATCCATCGATATCAGGCATTTCTACATCCAGAATCAAGAGATTAGGTTGGACTGCGTTTACCACCGCCCAAAATTGCCGGGGGTCAGATAAAGTGGTGACTTTTAAGCCCCAGGGTGCCAGCATGGCTTGTAAAATAGCTGGAACCTTGGGGTCATCATCTACCACCAGTATATGGGTTTGGCTGCGTTCTACTTCAGCAATCGCCAAATCGAGAGTGGTTATGATATTGGTGACGCTAGTCGAGGGCAGGTTAATGCAAATCCCGATCTGTGTCATTTCTGGATATGTAGTGGTTGAATTTAAAACTATCGGTATCATCGGTACATGCTTGCTGACTTCTACCACTAAACGTAAAATTTCCTCAAATTGATCGGCTATAGAAGAACCAATTAAAATACTGCGAATGATGCATTTTTGTAGCTGTGCTCTAGCCATAGAGATCGAAGAAGCTATTTTGACGCTCCAGCCCCGATCGCGGGCTGCGGATTGGATGGCCAGGTTGAAATCATGGTCGGCTGATATCAGTAGCACCGTGAGGGTGTTGTCTAAATCAAAGCTGTGGACATCAGCAATCGAAATCGGTCGGTTTAGTTCTTGTTGAAGAGCTGCCACCAAAGAATAGAGGTTTTGTCCTTGTTCATCGCTTAATTTTTGCGGGTTATTTAGCAATTTCTCAATTTGTTTAGCTAATTCAGAGCCAACTGGAAAACCAAAAGTACCGAGGGAACCACCCAGGGAATGAGCGATTTCTTTTCCGGTCACTTGCCAATCTAATGGCAGATCTTTTCTTAAAAACCTGACAGCGAGCTGTTCTAATACTGCTACTTGTTCATGAATTTGATCTTTGAATTTTTCCCAGGCATTGATTAGTAATTGACTAGTTTGCGGAGAATTATGAGTGTTGAGGGGCTTGAGCCGATAACCAATGCCGTAAACTGTTTCCACACAATCGGTGGTGGCTCCTGCTCTTTTGAGCTTTTGCCTAATTCCTTTGATGTGAGTACGAATCGCTTCTTCACTAGGAGCCTCATCGTAAGACCACAGATGATCTAGGATGGCATTGCAGCTGAATACACGCTTGCTGTTGCGCAGAAATAACTCCAACATGGCATATTCTTTGGGGGTAACTGCTACCGATCGATCGGCATAGGTCACAGTGGCGCTAAGTGGATCTAGTTGTAGCTCTCCCCAAGTTAAAACAGGTTTAGAGAGGTTGCTACTGCGCCGGAGTAGAGCATGTACCCGCGCTAAGAACTCTTCTGGATCAAAGGGTTTGCCTAAGTAATCATCGGCTCCCGCGTTCAGGCCGCGCGCTCGATCGGCTGGAGAATCTAAAGCAGTTAGTAATAGTACTGGTACTTGGCTACCACGCGATCGAACCTCTTGACAAATGCTAATACCATCGCGCTTGGGTAAACTAACATCGAGCAAGATCAAATCGTATTCATAGGACTCGCTTAACTCCAAGCCTATTTGACCATCATTCGCTAGGTCTACAGCGTAATTTTCCTGGTGGAGAATGGCTTCTATTAGTTGGGCAATGTTGGGATCATCTTCAACTACCAGAATTCTCATAAGCCAATGCCTGGGATATTACCTGTTGATCATTGCACAATTTATGTCCAATCTGAAACCGCTATGCTACAAAAGCTAGCCTAAGATTGGCGAAACCTAGTCTAGGTATCTACTCTGCGCTGGTTTCTGGCCACAGCAATCGCACCGCCATTATGGCAAATCCAGCAGCAGCCAAACCTTTTAAAATCTTGGCCGGAAACAGTATCGATACCGAACCACCGGCTAATACTCCGATCGCACTGGCTAACAACAAAGCCGCTACCGAACCAAAAAATACCGCACGGGGGTGATTAGAACTACCACTGATGGCGATCGCGGCCAACTGACTTTTGTCACCAATTTCCGCGATAAATACCGTAATAAAACTCAGTCCGACTAATTGCCAATCCATAGTGCTCTGTCAAATTCTAGTGGTTAACCGCAGCGCCGTCTTACCTCAGTTTATGACCTGGCAAAAGCCAGGTGGGCGCATTTGGTTTTAGGTGCTAAGTTTCTGAGTCCTTGCTCAGTTTACCGCAACGAAAACAGCTCAGTTCCCGAATAAATCAAGCAAGATCAAAAAACATTATTGGCAGTCACCAACGCCGCAGTTAAACCACTTTCCCTATTATTACTCAAGATTCATGAACTTGGCCACCGTGTTCACGTCCTTATCGCCGCGCCCCGAGCAGTTGAGGACTAGTTTGGGACTGCCACTTAGCTGAGGGCAAAGAGTTTCGAGGTAGGCGATCGCATGGGAAGTTTCCAAGGCGGGAATGATCCCTTCCAGCTGCGATAGGCGCTTGAAGCCTTCTAGAGCTTGAGCATCAGTGACGCTATAGTACTCCGCCCGTTGAATATCCTTGAGGAAACTATGCTCGGGTCCCACGCCCGGATAATCTAGACCAGCGCTAATAGAATGAGCTTCGGTGACTTGACCGTCGCCATCTTGGAGTAGGTAACTCATGGCTCCATGTAGCACGCCCGGTCTGCCCATCGTGAGAGTGGCAGCATGTTTGCCAGTTTCGATCCCCGAACCAGCGGCCTCAATACCAATCAGCCTGACTGAGTCTTCCTGCATGAATTCATGGAATAGCCCCATGGCATTGGAACCCCCACCTACACAAGCTAGGAGAATATCTGGTAAGCCATTCCATTTTTCTTGAGCCTGCCGCCGGGTTTCCACGCCAATGATCGCGTGGAAATCCCGGACAATCATCGGATAAGGGTGCGGACCGGCCACGGAACCGAGAATATAGTGGGTGGTTTCGACGTTGGTCACCCAATCTCGAATCGCTTCAGAAGTCGCATCCTTCAGCGTGCCGGTACCGGAGGTGACTGGACTCACCGTCGCGCCCAACAAACGCATCCGAAATACGTTCAAAGACTGCCGCTGCATGTCTTCGATACCCATATAGATGATGCACTCTAGGCCAAACCGGGCACAGACGGTAGCGGTGGCCACGCCATGCTGACCAGCGCCCGTCTCCGCAATAATCCGCTTTTTGTCCATCCGCCGTGCTAGCAGCACCTGCGCTAGAGCATTATTGATTTTGTGGGCACCAGTATGGTTCAAATCTTCCCGCTTTAAGTAAATCTGCACTCCACTGCCGTCGGGGCGGGCATAGTGCTGCGTCAAACGTTCGGCAAAGTATAAAGGGCTGGGACGACCGACATAATCATGCAGCAACCCATGTAGTTCTGCCCGAAAACTAGGGTCTTTGGTGTGTTGATAAAAAGCCGCTTCCAGTTCAGCCAGCGCGGGCATTAGGGTTTCGGGTACATATTTGCCACCAAATTGTCCAAAACGCCCCAACTTGTCGGGTTGAGCGGTAGTTTTAGCAGTGGGGGATAGGGGCGTTTGGGTCATAATGAAGGTGGCGGCCAGCTAAATAT
Organism: Synechococcales cyanobacterium VAR_4_metabat_354; assembly: GCA_031414775.1. GTDB lineage: Bacteria > Cyanobacteriota > Cyanobacteriia > Cyanobacteriales > Chamaesiphonaceae > JAAFHZ01. The sequence continues at coordinate 67,353 of JANOQI010000026.1, forward strand.
TTTGGTTGCTACTCATCTTACTGAATAATTTAAGTTGAAAACAATGGCTGGTAAAAAGCAGAATTCTGGGAATGACGAACGGCGGGTAGTGTATCGGGAATTTGGTGAGGCTGAACCGGGGGCGTCGCTAGCACGGCCAGATGTACCCCCGCAGCAACAAAACCTTAAGATTCAGGCTTCGCGCAAGGGGCGGGGCGGTAAAACCGTGACGGAAATTACTGGTTGGCAGGTCAGCGCCGAGACCTTACAGCAAATTACTAAGCAGCTGAAGAATCAGTGTGGTTCAGGTGGTGCTTGCAAAGAAGAATTGATCGAGATTCAAGGCGACCACCGCCCCAAGATATTGGAGATTTTGACGAAGTTAGGTTACAAGTGCAAAATTAGCGGGGGCTGAGGTTGGCTTGTGGTAGGATTAAGTCCAAATTTCCTACCACATTGCCATGCTCGCTGTTTTTGCTGCTGCCCGCCGCCGTTGGCTGTTGGGATTGATGACTTTGAGCTTGATCTCAGTTTTGACTTGGCCAGTGATCTCGCTGGGTCAGACTGGCAGACACTCAGCAGTCAATCGCCCCGAGATTCGGGGGGTCTGGATGACGAATATTGATAGCAATGTTTTGTTTCAGCGCCAGCGACTGCGACAATCGATCGACGGGCTGCAAAAACTTAATTTCAACACGATTTATCCGGTGGTTTGGAACTGGGGATATACGCTGTATCCCAGTAAAGTTGCCCAAAAAAATGTGGGCCAGCGAGTAATGCCGAATCGATCGATCGAACTCATCTCTGGTAAACCATTGCCAAAGGGTGAAGGACTGACTGGTCGAGACATGCTGAAAGAAGCCGTGGCGCGCGGGCATCGGCACAAAATGGCGGTAATTCCCTGGTTTGAATTTGGCTTGATGGCTACTGCCCCCAGCGATCCATCCGGTTCAGATTTGGCTAAAAGACATCCCCAGTGGCTAACCAAAAGACGTGATGGCACTACGGCTTACAAAGAAGGCCGTCACGAGCGAGTCTGGCTAAATCCTCTACACCCGGGGGTGCAGAGATTTATCAAAGATTTAATAGTGGAAGTAGTCCGTAACTACGATGTTGATGGTATTCAGGTAGATGATCACTTTGGCTATCCTTTTGAGTTTGGCTATGATGATTTGACGGTGAGTGTTTATAAAGCCGAACACCAGGGTCAAGCGCCGCCGATCGATCCTAAAGATGTGGAATGGACGAACTGGCGCGCCAATAAAGTCACTGCTTTATTAAAGGACTTATTCAAAGAGGTTAAAAAGGCTAACCCCAAAGCAATTATTTCAGTTTCCCCGAATCCGCAAGAGTTTTCTAAGAGTGTCTTTTTGGCGGATTGGGTAGCTTGGGAGCGAGCTGGCTTGGTGGAGGAGGTGTTAATTCAGGTGTATCGCAATAGTTTGGATAAGTTCGAGGGAGAACTACAACAACCAGAAGTGCAGCGCGCTAAGTTGCACATCCCGGTGGGCGTTGGCGTGCTGGCTGGCCTAAAACCGCGCCCAATTAAGATGACCCAGATTCGTGAACAGGTGCAGGCTGTGCGACAGCAAAAGCTGGCTGGCACGTCGTTCTTTTTTTATGAAACGTTGTGGAATATCAAGCCACCGACAGAAACTGTGATAGACAGGCAGGCTGGGTTTAAGCAGTTATTTGCTCGATCAGTGCCCAGAGCAGCCATCAAAAATCTTCGGCAGTAAATTGGCGCTGTCTGCGTGAAATACTTAAACTCCTGATTTCATAGATAAAGCAACCGTCAAGTGAGTACTTAAATTAAGCTAATTCCCCCGCTGGTGAATTATGCGGCTTCGTCGGTGAGAATATAACCATGTCCGCCCTTCATTGGTAATTTTTTATGTCGATCGCCCTGCCGACTACTGCTCTATTAGATTTGCCCAACGTAGCCAGTACGATCGAGGGCTTACCCAATTTGGCAGGCTGTGAATCCACCGTGCGATCGGTCACTCCGAACAACCAATCCCATTGGCTACCGCGCACTAATGTCCGGTTCGATCAAATTTCAGCGGGATTCGCGATTGCCCTGCACATGCACCAACCCACTATTCCGGCTGGCTTTCAGGAAGCGTTAATCAGCAATTTACAACAGATGTTTGAGCATCCTCATGATGGAGATAACCATAATGCTGGTACTTTCTTGTGGTGCTATACCCGGATGGCTGAATTTATTCCCGAACTGGTCAATCAAGGTTGTCAGCCTAAGGTCATGCTGGACTATTCGGGGAATTTATTGTGGGGTCTCGAACAAATTGGCCAAGGTGCTCTCGATCGACTGAAAACTATCACCACCGAACCGACCTATCAGCCCCATGTGGAATGGCTGGGTACCACTTGGAGTCATGCCGTGATTCCGTCCACGCCGATTCCCGATATCAAGCTGCACATCCAAGCTTGGCAACAACATTTTGCCACGATCTTTGGCTGGTCGGCTCTGGCACGGGTTAAAGGCTTCTCACCGCCAGAAATGCATTTACCCAACCATCCTGACACTCTCTACGAATTTGTGAAAGCCTTATTGGACTGTGGCTATCAGTGGATGATGGTGCAGGAGCATTCGATCGAAACCATCACTGGTCAGCCGATTGCCAATAAGCATATCCCGCAACGCTTAGTGGCTCGTAATTCTGCCGGAGAAACAGTCAGTATTACGATTCTGGTCAAAACCCAAGGCTCGGATACCAAGCTGGTTGGTCAGATGCAGCCTTACTACGAGGCTAAAACTCTGACCCGGCAGACAATCAACGGGATTTCGATACCGCCCCTCGTGACCCAGATCGGCGATGGTGAAAATGGTGGGGTGATGATGAATGAGTTTCCTAGTGCTTTTGAGCGTACTTGGCAAGAGGCCGCTCAAAATAGTAGTGTGGCGGGAATGACTGGTAGCGAGTATTTAGAGTTAATGGCAGATGCGGGTTGCCAACCAACTGACTACCCAGTTTGTCAGGCGATCGGACAACATTTAATCTGGCAAAAAGTCGATCCCGACAGTTCTACCCCAGCCGCTGTCCGGCAAGCGATCCAAGACCTTCAACAAGAACATCCCAACTTCCATATGGATGGGGCTTCTTGGACTAATGATTTGAGCTGGGTGAAAGGTTATGAGAATGTGCTGACACCAATGAGTCGTCTCAGTACTCTGTTTCACCAAAAAGTTACCCCACTGGTGGCACAACATCCCGAATTAACTAAAGAAGCTCGCTATCGTCAAGCTCTGCTCTATAATTTGCTGCTGCAAACCAGTTGTTTTCGTTATTGGGGACAGGGAGCTTGGACTGATTACGCCCAGACCATTTATGAACAGGGCACCGCTATCATCAACCAAGAATTTTAGTCAGAATGTATGCTAATTATTTTTAACTAAAAAGTAATACAAATTTTTGATTGCTGTGTTGCTAACGACCATATTGCTCTACCTTTAACTTGGCTAAGTGAATCGGAAAATACTTCATCCGTAATTTAGGTCATGTGACTTGAAGTCATATTGATGCCGTAATTCATCGATTACACTAGGCCAAGCAAGGTATCAAATACAACTAACTCAGAAATATCAACATGATGACCACTACCGGTGTTATCGATCGCTATCGCATTCAAACCAATCAACTCGATATGCCGCCCCGCCTATTGTTGGGACCAGGCCCGGCTAACGTTCATCCCCGCGTACTAGGAGCGATCAGTATGGCTCCAGTGGGACATTTAGATCCCACTTTTTTGGCGATCATGGACGAGACCAGAGATCTATTGCGTTATGCTTGGCAAACCGAAAATGAATTAACTATTGCGGTTAGCGGCACCGGTAGTGCGGCCATGGAAGCGACCTTGGCTAACAGTATTGAGCCAGGGGAGGTGGTGTTAGTGGGAGTCAACGGTTACTTTGGCCATCGCTTGGTAGATATGGCTGGCCGTTATGGTGCCGATGTTCGCCAGATGACCAAGCCCTGGGGACAGGTATTTAGCCTCGAAGAAATCAAAGCTAATTTAGAAACCCATCGCCCTCAAATTTTAGCTCTGGTTCATGCCGAGACTTCCACTGGAGCGCGGCAACCACTCGAAGGCGTGGCGGAGTTATGTCGTCAGTACGATTGTTTACTGTTGGTGGATACGGTTACGAGCCTAGGGGGTGTGCCTTTACATATCGATCAGTGGGGCATTGATTTGGCCTATAGTTGCAGTCAAAAAGGTTTAAGTGCGCCGCCAGGAATTGCGCCGTTCACCATGAGTAGTCGAGCGGTCGAGAAGCTGAAGAACCGCAAGAATCCGGTGCCTAACTGGTATTTGGATATGTCATTATTGACTAGTTATTGGGGTGAAGGCCGAGTCTATCATCACACTGCACCCATTAATATGAATTATGCGCTGCGGGAATCTTTGCGGTTAGTGGCCGAGGAAGGATTAGTAGAGCGTTGGCAACGACATCAACAAAATGCTGAATTGTTATGGGCGGGTTTAGCCGAATTAAAGTTAGCTTGTCATGTAGAGCCAGAGTTTCGCTTGCCAACTTTAACTACAGTTAAGATTCCTGATGGAGTTGATGGTAAGGCGATTGCTCATAAGTTACTTCATGAATATAATATTGAGGTGGCTGGTGGTTTAGGCGAACTCGGTGGCAGAGTTTGGCGTGTGGGTTTGATGGGGTACAACAGTCGTCCAGAAAATGTTTTGTTTTTCTTAAATGCTCTTCAAAAGGTGTTAAGCCTCTAGAAATATATGGAGAGTGGGAAAGGCTCACCCTCCAAAATTTGTCTATTGAGTGAAATTAGGAATTGCAAACAATACTTGATTCATATCTAAGTTCAGCAACACCTAGCTGTTTACTGATAGCCAGCAGCTTGCAAAGCAAAAAGATGTGCGTAGCGGCCCTGATCTGCCAATAATTGCTCATGTGTGCCCTGCTCAATAATTTCTCCCGCCGCCATCACCATAATCTGATCAGCCATTCTTACCGTCGAAAAGCGATGGGAAATCAATACCACTATTTGATCCTGAGTCAAAGATCTAAAGTGATTAAAGATCTGCATTTCCGCTTCGGCATCCATCGCGGCTGTCGGCTCATCTAAAACCAGAATATCCGCACCCGATCGCATAAAAGCCCGAGAAAGAGCAATTTTTTGCCATTGGCCGCCAGATAGCTCCTGCCCGTTTTTAAACCATTTACCCAACTGCGTATTAAAGCCCTGGGGTAATCGATCGATAAAAGATTTTGCCATCCCTTTGGCAGCGGCCTCTTCCCACTGGCTCTGATCATTGAGATGATCGGTGTCCCCGACCCCCACATTTTCACCTACCGTGAATTGGTACTGGACAAAGTTCTGAAAAATCACCCCCATCCGTCGTCTTAAAACATTGATATCCCAATCGTTTAAATCTATTCCATCCAGTAAAATTCGACCACTACTAGGAATATAAAGTCTAGTCAATAACTTAATCAAAGTAGTTTTGCCAGAGCCGTTTTCCCCGACGATCGCCAACTTTTCACCCGGTTGGAGATGGAAAGAAATATTTTTTAGAATGGGCTGCGGACTACCTGGATAACTAAAGGAAACTTGCTCAAACCGAATACCATCTGGTTTACTGCCCTGCGTGATTTTACCTTGGGATTGCGGGATGGGCTGCTCCAAAAATTCGTAGAGATTGGCCAGATAGAGATTATCTTCATACATACCGCCGATCGAAGTCAGGGTGGAGGCAAAAGTAGATTGTCCTTGACGAAAAACTACCAGATACATGGTCATTTCGCCCAAGGTAATCTGGCCAGCGATCGCGGTTACTACAATCCAGGCATAGGCGGCATAAAAAGTCCCGGTACTAAGCAAACCTAGTAAATAACTCCACACCCCTTTTTGAATGGTAAGATTGCGGTCTTCCTGATAAAGCTTGGCGAAAATATCCCGGTAACGCTTTAAGAGTATGGCTCCAAGCTGATACAGCTGGACTTCTTTAGCGTAGTCTTCTCTGGCCAGCAATGTTTCTAAATAGTGTTGTTGCCGAGTCTCCGGCGAGCGCCACCGAAATAAGCGAAAGGCATGTCCGGCAAACCGAGTTTCAGCAATAAAAGAAGGAATCGCGGCTACCACCAGAATCAATACCGCCCAGGCCGAAAGGTGCAGGAGCAAACCACTAAAGGTTATTAAAGTCAACGCCGATTGACCCAACCCCAAAGTACGATTGATGAGAGCTAGGGGGCGGCTAGATGCTTCCGAGCGAGCTTGGGTGATTTTGTCATAAAACTCAGAGTCTTCAAAATGCGCCAGATCAAGAGTCAGGGCTTTTTCTAAGATCAAGACATTCACCCGTTGACCCAACAATACCCGCAGTAATGATTGGCAAACAATTAAGCCGCGCTGACAAGCGGCTGACACCATAATTACTAGGGCTTCCATACCAACATAACGCAGCGCCAGCTGTCGATCGATCTCTAACCCACTACGGGCAGCTACCACCACACTATCGACAATTAATTTGCCCACGTAGGCTACCACGGCTGGTAATAAACCACTACCGATCGTCAGAATCACTAGGATGACCGTCAATATGCGACTGGTCGTCCACAGTAATGTCAGCGCCTTGCCACTATAGCGAAATACTGATCGGAACTGGCCAACTGTCTGGCCGAGTAATTTCCAGCCTCGTCCCTTACTTGCTTGCTTACTAGCCATTGTTAGCGCTGCTTAATGCGGAGCATTTTTGGTAAATAGTCCGGGCGTATTGGATACCTTCCGCAAATAGATACAGTGTCTAATGCCTTGCGTGAGTGGGGTCTGAAATGCATTGACATCAATAATTTCTCCGCCCCAGCGCTTGGCTGCCTGTCCCAAATCTACTTTTTCTTGTGTTGTCCACTGACCACGATAAAGAATGGCCGTGCCCCCTAGTGCCAGAAATGGTAACGCATAACCAGCACAAATCACCGCATTAGCTACGGCGCGCACCGTCACTAGCTGATATTGTTGGCGGTGTGCACGATCTTGGTTGAGAGTTTCGGCGCGACCAACTAGTGTCTGGACATTGTTTAGTTGCAGTGCTGTCAGACTAGACTGAATAAAATTGATTTTTTTGGCAGTGGAGTCTACTACTGTCACCGCCCAGTCTGGCCGAATAATTGCGATCGGAATCCCTGGAAAACCACCACCGGTGCCCAAATCGATCACCGCTCCTGACAAATCAGCGGTCACGATCGGCTGTAAAGAATCCCATAAATGTTTTTCCCAGAAGGCTTCTGGCTCCAGAATCCTGGTTAAATTGAGACTGTGGTTAGCAACATTGATTAAATCGTAAAATTGCTGAAACTGGTGTATTTGTGAGGCTGTGGGTTGCCAGTTGGTAGTTTGTTGCCACTGGTCGAGCATGAGCGGAAGTTGCATAGACATTAGTTATAGCGCCTGCTGTTTTAGTACACCATGATCGATCGACCAACATCGGTCGGCAATACCCACCAGGTCACTGGCATCATGAGTGACGACCAGCAATGTCCATTTGGCTTTGAGCTGCGCCAGTAGGTTCACCACCTGTTGACGCATCGACCAATCTAGGCCAGCGGTCGGCTCGTCTAACAGCAAAATCGCGGGCTGCCTAATTAATTGCACGGCTAGCGCCAAGCGACGCTGTTGGCCGCCACTTAAGTCGTGGGGCGAGGTGGTGAGGGATAGGTCTCCCAAACCGACAGCTGCCAAAGCTTGGGTAATATTTTCACTGCCTAGTTCCGGATGACCGAGGCGCAGTTCTTCTAAAACAGTGTTCGCGCAAAAATGTCGCTCTGGAAACTGAAAAACCAAGCCAGCCATCTGTTGTAAGCTTTCTGTGGTCAAATTCTGATTGCGCCAGGCGATCGATCCAGCAGTTTGCTTTGCCAACCCGGAAAGTATCTCTAGCAAAGTACTTTTTCCTGATCCACTGGGGCCAATCACTAAGCCTAACTGTTGGGGTGCTAACTCCAAGTCCACTGCTTTGAGAATTGGTTGAGGGGTAGCGGGTGGATGATAGGTCAGGTTATTGAGGAGCAACATTAATGGCGGGGTTGATATCTTCATTTAAGATACACTACCAAGCCCTCATCTACACTCAATCCCATAGTCGCCGCCCTTCACTGGTACGCAATCGCTGGTCAGTATCAAACAGCAGCTCTGGAATTTTTAATTGCTGGGGACAGCGGGGTAAGCAATCACCACATTCATTGCAGCGATTGCCCTTATTGCCAGGGAACCAATGGCCAGCGTTTTCGAGCATTCGATATCGATACTGGCCATAGGCGGTCATTTCATAGGCCACATCCAAATTCCGCAGCCGCAAAATTTCGGGAATATTAATGTCGGCGGGGCAAGGCAAACAGGCATAACACTGACTACACAGATCGCTGCCTAATTGCCTAGCTAATTCCTGCTCTAAGCGATCGATCACCGCTATTTCTACTGCCGTCAGAGTTTCAGACTGGTCGGATACGGCTAACGGTTGCGTCAATTCTGCCGGATGAGCTGCCCCTAAGCTAAGCGTTGTCACCCGTGCGTCACTGAGTAACCAGCGATAGGTTAGTGCCAACGGGCTAAACGGTTGACATAATTCTTGGAGTTGAGCTGAGGGTGTAAATAGCTGACCGCCTTTATCAGCTGGGGAAATAATAAAAACCCCCATGTCTTGGGTCTGAGCCAGGGCGATCGCTGGTGCTAGCCGCTGGAAAAAGTAGTAATAGTGGAGATTAACAAAGGAAAATAGCCCAGTATTGATCGCGGCTGAGACTAAATCCAGTGTGCCGTGGGTGGAAAAACCAATATGTCTAATCCAACCACGATCGATCGCCGCTTGCAGTACCGGCACACAATGATCGATCGACCAAGTTAAATGCTCTGTGGTGTTAATGCCATGAATCGCCACACAGTCGATATAGTCGGTCTGTAAACGTTGGCGAGATGTTTCCAAGGTTTGCCACACCTGTTGCGGATCGCTAGTGGGCAAAATTTTGGTAGTGATGTGTAAATCGGCACGAGATAAACCGCGCTGGAGGGCTAGCCCTAAATATTCTTCACTCTGACCATAGCTCGGTGCCGTTTCCAGATGATTAATGCCCAGAGCTACAGCCTCTGCCACTGTTTGATAAAAGACTTCAGCTGAACTTAAGCAGCGCATTGTCCCCAAAGAAAAACGGGACAATAACAGTTCAGTACTGCCAAAGCGGCGGTAATGCAAACTAGCTCTCCAAGCGGTAACCACCCCGCTTAATTAGATCGGAGGGACGAAGATCGGAAACAAAACTCCGGAAAGCCTTTCTTTCCTCTTCATCAGCATCTCTGTCTACTGGAATTGAAGCATCGGCAATCACTTCTTCCATCACCCAAATTGACGCTTTCGAACGCACGGCCAAGGCGATTGCATCACTAGGACGGGCATCAATTTCTTTGCTCACCCCATTTTGTTCAATTACAATGACAGCGTAAAAAGTATTGTCTTGGAGAGAGTTAATCAGCACTCGATCGATGTGTACATTGCAACTCTCCAACATGTTAATGATCAGGTCATGGGTGAATGGCCGGGGTGGAGTTTGCTTTTCAACTGCATTAATAATCGCCTTAGCCTGGTCTTGACCGATATAAATTGGCAAAGCCCGTCGCTCTGAAGCATCCTTTAATAAGATAATAGGGCTTCGCGATACTGCATCTAGTGCGATCCCAGCTACCTTCATTTCGATCATGGACTTTACCTCTATGGCTAGAATAATAGTGAATTTTTTAGGAATTTAAGGCGGATCTCGTGTTTCACATTCCAGCAATAGGGCGGACTGAGGAGCATGAGGCAGAGCGATGTACTAATCATGACTTAGGAAGTGTACAATCGACCTTAGCCGTTTGACTGAAAATAACTGAAAGTAAATGTTTACAGGATTGATTCAATCACTAGGAGAAATCCGAGCTTTGGCTGATGACCGAGTAGAGATTGTGATTGATGCTAGTCAGGCCAGCGTCATCTTAGCAGATTTGGCAATCGGTGACAGCGTAGCGGTAAATGGAATATGCTTAACTGCTGAAAGCATTACTAGCAATGGTTTTATAGCTGCTGTCTCGCCAGAAACTTGGCGACGCAGCACACTGGGCTTGAGCAGCCAGTCTAGCCACCACGTTAATTTAGAAACTTCACTACGGGCGGGGGGCAAAATTGGTGGCCACTTTGTAACTGGCCATGTGGATGGCTGGGGTCAGCTAGCTACGGTGCAGCAGTCAGCGGCGGCTTGGGAACTGAAGTTTACCTTGCCACCACCCCAATCTTGGCAACAACCGATCAGTAAGTATATTGTAGCAAAAGGTAGTGTGGCTGTGAATGGGATTAGCTTGACTGTCGCTAACTGTGCGGCGGACTGGTTTACTGTAGCGGTGATCCCACATACTTATAGTGCTACCAATTTAGCTGACCTCATTGTGGGTGATTTGGTCAACTTGGAAGGGGATATTTTGGGCAAGTATGTCGAACAGCTCTTACGTTATTCTCCTGCTCAGCAGACTGTTCAGCCAGATATTACCTTGGACTTTTTAAACACCCATGGTTATAATTAGCTATAGTTATAAATGCCTAATAATATTTAACCTTGACCAAAAATAATTAATCAAATAATTCATCCCCGATTCAGGATAGCGATTAAGGTTTCTTGGTTATGCATCAACGAAAACGGCTAGACTAAGTAAGCTGTTTTTGACGACCCGAATTGATGAGTGCAGAAATTATTTGCGTGGGTACCGAACTATTGCTGGGTGACATCCTCAATAGTAATGCTAGGTATTTAGCCCAACAGTTAGCCGACTTGGGAGTTGCCCACTATCATCAGTCGGTAGTGGGAGATAATCCTGGTCGCATTCAGCAGGTGATCCAAGTGGCGATCAACAGGCAGGCCAAGGTACTAATTTTTACCGGTGGTTTAGGTCCAACCCCCGATGATCTGACGACAGCGACGATTGCGGAATTTTTTCAGACTTCCTTAGTCGAGCATCCGGCGATTGTGGCCGATATTGAGCAAAAATACGCCCAACGGGGACGGGTGATGACTGCCAACAATCGCCGGCAAGCACTCCAGCCCCAAGGAGCCGAGATTTTGCCGAACCCTTTGGGTACGGCACCTGGGATGATGTGGCAGCCCCAACCCGGCTTGATTATTCTGACTTTCCCTGGTGTACCCCGTGAAATGTACCGGATGTGGCAAGATTCTGCCGTGCCCTATCTAAAAGCCAATGGCTATGGACAGGAGCAAATTTTTAGTACTAGTTTACGGTTTTGGGGAGTTTCGGAATCAGCTTTGGCTGAAAAGGTTGATCGGTTTATTCAGATGAGTAATCCGACAGTGGCACCCTATGCGGGCAAAGGTGAAGTGCGCTTGCGAGTAGCCACCAAAGCCGCCACTGCCAGTGCCGCAGCTCAAATTATTGACCCCATCGCTGCCGCCATTATTGAGTTGGCTGGGGAACATTACTACGGTACCGATACCGATAGTTTAGCCAGTGTGGTTGGCCAATTGTTACTGACCCAGCAGCAAACAGTCGCCGTAGCTGAATCTTGTACTGGTGGTATGTTAGGCTCCCTGCTGACGGATATTCCGGGTAGCTCGGCTTACTTCAAGGGTGGGGTGATTGCCTATGACAATAACGTGAAAGTCAAAGTGTTGGGGATTGAGGCGGAGTTAATTGCCACTCAGGGAGCGGTGAGTTCTAAGGTTGCTGAGCAAATGGCGATCGGCATCAAAGCCAAAATTGCTACCGATTGGGGCATTGGAATTACTGGGGTGGCGGGGCCAGGGGGTGGTAGTGCAGATAAACCGGTGGGCTTGGTTTATATTGGCTTAGCCCGACCAGATGGTGGGGTGGAGTCGATGAAGTATCGGTTGAGTAGTCATTTTGACCGAGAGTTAATTCGCCAGATGTCGGCACAGCAGGGTTTGGATATGCTGCGGCGCAGGCTTTTGAAAATCTCCGAGTGAGAATTTTAAGTTGGGCGATCGTTAGCTACCGACTCATACAAAGCTGCATAATCGCTGTCTGCTAACCCCAAAGCGATCGATCGCCGCAAAATTTCTTGAACCCCTTGAACGCCAGCTAGATTCAAACCCTGGGCGGAGGCGGCGAATAGATCTAGATCTTTGGCCAGATGTTTGGTGGGAAAGTTGGGGTGATCGTACTGTCGATCGATCATCCGCGTCAATTTTTTGTCGAAGGTCGGGGCGTAGAGAGCACTCGATCGCAGAATATCCATAAAAGCCTCGGTGGCAACGCCCTGTTGTTGCAGATAGGCCAAGCTTTGAGCGAAGCCCGTCGTTAAAGCAGCAATCATTTGATTTAACGCTAGCTTGAGAGCGGCGGCACTGCCTACTTCGCCAATTAATAGCGGGTTGGGGCCCAAATTTTGCAAGAGAGGCCGCATTCGATCGAACAAAATCGGTGTAGATCCTACCATAATCAACAATTGGCCAGCGCTAGCTTCTGGAATACTGCCGAGCACTGGGGCTTCTAAATATTCACCACCCGCTTGTTGGACTTGCTGAGCGAACCGCTGGCTTGCGGCTGGGGCGATGGTGCCCATTTGAATGATTATTTTCCCGCTTAATAAGCTGGTCTGGGGACTTAAGACCGTCTCGATCGCTGCGGCATCAGTCAGCATCAAAAAAATATAGTCGCCATGATCGATCGCTGCTGCTGGATTCTGAGCTAAATGAGCACCCGTCAGCGCCGCTAACTTACTTGCGGTGCGATTGTAAGCCACGAGCTGAGAGCCAGCATTCACCAGTCGTTGTGCCATCGGCAAACCCATCAACCCAGTACCAATAAAACCGATTTTCATAATGATTTTTTCGATGTTCCCTTTGCGTCTTGTGATGGGAATCATAGCAATGAATGGTAAGTAGCATCTCTGGCGCTGCCCGAATGTCACATTCAATCATAGCTGCTGGCCCTTGATCAAGGATTAAGCAGTTTGACTAGCTAGCCACTAAAATATTAATGTTGATTGTGAAAGATAAAATTACTTCATCAACTATCCACCTCCAGGATTTTTTGCGCCAACTGCAAAAGGTGAAAAATCATTTTTTTAGTGGTAGCTTAATTGTTCATTTGCACAATAGCAGTAGCTGTTTGGTATTTAACTTTTACTTGGGCAGGTTGAACTGGAGTGGGAGCAGTTTTAAACAGTTTGATTGTTGGCGGCGACATCTAGGTGCAATTTTCACACAGGTTTCTGGAGTAGAAATTAATGCATTGGCCTCTGTTTATCAGCAAGAGTTAGTATCATCAACCCTAGTTAGTTTGTTAGCAAAACAAAAAATCGGTCGTAAGCAGTTACATGACATTATTGTTACTATATTTGAAGAGAATTTGTTTGATGCTATTCAATTTGCTTCTATTGGTGATACATCTTTTCACTATCAGTGGATTGCTAGTAATGAGCAAGCTAAAGCCTTAGCACAAGCTCTACCTTTATTACCAATCAAGCCGCATGTCATGAGTGCTTTTGAAAAATGGCAGTTATGGCAAGGTCGGGGTTTTGGCAATTTTTATGCAAATTTACCAATACAAGTTATCGACTTAGAACAGGCAGCTGAGTTGACTTTGACTGAAAAGCAGCAAAAATTATTACCATTTTTGCTAGAGGGCTATAATCTTCGCACCTTAGCAAATTCTTTGCGTCAACCAGCACACAGTCTGGCCGAAACCTTACTACCTTTAATTAGAAATGAAGTAGTTAATCTAGTTCATCCTGAACCTGAAAACATTAAAATATCTACTAGCATTCCTAACTCGTTAGACGCAGCCGATTTACTAGAAGATAAGAATTTTACTTTCTTGTTTCCTGCTACTAATATTGCTGAAGATATTCCTGCAGATGAAAACCCATTGATATTTTGTATTGATGATAGTGAAGTGGTTCACCACCGATTACGCCACATTTTGACTCCTTATAAATATCAGGTGATGGGTATTCAAGATTCCACCCAAGCTATTCCCGCTTTAATTAAAGCTAAACCAAATCTCATTTTTCTCGATTTGATTATGCCAATCGCTAATGGCTATGAAATTTGTGCCCAAATTCGGCGGACTCCTTCTCTGGCTAAGGTACCAGTGATAATTCTTACTGGTAAAGATGGTTTAATTGATAAATTGCGGGCGAAAATGGTAGGCTCCAATGATTTTATGACGAAGCCGATTGAACCTGAATCTGTTTTGAAAATGCTATTTTATCATTTGCCAGTCAAGCAATAGTGGTGGTGGCCAACTCTGGCCACTGCATTTTTTGCTAAAATGATAGCTTCTATTCAAAATCAGGGAACGATGTGTATGGCAATGAAGATACCGCTCAATACTATTTAGTTAGGTAATCACTGAGGCTTACTCTATGAGTGCAGGTTCGACTGAGATCGCAAATAAGGTAGGAGTAGATCTGAAAGGGGTTATTAGTGAAATTCAGCGGCTGCGAGTAGCAAGCTTCACTGGTAAATTAATCATTAAATCGGTAGATGATAATTTTTGTTTTGCTGTCGTTTTCCGATTAGGAAGATTAACTTGGCTGAGTAGCAACGTCGATCCATCTAAATATTGGCGACGACAACTAATTAAATATCAACCAGATCTACCCCAAAATTGGTTGAACATAGTTTCTGATGAAAAAGACCCTTGGGCAAGTGCTGCGGAGCTAGCCGATTCGATGATTGAAGGGTCGATCGATCGCCAGCAATTAACCGCCGCTCTTACCGCAGTAGCAGTCGAAGTATTCTTTGATTTAATTCAGCTGAGTAAGCTGCTGAACACTCCATTTTCATGTATCAGCACTGCCTATGGTGAGCAAGAGCAAACTAATGAAGGTGGTGAAGATCTGGAAAGTAGTCGATCGATTGTGTTTTTACCAATGATCGAAGTTGAGCAATTGCTAAAAATGGCTATCCAAAATTGGCAAGAATGGCAGACAGTGCACTCCACGGCTTTCTCTCCTAATCTTTTCCCCGTTGTCCAGAAACCAGAACTGATTGCGGCTTGGCCGGAAAGCCTCAAAAAAGAAATTTTTGTTTCGCTCAATGGCTCCGAAACGATTCGAGACATTGCTAGTCGTTGTGGTCAACCACTGCTAGGACTTTCTAATGCCCTGCTCCAGCTGTTGCCATCTGGTACTATCGCACTATTCAAGTTTCCTCGATCGCCTCAATCCACTGCACCGGCCACCCCGGCAGTAGTGAAGAAAGGCGTGACCATTGCTTGTATTGATGACAGTCCACTGGTTTATCAGAGCCTGAAGAAAATCTTGGAGGAAAATGGCTATGACTGCTATGGCATCCAAGAACCCCTAACAATCATGCCTAAACTGATTAGAAATAAACCGGATTTTATTTTTCTGGATTTGCTCATGCCGATTGTCAATGGCTATGAAGTATGCGGCCAAATTCGCAAAACCCCCAGCCTGAGAGACATTCCGGTAGTGATTTTGACTGGTAAAGATGGTTTGGTCGATCGGATGCGATCAAAATTGGTTGGCTCCACGGATTTTATGTCCAAGCCGGTGTCCACCGAGAGCGTATTAAAAATGTTGGAAAAGTATTTACCTATTAGGAGTCATTCATGAGTCAGGTTTTAATTGTCGAAGACAGCAAAACTGAGATGGAAAAACTCAAGCGCTGTCTGGAAAAGGGCGGCTATTCGGTGTTGGGTGTGACTAGTGGCGAAGAAGCCGAAATCCGTCTCAAACAGCAAAAGCCGGCCTTGATCTTACTAGATGTGATTTTGCCTGGGGAAAGTGGTTTTGAACTCTGCCGCAAGCTGAAAGATGATGTGGCTACTCAATCAATTCCGATCGTGATTTATTCTACTAAAGATAAAGAGATCGATCGCACTTGGGGCACCATGAGCGGTGCGGATGCCTACTTAAGTAAATCAGTTGATGAGCAAGTTTTAATCCAAACCGTTAGCCAGTTAATCAAGCTCCTATGAATTCTTCAGCACTTCAACGAGGCCGCTCCCAGGAACAGCAATCAGCGGCGGGCATGTTGCAGACCGCTGTTGGTGAAAGGTTTTTGGGCTTGATTTTTCAAGCGGATGTCTCTGCTCTTTTGCCCCTAGGCAATCTTCAGGGAGCGGTCGAGATTCAGCCTCAAGAAATTTTGCCTGTGCCGCAAATGCCAGCCTATTTATTGGGAATAATAAACTGGCGGGGCAAGTCTACTTGGGTCGCAGATCTGACATATCTGATGGGTGGGAGCTACTTAATACCTACTCCTCAATCTAAGGTGTTGATGGTGCAGTCTGGGGCTAATACTATTGGTCTACTCGTCGATCGCACGCTCTCCATTGTTAACTATGATACAACTTTAGCTTTGCCTTTAGATGAAAGCTTATTTCCATCACCAATGCAGTTATTTTTGAGCGGCTACTTCCTCGATGACCAGCATCAAATGTGGGTACTAATTGATTTACCCCGGATCTTTCAAATGATGAATCTTTAAATCTTTATTGCCAACTACCAACTAATCGGAGTGTCAACTAACCAATGTTTAAAAATAAAAACAACGCCCCTACTGAACAACAAGAAGCAGTTATTAACATTGATGCCCAAATACAGGTAGCTAAGGATTATGATCGTTCAGTACCACTAAATAACATTGCTAACGTGAACAACGTCACCCAGTCACAAATCCACGCGATCGTCACTAAAATTCGTCAGGCATCAACAACAGAGGCTGCTCTGAACAATGCCGTTAGTGAACTTCAGGCAATTTTGGCTGCCGATCGGGTACTGGTTTGTCAGGCGATCGATACTCAGGCGGGCAAAATATTAGCAGAAGTTGTACGCAGTGGTTATACCCCAAGCTTAGGTGCCGAAATAGCCCTCATGGGATTTGGTGCAGCCACCTTGGCCGAATATTCTTGGCAGCGTTATATCCAAGTAGAGTGTGATACTGCCTACGTTTCCCCCTACCAGAAACAATTGCTGGACACGTTACAAGTCCGATCGCAAATTACCTTTCCCATTTTGCTGAGTGCTTATTCGAGTATTAGTAATGGCTATGAAATGCAAGAAACTTGGGGTTTGCTCTGCATTCAGCAGTGTAGCAAGAGCCGGACATGGACAGAAGGTGAAATCAATTTTCTAGCTCAAATTTCCCTTGAACTGACTTTGGCTATTCAACCGAGTTTGCCCCTATTGCAACTAGTCCAAAATCGCGATCCACTGAATACGATCGATCTAGAGGCTCGGCATCTGATGCAAAATCTGTCCGACCAAATTCGGGCAACTTTTCAGGCTGATCGGGTGATGGTTTATGCCTTTAATCCTGACTGGAGTGGCAACGTCGTAGTAGAGTCTGTGGACGTAAACTGGCCAAAAGCGGAAACTTCGCTCAATTGGGACTATACCATCACTGAAAATAACTATAAACCTTACTATGCAGTTAATGATATTGAAACCAAAGGTTTAGCCCAGGCCTTGTTAGATGTTTTAGCTCCTCTTAAAGTACGTGCTTATCTAGTAGTCCCGATTGTTTATAACGGTTCTTTATTGGGTTTGGTGGGTGTTTACCAAAATTCTGGCCCGCGCAACTGGCAAAAACAAGAATTAGAAGCCCTGCAAGGGTTTGCCACTCGTTTTCACGCTCCTTTGCAACAAACTGTGTATCAACGCCATCAAAAGTTTCAAGCAGCTCAGATGAATGTCCGTTTTCAGCGGGAGCGCGGCTTGACTAAAATACAAGAGCGGATCCGGCTGGCGAAAAACGAGCAAGCGGTGTTCCAATTAGCGACCCAAGAAAGCCGTAAATTATTGGGTGTCGAACGGGTCGTGATTTATCAATTTGCGCCCGATTTTAGCGGCTCTTTTATTTCCGACTCGGCAGTGGCGGGTTTGACCCCTATGCGAGAAATCATTCCCATGATTCAAGATACCCATCTGCAACGTACTGCCGGTGGCCGTTATAAAGATGGTGGTTGCCTAGCGATCGATGATATTTACTTATCAGGACATGAACCTTGTCACATCCAGCTATTAGAGCAAATGGAAGCACGGGCTTATTCGATCGCCCCGATATTTGGTGCCGATAAGCAATTGTGGGGATTGCTGGCGATGTATTACAGCACCAAGCCCTACAAATGGCGGGAAGATGAAGTGGAATGCTTACGTCAGGTTGGTTTGCAGGTGGGGATTGCTATGGAGCAATTAGACTATGTGAATAAATTGAAAGTTCGCGCCGAGCAACAGCAGACGATTAATAAAATCACCGATCGCATCCGCCAGACCTTAGAAATTGATGGCATTTTTCAAAGTGTCACGCAAGAAATCCGCACTGCCCTGCAAGCTGATCGCTGTGTTATCTATCAGTTCAACGAGGATTGGAGTGGTCAAATAGTCGCCGAAGCTGTGAGTGGGGGTTGGATGTCAATTTTGGTGGAGCAGGATAAAGATAGCGCTTTGACTCGCAACCTGACCCAAAATGAAGTTTGTGTAACACGCCGTTGGGGTGCCAGAGATAATCCCGAAGCTGATACCTACCTGAAAGAAACTGCTGGTGGAGGCTATGTAAAGGGTCAGAAGTTTACAGTGGTGAACAATATCTATGCTCAGGATTTTTCAGAGTGTTACATCAACTTTCTGGAAAGGTATCAAGCTAAAGCTTATATCACTGTCCCGGTTTTCCAAGACGAGAAGCTCTGGGGCTTATTGGCGGTGTATCAAAATGA
This sequence comes from Synechococcales cyanobacterium VAR_4_metabat_354, assembly GCA_031414775.1. Taxonomy (GTDB): domain Bacteria; phylum Cyanobacteriota; class Cyanobacteriia; order Cyanobacteriales; family Chamaesiphonaceae; genus JAAFHZ01. The sequence goes on from JANOQI010000026.1 coordinate 86,063, forward strand.
TGCCCCTCGCCAATGGCAAGCCAGTGATACTGAGCTGATGACTCAAATTGCTAGCCAACTGGCCGTGGCCGTGCAACTGGCGAACTATGTGGAACGAGTGGAAAGCCAGGAAAAAGAATTGGCTGCATCGCTCCATCGGGAACGCTCTGCCCGCGAAAACCTCGAACAGGAGGCGATCCGCGTGCTCATGGCCTTAGAACCGTCCTTCCGGGGTGATTTAACCATTCGCGCTCCTTTATCTGAGAGCGAAATTGGAACAATCGCCGATGGTTACAACACCACTATTCAGAGCTTGCGTTCCTTGGTGCGACAAGTACAGGTTGCGGCTGCGAGCATGAGTGAAACTTCTAGCCATAACAATGGTTTGGTCGAGAATCTGGCTGACCAAGCCCAACGGGAGATCGATCGACTAGATTCCGCCCTGACTCAGGTGAAATTATTAGCTAGTTCCTCTGAAGAAGTGGCCAATTTTGCTGGTCAGATTGACCTAGCGGTAAAAGCGGCTAATAACACCGTCCAAGATGGCGATCGACTGATGGAAAAAACCGTAAACGAAATTCTAGAAATTCGTTCGACTGTTTCGGAAACTGGTAAAAAAGTCAAACGCTTGGGTGAAACCTTCCAGAAAATTTCTAAAGTAGTGAGCTTGGTCGAAAACTTTGCCACCCAAACCAACTTACTGGCTCTCAACGCGGCGATCGAAGCCACTAGAGCTGGTGAATATGGTAGAGGTTTTGCGGTGGTAGCTGATGAAGTGCGTTCTTTGGCTCACCAGTCGGCCAATGCTACTACTGAAATCAGCCGCTTGGTCGATGAAATTCGGTCTGGTACTAACGAAGTAACAGAAGCGATGGAAGTAGGAATTGCTCAGGTAGTACAAGGTACCCAAATGGTGAACGATACTCGCCAGAGTCTGAGCGAGATTGTAATTGCGACTAGTGAAATTGGGGAGTTAGTGCAGTCAATTACCAAGGCGGCCAATAATCAAAACCAAGAATCTTTAAAACTGACCTTGGTGATGAATGATGTGGCGGAGATCGTGATCAACACGGCGGATAGTGCTAATCAGCTCTCCGAATCCTTCAAGCAATTGCTGACTACCTCCAGTAGTTTGCAAACTAGTGTCAGCCGCTTCAAGGTGGACTAGATAGTCGATCGTTAGCGTTGTAGCTTAGTGGCTACAACGCTGTTCGCTACCTGTTTTCAGATCCCAGTGCTCACTAACAATAATCTACTATGACCAACTTACAGTTTGAAGAATCCCTCGATCGATATTTTGCGATCGAATCGGAAGAACTTATCCAAACAATCGAACAGACCTTGGTCAGTTTGCTAGAAGAAAAAACCATAGAACGGGTACATACCCTGATGCGGGCAGCTCATACGATCAAGGGTGGAGCTGCAAACTGTGGTTTGAAAACGATCGAAACCATTGCCCATCATCTAGAAGATGTCTTTCAGGCTCTTTACCCCGAAGAACTAGAAATTGATGATGAGTTGGGTGCTTTGTTGCTGGAAGGCTACGAGGTGCTATATACACCTCTATCAGCGATTCTTTCTGGCTACGAATGCGATGAAGAGCAAGTTCTGGCGCAAACTGCCGACCTATTTGCGCGGTTGCAAGCCAAGCTGGGTGACTTCTTTGGGCGGGAAGCACCTCTCCCCACCGCCAAAGATTTGGGATTTGATGTGGTTGGTCTGATTTTTGGTGATAGCGTGCCCGAGGATCTTAATCAGTTAGCTACCAGCTTGGCCACTGGTGATACAGCTCGCATTCGCCAGACTATCGTTACCCAGTGCGAATTTTTTACGGAGCTGGGTGCTTCCTATGCTCTACCGGGAATTGAGGAAATTGCCAAGACGACCTTACTGGCGATCGAACTACATCCCGATCATATCGCAGCGATTGGTCAAGCAGCTTTGGCTAATTTACAAGCCGCCAGAACCGAAATTTTAGCTGGCGATCGAGAACAAGGTGGCCAGGTCTCAGCCCAGTTGAGACAGTGGATAACCGATCAGCCAGCCATTGGTGCGCCGATGGTGCCTACTATTAGCATGACCAATGCTATGCCTACTGACACTTTCACTGGATTCACCTCCACAGTTGAGCAGAGTGATGCTGAAGATTTATTTAACCTGCTAAGTGAAAAGTCAGTAGATAGTGATGCCGAAGATTTGCTTGATTTGATCAATGCCCAGGCTGTAGAGCACGAAGCTGAAGATTTACTGGACTTGTTGGGTGGAAAATCAATAGATAATGATGCCGAAGATTTGCTGGACTTGTTAGGTGAAAAATCAGTAGATAATGATGCTGAAGATTTGCTTGACCTGATCGATGCCCAGGCTGTAGAGCATGAAGCTGAATATGGTTTACTTGATGACGACGCCGTTACTAGTGCAGGCACTGCAACACCGCCAGCGGAAATTGTTCATGATTTGATTAGTGCTGAATTCATTGATGTGGATGTTATTGAGTCACCAGCACTAAACACTGTTCCGGCTGTGACTAAATCTGATGCGTTGGCCTGGCTGTCCCCTGAAAACTCATTCAATTCACTAGAGTTACAGAATCAACCAAATCAGTTATCACCGATCGATCGAATTCTGCAATCGATTTCGACACATATCCCCGAAGTCCAACCGCCCCCAGCGCCTCCCGCACCCCCTACGCCTAACGCTGCTACTCCCACTATTCGGGTGGCGATCGATCGTCTAGATCGCTTAAGCCATGCAGTAGGCGAGCTGCTGATTGATGAAAATCAACATAACTCCCGTGCCGAAAAAATTTATCGTCTGAACAAAGAAGCGATTGCCGAACTTGATCGTGCCCACTATCAGCTGGGTCAAATTCGGGACTGGTCAGATCAAAATCTGTTGTATACCGATCGGTCTAAAACAGCCGCTCGGCCAACGGTGCAGAACTCGCCACTTCCCTTAGTAAATAACCAGAATGGCTTTGATGTTCTGGAAATGGATGTGTACAGCGATTTACATATCCTGATCCAAAAACTCTCTGACCATATGGACAAATTGGGTGAGCGCTTAGAGGAGTTAGAAGCATCGACCGAGAAGCTGCAAGCCCGTCAGAGCAAGCGCAAACAAATTTTTACTGTTGCTCAAGACGAATTATTACAAGCTCGGATGGAGCCGATCTCGACCGTCTTCGACAGGTTTCCTCGGCTAGTGCAGCAGATGGTTTCTAAGCACAAAAAGCCTGCCGAATTGCTATTGGGTGGCACCACGGTTTTGGTGGATAAGACCACCGCTGATAAGCTCTATGATCCATTACTGCATCTCATTCGAAACTCCTATGATCATGGCTTGGAGGCAGCAGAAACTCGCACCCAAAAAGGTAAACGTCCCACTGGTCAGATCGTAGTTAGCGCTCACCACCATGGCAACCGCACTACAATCGAAGTTCGGGATGATGGCGGTGGCTTGGACTTCGATCGAATCCGCCAAAAAGGTATTGAGCGCCAGCTGCTAACTGCCACTCAGGCTCAGATCGCCAGTGAATCGCAGTTAGCTGATTTGTTGTTCCACCCCGGTTTTTCGACAGCTGATAAGGTCAGTGAATTATCAGGGCGGGGCATCGGTTTAGATGTAGTGCGGACGCAGGTCGAAGCCCTCGGTGGCTCTATTGCTGTCCAGTCAGTTGCTAGTCAAGGAACTACCTTTAGCCTGCAAATCCCGCTAAACTTTACGACAGCTCGGCTACTGATCTGTGAGGTACGAGGCCAAACCTATGGGGTGCTTTCTGATGCGTTAAGCAAAGTGGTGATTCCACCACCAGAACAGCTTCAGTATCAAACAACAGCGACGCAAGGTACCCAGATTTTCTATCGCTACACTGCTGATGGCAGTGAGCAATTAATGGCTGTGCAAGGGATGGCCGATCTACTCAACTACAATTGTTCAGTGCCTTCAGTTTTCTCGGATTCTGGAAAATTTGCTTTGCTGATCGTGCAAATCGCTGGTCAAAAGTTTTGCTTGGCTGTCGATCGCATTGTGAATGAGCAAGAGCTGGCTATTTCGCCGCTAGGGAATGATTTTGCTCTTCCCAGTTATGTCCAAGGCTATAGTACTCTCAGCGAAGGTAATCTTACCCTAGCGATCGATCCAGTGGAACTCTTAAAACATTCCCGCACCAGTTCATCCATTAGCAGTTCCTTGGCGACTCCTTCCGTTGCTCGTGCCACATCAACACCAACAAGTCAGTCGCAGTTGCCACCGTCTAATGAATTAGTCATTGAGGCCGAATTGCTACCGCATCACTCTACTGCTAATAACCAAATTACAGTACTGGTCGTCGATGACTCTTTGGTACAACGGCAAAGCTTACTTCGCACCCTTTCGGGAGCCGGTTATCAAGTTTTACAAGCCGCCAATGGCCAAGAGGCACTGGTGCAACTCAACCAACATCCCGAAATTCAGGTAGTAGTATGTGATATCGAAATGCCCTATATGAATGGATTTGAATTCTTGAGCTACTGTCGTCAAGATGCCCGCCTTTCCCGCATTCCAACCATTATGCTCACTACTCGGAGTGGGGCTAAGCATCGCCAACTCGCGCTTGCCCTCGGTGCCAAAGCCTACACCACTAAACCTCATGCCGACCAAGAATTGCTAGCGGCGGTGGAAAATATTCTCCAAGCTCCTGCTTTTGTCTAGTCTGACCTACCCCTTTTTATATCATCATGCTTCCCATTGCCCGTCACCGCCTATCAAGTAGTAGTAATAGTAGTAACGACTACTTACCAGTGATGGTATTTCCGATCTTTCAGCCCCAAGAATCAGTGTCAGATTATCTGTTTGCCCTGCCTGTGGAAGCTGTGATCAAGGTGATGGAATGCCCCGCTAATTTGGCTGGTTTTAATCAAGGCATTAGTATGATTTCTATTGCTAATCAAATGATTACCGTGATTGATCTTTGTTATCGGTTGATGCCAGAACGCACTGTTATTCCGGCTGATCGCCGGTTTTTAATGCTGGTGCAAACTCATTCTGCCGAACCTTTTGCCATTCCGGTTGCTAATTTTCCGGTGTTGCTGCATTTACCGGTCACTGCCGCCCAATCTATTCCAGCGGCTTATCGGCAGGTCAATAGGATCGGCTTTGCCAGCCACATGGCTACTATCGACCAAGAATCTGGAAAACCTCCTGCTCAAGTGTTTTTAATGGGGATGAACCATCTGTTGATACAAAAACTGGCGTTGCTGGTCGATCGACATCATTCTCCAGAATTGAGTGAAGTTTTAAGTTAAGCCATCGGCAAGCTGTTAAGCTTTTCTAGCCCTAGATCTATCAACTATTGACACAATTTTCTCTGACTAAATATAAGAAGTTTTCGTAGTATTACTTACTACAGATTAGAATAGAGAAATCTTGGAGCTAGAGCCTATGTTTTTTTGCCCTCCAGAAATCACCTGCCCCCCACCACCCCTGCTGCTGACTCGCAGCAAAATCCAAGCGCCGACCACTCCCCCTCTACCTACTGGGCGCTACCAATGTCCTAATACCCTGGCTAGTCTAACCCCCCTCCTGCTGCGCGACCTACCCAGCTACGCTAACCGCGCCACCCAAAGCCGTCGCCGGAGCATGAAAGATCTCAGTTACAGCAGTTATCTTCTGGCTGGTCAGCCCGATCTCAATCCGATCGCTATCACTAATCCTGAATATAGTCCGGTTTTTGCTCAATCCCCACCCCAGCAGTTATTTATTAGTACCCTCGAAAAACAATTTTCCAGCCGTAACACCACCGAACAACAAAGATTTCACTGGCTATTTCTTACCCAGAGTAGTAGAGGTGGTTGGCATTTAGCTCTAATGTATTCACGGCTGGGAAAAAATGCTCAAGACCCTACTATTTTGCCGCCGCTGGATAGTAGTCAAACCCCTTTGGGTGAAGCAGTGAGTACTTGGCTCCGAGACTGCCGCGCTGGCCAAATCAAGCCGTGAAAGCACGGATGTGATTTCACATATTAACTAGTTAAAGTTGAAAACTAATGACCTCGTGACCAGAGATGAAAAAATATCTGCAAATTTGCCTCTTGTTCGCTACCGTAACTTTACCAACGATGACAGCTCAGGCTGAAGAACCAGCTAAATCAAACACTTCTCAGTATCAACCGACTAAGATTAATACTAAGCAGACCATGAAACTGGGTCCGGATGGAACGATGTATAAAGTGCGTTACGACCTCAGCCGTGGCCGTGAATACTGGCAGTCACCCTACCGCAATCACCCCAACCATAACATTCGCTATGTCTATATGATTAATCGTCAAGGGCAGCGTCTCAAGCCCGATCTATATATTGAATTACCTAATGGTCGTCTAGCCTTAGCTACGGCTCGGCGTAAATCGCCCACTTAATTTTTATCTCGTAAATGAATTCGATCGATACTACTCCTACCTACTTCTTCCTGGCGAGAGGTGGGTTATTTTTTCTTAATTTACTGTCAAAACATTAGGGATTTATCGTTATTATGGTGACAACGCTAACTGAAACCACAAATAACTTATCTATGCGGTTATTACTAGTAGAAGATGAACCAGATTTAGGAGCAGCAATTCAGCAAACTCTAACCCAATCAGCCTACGTGGTGGACTGGGTGCAAGATGGGGATACGGCGTGGCAATACCTCAATTCCTCTTGGATTCGTTATGAGATTGCCATCTTGGATTGGATGCTCCCAGGACTATCCGGGATTGAGTTATGTCAACGTCTACGCCAGCAATCAGCTTCTTTCCCCATTTTGATCTTGACAGCGCGGGATAGTATGGAAGATAAGGTGATGGGTTTAGATGCTGGTGCTGATGATTATTTAGTAAAGCCTTTTGGGATGGCTGAGCTGTTGGCCAGACTCCGTGCCCTTCAGCGCCGACCACAACAGTTGCAAACACCACAACTGCAAGCGGGAGAAATTCTCCTCGATTATAATACTCGCACGGTTACTTCTACTGCCGCTGTCGATAAAATGATTTTTTTGACTACCAAAGAATTACAGCTTTTAGAATATCTGATGCGTCATCCTAATCAGGTTTTAACTACTGAGCAAATTAGATCGCAACTTTGGACATTGGGATCTGATAGTTTTAGTAATGTCGTCGCTGCTCAAATGCGTCTCCTGCGCAAAAAGTTGTCTGATTTGAACTGTCAAAACTCGATCGAGACAGTACGCGGCGTTGGTTACCGTCTCATTGTCACCTAAGTAACATGCAAAAAAGCCGCTTATTTAGCCTCACCCAGTGGCGATTAGCTCTCTCCTATGCGGGAATGATGGCCATTATTTTGAGTGGTGTCGGGATGTTGATTTACTTGATCGTGGCCTATCTTTTTGCCGGAGACCAAAATCTCCAAGCTCCAGAATTAGCTTTGTGGAAGCTCTCCTGGTTTTTATTTGTCGTTTTGACTCTCAGTTGGTTGATTGTCTTGGTGGCTAGTTGGTTACTGGCCGGAAAAGCCATGAAACCGGTCTACCATTCTTATCAACATATTCAGCAGTTTACTGCCGATGCTGCTCATGAATTAAGAACACCTTTGGCGGCTACCCAAGCGACGGTAGAATCGGCTTTGCTTACTCCTCAGTCGCCTCAAATACAAGAAGTACTGGCGATTATTCAACGCCAAAATACTCGCCTCACACAGTTAGTGACTGATCTGCTCTTGTTATCAAGAATAGATTCGCGGACGCATGGTGATAGAAATGCCAGACTAAGGCAGGGATGGGAAGTTTGCAACTTAAACAATATTGTGACGGATCTAGACGAAGAATTAGCCACGACCGCATTGTCAGCTCAAATCCAATTCAGCACAGTGATCGAGGTTCATTATCCCTTATTGGTGTGGGGAAATAGTGAGCAATTATACCGGCTAGTGACTAATTTGATTATTAATGCAATTAAATATACGCCAGCCCATGGGCGGGTCGTCGTAGCTCTGCGCCAGCATCACCGATTAGCGATCATTCAAGTGCAAGATACCGGAATCGGGATTCCAGCTAATGTGCAAATGAAGATCTTTGACCGGTTTTATCGAGTACAAAATGATCGATCGCGTCAGCAAGGTGGTTCTGGATTGGGTTTAGCAATCGCCAAGTCAATTATCCGATTGCATCAAGGTCGGCTGATGGTGAGCAGCAAGGTGGGTAGTGGCAGCATTTTTACGGTGGAATTACCAAAATTGTCAACTACGCCCACCAGGGTTAAGCGTTAGTTAGTGGGGTGGGGAGCTGCTCAGTAACTGTCCCAGTGGTGATGGCGGGAACTGCTGGCGCTAAGGGGTTTGGGGTAATTAATTCTTCACGCAGTCTGGCGATGATTGTTTCACTATCAATATTTTGCAGGATTTCGCGTATTACTGTATTGGCTCCCAACTTGCCCCAAGTATTACCCTGTGATAAGTAGGTTTTGGCTGCTTTGCCGACGGTATAGGCTCCATAGCCAGCTGTCAAACCCTGAATGATTCCGCCAACGGCGTAACCAGGAATGTCGGTCCAACTCAGACCCACTAACTGCAAAAGGTGATCGCTTTTGCCAATTCCCAACACAAGAGCCGTGAATATTTCAACCAATAGGAGACTCCCACCACTGAATAGTACGCCCTTAAATAGTTTGCCAGTTTCATAGGTAGTAATTGGCAAATTATAAAGTTTGGCTAGCGATCGAACCATGACTAAATCAATAAATATGCCACCCAACACATCAAAAAAGACGATCGGATTTAGTGCCACTGCTAAGGCTTTGTATTGAGCAAAGCGCCAGACCAATTTACTAGCCTCATTTGACATTAGGTCTAGAGTGGTGGCTGCCAGATTATATTCGGAAGAGCGTGCTTGTACCAGCGCATTAATCACAATTAGTGATGAACCTTCCTTCTCCAATAAATTAAAGATTTTTTGCTTGAGTGGCTCAATATTGGGTGTTGGCTGTTCCCACTCATTTTTACTAGAGCCATCGGCATATTCTGTCCGAAGTTGTAATGGCGCTGGGTCGGCGGCGACCATCACAACTTCATCCGCCGACAGTAATCTGTGCAACATTTCACTATTTTGCTGCCCCAGGTCAGCACTCAAACCCTGCAACTGTTGGTAAATAGTTTGACGCTCCTGCTCTGGATAGAGATCAGACTTATTGAAAACTAACATTAGAGGCTTGTGGGCGGCTCGCAGTTCACATAAAACTTGGTACTCTAGCTTGGTAATATCTCCAGCAATAATAAATAAAATCAAGTCTGCCTGAGCGGCAATTTGCTGCGCCATTTGAGCGCGACTTTCCCCATCAATTTCATCAAGACCGGGGGTATCAATCAAATCGATTTGGATCTGGGGTTGGGGCTGCCAACGAATCGATCGAGGAAATTTGGTTACACCATTGAGTGGTCCAATTTCTAAAACTTTTTCTCCCATTAAGGCATTGAGTACCGCCGATTTCCCTCTACTCACCAAACCAAAAGCGGCAACGCAATAAACCCCTTGATCTAGTTTTTCCAGAGTGGTTTTTAAAATCTTCAATTCAGCTTGCAAGTCCCCTGCCGAATTGTCTTGATAACGAGATAAACTATTACTGAGACTGGCGCGCGCTAGATCAAACCGCTGCTTGCTGGTAGGCTCGATAATATTTTCTGGTGTTAAATCAGGGGAAGATGGCTCAGGATTACTCACAGCAAATCTATTAGATGGTAACCTCAGCCATTTTAGCAGCTTCTAATCACTCAAAAGACGAAAAAAGGGAGTACAGTTCAAAAAAAAGGATGCCATCGGACAGATTTCCTTCATTCCCGAATTTTCCAGAGCCACAGCATAAGTAAGATTTTATAACTACTCTTGGTTTTGCTCGAAATTTTTTCTAGGTTCTTCATGTAGCAGGGAGTCATCCCTGCTTGATAAATATTTGAAATTGCTCGTACCCTCCCGATTTGATACTTATCAGTTTACCTAGCCTCAAAGCAGGGATCAGTAATAATCATCACCAAGAATATGTTGGGAGTATTGTTATTAAATAGGTTTGACTGGGTATATTAGGAGTAAAAGACACGAATTTCTGGGAAATCAATGATTTATTACCATAAAGACTAGCCATTTGGTCTTTGTTCACTATAGTTTTGGGCGAAAAACTGGAAAACCACTGCAAGCATTCCCAAGGTTCAAAGGAGATATTTTAGCACTACCAATGGTTTTCGGTGTAAAAAATCATAAATATCCAAGTTGTAATTTATTTGGACTATATTCACCAAAAAGAAGAGATGTCTAGCAATATTCAAATCAAGAATACTATAGATCCAAAACTGCCAGCAATCCGAGTCTTGTTGGCGGAAAGAGGTCCATTAGAGATTGTCAAAGTCAGAATTAGCATGGTTGATAACACCCAAATCATGCTTGGGATAGTGAGTAGCTATGATCAACTATTGGAAAGTATTACAAAAGAACAACCGCATTTAGTTATATTGGGAAACATTGATGTTACTGATTACTTCACGATCTGCCAAGGATGCCGTGCAATTTACGATAAACTCCTGATCATCCTCCTTTCCAATCAAGAAATAACTAATGATTCTTTTCGAGAAGTTCTGAAAAGCTATGGTGTGATCGATACCATCTCTTCCAATGACTTAACAAAGTTAAATGGAATATTTGATCAATTGCTGATGACTAGTCATCAGCAAACTGGTAAAAAGCAACTGCAACCGATCGCTACGGGACAGATGATGCTCGTAAGCTTGAATGAAATTATTGCAATTAGCAACAACTATTTTGGTCCTTTAGCACAAGGCAACTACTGGCGCAAAGCTCATGCTCTGGTCATCGAGCAATTCCCTTTTATCCAAAACTGGGCAGTAGATCACTTTAGTAAAGTTACTTGTCTGGAAAGTATATTGGAACTGGAGTTAACAGATAAGGATATGCAATGCTTGCGGATCTGGGTTCAGTTTTTTATTGAAGAATGCGAGCGAATTATTGTTGATTATGGAAAAATTTTGAAAAGTTCTGATTTATCGCTGCCAGCACAAGATCTTTTATCAACAACCAACTAATTTCTATGACTACCATTACTCTGAGCATTAACGGACAAAAAATCGAGGCTAAGCATAATTCTACGCTGCTTTCCGTGTTCAAAGAACATGATATTGTAGTAAACCAACTCTGTGGTGGACAAGGCATGTGTGCTTCTTGCCACTTTTTTGTTGTAGATGGCTCACCGGAGTTGACTCCACCAACGGTACAAGAAAAAATCACATTGCAGTACACTAAAATTGAGCGGCCTGGGGCACGGCTAGCTTGTCAGACTCGAGTAATTGGAGATGGGGTTGTCATTGAGTTACCCCAAGGAACATTTGTTGAATCGGAGAAAGACTTAGAGCAGTCAATTGGCAAAAAAGCTAAGGAAACTTTAATCCATCCTATGACCGGTGAGGTCTTGGTCGAAGCGGGTAAGTTGATTTTGCGCTCGGCGCTCGAAAAAATGAAAGAATCTAGTAATAAATTTGCCGATTTGCTATCAAGAAAATAAAAGTGATAGTAATAATGATTTAAATATTGGGATATATAAGGTTAACAAGATATATTCGATCTTCCCAACCAGGGCATTATAGCTGCCATGATTGTAAAGGTTGATGCTCAGAAAAGAGTTACTTTATGATATCTCAAGATCAAAAACGAATTTTCAAGAATGCGCCCAATCCGATTATCTCTATCAGCGATGTATGTCATTACAGTCGTTCTCAATTCTTTCGCTTTGATATGCAAAAGGGAGAGATTTTAGACTATCACCACCAGCGCAATTTACTAGTTGGTGAAAACTTTATTGTGTCTTTACTAAAGGGACTAGAACATGAAGTTGGCGAAGCCGCAGGCTGGTTGATGTATCAAATAGGTTTTGATTGGGGAAAGCAAGATGCTATCCTCTTTCAATCCTGGTTTAAGGAATTTTACAACTTGACGTTGGAAACATCTAATCTGGCCTTTGCAATGGAGACATGGTGGTGGCCATATACGGTTCAGGGTTGGGGAACTTGGACTCCTAACTTGAGCACTAGAGAAAGTGGCTTTTTCTATGTTGACCTATTTGATTCGGCGGTTGCTAAGTCTTTAGGGTACATGGGCAAACCAGTTTGCCACCTATATGCCGGACTTTTAGCAGGTTTTTTTAGTGCTTCATTTTCTCAAAATCTGTGCAGTACTGAAATCCAATGCTATTCAATGGGCAATGATTTTTGTAGGTTTTTGGTTGGTTCTGAAACACGAATTCAAGCCGCTGAGTTTTGGATTTCTTCAGGAGCTAAGGCAAGTGAAATTGCTGAACGGTTTGATGCTGAGGAAATTCCGCATGAACCAGAGTTGGGAATTGAAGTTGAGTCAGTAAATGCTAAGACTAATAAAAATGCTCCCGAACCTGAAATATTGATTAAAACAGGTATAGTATGAAAAATCGCAGATATAACAAGTTAAGAAGTAATCCATTTATCCGCTTATTTCGGACGATCTATCGATTACTAAAGGTTATATTTAGACTTCGCAAAAAAAATTCCAAACTAATAAATAACGATCGCATTGATCTTGATATATTAGCCGAGGCTAAAGCATTAAATGAGCGGATAGAGTTAGAGAATCGCCTCAAAGAGCAATTCCTCACAGTGGGAGATTTATTAGGACGGGTTAAGTGGCAAACTCCTCAAGAAACAGTTCTAAAAATTAATAGTGTTCCACCAGAATACGACGTTTCTAGAAACTAAAGTAAATGCCAGAATTCATATAGAGATACTTTATCGAAAGATCTCTAGCAGTTATATTTTATTCAAATGGAGTTGAAAATGATTACACTTTTGGAAGCACTGGTTGATGGGGCAGATGGGTCTTATGCTGAGCCGCAAGATCTGCGAAAGTTAGAACATGTAATGTTCTCTTGGAATGAGCGAAAAGAGGCTTACTTGGCAGTACAATCACAAGAGAAAGTGATTATTGATGGAGCGATCAAATTAATTATAGGCAGTCAAGATTTTCAGAAACATGCGATGAATGAATTAGGGATTGATCGCTGTCGTCGTGATATGACTTTGACCTTAAGATCTTACGCCTTGGCGATGCTGTTGCAAGACGAGGAGATGCTAAAAGATCGATTTATTTACTGGCAGAAAAATATTCTTCAAGCTATGCATTTGTCACAGTATCAAGGGGTAAAGTTTGTATTTGAATCTATCTGTATCGAGCTACCAAAAGAACAGGCAAATTTATTAAAGCCTTACTTTAAAATCGGTCAAGATATGATCATGTCGAATTAAATCTAACTGCTAGTTGCTAATAGCTTTGACTTTATTTTAATCAGATAATATATTCTACATGACTAAATCACTTGCGATCGAATCTATCATCCCTATTCCAGCTAATTGTTTTACGCCTAAAGGCTATGTTAAATCCCATCCGGCTTCGGGGTTGTTATCGAGTCGCTATGGAAATCGCTTAATTGCGGTGCCTGAATTGCTGTTAAGAATCATCCCCAAAACCTTACGTGCAGAAGCTGGTGAAGCATCTTATCTCGCTCTTTATACGTTTGGTTATAGCTGGGGCAAGACTTTTTGTGGGCGAATGGTGCAAGATATTGTCCAATATTATCGCCAGCCCATCTTAGATACGCTCTCAGCTGATTTTTGGGTTTATATCCAAGAAGCTTGGGCTGTTCATGGCTTAGGTAAACTATCGATCGATTTTAGTTTGGCTGAGCAGGGACTCCTCGTTGTGACCATTGTAAATTCTGGCATTAGCGGTGGTATGACAGTTGAAGAATCTTTAACCTCCCGCTCATTTAGTCTGGAAGCTGGTTTCCTCGCTGGTTGGTTTTCTACTCTTACCGACAACAACCTACGATCTTGCGCCATTGACTGGAGTGAGGCTCCCACATCACTTCAGTTTTTAGTCGGCGCCATCCCTCATATTGAATTGATCGAACGATCCCATCTCCAACATGGAATGCTGGCTCCAGACCAACTGCACTTATTGTAAATTTAAGGCGTTAAACTTCAGATTAACTTGCTCTGAACCATGAAAAAAGGGGTATGTAATGACTAGATATACATACCCCAACTAACGATTGTATTGATGATAGAGCGGAGATTCTAGATAGGTCTGGGTGAAGATTGTTGAAGTGCCACTTTGATTTGAGCTTTGCGCCGTTGCTGTTCGCCATGATGTCTGTCTGAAACCATTGGCCACACTTCACCCCAGCGATTCATCACCATCATCGCCATTTTACGAAGTTGATCTGGTGATGAAAAGGATCTGCGTTCAATTTTTAATTTAGTCATTGATAATTACCTCTTTGACTGAAATATTGCATGGTGGGCTGCTCCTGACTTAGTTTTACCTGTCGTGAGTACAACCTAAACCATTGTAACATTCGATGAGACAAAATCATGACAGTTGATCGCTAATTCAGTAGTAGCTAGTTGGGGATTTACTGTACATTTGACATAGTAGCTGTTGGTAAAGTACTGACAACGGCTACAGGGGATTTGATGTAGTCTGCGGATGTTGTCAATACCTCTCTTCCCTATTTGATATAGAGTAATCCCAGCGATCAAAGTAAGACCCCAAGCCAAAAACCGACAGATATAAATAATGATCACAAGCTTAATTCCGCTACGGCTGTTTCGGACACAATTCGACCCTCATTTTCAAATCCAGCAATTTGGTCGAAGTTTAAATAACGGTAGAGGCTAGCCGCAAAAGGGTCAATTTTTTTGGTGACTACTTCTAAATACTCATTGGCAGTGGGTATTTTGCCCAGCATCGAACAAACGGCAGCTAGCTCTGCCGAACCCAAGTAGACTTGTGCTCCTTTCCCTAGCCGGTTGTTAAAGTTGCGAGTAGAAGTAGAAAACACCGTAGCATTGTCGGCGACTCGGGCTTGGTTACCCATGCAAAGACTGCATCCCGGCATTTCGGTACGGGCACCGGCCATCCCAAAAATGCCATAAATGCCTTCTTCTTTGAGTTGGTATTCATCCATGCGGGTGGGGGGACAGATCCACAGGCGGGTATTGACGGGTGGCTCACCTTCTAAGACCTTGGCGGTGGCGCGATAGTGGCCAATATTGGTCATGCAAGAACCAATAAACACCTCGTCAATCTGATCGCCTGCTACTTCACTCAACAATTTGACGTTATCAGGATCATTCGGAGCAGCCACAATCGGCTCTTTGATGTCATTGAGGTTAATTTCAATGATCTCGGCATATTCGGCATCAGGATCAGCCGACAACAGTACCGGATTGGCCAACCATTCTTCCATTTGGGCGACCCGGCGCAAAATGGTGCGGGCATCGGTATATCCTCTGGCTACCATATTTTTCAAGAGGGCTACGTTCGATCGAATGTATTCAATAACGGTGGCTTCGCTGAGCTTAATGGTACAGCCGGCACAGGAACGCTCGGCACTGGCATCAGTCAACTCAAAGGCTTGCTCCACCTTCAGATCGGGCAGCCCTTCTATTTCTAAGATGCGGCCAGAGAAAACATTTTGTTTATTTTCTTGAGCAACAGTCAGTAAGCCTTTTTGGATGGCGACATAAGGAATAGCGTTGACCACATCCCGCAAGGTTACACCCGGTTGCAGCTTACCGGTAAACCGAACCAGGACTGATTCTGGCATGTCGAGGGGCATGGCACCCAGGGCAGCAGCAAAGGCCACTAGCCCAGAACCAGCTGGGAAAGAGATACCCAGCGGAAAGCGGGTGTGCGAATCGCCACCAGTACCTACGGTATCGGGCAATAGCATTCGGTTGAGCCAAGAGTGGATAATGCCATCACCGGGACGTAATGCTACTCCCCCCCGTTGGGCGAAGAAGTCGGGCAGGTCGTGGTGGGTTTTAATATCGACGGGCTTGGGATAAGCGGAGGTATGGCAAAAGCTCTGCATCACCAAGTCGGCGCTAAAGCCCAGACAAGCTAATTCTTTTAGTTCATCGCGGGTCATGGGTCCAGTCGTGTCTTGAGAACCGACAGTGGTCATTAATGGTTCACAGGCGATGCCTGGTCTGATGCCGGGTAAGCCACAGGCTTTGCCCACCATTTTCTGAGCCAGAGTATAGCCTTTGTTGCTAGCTACGGGCGGCTGAGGCCGAATAAATAGTTCGCTGGCCAGTAAGCCCTGGGCTTGCCTAGTTTTATCGGTTAAGGCGCGGCCAATCAGCAGGGGAATCCGGCCACCTGCTCGGACTTCATCCAAAATGGTCTCAGGCTTCAGTTCAAAGGTAGTAATTAATTGGTCTTGTTCGTTGGTAATTTGACCTTTATAGGTATGAATTTGAATCACCATGCCAGTTTCTAGTTGGGTGACATCGCATTCGATCGGCAGCATTCCCGAATCTTCGGCAGTATTGAAAAAGATCGGGGCAATTTTACCACCCAGTAAATAACCAGCGGTGCGTTTGTTGGGAACGCAGGGAATATCGAGGCCAGTGTGCCACAGCACTGAGTTGATGGCTGACTTGCGGGAAGAACCAGTGCCCACCACATCGCCCACATATACAAGGGGATGACCTAGGGCTTTGAGTTGTTCGATCGTTTCCAAGCTACCCGGTTGCCGGGTTTCGAGCATGGCCAAAGCATGGAGCGGAATATCGGGACGGGTGGTGGCGTGAGTGGCTGGGGATAAATCGTCGGTGTTGGTTTCGCCCGCAACTTTAAAGACGGTCACTGTCACCATTGCTGGCACAGTCGGCTTGTCGGTAAACCAAACACCTGCTGCCCAGGCATCAATTACTTGCTTAGCATACTGGTTAGTTTGCGACAAATCCCAGACATCATTAAAAGCGTCGTAGACTAGAGTGATTTTACTCAGGGCTTGGACTGCCGCTGTGGCCAAGGCAGTATCACTAGATTTTAGGGTATCAATTAGAGCTTGGACGTTGTAGCCACCGAGCATGGTGCCGAGGAGTTCGATCGATTGCAAGGGACTGATCAATGGACTATGGACATCACCTTTGATAATTGCGGCCAGGAAACTAGCTTTAACGTAGGCTGCCGGATCTACACCAGGTGGAACTCGATCGCGCAATAATGCAATCAGGTTAGCCTCTTCACCTGCTGGTGGCTGCTGTAATAGTTCGCAGAGGGCACTGGTTTGTTCGGCATCGAGCGGTAATGGGGGAATGCCCAATGCGGCTCGATCGGCTGTATGCTGGCGATATGCTTCTAACATCTGGATTTAGCTT
>JANOQI010000027.1:0-32668 GCA_031414775.1 Synechococcales cyanobacterium VAR_4_metabat_354
CAATACTCCGGACACATTTTGAGCGGTTTTTGGAGCGCAAGCCCTGATGCTCTCGTAGGCTCGATATTTATTTCAATGTCTGGATTATCCCAGACATTGAAATAAATCCCAATTCCTGAATTAAAGGTGCTGAAAGCCTTGCAGCCTCGTCAAAAAAACTGTCCGGAGTATTGATGACAGTATGTACTTTAATTGGCCTCTAGCATGAGAGCGTGAAAACCTGCTTGCACAAAATGTCGATCACTAGTCATTGCATCAATTAAATTGTGTTGTTGCATAACGACAAAAGAAATACAGTCAGTTAAACCCCAGAGTTTATCAGAACGAGAATTATAAAGTGATAGCGCTTGCATCATTAATTCTGTGCTAATGCTGACGACTTGGATATTTTCAGTGCTGTAGCATAGCTGAATAAACTTTACTGCTCCTGGTCGATTGAAAGCGCTTAAAGCGTTACCGACTTCAACTAGTACCGCCTCTGTAATCCAGACTTTGTTTGCAGAACGAACTCGCGGAAATAGCTTTTTCGCTTGATCATGAAAATCATCCCGAGGATTGAGGAGAGCTTGGATGAATGCAGTATCCAGAAACAATCGATCGATCGTCATGAATCAATTTCCTGATGCTTGGGTGAGCCATAGAGGTAGTGATCATGCTCGGATGACCAATCAGAGGGAGCTTCAATGGTACCTGTTAGAGACTCCAACACATCCCAAGCATTGCCAGCTGCTTGAAGATGATGCTGACGTAGTTCGACAACAAATTTTAGAACCTGTTGCTGCAAGTTATCCGGTAAATCATTCATCTCTTCTACGACTTCTGCGACGATCGAACTATTCATCATGAACCCTCCCAAAATTTAAGAATTATTATTTAGAGAATGAGGATATGCGGTTATAAATATCCCTTATTTTACCCGAATAGACCTGAATAGACGTGTGAAGAGTCACCTAGCCACATATAATCAAAACAGCCCCAACCAGTGAAGGCCGGGGCTGAGTCGATCGAAAGACTGCTTGCAACAGCGCGATCGAATCAAACAATAACTAACCAGAGGATACCATTTTGGGCGACAGACTCGAACAGTTTTTCAATTCCATCATTTTCCCAAAAACGCTCATATGGGATAAGGTTGCGATAAAATTTAGTGCAAATCTCTACAATGCTTTCACAGAGCTAATAAAAATAGGACTCATAAGCCTTCGGTCCCCAGTTCAAGTCTGGGTCGAGCCATAGAGAAAAAAGCTGCGAGCTTCGCAGCTTTTTTTGTTGAATCTTAAATCGCCTGAATCCATTCTTTGACGGTATATTCTGTCCAGATGCCGTTTTGCCAATAGGGGTCGGCTTCTACTAGCTGCTGTACCTGTTCGAGGCTTGCTGCTTCGTAGATACCAAATACTTGAGTTAGATCCTTTGTTGGCCCCAAGGTGACTAAGATTCCATCGGCTTTTTGCTGATTGAGACCGTCGAGGTGGGCTTGACGGTGAGGAGCGCGTTTTTCTAGAACGTCGGCGCAGTAGCTACCCCACATTACATATTTAGACATAATTAAGATTTTACAAAAAGACTAATAGAGCGACATCATATCACCGTGACTGGTTCTGATACACCTAGTTCAACAGGCAGCTGTAGACCCGCTGTGACTAGTTGTGATTTTGTGGTGTCGGTTTGGTGTGGGAGAGCAATTAAGTTATCGATTCGGGGTAATAGCTCTTGCCATTGTTCGATCGATAACATCCCAACTGGTGATATTGCTAAATGTTCACTGATGTCTAGATCTTGTTCCATGAGTAAATTCATGGAAATTCCGGCTAGGATTAGTTCTACTTGTTCTAAGCTCTCGGCGCTATTAACATCTAGCAGCAAAGCGGTAGAATCTAGATCTGGGGCTTGAATAATTTGTCCGATCACATGGGCTAATTCCTCACTCAGAAGTTCTTCATCGATCGACCAATCGGGGAACATCAAAAAATTATTCTCTTGCAAGGGCAACGATGATACAGAATCGGACTGGAAGCTACCTAAAATGTCACCAACTTGCTGAGCCATCTTCGCCCAAGAAAACTGTTGAGATTGAACTAAACCTTTGTTGATTAAGGTTTGGCGCACACTCGGTTTCTGGATTTCGCATAAGGCATCAACCATGCCAGGCACATCTTCATCTTGTACGTAAAGTGCGGCATCTTTGGCGACTTCGGGTAAGGATGATGTGGGACAAGTAATCACCGGACAGCCACAGGCTAGAGCTTCGACGATCGGTAGTCCAAATCCTTCGTATTTGGAAGGATAGACTAGAGCGACGGCTCCAGCGTAGGCCAAGCGCAATCCTTCATCGTTTAAGCGCAGGTGATGAACAGTGCTGCCTTGGGTAAATTGACGATACTCGTCTGGGATATCGGAGGTGCAGACAATGTCAAAGGCAGCACTGTTGATGAGTTGGGCAAATGCTTGGAAAAAGAGAACTGTATTTTTGTAGCTACCATGCCCACCAGTAATCAAAAAATATGGCTTTTGAATCCCATATCTAAACTTAAAATCATAGATCTCAGCAGAGGATGCTGGGGTAAATTTATCGCTGACTCCACAGTAAGTGACAGTTACCTGGCTGGAATCAACACTGGGATAGAAACGCAGCAAGTCTTGAGCCGAATTTTCTGAAATGGAAGTGTAGGCTGATGCTTGTTCGATCGCCTGAACTTTACCGCGCCAACCAGGATCTTCCAGGTTCCAACCCATGACTTCTGGGATCATGTCATAGATCATCAGTATTGATGGCGTGGAAATAGGGGTGGTGTAGTAGGTAGAGGTAAATACGTCGGCACCTTCTTCGTCACAGATTTGTTGGAGCATCTGTCGATCAGCAGCTAAATTATTGACATCAAAGGCCGGAGTTTGCCGATATCGGATGCCTGGTATTTGGGGGGCGGTGTTGGATCGATCGAGGACGATAATATTTTCACTAAAATTCGTTGTGCTCCATTCTTCTAGTAGCGATTTCCAGACCCGAGCAATTCCTGTTTGGTAGAGTTGGAAAAATACACCATCGACTATTATTGTTCGTGTTGCTCTTTGGCTCTGGTTAGCCGTTGGTTGTGAAAGTTGATGCCACATAGAATTTATGATGTGATAGTACTGGCGATCTGATCACTGCGCTCACACAGTATTAAAAACCGACTCAATGTATTATTCCCACAACCACTGGATGGGTAACCTCATCTAAAAATATGGAAAAAATTCCTAAAATGCCAGCCTTTTGATAGATTTTCAACTATTTTATTTACGCTATTAATTTTTGTTTGAAATAGGGCATCTTAGTGATTAGGGTGTTTAATTCATAAATATATGTACAAATATTATCTTGTTGGCCGTCACTGTATCCGTTTACCCCAAGATCACGCACTGGATCGCTATCAAGCTCAATGGAAGCGTTATGACACTAGCCTGGGATATATTGCTAGAGAAGTATTTCAGAAATATCCTAATTCTTCTAGCATTGATATTGGTGCTAATGTTGGTGATACGGCAGCTTTGATTCAGAAACACCAAGATGTACCAGTTCTTTGTATTGAAGGAAACCCAGAGTTTCTAGAATATTTGGATTTTAATGCTTCAATTATAGGTAATATTATAAATGAGCAGTGTTTTGTCGGTGAAGATGGTGCTGTAGTTAACCTAGACAATATGTCCAGCCAGAATGGAACTGCATCGATCGTCAATGCCGTAAGTTCAGACACGATAGTGCTAGAAAAACCAATTCAATCTAGCACTTCTCAAATTGTCAAAAGTCTGTCTAACATTTTAAAAAAACATAGTAGTTTTCAAAATGCCAAGCTGTTAAAAACTGATACTGATGGCTATGATTTTATAATTATTCAGCAATCGATCGATGTTATATCCAAACTGCGCGCGGTAATTCATTTTGAATACGATGTTTGTTTTAAAAATGAAGGGTGTCAAGAAGCATTAGATACTATTGAAATGCTCTTTGCTAGCGGCTACGATCGATTTATCATATATGATAATTTTGGCAATTATCTAATTAGCTTTTCCAGCCCCAATTTAGAAAATTTTGTTGATTTAAACTCTTACTTAGTCTCCAATCGCATCAAAAGCGGCACTCCAGCAGTGTATTACCTAGATATTTGTGCTTTCACCAATGAAGATAGTGATTTATTTGAGAAAATTAGAAAAATTGAGACTACAATGTAATACATTCGTTGAAATCTTTAATTGAACCGACTTTTTGGAAATTTTTCAACCATGGTCTGACCTTGCTAGTTTTCATATAAATAAGGGAACGCTAACGGGCACATCCATATAGCTCAGATATCAAAGCTAATGAGTTATAATTCTTATATTAGTCCTTTGGCGGCTCTCCACATCCCATGAAAAATGCACTAATCACCGGTCTGACCGGACAAGACGGCTCTTACTTGGCCGAACTGCTACTCGCCAAAGGATATCGAGTATTTGGCCTGGTACGTCGATCGAGCGGCAGTAATTTAAGCCGAATTAGCCACCTCAGTGATCGAATTCAACTCCTCTCCGGCGACCTCCTCGATCAAACCTCTCTGATGGATGCCATCACCGTCGCCCAGCCCGATGAAGTATATAACCTCGCCTCCCAGAGCTATATTCCCACCTCTTGGGCACAACCAGGTTTAACCGCTGAATACACTGCTCTCGGCGTATCCCGGCTTCTCGAAGCTATTCGTCGCTGTCAGCCCGATGCCAGATTTTACCAAGCTTCCACTAGTGAAGTTTTTGGTGAACCAGATGTTTCGCCTCAAGACGAAAGAACCGCTTTCCGGCCTCGCAACCCCTATGGTGCCGCCAAAGCCTACGCCCATTGGATGACCGTCAACTATCGGCAGCAATATAATCTCTATGCCTGTTGCGGCATTACCTACACCCATGAATCACCGCGCCGTAGTGCTGAATTTGTCTTTCGGAAAATTACACAGACTGTCGCTAAAATCAAACTAGGATTAGCCAACGAACTCCGCCTTGGTAACCTAGATACCCATCGAGATTGGTGCTACGCCAAAGATGTAGTGGCAGCGATGTGGTTAATGTTACAACAAGAGCAACCAGATGACTACATTATTGCTAGTGGCCAAACCCATTCGGTGCGTGAGTTAGTCGCCTATGCCTTTGATTATGTGGGCTTGAATTGGCAAGACTATGTAGTTATCGATCCCCAGTTTTATCGCCCAGATGAGGCCGTGCAACTTGTTGGTAATACCAACAAAATTCGTGAAAAGCTATCTTGGCAACCGGAATACTCTTTTCAACAGCTCGTTGATTTAATGTTGGAGAAAGACTTGCAGGAATTAAGTGAAAATAACATCAATCCGCAGGTTCACTTGATTTCTAGTCTCAACTAATTCGGAAGTGTGTTACTTTTTTGTCAGCAATGCTATTTATCAAAAACTTGCTGTATGAAATGGAACCCGGCGGACTATGCTCAAAGTTCTGATGCTCAATTGAAATGGGCGCAAGAACTCCAGGCCAACTTGCACCTGTCAGCTCACGAATCGATTTTAGATGTGGGTTGTGGTGATGGCAAAATTAGTGCCAACTTTGCGCAGTTGGTACCTGATGGTCGAGTAGTAGCGATCGATAGTTCCCCAGAGATGATTGAGTATGCGATCGATACCTATCCATCATCTCAATACCCCAATTTGTCTTTTACCTGTGTCAGTGCGCAGCATCTTACTTTTGAGCAAGAGTTTGACCTGATATTTTCTAACGCGGTTCTACACTGGGTAGATGACCATCCAGCTTTCTTGGCTGGTGCCCGACGAGCGCTACGGAGCGGCGGTCGATTAATTATTTCTTGTGGGGGAGCAGGGAATGCGATCGATGTTCTGCAAGTTTTCTCGGAACTGGTGGTGAGCCAACCGTGGCAGCAGTATTTTAATGGCTTTGTCAATCCCTTCTTTTTTTATGAGAGTACTGATTATCAAAAGTGGTTGCTATCTGAGGGCTTTACGGTGAATCGTTTAGAGCTAATACCCAAAGACATGACCCATCGGAGTCGGGAAGAATTTACGGCCTGGATTCGTACTGCCTGGCTGCCTTTTACCAGCAAAGTCCCGGCGGGTGAACAATTGCAATTTATCGATGAATTTGTTGATCGCTATTTGGCGCTAGTGCCGATCGATCCGCAAGGCCGCACACATGTGCGGATGGTGCGGCTGGAAGTTGATGCTACCCATTAATCCCTCCGAGGTAAGACAGTAAGAGGTCAGATACCTCTTGGGCAAATTGGCCATCTTGCACAAAATCAGGATGCTCAATAACGGCGGAGTGACATAATGACTCTACCGTACAACTCAGAATGAAAACCGTCATTTCTAAATTTTGGGGTTGAATAAGATCGCTCCAGTGAGTTAGATATGCTCGTAATAATTTGGTGATGCGCTCATTAGCCTGTTGTATTTGTGGCGATCGCTCGGAGCGGGGAATTTCTTCACTGAGTACTTGATGGAGTTTTGGATCGATCGCATGGGCAGCAATAACTACTTTTACTAAGGCCGGGATCGCTATTGCTGGCGGCGAGTCAAACAAATGATTCAGGTTAGTTTCCGCTAGCTCAGCCATTTGTTGCGCGTGCTGTTCTATTAATGCCGTCATTAATGCCTCTTTATTAGGAAAGTATTGATACAAGGAACCCACGCTAATCCCAGCTCGTTCGGCAATGTGATTGGTATTGGCTTTGTCGTAACCTTCCTCGATCAAAATATGAGTAGTTGCTTCTAAAATAGCTTCAACTGTCAGGCGCGATCGATCTTGTTGGGGTAGTTTGCGGGGCTTGGCGGAACGGGGACGGGGCATAAAATATCTCAAATAAAAGCGAGTTGGCAATCTAAGTAATTACTCGTATGATATGAGTAATTACTTAGATATTATCCTAAACTTGCTTGATATGGACGATTTGAAGCACCTCAACGAACCCTCAGCGATTCCTGCAATCTTTTCTGACACTCATGCTGCTGGTTTTAACATGCCCTCTGAGCCACTAGCCGGTGCGTTATTGCGCGTCTTGGCAGCATCGAAACCCAGTGGTCATTTTTTAGAACTTGGTTCGGGTACTGGCTTGTCTACCGCCTGGATTCTGGATGGCATGAATTCTACTGCTCATTTAACAACGATCGATCTCGAAGAAAATTTGCTAGCAATCCTAAACAAACATTTAGGCGATGATCAACGATTAACAGTGATTTGTGGTGATGGTGATGAATTTTTACAATCACCTCCGAGACAACAATTCGACTTTATTTTTGCTGATACCTGGGCAGGAAAGTATCGATTATTGGATGAGGCGTTGGCATTGCTGAAGCCTGGTGGTATTTACGTGATCGATGATATGTTGCCCCAGCCGAACTGGCCAGAGGGACATGACTTGAAAGCCGCTGGTCTGATTGCGACTCTAGAGCAACGTAGTGATCTGCGTATTGTAAAAATGTCTTGGGCGAGTGGGATGATCATCGTCATCAAGCTTTGATTCATGTTTTTAACGATTATTTTTCTGGAGGTCACACCTGATGAAATCATCTCAATACCGCGTTTTTGTTTGTACGAAGCAACGTTCGTCTCGTGATATGGAAGGCTGTTGTCATAACATGGGAGCGCTGGACATCTATCAAACCTTTGTCGCTGAAATTGCCCAACGGCAATTAGGGGATCAAGTTCAAGTTTATCGATCGGGCTGTCTAGATCATTGTGCAGCTGGGGCAGTAGCTATGGTTTATCAACCGCAGCGAGGTGATTTTTCTTGGCTACCAGCTAAGTTACGGCTAAAACTCCAAAAACTGTTATTTCCCAATCGTCATTTATATGGCCATCTAACTTGTAACGATATTCCATTGATTATAGATAGTCATTTTATTAATGGGCAGCCGCTGCAATGATGTCAGATATTTACCACCACTAAATAATTAAAGAGGATTTATGACTAAAACACAAGAGTTAAATCAGGTCTATTTCATGCTACTAAAAACTACTACAACTTGGTTGCAAATTCCAACCAAAGGGCGTTTTGAGTTTCTGGCTGAGACGATCGCGCCAATCCTAAAAAAATACCCCGCTGTGAAAATGCGGTTTTTTGATTCTGAAGCCTTTTCCGGACACTTCACCGATGTGCTGATGTGGGAAACAGCGATTGTGAAAGATTATCAGTTTTTAGTGGAGGAGCTACGTGAAACGTTGTTTTGGGGAACATATTTTGAAATTGTAGAGATTGTGCCTGCGATCGAGAATGCTTATGCCCTTTATAATGGTGTCAGTCCGCTTTCTGGATCTTAGTAGGGTGAATGATGAAGATCTGTATTCTGACTTTTCTCATTATCTCTTTAAAATAAAAATTTGGTGCCAATCGAAAAATGATATATATCTAAAGTCAGTGGCCAGCATCTTAAAAATCAATGATATGCTGCCCCAGTCTAACTGGCCGGAGGGACATAACTTAAAAGCCGATCACCTAATTGCCACTCTCGAACAACGCCGCGATCTTCGCATTGTAAAAATATCTTGGGCGAGTGGCATTATTCTAGCCACGAAAATCTAATCTGTCCTTTGAGGATTTATGCTCGACGACATCCTTTTGCGTTCGCGGAGCGTCGGCGTTGCTGAATAGTATCCCGCGACACCTTGAAATATGTCGATGCCCGACTCATATCAAAATATAGTAAATAGTCTTGATCGAGACTGATTTTCTCTTGGGGTGTTGACGGCTGAACACCCTGCGCTTTTAAAATTTCACTGGCTACTGCTCGTGCCAATAGAGGCGGTACACTATTACCAATTTGGCGGCAGCCATGCCACTTAGTAGCATTTAACCGGAACCAATCGGGATATGAATGTAATCTAGCCGCCTCCCGCACTGTAATTACCCGTGACCAGTAGGGATGAATTGGGCGAGGTGAAGTGTAGGCACCTCTAGCACTATCTGTACCAGCCCGCAATGTATTGCACAATCCCTCTGGCTCTAGCTTACGCAAGCGGCTAATCGGTTCAGTTTTGCCCTGAAGCGTAGCGGCAAATCGTTCTTGCGACAATTGAGCATGTCTAGTGCGCCAACTGCCGGTCAGTAGGTGCGGATCGAAATTACGCTGATAGCTGTAATCTTGGGGATCAGCATCGAAACCTCTTAACTTGCGGGCATAAGGGCTAAGTGTTTCCCAAGTTGTTGATACTACATCAGTGGTAATAAGGACATCGAATATATCGCTATTGGGGAGATCTCCGATCGCATCCCAAACGGTTACTCTATTTTGCTCAGGTTCCGGATATTTTGGTACTGGTAAACTCTGGCGCGCACCGATTAAAAATAACCGCCGCCGATCTTGGGGCACTCCATAATCAGCGGCGTTCAATACTTGATACGGCGACATTACACTATAGCCATTAGCGCCTAATGCTGTGATCAGTTCTGTTAAAAACTGACTATGCTTGCCCAGGGTTAGACCTCGGACATTTTCAAAGACAAAGTACTTGGGATTTAATTCCTTAACTAGGCGCACATAGTGAAATACTAACTGATTGCGAGGATCGTCTAGTACCCGCTTGCCCATTAAAGAAAAGCCCTGACAGGGAGCACCACCGAAGACTACGTCAATATCTTTTTTTGCTAGTTTTACCCGGTGCCGAATTTCAGCACCGGTAAGATTAACTACATTGGCACAAATTGTAGTGGTGTGGGGGAAATTATACTCGTGAGTTGCACAATGAATTGGGTCAATTTCCACTGCTGCTACCACATCGAAACCAGCCTGCTCAAAGCCCAGAGACATCCCCCCTGCACCAGCAAAAAGGTCGATTCCGATCGGTCTACTCATGTCTTAGTTAGCTACTAATGTCAAAATTTGACCCAACATATTCATGGTTTCCTCATACAACCAATCGTGACCTGAGCGACTGAAATAAGTACTTACTAGTTGCTCTGCATTTTGGTCGGAGAGGGAATTAACTTGCTCGACTTGGCAAATCTGTGCTCCGCCTTTTAGCTCCATCTGCATACAACCGGCTGTTTCTGAGCAAAGAATTGTGCAACAGTTGGCATCGGGATTCGTGGAAAATAGCTTGATCCCCATTAGATCGCCCACTACCTCGCCGACTTCGGCTAAGGGCACACTGGCTAGCTCTGCTTTCACTTCCCGACCAGTACTAGATTGGAAGCTGATTTTGCGCAGATTGTAGTCACCACCGGGGTGGCTATAGCCAGTGGGTATCCAACCTAAACGTCCAGCCAGCCAGGCCAAATACAGCCAAGCTTGCGCCGAACTGCCCCGCTCAAAATTAATTTCCACTTCATCAATTTCCATGATCGATCGACGACGCTCGGGCGGATCAAAGGTGGCGGCGGTGAGTTCTTGCCAGGGTGCAATCCGCTGCCAGTTGATATCTACTAGTGGCAAGTTTTGCGCCAGTAATCCGGGCACCTGTTGCAGATCGGCAGCGGAGTTGGAAAAGGTTGCTGAATCCAAGATCACATTGGTGACACTATTGGCCAGACTCAGGAATAATTCGCGATCGTGTCCGGGGGTACCTTTCCACCACAAGAATTGGGGTAGCCCAGGTATCAATAGCTCTTGGATCGACTCACTATATTTTTCTAACGCTGCTGACGAGCCAGCCAGCGTAATATATTCGCAACAGACCATCCGGCTTTGGTGTTGCTTTTTGATCGGACAATAGGCTGACACCTGAGCTTGCAAGATATGGTCGGCTTCTACTGTCTCGCACAGAGCAATAATTCGACAGGGGTTAGCTTGGGCGATTGCATCTGCTGCCCGATAGTTTTGCTCGGCGTGGGTGGGGGTGATTCCTTGCTTGCTGGCTGCTAAATAAACTTCTTTTAGCTTCGTAAAAGTGGTTTCATCGGCACGACCGGTGATCGGCAAATCATAGGCTTTTTGGGCATTCAACAGAGCATCTCTAGTTAGCGGCCCCATGATCCCATCGATCGGACCATCATAAAACCCGATGACGGTCAGTAGATGTTGAATTGGCTCCGGCTCGTAAACTACTAAAGTGAAAGTCGATGCTCGTACCGCCGTGCTCGCAGAATTCTGCCAAATGTCATTTAACTCGGTGGTAATAGCATCGATCGCAATCTCCTTGGGAGACAGTAACCGTACCACCGGCAAAGCTTGAATTGTTGTAGTCATAGTTTCAGGATTATGGGTTTAGATCCGGCGCCACCGACGGCCATCTTGGTTGAGTAATAGTTCTGCTTCGATTGGTTCCCAAGTTCCTGCCGGGTAAGTTGGCATGTTGTTGGGATTACGATCGGACTCCCAGGCTGATAAAGCCGGAGTAACAATCCGCCAGGCTTCTTCCACTTCATCGGCACGAGTGAAGAGGGTTTGGTCTCCTAACATACAGTCTAACAACAGTCGATCGTATGCGTCGGAGCTTTTGATCCCAAAGCTAGAACCGTAGCCAAAATCCATATCGACGGTGCGGGTGCGGAGATCGGGTCCAGGCATCTTGGCTTCAAAGCGCATCGAGATTCCTTCATCAGGGTAAATCTGGAGCACTAATACATTAGGATTAGCTTGTTTGGCCGCCGATTGAAAGATCCCCCAGGGCACTTTTTTAAACTGAATAGCAATCTCTGAAACCTTTTTGGGCATTCGTTTACCGGTACGTAGGTAGAAAGGCACTCCTTGCCAGCGCCAGTTGTCGATCGAGAACTTCATCGATACATAAGTAGGCGTGGTGGAATCTGCGGCCACGCCGGTTTCTTCGCGATAACCCGGTACTCCTTTACCCTTCATTGAACCAGCCGTGTACTGACCGCGCACCGCACAGCGTTCTAGATTTTGCAGATCAGCTAAGTGGGTAGCTTGCAACACTTTGAGCTTCTCGGTACGGATGCTATCGGCATCCAAGGAGTTGGGCGCTTCCATGGCCGTCAGACAAAAAGTCTGCATTAGGTGATTTTGGAGCATGTCCCGCAGGGCACCAGCCGATTCATAATAGCCTGCCCGGTCTTCCACCCCCACTGTTTCGGCCACGGTGATCTGCACATGGTCGATGTAATGACGATTCCAGAGCGGTTCAAAAATGGCATTAGCAAACCGAAACACCAACAGGTTTTGGACAGTTTCCTTGCCTAAATAGTGGTCGATGCGGTAGACCTGTTTTTCTTTGCAGACCTTCTGCACCACTTGATTCAGGTTCTGTGCTGAGTTCAAATCGCGACCAAAGGGCTTCTCAATCACCAGCCGCTGCTTATCGGGATCGTTGAGCATTCCGGCGGCACCGAGTTGTTCGATCGCCTCGGGAAAGAAGCTCGGTGATACCGAGAGGTAAAAGACCCGATTTCCTTTTGTTTGACGTTTTTCATCCAATTCGCCCAGGAAAGCTTTCAGCCTTTGGTAACTTTCTGGTTTGTCGATGTCGCCAGGGCAGTAATAAAGTCCTTGAGCAAAATCTTCCCAAGCGGCTTCGTTATTGATGCCGTCGCCAAACTCTTCCACTCCTTTTTTCAGGTGCTCGCGGAAATATTCGTGGCTCCAATCTCGTCTGGCTACTCCGACGATCGTAATTTCGGGGGGCATCCGCCGATCGAGCTTCATCTGGTAGATGGCTGGTACTAATTTACGCTGGGTCAAGTCCCCAGAAGCGCCAAAGATTACAATAATCTGCGGCTCGGGCAGTTTTTCTTGGCGGAGTCCGACCCGGAGGGGATTGGTCAATAATGATGTCATAGAAGGTATTTAATTATTTAGCAATGGCGAGCGCGTCAATCTTGGCTTGCAAGCTAGCCATCAGTGTCACAAAAGGTTGGACGAATTTGTCGATGCCATCCACCAACAGCTCTGCCATTACTTCGTCTAAGTCGATGCCCACATCGGCATCAGCCAAACTAGCAATCAGGCTCCGGGCTTCATCTACTCCCGCTTCAATTCGACTGGCCGGATCGCAATGGTCGGCGCAGGCTTCGATCGTTTGGGGTGGCAGGGTATTGACCGTATCGTCGCCAATCAAACCATCGACATACATGACGTCGCTGTAGCTGGGATCTTTGGTGCCGGTACTGGCCCACAGTAGCCTTTGCACTCTTGCGCCTTTAGCTGCTAATTTTTGCCAACGCTCGCTTTCAATAATTTTTTTGTATTCTTGGTAGGCGACTTTGGCGTTAGCGATCGCAATCTGACCTTTCAATCCATGCAATTTGGTTTGCAACGTTTCGTCGGTGGTGGATTTAATCAGGTTGTCCAAGCGTTTGTCGATATTAGAATCAATCCGGCTCAAGAAAAAACTAGCCACCGAGGAAATATTATTAACCGCCAAGCCCTTGGCCATTCTGGACTCTAAACCGCGAATGTACGCCCAGGCTGTGGCTACATAATTTTCTACTGAAAATAGTAAGGTGACGTTGACGTTGATCCCCTCGGCGATCACCTTTTCGACAGCGGGCAGACCCTCCGGGGTGCCGGGGATCTTAATCATCACATTGGGACGATTAATGGACTGGTAGTAGCGCAGGGCTTCACTAATGGTTTTTTCGGTATCAGCAGCAATGGTCGGAGGGACTTCGATGCTGACATAGCCATCAATGCCATTAGATTTGTTGTAAATCGGCATTAGGACATCAGCGGCCATCTGAATATCAGTGAATACTAAAGATTCATAGATTTCTGCCAGGGATTTCCCTGCCCGGATTCCGGCTTCAATATCTTGATCGTAGACCGCATTACCAACAATCGCCTTTTCGAAAATTGCTGGGTTGGAAGTAATTCCTAATACCCCGCGCGACTCGATTAACGTGGCCAACTCTCCCGACGTGAGTAAGTCACGACTGAGGTTGTCCATCCAAATGCTTTGGCCAAACTGCTGTTCGATTTCTAATATGTGGTTGGTCGCCATCACCAAAACTCCTAATCAATGCAAAACTTACGGACAGACTGGCAATATTTTCTCTACCCTAGCTGATCCCCACCCGGACTGCTGGATCTTTGCTGGCTAGAGCATTAATAAATGATTCGACGAGGGCGACATCCTCGGAACTGCCGATGATTAGGGGCGTGCGGGTATGGATTTGGTCGGGTACGACATCCAGAATATCTTGATTGCCCGTGCTGGCTCGACCTCCGGCTTGCTCGATCAAAAAAGCCAGTGGTGCACACTCATAAAGTAACCTTAGTTTGCCTTGGGGCTTTTTGGTGGTGCCAGGATAGATAAATACGCCGCCCTGTAATAATATCCGGTGCATGTCGCCCACTAGGGCACCACTGTAACGGGCGGTGTAACCGGGATGACGGTGGACATACTTAATATAGTCGCGGTAGGCTTCTGGCCATTGCCAGTAGTTGCCTTCGTTGACGCTATAAACGCTGCCATTACTGGGGATTTGGATATTTTCGGTAGCCAGAATGAACTCGCCCAGGCTGGGGTCAAGAATAAAGCTGTGGACACCAGTGCCGATCGAATAGACCAAGGTAGTACTGTGACCGTACAAAATGTAGCCAGCGGCGATCTGGTTGCGCCCGTCTTGCAGCCAATCTTCCGGGGCATCACCATCTTGGCGGCGAATGGCAAAGATTGATCCCACGTTTAGATTCACATCTAAATTTGAGGAACCATCGATCGGATCGTAAAGCAGAGTGTAGCGGCTCAGAGCACAATTTTCATCAATTGTGTAAGGCTCGGCCATTTCTTCGGAGGCCAACCGACAGATTAAGCCGCTTTGGCGAAAGACGGTGATGAACACCTCGTTAGCATAGGCATCCATCTGTTTGACTTCTTCGCCCTGGATATTGGTTTCGCCGGTAAAGCCCAGGGCATTGGCCATTAATCCAGCCTGACTGAGCCGCCTTGCAATGAGCTTGCCAGCTAAAGCAATGCGGTTCATGATCGCGCTCAAATCTTGAGCGTTATTGTCAAAGCTCTGGAGCTGCTGGAGAATGTGGCGAGACAGGGTTGTGCAGTCGCGATCAAGGGATGGTTCGTTGTTCAGCATGGATATGTGCCGTGGGGTTTCCCTGCTTTTGTATTACCTAATGTTAAGCGAGTAAATTGCTCGATCGAAGAAAATTTGGCACAATCTTAAGCTTTGATCAATATTTTGCAACCTGGTAATCGATCGATTCCAGTAATGAGATGGGCAAAACCGTCTATTAAGATTGGTAACATCCGCATCGATCTTACTATTTCGGCTGGGAATTTCCCATGCTAAAGTCAACATGTGCTCAGTATGGATCACACACCATTAATTCAATACGAGGCTTTATATAAATGTCTGACATTGGTACTGATAAATCCAAACGTTTTCTACTTTCTCTGGTCTGTCACAGCTTCACGTTAATTGGCGTTTCGCTACTATCGATTGCCGCTCCGATCGCAGTTTTGTTCGTTTCTGACGACCAAGTTGTACGCCAAAATGCCAAAGAATCAATCAATTTTCACCTAAATATCTGGTTTTGGGCAGCTGTAATTGGCGGTATTTATGGATTTTTGTCTTTGATCACTTTTGGATTATTAGGCTTGATTCTGTGGCCAATCGTTGCTTTCGGTTTCTTGTGGCATTTTGGTTGGTCAGTAATGGCCATTTTGCATACAATTACTAATACCAACGAACCTTATCGCTACCCTTTCATTTTTAGATTGCTCTAACTTCACTCAGTATCTCAGTCAGTTGGGTAGGTGGCACATATCGATCGATAAAGTGCTATTTGTCGAGGTAATCTAAAGGTATTCCTATCTTGTTGAACCCGATGTAATTATGGCTGCTCAAAATTATCCCTATCCGCTGACCGCTCTAGAACGTCAGAACTTCGAGCAGACAGCCAGTTATCTCGAAATCAACTCGCTAACTGAGATTTGGCCACTGGCAGCAAAGCGGTTTGGTCAGGTGGTGGCGCTGCATGCGCCCCATCTGAAACCAGTGGTTTCCATTACTTACCAGGAAATGTATGAACAGATGCTGGCTTTTGCCACTGGTCTCCAACTGCTAGGGGTGAAACCTCGCACAGCCGTAGCCATGTTTGCCGATAATAGTCCGCGCTGGTTCATTGCTGATCAGGGCACCATGATGTCGGGGGCTTTTAATGCGGTGCGTAGCTCCCAGGCCGAAACCCAAGAATTATTTTCAATTTTAAGTAATAGTGAAAGCCAGACGCTGATTGTCGAAGATCTTAAAACTCTCCAAAAACTAGGTAGTCAGCTTTATGACCAGCCGATCGAACTAGTTATTTTACTTTCGGACGAAGATACTGATATTTCGGTACCAACCAAAATTCTGAATTTTGAACAGTTATTAGCTCTGGGTCGGACTGGGACGTTGCAGCCACCCAACTTGCAGCCTACCGATTTGGCCACTCTAATCTATACTTCTGGTACTTCTGGCAATCCGAAAGGGGTGATGCTTACCTATGCCAATTTGCTACATCAAATCAATACCGCTGGCACTGTCGTGCAGCCTCGACCAGGTGATCGGGTATTAAGTATTTTGCCTTCTTGGCACAGTTATGAGCGTACCTGCGAGTATTTCTTGCTCTCTCAGGGTTGTACGCAAACCTACACCAATATTCGTTACCTTAAGCAAGATTTGCGTGAACATAAACCGCACTATATGGTAGCTGTGCCCCGATTATGGGAATCGATCTATGAAGGTGCTCAAAAGCAGTTTCGCGAGCAGCCCGCCAGTAAGCAAAAATTGGTGAATTTTTTCTTCAAAATAAGCCAAAATTATCTTCAAGCGCATCGGATAGTAACTGGTTTGGATATCGATCGACAGTTTAGCTCTGGCAATAAACTGGGTGCCCAGCTGAAAAGTATGTTGCTGAAACCACTGCATCAACTGGGTGACAAGTTGGTCTATCAAAAAGTGCGATCGGCTACCGGTGGCCAGATTGTACACATCATTAATGGCGGCGGTGCTTTGCCTCTGCACATCGACAACTTTTTTGACATTGTGGGGGTCAGTATTTTAGTGGGCTACGGCCTAACCGAAACTGCGCCGATTACCAACGTCCGGCGACCTTGGCGCAACCTGCGCCCGACTTCTGGTCAGCCCATGCCCGCTACCGAGATTCGGATTGTGGATTTAGACACCCGGCAAACTCTACCCACAGGTGAACGGGGCTTGATTCTGATTCGGGGTCCGCAGGTGATGCAGGGCTACTATCGCAACCCCGAAGCTACAGCTAAGGCGATCGATCCCGAAGGCTGGTTCGATAGTGGAGACTTAGGCTGGCTGACTCCCCAAGGAGATTTGACCATCACCGGTCGTGCTAAAGATACGATCGTCCTCAGCAATGGTGAAAATATTGAACCGCTGTCGATCGAAAATGCCTGCCTCCTGAGTAGCTATATTGGCCAAATTGTTTTGGTGGGACAAGATGCCAAATATTTAGGAGCCTTAATTGTCCCCAACCAAGAAGCCTTAATCAGTTGGGGCGCTACCCAATCACAGCCTTGGATCGAAGGAAATCTAGCTGATCCACGCCTGACCGAGTTGTTCAGAGGAGAATTAACCAGACTGGTTAAAGACCGACCGGGCTATCGATCGGACGATCGGATCGTAACCTTTAGGCTTGTGTCTGAGCCATTTTCAGTCGAAAATGGTCTACTGACCCAGAAACTGTCTCTCAAGAGACATGTGGTCATGGAACGCTATCGCGATACTATTAACGAGATGTTTGCTAACTAGCCCAGTTGCCGGAGCAGCATTTGCCATTATTTTTGGAAAAATTTTTATGGATCTAAACGCACCCCAGCTATTACTCAAGCGGGTCATTAACGTTAAAACCGTGGTTACTCAGCGCTGGAAAGATGAAACTCAACAGGCTATGCAAGGGCAAATCAATGAAGTTGATAGCCAGCTTCAGCAACTAGAAATGCAGGGACAGCAAGCTATTGCCTCAGTCAAACAGCAATCTTTGCAGCCACCTGGTCCGCAAGTAATGCAGCAGATTGAAAGCATTCAAGTTCAAGTTAACGAACAAAAAAGCCAGTTGCTAGAGCAAAAAAATGGCGTTCTCCAACAGTTGCAACAAGTGCAATTTTTGGAATTGAATCAAGAGGTGGGAATTACCCAACTTGATAGTACTTTTGCTGTCCAAGTCGGTGATAACCTCATCGAGAAGATGAATACTGAAGTATTATTGCGCGACGGCATTGTCATGGAAATACGCGGCATCATTTGATTGATCGCTTAAAATAATTGCGGCAGCCGGAGTCTAAACAGATTCCTGCTGCCGTTTCTAATAAAAATGTTAAGATGTCCAACTGACTCAACTGTTTTCAATTAAATACTTTTTAGTTTAAAGATTCCCTATGGCAATTCGTGAAGTGTTCATGCCCGCCTTGAGTTCTACCATGACCGAGGGCAAAATCGTATCCTGGGCGAAAGCCGCAGGCGACAAAGTAGAAAAGGGCGAAACTGTCCTGGTGGTAGAGTCCGACAAAGCGGATATGGATGTGGAATCGTTTGCTGAAGGCTATATTGCCATTATTATGTCGGCAGCCGGTGAGACAGTCCCTGTCGGGCAAACACTGGCTTTGATCGCCGAAACTATGGAAGAAATGGAAGAAGCCAAGCAGCGCGGTCAAGGAAAAACGACGGCGGCTAGCCCACCGGCTGTCTCGGTCACTCCGGTTCCGGTGCCAGTGGCTACTGCCGCTGTGACTACAACAGCTCCAGCTGCTGCTACCCAGAAAAGTGGACGACTAGTGGCCTCACCTCGTGCCAAGAAATTAGCTAAGGATATGGGCGTTAACATCGAACAATTGGCCGGTACTGGCCCGCATGGTCGGATTGTGGCTGCTGATGTAGCCAATGCTGCTGGGCAGCCTTTACCAGCCAATATGGTTAGTCCTGCTGCTGCTCCGATCGCAGCCGTCGCAATGGGCGTGGTGGCAGTGGTACCTACGGCAGCACCACCAGCAGGCGTGCCAATGGCTAAACTGACACCTTTTAATACCTTGCAGCAGGCCGTGAACCGCAACATGGTGAGCAGCTTGGCGGTACCGACTTTCCGTACTGGCTACACCATTACTACTGATAGCCTCGACAAACTCTACAAGCAGCTCAAGCCTAAAGGCGTAACCATGACGGCCCTGTTGGCGAAGGCCGTAGCGGTGACCTTGGCCAAGTACCCAGTAGTAAACTCCAGTTATACCGATGCTGGTCTGCAACAACATGGGGCGGTCAATATTGCTGTGGCGGTAGCCATGCCTGATGGCGGCTTAATTACCCCTGTTTTGGCCAATGCTGACCAAATGGATATTTACTCGCTGTCCCGTGCTTGGAAAGATTTAGTCGATCGATCGCGCGCTAAACAGCTTAAACCAGAGGAATACAGCAGCGGTACCTTCACCATCTCCAACTTGGGGATGTTTGGTGTAGATAAGTTTGATGCCATTCTGCCACCCGGTACTGGCGCGATCTTGGCGATCGGCGCTTCTCGATCTACTGTAGTCGCCACTGCCGATGGCGCAATTGCGGTGCGTCAACAAATGCAGGTCAATATGACTGCCGATCATCGGATTATTTACGGTGCCGATGCCGCCGCCTTCTTGCGAGATTTGGCTAAATTGCTAGAAACAAATGCTAGCAGCTTGACCATGTAATGTGATGATAAAATCTGAGCAATCGCACCTCCATCCAACCATATGCGTGAAATTTTAATTAGCTTAAGTGTGATGATTGTCTGTACAGTCTTAATCCTGTTCGCCCAATTCACCACTCCGCCAGCAGCCAACGCCGATGTTGTGCCAGTAGTCGCCATGACTTCCGGCAAGCCGGCTGCTGCTCCTCAACCGAAAACCCCAGCAAAGAAAAAAATGTCTGAACCAATTACTACTCCCTCTGGCCTCAAATACGTCGAAACTACCGTCGGTACCGGGGCTGTGCCGCAAAGTGGCCAAACTGTAGAAGTTCACTACACTGGCACCCTCGAAAATGGTAAAAAATTCGATAGCTCCCGCGATCGCAACCAAACTTTTAAGTTTCAGATCGGTACCGGCCAAGTGATCAAAGGCTGGGATGAAGGTTTGAGTACAATGAAAGTAGGCGGTCGTCGCCTACTAACTATTCCACCCGAGTTAGGTTATGGAGCGCGTGGTGCTGGCGGCGTGATTCCGCCTAATGCTGTGCTGCTTTTTGATGTGGAATTAATTGGCGTCAAATAAATTGCAAAATTAGATACAGGGCGGGTTGTAACTCGCCCTTACCCGTTTTTAATAATGACTGATTTCAACCTTTTACAACCAACTATTCAAAGAATTTTAGATGCCAATCTCGATCGATCGCGAGAGGGCTTGCGGATTATTGAAGAATGGTGCCGCTTTGGTTTAGATGACAGTGACCTAGCGCAAGAATGTAAGAATTTGCGCCAAGAATTAGCCGTTTGGCATACGCCCGAGCTACGCGCTGCTCGGAATACGCCTGGTGATGTGGGCACTAGTTTGACCCATGCCGGTGAGGAAGAGCGTCAGAGCATTGAACAATTATTAGTAGCTAACTTTAGTCGGGTACAAGAAGCCCTACGGGTCTTAGAAGAATACAGCAAACTAGTAACCGGCGGCATGAGTAGTAGTTGCAAACAGCTGCGCTACCGAGTTTACACTTTGGAATCACAGTTGGTTTCCTATCGCAGTCGCCAAATTTTAGCGTCAGCCCG
Organism: Synechococcales cyanobacterium VAR_4_metabat_354; assembly: GCA_031414775.1. Classification (GTDB taxonomy): domain Bacteria; phylum Cyanobacteriota; class Cyanobacteriia; order Cyanobacteriales; family Chamaesiphonaceae; genus JAAFHZ01. The sequence continues at coordinate 20,643 of JANOQI010000027.1, forward strand.
ACTATACCTAGTCACGATGCCCGTTCCAGATTTGTTGGGTAGTGTTGAAAAGGCTTTGCAAGGTGGTTTAACTTTGGTGCAGTACCGCGATAAAACCAGTGATGATGCCGTGCGGTTGGAGCAAGCACAGCAGCTCTGTCAACTCTGCCATAACTATGGAGCGCTGTTTATTATTAACGATCGAGTAGATTTAGCCTTAGCCGTAGGCGCTGATGGCGTGCACCTGGGTCAAAATGATATCTCGATCTCCTTGGCGCGGCAAATTTTAGGCTCTCAAAAAATTGTCGGCAGGTCTACAACTAATGCCACCGAAATGGAAAAAGCCTTGCAAGAGGGTGCCGATTATATTGGGGTTGGACCAGTCTATGAAACGCCAACGAAAGCTGGGAAAAGCGCAGCTGGTTTAGAATACGTGCGTTATGCGGCTGAACATGCCACCGTTCCTTGGTTTGCGATCGGCGGCATTGATCAAAACAACATTTTAGATGTAATCCAGAACGGTGGTCGGTCAGTAGCTGTGGTCAGAGCCATTATGATGGCCGATCAGCCTTCCTTGGGCGTGCAATATTTTCTGTCGCAACTCAATCGATCGCCTGTTCGGCAACCGCAGATAGCTTCAGTTGCTAGTAACCAGGCCACCAACTCTCAGAAAGATAATAGTAATAGTGCTGCTACTGCTCAGACCAAGAAAACGCAGATTCCTTTTCGGCCTTAATACATCCTCTAGTTAAATTATTAGACAACCAATTCCAGCGAATTTTTATAGTGATAATGATAGCATTCAGCCAGTGTCATTTCAGATACCTCTTGGAGAGAATTCATATCTATAGTTTAACTGACATGAGTCGATCTCAAAAATCTGTTCTGACAGTGATGAATAAATGGCTGTCATCAGCTATTGAACTTTGCCAGAACTGGAGAGATCTCATTTAGTTCATCAACAATCGCATCAGCTTCTTTCGCCTCTGTCCAAGATGAATTACGCTTCCAGATTGTTTTCATCATTGCGCCTTTTCCCCCAGCAATATCAACTTCTGGATGGTCGCCAATAAAAACACTCTCCAAGGCTGATACCCCCAATCGATTAATCGCCCGCTGAAAAATCTCCGCTTGCGGTTTCCTAACTTGTTCCACTTCAGAAATGAGAATGACATCAAAGTAGTCTCGAATCGCCAATCCGTCAATTGCCCGCGCTTGAAACGGACTTCGCCCATTTGTGATAATGCCGAGTAAATAGCCTTGCTCTTTTAATTCATTCAGCATCTCGGTGAGGAACTGAAATGGCACACAGTGATACTGAAATTGCATTTCATAATCTTCTAGCAATGACTGCCAACTTATCCCCTCAATGGTAAATTCCGACACTAGAGATTGATAAACCTTGTCCTTCCATACATGACCGTGGCAATCTAGCTCGATAAATCTTGCCATGTAATCATTTTTGGGAATGTGATTTAAATGTTCGCTCAGCCGATCGTATTGTACTGAAACGAATTGCTCGACTGATGCATCGCGATCGAGTAAAGTGCCATCTAAATCAAAAAGAACTGCTTTAACCATTTATCAAACTCCCCGCGACTATTCCAGCCCTGCATCTCATCGACTAAAAAACGGCATGGGCTTCAGCAGTGGCAAGAGTTTTTGAGTCATTACCAGAGTATTTCAGCTATCCGCTGCAAGCCCTGGTTAGACAATGCAGAAAGACTGACAAAAACTCAATTACCTCACTGCGCGAAGCTCCTCTTGAATAACTCGGCGTAGTGTTTCTTCGTCTAGAGGCTGCTTTACTTTTTCTAGATACTCCCGCAAAGCCTTATTCATAATAGTTTGATAACCTTTGCCAGCAGAATCACTCCGTTCTCGAAAAGTTTCCAATACATCATCGTCAATATAAATTGTGATGCGAGTTTTACCTATTTGGGGAATGACGGTACCCCGTTTTGCTTGACTAAAATCATATTCCGCTTTCATACTTCTGTCTCTCAGAACGGGTTGCTGGACGGGCTGAAATCAGGCGAACACAATTCTCTCGATCCGTATAGACCACGACTAGCAATCGCCAGAGATGATCCATTCCAATCACAACAAATCGTTGTTCTCCTTGAGCCGTTGTATCTTCAAAAGAAAGCGCATTTGGGTCAAACAGAACTGCCTCAGCATCAGAAAAGCGCACACTGTGCTTTTGCAGATTAATAGCCGCTTTGTTCGGGTCCCATTCAACTTCCATACATATACTATATGCACAAGAATGAGTTTTGTGCTAGATGATTGAATTTGGGTCAGTCTAACGGTCACGTTCAGCGGTAGCACATCACTTTTACATCTTGTCTTAGCTGTGCTCCGTCTGTTGTTCAAACATTGATCTTGTAGTTCAAGGTGTGCTCGTCTCCGGGCTTGCCTCGAAATCTCCAATTGCAAGCCGGTGTCTCGGTGATGGTAATCTCAATATCGTTAGGAGGTATCCCAATTTCAGACTCAATTCTCTGGAAAAGTAAATTAATGAGTCTCTTCTTCGTCTCTACCGTTCTCCCCTCGATCATGCTGAACTCAATGATGGTATAACGATCAGTTCGGCCCGATGGAGAGAAAAAATCATCTGCATCCAAGTGAAAGAATCGATGAGCGCGCTTGTCTTCCGGAAAGGAAAGCGCCTCGACGACACATGAGTGTATTGTGTCCGAGAGACGGCTGCGAATCGGTTTGAGTTTCTCTCTGAGACCATAGATTTTGACTTGTGACATTGCTTCTCTTTTCAGTATTGGTAGAGTGGAATCAGTTTCGAGGTCTAACTATTGGCTATGCTGACAGATTCAGTACAACCCCCTCAATTTAGGTGCATGTAGAACCCATTTGGTATCTTTCAATATTGCAATGCAAGGGATTCACGAAAGTCGTTTTAATCAGCCCAGCAACCAAATGGGTTAAACAGCTGAGAAATTATGAGAATTTGCTGCAAGGGATAATGAGATCCATGTGGGCAAGGAGCTTCCAAATAAGGAATTAGATACCCAATGGGTTCTATAAGGAAAATTGTCCGCATGTACCCCAGGAAATAAGAGCATTAGCCCGACGTTCGTCCGCATAACGCCCCAAATTGGGTGTTCAGACTGAACTGCCTCAGTTTAAACACTATTGCTTTAGATAAATATATTTCATATTGTAGTGATTTTGAAAATAACCACGATCGAACAACGGAAAACAATTCAACTCACCCGCGCCGACACTACTTATTGCCATGTCAGGTAAACCCCAAATCTTCACCCTGACCAGCATGAACCGCAGCCAGCTTCGCATACTTCTGAGCATGAACAATCAAATCAGCCGCTTCCTCCGCCGAAACCGTGTGCCGAAGCTTAGCCGGTACCCCCACCATTATCGATCGAGGTTCCACATCCTTAGTCACCACTGCCCCCGCCCCAATAATACTGCCCGCTCCAATCCTTACCCCATCCAAAACAATCGCCCCCATTCCAATCAGACAGCCCTTTTCAATAAAAGCTGAATGGATCACCGCCCGATGTCCGATCGTTACATAATCCCCAATCACCGTCGCGATCCCCGGATCGCCGTGAATGATTGCCCCATCTTGCACATTACTAAAAGCCCCAATCTCAATTCTTTCCACATCACCGCGTACCACCGCCCCATACCAAATACTCGCCTGATCACCCAGCGTCACGCGACCCATCACCGTGGCATTAGGAGCAACAAAAGCAGCAGCAGTGCGATCTACTGGTGGCCAAAAAGAAGTCATAGAGTTAGTAAATATTCAAATATCAAGGTTGACTCAAATTTTAGCGCGATTTCCTGGAGCAGCAGCCCCCATACCGACATTCTTTCCAGGTCGGATCACCGCAAACCGGAACCGGGGCTAAATGATAAAGTCATTAATAGTGAAACTCTTTGGCTGTCATGAATACCCCTGATTCTTTTCTGCGCAATATTTGGTACTACGCCCTCCCTGGCGAACAGCTAAAGCCCGGTCAAATGTTGGCCAAAACTATTTTGAACGAACCAGTGCTGCTGGGGCGTAGTAACAGTGGTGCAGTTTTTGCCTTGCGGGATATTTGCCCTCACCGGGCAGTGCCCCTGAGTTGTGGCCGTTTTGATGGCGAAGAAGTGGAATGTTGTTATCATGGCTGGCGGTTTAACCCCGATGGCGAATGTACGATCATTCCAGCCTTGGCCGCCGGTCAGCAGGTGGATTTAGGACGGTACGGAGTGCGCAAATACCAGGTGCGTGATGTCCAGGGAAATATTTGGATCTACATGCCGGAGCTAGATCAATTGGACGCGGTACCAGATTCCGAGCCGCCGCAGATTCCGGGCATTGGCGATGTATCGCCCCAGGTGAGCTTAATGCTGCCATTTCCCTGCCATATTGACCATGCCGTTGTGGGTTTAATGGACCCAGCGCATGTACCTTTTGTGCACCGGTCTTGGTGGTGGCGATCGAACAGCATTCTCTCCGATGAAATCAAAACCTTCGACCCCTCGCCCCACGGGTTTACGATGCGCCGCCATACATTGGAACGCAGTACCTTTTTCTATGACTTAGTGGGGGGCACCCCGGATGTAGAAATTTCTTTTCAGTTACCGGGTGTAAGGATCGAGCAAGTGATTACTCGCAAGCATCGGGTGATTAATTTGACGGTGATTACGCCGCTTACTGACAATGAAACAGAAGTAACAACTTTGTTTTACACCACACTCTCGTGGGCAAAGATATTGAAACCGGTAATCTTGCCGTATATCCGAACATTTTTAGATCAAGATCGGCAAATGGTAGTGAAGCAGCAAATTGGTCTCAAGTACGATCCGCCCTTAATGTTAATAAAAGATGCTGATGCCCAGGCTCGGTGGTACTATCAGCTTAAAGGTGAATACAAGAGATCGATCGCTGAATCTCGACCTTTCCAAAACCCAGTCAAAGAGCAGGTTCTGCACTGGCGTAGCTAATTCTGCTGTCTTAATTTTGTCTGAATTTCATTCACCTTTTTTATAACTACAACTATGAATCAAGAGCCTTCAGAAATAGCATCGGTTGATATGTGGCAATCTAAACCCTGGTGGTGCCAGCCTTGGACAATTATCCTCACCGGGATTTTGTTGATAGCCGGGAGCTGGTTTTTGTTACATACCCTGTGGTTGACTGTGCCTTTGGGAATTTTGATTGTGGTGTGGTGGACTTATTTTTTGCTTTTGGTACCCCGGCTTTTACGGGGAGGGCAATAGTAGGCTTTTAATTTGTTTAGCTCGGTTGCCTAGACATACTTTTAGCAAGTGAGTATTACTTGGTGCTGACAAAGGATATTCAATTAATATTAAGACCTTAAACAGAAAGAAAGAGAGACCAGTCGTAACCGGCTGGAAGAAATTACTGGACAATAGTTTTCCGTATTGTCGTACTACCCAGTCATTTTCAATTAGTTGCCAGATCGATGCTGGTAAAGGTGTACCTAGCAGATCATGAGTGACGAGCAGGGCGATCAGCAATAGCCGCTGACAGCCGCTCGTAGTTGCTCGATCGATCACGGTTTCCCATCGTGGCGCTGAGTAATGACCCACTAATTCAGCAATATCAGAGACTTTTGCTAATATGCATTTTTTAGCATAAGAATCTTTCACAATTTGGATAGATAACACTAGTAAAAGGTCTTCCATACTGAAACTTTGAACAGTGTTATCTAATAAAACAACACTTTGGCAACGCTGAATACAACCTTTAAAATCAAGACGAAATGGATAGTAAGATTGAGCGATACCTATATGGAGGTCAATATTAACTCCCTGATCAAGATGAATAAATGTTTGTTCCCATTCATATTGATCATATAATTGATAACCCTTAGAAATCAGTAATGCCTCGGATTTAGTCACATCTTGAGGGTCAATCAATAAATCTAAATCCTGAAATTGACGGAAGCAAATATCTCCGTACACAGCAGATGCTAGTACTGCTCCCTTATAAGGAATTACTTGAATATTTTCAGCAGCAAACCAAGCTAAAATCTCTAACAATTTACTGCTTAAAGACATGGAAATAACGATGTTCGTGTAATTTATTTCCCTCAACTGCCAGGAAATACTATCGGGAATTAGTTCACCACCGACCTGCTGTAAGTTCCGATAAAGTAAAGGAATAACCTGCTGATAAATGGCTAATTCAATTAATTTATCCCAGTCGATCTTTTGCTGAATTAATAACCTAATTTGCTGATTAACAGTCTCATCAATATGCGTGCGAGCACAGCACAATAATAGCTGCTCTTCGATCGAACTATTCAACATCACGCTAGATTGTAGATATGAAGATGTCATCGGTTATCGATAAGGCTCGGCTTGGGTTTCAAATAGATCGGCATAAACACCATGCTGCTTCATTAGTGTTTCGTGGGTGCCCTGCTCAATAATAAAGCCTTTATCCATTACATAAATTCGGTCAGCCATTTTGACGGTGGAGAGACGATGACTAATTAAAATAGCCGTCTGATTGGTGATCAGTTGCCGAAATTTTTGAAATACATCATATTCGGCCTTTGGATCCATCGCACTGGTCGGTTCATCCAAAACGATTACTTGGGAGTTACGCAAAAAAGCCCGGGCTAAAGCAATTTTTTGCCATTGACCAATACTCAGCTCCTCACCATCATCAAATAAGGCACCGAGAATGGTTTCATAGCCTTGGGGTAGACTAGCAATCACCCGTTCAGCTCCCGAACGCTGGGCAGCGGTGCTGACACTGGCGATAGTCTGGGGCAACTCTGTATTGCCCAACCAAATATTTTCGAGGGCGGTGAGATTGTACTTGGCATAGTCTTGAAAAATCACGCTCATTTGACGGCGTAGATCTGCTGTTTTAAAGTTTTTTAAGTTAGTGTTATCGATCGATACCGTGCCACTAGTCGGATCGTACAACCGGCAGAGTAATTTCACCAAAGTTGTTTTACCACAACCATTCTCGCCAACTAAAGCAATAATTTCGCCAGGGGCAATGCGTAAGTTGATGTTGTGCAAAGACTGGCGGGTGCTATTGGCGTATTTAAAAGAAACCTCCTCAAACACAATGCCGCTTTGCATGGGACAGGGTAAAACCTGGGGGTGTTCTGGTTCGGCGATCGTCGATTTAAGGTTGAGAAAATCATAGAGGTTGGTAAGAAAAAGATTATCTTCATACAGTCCCGACAGACTGCCTAAAATACCTTTGAGAGATGACTGACCCCGTTCAAAAGCCTGGTAGTACAGGAAAAGATCACCAATTTTTAGAACGCCTTGTAAGGTTTGGTTCACAATAAAAGCATAAGCAGCCAGAATCATCACACTACTAATGAGCTGTGCTCCCAGTCCAGCGATCGATCTCTTGGCAGCAATAGAGACCTCTCCCCGCCATAGCTCCCGGCGCAACCGCTGAAAGCGCTCCCGAAACAGCTGACCAAGATTAAATAGCCGTACTTCTTTAGCAAACAGGACGCTGGTCAGCAGCCAATTAATGTAATCTGTTTGGCGCTCAATTACGGTCTTTTCACGGTTCCAATTAAAGAGCAGGTTGGCATACTTCATTCTCACTAAGACAGACGGCAGAGCCGCTACTAAGAGAATGCTAGCAATGCCCCAATGTAGAGATAGCAACAGTACTACCATAGCGCTGAGCGAAATACTTTGTTGAGCAACTTCGATCAGCTTTTGCAGAACTTGATTAGGCCGATAGGTGGCTTCTTCTTGTGCTCTTTTAAGGGTGTCTAAGTATTGAGGCGTTTCATAGTAGCCTAAATCCATCTCGATCGATTTAGCCTGGAGCAGGTCACTCATGGCATCATTCACCCGATGAGACTGGCCAGTATTTACCAGGTCTGCCAAAAAAGTACAGAAGTCGGAGATGAGCGTGACCACACCTATCAGTACTAGTAACACTATTAGTTTCTGGGCAGCTGCTTGCGGCTGGGTGGTTAATCCCAAGGTCAGGGCATCAATAATTAGCTTGGTCAGATACAACGAGCAAAGCGGCAAAATCCCTTGAACGATTAGTAAACCCACCCGAGCGAGTGTCCAGCGGGGAGCACTGTTCCAAACCATGCGGATTGCTGGCCCCAAATGTAAAGCCTGGGTAAGTTTAGAAATCAACTGCTGCGGTGAGGCCATAGAAAAACACTGCTGACTTTAAGCAAAGCGGCCAATTAGTTTCTGGACAAAATTGATGGCTTTTTGCTGGTTAGGAAAAAGCTGTGGATATTTTTGGCAGAGGTTATCGCTTAAAACTTGGACAGAAACCGTGCCGTCGCTACCAGATAAAACCTCCAAAGCCGCCTCACCTTGCAGATTTTTTTGGGGCTGATAATCTAGGGAGGTCTTTTTGAGAGAGGCCAAAGACATCGGCATCGAGAAAAAAGTAGAGTGAGACTGTTTTGCTTGGGTCGTTTCTACTGTCCAGCTCCAGTCAGCAAAAGGCGGACGCTGCAAGGTAAAAGTAACTCGATCGCCTGCGGTCACGGTGATCGGCGGATCAAGGGGCAGAAAAGCCGAACCCCAGTGCAGTTGTGGTTCGTGGGGCGCTGTCGATAGCCAATCATTTCCTAACTGCATCTTGAACCAGCCTGCCCAGCCATGACAAAGGCCAGATTCAGTGATGGTGTAATCAACGCTCACCTGACAGTTGGTATCGGTAGCCTGATGAAAATCGAGGGCAAATAAATCGATCGGATCAGCTAGATAACGAGATTTTTCTAGTTCTTTCCGATAGTAAAGGATTGATTGGCTCACATAAGGTCTGGCGACGCTGTGATCAAGACCCAAATGGGGCTGAGACCAGACCTCTAGATCGGCTTCGTAAACTTCTGGTGCACAGACGGGGGCGGCTTGCATGACCCCGGCTTGTGGTAACAAAATGCCACCAGGCTTGAGATATCGATCGCGTGCATAAAATAGCGATGGCAGCAGGTCTTCTTCTAATAAAAAGTTACCGGTGAAAACTGAGGTAATGATATCTACCTTTTCGGGTAGCTCTACTTCTTCGATCGAACCCTGGAGACAAACCACTCGATCGGCCAAACCATTGCTGTGAGCAATTTCTTTGGCTACCATAATAATATCTTCGGGTTCTACCAAATAAACCCGCTTTGCTCCTAGCTTAGCGGCCAATAAACCATGAATTCCCAGGCCAGCCCCCACATCCAAAACTACACTTTCTGGTGTGATCACCTGGACTAAGGCTTGGGCATAAACTTCATTGCGGCGGACATCTAACGCCATGGAATGTTGACCCTGGACTAAGGCGTAGCTCATTGCTTTTGGCTCTCTTTTAATAACAAAGCATATACTTCTGGCAGGCGGCTAAAATCGTGGGGATAGATCAGTCGCTGCACTGGACAACGATTTACCAACTGGACATAAGCATCCAATAACCGAGGATTGCGATCGATAAAACGACTGACATCGTAACCATGAGTTAATAATTCAAAAATTCCTTGTGCGGGTGGAATAGCTTCCAGCCGAATAGACTCGGTGTCCAGTTCGGGGTTAGCGAGCAAATACAAGCCGCCCAATGGTAAAGGTTCTTGTTGATAAGTACCACCCAAATGGGTTTCTGGATGATAGAAAATTTTGTAATCGGTGGCTTGGGAAGCATCTAAACCTAGCAATTCACCTGTTTCTGGATATAATTTGATGCGGGGATTCCCCGGTAAAACATGCCCTTGCTCATCGATCACTAAAACATCATCGGTCACTAATCCAGCTCCATGACTAGTGCAAAAGGCACTTAAGGTTGATTTACCAGCACCGGAATATCCAATAAAAGCCACAGCTCGACCATTAAGAACTACTGCATTGGCATGAACTGCGATCTGTCCTTGTAAATTCAGACAAATCCCGGTCAAAGTACTAGTGAAGCCCAATGTCAACTCTCCCGGATCTAAATCACGGGCATCTTCAGTGACACAGACTTGGATATTCAGACCATCCAGGCTAACCCAGGCTCCTATTTGATCTGACCAATCCACCCAATGGGGATTTTGGCCAAAGACATCATGCGCCAGATTCTGTCTGACTGGAGAGTTATCCGACTTATGCAGTAGCGTTGTTACATACTCAATGGTCAGTCGCTGAAGGCGAGATGCTTGCCTCAACTCACTGTGCAGGATGTCTGAGATGTTCATTTTTGATTAGATGAAGACAAAAGCCCGGCTCAAAATAAAAAACTCGGTCTAAAATCCGAGTTTGCAGTCAAATTGATTATGAAAATGACTTTAGGTAGAATTGTGATACCTAACCCATCATCATGGTTCCGCCCATCATGTCTGCATACATGAAACCGCTCATCTGGTTGGTTACGGAGTACAAAGAGCCAAGTTTAGTTAATTGGGGACTGACGTATTTTTTTAGCATGGAGTTATTTACTCTATTGAACTGGATTTCATTTTACCATAACACGCGGATTATTGTTTAGCTTACAGGCTTTCATCCCGACGCTCTACCCGATCGGGTAAAGCGTCGGGATGAAAGCCGAGCGAGTTGACGATTACAATTGAGCCGCATAACACGGAGTGTTTGCTATTATTGTTTTAGAGTAATCAAGGAATCATGCTAAAAGCTGTCAAAGTCCGAATTTACCCCACTAAAGCCCAGCAGATTCATCTTGCTCAGGCTTTTGGTTGTGTGCGTTGGGTCTGGAATCAGTCTTTGAGCGTAATGACCGCGACATATCAAGAGACGGGGAAAGGCGTTACAGCCATGACCATGAAGAAATCTATACCCTTGTGGAAAACAGAATTTGAATGGCTTTCTGAGTGCTACTCACAATGCCTTCAGCAATCAGTTCTTAATTTGGGCATAGCTTTTGGCAATTTTTTCGATGGTCGGGCAATGTATCCAACTTTTAAAAAGCGCCAAGGAAAACAATCAATTCAGTTTCCGCAAAACGTCAAAGTTTTAAGTGATTCTGAAATTAAGTTTCCAGGCAATTTTGGTACTGTCAAGGCAAAGGTACATCGGGATATTAACGGCAAGGTTAAGACCGTAACCGTGAGTAAAAATCCTGATGGTAGATACTTTGCTTCGATGCTTGTGGACGACGGAATTGATAACCCTGAAGCCAGCAAAGACGGTGATGTAATTGGTATCGATCTAGGTCTAACCGATTTTGCAGTAACCTCCAATGGCTCCAAATATCAGCACCCGAGAGCTACTAAGAAGTATGAGAGAAACCTAAAGCGTAAGCAAAAAAAGCTATCTCGTAAAAAAGAAAAGACGACTAGCAATCGTCGAAAAGCTAAGCTTGCAGTGGCTAAGGTTCATTCCAAAATCAAAAGAGTCCGCGAAGATTTCCTACACAAGCTATCGCGCAAGATAGTAGACGAAAACCAAGTCATAGTGGTAGAGAATCTGGCAGTAAGAAACATGGTGAAAAATCATTGTCTAGCCAAGGCAATTTCTGATGCTGGCTGGGGAATGTTTTGCACCATGCTCAAATACAAAGCTGAAATGGTGGGTAAGGTCTATCTAGAAATAGGTCGATTTTTTGCATCTACTCATCTTTGCTCGAACACTTTGAAGTCACTGCCAAAGATGGATCTATCGGTGCGTGAATTCGATTGCCCTCATTGCGGACAAAGGCACGATAGAGATATTAACGCTGCGATAAACATCAAAAATGAAGGCTTGCGCGTATTGACGTTGGGAACCAGCGTTATTGCTCCTGAAGGCTACGTAAGACCAAAACAGTATGGGCGCAAGTCTACTACTGTAGAGGCTGTGGTCGTTGAAGGGAGAAGCCCACGCTCTACCGCAAGGTGAGCGTCGGGTAGTTCACTCTAGAGATCATTGCTAGACGCTGTTCGGTGATTTTGAGTGCTGGACTCATTGCGCTTGCTTTGGTAAGTGTGAAGCCCAAAAGTCTTCCAGGTAAATGATTGTGGACTTCATCAAACCCATAGTTATCTTTGATATGGTTTGCTAATATATAGGATAGCAGTGGCGGTATGGCGTTGCCGATTTGTTGGATTTTTTCTGAGGTGTTGCCCAGAAACCGGAAG
>JANOQI010000028.1:0-9434 GCA_031414775.1 Synechococcales cyanobacterium VAR_4_metabat_354
TCGCTTGTAGGTTGCCATGGAAAAAGACAAAGGTTCTGAATCATCTTCAGACTGTTCCGGTAGTTGGTCTAGTTTGGCGATATTGAGCGCAGAGAGGGATGTATTGAAATGAAAATCCAAGCTTGATTCTTGGCGTGATTGACAGTCGCACAGACCTGTAAACTGTTTGGCATCTCTAAAAATGAATTCTATTTGAAATCTCGCTTTGTAGTAGGCATACAAACTTTCAGGGCTGATATTGATGTCTGTAGAAAAAAGTAATGCTACTCGTATTTTATCTAAATTGCTGGTATTGACTAGATAGACAATGCGGATTTGGCGTTTCAATGAGACATGCCAAACTATTTGGCTGTAAAGGAAAATGTCTTCATCGACTTCACCGATAAATTCCATCCGGGATAAATCATTCAAATCCACCTTCCCATCGTATTTTCGATGTGCTCCTCTAGGTTTTTGAAGACCCGTATAGCAGTAACGCAGGTTAGCATCAATTCTTAGTTTACTGACCAATGTTAGATGACAATCTTATAGGCGGGTTAAATGACAGTATTGTCGGATCTGAGATCGCAAAGTGACAGAGAAATAGATCGACAGCCAGCCGAAAAAAAAAGACACTAGAAAATCTCCAAAAGCAAAGAGAAAGATCTAGTGTCCAAAAAATCTATCCATTTATACCAGAGAAAAGCCTATATGAATGCAAGAAAAATTGGCTTAAACCAAGCCAAGGCAGCTTATGTTGCCGAAATATCAGAAAGAACAGGTCAACGAATCGAATCAGGAGAACACCAGCCAAATCGGGGAAAGGTTACAGAAAGCAGCATCCAAGACCCATTAGAAGGATTATGGGAAAAAGAATTGGAGCCAATGCTCAAAAAAGAACCTCGCCTGAAACCGATGACCCTGTTTGAATATCTCCAAGATACTTACCCCGGACAATACCCACAAGTACTACGGACACTCCAGCGACGAGTCCAAACCTGGAAAGCACTGTACGGACCAAGCCCAGAAGTAATGTTCGAGCTGCGCCATGAACCAGGAATGATGGGGATTTCCGACTTTACCGAATTGAAAGGAATGACGATAACAATTGCTGGGAAACCATTTGAGCATTTGTTGTACCATTATCGCCTCGCCTACAGCGGCTGGCGACATACCCACATCATTCAAGGTGGAGAAAGCTTTATTGGCTTATCTGAAGGGCTACAGAATGCTCTAGTAGCCTGTGGCGGAGTTCCAAAACAACATCGGACAGACAGTTTGAGTGCAGCCTATAAAAATTTGGGAGGGAATAAAGCCTTAACTCGTCTGTACGACGAACTTTGCGACCATTATCGATTGCAGCCAACTCGCAACAATACTGGCATTGCTCACGAGAATGGGTCTATCGTGCGATTCGTTCCTACACGAAAGGCTGAAAAGCTAATAAGGTAGGGCATCTGAGAGATAACCCCCTTCTGGGTTGAGTTCGCACTTTAATCTCTCTTAGATGATAACTTGATGTGCTTGTAGGTGATGCCTCTGACCAAGACTAGAGAGCTAGTCCTATCCACCAGGTATAAGGTGAGAAAAGCATAGCCCCTATGTCAGCGGTTTAGCGCCAATGGGATAAAGCGGGGCTAAATGTCGGTATTCTGGTAGCCACCACTGGAAACCCCGGCTAGCAGGTGTGTATGGGCAAAGCAGAGCTTGAACGTATGTTTTAACCATCGTTACGTTTACCCAGTGAAAGCGGCTGATGTGAACTGAGGAGGTGCCGAAAGGGACTGCCTATCACAAACACTGGAAACAAAAGTTACTGGCTTCGGAGCCTTTTTATGATAGTAAAGAAGGTTTTATACCCCAAGTAAGCCCGGTGGACAGTACGGCCCTAACCCCACAACCAAAGCACATCCGGAACGAAGTAACGCGACCAGTTTTATCCTCTGAAAGGTCGAATATTCAGAGACGGTACTAAGCCGACAGGACTGGCGTGAGAGATGGTCTAAGAAGCCAATGCCTGGGGTAATGCCCAGGATATGCAGACGTAGACCCGATGATACGGAATGAAGAGCATTTAGTCAGAGTAAAAGACGATGACACACTCAGCGATGGGTAGTGATGAATGGGTAGCCATCGATTGGAAATCAATCGAGAAAATGGTCTATCGCCTCCAAACCAGAATCTTCAAAGCCAAGCGTCGTGGTGATACCAAGCAGGTTCACAGACTCCAGAAATTACTGATGAAGTCTCATTCTGCCAAGCTCCTCGCCGTCAGGCGGGTAACACAGGACAATGCAGGCAAGAAAACAGCAGGTGTGGATGGGGTGAAAGCCCTAGAACCATCCCAAAGACTTGTCTTGGCAAATAACCTGTCTCTAACGGACAAATCTAAACCGACACGCCGGGTGATGATTCCAAAACCTGGCACGAGGGAAGAGCGACCATTAGGCATTCCCTGTATGATTGAAAGAGCACGGCAAATGTTGGTGAAACTGGCATTAGAACCCGAATGGGAAGCGGTTTTTGAACCTAATACCTATGGGTTTAGAGCGGGCAGAGGCACTCATGATGCCATCGAAGCCATCTTCAACAGTATCCGGTACAAAAGCAAGTATGTTTTAGATGCCGATATTACGAAATGCTTCGACAAAATCAACCAGAAGAAACTGTTAGCCAAGCTGGAAGCTTTTCCGACATTAACGAGGCAAATCAAAGCCTGGTTAAAATCAGGAGTGGTCATGAATGGCAAACTATTTCCAACAAATGAAGGTACACCCCAAGGGGGTGTCGTCTCACCATTATTGGCTCTGATAGCTCTGTATGGGTTGGAAACAGCGATTAGAAGCTGCGTCAGTCAGGGTAGAGCACAACGGACATTAACTGTTGTATTCTACGCAGATGACTTTGTCGTGCTTCATCCATCGCTAGATGTCATTCTACAGTGCAAACAAGCAGCGGAAAACTGGCTAAGCGAGATGTCTCTGGAATTAAAACCCAGCAAGACCCGCATCTCTCATACGCTAACGGCATATGAAGAAAATGTTGGATTCGATTTTCTCGGATTCAATATTAGACAACATCCAGTTGGTAAAAACCAATCTGGATGCAATGGTGCTGGTCAGAAGCTAGGTTTTAAGACTATCATCAAGCCCAGCAAAAAGAAGATTGCTCTACACCTTGAGTCAATCGGAAACATCATTAATAGCTACAAAGGTGCGCCGCAAGAGGCGTTAATTCGTAGACTAAATCCGATGATTCGAGGATGGTGCAACTATTACTCAACGGTTAGCAGCAAGAAAACTTTTAGCTACTGCAAAAACATTGTTTGGTCACAGTTGCGAGCTTGGGCAAGATACAGAACCGGAAACTTTGGTTTTAAAACCTTAGACAAGTATTGGCACTACCTGGGATATCGATTGACGTTCTCTACCGATGACGGCATCAGGCTTATCGCCCATAACGATACTCCCATCAAACGCCACATAAAAGTCAAAGGGGACAAAAGCTATTTTAATGGTGATGTGCTCTACTGGGGTAAAAGAAGAGGCAGACATCCTGAGTTGCCAAATCGAGTCGCTTTGCTACTCAAGAAGTACAAAGGAAGATGCCTTGAATGTGGATTGATGTTTGTTGCAAACGATTTGATAGAGGTTGACCACAAAATCCCTAAACAGGAGGGTGGAACAGATAAATTCGATAATCTGCAACCACTTCATCGTCATTGTCATGACGTAAAAACTGCCCGTGATAATGCTCGGAGAAAGGATTCAGCCCAAAATATTGAGCTGAATCCAACTAAAGGGTGTTTATAAGCAGGACGAATGGTGCTGGTGACAACAGCCGTATTGTTGAGGAGCCGTGTGCTGGGAAACTCGCAAGCACGGTTTTGAACGGGAGGGTGACAGGGTGACAGGTCACCCGACCCTACTGAATCGCCTCATGGCCATCTTAAAAATAGGATTGAGCAAGCCATCTATCTCAGAGGGAGTAACGATTTCAACAATTTAGAAGAATATCAGTTACTGATTGAGGGAGTCGTATCCAAACTAAATCAGCAGTGTCAAACAAAATTTGAAGAAGAAAAACTCCATCTTCAACCCTTACCGAAATATCGTGTACCAGACTATGAAATGCTTACAGCTCGTGTCAGTAGCCGTAGTACTGTAGAAGTCCGCTGTGTTCTTTATACAGTGCCATCTCGACTGATTGGCCGTCAATTAGAATTACGCCTTTACCATGACCGAATATTAGGATATTTGGGTAATCATCAAGTTGTAGACCTGTCCCGTGTGCGGGTCACTGACCCAGATAAACGACGGGGTCGTTGTATCAACTACAGACATGTCATTGAAGGTTTAAGACGTAAGCCCAGAGCCTTTAGTGCTTCGCGTATTCTGAGGTTTCCTCAGAATCGTGAGCGGCACGTTTATTTATTGTACTTGGCAGGACGATCTACTTCCTACAACTCAGTTTCGGGAATTGTGGGCAAATTTAAAAGCTCAGTTTGACCTGGACACAGCAGCTGTTTTGATAGTGGAAGCTTTGTATATTGCGGCCACACAGAACAAAGAAGGAGCTGTGGCTGAATATCTTGAACAAGAACTGAAAGCTCAAACCTTAACTCTCAAGCGACTTAAACAACAATTTAATCAGGACTGCACTGCGAGTTTTCCGCAACTAACTATTGAACAACACACACTCTCCAGCTATGACCAACTCTTTGAATCTAGCTCCAGGCAACACGATAGCAGCGAGTCCCTACCAGAACCTCGGTCAGCATCTGAAACAGTTGCATCTGTCCCATATTCTGACCAACTGGGAATCTATGGAGCATCAAGCTGTTCAAGAGCAATGGTCTTACTCTAGTGCTTCGCGTATTCTGAGGTTTCCTCAGAATCGTGAGCGGCACGTAAATTCTTATTAGCATTATGCGAGCTGGAATCGATTCAGCGCAACGATCTCCGGTTGAAACGAGCACTGACCGAAGCTCAGCTTCCCAGCGCAAAAAGTTTTTCCAACTTTGACTTTGCTCATTGCCCTGAGTTTAATCCAGCACCTCTGATGCAATTAGCTGAGGACACTTCTTGGTTGCAACGGGCTGGAAACTGCCTGATTTTTGGACCTTCTGGGGTGGGTAAAACTCATCTGGCTGCGGGGTTGGCCCGCCGCATGGTGGAATTGGGTAAGCGAGCAAAGTTCTTTGCTGCTAATGCTTTAGTCCAGGAGTTGCAATACGCCAAGCTTCAACTACAGCTCCCAGCTTTACTCAAGAAGCTTGACCGTTTTGACTTGTTAGTTCTAGATGATTTGGGCTATGTCAAAAAATCTGAAGCAGAAACTTCAGTTCTGTTTGAGTTGATTGCTTATCGCTATGAACGCAAAAGTCTACTCATCACTGCCAATCAGCCTTTCAGTCAATGGGATTCTATTTTTCAGGATTCGATGATGACGGTTGCTGCTGTCGATAGACTCGTTCACCATGGTGTGATCTTTGAAATCAAGTCAGAAAGCTATCGTCGTCAAGTTGCTACAAATCGTTCCCAGAATTCTAAAGCTTCTTAGCTTCTTTCTCTCATCGATTCTCTTCCAGCAGTTTTGTGACAGATCACTGCTTGTCGTTGCGATCTGAGTTTTCTTTCGCGACAACTACCCGCCAATAACCTGTCGCGACACGCAATAAGCTTGACATTTAACAGCGGGCGTTTCAGTTGACTGACACCATACCTCGTAGAGACACCATTAATGCATATTGAAGTTGACGAAAAATTGTTGGTTCATAGCGATAACCGAGACCGCCGAAGTCCTATCGCTACCTCAACCACTCTAAAAATCACTTGTGAATACCCATCTATCATCTCCGTTTATCAAGCAAGGCAATAAAATTTCGCTTGGCTTTGTAGTTTTTGCGTAGATGAGCCACAAAGGTATTATATTCGACCTGTTGATGCAGAGTAATTGTTAAGGCACGAACTTTTTTCAAGAAGGTGATTGCATTAGCGTAGGCAGCGTTATGAGTTTGCTTGATTAGCGATTCTACTTCTCGCATATAAATTGGAAGGGCATCTTCTGGGTGTGATAATTGTCGTCGTTCAGCCAATTGGAGCCAGATGTGATTAGAGCAGCCTCCTGTTTGGGCTTCCTGCCAAGCCAGATCGTTTTCGCCTTCCCATAAAAAGATTTCAACGAGAAGAGAACGATCAAGGACAAACATTCTAGAAAGGCTCCCGGCAGGAAGGGTTGGAACACTGATTGTTTTATGAGAGCGACGGATTTGGGTTCCTTTTGAAGATTGCGAATCCAACATTTGCTGAACATAATCAAGAGCTTCGTTGCGCTTAGTTTTCCATTGTTTAGCTCGCTCAGCTTGGATTTTAAGTTTTTGGTAGCTCTGTAAAGTGACAGATTGAGTAAAGGATTGCCAAGCCAAAGCCATCGCATCTTTAATACGTCCACGATGAAAATATTCTTCCATAGCAAAATCCCTTAAACCTGCATTGTACTCAAAAGCTTTTAGTCCTGATTCTGCCCAGTCTAGGGCGAGATCGCGCTGCTCGTCTTGAAGATAAAGTTGTGCAATCTCCAGGTAGGAATAAGCATTCGATAAATCCTGGCGTTTAATGGCAACCACGGATTCAATGTTGCCGTCTTTCTTTACCAAGGTTTCCAAGATACGTTGGAGTTTTCGTCGCTTGAAATTGCGATCCCCAGCATCTTTTGGTAATAAAGCTGGAAACTCTTGCCACATTGACTCAGCTAGTCTTCGATAGTGGGCTAAACCTGCGTCCCCTAGAATTAAGGCATAGGTTTCAGCAGCATTATCAAAGCCGCCGAAACCGCTGTCCATCTCGCTATGTAACAAGTAATGGGCTAAAGTAGCCGGATCTGGTTTTGCTAATTCGCAAGCATTAAAATGTAGTTCCTCGAACTCATCCATAAGGCCCCCAACCTCCCCGCTGGAATCGTCAATGGAATCCAATGCTTTCTCAAATAAAGGAATAGCATATTCGCAGAGCTTGAGGACTGACTGAGGATGGTCTTCGAGTATTTCTTGGATGGAATTGAGAACTGAGTCAATGCCTTGGGCATAATTGCTGACTTGTTTCCACTCTATAAAGCCTCGAATATTGATAGCATTACGTAAGGCTCTTTCAAAAGTCGTCAAATCAAGCCCCTGAGAACGCTGTGATGCAACTTTCAAGAACAATGACTGCCGCCAGTTTTCATCTCGCTGCGAACGTTCCAGCATCCATTTAATTAGGGTTGATTTATCTTGTTGTTTTAGAAAGCTTTCCACCTCTTGTATAGAGACAGGTTTGTTGGCAGAGTGACTAATTTTCCGAGTTTTAGTCTCAATGGGATTGGCTAGCCATGTTAGCCCCACCGCTACACAATGTTTACAAAAGATATCGTCTACGCCTAGAGGACAGGTGCAAGTGGACAAGAGTTCGTTGCCATCTACCAACAGTTCTACATCGTATTCTTCGGTTCCACTTACACAAGCGGTCAATCCATTGCTTTCCACAGTTAGATCGTGAACATATCCCCTGCCAGCATAGTCTTCACCCCGTTTAAAGTAGCGCTCTCCTGCCATTGTCAACAACAGCTCTTTTGACAAAAGAGTTTTGAGTGAATTCGCACGTTTTCTCCCAGCCATTTCAACCTTCTTTTTCAAATTTCAGATAATCAAGATACGAGGAGTAATGACAAATTTCAATGGGGTAAGTATTATCGTAACTGGAGATCGCCTTCATTTTTATTAATCTTGTTTAACCTTCTATCTAACCATTTCAGCACTCCAAGATTTTCGGCCAACTCCAAGCCCTGTGCCAAAATCCTACGGGGTGGTGCATTTCCCAATCTCGCCAGCTACCTTTGAGTGGAGTGGCGCACAAGGTACAATCAAGCTGTAACGCTGAACTAGTAAAAGATGGATAAATATGGTAGCTACCCCTAATACCAATGGGAATGACAAAAACGGTGAAATTATTGGCACACTGAAAATCACAGTTCTCCCAAAGAGTGATGGGTTGTATGTTTGCCAGTTGTCTCGATCGTTCAATGGTTTTCCCACAGATGATATTTCGTGTGATGGTCAAACACCAGAACATGCACTAGCAATTGGATTTGAGCAGTTAGCATCTGAATATCGCCAGAAGGTGGAGGAGAGCCAAAATATCCCGTCGATGGCAGTGGAGAAAACGGCAGCTGGAAAGGTAATTGAAAAGCATTTCCATGTGACTGTTCACTATGAATGCATTCTTGAGGAAGAATCTATTTTTTTGGCTCATCAAGCTCCTTTGATGGGCAATCTACTCGCTGAAGATTCTCAGGTTACTGTAATTGCGGTCGATCCAGCGTTGCAGGTGGAAAAGGCAGTCCGCTGGATCAAGGATGAAGAAGATGAAGACTAGTTATAATTTCTTAATGATAAATTATTGTTGCGTTTGAATTTAATTGATTCAGATACGGATTTTGGCGATTGAACGCCCCTGGTTTCCAAAAAATAATCGAGTACACTGAAATTATAGAGAGTTAGCGAGGCCAACTAAATGACAACTTCGCCACTAGCCAAGAGACCCAAGCCTCCCAAGGCAGTGGAAACAGCCACTAAAAAGCGCAACCCCACCATTGAGGACTTCAACTTCCCTGATGGTTTGCTGACTGCCGAAGATTTACCAGATTCAGATGATACGCCTGTGGATAGTGAGCTACAAGAATTGATACCAGGGTTGCTGAAGTCGATTCTTTTGGATTTATGGAGCGATCGAATTCAAAATCTATCAATCAGTTGGCGTTCTTTACTATTTGGTCTATTCCCCTCTGCGTAAGAGAAAGACTAGATTTCAGCTGAATAGAACCCACTTAAGATCTTTTTGTTGACATGTAAGGGATTCAGGAAAGCCGTTTTCGTCAACCCAGCAACTAAAGGGATTGAACAGTTGATGAATCATGAGGATTTATCACAAAGGCTAATGAAATTCGTATGGGCAAAGAGCTTCCAAATAAGAGATTAGATACTAAATGGATTCTGTAAATTTGGTTTGCTGACTTCATTATTTCTGTGCTAGGCTTTTACCCAAGTAAAAAGCACACGCTACCAGCTTTAAGCAAAGTTTTTAAGATGCTGAAAATTGTTTCACTATTCTCCAGTTTATTCACAGTTACATTGTTAGCTAGCATTTCTCAAGCAACAACTTTCCAAAATCATTCGACACAGATAGAGCCAGATGTTTATCTGCACAGTCAAAGGCTGGTGCCCGCTAAGAAAAAAGCCGATTTTAAAAAAATGATTATTGATAATCAATTACCTATCAATCAATAGTCCGGACAGATTTATGGTGTCAAAGAACCGTACTGAAGAAGACTGGCGTAGTTGGGATGGGATTTAATCAAAGTCAGGTCAAGGTCTAACATGGAAATAAATCGCTCAAGTAAATGACGATTGAGTGCTTGTC
>JANOQI010000029.1:0-31387 GCA_031414775.1 Synechococcales cyanobacterium VAR_4_metabat_354
GACAAGCACTCAATCATCATTTACTTGAGCGATTTATTTCCATGTTAGACCTTGACCTGACTTGGATTAAATCCCATCCTAACTACGCCAGCCTTCTCCAGTACGGTTCTTTGACACCATAAATCTGTCCGGACTATTGATAACCAATACTTAACCCTACTGAGTGAATAACTATGGAAAACTAGATAAAATAATCTAAAAATCTGTTTTCTATTATGTCTAATATTTATGAATTTGTCTCCAAAGGCGGGCCAGTCATGTGGCCACTCGTGGGGTTATCTGTCATGACGATTGGTTGTGCTTTAGAGCGAGCAAACTATTGGTGGAAACTGATCAGTCAAGAAGATCGCATCGTACATGATGTCTTGGAAGCTGCCCGCTCTAGTTTGGACGATGCGGCAGCGATCGCTTATCAAGCAAGAAGTCTAGCAATTGGCCGTTTTTTATTTGCCACCCTGCGACTTAAGAATTCATCCCCTGAAACTTTTCATTTAGCGATGGAAGCGGCAGCTGAAAGAGAATTTATCCAAATGCGTAAAGGAGATAAATTATTAGAAACAGTAATAGCGATCGCCCCTCTTTTGGGTTTACTGGGAACGGTAACTGGTCTGATGGCTACTTTTGGCAATATGAATATTGGGGGTAGTGGGGCTGGCAGTGCAAGCGCTACTAAAGCGGCAGCGGGGATTGGAGAGGCTTTGACAGCGACTGCTTCTGGAATGTTTGTCGCAATTTTAGCCTTGGCATTTTTCCGAATTTTTGTGACTTTACAATCTAAACAAATTGATTATTTTACTAACGTTGGCAATCAACTTGAACTAATCTATCGTCATGTTTGGTGTGAGGGGCATCGCTATCGATCGGAAGAAATGGATCCTGATACTGAAGAAGTTGCAGCTATCCAATTAGCATCGTCCACTTCTTTTAAAGGCAGAAGACCGCTAGTAAGCGATATTTATTAAAATATTCATACAAATAATTGAAAGGTGTAAAATAATGGGCTTAGGATCAAAGCGTAGAAACAATCACAGCCAAATGCCAGAAGTTAACTTAGTACCAATGATGGACGTGATTTTGACAATTCTCACTTTCTTCATCATTATTTCCATGTCTTTATCGGGAGAATCGAGTTCGGTAGATCTGACTCTGCCCAGCACTAAAACTGGTGTATCTAAAAGCGCTCAGAAAGCTCCAGATCCACTGATTGTCAATGTTGATAGTAAGAGTGTTATTTACGTGGGTACTAAAAAACTCGATAACAACCAATTGGCTCCAGAAATAAAAGTCTATTTATCCCAGCATCCTACCAATGGGGCGGTGGTTCTTAAGGCCGATAATAAACTTCCCTATTCCCGCATCATTGAAGTTTTAGGCCAAATGCGGGCAGTGGGTGGGGAAAAGGTATCATTGGCTGTTAATAAGGAATAGCAAAGTGCAAAGACATTTTCTCGATCGAGAAAATGTCTTTGCAAATATGAAGTCTGAGTTAAAACCTAGATTAAATTAAACTACAACTTAATCTAGGTCAGATATTTTAGATAGCAAAAGTACATCCAATCTAATTAGGCGGAGTAT
The DNA here is from genome assembly GCA_031414775.1 of Synechococcales cyanobacterium VAR_4_metabat_354. Taxonomy (GTDB): domain Bacteria; phylum Cyanobacteriota; class Cyanobacteriia; order Cyanobacteriales; family Chamaesiphonaceae; genus JAAFHZ01. The sequence continues at coordinate 1,576 of JANOQI010000029.1, forward strand.
TCCAAACTACCACAATTGTGCCCGATCCATCTTTAGCGGGAATAAGATTTAAGTAACGGGCAAATCCTCCTTGCCGAATTTCATAGAGATTGCCACCGCCATAATTACTTTTGGGTGTAACTTGAAAATTCCCCTGTTGCAAACTGCCAGCAAATATGCCGGTGTAAGCTGTGCCTGGATTCTGCCCGCTAATAAATCTAATACTGCCATCAATGCCATTTTTGACTTGTTTCTCTAGAAATCCTTTCTCATCCTGCCCATATTTATCGTGAAAAGCTTTAGGATCGGGTAGCTTCTCATCAGCACTATCGTTCTGCTGAAAAGGTACCCGTCCTAGTGCTGCATCAAAAGCATTTTCCTGCGCGGATGCTACTTCTGTATTACCTAAATTATCTGGTAAAGGCTTTTTACTTTTAACAATGATCGTACCTTTGCCGCTTTCAAAGATCAGAGTTAAATACTCAGTAACTCCACCTTTACTAACTTCATATACTTTTTTATTATCTGTGTTGGTGGATACACTTGATTGATAACTTCTCCCTTTTAGTTCACTATCAAAAAAACTACTAACTTGTTTGAGATCATCGGGAGTTTGCTGCGCAACCTTCTCGATCGCTTTGAGATCAAAAGCACCAGAAGCAGCATTTGGATATTTCGGGAAGTCACTAAACGGAGTATTAGGTGCTGGCGGCTTCGGAGCAACTGGAGTAGTGCTCGTCGCTTTAGGGGAAGCTTTTGGACTGGGTTTAACGACAGCTAGCCTACTAGCTAATGGTTTAGGAGAAATGCGAGGACTAGGTTTAATAGTAGGGGTTTTACTCACTTTTGGCCTGGGAGAGGCATTCGGACTGGGTTTAGTTGTGGGAATAGGTTTAGGCGAAATTGTCAACTGCGGCGATTTACTGGCAGAAGAGCGATCGATCGATTTAACCTCTGGCGACTGAGCCAATGCCGATGGGGAAGGCTGGGGAGTTGCTGAACTAGGATTCGTTGTTACCACTTCGGTCGGTAACTCTGTCAACTTAACTTTCTCTTCTTTCGGGATGGGAGGTGCTGACTGTTGATGAACACCCGCTAGCGGCATTATCAACAGTAATCCGTGCAAACCGATCGATATTAAAATAGCCGGCTTCAGCAAGCTGCGCCAAGAAAATGAGTTACTAGACTCATCAAGTATTTGAAGATTAGCCATGAGAGTTTGAAGTACACAGTAATTAATAAATAGGATGGAGCGAGCATCCAATTACCTGCGGTAAAAAGTCTTTGCTGTCGCTCACATGAAGCCAATATGTAATGTTTTATTAGCTACCAATTTAGCCGTAAAACACAAATTTATCCCCACCGGTTAGCATTTTAGAGCAAATACGGCAGGTCTACACCTAAAACATTGCGCTAAAACTCTCAAAAGAGTGTGTATACATTTAACTGTTTTTACAGCTCGTATTTGTGGTTGTTCTCCCAAGAAAACCCTTGGATTAACGCCTTCAGATAATAACAGGTGAAACACCGAAGAATTAGGATTTTACCGAAATTTAATCTTGGTTAACTATAGCTTAATCTTTGTTTTACTTGCTCTTATTTAATGAGAAATACTATCTACCCTAGGCATGTCTAAATAAGACACATTGCCAACCTCCATATTACAGACAGTCCTTTATCTTTAAATTTTATAATCATGACAGCTGCTAAGTCTTTGTTCAAACTCCAGAAAATCATGCCGATCGCTTTAGCTGGCATGAGCCTCTGCCTAATCCCAGTTTTGGCTTTTGCTCAATCAGCTTCTTTGACTGGTGCTGGTGCAACTTTTCCCGAACCTCTCTATCAAAGATACTTTTCAGAATTCAAGAAGACCAGCAACACCGATGTTCGGTACAACGGTATTGGTAGTGGTGGCGGGATCAAACAATTTATTGCAGAGACTGTAGATTTTGGGGCTAGCGATGCTGCCATGAGTGATGCTGAGATTCAGCAGGTCAAAAGAGGAGTTGTGATGGTGCCAACCGCTGGTGGAGCAGTTGCGGTAGTCTACAATGCCCCCGGAGTTTCTAATCTGAAGTTATCTAGAACTACTCTCCCAGCTATTTTTAGCGGAAAAATCACGAAATGGAACGATCCGGCGATTGCCAAAGATAATCCCGGTGTTAGTTTACCTGGGAAATCAATCCGTTTGGCCGTTAGAGCAGATAGTAGTGGTACATCTTTTATTTTTACCAATCATCTTAGTGCTATTGATCCCGGCTTTAAGAGCAAAGTAGGAGCCACTAAATCACCAAACTGGTCAGGAAACACTCTGAAAGGTAAGGGCAATGATGGTGTCGCCGCTCTGGTTCAGCAAACAGAAGGTTCGATCGGTTATGTAGAAGCAGCATTTGCTAAACAGGCCAAGCTCTCAACTGCTCTGGTGCAAAACAAGAATGGTCAGTTTGTGCCACCTTCTCTAGCGGAAGCTAATAAAGCCATTCAATCAGTTAATTTCCCGTCTAATTTTCGGGTTTTTGAGGGAGATCCGCAAAAAGGCTATCCCATTACTGGTCTAACTTGGTTGCTGGTCTACACTCAATACGACAAGAGCAAAGGTGATGCGGTGAAGAAGTTGGTAAGTTGGATTTTGACTGACGGTCAAAAGCTAAATGGTTCCTTGGAATACACTAAAATCCCCGACTCTGTAGCTAAAAAAGCAATTGCGGCAGTCAATGGTAGTGTCAAAGTTGCCGGCAACTAGCATTTTTTGAAAGTACCAGGAGTTGGGGGTGCGGCGACATGTTACCGAATTCCCCAGACTCTTAATTGATGCGATTTGCTCCTAATTCAAATGGTTTAAACCTTGATCACAGAAAGCGAACACGATAGCTATCTCCAGACCAGTGATGGCTTCTCTGAATGGTTAGCCCGTTTGTTTGGCTATATCGTCCGAGGCGCGGCGCTGGTGAGCTTATTGCTGCTGGCGTGGCTAGCCGCAATTGTCTGGCAACAGGCGCAACCTGCTCTACATAAATTTGGTGTAGGTTTTCTTTTCAGCCAGATTTGGAATATTGGCGACAGCGTGTTCGGAGCAGCTCCTTATCTTTATGGCACCATCGTTAGCGCTAGCATTGCTCTCTTGCTGGCAGTGCCCATTGGTATTGCCGTAGCTATTATCACTAGCGAAGATAATTTGTTACCTCCCAAGTTGCGCACTATTTTAGCTTTCATGGTCGAACTGATTGCTGCCATCCCCAGCGTCATTATTGGATTATGGGGAATCTATGTGATGATTCCGGCGATTAAACCATTCCAAATGTGGCTCTATGAAAGCTGGCAATGGTTGCCATTTTTTAATACCGAACCGAGTGGACCAAGTATGTTGGCGGCAGGTTTGATTTTGGCTTTGATGATTCTGCCAACGATCGCAGCCATTAGTCGCGATATCTTCGTCACTGTTCCACCAGAATTAAGTAGTGCTTCCCTTTCTTTAGGAGCTACTCGCTGGGAGACCATCCTAAAAGTCAAATTACCAGTAGCTGTGGCCGGCATTATTGGAGCGGTGATGCTGGGCTTGGGTAGAGCGTTGGGAGAAACGATGGCTGTAACAATGGTCATTGGTAACTCCGCCCAGATTAACTTTTCACTATTAGATCCGGCTTATACTATTCCGGCAGTGCTAGCTAACGAGTTTGCGGAGGCTCTTGATCCTTTACATATTGGAGCTTTGATGTATCTGGCTCTCATCCTGTTTATTTTGACGCTGGCTGTCAATATGCTGGCTTTGCTATTAGTCAAATTAGTGGATAGGCAGAAGTAATTATGGAAGATGATAGCTACGTTTATAAGCCTCGACCAGACTATGAAATGCTCCTTCAGAACAGGTATTGGGGCAGTCAATTGTTGAACAAGCCATTACCGTTACTACGCAATCTACTCAGTTGGCTTTTTTCTGGATTAGTATATTTCTGTGCGGTTTGCGCGGTCATTCCGTTAGTTTCGATCTTGTGGACGATTGTCCGGCGGGGTCTACCAGGTTTGAAATGGACAGTACTAACCGCAATTCCAGCGCCGGTGGGAGTAACGGATGTCCCAGATGGTTTTGGTAATGCCATTATGGGGACGTTAATGATTGTTGGAGTATCTAGCCTGGTGAGCATTCCCTTGGGGATTTTGGTGGGCATTTATTTAGCCGAATTCAACCAGGGCAGTTTGTTCGATCGCTATTTAAACAGTACAGTGCGTTTTACACAGCGGATTCTGTCCAGTATTCCGTCGATTATTATTGGCGTGTTTGCTTATGGGGTAATTGTATTTACTACCAAAAAGTTTTCGGCATTCGCTGGTAGCTTTTCTTTAAGTATTATTATGTTGCCGATTGTCGCGCTGACGACCGAAGAAGCAATGAAAAGAGTACCAAACAATCTTCGTTTAGCAGCCGCGTCACTGGGCGGCAATAAATTTCAAATTACCAGCCAAATTGTGCTCAAATCGGCACTGAATAGGATTACTACTGGCTGTCTATTGGCGATCGCCAGAGCCGCTGGAGAAACGGCGCCGCTGATTTTTACCGCTTTGAACAGCCCCACCTGGCCAGAGGGCTTATTTGCGCCTGCTCCATCCCTGCCAGTCTTGATTTTCAAGTACGCTAGCTCACCCTATGATGTCCAAAAAAATTTAGCTTGGACAGCGGCGTTGGTGCTGTTGTTGCTGGTGTTGATTGGCAATATGGCCTCCCGGTTTTTCGTCAATCGTCGTTTTGCTTCCAAATAAATTCAGCACATCTGTAGTCCAATTTCATGACCAGCAAAATGTTTGATAATTTCTCACCAGATACTAACGATATATTAGATAACTTCGAGTTCGATCGGCAATCTCCAGATTTTCCGGTGATTCAAGTCCGGAACTTCAGTTTTGCCTATGGCCAGAAGCTAACATTAGATAGCATATCGATCGATATTACTCAAAATCAAGTTACTGCCATTATTGGTTCCTCGGGCTGTGGTAAATCTACCTTTCTCAAGTCGCTTAACCGAGTGGCGGAGCTAGAAGGCAAAGTCCAGATCAAAGGCAAGATTGATTTTCTGGGTCAGAATATTTATTCCCGCAATGTCAATGTGAATCGCTTGCGACGGCAAATCGGTATGGTTTTCCAGCGGCCAAATCCATTCCCCATGAGCATCTACGATAATATTGCTTATGGAGTTAAATTAATCAAAAGATTTTCTAGAAGTGAATTAGATGAAATTGTGGAATTGGCTTTAACGGATGTGGCACTCTGGGAAGAAGTGAAGAATACCTTGGGGAAATCGGCTTTGAATTTGTCTGGTGGTCAGCAGCAGCGCCTATGTATTGCCAGAGCATTGGCCGTACAACCAAAAGTATTATTAATGGATGAACCCTGTTCAGCGCTCGACCCAATTTCAACTGGTAAGATTGAGGAACTAATCAATGATCTGAAAGCAAAATTGACGATCGTGATGGTCACTCACAACATGCAACAAGCCGCCAGAGTGGCAGACTACACTGCTTTTTTCAATACTGATGAAACCCGCATCGGTCAACTAGTGGAGTTTGGCAAAACCGAAAATATTTTTGGCATGGCGATCGATCCAGCGACACGCGATTATGTTAGTGGGCGGTTTGGCTAATTGATACCAGCCCATCCAGCCACCAATCTATTTATTGATCTTAATCAGGAGATATTTTATGCCAGCAGCAGGAAGATACACGGTACTAACCGGCGAATATCAGATTCGTAACGCCAAAGGTCAACAGCCTCGTCCCGATGGCGATACGATTAAATTTGTAGTGGATAGTCCGAAAGCTGTGAAAAAACTCACCCGCTTTGGTGGAGTTGCCCCCGATATTGGCAAGACTGGTGGAATCAAATTGCGGCTAGAGGTGATTGATACTTTAGAGACTCATTACCCTACGAACCGTGGTAGAGGTGAGGAAGTCCGACAAAGGTTAGATCTGGCTAATGCTGCCCGTGATTCTCTTGTGGAATTACTGGGATTTACCAATGTGGTATTCAATGAAAACTCGACTGTGAAATCGGCAGATGATTTTACGATACGGGGATTTATCCTGGCCAATGGTATAGAAGGAAACGGTCGAGTGGTGGGCTTTGCCTACGCGGGGGAACAGCCTCCGGCTGCTGATAAACAGGTTCTCCGCCTAGAGCCTCAATTGATGAATAACTCGGCCAACATCCAGATATTGCAGCAAGGACTAGCCTATGCCACCTTGTACCAGACTTTGCCCTTCGAGCTAATTCAAGAAGCTCGTAAGATTGTGGGAGATGTTCGCGATCGAGCATCTGGTATCTTTGGAGCCGAAGATATTGGAGTTGATAAATTTGCGCAGATTGCCGACATTACAGCTTTGCAAGAATTAGTAGTCATGCCGAAATTATTTCGCCGACTGGCCGATTTCTTCGTGACTACTGGGGATACTTTGAGTGAATTTGATGCGTGGATTCGTGATAATGGCAAAGATGATTCTTTAATATTACCCAGTGGGGAAGTTGGTAATTTGCATGATTTGTATGAAGTGAATGATAACGGAATTGGTCTGCGTGTTCAGCCCGAAGATGTCCAATTCTTAGATTAATTTAGATTTTCGTCTAATCAAATGGTTCAGTCTGGGGTGCATCGCTTTGTCCAATATTTGATTTGTGCAACAACGCCGTTTTAATCTCTAGTAAAGTTAGCCGGATCTTGATCCCGCCGATGTTTGATCGGTAGCGGTGGACTTGGTCGATCGCCTGCCAATACTGCTGTACTTTCCAACGCTGCCCTCAGCCGCTTAGCGGCATAAATAGACATGTCCCGAGGCACATTGATTCGATCGCGCAAATAACGCAAAGCCAGATCGGATGATGGCGGTGGCGGACAGATTTCGCTAGTCATCATGTTAGTCAAAGCACAACGCAGTGCCTCGTCGAACAAATGATCTTCTGCCGGATTGACCTTGATAATGTCGTCACGATGTTTGATTACTCGCTGGAGCGCTTCAGCCCGAGAATTAGCCGGTTCAGGATAAGTGACATCTGGTAAACCATCCCAAGGGCCATGATCCACTCTGGTCTTGTTCAGGAGCATTTGCGGTTCGCCATTTTCCCAGCAGCCGCCCATCTGGGGAGGTAAATCATGCACATGGGTATGGAAATCACTCTGAGTGCCACGATAAGTCGAGCGGCTTTCCATTGCCGCAAACCACTCTTTCAGATATGGATTTTCCTCTCGCAAGGAGTAGCCTTTGTAGTAGTAAAGACTAGCATTCATTCTTTCTACATAGGGTGTGAAAATCACGTCAGCAGTACTAAAATCATCCAAGAAATAAGGACTGGCCGTCAGACTGAGTGCTTCTTCGACCATCGTCACTACCCCAGTGAATTGGGCGCGATTGCGTTGTTCTTCACCAGCTGAATTAGCCGGACGGCATAGCCAACCACACCAAGCTCTAAATAATAGTCTTTCTAGTCGTCGTAAAGTCAGCACCGCTGGCTCAGACATACCCATTCCCAAAGCTCCAAAGACCTGTTCGAGGGCAATTAAAATGTCGTCACTTTCCGTGATGATCCGGTCATCTAGTTCTATCGCCGGGAGCATCCCTGATGGCACTTGGCGTTGGTACCAGCTCTCTTTTTCCCCATAGCAAAACATCGTTACTTTTTCGATGCGGTAGGGAATTTGTTTTTCTTCTAGCCACAGCCAGATTTTCTGACAGTAAGGACACCAGGCATGATGATCTCGGTACAGCGTCACCCGCACATCAGCTTCGGTGCCACCAAATAAGCGCAGACGGGCTTGGGAGTTAGTAGCACCATTCACAGTATCTATTGAAAAGTCAGTGAGGGCGGCTAGTTCAGACCAGCTGTAAGGGGCGATCGACATATCAAAATCAGGGCTTGGAACTTTGTTAGTCTAACAGATTCCGGAAAATACTAAGGAATTGCCACCTCTTGTAGGAGTTGATCGACAATCTGACTACTGCGCTTGCTGCCGTTGGTGACAATTCGATGAGTGAACACATAGGGAGCCAAGAATTTCACATCATCAGGAATAGTGTAGTCACGACCTTTAATTAAAGCGCGTGCTTGCGCTGCTTGGTAAAGGGCAATTGTCCCGCGCGGACTCACTCCCAATGACACATCACTATGTTGACGGGTGGCTTGTACTAAATTCACAATGTACTGTTGGACAGAAGACTCTACATACACTGCCCGACATTGTTGAGTGAGTGCTGTGAGTTGCTCTAGCGTTAAACAAGTGCCGGAGTGTTCGCCGCTTTCTCGCGCAGCAATTCCTTGGAGCATCCGTAACTCTTCATCTACTGTTGGGTAGCCCAAGCTCAAACAGACCATGAACCGATCCATCTGTGCTTCTGGCAGCGGGAAGGTGCCCTGGTATTCCACTGGGTTTTGGGTGGCAATCACGAAAAATGGTCGATCGACTGGTCTCGTTTGGCCGTCGATTGTGACCTGCTGTTCGGCCATTACTTCTAGTAAAGCCGACTGGGTGCGGGGCGTAGCTCGGTTGATTTCGTCAGCCAGTAAAATATTAGTAAAAATTGGGCCGGCCAAAAATTCAAATTCGCGGTTACTCGGATTCCAAATGTTCGTCCCAGTCAGATCGGTTGGTAGCAAATCGGGCGTACATTGAATTCGCTGATACTGACCATCGATCGATCGCGCTAAGGACTTGGCCAAGACGGTCTTTCCTACTCCGGGCACATCTTCTAGTAATACATGACCACCGGCTAGAAAAGCTGTTAACAATAGCTCGATCGGCTTTTCTTTGCCGACAATTGTTTGGCCGAGATGAGCTTGGAGCTGTTGAATAGATTTAACTAACGTTGGTGTAGATGGTGGCGCAATAGATGGAGTGGGCATAAAGATCGAGGGCAACAATATCCTTAAGTCTTCCCCATTTCTTGATAAAAACTTTGTGCTGCTTCGCAATCGGCCTGAATTTGAGCTGTCAGCTCGTTTAACCCGGCAAATTTTTGCTCCGATCGCAGGAACTGATCTAAATAAATAGTGATCTGCTGATCGTAGATATCACCAGACCAGTTCAATAAATGCACTTCGACGGTAGTATTTTGACCATTGACCGTGGGACGTTTCCCAATATTCATTACGGCAGGTAATTGTTGGTGTTGCTCGGTATTGACTCGCACACAATAAACGCCCAAGTGCGGTAAAAACTTTTCCGGGGGATAGTCGATGTTGGCGGTGGGGAATCCCAGAGTGCGGCCTAATTGCTGACCGGCTACTACCCGACCAGATAAGCTATAACTTCTGCCTAACAGCCGACTAGCTTCTGCTAAATCACGATTGAGCAATGCCGACCGAATTCGAGAGCTGCCAATGCGGGAGTTTTGATCGATCGCTAGTTCTACAATGTTGGTTTCAATGTCGTATTTAGCTGCCAATCTTTGAAGAAGTTGGGCGTTTCCTTGCCGTTGATAACCAAAATGGAAGTCAGCCCCGATCGTAATGCGGCGAGCAGCCAGCTGCTGGTGCAGAATTTTCTCGACAAATTCTGGGGGAGTCAAGTTGGCCAATGCTTGGTTAAAGTTTAGTAACACCAGTTGTTCAATCCCTAACTCTCCCAAAAATTGGGCTTTCTCGGCCACCGTCGTCAGAAATTGGCGAGGCTGCCCAGAAAAAAATTCCTGGGGATGGGGGTGAAAGCTGACAATGGTAGGAATTAGCCCGGAAGATGCTTGCAAAACTAATTGAATAACCTGCTGATGACCGCAGTGCACCCCGTCAAAGTTACCCAAGGCGATGGTGGTGGGCTTTGAAACAGTTGCCAACGTTAAATGAATCTGCACGCTGGTAATTTCCTAATTTATAAGCCCTTTTGGTGCGAATTAGTATGATAACGGAATTGATAATTCGATACAAGCTGTCAATTTTGAATGATGGGGCAGTGGCATGGCTTGCAAAATATCTGAAAACAGCATTGTCTTGCCACTGTAATTATTACAGAGTATTACTTTCAGTATTTTTCTGTCAATTTAGACGGGGATCAATATTAATCGTGCGATCGATCACATCCAATTTATTTCCTGATGTTCATGGTTTGGGGCGAATAAACAAATAAGTAAATCAATAAATCATCATAATTTGGTAGCAACTCCATATGTTTGAAAATCAAAGCAACGCCCAAAATGTTTTGCTCGGCTCGGGCATTCAATTTTTCACCGGAGCGGTTTCTAACTATGACGGCGTAGACTATTACAAACTACAAGTGAATAGTCGTAGTAGTCTAAACCTGAGTTTGTCTGAATTGACTGGAGATGCCAATGTTTATTTACTAGATAGTGCTGGTGCGTCGTTAGATTTCTCTACTCTAACTGGCAACAGTTCAGAGGCGATTAACACTACGCTGGATGCGGGGACTTATTTTGTTAAAGTCGATTTTGCTAGAGACAATCAAGGCGCAGCGAATCTGCCATACCAGTTAGCGATTGCTAACAATTCGATTTTTAGCAATATTGATGACAAGAATCCTAATGGTCAAAAGTTTTATGCTGGAGATTTTAACGGTGATGGTATTCAGGATATCTTTCGTCAAGAACGCGGGAATTTGGTCGATGGCGATAAAGATGCCGAAGTTTTATTAGGAAATGTTGCCGGAGGATTCGACACCATCCAAATTGCCAATGCTGAGTTATTCCAAGGCAACAAGAACCGATTGGTTTTGGGAGATTTCAACGGCGATGGCCAGACCGATATCATTCGTCAGGAATACGATGGCTGGGTAGATGGAGTTAGCAAAACTCAATTCGTTTCTTTCCAGGATGGAAATTTTCAGGTAGTGGCCGATCTCCAAGATATGAATATGATGCGGGGAGATTTGACCAATCTGATTGCCGGAGATTTTAATGGTGATGGTCGGGACGATTTAATTCGCCAAGAAAAAGGTGGATTGGTTGATGGTAATCGCGATGTAGAGCTATATATTTCCGACGGTAAGTTTAAGTGGTCTAGTCAGAAGGTCTTACCTAACTCGCCCACACTGAATGGTAATGACACCTTACTGGTAGCTGGAGATTTTATTGCCGGTGGTGGTAAAGACTTAATACGGATCGAGACTAATAGCACTTTGATTGACGGGATTGGGGATATTCAGTATCTTTCCTACAAAAATGGCAACATGTTAGTGGCTGGTAACAACCCTACTAATATTGCGCCTAAAGCTCCCTTGATTAATGGTGTGAAGTCTAGTTACGATGCTAACTCTACCCTCACTCTGACTAATAGTTATGTTTTTGATAGTAATGGTTGGAAAGATGTTAGTAAAGTGGATTTCTGGCTGACTAATGCTCAGGGGCAGCGGATTGAGTTGAAAGATGCTAGTGGTTTTACATCTTACAATGCCAACTACTCACAATTTAAATACAGTACTAGTCTCAGTGGGATTGCCGTAGGTGCGTATAAGCTAAATGCGGTAGCTTATGATAAAGCTGGATCAGCAAGTAATCAGTTTACTAAATCCTTTAAAATTATTAATAATGCACCGCAATCTTTACTGATTAATGGCCTGAAGTCTAGCTATGATGCTAACTCTACTCTATCGATCGATAGCGGTTCGATCACTGATAATAATGGCTGGCAAGATGTTAGTAAGGTGGATTTCTGGCTGACTAATGCTAAGGGGCAGCGGATTGAATTAGATGATGCTAATAGCTTTGCTGCTAAGAGTCAAAATTCTGCTAAGTTTAGTTACAATGCTAGTCTCGATGGCATCGCAGTTGGCAATTACAAGTTAAATGCGGTTGCTTACGATCAAGCTGGGGCGATGAGTAAGCAGTTTGCTCAATCCTTTAAAGTTATTAATAACGCGCCTCAAATTTTACTAATTAATGGTGTGAAATCTAGCTATGATTTAAACTCTACTCTATTGATCGATAGCGGTTCGATTACCGACAATAATGGTTGGAAAGATGTTAGTAAAGTAGATTTTTGGCTGACAAATTCCCAGGGAAAACGGATTGAATTAGATGATGTCAAAAGTTTTACTACTAATGGCCAAAATTCAGCTAAATTTAATTACAGCACTAGTCTCCAGGGTCTGACCGTGGGCAATTATAGACTCAATGCTGTAGCTTATGATCAATCTGGGGTGGTGAGCAATCAGGTTACTAAGTCATTTGCCATTGGAGATCCTGATTGGTTTATTTTAAACTTAAAAGATGCTGATACGATCGATCTAGTTCGGGCATCAGCACAAGATGGAAAACTGGATCGGAATGAGGTACTTGCTATTCTTAAAGGAATGAAAGATGGTGGCGTAGTTAATGACTCTGAGCTTTCTGATCTGAAAAGCTTGATCGCAACTAACGATAATAATCTATTCACAATGTCTGACTCGGTTCGCTACTTGTCTAACAAAATTGCGATCGAATCTGCTCCTAACTTCACCACTGAGCAATTTGAGTCGGCGATCGGCAAGTGGTTCAAAGGAACGGTTGCTCCCACTGCCAAATTCAATGGAATAACCATCCAGTACGAGCGAGTTACCGGCAGCTTATTTGGAAAGAGTAATCAAGCCCGCATTGGGGATATCGATCAGGGCGGTCTGAATGATTGTGTATTGCTGGCATCTTTAGCCGCAACGTTTGCCTCTCAATCGAATGATGCTGGTAATAGTAGTAGCCAAGTTATTAACGATATGCTTATCGATAATGGCGACAATACTTACTCCGTGCGCTTCTACAACCAAAATCAAAAAGCGGAATGGGTAACAGTCGATAATCGATTAGCTAAAGAACAGCAAAATGTCTTGAGAGCAAGTAAGAGCGGTGGCTTGTGGGTACCAATTATTGAAAAAGCTTACGCTCAGTGGTTTGAACTCAATAAAGACCCCAAAGACTTGAGTACCAAAACTGGCTGGGATATTATCGGCAATGGTGACTATTACAGCGTTGGTTTGCAGCGCATCACCGGTCGTACTAATCAATACCATTGGAAAGATGGCGGTTCTAGCGACTATAGCTTTAATCTAATTAAAGAATCCCTCGCCAAAGGACAGGCAATTCTGGCCGGTAATGCACAGGATAGTTCTAAATTTATTCTTAACCATGCCTATAGTGTGACCAATGCTTATCTGGATAGCAATGGTAAGGAGCGGGTAGTAGTTCGTAATCCCTGGGGAATCGATAAAAGAAATGAAAAAGGCTATAGTGTCGCTGTGACAGGCTCTAATGATGGATTTGTTGACTTGTCGTTTAGTGAGTTTCGGAGCTTCACCGAAGTTAATATTGCTTAGCTAACTAGTGTTTTAATCCAGAATCAGCTAGTTATTTATTTATGATAAAACCAACTAGCTGATTTTGGATTAAGAAACCTTAGAAAAGTCTGAATAATAAACAAAAACTTTCTGTCTTACGGCTTTTGACGCAACTAGCACTGATGTTCTTTTGTAGTTATGAAAAATATGCTACAGTCTGTCTTCAGAAAGTCATTTACTCCAGGACTAGCTCAATACTCTACTTAAGTTTAGGAATTTTTTAGATGCCTGATATCAGCTCCACAGATCTGGCTTTACCGCTGCACCCGACTTTCTCTAGTAGGCCAGTACGTATTCTTCATGTCGTTGGTGGTATGAATCGTGCCGGAGTTGAAATGTGGTTGATGAACATCCTCCGACGGATCGATCGAACTCAGTTTCAGATGGATTTCTTGGTTCATTCCGACCAACATTATGCTTTTACTGATGAAATCAAATCCCTCGGCAGTCAAATTATTCCGTGTCCAGAATTATCTCGACCTTGGCTTTATGCTGGCGATTTTAAACGCATTACTCAACAGTATGGTCCTTACGACATCATTCACAGTCATAGCCATTATTTTGGAGGTTTTGTCATGTGGCTGGCCAAACAGGCTGGCATCCCAATTCGGATTGTGCATGGTCATCTAGACTCATCTTCCTATGAATCTAATCTCAGCTTTTCTAGACATCTTTATCGTTCTTTGATGAAGTGGTTGATTTCCCGTCATGCTAATCATCAGATTGCCTGTAGTGAGCAATCGGCTCTAGATTTGTTTGGTTTGAGCTGGCATCAAGGCGGAATGATTTTGCCTTATGGTATTGATTTAACTCCATTTGAACAGACTATAGATGCCAGTCAATTACGTGCCGAGCTAAATATCCCTGATGATGTATTTGTTATTGGTCATGTTGGCAGATTTGATATTCAAAAAAACCACACTTTTTTACTAGATATCGTTGCAGAAATTGTTAAAAAAGATCCGAATATAAGATTGCTAGCAGTCGGAGATGGTGCTTTACGGTCTGATATTGAGCAGAAAATTGACCGCTTGAATTTAAGAGATTACGTCATTCTTACTGGGGTTCGTTCCGATACTGGTCAGTTGATGCAGAACATTATGGATGTATTTTTATTTCCCTCTCTGTACGAAGGACTAAGTTTAGTTACGCTAGATGCCCAAGCAGCAGGTTTACCATGTGTCTTTTCTGATGTAGTTTCCGAAAAGGCTGATGTAATAAATTCTTTGATGTATAGAATGTCATTAACTCAATCTGTTTCAGCTTGGGCTGAAGCAGTTTTGTCACTTAGATATAAAAAATTAGAAGTTAGTAAATTGGACTCTCTCAATGCTATGAAACGGAGCAGATTTAATATCGATAATAATGTCCAAGAGCTATCTGATTTGTATACTTCCCTGATCACCTAGGTGGCGATTGATCACAAATTACTTCGGCAACTGGTTTTTGAGCGATGCCAGACCACTCCAGCGACCATCTAGTGAGATGGGAGTGATCTCTGCTGCTGGGGCTGTAACATTTTTAGCTAAACCCGGACACTTCTGATCACAGAGTTGCCGGTGCGGAAAAGCTAGGCATAACTGTTCGTATAGCCATTCTTCTGTGTTGAAATGACCATTGGGTGTTAAAGATTCGATTAAATCATCAAAATCTACGCGTAGCTCGATCGGACCTTGATAATCTTCACCCGCTGCCGCATCAAGCCAAATAATTTCGTTAGCATCTAACTTTAACCGTTGGTTGTACTGGTTCAAGCATCGATCGCAAGTTAAATTAACAATGGTATCAGCGGTAGCCGAGACATCTAAGAAAGTACCCTGATGCTTAATTACCATCTCACCCCTTACTGGAGTTAGAGTTGCTAAGTCTAATACCGACTGATCGATCGGAATTTTGAGGGTGTGATCTTCACAGCGTAGCAGGTGAGGAATAAAAACTGTTTCCATGGAATTAGCTACTTTAGGTTACGAATTCTCAGGACTGTTAGCTAACTTCACCACCAATCTTCGGTCGGCCTCTAGACCGCGACTATAGGTAGAAAGATCGGCGTAATCAGATTCCAGCTCAAAGAAACTGTGGAGTTGGCGGCGTTCAGCTCCAGACAAAGGAGGCATCACATATTCTTCGCCAGTTTGACGGACATGGGCGGCTGCTTGATCGGCGATTGCCCGTAGTTCAGTGGTGCGGCGGAGGCGATATTCGTTCAATTCCACTACAAAAGGGATAGTTTCTTCGCTATTAGGCAGAGTCGCATTTACCAAATATTGAATGGCATCGATCGTTGCTCCTTCGGCGCCAATTAGACTATCCACTTGCAGAGAGGTGAGCGGATCGTGATTGATCGTCAGCCACAGATAATGTCGATCGGTCGGCGGTTGCTGAATATCAACTGGGGTGTTGACCCCAGAGAGCTGTAATAGCTCTGTCATCCACTGTTGACCTTGGACTAGACGTTGTTGGCTCATGAGGTAGATTTTTTCTTAGAGGTGTTTTTCTCGAAGGGGAGACTTTCCCGACCTTCCTTGGCTTTTTGCTCTTTTTCTTGAGCGTCCACGATTTTTTGCAAATCTTCTGGCAAGGGTTCTCTAGAGAGAATGTAAGTTTGGGCTGTCTGGAAGATGTTGGCAATTACCATATACATCAGAACCCCAGCTGGCAAGGGGAAGAACAAAAACATCCCAGAAAAAATAATTGGGGTGAATTTAGTAGCGGCTTGCTGGCTAGCGGCCATTTCAGGGTTAGCTGAACCACTGGCATTGCCCTGGCTATTAGTAAGATTTTGACTCACATACAAACTGATACCAAAGAAAATAATCATTCCCAACACATCCCAATGGATTTTCCCATCAGGATCCATTGCCCCAACGTGACCCAGCGCGTCAATAAACAAAAAACCAGTGTCGGCAGCAATTCCTGGTACTGTACCTTTGAGAGTTACATCGCCAGCAGCGATCGCTTGAATACTGCCATCAGCGTTGACTTTGGCGTTTTCTTCGCCTTTAGTAATCGTCCAAGTGGGGACAATCTTAGAAGCAGGATATTGAGCGACTACATCGGCTAATGGCTTGCCATCAACTGTTTTAAAGTCAATTTTGGCAGTTTTACCAATGCCTAAGGTATTACCAGTAGCTAATTCTGCAATTACTGGCGCATGGTAGTTGTCGCTAAAGTAAATATTGTGTGGCTCGCTAATGAAAGGTACTGCGGCTACTTGCACTTCTGCGGTGGCTGCTGGTGGTACAACTTGCAAATTAACGGTGTAGTCCACATTTGAGAATGGCGATCCGCGTAAAGTGGCGAACAGCGCAAATAAAACGGGCATCTGAAACACTAATGGAAAGCAGCCAGATAGTGGATTGCCAAACTCTTTGTAGATGGCGCTCATTTCTTCTTGTTGCTTCGGCGGGTCATTCTTGTATTTTTCTTGGACTTCCTTAACCCGCTTTTGCATTAGTGGTTGAGCAATCTTGGTGCGCCGCATACTGCGAATCGAACCTGCACTCAACGGATAGAGCGCAAAGCGAATTACTAAGGTTAGAGCAACAATTGCTAGGCCATAGCTCGGTACAATCCCGTAGAAAAAATCTAGGATCGGCAACATGATGTTGTTCGAAATAAACCCAATACCAAAATCCATGAGTTCAGTCTGCTGTAAGAGGAAGAGGGCACACCACGATGGAGGAGCTGGTCGTGGCCACAGCTATTAGCTAGCTTTCGCTAAAGATTTGAAAGGTTCGCCATTTTTGGCCTGAACTTTTTCGTTGATGTAGTTGAAGATTTCTACATATTTAGGGATGGCTCGCAATTCTAGACGGCTACCGTCTTTCATTACCAATACCATATCGCCCCACATGCCTAAACCACGCGGGATTTTGATCGCATCCACAATGTCTGCATAGATAATGTCGGTGCGCTCCTGTCCCATCCAACCACCAACTACGGATACCCGCCGATCAGTAATTTTAAACCTCAGCCAAATGGCGCGGACGATCGCGCCTACCGTCAAGGGAATAAAAACTACAAATGTGCCGAGAAAGATATTGAACAACAGATCCCCGATGTGTGGACCGCCTTCATAAAAAGTCTCTTCCCGAATTCCCATTGATTACCTCAAGTGCTACCAATATTTTTTTTAATTCTCGCAAAATTTCAGAATATTCGCACTGGGTGATGCCTGATCGACAGCCAATGACCACCATTTTACCAGGCATAATCTGGGCTGCTAGTTGGCGTAAAGCTGCTTTGATGCGTCGTTTCACTAGATTGCGGACAACTGCTTTTTTGCTGATTTTTTTACCAATTACAATACCAAAGCGGGTTGTTGGTATTATTTCAGATTTACTAGAATTTAAACAAGCTAAAACCGACATGTTGGTACTTGTCCGTCGTCGCCCCTGTTGATACACTCTTTGGAAATCGCGGCGGTGGCGCAGTCGATAGGCGCGCGGCAAAGACACGAAAAGCCTAGACTGCTAAGCGTTTACGGCCTCTAGCGCGACGCGCTCTAATTACATTTTGGCCATTGCTAGTGCGCATCCGCGCTCTAAAACCAGATGTTCTTTTTTGTTTGCGGTTAGTTCCGCCCAGAGTACGCTGTGTCATAATACGTTAGTTCTAGAAGTATTCGATTTCGGGCGAAAAGCCACAATTCACTAATATAGCAAATTTTCCCAGCAATCGCTGGTTCTTTCCTTGTCAATCTTACCTCTTCTTGCCCCCAATCCACGCCAAACAGCTTTAGCTGCTCTCCGGGATGTGGTTCGTGACGCTTATGCTGATGCTGCTTTAGACAAAAAACTGCGCAAGGTCAATCTTTCGGTGCTCGATCGACAGCTAGCTACTGAATTGTTCTATGGCACGGTGCGCCGCCAAAGAACGCTGAATGCGTTGATCGATCGATTGACCCGCAAGCCGGAAAAAGAAACTAGCGATCTGCGTTTGATTCTGCAAATTGGTTTATATCAACTTCGTTACATGGATCGCATTCCCGAATCTGCTGCTGTGAATACGACGGTAGAATTGGCTAAACAGAATGGACTAAAAGGTTTAGCCCCAGTCGTTAACGGCATCCTGCGTCAATATATTCGGCAGGCCGATGAGTTTCAAGGTGCTTGGGATGATTCTGAGCAGCTCGCTACTCAAATTGCTGTGGAGCAGAGCTTCCCGGATTGGCTAATTGCCCATTGGCTGGAAATATTGGGCGAAGAGGGCACCATTGCTCTGTGTCGAGCCTTTAATCAGTCGCCATCGATCGATCTACGGGTGAATCAGCTCCAGATTGATCGCGATACGGTGCTGGATGCTTTGACAGCTGCTGGTGTAGACGCTATTCCGTTAGATTATTTGGTACAGGGGATTCGGCTGACTGGTAAAGTAGGCGCAGTCCCGGCACTTCCCGGCTATGATCAAGCTTGGTGGACGGTACAGGAAAGTAGTGCCCAATTGGTGACAACTCTGCTAGACCCCCAACCGGGAGAAGTAATTGCTGATGCCTGCGCCGCTCCTGGTGGCAAAACTACGCATATTGCCGAGTTGATGGGCGATCGGGGAGTGGTGTGGTCGATCGATCCCACCTCTTCCCGACTCAAGAAAATTAGCCAGAATTGTCAACGATTAGGCTTGACCTCGGTGCAGATTAGAGAAGGGGACAGCAGGTCTCAACCAGATTTGGTCGGTATGATCGATCGAGTATTACTAGACGCGCCTTGCTCTGGCTTAGGCACGCTGCATCGGCGAGCGGATGCCCGGTGGCGGAAGACCCCCGAGAACGTATTGGAATTGAGTCAGCTCCAAAAAGAATTGCTAACCAGCTGTGCCAGTTGGGTTAAACCGGGTGGTGTATTGGTTTATGCTACCTGCACGGTGTATCCTGCCGAAAACGAGGAAGTAATTCTGCCCTTTTTAGCAGCTCATCCAGAATGGTTGATCGATCAACCCCAGCCAAAATTCTTGGCCAGCCTCGCTAGTCCAGAAGGCTGGATTAAGACGTGGCTACACGAGCACCAGATGGATGGTTTTTTTATGGTGCGGCTGGTGAGAGGGCGGCTACAATAATGGCAGGTTGATCATTGCCAAATTATTTCTATGAATGGTAAAAGAGTGCATTTTTCGCGAAGCCGTAGTTCCTACCGCAGCTCACAGCCCAGAACATTAAGGCGGCGACCTTTGCCAGCTCATTTTCTGGCACCGGATGAATCGGACAATGCTAATCCTAAAGATTCCACAATTTATGATGGTTTAGTCGATGACTACCATGATTACGATGAAGATCTGCCAGAAATTGCCTACTGGTGGGACTAAGTGGCAATTTCTGGTCAAACTTTGATTGGTTGTCAATATTCTTACTATTTCTGTGGTGTTGGCATATTAATGAACGGCACCGCCCCATTGCCACCCATGACCGTTGGGAATTTACCATCCCACTTCTCGATCGCCTGTTTTTCCAGTAGCTCTTTGTTGAGGCTTTGTCTAAGTAATTTTTGGGCTTCGGCGGTGCCCTTTGCCCGGTTGACTTCAGCTTCCGCTTGCCGAGTAGCTTTTAACGCTTCAAACTCGGCTTTTTTAGCATCTTGTTCGGCGATTTGTTTCTGTTCGATCGACTTAGTAAAATCTGGTGAAAATCCAATGTTAACTAGGGAGACATCATCAACCTGTAGTCCGTATTTTACTAGTCTAGGTTTCAGGGCCTTTTCAATTTCCTCTTTTAAAGTTCCCCGCTGTTTGAGGATCTCTTCGGCTGTTCTTTGCGGAGTAGTCGATTTGAGAACTTCGGAAATTGCTGGAATAATTATAGTGTTTTGTACCTGTTGATCGTCGCCTACCTGTTGATAAACCCAATTAGCTCGATTAGCCACAATATGCCAATTGACGGCTGTTTTAACATCTAGTGTTTGTAAGTCTTTGGTACCAACTTTGGCAGTGACATCAACTTTCTTAACCCGAACGCTCATTTTTTTGACATTTGTATAAATCGGTAAAACGAAGTGAAATCCTTCATCGAGGGTTTTTTCTTGAACTTGGCCAAAATGCATTACTACCCCCCGTTCGCCAGCATTAATTACCGTGAACGGTCTGAGCATGAAAGCTAATACTAAGAAGAATACTCCACCACCCATGTATACATATGACTTTAGATTGTCCATTATTCACCTACCTATTTACTGTATGGTTCCTATTTAGCTAGTTGGGATGGCTGTTACGGGAATATGCAAAAATATTAAAATTAATTCTTCTGAAAATTTTTGATTTCTAAGGATGATGGTAACTTTATTGATTTTTGTAACAAATTGGAATTAGCTGTGCATAAAACTAATTTGAGCGACCAATTAAGCTGTGTCGGAGTTATCGCTTGTGATATTTAGAGACCCGAGACATGTTCCAATTTACTGAAGCTGAAATATTTACTAAAATCATTGCCTATCAAGAGCAAGCTAATTTCTCGCGACTAACCCTCAAGCTGTCTAATAAATTACAACGATCGATCGACTCCCGTTGGCAGGCCATTTTACAGGCGAACCCAACAGTCGAAGATACTAGTGATGTTTTTAAAATCCTCGCCCAAAATCTATTTGATGAATTGCAAGACAACCCGAGCGACGTACTCTTGGCTCATTGGCTGTCTTTCCTTTGTGATCTAGCACTAGCTGTATCGAAGGCAATATTGAAAATTGTTGATGTGCAGCGTAGTCCAAGTTGTTTACTAGATATTCAGAGTATCTGTATTGGATCGATCGGCAACCCCCGGCAGTTTTTTGGGGGCTTTGATCTAAAATCTTCCCGGAAAAGTAATTTGCTGGTGAGCTTGCAAGCTTATGCTTACCGAGCCATTAAGTACTCAGCTTATCCAGCTATTCGGCAAGAATTCGGTGATCCAAATATCGGGCGGAGTAACCTGGGTTTATTTAATCACTATAGTGATGCAGCTGTCTCGGATGCTTTACTGAAAATTGGACTAGAGCCAGCTACGCAAGACCAATATTTTGCTCTTTGTCGTTGCGCTAAAGAATATCTACGTCAGAATAGTAAAAAAATCAATCAACTCCAACCCGATGACTTCGATCGCATTGGTGATTTATACCAAGTAATTACTGGCGATTTACCGCCGCCGGTACGGGACAGACTCGAAAAAATTGGTGTGGCTATTCGTCAATCGACATCCCCTCTGATTCTATCGATCGATATGCCGCTCAGCACGAGTGATGAAAATAATCAGACGATGGCAGATACCATTGCATCCCTAGAGCCGCAGCCAGATGTATGTGTAGAGATGCAAGACATTCAATCCGATTGGCGAAATATCTGCAATTGTTGGCTCAGTGCTAACATTCAGCCGCGCGATCGACAAATGTTGTACTTGCGGTATCACTGCCATCTGAAGCAAGATGTGATTGGATCGATTATTCGTATTGATCAAACGAATGTTGCCAAACGGCTAAGAAAAATTCATTTAGGACTAGCCCGAATTCTGATCCAGCAAACTAATCCAGAAAGTAGTATCAACCTGATAGAAATTTGTAAACTCGTTGTAGAAATGCTTCAAGAAAGCTTCGATCAATTAAGTATTGCCCAGATTAGTTCCGAAGATCAGCAGGATTTGGCAGTATTAATTCAGATCTATCGAGAACAAAAGGAGCCAGCTTTAGCGGAGAAAATCAGGACAATACTAGAACGGCTCTGGAATTAATGCATAAACAGCTTTCTTCAACTCAACTAATAATTGTCACTATTATTCGGTCTATATGAAAACTAACACTAGTAATTTAGCTATGCTGCATCAATTAAGCCAAATTTACTCTGAGCATGAATGGATCAATCTTGAAAATTACCCTAATGTAATTACTGAGGATACTAACTCGATTTCTCTGAATTTGCAATGCCTACAGGTAATTAAGGTGTGGATTGAGAAAACAATCGGGTTGCCGATCGAATATGATTTTCCCTATCGAGGATATTTGGATGAGGATCAACAGGTTAGTGAATTGCTCAATGGTTTTTGCCTGAAGGTGAATGGTTCTAAAGTCGTTTTTATTCCTAGCCAAAATATAGATATCACTAGCTGTGAAATTTCTCAGGAATGGGTGGATTTGCCAAACTGGGCTGGTGATTATTATGTACCAGTTCAAGTGGATGTAGAGGCTAAATACTTGCATCTTTGGGGTATAGCTACTCATCAACAACTGAAGCAGTCTGCCAGATTAGATTCACTTTTTCGCTACTATCATGTGGGTATCGATCGCCTGAACCATAATATGGGTTTATTGTGGACTAGTTGTGAATTAGCTCCGCTGCCCAGAAGTGAACATATTCCAAATTTAGCAGCAGTAAGCAGTACTCAAGCACAACAGTTAATTGAACGTTTGTTATCAAAATCATCGGCCAGTTTCCTGCGGTTAACTTTATCTTTTAGCGAGTGGGGCGCAATATTAAATTCTCCTCCATACCTTAAACACTACCTAGCAAGCAGAACTCCCAAAGTAGATGCCCCCCCCATATTTACGATGTTGCAAGAATTATTAAAGAAAGAGGTAAGTACTTTATATCAACAGTGGGAAACTGTAGAGTCTTTTATTAATCTCCCTTTACCGAGCATGTCTTTTCGCAGTAACCGCAATGGTGTATCTAAATTACTACGTGAAAAAAACTATCGAGGTATTCCGCTAGAAACACCAGACCAAATCAAAGTGGCGGCAGACCAGCTTTATCGTAGTCAAAAAGAAATTAATGTACCTCGTTCGATTACTGGGGTGGAAAATTTAGTTGAGTTGATGGAAAAATCTACCAATGAGACGATTCGTTGGAAAGCTACCGAATATCTGTGGACGATCGATCCTGAGCATCCTAAATTACCAATGAGACGGATTCGTGATTTAGGAATTCAGTTTGCGACTGGTTCGATCGCTTTGATGATAGCTCAACTCCCCTTGGACAGCAATCGTTGCGCTATTTTGCTGAGAGTTTATCCCGTCAGCGCTGAGGTCTATTTACCAGGTGGGGTGAGATTGTCGATTTTAGATGGAAGTGGTGATGAGGTTTTGCTTGGTGCTGGCCAGCCTTTTGAGGCGATATCAAGAAGTGAACCGCAGGACAGTTATATTCAATTATATTTTGTTGCCGATAGAGGCGATCGATTTGATGTTTGTGTTAATTTAAGTGAACAGCAATTCACTGAACAATTCATAGTTTAAGGTCTTTGTGGAAAAACCATGCTAGACAACAGTAACATTCGGCTTAAAACAGTAAATTTAAAGATTACAGGAATATCTAAAGAGCTACTTTCGATCGAGGTGGCGGTCAGATATACCGATAACAACAAATTAGTTAGTTCAACTGTTTTTGGTTCATTGCCACCGTTGCCTCAAGAACTATTGGATGCATACGCCGATTGGAAACGCAGTTATTTATCTTGGGGTAAAACTCATCGATATTGGAAAAATCAAGGTAAATCAATAGAAAAATCTATTGATCCAAATCAAGACAGATCAATAAAAATACCTACTGATCCGATCGAAACTAATATAAGCATTCAAGACTGCGACACCTTAGAAGAAAAACTGATTCAGAAGTTCAACTCTTGGTTAGATGTTCATGAATCTCCAGGATTATCTAAGGTTGCTGCGAGCTTAATTACTAGTGCCCAACCTGACGATTATAGAGATCACCCAGAATTATTATCTTTTATTGTTCAAACCAAAACTAGT
Source organism: Synechococcales cyanobacterium VAR_4_metabat_354 (assembly GCA_031414775.1). GTDB lineage: Bacteria > Cyanobacteriota > Cyanobacteriia > Cyanobacteriales > Chamaesiphonaceae > JAAFHZ01. Next base: position 25,544 of record JANOQI010000029.1, read on the forward strand.
GATTCTCAGCTAAATTTGAATTTGCAAAAGCTGCCCTGGAATGAGTGGGAGTTTATTCGAAATAACTATAATAATTCTGGCATTGCCCTAAGCACAGAGAGAGCACCAATTGTTGAAAGACAGCAACATCAGTTGAAGGCTTTGGTAATTTGTGGGCAGTACGATGAATCAGCTAATCAAATTGATCTAAAACCGGACTTAGCTGCTTTACGAGAACATTTGGGTTATATTGATTTAGAGATTTTAAAATGTAACTCCACCACATCGAAGCCAGAATTATTGAAAAAACTAGATGAGTCAACTTATAATTTACTATTTTTTTGTGGACATTCTTCCTCTAATAATCAAATTCAACTCAATGATTCGGAATATATATTCTCAGATGATCCTAAATTTAGAGGGATCTTAACCAAATTAAAAAATAAGGGGTTGATCCTAGCTTTTTTCAATAGCTGTGATGGTTTAGGAATTGCACATTCGATCATGTCTGTGGGAATTCCTTATGTGGTAGTTATGAAGGAACCAGTCCATGATGGTGTAGCTCAAAATTTTATCGAAAATTTTCTCAAAGAAGCTACTAAACCGCAACGACCTATTCACTTAGCTGTTCATGAAGCAAGGTTGGCATTGCAGTGGCTAGCAGGATTGCCACATGGTGAGTTTTTACCAGTTTTATTTCAAAATCCGGAGCAGCCACCGCTGTATCTTAATCCACAACTAATTACTCAACCGACAAAAATACCTACTCCACGACCTAAGTGGATTAAATACTTAATAGTTGCAGCCATATCAGCACTTGCTATATTGATTTGGGCTAGCGCTCCAGAACTAAAAAAAATGTTTGTAACTTTTACTTATCCGTCAATTTGCAAATTTGCTGATGAAAATAAAGATATCGGTTGTGGGGAAGAACCTTTGCTAGTTCAAGCAGGTGGATCTGAATCTCAAGCAAAAAAAGAAGGGTTTGATTTAATAAAAAAAGGCTTAAATAACCCACTTTCATATTCACACGTAATTCCACTTCTAGAAAAAGATTGGAAAGAAAAACACGATCCAGAAACTGCTATCGCGATCGAAAACGCTTCGATCGCTCTTCAATCATCTCAAGGTGCAAAATTTCAAGTAAAAAACATCGCTATTGTTGCACCTACTAAAACCAACACCCCTTTTTCTATAGCCGATAGCCTTCTGAAGGGGATTGCTTACGCTCAACAACAACATAATCGAGCGAACCAAGATTGGAAATTGCGAGTGATCATTGCCAATGATGAGAATGACCCATCCTCAGCGCTAAAAATTGCTTTAGCCTTAGCTAATCGTGAAGACATTTTAGGAATAATTGGCCATTACAGTTCTTATGTTACTGTCCCAATTGTTAATAAAGAAAGAATCTACGAAAATAAAGTAGTTTTAATTTCGCCAACGGCCACTTCACATGAACTTACTGACAGTAGTAACTTCTTTTTTAGAGTGGTACCTTCTAGCGTGGTTTCTGCGAAAGATATGGCTAAAAAATGGATGACCCCAGATAAGAAAATAGTCATATTTTATAGACCAGATCGAGAGTTCAGTAACTCTTTGACAAAAATGTTTGAGAGCGCAATAAATGCTAAATCCATTATTAAGAAAGTAGATCTAGGCAAAGCCAATAACATTTCTAATGAGATTAAGGAGGCTAAAAGACTAGGGGCTAACGCGATCGTATTATTTCCTGATGCTTATACCGGAGAGAAGAGAATTAATGATCGATCGGCAGAAATTCTGAGACAAAATAATGGAGAAATGCCAATTCTAGGAAATACTTCCATCTATGATTTATATGATGATCATTCTCAAACTAAGTTAAAAAAATTATATGAAAATGTAGTAATGGCTATTCCTTGGGAATACCAGGATACTTTGAATAGTAAGGCTCAGTATAACAAGAAGTTGATTGTTGAAGATGATGATGCAAAATCCAAACACAATGAATTACCATACATACCGTCATGGTGGCTTACTGATCAAAAGTCAATATCCACTATTAATGAAAGAATTGTCATGAGTTATGATGCTACGTTAGTCCTCATTAAGGCTTTAAATAAAGATCACAACAACTCAGATTTCGGAAAAGTAGTAAGAAGCAAAGCCGAGGAGCGCTTGGCTATTCAAAAATTAATCAATGATAGAGATTTTCGTCTTGAAGGTATTACAGGTAATATTAGCTTTGTTGGCAGCGATCGAAAAGAAGAAATGAACAGCTTAGTTACTCCTACTTGTGACGAAACTCAATGTAATGGATTAAAACCTTATCGTAAATAGATAAAATTAATTATACAGATAAGTATTTATTTGAAGTATGGTTAGTATTTCTCTAACTAGACCATAAAATCTTCCCACGTAAAAATCAAATATTCATCTAATCGCCTAATAACTATATTTTAGCGTTCAATTTACTACGCCGAAATTCGTGGTAGGTGTTTTACCCAAGTCCAATAAAATCGTGATACTTCACAGCATACAGAAACAATTTACAAAATAAAAGTCAATAATCATATTAATATTACCTCTAGATTATTAGTAGCTACCAATGCTGAGCATAAATATCCTATTTGGGTCAAAGTGATCCGAACCAGTTTCCAATTTTAATTTCTAGAAAATGCATAAAAATTTGAAACCAACCCAACTACTACTTATAAACAAGTTGGAAAATATTATTTATGAAAGTACCACCAATTGGATACGTTGTAATTGCTGGCGTTAGTTTGTTCCTGGTAACAAAAATGATTCCTGCAGCTAGTTCTGCATCAATCTGTGAAGTAGTCATCAATATTGAGAAAATCAGTTGTGGTGAAAAAATTCTTTTAGCCCCTCCAGGCGGCTTGTCCCGCCGCGATAAGCAAGCTGGCTTTGCTGCTATTCAGCAAAAAGATTATACTCAAGGGATTGATTTATTACAAAAAGATTGGGACTTAACGAAAGACCCTGAAACTTTAATCGCACTCAATAATGCAAAGCTTATAAAAAGTTCTGCTGCCAAGATTAAAACGATTGCAGTTGTCGTTCCTATTAGCCAAACACCAGTATTTGTCGCCACCAGTATCCTTAAAGGTGTTGCTGAAGCACAACGAGAATGGAATCAATCTAATCATGAATGGAAGCTGAAAGTTGTTATTACTGATGATAGCAATGATCCTGTCGAAGGAAAGAAAATGGCAAATGAATTGGTTAAATATCCAGATATTTTGGCTGTCCTTGGACATTATAGTTCTAATGTAACTGTGAATGTTAAAGACATTTATCAACAAGCTAAAACTATTCTTTTGTCACCAACTAGTACGGCTAATGATTTGACTAGTACGGATGCCAATAACTTCTTTTTTCGAGTAGTGAGTAGTAACCAGGTAAGTACCAATGATATGTCAAGAAAGTGGGCTAAAAAGTATGATAAATTCGCTCTGTTTTATACTCCAAATAAAAAATTCAGTGAATCTTTGCGCAAGGCCTTCTCATCTCAAATTTCACCTGGTAGCATTGTCAAAGAATTTGATTTGACTAATCCTAGTAATGCGGCTCAAGAAATTGCTGTTGCTAAAGCTGCCGGAGCCAAAGCAATTGTCTTATTCCCTGATGCTTATACTGATCCGATCGAACGCGATCGAGTACTATCCATTATTAAAGCAAACCAAGGTCAATTGCCCATTCTTGCTGACTCGATGCTTCAGGATGCTTATTTGTTCCAGGTTAATCCGCAAGGGCTAAAAAACTTAGTAATCAGTGTCCCGATTCATCCTAGCGATCGACTGCATATTGATGAAGGTAAATTAAGTAAAAGTCCTAATTGGTGGGGAGATAAATCTCAGCTTCATGAACGAGTCATTAATAGCTATGATGCGATGCAAGTTCTCCAGTCTGCTTTAGACCTAGCTAATGATCGAGAGGCTATTCAAAAAGTAATCAGCAATCCTAGCTTTAATGTGCGTGGAATTACTGGCAAAATCAGTTTTAAAGGTAGTAATCGAGCAGAAGAAATTAATAGTTTAATCACACCTAATTGTGATCTGAGAAAATGCGAAGGATTCAAAGCAGCTTTCTGAATTAATTTGCAAGTAATAGATAAGAGCAATCAGATAGGTGAATTGTTAGTATTTAACGATTCACTATTTACTAACTTAATAAAGGTGAGAAATATGAATAACTTAATTTCATGGCTAATGGGAGACACATTGGGTGGATTGATCATGAATGGTTGGAACTGGTTATGGCAAACACCTATTAAATCAACACCCAATGTAACAGCAGTAAATAAAAATAGTGATGATATTACTTTAGAACATGCTACTCAACTATTAGTATCAATTACGGCGAGAGTTTTAGAAATGCAAAAAGCTGTGGAGCGGGTGAGAGCTATTATGCATGAAATCAAGCGCCAATATGATATGAAATGCCAGCAACATCAAGAACTAGTTGCTATGGTATTAGAATATAAACGTGTAGGAGAGATTGTCGAAGCCAGAATGGCAATGGCAAAAGCCATTGGGATCGAAAGAATTCTACCGGAGCTACAAGTTCGTTTAGAACATTCCCAAGAAATGCTGATTAGCATTAATGAATTGCATACCCAAGAACAATCTAAGTTATCCCTGTTAGAGATAGAAATGGAAACTATTAAGGCTTGTATGGCGATGAATGATTCGATGAGTGGTAGTCGAGATGCAGATAAATTTAATGATCTGAGTAATCTTCAAGATAAGTTCCGGAACGTCCAAACTGAAATAGAAGATCGTTACCAACAAGTGCAGATAATGAGTCAGTTCTCAAATCAATCTAGTTTTGGAGCACAAGAACCACTTAATATTCAAGATATTGACGAACGAATTAAATCCCTTGGCAATTGAAGATATATTTGGAGGTTGCTATTGTGACTATGTTTCAATTTCAACCTGCATTTTTTGCTATGGATTGTTTCCTATTCCTGTGCATGTATTTGCATTAGTTTTTCTGGTTTGTCGGTGGTTGATCTATGATCACTTCGACAGGACGCAAAAGGTGTTCATCAATTTTAAATCCTTGCCTGATTATTTTACTGATCGTAGGTGCTTGCACTTCTGGACTAATTTGTGTATCTACAATCTGACATAGATCCAGATCTGATTCTATATTAGTGATTTCTATTCTTTTTACCTGCTTTCTTCCTAGAGTTGCCAGAAGTTTGCTTTGAATAGTATCAAGTGATTTAGGTAAGCGCTTAATAACACGTTCGCTTAGTTCTTGATTAGTTTCAAAATAACAGATCAAAGACTCTAAAGCATCAAATATTTCTAGAAGTTCCAAAAATAACTGTTCATTGTCGGCGATATTTTTTATATCTTGATTTGCTAACGACTGTTGAAGAGATATTTTTCTTTCAATAAAAATTTTATTTGCTCGATGGTTTGTTGCTGTTGTTCTTGGCTAATAATCAGATTATATACTGATGAAGATTGTTGTTGATGATTATGATTCATTACTTATGCCTCCCAAACTAAGTTCGCTAATTCTTCATTACTTTTACCTTCCATATTTTCTTGATTTAATTTATCGATCTCTATCTGAATTAGTCGATTAATTTGTGCAGGATATAGTTCTTTTTGAGCTTGATCTTCGATCTGATCATCACTACCAAAATTTGAGAAACGAAAACGTTTAACTAATGGAATGATAGGACTTAGATAGTCTGCTATTATCAATAGTCCGGACAGATTTATGGTGTCAAAGAACCGTACTGAAGAAGACTGGCGTAGTTGGGATGGGATTTAATCAAAGTCAGGTCAAGGTCTAACATGGAAATAAATCGCTCAAGTAAATGACGATTGAGTGCTTGTC
>JANOQI010000030.1:0-27471 GCA_031414775.1 Synechococcales cyanobacterium VAR_4_metabat_354
TCTCCCGCTTTTTTAATTAAAGCTTTTCTTCAACTGGTTTAGAATTATGGGTAAGGAGCGAACGATATGTTAGTAGACATGAATCTGTCGCCGCATGCATGGTCGTCTCCTCTGTCTTTCTAGTGGTCGTCTCCCCATAAAGCGCCTGCATCGGAACGGAGGCTTACACGATGTTTTTCTCGCAAAATGCAACGCCGTCCGGTGACGCTTGCCGTTAGGCAGCTCAATCCTTAATCCTGGGGGGAGATTCCGATAGTTTCTTAACCAGTTTTCCACGGTGCTTTGTTGCACGCTCGCATCATCTGTACACAACGTGTTGGTCAATGGCATGAACCTAAAATATCTGATTTCCACCATCTTGGTGATCGCATTACTCGGTTTACTGGCTTGCGCACCCCCTGCTTTCTCGGAATCAAATAGCATCAGTCAAGCTGAGTACCAGCAACGTAGCGAGCAGATCGCCAGCTTTTTAGAGGAGCGTAGAAAGCGATTGAACGTGGTAAGAACCACACAAACCAAGTCTGGCCAGATACTTGACTGGATTAAGCCAGAGAGTCAACTTCCAGAGGGTATGAAAATAGAGCAGACTCCTCCTACTCAAAAGCCTGATCTACTGCAACCTGAGAATGAAAACAGCAATGATTATCTGCAGAATAAACTGCCGCGAACTCTCATACGGCTTGGTCGTCGGGAGTTGACAGCCAGGACTGAGTTGCAGAATGATGCTTCAGTAGTAGGTCCATCGGGTACCGTGCCTGTTGTGCGTTTTGATCTAGAAGGTTATCTGAAGGCTAATCCCACGTATCTGCCTCGAGATCCGCGCGAGTTGTTTTCTAAAGTACCTCCTCCTGCTCCTGCCTCGAATAATCGCTATTATGCCGTTTGGCAGCGCTTTAGCGATAACTTTGGTACTCTGGGACGCATAAATATTTGGGACACTGATGGCCCTGTCGGTAATGAGACTTCGATCGCTCAGACGGCTGTGATACGGGGAACTCCAATGCAGGCGATCGAGGCAGGCAAAATAGAGACAACAGGCTTTGCACCCTCGAAACGCCCCACTTTTTTCACGTACTTCCGAACCAATGGATCTGCCAGTGGTGACTGGGTAGGCGGGTATAACGCCTTAGTAGATGGATGGATTCAAGTATCCCGTAGTGTGGCACCTGGCATGTCGCTGGTTCCCTGGGAGAGCCGAATCGATGGCTCTCAGTACAGTCTCGATGTTGAGGTTCGCCTGTGGCAAGGGAACTGGTGGGTGAGAGCAGCGGGAGAGTGGGCTGGTTATTATCCCTTCTGCAAGGGTGGTGGCGCAGCTCCGTGTTCTGATGGTTCACTATTTTCTGAGGCAGGAATTCGCGATAAAGCTGATCGGCTGGATTGGTACGGCGAAATATTTGACGCAAGCGCACCCGCAACTACTTCCACGGATATGGGTAGCGGACAATTTGCTGATCGACGTTGGGGTAATGCAGCCTACTTCCGAAATATACTTTATATGTGGTCACCCACCAATGCCTGGTGGTGGTCATCAGGTTCGATCGGCACAACAGATAGTGCCTGCTATAGTGCTGATGGACCTTACTACAGTTCAGATGATAACTGGCGAAATTGGTTTTATTATGGTGGCCCAGGTAAAGAGGCTAGTGGTTGTAAATAGAGTACTTACTGCTCTTCTAGCACTGTTAATATACATCTTTTTATTTTGCTTTGGCATCGTAAAGCCTGTTGAAGCAGTGCAACCCAGCTTGGTATTGATCTCCTGTCGAGGTGATCGCGAGTGCAGTTCTGGATTCTGCGATCGCGGACAGTGTCGTCTACCTCAAGAACAGTTTGGTGCTTCATGTACTCCAGCACCTCGGACTAACGATGGAATACGGGACGGTAAGCTGAATTTCTGTGGTGCTTATGTCTGCATTAGTGGTCGTTGCCGATCTTGTACCAGTAATAAGCAGTGTCAGAGTGAATATGGAGCACCTCAATGTCTGCCACACCCCAGGCGTCCTGGGTTTCGTTGTGCCTCATCGACCCGTTCATCAAACACAGGCCGTCGATAGTTTTCTGGAAATGCTAAGTGATGTAGTATCCCTCTAATGTCATAAGCGATCGCCGCCTAACAAGTCCGCAGCAGCGGGCTGGCAAAGTTGATCTATCATAAGCAAAGCGTGGTTCACAGCCGCTGAGCGGAATCGTTATCGGTTCGTGTTGACTGTGAAGTGTGAGGCCGATGAATTGATCTCTGATGAATTGCAAAAGGCCGAAGTAGCGCGGCAGATTCTGGGGAATGCCCATAGTGAAGACGTGGAATTGTGGGCGGCGAAGATTCGACAAGCGATGGCTAACTGTGGCGAGATGAGGTTGCTGGAATTGCAGCGGCGCTCTGGGTTATCGTTGGTCGATGTGTGGCTAGGGTTGCTCCTGGGCGACACTGGCTGCCTGGTGCGGCGGCGGTCTTGGGGGGTCGCGGATGGCGAGGATTTCTATGGGCGCGATGGGGTGTGGGTTAGGTGAGGGGGTAGAGAGCTGTTAATCCTTTGCAGAAAGAGATAGAAATGAGCTAATGTAGTAGTCGTGCCACAAAATAAACTTTACGAGGAGGTAGACGATGACTATATTCTTAGCTGATCGAATCACTGAAGTGATTTTAACCTTTCAAAAGCAAGGTATAGAGGGTCGTACTCATTCCTGTAACACTTTACCTATTATTCAGGTTTGACCATTCGGACTCCTCTTGTGAACCTTGCATTATGCAAATTATCACAATAAGGAAATCCAATGAATTTAGAACAATTAGGCTGGAGCGATTTTCATGCTCACAGCTTTGCTTCTTATCGACAGTCAGGATTTACGGTCGGTCGAGTTGCTATCGAACATCGCAATAGTTATCTCGTCTATACTGAACAAGAAGAACAATCTGCCGAAGTAACTGGCAAATTCAGGCATCAAGCTACTGGAAGCCAGGACTTTCCATCCGTCGGAGATTGGGTTGTGATTCAAAAAGTAAGTGAACAACTTGCTACCATTCACGCAATTTTACCGCGCATGAGTAAGTTTTCTCGTAAGGTCGCGGGAAGTTCGATCGAAGAACAAATTATTGCGACAAATATTGATACTGCTTTTCTCGTTTCTGGTTTGGATGGTGACTTGAATTTAAGGCGGATTGAACGCTACTTGATTCTGGCCTGGGAAAGTGGTGTAAATCCGGTCATTCTGTTAAACAAGGCAGATCTTTGTCTGAAACTTGAACAATGTTTGACGGAGGTAGAAAACATTGCGATGGGGGTTCCGATCGTGACGCTAAGTGCTATGCAGCAGCAGGGTATGGAATTACTTCAACCATATTTGCAACCGGGGAAAACAATTGTGTTGTTAGGATCATCTGGGGTTGGTAAATCCACGATTACGAATCAACTGAAAGGTGAGTCGGTGCAAACTGTTCAAGCTGTCCGGTTAGGAGATGATCGGGGGAAACATACAACTACACATCGACAGTTGATTATGCTGCCATCTGGAGCATTAATTATTGATACCCCAGGAATGCGCGAACTTCAAGTCTGGTCGGCTACAGAGGGATTGCCAGAAACATTTATGGATATTGAAAAGCTGGTGGAGCAGTGTCGTTTTCATGATTGTCAACATGACAGTGAACCTGGTTGTGCCATTCAAAAAGCATTAGCAGGTGGACAACTGGATTCCAAACGATTACTAAACTATCAGAAGTTGCAAAAAGAAGCTCAACATCTTTCCAGGAAGCAAGATAAACGATCATACCTTGCAGAAAAAGAACAATGGAAAAAGATTAGTAAAGCCTCCCGCAACCATCCTAAATACCAGCTGTGATCACTACCTCATAGAACACATCGGGTTAACTGTGGCGAAATGAGATCTTGATGAGGGGAGTGATCGACTCCCCTCATCGTTAAATTGAGTAGAATTCTGGATGTTTTTCCAGTTAAGCCTTGGAGGCAGAATAAGACTATGGCATCATATCGCAATATTGTTGGTTATTTTCGTGGCTACGGGAAGATCGCAGCACTAAGCATGGCGGGAGCCAGTCTATTTGAAGTACTGGATTTGGTAGTACCTTATGCGATCGGTCAAATTTTGAATGTGCTCTCACGGCAGCCGCTAGATGCTCCGCTAGTGGCTATGATGAAGGCAATCTCATCAACATTTAATATTCCGGCATCTGATAACTTAGAACTATGGCTGCTACTGGGGATAATTTTCGTCATATCCGTAGTGCGAGCACCGATTCAGCCCTGGATTGGCAGCTGGTTTCACTGGGCTATTCCACTACGGGCTAGGCGAGACCATGCCGATCGAGTGCTACAAAAAATTCTCAGTTTACCCTTAGCTTTCTACGACGAGAATAACCCTGGTCGAATTGCTGGTCGCATTGCCCGAGGGCTAGGTAATCACACTTGGTCTTACCCAGAAATTGCCGGACAGTTTATTCCCAAGCTAGTTAGAATTATGGGGATTTTTGGATTGATCTGTCTACTAGAATGGCGGATTGCACTCTTCTTCTTGATCTCTTTCATCGTTATTCTGGCTTTTAGTATTAAAGGATTACGCTCCATCATTCAACGGGAAGCTCTCCTCGATAGCTATATGGAGAATACGGAGAGTCGCACCTCTGAAATAATTACCAATATTAAGACTGTTAAAGCTTTTGCCGCTGAACCCCATGAACTGGAGCGGCAACGTCAGCGACTAGATCGGGAGTTAACCGTCGTGCTTCATCGTATCCATCGCAGTTATGTGAAATTGGGTACGTGGCAGCGAACAGTGGTGCAAAGCTGTATCTTTGGGGTGCTAATTATGACATTACTATCAACACTCCGGGGCGAACTGTCTTTAGGTCATTTTGTGACGCTGTTGACGATCTCCAGCATGGCCTATGCCGAACTAGAACCCTTGAGCGCTTTAGCAGAGGCGCTGGCTCGACGCTATGCTTCCATGGTGCGCTTCCATGAATTTATGGAGTATCCGATCAGTAGCGATGCCATGGATCTCACCTCGATCAATCAGAGTCCTGAAGAATATCACTTTACGGGCAAAGTGGAGTTCAATCATCTCAGTTTTGGCTATGACCCAGAACGTCTAATTTTGAAGGATATCAACTTGATAATTGAGCCATATCAAACTGTTGCTCTAGTAGGAAAATCGGGTTCGGGGAAATCTACACTAGTTAAACTACTGTTTCGCTACTTTGAGCCAACTCAGGGAAAAGTCCTGATGGATGGAACCGATGTGCGATCGCTGAAGATTGGCCCTTACCGTTCTCGTCTAGCGATTGTGCATCAAGAGGTCGATGTCTTTAACGGTACCATCATGGATAATCTGCGTTATGGCAACCCTACGGCGAATACTTCCACCGTAGATGAAGCTTGCAAAATGGCGAGGGTTGATGAATTTATGCACGAGCTGCCGCAAGGGTATGCCACAGTTGTTGGAGAGCGTGGTGTTCGCCTCTCGGGAGGACAGCGGCAGCGTTTAGGCATTGCCCGTGCTTTGATCGTAAATCCGCATGTTTTAGTGTTTGATGAGGCTACTTCTAGTCTAGATTACGAGTCAGAACGAGCTATTCAGATGGCAATGCGCTCTATTCTGGGCACTAGAACTACTCTCATTATTGCTCACCGTCTGAGCACGGTAAGAGATGCTGACAAAATTGTGGTTTTAGACAAGGGTCGTATTGTGGAGGTTGGCTCTCATGATGAACTATTAAAGCAACAGGGTTTTTATGCAAGGCTACATGAGCTGCAAGAATCTGGAGTATTGCCATCGTAAATCCTAGCAAAACTGCTTAGACCTACTGAAAAAGTGTGCAGGTTAGTTCAAACTGTGTTGACATGAGTTACTTTAGCTCCCAACCCCACCAAAATCTGTTACTTTGTGTAGCATCAAGATTTTATAACGCTCCACCCCTGAAGTGGCTAATTCTAACTCAAGCAATTCTTCAGCTTTACCCGCCGTTTCTCTGACTGGAGTCGTAGAACGGATAACTTTTCATGCCGAAGAAACTGGTTACACCGTTGCCCGGATGCAAGTTCCCCGCTGTCATGATCTAGTAACCATCACCGGTAACTTTGCTCAGATTCAAGCTGGTCAAACCCTACAAGTTCAAGGCAGTTGGCGAGAACATCTCCAGTATGGTCAACAATTCCAAGTCTCTCACTACAAAGAAACGAAACCGGCGACGCTCACCGGGATTGAAAAGTATTTGGGCAGCGGTTTGATTAAAGGGGTTGGTCCCGTCACCGCCAAAAGGATCGTGACGCACTTCAGTTTGGAAACTTTAGAAATTATCGAGCACCATAGCCAACGATTGATTGAAGTACCGGGAATTGGTCAGAAACGAGTACGAATGATTCAAAAAGCTTGGGCAGCCCAGCTGGTGATCAAGGAAGTGATGCTATTTCTTCAGAGTCATGGTGTTTCTACAACCTATGCAGTGAAAATCTTCAAGCAGTATGGCGACCAAGCGATCGCTACCGTCACCCACAATCCTTACCAACTTGCCGAAGACATCTATGGCATCGGATTTCTGACAGCTGATCTGATTGCTCGGCAGTTAGGAGTTTTACCATCTTCACCTTTTCGATATCGTGCCGGGATTGTCCATGTGTTGAGCGAAGCCGCCGAGGATGGTCATTGTTTCTTGCCCCAGCCAGAATTATTAGAGCTATCGATCGCGAAGTTAACCATCGATGAGCATGTGGCCACATCAGAAGTGGTGTTAGAAATCTTGGGAGCTATGACCAAGGAGCAGGATTTAATTGTGGAGACAGTGGGCGAAATCCCACTGTACTTCCAGCCTAGCTTTTTTCACACTGAGAAGAACTTAGCGAGTTTGACACTGAAGCTACTGCTGCCAAAGCCAGTCGTGGATTTACCACGTATTCGCAGTTGGATCGAAAGGTTTACCCAAAGTCGGGGCATCAGTCTGTCGATCGAACAGCAACAAGCAGTGGAAATGGCGGCGACTGAACGGGTGATGATTCTCACGGGTGGTCCTGGTTGCGGGAAGACTTTTTGTACGCGCACGATCGTGGCGATGTGGAAAGCGATGGGCAAGAAAATTGCTTTGGCTGCTCCCACCGGTCGAGCGGCGCAGCGACTGGCTCAAATGGCTGGTCTAGAGGCTAAAACTATTCACCGGCTGCTGGAATTTGAGCCAGCCACTAGGGGCTTTAAGCGCGGGATCGAAGAGCCGTTACCCCATGATGCAATCGTGGTTGATGAAGCTTCAATGCTGGATCTATTCCTGGCGAATTCTTTGCTGAAGGCAATTCCTCCCGATGCTCATTTACTGTTGGTGGGAGATATCGATCAATTGCCTTCGGTGGGGCCGGGGGATATATTGGCTGATTTGATCAAGTCTGACCAGATTCCGGTTGTTAGGCTCACCCAGGTATTCAGGCAAGTGCAAGCCAGTGGAATTATTCGGGCTGCTCACCAAATTAATCGTGGGCAATATCCCAGCTTTGAGCCAATTTCTGAGCAGCCTCGCTCGGATTGTCTATGGCATGGTGGTGGTCAAGAAGCAGAGCATGGAGTACAAACTATTCGCGAACTATTGCTAGACTTTATTCCCAGACAAGGGTTCAATCCGGTGACTGATGTCCAGGTGTTGTGTCCAATGACCAGAGGGGTAATTGGCACCCGTAACTTGAATCAGGTGTTGCAGGAGTTGTTGAATCCTCCTACTCCTGACAAACCCCAAGTGATTCGGGGTGGCGATGTGCTGCGGGTGGGCGATCGGGTGATTCAACTCAAGAATGACTACGAGCGCGAAGTCTTTAATGGGGATTTAGGCATGGTGGGATCGATCAACTCTACTGAGCAGGAGGTGGTGATTCGGTTTGAGGACAGAGAAGTGATCTACGATTATGCGGATTTGAATGAGCTGGGTTTGGCTTGGTCGATTTCGATTCACAAGTCCCAAGGGTCGGAGTATCCGGTGGTAATTCTGCCAATTTATATGCAGCACTATTTATTGTTGTCTCGGAATCTGATCTACACCGGTTTGACTAGAGCCAAGCAGTTAGCGATCGTTGTTGGTTCTAGTAAGGCGATCGGTTTAGCCGTCAGGCAACATCAGGTGGGTAAAAGGTATACGCGCTTGCCGGAGCGGTTGATGAGTCAATAGTAAAGTTGCAGCTCATAGATTTGGAAATGGTTATCAAAATTATTTTTAGAGGTTTAACTTTTTATCAATTGCTCGTTCTAAACTCTCTATAATTTCGGGTAATTCTTTCAAGAGCTTACGCTCTTTTGGGCTAGCATGTTCTGTTTTTTGATACTGTAATAAAGCTGAGATCGCCTGTTTAAGGTACTTTTGGCTAAAGGGGACAGATGTCCCCTTTAGCTCTTCTGGTGATTCTGTTAGTTCAGCAGCCAAATAACGTTTGATTTGGCGTTCAGACTTACCTACAATTACTGCTAGCGAAGGGAGTAAAGCTTTTTGACCAGCTTTAGCACGACCAGGAGTGTGGTGATATCCCGCATCCTTTAAACGATCAGCTAAATCTCGAACTTCAGCGGCGGTATAGTCTCTACGCTTTTCATTTTCTGTGGCTTCGATCGCCAAAGCCAAATTTGGGTTATCAAAAGCATTGAAGTCATAGCGGCGTACTGGAATACCCACACTAAAATGTTCAGTATAGGCAGCAGGATTAGTTTCCTGGAGATGGACAATCGCAGCTCGGCGATGACCCCCGGCTAATAAACGCCCTTGAGAATCTACAGCAATTGGTTGAATAAGTCCAAGTACAGCAATTGATTCTGCCAAAGATTCCACATGAGCTAGATTAAGCTGGCGGGTATCCAAAGGGCGATCAATGATCTCATCTAAGGCCAAGGGTAAAGACTGATTGTTATTAACGGCATTTACATCGATGGTCAACAGGTTATCGACCCCACGCATTCTAGTTAGAACTGGGCGTTTAGACATTAAGTAAGATCCTCCAAACTACGAGCGATGGTTTCTAGAATAGCTACTGCTGGGTGGCGGGGCGCATATATCCCCAGAGGCTGGAGGCTCATGGCAGCATCAGCAAATGCAGTAGCCCTAGGGATGGGTGGAAAGACAGTGGCTAAGGAGGAAACTTGCTCTTGCAATGCCTCTAGAATTTGACGATCTTGGCCAGCGTTGGCATAAAGGGTAGGAACAAAACCAGCAATAGCCAAGGAAGGATTGATGCGCTTCTTGACTTTTGCGATCGTATCTAGAAGTAGCTCTACACCTTTAAACGCTTTGAAATGGGTCTGGACTGGTACTAATACATGGGTAGCAGCAGTGAGGGCTAAGATACTAAGGATTCCGAGGCTAGGGGGGCAGTCGATAAGAATGAAATCGTAGTTGTCTAACTCATCTGCGAGAGCCTGCTTTAGCCGAATTTCACGAGCCATAACCGATGATAACTGAATTTCTACAGCACTGAGATCAATATTAGCGGGGACTAAATCCATTCCATGCAGATCTCTATGAATAGGTAGAGGAGCGTCTTCATCAAGTAAGCGGTCAGCGATAATATTTTCTAACTCATGGGATTGCAGCCCCATGAAAATAGTGAGGCTGGCTTGAGGGTCAATATCTACCAGAAGAACTCGCTGCTTCTGTTTAGATAGCTGGTAGCCAATGTTCATCGTGAGGGTAGTTTTAGCAACTCCACCAGCTTGATTGAAGACGGCAATAATTTTGGACACGGCAAGGATCGATAGATTACTGCTCAGTTTAGCTTAATGGCGAACCAGTTGATCGGGAGTTGAGTAGACTTAAAAAGCGAAAAGAATATCAGTTCCGGATATTTGCAAATTTCCTAGTGAATGCATGTCATCACAGCTAATTATCACCATAAATCTTGGATAAGCTCTGCTCGAACATCTTCCCTAGAGGCTTCACTATTATATTTCTTTGCAAGCTCTCTTAAAATTGCGGCTGTTTGCGGCCATTGATTCCCAATTTGGCTAGCATCTTTCGCATACTTTTCTCCAAGAATACGCTCTTGTTCGCCTCCATCAGTTGACGATCGACAAGTAACACCGCGATTATTGTAGATTTGAGTACGCCAACTATCCTTAACTGTTGAACTTGCCAATTCAATTAAATCTCGGACAATTCTGTGAGGCCATGCACCATCTGGATCGGTGGGAGAAAAAGAAAAGCAACGACCAATATAATGATCGGCGATCTCACTTCGATCGCATTCAGCAGCAAGTTCGCAAACCTTGAAAACCCAAGTTCTCAAAGCGGTATCATCAACCGTTCCGTCTTCCAGTACTCCAGGCAATTGCTTCCATTCTTCAAGTAAACGCCAGACTAACCGTGCTAAAAAGGGGTTGGGCTGTTTATCATTCTCATTAGCTTCGGTTTGATTTTCTGCATGGCAGGTGCATTGAAGGGTTTCTACAAAAAATTCAGGGTTCTTTGATAATCGATCGAATAGTATCCGAGGACTGCGAGAATGGGCATGAATTTGGAAATACGCTAACTCCAAATTTATAAGACGATCGCGTGAAAATTTAGTCTTCTCTAGATAGTTTAGCAACTCCGTTGAGTCATGAGGAAATAAATCAGAATCATAGTCTTTTCCAGGCTCAGTCTGAACAGATGCTTCAAGAACTTCGGCGATTCGATCGAGCGAAAAGAGTTCTGGATTTTTATCCAAGACCCAGGCAATTTTGGGAACGGCAAGATGAGGTCTACCAACTTCGAGAAGTTTTGCTAGTACCCAATCAGTTCGATCGATTCCCAGAAATTCAACGCGCTCTACATGAATCCAAAAGTAGCCTTGAGTCTCTGAATTAGCATCATCCAGTCGATCTAATAAGCATAAGTTAAATGGCAGACAGAGCAAGAATTTTCCATACTCTTCTGCGCTCCAGAGCGGTAAATTATCTTTTAGGCAGGCATCAATCCACAATTCACCTCGCTCGTAAGCATTACAATGTATATAGCTGCTTGCTAATTCATGTCGCCATCGATCGAGAGAGCCAAGATGTTCTCGAAGAAATAGAGTTAAGTCGATTGGCAGTGATTGTGTTTGAGCTAAAGCCACACCCACAAGATTGGGTGCCCGCACTTGCTGTGCTAATTGGATAACTCCAGCCCATCCTTGGGAATTTATGATTTTTTGCAATGCCTCCGATCTCAATTCTTCAGCAATTTTGTCTCGTTCCTCTGATGAGAGATCAGGTTTTCCTGGAATTTCCACCCCATACTCGAAAAGTTCGCGGTAGCGGTATACCGGATCGTCCGGCTCAAGTTGTGTCAAGATTGCTTCGAGTCGTTGAATGTTTTCGATCGACATCGACCGCTGAGAGTCAAAAAATTTGTGATAGTCAGAAATCTCGCGACGTAGGCGGTCAGATATTTGAACTCGTTCTTCTGCGGAAAATTGCTGGCATGTGAGCGTTTCTAGTGCATTTACGATCGTATTCTTTTGATTAGGATGTATGAATCTTATCATGTCAATTAGCTCACACCAACAAGCTATGTTCATACCAACAAGAGAAATTAGCTGCGCCAGAATTGCATCATTTGGGTCAGTAATATCTTGAAAAGGTCTTTTTGTCGGATTTTCTAGTACCCAGTCGCGCCATCTCGTCCTTTGCTCAATATGATTAATACCTTGATAAAGTAGACGGAAAAGGTAAATCAGTAAGTTCCAAGCTATCTCTGGTTCCTGCTTATGAATTATGTTGATTATTTGTAGGCAACCGTGCCAAGAAATACCAGCATTGGGATGAAAGTAAATCCAATAAGTAAAAATCGCTTTCAAGCTGTCTGCTGGTCGAGGGCACAAATTCCCACCTGGATCTAAGCGCGTTAGACGTGCTAGCGATAATGCCACTCGACTCAAGTAGTCATGATTTAATGCCAACGTCCCTAGTGCCCGAAGCAGCCCAGGATGTGGCGATGATAAAGCTAACCTTGAAGTCGGCTCTTGAAATAAGCTGACCAGGATCGGGGTTTCTCCAGCTAAACCCGCCTCGATCGCGTCTAGCAAAATTTCTGGTGCAGCCTCAGCAATTAAAGGCAGTTTATCGGACAATGAAACCCACAATATCGGATTATCTTTCGCCTGTTCCATCAATCGCCGAACTATTTGGCTGGCAACATCTTCACCCGATCGATTCCCACTAAACGAAATTTCAGGACTAAGAGTTGCCATCAATGCCATCATTTCCAAAATGCTCTCTCGCAACCAATTCGATCGAGTGAAAACTTTCCCATAAAAAGGTGCCATCATTCTTTTTTCAGGCGGTAACTCAAATGCTGGGTCAAGTTCGCTCAACACCTCAAGGGCAACATTCTCAAAACGTTTCAGATCGTCATCGGTAAGATAACGTGCAATCAGTATCCAAGCATCTTCTTGAGAGGCGATCATCCACACGTCTCCTACTCGGCGAATGGGAGCATCCGGTTCATTGGCCCAGCGTACCCATTGGGCTTGAATCGCATCATAAGATTGCTCTGATAGTTGCTCTAAAACCTGTCGATCGCCCTTACAAGAGTCACTCCAGGTACTGACAAGTAATGGCGCAAGCAACACCCGCGCCTCATCAGATTTTGCCCATGCTGGTTGCTGAATATTTCTGGCGATTGCCAGTTTTCGTCTCAGCGCAGATAGGCTACGTCGAGCAAGAGTTGTATAGCTGTATGATTTCCTTCTATTTAACCCCATGCCCTGCAAAGCTTTTTCTGCGGCATCATGCACTATGCGAGGCAAAAGATTTTCACGATCGGAACTCAATCGATCGCATGGTATGAAAACATGATGACCATTCTGAATTGCTGTTCCAATACCTTCTGGCTCTCCCAGTTCAACAATTAAAATCATTGGATCGGTTGACTCAGTTAGGTGTTGCCAAGATGTCTCACAATCGATAACAACTGCACGATCTAAAACGTTAGCTCGTTCTTCCGGCTCCAGTCCCTGCACGACTGCTGCTAAAAAAGCACTCACCTCTTTTTGTGATTCACCTTGCAATGTGAGTACGGCAGGATTTCCCCGCAGCCATTCGATCGCGCGATCTCGATCTTTCTCCCGCCCACCGATTACCAGATCTGGACTGAATGATGGTTTTGTATCTTGCGACCAGCTTTTCCAGAATCGATCGAGGGTGCGGACTTTTGTCGGTAATATGTGAATGTTTTGGGTGAGATGCTCGACTTTAGCGATAGCAACTCCACTATTTAGAGCAATATTTTGGCTTTCGTCGCCAAAACTAGATTGTGAAATACTCTTGGGATCGGTCATTATTCTATTCCTTACTCATGAATAGTCAAATTACCAGCAACATTACCGAATACCTTGCCTTCTGAAACTTGACCGATCATCTGTACCCCATCACCTGTTGAAGTCTGGTTTATCTGAATTCCAATATTGCTTTTTGCCAGGACTTGACTGATCTCTCTGGCCAAATCTGGATTCTCCTTCAGCAATATTTCTAATTCTTCCTGAAAGACAGCTCTACGAGGCTCACTGTCCGGCTTTGCTACTAACTGTTCTGCTGCAATTCTGGCATCATCCTTTGCTTTTAGCACAGGTTCTATTTTTTTCCAGATTTCCTTGACCACTATTTCAACACTACTTTTACCAATTTGTGTAAAGGCACCATTCATTAGTAAAGGCAAGTAAGGAATAAGACAATCCTTTGCTGCTATGGCAATATCAGTAATATGACTACTCATATTTTTTTACTTAATATCTGAAAATAAATTAATCTCTTCTATTATAGTGTAGTTCTTCTACTCTATAAAAAAAGCTACTGAATCGGCATCAAGCGAATTTGGCGAAGCAGCTTTGGCCAAAACTCAGACAATTTAGGATAGGTTAAATCCCAAGGTAAATGCGAAGAAAGTAGCGATCTCCTTAACAGTAAGCTTCGCGTTCGGGGAACCACTACAGGATAGATGGTATGGGGGGTGAATAATTAGCAACGTCTTTGGAGCAATTATGGAAGCCGAAGCAAGATGATTTCTGGGAGAATGTTAGGCTATTCTGAGCAAAACCTCAATACTATGTCTCATTAATGCCAAATAAGGTATAATGTTTGGTATGGAAGACAAACCAATTAATTGGATCGGCAGTTCTAGAGATGATGTCTGTTCCTTCCCCGAAGAAGCCCGACGCAAAGCTGGCTTCCAACTACGTACCGTCCAGCGAGGCGAAACTCCGACAGACTTTAAACCGATGCCTACCATTGGGAAGGGAGTCCAAGAAATCCGCATTCGGACGGAAAACGCCTATCGAATATTCTATGTAGCGAGGTTTGAAGAAGCAGTCTACATTTTGCACGTATTTCAGAAGAAAACTCAAAAAACTGCCCAGCAAGATCTACAAATCGGCCACCAGCGTTATCAAGAAATGATGGAATATCGAAAACTTCAACTACAGGAGGATAATTCGCATGAGTAATATAAAAAAAGGCAGTGGCAATATTTTTGAAGATTTAGGATTTGATAAGGAGGAATCCACTAATCTAAAGATTAGAGCAGATTTGATGCTGGACTTGCGAAAATTTATTCAATCCCAAAATTGGACACAAGCAGAAGCCGCAGCATTTTTTGGAGAAACACAACCTCGGATTAGTAATTTGATGAATGGCGATATCGATCGATTTGGTATCGATAAATTAGTCCAAATGCTATCGTTTGCTGGCATGAATGTTCGAGTTCTGGTTACGCCTAAAGGGGGCTAAACAGCTCCCAGCAGCCAAACGAAATCAATCTTCAATGCCTTGAAGACAAATAGATCAAAGCATTTACCCATGCCCACCCCAACATCCCGCTACCCCAAAGACTGGCCACAGATCGCCTTCGCCATCAAAGAGCGCGAGGACTGGCACTGCTTTCTCTGCGGTATCCGAGGTCTGCACCCTGATGATCGACTGTTCTCAGCGAAGGACCGAGCCTTTCTCATCCAAGTTCATCATTGGGACTGCAACCCCGCCAACAACTGCCTAGAAAACTTGGTGGCACTATGTCTGCCATCTCCATGCCCACCGTAAGCATCACGGGACGATCATGGTAGGCCAGGGAATATTAGCGCTGAACGTGGAGAGTCGGTTGCCGCTGCGGTCAGAGCGAAGGGTGCCAGTGGTGGTGCAGCTGAATCTATGGGAGCGGGGGCGGTGTTGGCAGCAGCTGGGGCTTTGGGATTGAGGGAGCCAGCACGATAATATAGAACGGAGCCACATAAAAGATAGTATGCAGTCGATTACCACCGATACAACAACGGAACTGAACGAAGCCCTTGAAACGGAGCAAGTTAAACCTCGCTTTTACCAAGCCATTGGATTTGTCGAAGGTATCCTAGAAATTGATGATCAAAAAAGTACCCTGAAGATAGGAGAAGATTCTTATCCTGCTGTTGTCCAGAAAAGGTTAAAGGCAAAATGCAAAATAACTGAACCCCAGCTCCAGTGTTTCCAGGTTTATCCTGCTACCGTCAAAAGCCGTCTTGGCTTCATGGTCACAAAAATAGGAATGTCTCCCCTATCATTTTTCACCTTGAATGGGTGTTGGGAAATCCACAATGAAGAGCCTCGGCTAATTATTTATCGAAACCAGGAATCTCAGAACAATAGCCAGCAGAGATCGATCTTGTCTCTTACTTGGGCAGATGCGCCCCTTGCTGACGGAAGATTTTGGGAACTGGAAGCCAGACTGGAAGGGCGTAAACTAGTTGTCATCAAAGCTAAAGGAAGCTTCGATCCCCCGCCACATGGATTCCAACACCAAAAGAAGACAACTCACCAAGAAATTCAGGTAACACAATCGCCTGAAATCTTAGCCCTTCTAGCCGCTCCACCCTTAACTACTCAAAGGATTCAATCAATGGCCGCTCCCACTAAAGCTCAAATAACTTTCCACCTGCATCAATTACCCAACTACCAAGAACGCCCAGATAGCCGAGTTAAATTTTTCTTGAATGGTGGCAATGGGTGCATTTTCAGTGTGACCATGAAGCCAGAGAAATTTCAGCAACTTGTTGAACATGATTTTGAGCAGGGAGTTGCTACACTCACCGGCTATATGGGAGCACCCACCGCGACGGGCTTTTATTTAGTTGGTACTACCGTTAATTCAGTTGCCCCGACAGTTTTAGATGATAGTGCCTCGATCGAATCTTCTGTACCAGAGACAGTCAGTGGCAACCCACCGGAAACCGAAAGCATCGCTCCCAAGAAGCTAACCAGCTCCACTAAACAGCAATCAATTCAAAAGCCACTGACTGACGAGAAAATTCTAGCAGTTGTGGCTAAAGCTGATAGTTCGCAGGAGCATGAAGCAAAGGGGGCTAAATCTAAGAAGAAGGCCAAAAGGTAAAGCTAGACAGCAGCAACACTTCCACTTTTTGATCGTTCAACTTAAGGCATCATCGATGTGATTACTGCGATCGTGTGCGAAAAGTCATAGGAAGGTAAAACGCCATGACGAGATAAATACTGAGTCAGTAGGACAGATGAGAATCCCAGCATTGCAAGCCGACCATTCCAAATCTCAGCTTGAGGAGTAAAGCCCCAAGCCCAGCCGTTGCGATCGGTAAGGGTAATTACTTTTTCAGAACTTTCCATGATGGCTACTCCAGATTTGTGGTTGTGAGGATTAGAGTAAAAGACTAACGAAGGCTTACTTCCCATTGAAGGGTTGGGGAAAGCTTTGATTGGCTAATCCACCAAGCTTAACAAACTTTATCAGTTGTTTACATATGTTAATGTTTTCTTAACAACATGACCTAACGACGCTGCGATATAACGATTTCAGCGCGTCAGCCTAATGGGTGAGTCAACAGGTAGCTATGCCAAAATCTCAACTCCTACCTTCGCTAGCTACACCACAAGCAACCCCCTCCTCGCCCTCTGTTTGGGGTGCTGGGTCTGCTACTTTCAGCTGTGACCAGTCCGTGTCAGTGAACCTGAATATAGGTAATTTATATACCTTCTTTTTCGCTGCCAGCCGCTCCAACAAGCGACGACCAGCAGCTTCTAAACACTGGGTCGTCAGCGCATCATCCTCAACTGTCTGATAAAACAGCTCCCGCACCCCTTCAAGAATTGTGCGCCGTCCCTGTAACTGAAGCTTAATCCCCAACCGCTTAAAGACATCATGCAGAAATTCGATCGAGTTAGAGCGATCGTGAATAGTCCAACCAAAAGCCTCAAAGATTAACTCCTTCACCCAGTCCTGCTTATACTTGCGATCCAGTGATTGAATCTGAGGGTGGGACCTGTGATAGGGGGTTGAGTAGCAATGGAACGAAAAAGTAGGTTAAGGATTTCAAAAATCCTCGAAATCCTCTCCTGAAGAGGGTTCCCGTAACGAACGAAATTCTCCCTGCTGAATTAATTCAGGTAAAGCAAAGGAATACCGTCCCAGCATATTTATATGCTTGTATCCCAAAGGTGAAAGCCGAGCCAGATCTTCCGGTTTTAGCTCCATACCAGTCGCCTTGAGTTTGGAGATGGCAGCATCCATGTAGAAAGTGTTCCACAGCACTATTATATTCACCACCAAGCCAAGTGCTCCTAATTGGTCTTCTTGACCCTCTCGATATTTTTTGTGAATCTCTCCACGTTTTCCATACAAAACAACTCTCGATAAACTGTGACGACCCTCACCACGATTAAGTTGAGTTAAAATACGGCGGCGATAAGTCTCATCATCCAAATAAGGCAGTAGATATAAGGTTTTAGCAATCCGTCCCAACTCCCCGATAGCTTTCGACAACGTAGTGGAACTACTCCCTCTTTGCAGAGAACGCACTAAATCCAACGCACTGACAATTCCTAATTTGAGGGAACCGGCTACTCGCAACATATCATCCCAGTTATTGTTAATCAGGGTCGTATTGACTTGATTTCTGGCAATACTATTGAACGCCCCATAATCGGCAGTTGCATCAATTCGCCAATATCTTGTCTCTCCAATATCCGCCAGCCTCGGACTGAACTGATAACCCAACAACCAAAATAAACCAAACACTACATCACTATAACCAGCAGTATCAGTCATGATTTCTTGTGGTTGCAAGCTAGTTTGCTGCTCCAATAATCCCGCTAGCAGAAACAGAGAGTCACGCAATGTCCCTGGAATCACAATCCCATGGAAACCAGTAAATTGGTCACTGGTAAAGTTGTAATAAGTAATGCCACGTCCCACCCCAAAGTATTTACTATTTGGTCCAGCATTGATCGTTCGCACCGGAACAGTAAAACGGATACCATCGGCTGAAGCAACCTCACCACCACCCCAAGTTTGTGCCAGTGAAATCTCTGATTGGGCAGCTACTAGCCTAGCATTGGCACGAATCAGCGTTTCCTGTCGGATATAATTTTGCTTCAACCAAGAGAGTCTGGCACGAGTCAATGCCGGAACATCTGGACAGACGAGTGGCTCCAGACCAATATTACAAGCTTCTGCCAATAAAACTGCACAGGTACTGATGTGTAAGTCTTCTATTCGAGCATTAGTTTGACTCAAGTGGGCAAATTCTGAGGCGAATCCAGTCCGGGCATTAATTTCTAGCAACACTTCTGGCAAATCAACACGGGGCAACATGGATGCAATTTGTTCCTTCAATGCTTTGAGGGAATCAGATTCTGGTAATTTATCTAAGCCCGTCACAATCAGTGTGTCCTGGCCATTTTGTTGCTCGATGCGAACAGCAGCATTAGTGGGTAGATTCAATGCTGTTTGACGATAAGCCTTATCAAGTTGAGATCTTAATCCCACCAATTCAACGTCAAAAGTTGGTTCCAGCTCTAATGCCCGACATACACCAGCTCTAGCTGCTTCCCAAGCTGCTCCTTGTAGAAGTTTGGCATGAGGGTCGCAGTAGCGGAGGCTGGGTTGTACGAAGGTGTCGCGGCGACGCAAGGCGGATCGGAGGCATTGCAAAACACAGAAAGTATACGCCTTTCGATCAATTTCTCCATCCGCGCCAATTACTAATTTCACCCAACTTTTATTGACCACAGCAATTGGAGCATCCTTCACTACTGGGTTCTTCTGCCCCTCAATCAAACGCAGAAATTGCCATGCTTCCAGAATCGGTTTAACAGCTTCTGTGCCCTTAAATTCAATTGTATCCAGCAGTTTAGGTAAATATATTCGGATATGTCGCCAACGGGATAACATTTTTTCGTAGTACTTATCTTCAGGTGGGCGAACTAGCTCTTTGACCTTGGCTACAGCCGTTGTTAATTTTTCTGCGGAGACGATCTCAAACACTAATGAACGTACATCAACATCTTTGGTTGAAAGATCTAAGAGCACCTCACTTGCTTCAGTAAGCCGTAATGCTGCTGCATCCAGGTCTTTCAGCGTCCGCAGTCGTTCCTTCTCCCCATCACTTTTAGACTTCGTCAATATTGAACCAATCAGCAAATCAAACAAGTCTAAGACATCATCAGTCGCGGTAAATTCCAGCAGATAAACAAAAGCAAGCATTGTAGCTATTCTTCTACTTTCTGGCATTCGAGTAATGGATTGAGAACGAACAGCACCAGCAGAACGAGCTAAGACCTTCAAGCGATTGGGAGGGACTCGTGAAACATCTATTGTGCTAATCCCTAACGAACGCACCTCTGCCAGACGATTTAGAGCTGCAACTAATACTGGCGCACTCACCCGATTTGGTGGATGTCGCAATCTATCCATGGGTGAGCTACGTTCTCCGTCCTTTACTACCAGCAACTCTTCCAGTTGTTTACGTTGAGTGGGATTAGGAAGTTGCGATAAAGCCTGAAATAACCGATGTGCAGCCCGTTCGCGAACGCTGGCAACCAATCTCACTAAGCTAGTCACACCAGGAAGCAGAATTTTCCTCTGTACCAACCTAGCAGTAGCAAGATCAAATAATAAACTGGGAGACTCCGTGCTTAGAGTTGCACGTTGATACAGCCAACGCACTAATCGCCAATGTTCTGGTTGAGAGTTAAAATCTTGGTAGCCATAACACTGCCGAATTAAAACAGTGTGCTCCCGTTTAGTCTTAGAGTTACGATATAGCGACAAATTTAACAACTTTCTAATCCCCAGTTGTTTTGCTAAGTAATTGATCACTACAGTTGGCACATCGATTGGATTGCTTAAAAAAGTGCCTAGAAATCTTACTGTACATAGCTGAAGAGCTAAACCCAGTCGATTGTGATTGCCACGTCGTCCTCTAATTAACTGATGGTCTGAATCATCTAAATGAAAGTACTTTTCCAGTTGTTCTAAGGATGGCTCTCCACCATAGCGTCCATAGCATTTTTCCTGTTCTGAAGTTAAAAATTCAACTGGCATGTTAGATATCCGGGGAGAAGATTTTTAGGAGTCAAACCTTTTCCCC
The DNA here is from genome assembly GCA_031414775.1 of Synechococcales cyanobacterium VAR_4_metabat_354. GTDB lineage: Bacteria > Cyanobacteriota > Cyanobacteriia > Cyanobacteriales > Chamaesiphonaceae > JAAFHZ01. The sequence goes on from JANOQI010000030.1 coordinate 20,358, forward strand.
TATTTGCTTATACGAAGTGCCACAGTATGGACAGAATTTAAACTTCAGGGATAGAATCGTTTCTCGACAATCCACACAGCGATTACGAAGAGCCGTTGCACAAGCAAAGCAATACTTTGACCTCAGATCAGTCCACATCGGATCTGGTGTTGTGCCTGGTGTCCAGCACTGGGGACAAAATTTGACGGCGCTCATGTTAGCGATCGGAATTTTTTTAACTACGGCATCCAAATAGTCTTGAGGTATCCCCAATGCTGCGGCTAGACCAGACTTAGCTTTTTGATTCAAGCGACTGGTCAGCCCGGTTTCAATCTTACGAATAGTTTGAATGTGTATTCCAGCTTTTAAACTCAGCTCTTTTTGAGTACTGGTGGATTCAGCCCGTAGTCTTTGAATATACTTAGCCAATGTCTCCTCAGCTTGGGGAGCCACATCTCGAATCGCACTTTGCATAAAGTATATTCAAAAAGGTATGCTTTAATAATAAATTATTATTTGCTTCTTAAGTCAAGTAGTTTGAATCAGTGATACAAAATAATGGTAACGTTAGCTAGTTTGGCTACTGAATTTTTGGAACGTCCGGGACTAGCTGCAACCACGTTACGTTCCTATGAGTTCACCTTGATGCCTTTACTCAAAGAATATGGTCGCTGGTCAATAGATATTTTAGATCGACAATTGCTAGTTGAATATCTCAATCAAATAACAGATATTTCATATACCACTCATCATCGCCATCAAGCTATAGTTACTGCCTTATTTAACTTCGCTATTCAGCAGAATTATATCCAGTCTAATCCAATCTCTAATCTTAAACGCCGCAAGCCAAATCGTGTAGATGGGGAGCACGCTACCGATGAAAATGTTCGTTATCTTATCCCAGAGCAATTAAGGACTTTATATCAGGTTATCAAAAAAAATGCTCGAATGTCTGCTTTAGTGTATTTGCTACATAGCAGTGGAGCAAGGATTTCTGAGATATTAGCTTTGGATTTATCAGAAATAAATATTGGTGTTCATAAATTCCAAGTCATTGGCAAAGGTAATAAAACTAGATGGTGTTTCTACAGTGAAGATGCCGCAGATAGTCTAAATTACTATATTAAACATATAAGGCATTCAGGTCATTCCGCACTGTTTACTGCTGAACAGCCATTTACTCAGTTACATTCTCGTCTTTCTTATAGAGCTGCCTATCAATCCTGGATTGAGCTTAAAAGTTCAGAAATTATATTGCAGGGAATTCGCTTCCATGATTTACGACATACTTTTGCGACCGAAAGGGTTGGTCTGATGGGAATTGAAGAGCTAAGAGCATTAATGGGACATGAGAATATTCAAACGACTTTAAAATACTCAAAAGTCACCTCACAACGTGCCGAACAAGTAGCACTGCTAGCTTTTGAACAGATGGCTGCTGATAAAGGATGATTAGCTATTAAAATATACTTTCAATTGCTAAAGGGTAAATATGTAGAGTATTGGTAGTACTATTTGTCAGCAAACTGCGGAATGGAAAATTGCTTGTCAGCTCAAGTTGTCTCTTGGAGAGGGTTTCAGGCGGTTCAAAAATCCTTAACCTACTTTTTCGTTCCATTGCTACTCAACCCCCAGTAGCGGCGGCGCTCCAAGCTCTGATTGTGTTTGGGTCGTGGAATTCTTTGCTTAGAGGGGTTGTAGTGATAGCTTTGTTCGTGCTGTTGAGACGCGGAAGTTTTGAGGTGATCATATTTGTTTATAGTTTGCAGTGGAAAGTAAAAATAGCTTCCGTGTATTCGGAGTGCAGAATGTATCTGTTGCTGCACAGAAACGTTAGCTCCTCGTCGGTGTAACCCCAGGCCAGCATCGTTTCTATGCTGTTGATAGGGCTTCGATTCGGGAGCTTTTCGAGCGCGAAGAATAGCTCTTTGATGCCTTCGGTCGTTAAGTCCAAAGATTTGCGATTATTCATTGTTGGCTCCTGATTTTTTCTTCGTCGATGGTTAGACAGATGACCGCTACAAACAGCGTGATGATTATGATGATCGGCACTGCTACGATAAGGTCGGTGATTTCGTCGAGGGTTAATCGTTCTGATTTCATTGGCTATTTCCTTGAAATGATTGGGCAAACGAAAACAGGGGCTGGGGTTTTCCGAGCCTTTCACTGTTCGATCGTGGATAGCTGGGCATGGAGTTCGGGGTTCGCCTCCGCCCAAGCCTTCAATTTCTTGCTGATAGCTAACTCGTGGGGAGTTGGTGGCTCCGGTTCCTTGTCGCCTTCTTGCTTGTACCAGCAGTCGTCGCAAAGCTCGAAGAAATCATCATCTTGGCCAAAGCAGTAAGCTCGTTTTTTCAAGCAGCCTTCGCAGGCAAAGGTTTGCTCCGGTTCACAATAATCACATTGACAGTCCATCGGGGGTTTGCCAATCTTGGCCAGGATAGATTGCCGGAAATTCCAAATCTGTGTGTTGAACATATTATCTTTGGCCACTTCTGCAATAGTCCGGACAGATTTATGGTGTCAAAGAACCGTACTGGAGAAGGCTGGCGTAGTTAGGATGGGATTTAATCCAAGTCAGGTCAAGGTCTAACATGGAAATAAATCGCTCAAGTAAATGATGATTGAGTGCTTGTCGCTTGTAGGTTGCCATGGAAAAAGACAATGGTTCTGAATCATCCTCAGATTGTGCTGGTAGTTGGTCTAGCTTGGCGATGTTGAGCGCACAGAGGGATGTATTAAAATGAAAATCCAAGCTTGATTCTTGGCGTGATTGACAGTCGCACAGACCTGTAAACTGCTTGGCATCCCTGAAAATGAATTCTATCTGGAATCTTGCTTTGTAGTAGGAATACAAACTTTCAGGACTGATATTGATGTCTGTAGAAAAAAGTAACGCCACTCGTACTTTGTCTGAATTGCTAGTGTTGACTAGATAGACGATGCGGATTTGGCGTTTTAGCGAGATATGCCAAACAATTTGGCTGTAAAGGTAAACATCTTCATCGACTTCACCGATAAATTCCATCCGAGATAAATCATTCAAATATACCTTCCCATCGTATTTTCGATGTGCTCCTCTAGGTTTTTGAATACCCATGTAGCAGTAACGCAGGTTAGCATCAATTCGTAGTTTACTGACCAACTGAAGTTCTAGTGCAACAACGCCATCAACAACTGTTTTCTTACTATAGAAACTATCTGCTACCAAATATTTCACTGCATTGGAAAAGTATGGACGAGTCTTCTTAAGGTGCTCCAGATAGCCCTGAACTCTTTTTGAGACCAGAGCTTCTGATTTAGTCTTTACCTGTTTTGAAGGCATCCTCTGAGTGAAAGCAGTCTGCTGTACTGATAGGGTGTAACCTTGACAAGCATCTATATCTACCACTGAAATTACTGAAATCTCTAGTCCCTTTTCAGACTTGCCAGCACTACCATTATAAAAAGAATCTATTCCCCAAGTCGTCTTTCCACTCTTTTTCACAAAGGAGCAGTCAATGGCAGCGACTTGTTCTCGATTGGAGGGAATCGCCATGGCGATTGCTTCAGAGTTGAATTTGATGAAATCAAAAGACTTCCGATACTGCCTCCCGTAGGTTCGCTCAGAATAATCACCATAACGACTAAGATTCGTGAAATTTGCTTTTCCACAGACCACGAACAGCGTCACAAACAAGCTGGCTAAAAACTGTCGCTGGGGTTTGCTAAATGACCCGCTTTTGTAAGGAGGGTCTGTATAATATCGTTCATACGGCGATTCTTCTGGTACTTTGTTGATACTTGTACCTTACGCGATGAATCGCTTTTCGTCGATATTTGGTACTTTGTCGTTGTAAATCTGTCTGGACTATTGGTTATACAAAGACTAAATAAACTGGTTGACGGACAAAAGTTTAGCAAGCCCAGTCTAAGTCATGAACAACAAACTGAATACGATAACTCAGATCTTGCATCATTATCGAAGCGGGTAGAGAATACCCTCTAGATAGAGAAGGTGCCCTCTTTTGCCCTGAAGGTTACGTTCGTGAGATGCAACCCCATCACAAAAGTCCAAATTGTTTTTATTACGACCTTTTTCATGTTTTTGTCTTTTTAGCAAGCCCTTTTGAGAATGGTGCAATATCTCAGATATCCCATGCTCATCAACATCAATCTTCTTTTACTTCACCAAATTTTTGTAAGTCAAGGCGATCGCTTTAAACTTAGGCATATATCTTTCAGCTTGTTGATCACCAACCAAACCAGTCATCACTACATAGCCACCCTGCTTCGAAAAAAGCATCACTTGGTAAATCTTGAGCGGAGTTTTAGTTTTTCGATCTAGAGCATCAGCCACTATTTCCCAACCCGATAAATTATCGATTGTGATTGGTTGAGAAGATTTCATCGTGACGATATCAGCCTGGGGGTAGTTCGACAACCGCCGAGTAGCAAACATTTTTTCATCACCCACTGACACCTCACCCAACGATGGAGCAATCAGAAACAGCGGATCGGCAGGAGACCCGATCGGCATATTGCCATCCTTCGTAAAGACTGCTACTTTCCCAATACCAGTCAATTTCTTCACTAGATTCATTCCCTTTACCGCTGTCACTGCAAAAGGTAGAGCCAAAACATTAGCAGAGATCGCCCGCTGGCTCGGGGTGACAGATAACACCACTTTCTTCAGTGGCGCACTCAATTTAGCAGCATTTTCACTCAAGAACGTGGCCGTAACTATATTTGTTTTTTGATCATCACCAAACACCACAATCCATTTCAAAAATTTGCTACCAGCAGCAGACTGAGCAACATGTAAAAGAAATCCCGGCTGTTTTTGAATCTTAATCGTTTGCCGCGATAGTAAAGAGATCCCCCGGGTCGCCAAACCTTTTTGGTCAAAGCCCCTAGTAACCTCCTTAAATGATCCAGGAATTACAGTCATCATCACTGACGAGCTCGTCGAAGATTGCTGAAATCCATGAAATGATGTGGCTTGCTCAAAACCAACCGGCTGCGGAAGGGCTAACTCTACCGCCGGGAAAACTACCAGCTGATCTTTTTTCGATAGCACCACCCGCGAACCAGATAGACCAGATCCAGACCGAACATTTCCAGACACAAGAGGCTTGGCCATACTCGGCGGAATATAATCAATGTATGCAGCACCCCACTGCACCAATGTTATCAGTATAGCCAATTGATATTTCATAAATCACCAAGGTATTTTTTGACCATCCCAATTAAAAAATTCACCACTATCTGGTAGCGATAACTGACCAATCACCGCTAACAATTGGCTAACCGTGCGTTGCACCGTAAACAACTTCTCCGGCGGCACATTCCGCTGAAAGGGCAATGACAGATTAGTATCGGTAGTGCCGGGGTGCAAAACCACCACAATCGTCTGCGGACAAGTCCGGCGGTATTCGATCGATACATTCTTCATCAGCATATTTAGAGCCGCCTTAGAAGCCCGATAGCCATACCAGCCACCAAGTTGATTATCGCCAATACTCCCGACCTTGGCCGAAATACTGGCAAATATTGATCGATCGGATTGTTTAAACAAAGGCTGTAAATACTTTGCCCACAACACCGCACTGACACTATTCACCTGAAAATAGCGCAACACTTGCTCAGAATCAATTTGACGCAAACTCTTTTCCGGCTGCATCTCGCCATCATGCAGTAAGCCGACACAGTTAATTACATAAAGCAGATTATTAGCCTGAAGAACTTGCACCGCTTGGGCAATTTGTTCTTCGATTGTCACATCTACTGGCAAACAGCACAAACGAGCATCGTTAATTTTGAGCAATTCACAATCGGGGCGGCGGTAGGTAGCGTAGACTAAATCGGTGCGATTAGTAGCTAGCAACTGCCGCACAAACTCTAGACCAATACCTTGACCAGCCCCAATAATCAGCGTCGCGGTGGAAGTTGAAACCATCAAATCCTAACTTTTCACCGACGCATCTGCCGGATAGCAAACCTTGGTACCGCCCAAACCGCAATAGCCACCAGGGTTTTTGGCTAAGTACTGTTGATGATAATCTTCAGCATAGTAAAAAATCGGCGCTGGTAGAACTTCGGTGGTGATGACACCCAATCCTGCTGCTGTTAGTTCTTGTTGGTAAATTTCTTTGCTTTTTTCAGCCGCTACTAACTGACCGTCATAACAATAAACGCCCGATCGATATTGAGTACCAGCATCATTGCCTTGGCGCATTCCTTGAGTCGGATTATGGCTTTCCCAGAAGACTTTGAGTAGTTCTTGATAAGTAACCACTGCTGGATCGAAAACTACCAATACAACTTCGTTATGCCCTGTCGCACCACTGCAAACTTCTTGGTAGGTGGGATTTGGTGTACTGCCAGCAGCATAACCAACGGCAGTAATATAAACCCCTGCTGGTAACTGCCAGAACTTGCGCTCTGCACCCCAAAAGCAACCCAAGCCAAACATCGCTTGTTCCATCTGCGCTGGATAGGGCGGTGCAAAGGAATTGCCATTGACGAAGTGCTTCGCGGGGAGAGCCATTTTGTCAGCTCTGCCGGATAGAGCATCGGCGGGTGAAGGGATGGTCAGTTTTTTACCACCAAAGATGTTAGATAGCATGGTTTTAATTATGTCAAGTAAAATATTTATATCTTGATTAATTGTAACAGATCTGGCTGGTAGGGTTCGACCTGCCAAGGCAGCGTTTCGCTATCGGCAAAGTGGAGGCTTTTGCTCTTGTTTAAAAAACACGATCACCAAATTTTACTCATGCTCAGCATGAACTCTGGCATGACTTCACTACAGTCGATTTCAGTGGGAGACTCTAGAATTTCGGGTTCTTGTCCTGGTCGATAGATTTCTACCTGTTTGTTTTTTGGATTCTCTTCCAGAGAGGCTCCGCCAACGATCAGTAAGCCTAGCCGCACACCATTTGCTCGGTACTCCACCATCTTTTCGCGCAGAGTTTTCAGGCTATCGGTCTTAGATCTTAGCTCGACCACAAAATCGGGTATCACTTCAGGAAAAGCAATATCGGGGGAGATACCTGCCAATTTTGACTTTTCAATCCAGGTTACATCGGGCGATCTGACTGCCCCATTTGGCAAGGTGAAGCCGCCTGACGAGTCGAATACTTCACCCAGCTCG
>JANOQI010000031.1:0-159692 GCA_031414775.1 Synechococcales cyanobacterium VAR_4_metabat_354
GATATCCAGCTTGGCAATCACGTCATCAATCATGTGCATTTGGGACTGCTCCAAATTGGTAGCCCCTTTTTCCCATAATCCCATACTGTACTTGGGATAGATAAGTTGACCATCGCCAATCATCCGATTCAACATGCCTTGTGGAAGATCATACTGCTTTTTCATCAGCTCTCGCGAGCCTTCCGCCACATGATCAGTTTCGCGAAGAACCCAATCATAGGGAGTAAGAAATGCTGGAAAATGCTTAAAAATGACCGGCATACAAGTATCAAAAAAAGACTTTAAAGCCGAATCAGAAATTTCCAGTCCATTCATATAGGACTCGGCAAAAGCCATCTGCACCATATTAGCTACCGCTATGAAGCCGCGTGTCGCTTGGTATGCTAAAGGTTTTTTAATATTAATATCACCAACAATCGGAATATAACGTTGAATATTTTGATTGCTTGATAGAGAAGTCATAAGCTTGATCTCCAGTTCCTAATTAACAGACAAGAGTGAGCCAAAATTCTTTTATTAAAAAATATATTTTAAACTAAGTGGCGATCATATTTTTTACGGAAAAAGAATATAAACTCCCCTCCATTCTAACAAATTCGCCAAAAAATATAGCCAGATAAATCGCTCGGATTCATCTGACCAGATACCAAATTGAACAGTAAGATTTTTTAGGTAAGCAACAACATCACTTTAGTAATAGCGGTTGTTCATTATGAATCGCGACGCGCCCGGAGTGAGCGGCTTGGAGTAATTCAGTATCCGCAGGTATTTTGAGATGGGAAGCCAAACCAAGACTTTCTAGCAATCGGATAAAAGAATAAGTGGGATCGACCAGTCGCACCACTCGACCCTGACGAATGGAGAAGCCATGGCGGGCTGACCACGGAAAAACATGGTGTAGATTATGCCAGCCTTCGCCCAAAGTAAGCAGCGCCACAAACCAGTTATTGCGGCTACAATCTTTGGTGGCAAATGGTTGATCGCCAGCCAGATGAGCTAAGGAATTGACGGTGGCCACCCCATGAAAAAGAATGACGGTACTCAAACAGCAAGCACCCAAGAATTCTAGACCACCAATCTGCCAGGATAATAAGTTCAGCAAAATCAGCGGCAAAAAGTGTAGTCGATCGATCATCTTCAGTCCCCAGTCGGCTTCGACATCGGCAGGCAAACTGGGAGGCAAAAAGTTCGTCCTAGATAATAGCCAGCCCCCCTGCGACCACAAGAAACCCGGTACTCCGGTAAAGGGCGTATGCGGTGAGTGACTATCACCCCGTTGGTCAGAGGAAAGATGGTGCCCTTCCATATGATGACCTTTCCACCAGTTAGGCCCCATTTGACCCGCAGAACAGGCAATCAAACTACCCACCCATCTCACGATTGCTGTTGCTTGGTAAGACTTGTGAATGATTAGCCGATGATAGATAGCCGTAATACCCAGCATTCTGATGAGGTACAAAAAACAGACCCAGAGCACCGCTCTCCAAGACAAGCCAGTTAAGAATGGAATGATTGCCCCGACATGGCTAGCCATAATTAATAGGGGTCCTAGCCAATAGCTCAGGACTAAAATACGCGGATACTCTTTCATGATGATCGTTGGCAAAAGTGAGGATAGACCGAAAGGATTGCGATCTAGGGGGTTTGAAGCTACCCATCACACAACTGTCAGCTGCTTCCTCAAGTTTACGTTAATCCAGAGTGATGGAGCACAGCTTGCCGCATCACATCCACCGGAGCCTCTTGACCGACCCAGATTTTTAGTGCCGCTGCGCCTTGATAAATCAACATCTCTAAACCATCGATCGATATACAACCATGCTCACTAGCTATTTTTAGCAACTCAGTGGGCCTGGGGTTATAGATCAAGTCATAGACGATCGAAGTAACCGGCAATTTAGTAATTTGATCAGCTGATAAGGGGCTACTAGTCTGCTGCGGAGCCATTCCGATCGGCGTACAGTTAACCACCAAATTGGCTTGGGGCAATAGCTGTGCCAACTGCTCCCAGCTACAAACCCGCACAGCCACGGTCAAAGGTAAGTTTTTCCAGCTGGCCTGGAACTGAGTAAGCTTATCCACATCTCTGCCTACCACCCAAATCTCACCCACCCCCAACTGCTGCAAACCAGCGACGACAGCGCGTGCCGAACCACCACAGCCCAAGACGATCGCCACCGAATTTGGCCAATTCTTTTTTTGTAGTCGCAGCGGTGTGACAAAGCCAGTGATATCAGTGTTATCACCTGCCCAGCCTGCCGCCGTGCGCCACACCGTATTAACTGCCCCAATAGTCTTAGCCAGAAGCGAGATCTCGGTAAGATGCGCCATGATCGTTTGCTTGTGCGGGATCGTGACATTAAAACCCTGCCAACCAATCGCCCTCAGACCTGTCACCGCTGTTCCTAACTGCTGCGGATCGATCGATAGAGGCACATAGGCATAGTCCAAGCCCAGCTGCTCGATCGCCGCATTGTGCATTACTGGCGAGAGTGAATGTTTAATAGGATAACCAATTACGCCTAGCAGCTGCGTCGCGCCAGTAATTAGCATAATAAACTCCACTCCAAATCTTGAGCAGCAGTGGCCAAATTTTTAGGAGACGGCCAATCTGGTAAATAAGGTAAACAACCAATCACTGGCACCCGGGTTAGGCTCATAATTAAATCCGCCGGTGTCAGATTTTCAATTTCAGCTGCGGTAGTGGGCTGCTGGCAATTGAGGATAATGCCTTTTAAATTAACATTCGCTTGTTTGGCCAGTGCCACATTGGCTACGGCCTGTCCGATCGAACCCAACTTCACTGGTACCACCAACACCGTGGGTAAACGCCATTCCCGCGCTACATCAGCCACGGTTAATTCTCTAGTCAGAGGTGAACCCAAGCCACCCAAAGCCTCAACCAATACTAGATCACAACGCTGCTGGAGGTTTTGGAGGTGCCGCCAGACTGCACTTAAATCAATCGGTTTACCAGCAGCAGCAATCGGTGGAGCCAGAGGCGCATCAAAATATATCGGGTTTAGCTCCGCTGGCGATTGGGGCAACGATAGCAGCTGGGAATAAATTTCTTTATCCCCCACCCCGCATTGAATTGGCTTCATCAGCCCCAGCTTTTTTTGGGGATAGTAAGTTTGATAATAGGCAGCTAAGGCAACAGTACAAACTGTTTTGCCGACTTCAGTGTCAGTACTAGAAATTAATAGCGATGGCATCAGAAACGGGGGGTACTTACCGAGGTGAAGAAGAAGGCGAACTATTATCAAGTTTGCCATCAGATGCTGATGGTTGAATCGGTTCGCCACTGGTGGGGGTCATTAGCGGGGTCGTGGGCAAGACTGGCTCGTTAAAGGGCTGATTCTCGATCGATCGATTATCTGGAGGAGGAATATCAGCTGACGGAATGGCAATCGGCGATGGGGGCAATTCATTACCGGGCAAGTTATTAGTAGGAATAGCAGCAGGTAACGGCTGATCGATAATTGGTGTGGAAGGAGTAATGACTGGAGTGGGAGTAATGATAGATGGGGAAATCAAGCTCGGGGTGGGACTGACAACGGGCATCGCCAAAGACACACTCAATCGATATTCAAATGGATCCCCCGTCGCCCCGGGCAAGGGCTTTACTTGAATGACATGCTTGCCAGTGGTGGTGACTTTACCCTGCCAACTAGGTATTCGAATGGCCTGAGAATCAACCGCCGAGCCACCTGGGCCTAAAACTGTCAGCAATAGATTCTTGTTATCGATCGAGATCGTAATATCTTGACCCTGAGTACCATAGAACTCGTAATCAATCTCTTGATTAACAGCAATTTGATCAGTTTGAATAGTTGTTTGACCAGCAGTAATTGTAATGGGATTGGGTGACTTTACTCCCTTCGTACTGGTCGGGGAACTAGAGCCAACCATCGACTCATTTCCCAACGTCGAACTAGCAGTAGTTTGAGCAATCGGTTCTTTACCGCGATTGTTCAAATAATTCATCCCCAATAGTCCGGCTGAGAAGGATACAAACGCCACCACAATCGCCAAAGGAATATAGACGCGCGGCTCTTCCCACACAGATTTGACATCAAACTGTGACAAAACCGAATAAACTTTTTTGGCTACTGTCTGCGCCCGATTTTGCTGATGACCAATCTCGGTGGGCATCACCACTCCTTGCAAATCAGCAATAGATGTTGGCTGAGATGGTACCACCCGATCCATCGGAATGCTCAAAGATTGCAGCGCTTGGAATACTTCCACTGACGACTGATATCGATCGACAGGCTGGTAACTAAGCATTTTCCCCAACACCTCCGCCAAACCATCGCTGATATTCACCCAATTGCGCCAAGACCAATTGACCCGGCCATCGGGGAGCAATTCCTGGGCTGGCCGACCAGTGAGCAGCACCAGAGCTGTTACCGCCAAAGAATAGAGATCGCTACTAGGAAAAGCCTGACCGCCACTCAATTGCTCTACCGGTGCATAGCCAGTTTTACCAACCTTCGCCACTAAACCAGTCCGGTCATCTTGTAAACGGCTCGCAAACTGTTTGACTACACCAAAATCGATCAAAACCGGTAGCAAGTCAGTTTCCCGTAAAATAATATTGTCGGGAGAAATATCTTGATGGATCACACCTTGGCCATGCAGATAACCCAGCACCGGCAACACTTGCAGCAGAAATCGCCATACTTCTGCTTCCGTGAAGGTTTGTTTTTGTGCTAAGCGCTCGTTCAGTAAAGTCTCGTAGGTATGGCCTGGGATAAAGTCTTGGACTAAGAAAAGTCGATCGCGCTCTTCAAAAGTTGCCCAAAAGCGGGGGATTTGGAGATGCTGTAATTGGTATAGTAAAGCAGCTTCTTGCTTAAAGAATTCTTGAGCTTTGTGCAGATGGGCTGGTGACGGGGATGCTAAAGATAGCTCCTTAATCGCACATTGTTCGCTAAACCGGCTTTGATCGGTGGCCAAGTAAGTTCGACCAAAGCCACCCTCGCCGATCAACTTGATCAGCCGATAGCGCTGTTGCAGAATAGTATCTGTAGCAATGGGTTGCATAAACTTTAATTAGTCGCCAAAAGCATCCCCATTATAATTGGTTTTGCCAGGTGCACAGACTGAAAGGTGATTGAGTAATCTGCGCTCTTTCATGTCTAATCGGTATTCTAGACGTTCAATTTTGGATTTTGTGTCATGGCTATTTTCACCCTGCAATCAGTACAAAAAGATTTTGGTATTAAAGAAATTCTCAAGGATGCCAGCTTTAGCCTAGATGCTGGCGAGAAGGTGGGTCTCATAGGTCTCAATGGTTCTGGTAAATCGACATTGCTAAAAATGATTGCTGGATTGGAGCCGATCGATGGTGGCCAGATTCAGACCAATCCCAGTGCCAAAATTATTTATCTGCCCCAGCAACCAGAAGTTGATGAAGAAAAAACCCTACTGGAGCAAGTGTTTGCCGATAGTGGTGCTGCCGCCCAACTGGTTCAAGAATATGAAGCGGTTTCGGATCAATTGGTACACCATCCTGAAGATCCAGCCGTGTTGGCCAATCTCACCCGCATCAGTCATGAAATGGATACAGTGGGAGCCTGGGATCTAGAAGCTAAAGCGAAGGTGATTTTGACCCAACTGGGGATCACTGATTTCACCACCAAAATGGGGCAGCTCTCTGGCGGCTATCGGAAACGGGTGGCCTTGGCCGCCGCCTTAGTGGCCGAACCAGATGCCCTGCTGATGGACGAACCTACTAACCACCTCGATGCCCTCTCGGTAGAATGGCTACAAGGCTATCTGCAACGCTATCGGGGTGCTGTTTTGCTCATTACTCACGATCGGTATTTTCTCGATCGAGTCACTCAGCGCATTATTGAAGTCGATCGAGCTAACTTGTACACCTACAGCGGCAACTATAGCTATTATCTAGAAAAGAAAGCCGAGATGGAAATCTCCGCCGCCAGCACCCAACAAAAACAGGCCGGAATTTTACGCAAGGAGCTAGCTTGGCTGCGGCGCGGTGCTAAAGCCCGTAGCACTAAGCAAAAAGCCCGGATCGGTCGAGTCGAAGAAATGCGCGACCGGGAGGCTGTCGAAGACAATGGCAAGGTCGAAGTATCAGCTGCTAGTCGGCGCTTGGGCAAAAAAGTGGTGGAACTAGCCAATATCAACAAAGCCTATGGCGATCGATCGATCATTAAAGACTTTACCTACGAATTTATCCCAGGTGATCGCGTCGGGATCATTGGCGGCAACGGCATGGGTAAATCGACTTTACTAAACATCATCACTAATCGCCTAGAGCCAGATAGTGGCGTAGTCGATATCGGCACCACCGTCCACATTGGCTACTTCGATCAATATTCCACTGACCTGATGACTGCTGCTGACGAACAACTGCGCGCGATCGACTACCTCAAGCAAGTTGGGGAATACATCAAAACGGCGGATGGCACCCAAATCACCGCCAGTCAGATGTTAGAGAAGTTTCTGTTCACCGGCAACCAGCAGTATGCCCCTATCCACATGCTATCCGGGGGTGAAAAGCGGCGGCTATATCTGCTGCGGGTATTAGTCGGGGCACCCAATTTGCTGATCTTAGACGAACCCACCAACGATCTCGATATCCAAACCCTGAGCATTTTAGAAGACTATCTCACCGAATTCCCTGGTTGTGTACTGGTGGTTTCTCACGATCGCTACTTCCTCGATCGCACAGTCGAAAAAATCTTAGCCTTAGAAGGAAATGGTGAAATCAAAGAATATCCTGGCAACTACTCGGTCTATCTAGACTATCAAAAACAAGCAGAATCAGTCGCCAAAGCTGCTAAAAGTACTCCTAATAATCCACCTAAAGCTCAGCCGTTGCCCACCAAGAAAAAATCTCTATCGGCTTGGGAAAAAAGAGATTTAGGAACTCTAGAAACCAAAATTACCAAATTTGAAGTTGATAAAGCCAACTTAGAAGCATTGATGGCCGCAGCCAGTTATGGGGATTTGCCACCGCTGACCCAGCAGCTGAAAGATCTAGAGAAGGCGATTGAAACAACTACCACTAAGTGGATGGCACTAGCCGAGCGCGACAGTTGAATTCCCATGAATTTCCAACAACCTAAATCTCAAATAGCCATTCCGATTTCCCAATATTGAGAGTCAGGATGGAATCTAAACAGTGTAATTGACCCCTTCTCCTTGAGCAGCTTGCCAACTGCGGGCATCATAATACAAATCGGCTAGTGAAATACTGTCTAAAGCATTTTGCATTTTGGCATGTAGTCGTCGCCACAAAGACAAAGTTACCCAATCAGCGGCTTGATCAATATTAGACTCCAAATTCAGCAGTGGAATTGCTCCATAGTTAATTGATTCTCCCACTGCAGCTAAGATTTGTCCGACAAAAATCTGGGCTGGTTTTCGAGCTAGTTGATAACCACCTTGCGATCCACGCACTGAATTAACTAAACCAGCTTGTCGCAGCTCAATTAGTAGCTTTTCTAGATAGGGAGCTGGCAAGGCTTGCCGTTGGGCAATTGCTTTTACAGATGATGGTCCATAGCTTGGTTGCAAGCTCAAATCCAACAAAGCTTTCACACTATAATGGCCGCGTGTTGTTAATTTCAAATCAATCCTACTAGTTGATATCAGATCATATTTTATCTAGATTTTATCTAAGATTTCACTATCAGGAGAAGAGAATATTTTAATTAGATACCGTTAACATTTTGGGATTTTAGGGTGTACTATAAGATAGCTAACTAGCCGTCAATTAGCTTAACTGCTATCAATTAAGTCTGGATTGATGGAATTATCTTGCTAGCTATGTTTTTCCTCATAGTTTGAAGTTTGTGTTAAATGAGTAAAAAGAAAGTTGTTGCCGCGCCGATCGAACCTTTAGTCGGTGACGCGTTGCTCCAGAAAGTCAAAGATCTGGGCAATATTAGTAAAGAAGAGAAAGCCCGCACATGTGGCTACTTTACCAAGACAAAGAATAATGTTGAACGTGTCAACTTGATGAAGTTTTACAATGCGTTAATTGACGCAGAGGGAATTGAGCTGGATGGCAAGCCGGGTTCTTCAGTAGGACGTGGCGGGCGAATGGCCAGCTACAAAATCACCGTCCAATCCAATGGCAATATGCTGATTGGAGCTGCTTATACGAAAAGAATGGATCTCAAAGAAGGTGATACCTTCAAGATCTCGATCGGTCGTAAACATATCCGCTTAGTACAGATGGATCGTGATGAAGAAGGCTAATTAGTTTGAAGCTACAGCTTTGTTCCAAATATTGTTAAAGATAAATCACTACCTAACGGTAGTGATTTTTTATTTTAAGCAGCAGTCAGTTCTTCACAAATTTTTTCCCAAGCGGCAACTGGATCAACAGCAGCTGTAATCGGTCGGCCAATCACTAAATAGTCGGCTCCGGCTTTGATGGCCTCCACTGGACTCATCGTTCGCTGTTGATCAGCAGTCACCGACCATTCTGGCCGAATACCGGGACATACTAAGATAAAGTCTTGACCGCAGACCTGCCGCAAAGCACCTACTTCTTGCGGCGAGCAAACTGCTCCTTGACAGCCACATTCTTTGGCCATGATAGCCATATTGAGTGCATACTCAGATGTCTCCAGAGGAATATGTAAATCAAAAGCCAATTCACGAGTATTAAAACTGGTAAGCAAGGTAATAGCAATCAGTGCTGGTCGCCGCTCTCCAAACTTGGCCATCGCTTCAACGGCTGCTTGCAAAGCTGGCCGACCAGCAGCCCCATGAATAGTGAGCAAGTCTACATTGTATTGGGCAGCCGATTTACAAGCTCCTACAACGGTGTTGGGAATATCATGGAATTTTAGATCCAGAAAAATCTTTTTCTTTCTTTCTTGGAGAATCCGAATTATTTCTTGGCCTGAACCAACAAACAACTCCAAACCGACCTTCCAAAATCCCACTTGGGGCAATTTATCTAGTAGTTCGATCGCTTGGGCAATATTCGGGACATCTAAGGGCACAATAATACGATCAGTTACTAACATAAATTGGCCTATTCCTGTGCTCTCAGATATTCTGTGTTTACTCCAGATTCTCTGGTCATCGCAATCTTGCCAGTACGAGAAATTTCCCGCAGCCCAAATTTTTGCAATACTTGGATGATCGCCACAATTTTACCAGGATCACCCACTACTTCTAGGGTTAGAGAATCTTCCGCCACATCAACAGTACGTGCGCGAAAAATTTGGGCAATTCCCAAAACTTCTGAGCGATTACCACTGTTCGCATTCACCTTGAGCAGCATTAACTCTCTTTCTACGCAAGGTGTACTAGTAATATCCTGCACTTTCAAGACATTAATTAGGCGATACAGTTGCTTGATGAGCTGCTCCACAATGTGCTCGTCACCATTGACTACCATGGTGATGCGAGAAAGGCGCTCTTGCTCGCTGGGTCCAACTGCTAAGCTTTCAATATTAAAACCACGACGGGCGAATAGACCAGCAATGCGGGTTAATACACCGGCTTCGTCTTGTACTAAGACTGATAGGGTGTGCTTCATGTAACTCAATAATATCTGAAAAGCCTCACTATCATAGCAAGTCCGATGTAATTCTTGGTGCTCTTGGTCGAGCTGATTTTGTAATTTTGTAATCTATACACTTGCAAAGTGGATCAACATCATCATAATTTGGGATATGTCTACATTATTTCGATGGAGTATTAAATACTATGGGTTGGATTAAGAAAATGTTTGGCATGGAAAAGCCAGAGGGTGCTGATGTTCAAGCACAAGCTGCTCCAGACGCTGTTGATCCAGAAACTGGTGGCGCTGTTGCCCCAGAAAGAGTTGGTCTCAATGGTGAGTATGACCAAAGCGGCCTAGCTAAAAGAGTTGCTTTGGCTTTTGACGAAGATTCAGCTTTGGCTGATATTGAAACCGTTTGGGTAGCGCAAACTGGCGGTTCGATAGTATTGAAGGGTACGGCTCCTAGCCAAGAAGCTCTAGACCAAATGGTAGCTGTAGCCAGCGGTGTTTCCGGTGCGACTGATGTCAACACCGATCAAGTAACAGTGGGTTAATAACTTACTGTTCAGAGCACTTGCCTAATGGGAGGCAGGTGCTTTTTTATTGATTTTACTGGTCAGTTAACTAACTTTGTAAAATGGTACCAACAGCGGTGGTTTGCGGCTGATTCAGCCAGTTAATTAACAATTGATTTACTTCTGCGGGCAATTCATCATGGGCACAGTGGCCAGCCGTTGGCAGTTCTACAAACTGGAGTCGGGGATTGAGCCGCGTCAAACTTTCGATGTTGCTGCGAGGAATAATCCGATCGAGATGTCCCCAAATTAGGAGCATCGGTAATTTCATTCTGGGAAAAAAGCGCCGCACATTAGGAGCAAAGTAGCTGCTAATTATACCGCGCAAAATAGCCACAAAAGCATCAGCGGCTTCTGGTTCTTTTGCTGGAGTCATAAAAATATCTAGCAGTTCTCGATCGATCGCCCTGTCATTGGCATAGGCAAATCGTGCCCAGCGTTTGACCCACTGGGGCTGACGAACTACATAAAAAATACGCTTGAGAATCCAGGGTCTGACCAAGAGGAGCTTGAAGTTATTGACAGTGGGTAAGAGCCAAGCAGGAATTTTATCTTGCTCGACAGAGGGGTCGAATAAACTGACCATCACCAGTGATTTAACCATCTCCGGATAAGTAGCGGCAGCCACCAAGGCCACTAAAGATCCGATCGAATTACCGACAATGACGATCGGCACCCGAATAAAAGTACACCAAAAATCGTGGAGCTGCTCTACCCACAAATTGATTTTGTATTTAGTCTGGGGCTTGCGCGAAGCACCAAAGCCTACCAAGTCCAGCGCATACACTGCATGATGAGCAGCGATCGGACTCCAATTATGCCGCCAGTGGCCAATACTGCCACCAAACCCATGCAAAAACATAACCGGAGGTTGCTGCGGATTAAAATTAGCCGGACGACTATAGGTATAGCGGGTTTGCCAGCCCCGCCACACCCAATCCCGCTGATTGCCAATTTGTTGCCAAGATTGTTTCATCATGCCTGTTTGATGGGCTACTAGCCTTAATCTTAATCGGAAGTTGAATAAACGTTAAAGTTTCAACAAAATATCGAAAAAGTTGGGTATCATAAAATTACCCACTTTTGATCGATCGCCAGTATTTGTAGCACAAGTATCCACAGTAAAGGATAAGCCTTGGCTAAAATGTGGAAGAGTTCATACCTCTGGGATGTGCTGCTCTAAGTAATTAGATGACTAGGTACACTTAACTATCCACTTCACCCCCCTTAACTCCCATAGCTATAAAATCACCCGTAATTGAGAAGAGACGCACCCGCGATCTTCCTCAAATAAACGAAAGAATTCGTTTCCCAACAATCCGAGTCATTGATGCTGAAGGCGAACAGCTGGGCATTATTACTCCGCAAGAAGCTCTAGCGATTGCTGAAGAGCGCGAGCTTGATCTGGTACTAGTCAGTGATAAAGCTGATCCGCCGGTCTGTAGGATTATGGACTACGGTAAGTATAAGTTTGAGATGGAGAAAAAAGCGCGCGAAGCTCGGAAAAAGCAGCATTCGGCTGAAGTTAAAGAAGTGAAGATGCGCTACACGATCGAGGAACATGACTACCAAGTACGGGTTAGTCAGGCCGATCGATTCTTGAAGGCTGGCGATAAAGTCAAGGCCACCATTACTTTCCGTGGTCGGGAAATTCAGCATTCGGACTTAGCGGAAGCACTGCTAAAACGGATGTCGGAAGATCTGAAGGAGTTGGCTGAAGTACAGCAGTATCCGAAGCGGGAAGGCCGGAACATGATGATGTTGCTCTCTCCCAAAAAAGTCTAGAACACCCACCAAAAAAGCTGACCAATCGGTCAGCTTTTTGGTGGATATCTTTATGTTTGAGCCACTGAGGCTATTCCTTAATCTCAGATTTCATTCGATCGAGCGTCACCCGCATTTGGTCAAACATCTGTTGGGGAGTCATTCCAAACTGACCGAGCTGGGTGTTCATTTGCTGCACAGTCATTTGGGCCATGAAGTCGTCAGACAGCTCAAACCGTTTCATAAAAATCTTGTAGCGATCCATCAATTCTTCCATTTGATCGATAAACATCTTCTTACCATCTCGATCGAACTTCCCGTAGTTGCTGCCTAAGTTCACCAGATTCTGATAGTCTGTGAACAATTGCTTCGCTTCATTTTGGACGATTTCCGAGTCAAAGAATCCCATAGCTGTTTTTACAAGAAGAATTTTAGTCCATAGCTAGGGAGCGATCCCCAGCGCCATACTTACTATTGTAATCTAGCTGCCCAGCCTTCTACACATGCGGTTTCCCTCACCACTTAGCACGGTTTTAACTCAGCCTCAGCAGCGATCGATCGCGATTGTTTTGGCGCTGGCCGGAGTAGTATTACCTGTAGCTGGTTTCCATAAGTTTTATTTGCGGCAACCAGTGTGGGGGGCTGTTTATTTATTGTTATCTTGGACTCCGATTCCCCATGTGGCAGCTGCGATCGAAGCGGTGTGGTACTTATTACAATCTGAGGGACAGCAGCTGGATCAGTTGCCCACTATGCTCATGCCCGGATCGGTGAATCTGATTGCACCAGCTAATCCGGTCAACAATGCGATCGAAGGCATTAGGCAGCTGGAACAATTGCGGATTGATGGATTGGTTACGGAGTATGAATTTGAACAAAAACGGCGACAACTTTTAGATAAAATTTGACATTTTTTTGATCGATCGGCTTTTAATAATGGCTGCTGCTTTGTGGGATTTTGGATCGATCGCGTATCTTTTCTGTTGAGAGAATTGCTTTGATTAAAAAGTTTTCTCCTTCACTAAAATCTCTACGATCTAACCAAGCAATAAAAGACTTTATTTTCCTCATTTGACTCACACTTTTTTTGGTGGAAAGATCACAGAAATGTCCAAATTAATTTCTGGAAACTGGGGTAGGTGAATCGATCGAGGTGGCAAGACAACTTGGATATTAGTGTAAATATCACTTTCTGGTTGACTGTAAATTTCTAATCGATCGTCTACTAAATTCACAACCCAATATTCACTAATTCCTGCTGCGGCATACAAAGGAGCTTTCGTATTTCGATCGAAGCTCAAAGTAGAATCAGCAACCTCAATTACCAAAATGATATCGGCAGGTGTAGGATGACTATCTAGATAATTATCTTCCCGCAACCTAGCAATCACAATATCCGGCTCTGGTTCACTATTATTGGGCAAAGTAATCGGGTCTTGACAACGAATTTTAGCTCTGCGTCCCAAGAGTAGAAGCAATTCACTCATTAATTCAGTAGTCGCAACAGTATGTCGAGTTCCTTTAGCTGCCATATTAAAGATTTGCCCTGAAATTAATTCAATACGTTCTCCTTCATGAATAATGCCAGTCTTAATCATCCGGTGATAGTCATCAATAGTAATGGAGCGGACTTGAGTATTAACCATGCAACCCCCTAAAACACAGCTTATATCTAAGATTATCTGGCGCGGTCGAGAGAATAACAAGATTAAGCAGTAGCCGCAAAACTCTCAACCCATTTAACTAAAATCGGATTTACCAACTCCGGCGCATCATCCTGCGGACAATGACCCACCCCCGGTAAAGCAATAAACTGCTGCACAGCTGGATAATTAGCAAATTCTCGACCCAACGCGATCGGCTCCCACGGATCAACTTCCCCCCAAATAATCAGCGCCGGACAAGATAACAACGGCAATAAATCCTCCGGCAACGGCCCCTGAGAATAGGCCGTAAAAGACAAAAACACATCTGCCGCCCCCGGATCCGCCGCTGGTTTCATCAAAATATCCACCAGCTCATCAGTCACCGACTCCGCCCGACCGTAAGCCTGCCGCAGAATATTTTTGACAGTGTTCGGCTGCGCCAACTGCTTGAAGAAAAAGTTGCCGATCGCTTTATTCTGCAAAACCTGCTGCACAATTGGCGTCCCAATTTGTTTAAACCACGGTTGAGTAGCTTGCTTGCGCTCATGCAGCAACCGCAAAGAACAATTCAACAGCGCCACCCCTTGCACCAGCGCTGGTTCATCCACCGCCGCTTGCATAATCGCCACACAGCCGATCGAATTAGCAATCAACAACATTGGTTCCCCGACAACTTCCCGGCCAAAGTCCCTAATTTGGGCACTCCAAGTCTCAAAGGTGTAGTCTATTTCTTGACCCGGCGTGGGCTTAGCTGAAGCTCCAAAACCAATGAGATCGATCGCAAAGCAACGGCAATGTTCAGCTAGCACCGGGATGTTTTTGCGCCAATGCCCTACCGAAGCACCAAAACCATGTACTAATAAAACAGCCCGACCCTTCTCGCCCTGTTGCTGATAATTAATGGAGTGACCGCGCCACTGCCAAGTTTTGTTTGCGATTGAAGGGGCAGCGAGCATGGCAAAATTTCCAGAGATGAGTTCTCTATATAAGTTACGGAAAATTAGTGGGAATAACAATGCCAAAAATTTATCCCCGTCATAAGCAGATGAAATGCATCATTTTGCATCTTGTGTTACCTAAATTCGGTATGCTAAGGTCGGTATTGGCTACATCATTAACTATATTTTTGGGACGGACAACAAATAATGCCAGCAGCACTTGGGATGATTGAAGTCAAAGGTCTGCCTCCGGCACTTGCCGCCGCCGATGCTATGGTTAAAGCCGCTCGGGTCACGCTAGTCGGCTACGAAAAAGTTAGCAGTATGCGCTACACGCCGATCGTGCGCGGGTCAGTTTCGGAAGTGCAAGTTGCAGTGGCTGCCGGCGTAGAAGCCATCCGCAAAGTGTGTCAGGGCATTGACGAAGAACTACTATACAGCTACCACGTTATCCCGAACCCTCACGCCAATTTAGACTTTGTGTTAGAAGAAATTGCCTATAACGATCGAACGTCTCAATTCACGTTTTAACGATTTTTGCGTTTATTAAAGAGAATCACGTCTTCTTTAAGGGTAATGTCATAACCTTTATAAACATCGTGACCCAACAGACCATAATTCAGCTCGTTTTTGCCCACTGATACTGCGATATTGTTGGTTACTCCCTGGCCAAATTGCACCGATTGGAGTTCAACGATATCAAACTCGCTGATGCCACTAGCTGTTTTGGCGGTGGTTTTCCCGGAAGCCTGTAATTGTAGCTGATTAGCCATCGCTCTGGTCAGTAAAGTACGACTGGCACCAGTATCTAGTAGCATTTGAAATTTCTGTTGGCCATTTAAAGTCACTTCAATGACTGGAATATTGTCCAATTTTTTAATAATTGGAATTGAGAAAGAATTAGAGTTCTCGACGGGAATAAGCGATAAATCAACTTTCGGCACTGGTTCCTGGAAAGTTGCAGCTTTTTGGCGAGCTTGGCTCATCCTTTGCTGATACTGTGGCAGTATACCGACAGCTTGTCGATAATTAGGGCTGTTTTTGGGCACCGACTGGAGCAATTTCAGGGCATCTTGCCACTGATTAGTCACCAAATTCCAGTCTTCCCGAGTCAGAGCCGACTCACTAATGGTGCGAGCTGCAGCAGCCACACTAAGGGCATCTTGATAGGTATCAACGACCGTAGCGGCCATCAAATTGGGCTGCACAGCTGGTATCTTAGCTACCGGAGTTGGAGTATTACTAGCAACAGGAAGAATAGCAATATCCACAGGCGGCGCTGGATGGCAGGCGGTTAGAACCAATAAACTAATAATTATGCCGCTACCACGAAATTTTTGTAACATCCTGCGTACTGCTCACTGAAACAATTTTACTGTTACATGTCCAATTCTTTTATACAGCAGTAATGATGTTTAATCGGGAATTTTTGGCACAAAAAAGCAGGCGATTAATTCGCCTGCTAGTTAATCAGTAAATGAACTGAACTGATCAATGAGTGGGCAATCTTACATCATGCCGCCCATGCCACCCATGCCGCCCATACCACCCATATCAGGTGCAGCGGACTTAGGTTCAGGCTTTTCCACTACTAATGCTTCAGTCGTCAGGACTAAACCGGCGATCGATACCGCGTTTTGCAAGGAAGAACGTACTACCTTAGCAGGATCAATAATCCCAGCCGCAATCAGGTCTTCGTACTTGTTGGTAGCTGCGTTGTAACCAATGTTGAATTCAGTTTCACGAACTTTTTCAACCACAATCGCACCTTCTGCACCAGCATTGTCTGCAATCTGACGCAGTGGAGCAGCAAGAGAACGAGCGATGATATCAGCACCGATCATTTCTTCAGCATCTAGCCCAGCCTTGAAGCCTTCAATTTTCTGAGCTAAGTGAATCAAAGCTGTACCACCACCAGGAACGATGCCTTCTTCGATCGCGGCTTTCGTCGCGTTCAAAGCATCTTCTAAGCGTAGTTTGCGGTCTTTAAGTTCGGTTTCAGTAGCCGCACCAACTTTAATGACTGCTACCCCGCCAGCCAATTTAGCAATCCGCTCTTGGAGTTTTTCTTGGTCGTAGTCCGATTCAGTATCAATCATTTGTTGACGCAGTTGGACGATGCGCTTTTGCACGTCTTCCTTGTGGTTGCCATCAGCGACGATGGTAGTACTGTCTTTATCGATCGAGATTTTAGCAGCCTGACCGAGCATTTCAATTTCAACGGTGTCTAAGCTCAAACCGATGTCTTCGGAAATTACTTGACCACCAGTCAGAATCGCAATATCTTGCAACATCGCTTTACGGCGTTCACCAAAGCCCGGAGACTTAATCGCAGCAACGTTCAACACGCCTCTAGCCTTGTTAACAACCAAGGTAGCCAGGGCTTCGCCTTCCACATCTTCAGCAATGATTAAAAGCGGCTTGCCAGCACGAGCCACCTTTTCCAATACACCTACTAATTCTTGGATCGAACCAATTTTCTTATCGACGATCAAAATCAAGCAATTTTCGTACTCGATCGTCATCCGCTCATTGTCGGTAATGAAGTAAGGAGATAGATAACCGCGATCGATCTGCATCCCCTCCACAACTTCCATTTCGGTGGAAAGCGACTTGGATTCTTCGACGGTAATTACGCCATCCTTCGTTACCCTAGCCATCGCTTCCGCGATCATGTCACCAACTTCAGTGTCGTTACCAGCCGAAACAGTAGCGACCTGAGAAATACCTTGGCCTTCCACCGGCTTGGCTACCCGGGCAATTTCTTCAACTAGCTTAACGACGATTTTGTCCATGCCGCGCTTAATGCCGATCGGGTTAGTCCCAGCCGCCACGTTCTTCAGACCTTCACGAATCATCTCTTGCGCCAGGACGGTAGCAGTAGTTGTACCATCACCAGCCAAATCCTTAGTTTTGGAGGCTACTTCTTGAATCAGTCGCGCACCAGTGTTTTCTAAAGGATCACTGAGTTCAATTTCTTTAGCAACAGTATTACCATCGTTGACGATCTGTGGAGCGCCAAATTTCTTCTCTAATAGTACGTTTCTACCCTTTGGCCCCAAGGTGATTTTGACAGCATCTGCTAAGGCATTTACGCCCCGCTCTAGCGAACGACGTGCTTCTTCATCAAAGACTACTATTTTCGACATATGAATTTATTTAATTTAGCTTAGACATTCCATAAAAAATTTAGCACTCTCTGGGCTGGAGTGCTAAAGGGATTTGAAGCATATTTGGTGCGGTTTTCCGAACTAGAGCCGGATACCAGTCAGAATTAGCGCTAAAAACTAGTAGCTGTCGTCGTCATTAGCCGACTTGGTAGCCAGCAGATGGTTAGCTTCACTGAGCTGATCGGCGATCGCTTGCCGCAGAGTCAGACTGACTTCTGGATTAGCCAAAACCTCTTGTGCGAGCTGTCGGTAGATGGCACTTTTCTCAGGGTTTACTCGCTCTAGAAGTTGAAGATTTTCGTAAGCAGTTTGAGGTGAAGTATCCATCTTAGTTAACTCTCCTAATAAATTTCTGCAATAAATTCAGCCGCCGTCCATCATCTAAATTCAATTCGATTTCACCAGCTCGGGTAATAACATCGACTCGATCACTAACCCGAGCGTACTAACAGCTCACTAGTTTCGTTATCGGTCTTTTCTCTTACCAGCAACTAATACAATATTAGCTCAAGGCAAATCAGTACTACCCATTAGGTATAGGTCACACTCCCGAGCAGCACCGCGACCTTCATTGAAAGCCCAAACCACTAAGCTCTGACCGCGCCGACAGTCTCCAGCCGCAAATACCCCCGGAATGCTGGTGGTGTATTTATCATATTCAGCCTTCACATTGCTGCGGGCATCGCGCTCCACGCCCAAATCATCGAGCAGCGGCTGTTCTGGACCAAGGAAGCCCATCGCGAGTAGTACCAACTGGGCAGGTAAAACTCGCTCCGTGCCAGCAATGTGTTTCAGCACAAATTGACCTTTCTCGTTTTTCTCCCACTGCACCTGCACAATGTGGATACCAGTGACATTGCCCTGGTCATCGCTTTCAAACTTGGTGGCAGTCGTGAGATAAGCCCGGGGATCGCTACCAAATTTGGCTGCTGCTTCCTCTTGACCATAGTCCATTTTGTAGACCTTCGGCCACTCTGGCCAGGGATTGTCAGCCGCCCGGGTCAGCGGGGGACTGGGCATAATTTCGAGTTGAGTCACACTCTTACAGCCATGCCGAATAGAGGTACCCACGCAGTCGGTACCCGTATCACCGCCACCAATAATCACCACATCTTGGCCAGCCGCCGAAATGTATTTACTGTTGGGGCTATTGTCCAAAACAGCCTGAGTATTGGCAGTCAAGAAATCCATTGCAAAGTGAATCCCCTGCAACTGCCGCCCCTCGATCGGCAAATCGCGTGGTTTAGTGGCTCCAGTACAAAGCACCACCGCATCAAAATCTTTGCGTAAATCAGCGGTAGAGAGGTCTTTGCCTACTTCCACATTGCACTGAAATTTCACGCCCTCGGCTTCTAATAATTTCAGACGGCGCAATACCACCTGTTCTTTTTCTAATTTCATGTTGGGAATGCCATACATCAGCAATCCGCCCGGTCGATCGGCTCTTTCCAGCACAGTTACCCAATGGCCAGCTTTATTGAGTTGCGCCGCCACACAGAGTCCGGCGGGTCCAGAACCCACCACGGCTACTTTTTTACCAGTGCGCTTGGCAGGCGGTGCGGGGACGATCCAACCTTCTTCCCAGCCTTTGTCAACGATCGCATGTTCAATATTTTTGATGGTGACGGCGGGATTATGAATGCTTAAGACGCAAGAACCCTCGCAAGGAGCGGGACAGACCCGGCCAGTGAATTCGGGAAAATTGTTAGTCTTATGCAGCCGATCGAGCGCTTCCCGCCACAATCCTCGATACACCAAATCATTCCACTCGGGGATCAAATTATTGATTGGGCAGCCGCTGGCCATCCCGCCGATCAAATTGCCAGTATGACAAAAGGGCGTGCCACAATCCATGCAGCGTGCGCCTTGGTTGCGCAGATTGTCATCGGGCAGGGCTAAATGAAACTCGTCCCAATTGTGAATGCGATCGATTGGCGACAGCTCGGAGGAGACTTCCCGCTGATATTCGATAAAGCCGGTTGGTTTTCCCATAGTTATGACATACTCCTACGCTGACTCTGATTCATAAAATATCGGCTCCTTTGGGGCATCTGATATTGTATCGAACATCTCTGGAGCTATCCAAAAAAACTGGGTAGAAAAAATTATTACGTTACAATTCGGGGCATTGGTGAGCACGGTTCAATCGAGAGTAATCGGAGCCAGTGACGGGGAATGGGGTGTTGACGCTGGATACTCATGTGGGAGCATCTGTCGATCGGATGTGGCTGCTTTAGTTTGTAAGTGTTTGGCCTCAGACAATGCCAAGAATCAGGTGCTGTCAGCATTTGATAGAAACATGGTCTTACGGGGGCAGCGGGATCGGCGCGGCGAGATTGGTCGGAGGCGGGGTTTCAAATTAGTGATGTGGGTAGTGGAGGTGGAGCAGATTGAGAAGCTTTGCGGGGTAGCGGCAGATCGGCCAGTGATTTTGTTGTTGCCGAGGTTGGAGGATGCGGCGATTGTGGGGATTGGATATGCGGCGCGGCAGCTACGGGACAGGTTTAATAAGACTTTGACGACGGCGTACTATATCGGGCTGCTGTCGGATGAGGTGGCGATTTATCGGTGTTTTCCGGGGCAGTGGTAGGTGTGGCGGATGCAGGATGAGGAATATTAGGTGATTGCGGAGTTGCAAGCCGTTGGGTGATGAGTTGGACAGGATCTTGACGGGGGATGAGGAGTCGGCTCCGGCAACAGCAGCGGGGATTTTCAGTGGCTTGAAGAGATTTATGAAAACTTTGGGTGGCTAGTAAAATTTAGTTGATTTGCTCAATGTTTATGGATTAAATTAATCAATCTAAAATAAAGACTTGAATCTTAAAATATGGTCAAGCCCCTAACAGTTCGACACTCCTGTTAGTCATAATTATTTTGATTTTTGGTAAGATAATTGTTCAATTCCTCGCAGTAGTACATCTAATCCTCTTGGAGTAGTGGCGCATTGGTTATTATTTTGTATGATAAAGTCAGCTTCTTTTCTATATGGTTCGATAAATTTCTGATACCCAGGTTGAACATTCTGACGGTAGCCATCTTTAATCTTTTCTAGATCCTGTATATTTCTGTCATCTACATCTCTTGTTAAACGTCTGTCGTATCGTCTAATATCATCAGCTTCCACCCAAATCCGGAGATCAAACATATCTAGCAATAATGGATCGTAAAATGCAAAAATTCCTTCTACAATTATTATTGGAGAAGGTTTGCAAGAACGGTAGCCATCTTGTATTTCATTTTGGAAATCATATGTTGGAATTTCAACTTCCTGACCTGCTTTCAATTGTCCCAAATCAAATACAGCACTACTAATGTCAATGGATTTAGGATTATCATGAGTATATTGTAGATTTTTTACGTAATTGCTTTCTTTATAATATCCATCTAAACCAAATAAGCAGACAGTTTCACTACAATGCTTCTTAAACTGATTTGCTAACCATGTTTTTCCTGAGCAACTACCTCCAGAAATACCAACAACTACACTATCCCATAATAATGATTTAACCTTAGCTTTTAATTCTGGGTCTTGCAGTAATTGGGTCACAGTATTTTCCAATTTTTCAGGCGATTCTTGCAACATATTTTCAGCCTGTTGTCCTTGCAATTTATTACGAATAACTTTGCCAATTTCTTCTATTTTCTTAGCTCCTACTTTGCCTAGTTGTTTACCTAATTCCCCGTATAATCCTTTGTTTATCGATAATGAAGAAAATGCAATATAGCCCAATGCGCGATCTAAAGAATGACTAAACTCAGGTGGAATTGGTAACATGTCGGTTGATCAATTATTATAATACTAGTTATAGCATATAAAAGTCCGAGTGTGTCACACTACACACTATGGATCAAAGTGGCTATTAGATTTAAGCAAGTGTTGTCAATTGATTATTGCAGTAAGTCGTAAATGAATCAGTGGAATAAAAAAATGGCTTCACCAAAACTTAGATTACAATGGAAATATTATGATTAAGGCTGCTCATGAGCATCGGCCTAAACCCTAACCAAGAGCAATTCATTCAAACCAAACTCCAAGCTGAAAAGCATTACTCCGCCGAAGAAATCTTTGAAATTGCTATCCGGCTGCTGGATGAGGACGATCGCCTACGGTGCAGTCAAGCTGAACGCACTGATACAGCCTGGGTCAAAGATGTGCAACAGAAAATTGATGCCGCTATTTCTGCATTAGCCCATCCCATCAACGGGGAAACATTCGTCAACGAAATTCTAGAGCGTTTCCATAAATTAGCAAATCAAGCACGAGAACTAATCCACTAAGCTACTACTGACATCCTGGGGTGCGATCGATCAAGCTAAAATAAAGAATAGAATCTAGAACAAGGTCAAACCCATGACAGTTTCTCCAGAGGAGAGGTTTCACCAAAGACAACCCCGCTACAGCAAAGAAGAATTTGCTCGCCGTGGCGATGAAATTTATGAATCCCAAATACGATCTCAAGTTGAAGGAGACAACCACGGTAAAATAGTTGCGATCGATATCGACACCGGCACCTTTGAACTAGCCGACGACACCATGACCGCCACTCGAAAACTCCTAGAACATTGCCCTGATTCACAAACCTGGGTAGTCAGGATCGGCCATCGCGCAGTTCATCGCTTCGGCGCACGGAGTCTTAAAGACACTTTATGATGCAAGGATTCGTAAATAACAGCTTTGAGGCCATAATAAACGTAACCGTTGGCAAACCCAGAAACCTTAAATCTGCCGATGCAGTTATTGATACTGGCTTTTCAGGTTTCTTAAGCTTACCCATAGCAATAATTGTCGAACTTGATCTGCCTTGGAGCTATCGTGATCGGGCAACATTGGGCGATGGTAGCGAAACTATCTTCGATATCTATGATGCCACAATCATTTGGGATGGACAGTTTCGAGATATTGAAATAAATGCCGCAGAGACAGATCCGCTAGTTGGAATGAGTTTACTACGCGGATATAAACTACAGGTAGATACAATAGCAGGCGGATTGGTAACGGTCTCATCATTGGATAACTAAGATAAGTATTACGTTAAATGCATAGGAACGCGATTATACCTAATGTCAGAACTACTCCAAAGAATAACCATCAATCCCCTTCAATGTGGCGGTCGCCCCTGCATACGCAGCATGAGAATTCGCGTCTTAGACATTTTAGAGCTGTTCGCCGCCGGAATGACTGCAAAAGAAATATTAGAAGACATGCCTGATCTAGAATTAGACGATCTCAAGGCTGCTCTGCTATACGCCGCAACTTAATCATACTCGATGTTCAAGTTTTTCAAAGTTGGAGTCTGAAACTCTTATTTTCCGTTATTGACTGCCTCAATGACAACGGCTGAAACCCTCATTATGTCGTTCAGATAATACTCTCTCATCAAAAACTTGAACATCGAGTCATACAATGTCGATAAAAATGACAAAATTCTGAGTCTGTGGAAGGCGATCGATCATCACCACTACGCTAGTAGTTGCTTACTTAATTAATGACCATACCTGGAAACCGGCACCCGCAAAACCAACACCAAAGAGTACTCCAGATACGACAAACAATGTGTTCAAACCCGGCACGAAATAGCCGATGAACCCGATGATGGTCGAAAGTATCCAAAAAACAGACATCCACCGAGGTAGCTTACCGGCTAGCCAAGAGCCGATCGCAAATAAGCTTAGACCTACAGCGAATATTAAGGCTCCGATCGCATACATTTTGACCCCAGAGATGGTGCCAGTCCGAATCACGGCAATGCCAATGATCGATAGCAAGAATCCAAAAAATCCCCACCACCCAGATTCTTGATGCTGAAAACCGTATAAGCCGATCATTCCAAATAGGATGAATATATCGGTCAGGAGGTAAAGAAGTTCAATCGTCGTATCAGGGAAGCTAGGTAAAAACGAGTTAACGCCCCGCAAAATTCCCGCCATAATTGCGGCAAGTCCGCCTAACCGAATTAGATTTGCGCTAGACATAAAGTGAAGCTCCTTTGCCCGGAGGTGAAAGGGTCAGGCATCAAAGCCAACGATGAACCTTTGCCTGGTAAGTGGTGTAATCGGTGCCAAAGAGTCTGAAAAGTACTCTTTCTTCGGGTGCAATCTGGAAGCGTTCGATGTAAAGAAAGAAGGCTAATAGGCCAAATAATGCCCAGGGCGATGACAAAAAAACAGCCCACGCCATCAGAACGATCAAAACCCCCAAGTACATGGGATTGCGGGTGAATCGGTAAATGCCGGAGCTAACCAAAGAGCTAGCCGACTCTGGCTTCATTGGGTTGACAGTTGTTTTTGCTTGGCGGAAAGATATATTACCGGCGACCATTAAGACACCGCCTACCACGGCGATCGTAATGGCGAGGGGTACTCGATAGGTTGTGGAGACTGTAAGCAATGGGGTGATCAAAGAGATTCCCCACATAGCGATGGCGATTAGAACCGCAATTATTGGCGGTGGAATCTTGAGTTCGAGTGATTGCATAATTACCACCATCAGGGCTAATAACAAATTAGTTAGATTGATTGGATCGGTCTAATCCTCCCAGATGAAGCGTTTAGGCCGATGAGTCCAGTCTAAAAAATCTGATATCGATCGGCATCTTTTCCCAACAACTTGTAATAGTCGCCACTGCAAAAAATAGCTGGATTTCCGACTTGGTGTTGCAAGCCTTTGATAGGTATCGATCGCATAGAATAGTTGTACTCACTGAACCAGTAGCAATGACTTCCACCCAAATCAAAGGAATTAGTCTATCCGAGTTTCTGCAACTGCCAGAGACCAAACCCGCTAGTGAATACATCGATAATCAAGTAATTCAAAAACCCATGCCGCAAGGACAACACAGCCTCATTCAGCGAGAGCTGTTGCTGATCATTAGTCCAATTCTGAATAATCAAGGAATTGCCCAAGCCTTTCCAGAACTACGTTGCACTTTTGGCGGGCGCTCAGTAGTACCAGATGTGGTGGTATTCCAAAAAAACAGAATTCCGCGTTTAGCCAACGGCAAAATTGCTAATGCTTTTGAGATCGCCCCGGATTGGACAATTGAAATTCTGTCACCAGACCAGAGTGCTACCAAAGTTTTGAAGAACATCCGGCACTGCTTAGATCATGGATCGCAGATGGGTTGGTTGATTAACCCCGAAGACGAGTCCGTTTTTATTGGCGAACTCCATAATCAATTTGCTATTTTGGATGAGCCTAACAGCCAGTTACCGATGCCAGGATTTGCGGCTGGCCTATCTTTGACGGTTGGCGATATTTTTGGCTGGCTGAAGAATTGATATAAATTACTAGGATTGTGATTGTCGATCGAACTACTTACCTACTGTTTATTCTGGTGATCGATCGACTAATACCGCAGTCTTTGATTCCTTTCCTGGCACTGCAAATATCGCCTTTGCCAACACCCCATTGCCAATATTTAGCGCCAACGAGCTATGAATAATCGCAAAAATAATGAAAGTGGGCACCGCTAAAAAATGAATAATTCGCAGTGACTGCCAATCCCCAAACCATTCTGTTAGCCAATAGAACTGCGCCGGTTGATACATCGCCAGACCAGTGGCGATCGATAGCAACAACACTGGAATAATAACTGTATAGGCCAACCGATGCCAAGCAAACTGCCGCCGCTGTGGATTTTTGCTGGCTTGTAAAGCCTTCAGATCCTGTTTTTGGACAAAATAATGCCGCCAGCGCTGACTAAACAATACATATAAACCATAAGCCAACAAATTCAGACCAAAAATCCACATCAGCGTAAAGTGCCAGTTACGCGCACCCGCTAGCCAGCCCCCCAGCAAAAAAATGCCTGGTAGATGGAAGCCTTCCCGGCCACCAAATACCGGATTAGCATTATAAATTTGTAGGCCGCTGCCGATCATGCCCCAAAGAGCGATCAAATTAAGCCAATGAAAGATGCGTACTGGTAAGGGTCTAATGATCATGATTTTGTGGGGGTCGGGGCGTAGTCAGCCAGAAATTTAGACATTTTTTGCGAGATATTGGGATTATAAATTCGTAGATAGTTCCAGTAGTTGCCCAACACATTGCGTACATAGCCTTGGGTTTCATCAAAGGGAATTCTTTCGACAAACTCGTCAGGATCGGTAATGCTTAGTTCGGTCACCCATTTACTGACATTGCCAGGGCCAGCATTATAGCCAGCGACAGCTAAGAGAGAATCATTTTTTTCTTGATCATGAACATAGGCTAAATACCAAGTACCTAACTTGATGTTATCAGCTGGATTTGTGAGGGAATAGGTGGCCAAGTTGATTTTGGCAGCGGCAAACTGAGCCGTGGGGGGAATCACTTGCATCAGTCCTAATGCTCCCACACTGGATTGGGTTTCTGGATCGAATTTAGATTCTTGACGAGCAATACTAATTACTAATAGTGGGTTGATTTTTTGTTGGCTAGCAGCTGCCTGGATATCTTCCAGATAGGCTAACGGATAGAGCGCTGACCAATGGTTGGGATGTTGGCGGACAATTCGATACTGTTCCTGCTCGGCGGGCAATTCGCGCTTTTCTAGTTGCGAAACCTTGGCTAGGGCTAATTGATAACGCTCTAAGCCTTTGAGAAGCAAGCCTTCGGTGAATTGCTCGGTCACAGAATAATGGCCTTGATCGGGAAACTCATTTTGCCATAGTATCCAGGCATCGCGATAAGCACCAATTTGGTACAACTCTTTGAGTTCTGCTGAGCCGATCGGCAGTGGCCGGTTAGCCTGATTTTTTTGGATCGGCGGTGTGAGGGAACGGATGGTGGCAAAGTCTCCAACATCCCAACCCAAATATTTAGCAGCTCGCCAACTGTAGTATGACTGGGTGTATTTCGAGAGGGTGTAGGTAAATGCTGTTTTGGCATCTTCCTCCCGGCCAAGCAATTGTGCCCATTTGCCAATCCAAAAAGAGGCGCGGGCACTGTAGCGGTTATCGGGAATATTATTACCGATAATCGATTTGGCGATGCTCCAGGCTTTAGCATAGTTTTTTTGAACTGCTTGGGCTAAGGCTCTCTCCCAGCGTAGACCAGCAGCGGCTTCGGACTTGGGGAACCTCTGAATAATCTCCGCTTCGATCTGTTGGACAGCGGCCTGGTTTTTTTCGAGCAGTAGGGCTTTGCGGGCTAGGGCGGTGGCGGCTAGCGGTGAATCGCTCTGGGGAATCAGTTTGTCTAGGTAAGAAATGGCCTCGGCATGATTGGCCGATAATTCGGCTAATTCCAGCAGAGCTTGGTCAGCTTCTGGCGCTTGGCGATGTTTGGCTACTAATTCTTGATAAGCCGTCTTGGCTGCTGGTACTTTTTGGATGCCTCTGGCCGTTTGACCAAGTAACAGCAAATTTTCAGCAGTTTGCGGCGATCGATTGAGGGCGACGGTGGCTCGTTCGGGCAAGCCATTTTTTAGATAGGTTTCAGCCAGCAATCGCCAGTTATCGGGCTGGAGTTTATTGATGTGCTCGGTGCTCAGCCCATCGGCAATTTCTAATCCTTTGCGGGTGCGAGTGCCCCCATTGCGCAGATAGGTCAGCATTAGATCGATATTGCTGGGATTGCGATCGATCATATTTTGAATAATGCTCAAAGAGCGAGGATAGGAGGGAAACTTCTTTAGCGCCTGCTCCCAAAACTTCTCATCTTGGTGACCTAAGCGTTCCCAAGCTTCTACCACCACTGGCGAATTACTATAGCTAGCTGCCAACTGCTTCAAATTCTGGTTGACAGCAGCTTTTTTCCCCATTAGTTCGTAAGCTGCTGCCCGTTTAAATAAAATTTGGGGAGCCAGCAGCGGATATTCTTTTTCCAAATTATCCAGATACTGGAGTGCTTTAGAACCTTGTTCTTGCTGAATTAAGTCACTGGCCAGTACATATTTCGCTCTACTAACTTCTAGTAAATTACCTTGTTGGACAATAATGTCGTTTAAGCTTTGTGCTCGATCGATAGCTGGGAGCGCCGCGAGTTGTAATACCGGTGAATGCTGTGGATCATACCTCAATCCCAACAATACTTTAGTGCGGGGGAATAAGGTGAAAATAGCTGCTCCCAAAAACCCTAGCAAAAATAAACGCAAAAAAAAAGGACGTCTTCTGTGCTTTTTCATAGCGTTTTGCATAGTCGATAAAGTTTGAGCAGGTTTCTATTATGATAACGTGGGATGCCGATCGTTCCAATTGTTGGTTCTTGGTTTATCTGGGCGCAGATCAACTGTAATTTAGGTAATCAGCCATTTTTCAATCATTTGCTGTAACTGTTCAATCTTTACTGGTTTAGAAAGAAAGTCATTCATTCCTACCGATAAAGCATATTCCATATCCGATTCCATCACGCTGGCGGTCAAGGCAATAATTACGGTTTGCTGACTGTGCGGCGTTGGTAATTGACGGATGGCTTCGGTGGTGGTGTAACCATCCAGAATTGGCATATGGCAATCCATCAAAATTAATTCATAGTATTTATGATTGATCTTGTCTAAAACTTCCTGGCCGTTATTGGCCACATCCACCTGATAACCGAGTTTGGCTAACTGTCGCAGGGCGACTTTTTGATTGATTTTGTTATCCTCAGCGAGGAGGATGTTGATGTGAGCCAGGTTGTTGTGAGAGCGGAGCGGACCAGAGTCGGGCGGCTCGAATAACTCTTCGCTGTTGTCGATGGGGGCGCTATGGGTTAATTTTTCTTGCAACGAGTTATTGAGCCGCAACGGTTTGATGGGCTTAAATAGATAGCTGACCCGATCGCCTAATTTAGTCTGAGCTGATTCGTATCGATCGAACGTTGTCATTACAATCACCGGAATCTGTCGTTCCAGAATTTTTTCGATCAATTGATGAGATCCACCTTTTTTCCAATCAATCACGGCAATTTGTGGTGAATAGTTGGCCAAAATATCGAGATCGAAAGAGTTACTAGTGATTGGCACCATGCCCCACTGGATCGTATTTTCAGCTAACGACTGGAGTTGGTGCGGCCAGGTGTCTACAATTAAAATTGTTACTTGGTGAAGGATTTGATGTTGAATTTGGGTGGGCATTGATAGCGGCATGAGGGGCACCTTAAACCAAAAAGTTGAGCCTTGATTAACTGTGCTTTCTAGACCAATTTCACCATGCATTAGCTTGAGTAATTGCTGACAGATGGCTAACCCTAAACCAGTACCTCCGTACTTGCGAGTGGTGGAGGCATCTGCTTGGGAAAAAGATTGAAAAATCCGTTCCTGATTGGCAGCAGAAATCCCAATGCCAGTATCGGCCACCGAAATTTTGATCTGAGATGGATCATTGACGCTGGCTTGGACATCGATTGTGATTCCTCCTTGGTCAGTGAATTTGATCGCATTGCCAATCAGATTAATTAGAATTTGATTGAGGCGGGTCGGGTCTCCCTTCACCATGAACGGGGTGTGAGGATTTATCCAATAGCTTAAATTTAGCCCTTTGTGGTGGGCACTATTGGCCAAAATTTCTACCACCTGCTCGATTAAATGGCTAAGGTTGAAGGCGATCGATTCTAACTGCATCTCACCGGATTCCAGTTTCGAGAAATCCAAAATCTCATTAATGATCTTGAGTAAATGATCAGCACTAACTTGAATAGTTGCCACAAAGTCTTTTTGCTCGTGGTTCAAAGGAGTTTCGAGCAAGAGGTTAGTTAAACCGACGATCGCATTCATGGGAGTGCGAATTTCGTGACTCATATTAGTTAAAAAGGCACTTTTGATACTTGCGGCCGATTCAGCTAGCTGTCTGGCTTTGTTGAGAGCAATATTTTGCTTGGTTAGTTCTCGGCGACGTTTAATTTCCACGTCTAGCATCAGTGACTGTAAGCGTTTGCTTGCTGTGATTTCCTCAATTACCAGGAGTACTCCTGATACTACTGTCAAGTCTAAAATGTCCTTCCCATCATCAATATCCCGTTGGAGAAACTGCCAGTTGAGTAATGGCTCGACCTTCAACACAAAAAACTGTTCTCCTTGCTGAAATTCGCGTGGAGTAATGTAGTTGCAATTATTCAGGTTGTGGAGATAGGTTTGCCATTCTGCGGCACTCAACCATTTAGGGACTAAACACTGATCAATATTTTCTCCGACATTGGTTTGGAGTAAGCGAGTGGCGACCGGGTTGCAAAACCAGACGTTGCCATTTAGTTCGGTTGCTACTAGTCCGAGTGATAGGCTATGAGCAATTGCGGCCTGTGCCGATTGTGCTCGTCCAAAATCAGCAGCCATCGCTGCTAGTTTAGAGACTCTGGCGAAGGAGGGCAGGCTAGGATAATCTAGTTGGGTCTGTTGATGATTAATTAGATCAACTTGATGGGCTTGCCAGAGTTGCAGAATCTGTCGATCGATTAAAGAATCTACGTAAAACTTTTCGCTGACAGCTACTGCCGTTCCAGTCATTCCAATAAAAGCAATTGGCAATGCTACTAAGATCAAATAATTGAAGTGTAAACCAACAGTAGCCAGCAATATCCAGCCGCTGCCCATCAGTAAAACAGCTACTAGTCGGCGACCATGACTATGATAACTGAGTTGCCAACTCAGAAGTGGGCTAAAGAGCACTAAGCAGAGAATAAACAGTGGTTCTGGACAAGTCTGGAGACTTCTCTTGTTGAGAAGATTATCGATGACTGTGGCTTGCAGGTAGACCTTACTGCTACCACTATAGCGGTCAAATGGTGTCCCTACTTGATCAATTCCTTTGGCGGTGACTCCTACCAACACGATCTTTTTGTTTAAAAGATTGAGCTTGAAGTTTGGGCGCATTACGTCAGCCACCGAATAGGTTTTAATGGCTTCGGCAGAACTACCCCAGTTGATCAACAAATCGTTGGATGTAGACTTTTCTATTGTGGGGGGGTGATACTGGGCAGCCCGAACCACCTCTATCCCAAAGGCATTTTGCTGATTGTCGGGGCGTTGGAGAGGAATCGACCGGGCAACCCCATCAAAATCTTCGTTACTTTGGACATGACCCACTAATTTTTTCTGGGGTGATGCTGATATGGAATTAGATTTAATCGGGATACCTCGAATATCCCAATCTGCTAGTACCACTTTGTGACCATTGCTCATCTCTAGATCAAGAGCACTGTCGTAGGTAAAGGGGAAGGTGAAACCAACTACACGCGGATTAGATTGGCGAAGTTTTTTTAATAGTTCTACGTAGCGGCGGCGATCCCAAGGGAATTGTCCTACCGCGCGTAGGCTGGTTTCATCGATCGCCACTACTACAATTCGACTATCCAGATTGTGCATTCCGCGTAATCTGAATATTTGGCGATAGGCTAGTTGCTCAAATGGTGCCCAAACCCCCAATTTAAGCAAGACTATGGTTAACGTTACTGCGGCTAGTCCGGGCACCCATCGCCACCGAGACTTGAGCAACATTGTTAAAATTTTTTGATAACTACGGCGATTTTGGAACATGGGGCAGGGTGCAGCAATTCACCTCATCAATACATACTTTTCCCCATTGCAGTGCCCAACGCACTAACGAAACGCGGTTTTCTGTATCGGTTTTTCTGAGAATATTACTAATATGGTTATCTACAGTTCGTTTGCTAATATCTAACTTGTTAGCGATATCTTCATTAGTCAGGCCATCAGCAATCAACGTAATAATTTCTATCTCTCGATCGGATAGATTTGTTGATGCCTGAACTTTGGAATCACTCATAACTGGTATATATACTCATCTATAATACTGTAAATTGTAACGGCTAATATTGCTAGCTGCCAGGTCTGTGATGTCAACTGTAATTTGTTTGGGTGAAGTCTTATTCGATCTCTTAGCTGACCAAGTGGGAGTCGAGGCTGATGAGGTGCGGTCCTGGACTGCACTTGCTGGTGGTGCTCCAGCAAATGTGGCCTGTGGCCTGGTCAAGCTGGGCACCGCTGCTCAGTTTATTGGTTGTGTAGGTGAAGATCCGCCTGGACAAGCGCTGGCGGCTAAATTACAAGCTCAAGGGGTGGGCTTGTTTGGATTACAGTATCATCCGACCGCTCCTACTCGGCAGGTGCAGGTATTAAGATCGATCGATGGCGATCGAACTTTTGCGGGGTTTGGGGCGGTGTCTACTGAGCAGTTTGCGGATGCTTATCTCGATCGGATCCCTGAGGAATTATTTGTTGATGCCCAATTTTTGGTGCTGGGAACCATTAGTCTCGCTTATCCGCACAGCCGAGCTGCTACTTGGGCAGCTGTGCGGCTTGCGCAACTGCATCGGGTATCGATTGTCGTAGATGTCAATTGGCGACCCAGTTTTTGGCCAGATTCTAACGTCGCTGTTGAGGTCATTAAAGAGCTGCTGGCCGTAGCTGATTTTGTCAAATTCGCTCAAGAAGAAGCATTGCTGCTGTATCAACAAACCATCCCCCACCAATTACGAACTTTGCTGCCCCAGGCGCAGGGCGTGATTGTTAGTGATGGTGGTAATATTTGTCGTTATTCTCTGTGGAACCAGACGGGCGAGATCCCCGCTTTTCAGGTATCAGCTGTAGACACGACCGGAGCTGGTGATGCTTTTGTGGCTGCTGTAGTACACCAACTTTGTAGCGGTGAACAGCAGGCTGCTCAAATCATTTGTTATGCTGCCGCTGCTGGTGCTCTAACAACCTTAAAACCGGGGGCGATCGATGCCCAACCCACTGCCGCTGAGATTAAGGCATTTTTGGCCAATAACTAGCTGGACTAGATTTATACTGTGTCGATGACGATTGCATCAGCTTCAATCTCGATCAGCATTTTAGGGTCAATTAAGCGGCTAACTTCTACCATTGTAGTAGCTGGTCGAATCTCCCCAAAGAATTCACCATGCGCTTTACCTGCTTCTTCCCAGTCGGCGATGTTAGCCATATACATGCGGGTACGCACCACATCTTGGAGGCTAGCACCAGCTTTGCCTAAGGCTATTTCAATATTTTTTAGGGCTTGGACGGTTTGGTCGTAAACGTTATCGGCCAATACGCCTTGTTCATTGCTGCCTGTCGTACCGGAGACGGCGATGTGATTGCCGATCTTAACCGCTCGAGAGTAGCCAATAATTGGTTCCCATTGGGAGCCAGTGGCAAAATTTTCTCTTTTCATAGTAATTCCTAAAAGTTAGTGAGGATGCTGGGTGTTTTTGTGCCAGAATTCTCGCCATTTTACTTTATTCTTTGCCTGACTGGATGATTTGATGGGATGCTGAATCAGGTGTAATGGATTAATAATGGCCACCTGGAACGACCATAATTCAGTTTTAGCGAGTTTTTGTAAACAAAAAATAATTGCTCGGAAACTTTTCGATCGCTTTTTCCATCAATGGAGCTATAAGTGCTACAGACACTATAAAAATTCGCATCTAACTTGTAAATATTCTCTTACTTAAAACTCCTGTGATCGAGTCTTAGTAAGGAAGATTCTCATGGGCGATTTTAAATTGATTATGTCTGGGCAATTTCCAAACTCCCATTAATTACTATTGCGGACAATCCAATCATGAAATTACTTAAAACATTGTTAACGGGTGCTGTCTTACTGTCTGTTACCAGCGGTCAAGCGTTGGCCGCCAGTCAAGTGACAATTCAAGGTGCTGGCTATGGTGGCAATGGCTGCCCCGCCGGTTCGGCTAGTGTGAATGTCAGCCCAGATGGCCAAGAACTATCTATTCTGTTTGATAAATTTGTTGCGGATAAAGCCACCCGGCGCGTTAGCTGCAACTTAACTATCCCGATTAAAGTTCCCCAAGGCTTTCAAATCTCTTTGTATGACGCGGATTACCGAGGTTATGTTGCTCCCCGAACTAGTGCTAGACTGCGTTCTGAATACTTCTTTGCTGGTCAACGCGGCCCCGTTTTCCAGCGCACTTTCCGAGGAGAGACTGACTACAATGTACGCGATCGATTGCAAACAGTAGCTAATGTTTGGTCAGCCTGTGGTGATAGTGTGAACATGCGGGTGAATTCTTCGATGACTGCCAGTGGTCAAGGTAATGCCAGCGTTGACTCTTTCGATCTCTCGCACAAAGGCATGATCTATCACATTAAGTACCGGAACTGCCGTCGCTAGTTCTGGTAGTTGGTCAACTAGGATAGCCGCGCAAGTGTCTCATTGATGTTCTAGTCATGAGATGAGACACTTCGCCCAAAAAATAATACGACAGGGTAATGCTTATGGAAAAGATCGATCGAATGACCAATATGTCGATCGCTAATCTTCTTTCGGCAATTACCAACACTCACAAATCAATTACGAATCATAGGAAATAAACACATGAAATTACTGAAAACATTGCTGACCAGTGCGACATTACTACTTGTCTCCAGTGGCCAAGCATTTGCCGGTAGTGCCGTGACAATTCAGGGTGCTGGCTATGGTGGGAACGGTTGCCCCAGTGGTTCAGCGAGTGTCAATGTCAGTCCCGATGGCCAAGAATTATCTATTTTATTTGATAAATTCAAAGCTGATAAAAGTCAAAAACGGGTGAGCTGTAATTTGACAATTCCGATTCGAGTACCCCAAGGTTTCCAGATTTCCTTGTATGATGCCGATTATCGCGGCTATGTTGCTCCCAACACTACAGCGCAACTACGTTCTGAATACTTTTTTGCTGGTCAGCGTGGCCCAGTTTTTCAGCGCACTTTTCGGGGAGAAACTGACTACAATGTGCGCGATAGCTTAGAAACCGTTGCAAATGTTTGGTCGGCCTGTGGCGATAGTGTGAATATGCGGGTGAATTCATCTATGACTGCCAGGGGTTCTGGTAGTGCAAGTGTTGATTCCTTCGATCTGGCTCATCGTGGCATGGTTTACCATGTTAAGTACCGTGATTGCCGTTAACTACAAATGAACTTATTGATAATATAGTTAATTGAAGCCAAGTCGAGATAGTGAATTCACTATCTCGACTTGGCTTATGGAGGTCTTGCGATCAAAGTTCAGGATGTGCACCGCCTGTGTCGGTAAATGGCAAAAAATACGGTAAATAAACGTTACAGTCTCATGAGTATCTGTATCAACAGTTGGCCAAAGATGTTAAATCTGGCATAACCACATCATATTTTTTAATAAAACCATGAACGTCAAAGCCGCGATCGCCTGGGCAGCAGGCCAGCCCCTCAGTATTGAAACCGTTCAACTAGAGGGTCCTCAAGCCGGAGAAGTACTAGTCGAAATCAAAGCTACCGGGGTTTGCCATACCGATGCTTACACCCTTTCTGGCGACGACCCCGAAGGACTTTTCCCCGCGATCTTGGGTCATGAAGGTGCCGGAGTCGTCGTGGAAGTAGGCGCTGATGTTAAATCGCTAAAACCAGGCGATCATGTTATTCCGCTGTACGTGCCTGAATGCCGCAACTGTAGTTATTGCCTGAGTGGTAAAACGAATCTCTGTCAGTCAATTCGGATCACCCAAGGCCAGGGTTTAATGCCCAACGGCACTAGTCGCTTCTCGATCGGTGGCAAAATGCTGCATCACTACATGGGCACTTCCACCTTTGCCAACTACACGGTAGTACCGGAAATATCCTTAGCCAAGATTCGATCAGATGCCCCATTTGATAAAGTTTGCTATATTGGCTGCGGTGTCACCACTGGTATTGGCGCAGTTATTAATACCGCCAAAGTTGAGCCAGGAGCGAATGTGGTAGTTTTTGGGTTGGGCGGCATCGGGTTGAATGTCATTCAAGGAGCCAGAATGGTGGGAGCTAACAAAATCATTGGCGTCGATATCAATCCCATGAAACAGCTCCTAGCCAAGAAGCTAGGCATGACTCACTTTGTGAACCCCCGCGAAATCGAGGGCGATTTGGTGGCTCATTTAGTAGAACTCACTGATGGTGGAGCTGATTATAGCTTTGAGTGCATTGGCAATGTCAATCTGATGCGTCAGGCGTTGGAATGCTGCCACAAAGGCTGGGGAGTGAGTGTGATCGTTGGAGTGGCCGGAGCTGGTCAAGAAATTAAGACTCGACCATTTCAGCTAGTGACGGGTCGGGTCTGGAAGGGCACCGCTTTTGGGGGAGCCAAGGGGCGGACAGAGGTACCCAAGATTGTTGATTGGTATATGGATGGCAAGATCAACATTGATGATTTGATTACAGAAGTGATGCCGATCGAACGAATCAATGATGCCCTAGACATTATGCACAGAGGCGAAGGCATCCGTACCGTGTTGACTTTTTAGGCGACTCATAATGACTACAATTACTTTGAAATCTCAAGCAGTTTGTTTTGGCGGCACAGTTGGCTTTTACGAACATCATTCATTAGTTTGTAAAAGCATGATGCAGTTGGCGGTTTATCTGCCGCCCCAAGCGAAATCAGCCTCGGTACCAGTGCTGTACTTTCTGTCGGGGCTAACCTGTACCCCCGAAAACTTTATCACCAAAGCGGGGGCACAGCAGTTTGCGGCTCAACATGGCATTATGCTGGTAGTACCAGATACTAGTCCTCGGCAAACTAGTACTCCCGATGAAGACCTGGATTGGGATTTGGGAACGGGGGCGGGGTTCTATGTAGATGCCACCGAGCAACCTTGGGCGAATAACTATCAAATGTATAGTTATATTACGGAAGAGCTACCGGCTCTGATTGCGGCTAATTTCCCGGCCAACATGCAGCGCCAGGGAATTTTTGGCCATTCCATGGGTGGTCATGGGGCGTTGGTCTGCGCTTTGCGGAATCCAGATCGGTATCGATCGATCTCGGCCTTTGCGCCGATTGTGGCACCGATGAGCTGTGCTTGGGGTCAGAAGGCTTTACGAAACTATTTGGGTGAAGATACCGTGCCACCGACGCTCAACAGACAATCGGTTTGGGCAGCCTATGATGCCAGTGAGTTAGTCAAAAATCAGCAGTTGCCTTTTCCAATTTTGATCGATCAAGGATCTGCTGATAGCTTTTTGGTAGATCAGTTAAAACCGGAGATCTTTGTAGCGGCTTGCCAGCAGTCTAATCAAGTTTTGAATTTTCGGCTGCAACCAGGTTATGATCATAGCTACTATTTTATTGCGACTTTTATGGCCGATCATTTGCAATACCATGCTCACCGGCTAAATGGGTGAAATAGAGGGCAGTGGCTATATCAGTGCACCGTAAACTTGCTCACTTATTTTCGGAGTAGACGCAGGCCACTGAGGGTTACTAACACCGTAGAACCCTCATGCCCAAATACGCCTAGCGGTAAGTTCACTGTTCCGATAAAATTGCCAATCAGTAACATCACAATAAAAGACAGTGCAAAAACAATATTTTGCTGGATAACTCTTTGAGATCTACGTCCCAGCTTAATCGCGGTTTCGATTTTGCCCAGAGCATCAGTCATCAACACCATGTCAGCAGTCTCTAAGGCCACATCACTACCCACCGCTCCCATGGCAATTCCGACTGTAGCTACGGCCAACGCCGGGGCATCATTAATACCGTCACCGACCATCGCGACCCGTTGATACTTGTCTTGAAGCTGCCGAATAATGTCCACCTTCTCCTCTGGCAATAAATCAGCGTGGAATTCGGTAATGCCAAGTTGGGTGGCGATCGACTGGGCACAAGCCTCATTATCACCAGTAATCATCACGGTCTGGATACCCAATTTTTGGAGGCGGGGGATCAGATTAACAGCCTCTAGCCGTAATTGATCTTGAAGAGTAATAGCTCCTTGCACTTGGCCATTGACCATTACCCAAGTGGTGATTTTGTCGGCAGTGTGGATCGCCCATTGGCTGGGCGGCGGTACCTTGCCTACCGCGATCGACTGACCAGCAATTTCGCCGGTAATCCCCACGCCAGGCTGAGCCTGAACATTAGTGGCCATCGGTAAAACAATATTGTGTTGTTTAGCTAATTTACCAATAGTTTGTCCGATCGGATGTTCGGAGCTACTTTCGATCGCCGCTGCCCAAGTTAAAACCTGTAAAGCTGGAGCAGATAATATCATCGGGTCGCTAGCAATCATTTCACCCTGTTCGTTTTGGCACCAAATTTCGCTGACCTGAAGTTGCCCAGTGGTCAAGGTGCCAGTTTTATCAAAGGCGATCACCCGGATCTGTCCGATCGCCTCAAGAGTAGTAGCATTTTTAAACAAAATACCCTGCTGAGCACCATTGGCAATTCCCGACAGCAAACCCGGCATAATGGCAGCCATCAAAGCACAAGGCGAAGCCACCACCAAAAAAATCAA
The DNA here is from genome assembly GCA_031414775.1 of Synechococcales cyanobacterium VAR_4_metabat_354. Taxonomy (GTDB): domain Bacteria; phylum Cyanobacteriota; class Cyanobacteriia; order Cyanobacteriales; family Chamaesiphonaceae; genus JAAFHZ01. The sequence continues at coordinate 37,763 of JANOQI010000031.1, forward strand.
GGCGCGATAAATAGTAGTTTCCCAGTCCCACCAACCCAGCAGCGCTGGCACAGTGCCAATCAGCAAACCACTGCCCACAATTACGCGGGCATAAATACGCTCAAACTTTTCAATGAAATTTTGGGTGGGCGTATTCTCGGTTTGCGCCTGTTGCACCAAACTGATAATGCGCTGAATTAAGCTGCTGGCCGGGGGCTGGTGGACGGTTAACTGCAAAACCCCATTGCCATTGATCGTGCCGCCAAAAACTTCATCGCCAATGGTTTTATCTACAGGTAAAGATTCGCCAGTAATAGCTGCTTGATTGATGCTGCTCTGACCATCGCTAATCATGGCATCGGTGGGAATCAGTTCACCGGGTCTGACGAGGATGCGATCGCCAACTTGCAACTCTTTAATGGATACTGACCGTCCATCCAATAACCAAGCGACATCGGGAGTGAGACTCATCAGGCTTTGAATGCTTTGGGCGGTGCGCTGCATGGCATAGCCTTCTAAAGCACCACTGATCGCAAAAATCAAAATTAAGACGGCTCCATCCACAATTAGGCTGTAGTCTCGTTGCCACAGACCCAAACCAGCTGCCCCCAACGCCGCTACAATCATCAGCAAATCAACATCTAGCTCCCGTTCTTGCCAAAGAGTAGTCAACCCTTCGATCGCACTGCCATAGCCGCCAATCAGATAGGCCAACGCCAACAGTCCTAAACTGATCACTGGGTTTGTAGACAACAACAGCCAGCCCCCCAGCAGCAATAGTCCACAGGCACCAGCCAATAGGGCATCAGGATGCTCTTTAATGGCCGGGAAAGATTTATAAATCATTGGGAGGTGGAGGATGGTAGAACGATTGCGGCTCAACCATCTTAATATTTTTTGCCGGAAACCTGATCGATATCGATTGGCTGTTCGGGGATAGCGTTAGAATATGGTGATGGAATCGATCGATCAGATCCTCGACATCATCACTCAAGAACCAGCCTGGGACAGTTACCGGGCTTGGCAAGAGATTCTAGTGGCTTGGCCACAAGTGATGAGCGCTCTGAAGATTCCCCACCAGTCCGATCGCGACCTCTACCCCCGGTCGCGGGTGGATGATACTCTCTACGTCGCTACCATCAGCGCCAGCTTAGCCGATCACTGTACTTGGCAACGGCGGCAGATCCTCAAAGAACTTAACAACCACATCACCACACCCCTCACCGAGATCCGATTTGCTAGTAGTCGCTGGCAACCCGCGTCCCCACCCACGCCAACTTTAGATAGTTTGGGCGACAGGTCGCAAGAGCGCTGTTGTTGTCCGCAGTGTGGTGCTTGTACACCACGTTGGGAACTCGATCGCTGGCTAGAATGTCGGTTTTGTGTGTCTAAACGCTGGCGATAGTATCCATCATCAACACTGGCACTGGCTCGCTGGAATGTTCAGTCATGATGGTGACGGCCGCAGCTGGAGCTAGGGGCGATCGTAATTTAGTGAGATTGACAGCGCAGGCTTTTAGCTCCGGTTGTTTGGAGTCTGGGCAGGTATGGCCATGGGTGATCACATTGGCCTCCGCTTGGTCTGCCCATAGTTCACCCCAGTGCATCGGCACAAATACTGTGCCAGGGGAAATAAATTCAGTTACCAGCGCTGGAAACTGGGCTTGTCCGCGCACCGACTGCACTTTTACCAGATCCCCTGACTCAATACTTAATTTGCGGGCATCCTTGGGATGAATTTCGATAAATGGCTGGGGGTGCATTTGCTGAATCTTGGGAATCCGGCCAGTGCGGGTAAGAGTGTGCCAATGGCCATAAAGACGACCCGTCGTCAAGATCCACGGATAATCAGGATTGGCTGGTTCAGCCAATCCTCGGGTATGGTGGGCGACAAACTGGGCTTTTTTGTTGGGTGTATGGAAACGGTAATCGGTATAGAGCCGTTTGCCTAAACGCTTGGTGGTAAATTCGGCAAAAGGCCACTGAGTGGGACCTTTCTCGGCTAGTTCTCGATGGCTTAAGCCGGTCACATCACAGGGACGACTGCGGGTGAATTGGGTGAATTCCCGGTAGACCTCAGCGCTGTTCCCAAATGTGAATTGCTTAGTGAAACCTAGCCGTCGTCCAACCTCTGCAAAGACTTCCCAGTCAGCTTTCGCTTCGCCCGGAGCCACCCGAAAAGCTGGACAGAGCGTGACTACCCGCTCGGAGTTGGTCATTACTCCAGTTTTTTCGCCCCACTGGGCTGCTGGTAACAACAAATGAGCATATTTAGAGGTTTCGGTAGGGTAGTAGGCATCTTGATAAATTGTGAAGGGTGATTTGGCGAGGGCGGCTTTAGTGCGGACTAAGTCTGGCAAGCTGACTGCTGGGTTAGTGGCGACAATCCACATCACTCCTACAGCGTCCTGCTCCAGACCAGTAATCATTTCGCCCACTGTCCGGCCAGGGGTAGTAGAAAGTTTGCCTGGCGGTAAATTCCAGAGCTTTTCGACCTTTGCCCGATGTTCAGGATTGCTTACCAACCGATATCCCGGCAAAATGTGAGCCAGACCGCCTGCTTCCCGACCGCCCATCGCATTGGGTTGACCAGTCAGCGAAAATGGTCCCGCACCAGGCTTGCCAATTTGCTTGGTCATCAGGTGCAGGTTAATGATGCTCCGGACTTTGGCCGTGCCTTCTGTGGATTGATTGATCCCCATCGACCATAGCGATAAGACGCGCTTGGATTCCGCCCACCAGTGAGCGGCTGTTTCTAAATCGGCCTGGGCAATGCCACAGCGTTCGGCCACTAGGGCTGGGGTGTAATGGTTGGCAACTTCGGCACAAGCTTCAAAATTGTCGGTGTGTTGCTTGATAAAGTCTCGATCGATCTTGCCCCAGTTAATTAGTAAGTGAGCCATGCCATTGAGCAGATCAATATCACTGCCTGGTTTGATCGCTAAATGTAAGTCGGCAGCCTCGGCGGTGGCAGTACGGCGCGGATCAACTACCACCATTTTGACGTGATGATTTTTTTTATGATATTTCTTCAGCCGATTAAACAACACCGGATGACAGTCGGCGGCATTGGAACCAATAATAAAAGCGTAGTCGGTTTGGTCGATATCGTCATAACAACAGGGCGGACCATCAGCGCCAAAGCTTTGAATATAGCCAGAAACTGCCGAAGACATACAAAGTCGAGAGTTGGCATCAAAGTTATTGGTACTCAAGCAGCCTTTCATTAACTTTTGGGCGACGTAGTAATCTTCGGTCTGGAGCTGCCCAGAGCCATACATACAAATGCCATCGCCGCCTTTTTCCATCATTGTTTGGCGGATATTACTGGTAATCCGATCGAATGCTACCTCCCAGCTCACTCTTTCAAAGGGCTGATCTAAGCTGTCGCGCAGCATCGGATAGAGCAACCTGCCCTCATCCAAAGATTCGGCGATGGTGGCTCCTTTGACACAAATCATCCCCTGATTGGAGGGATGTGATTTGTCTCCCACCACTCTCCAAATAGGGCGACCCTTAATATCACGAGTAATGGGCTTACCAGGACGAGCTGGCGGCGATGCTTCCAAGCCGCAGCCCACGCCACAATAGGGGCAAAGAGTTTTAGTCAGGTCGGCCATAGGTCAAGCGATTATACTAGCCTCTACAGTTGCTTATTTTTTAGGGGCGCTTCTGTATCAGCCAATACGGAAAACATAATGTATTACAACAATAAATCCCTCACAAGAGGGATTTATTGCTGAACACAGTAGTTGAGTTGTTGTCTAAACTCGTGATGGTTCGGCCTGATTCACCGCTGCGGCATCATTACCAAAGGAGTTCTGCGGTTCTTTCAAGAAAAAAGCACAGAGCGAGGCACAGACCAATGCGGTAATTCCCATCGTGGCAAACAGCGTCGCATCGTTGGTCAGGCTATGAATGGTTAAGTAAACTACGCCACCAAAGTTACCGTAGGCACCAACGTTACCAGCAATTTGACCAGTAATTTCAGGCTTAATCAAAGGCACGATCGCATAGGTACCACCGCAGCCCGCTTGAGCAAAGTAAGCGGTAATCATCATGACCACTACGGCAGCAGCCAACGGCCAGCCTTTGTCGATCTTGGCAGCTGCCAAGTAGCCTAAACCAATGCAGACAGAAACAATTGTCATTGTCCATTTGCGACTACCCATTCGATCGGACAGCAAACCACCACTAGGACGAGACACCAGGTTCAAGAAAGGATAGCTAGAAGCAATCATGGCTGCCAGAACGTGTTCGATGCCAAAGGTCTTTTCAAAGAACAGCGGTAACATCGATACTGCTGCTAATTCCGAACCAAAGTTGGTGATGTAGGTGAATTGCAACAGAGCCACTTGCCGAAATTCATAGCGTTCTTGTGGTGAATAGGTCTTTTTGCCAGTAAGAACTTCTTTGTTAACCTGCCAAGCTTGATAGCTTTGATAAATGTAAAGTCCCAACAGTCCTGCCCATACCAAATACATCGAAGTCGTATTGAGGAAATGAATTTTGGGTTGAGCCAACCGCCAAGCTAGAAGTCCGAGGGCAAATATTAAACCAAAGTTCATGGCTAGCAAGCCGTAGAAGCTGCCCTGACTGGTAACAGACATTGCACCATATTTCTTAGGACGCTTATATTCTTGGCCTGGTGGGGTGTCGGTGACACTGTTGTAATAAACAACGCCGTAGATAGCAGAAATTACCCCAGTCATGGCAATCGCCAAGCGCCAGTTGTAGTTTCCGCCAGCTAATACTGCTGCGGCACCAGCAACCAAAGGAAGTGCAAACTCAGCGACGAAAGCGCCAAAGTTGCCCCAGCCGCCGTAGATGCCCTGTGCCATCCCGATATCTTTAGGTGGAAACCACTCGGCTACCATCCGAATCCCGATGACAAAGCCAGAACCAACGATACCCATCAATAGCCGACTGATGACCAATTGATTGAAGTCTTGAGCCATTGCTGTCATCAAGCAGGGAATGATAGCAAACATTAGCAAAAGCGAATAAGTTTTGCGTGGTCCAAATTTGTCGAGCAATGCCCCGATTATGATCCGAGCAGGAATCGTGATGGCTAGGTTGCAAATTGCAATAGTTTTGAGTTGGGCGGCATCTAAATTTAACTCTTTACCAATCACCGCTGCAAAAGGGGCAAAGTTAAACCAACAGACAAAAGTAATTAAAAATGCTAACCACGATAGATGCAAAATGCGGTAGCGATCGCGGAACGAAAATAGGTTTGCCAACATAAAAATCAGGATAAAAGTCGGGGTCAGTTGGTGATTATTTAAAATGCCACTGAACTACCGTTACCCTATTAGGATCGACCTATACAATTCGTATCATTAGCTACGAATTGTTAAAAACAACAAATTAAATGCAACTCAAATATGCGTTTTACGCATGACACGCCAAAATCTCCACAACTCTACCTGCACTAACCTGATGGGCAAAGGTAATTTTCCAATAATGGGAAGGCAGATAGGGGAGTAGCTCCGACCATTCGATCGCCACAATACCAGGTTCCACTTCTAACCCCTCCCAATATTGTTCTGGGTGCAAAGCAATAACCTCATCCCGCTCTAACCGATACAAATCTAGATGGTAAAGCGGACAGCGCCCTTCTAAATATTCATTGACCAAAGTAAAAGTTGGACTGGCCACCGCGCCAGTAATACCCAAACCAGCTGCTAATCCCTGCACAAAAGTGGTCTTGCCACTGCCCAAATCGCCAAATAATAGCAACACTGCTCCCGGTGTCAGTTGGGCAGCAAAGTCACAACCCAGCTGTCTAGTAGCAGCCTCATCTACCAGCAGCTCATGATGCCGATCGCTCATTCTCTCTCACTTCTTTCACTTCCGACTTCTGCTGACGATACCAAAAAAACAACGCCCGACCTAACTTCCGGGAGTTGTGACGGAGCGAGCCTTTGTCATCTTCTTCCATCACATTGACCGACAAAATCTGTCGTCCTAATTTCTGAACAATTTCTTCATCTAATAAAACTGGGAAAGAATCACCCTGAGCGTAACGATCTAAGCAACTGGCTGAAGGACTAGTCTTTTGGACTAATACCGCATTAAAAAGCCGCTGACCACAGGCATGATCGATCGCCTTAATGTGATCGCTGACGCTATAGCCAGTGGTTTCACCGGGCTGGCTCATGATGTTACAAACATAAATACAAGGGACTCGGCGCTTGGCAATGGCTTGAGCTATTTCTGGTACCAGGAGATTAGGAATGACACTGGTGTACAAACTGCCCGGCCCAATTAAAATGTAATCGGCTTCGCTAATTGCTTTGAGCACTGCGGGCAAAGCCGGGGGTCGCTCCGGAATACAACCAATTCGGACAATCTGACCACCAGCTTCGGTAATTCGCGACTCACCTTCAATCCGGCGGCCATCAGCCAATTCTGCCCACAGATCGACGTGGGTTAGGGTGGCGGGTAGTACCCGACCCTGGATCGCTAAGACCTTAGAACTAGCTGCAATTCCACGCTCCAAGTCACCAGTGATATCGGCCATCGCTGTCAGGAATAAGTTACCAAAACTATGACCTTCTAAACCCTCGCCAGCTTGGAAGCGGTATTGAAACAATTCCGTCAATAATTTTTCTTCGTCCGCCAAGGCCGCAATACAGTTGCGAATATCACCGGGCGGTAACACGCCAAAGTCGCGGCGGAGCCGACCGGAAGAGCCACCATCATCAGCCACCGTCACAATGGCAGTAATATTGGCGCTGTAATGTTTTAAGCCTCTGAGGAGAGTTGATAATCCGGTACCGCCACCGAGTGCCACAATTTTTGGTCCTCTGTTTCGCCGTCGATTGTTTGTGAGCATGTCCAGCAGCGTTTTTTCACTTTGGGGATCTAAGGCACCACTAACGGCTCGCAAAGAACGCATCTGCCCCCAAAACAACAGAAAAAAGCCTGTCGCTAAAATGATCGGACCAGAGACCCGATTAGGCACCACTGTAGAAATGTTGTAAAGAATATTATCAGCAAACTGAACGAATGATCGAATCGGCATCAGCCTGACCCAAATAGCCACTCCCAACCCAATAAAAACGACCCCGGATAAGGTCACCATAAACCAGCGTTTTACGAACAAGCCTGGCGCTAGCCATTGCATTGATTTATTGACAATTCCGGTGTTTTCGGTGAAACGCTCATGGTAACGAGGAGTTTCTTGATGAACCTTTTGTAAAGCTTCTGGGGCAGTTTTAGGCATTGCTCTAGCCAAAGAGTTGAGAAAAAGAAGGTGAAAACTGTGTTGAAATGAGGGATGAATGTAAATGTGGATTTGAGAATACTACTTAGACTACTACATAAATCTTAGTGTTTAGTTAATAGCCTATTAAGCATTCCCATAATTGTTAAATAAGTGACAAAAAAAAGAATTCTTGGTTTAGACCCCGGCCTTGCGACCATTGGATTCGGCATTATCGATATTGCAACTAATCCGGCTAAAGGTTGTACTCCTCTGCTGATGGTGGACTTTGGGATTATTCAAACTCCGGCTAAGACCGAAATTAGTCAGCGCTTGCGGATCATTTACGATGACTTAAGTAGTGTTGTTGACGAATTTCAACCAGATTTAGTTGCGATCGAGAAGTTTTTCTTTTATCGCATGGCCAATACGATCGCCGTGGCTCAGGCCAGAGGGATATTACTCCTAGTTTTGGCACAACATAACCTCTCCTATATGGAGTTTACCCCAGCCCAGATTAAACAAGCGATCACTGGCTACGGAAATGCGCAAAAGGAGGAAGTTCAAGCGGCAGTAGCCAGAGAATTGGCTCTTGACTATATTCCACGACCTGATGATGCCGCTGATGCTTTAGCAATTGCGATCACTGGTTGGATGAATTTGTGACTTCAAAATAATCTGAAGTTAGATTGTCTAGCATATCCACCCTAGATTAAATTTGGATGAATTTGGGGGAACGGCCAATCTTCATGGTTATCTAATTGGGGTTGAATTCTGATAGTTCGCGATCAAAATTTAAGGAGAGGGCTTTCTCAGCTACATTAAGATAGAGGTGAAAATTAATTTTGCCACTCTTTCTTTGACCTGACTCTAAACTTATGGATACCAAAGCATTTAAGCGATCGCTGAATCATTCTGACAATTACCATCGCAAGGGTTTTGGCCACCAAGAGGAGGCCAATTTGGCTTTGGAGTCGGAATATCAAAGCGATTTAATCAAACAGATTCGAGCCAACAATTACACCTGGCGATCGGGAGCAGTGACCATCCGCTTGGCCGAGTCCTTTGGTTTTTGCTGGGGCGTAGAGCGAGCGGTGGCCATGGCCTACGAAACTCGTCAACATTTTCCAACACAACAGATTTGGATCACTAACGAAATCATTCACAATCCGTCGGTCAATCAGCGCCTCAAAGATATGGCCGTGAACTTTATTGAAGTAGAAAACGGTGCCAAAGATTTTGGATCGATCGGCAATTCCGATGTGGTGATTCTACCTGCTTTTGGGGCTAGTGTTCAGGAAATGCAACTACTTAATGACAAAGGCTGTACGATCGTTGATACCACTTGTCCATGGGTCTCGAAGGTGTGGAATACGGTCGAAAAGCACAAGAAAAAAGACCATACTTCTATTATCCACGGCAAGTACAACCACGAAGAAACCGTAGCCACCAGTTCTTTTGCCGGTAAGTATCTAATAGTGCTCAATATGGCTGAAGCTAATTATATTTGCAACTATATTTTGCAGGGTGGCGACCGCCAAGACTTTTTGGCGAAGTTTAGCAAATCTTACTCGGAGGGCTTTGACCCGGATATCGATCTAGACCGGGTGGGCATTGCCAACCAGACTACCATGCTCAAAACCGAAACCGAGGAAATCGGTAAGTTGTTTGAGCGCACGATGATGAAGAAATACAGCACCACCGAGCTGAACGAACATTTCTTGAGCTTTAACACGATCTGCGATGCAACTCAAGAACGTCAGGATGCCATGTTTCAGTTGGTGGATGAAAAACTGGATTTAATGATGGTGATTGGGGGTTTTAATTCTTCCAACACGACTCATTTACAAGAAATCTCGATCGATCGCCAAATTCCTTCGTATCACATTGACTGTGCCGAAAGGATCATGAGTAATAATCGTTTAGAGCATCAGTCTTTAGATCAGGGAATTATAGTTACTGAAAACTGGCTGCCAGTAGGTGAAATCACGGTAGGCATTACATCTGGGGCTTCTACTCCTGACAAAGTTGTGGAAGAAGTGATCGAGCTGATTTTCTCCCAGAAGATATGATTCACACCTTTGAATTAAACGATTTAACTACCCTGTTGCCAGCGGAAAGGATAGTGCATTAGATTAGTACAATCACTCTGAATAGTTCAGTAATTGTGCTGATAAATTAATGGTTGAGTAAGCGTTAGGATGGCGTGTGAGGTGGGTAGTTCTATGGATATGAGCTAGTATATAAATCATAGCCAGCTCACAATCTATTAATTTAATGATGAAGAGTACTAATACTGACAGAAATGCTATGGCTCCATCAGGTTTGGACTTTAGCACTAACCCAAAAATCACGCACTATTGGCAGTCACTAAAGCGCTATATTTTCAATCATCGGCGACTAACAATGTACACTTTAGGTCGCTTTCAGATAGTGCGCAAGCTAGCACTGCTACTTTCCAAACAAACATCTTTACCGCAACCCGATACTAAGACAGTTTTCTCTGATATATCTATTGAAACCGTAGTGAATAGCTTGGATACCAATGGCTACTATGCCGGTTTGCAGCTGCCGGTGGAAATTGTAAAGAAAATATTAAATTTTGCTCATATCAATTCGTTTTATGACGATCAAAATCCTGAGAAACTTTATACTTATCAGGATCTTCAGCAGCTTGAAGTAAGAGATCTGCACAGAGTTTTGATTGGCCGCTATGAGAATACAGCTCAGGATTGTCCCATTACCATGGCTCTCCAGCAAGATTCGCAACTACTAGCTGTTGCCACTAAATACTTAGGTCGGCGACCAAAACATAGTGATCATAGATTGTGGTGGAGTCTGGCCAATAATGCTACTGATGAACATGCGCGAATTCGTTCCGGACAGGAGTTTCACTATGATTTGGATGACTATCGCACCATATCATTTTTCTTCTATCTGACAGATGTTGATACTTTTGGTGGGCCGTTAATGTTCATCAAAGGCAGTCATAAAAAGAAAAAATTAAGCTATTTGCTATCGATGTTTAAAGCACGTCAAGAATCTGATCTGTTGAAGTTTTATAGTAGAGATGATTTTATTGAAATGCGTGGAGCAGCAGGCTTTGGCTTTGCAGTCGATCTATTTGGATATCATAGAGGCAAGCCACCTGAAAATAGCGATCGATTAATATTGCAAATTCGATTTGCGCTAAATGACTACAATAGTGATGGTAAGACCCTTGATGGATTTCAGGGAGCATCTCCAAAATAAGACTAGCATGGCAAGCCAACAGCGGTTTATCATAAAAGGAATCATCTGTAACTCTTTTTATTGACCGACCTATGTTTGACTCATTAGCTGAAAGTTTTGAATCTGCCTGGAAAAAGCTTCGTGGCCAGGACAAAATCAAATCTAGCAACATTCAAGAAGCCCTGCGGGAAGTGCGAAGGGCATTGATTTCAGCTGATGTTAACGTTCAGGTTGTCACCAACTTTGTCAAAGAAGTCGAAGAAGCAGCTCAGGGTGGCGAGGTTATTTCAGGGGTACGTCCAGACCAGCAGTTTATCAAGATTGTCTACGATGAGTTAGTCAAGACTATGGGGCAAACCAACGTCCCCCTGGCTCGTGCCGATGAATCTCCCACTATTATCTTGATGGCGGGTTTACAAGGGGCTGGTAAAACTACTGCTACAGCTAAATTAGCACTGCATCTTAAAAAAGAGAATCGATCGACATTGCTTGTAGCCACTGACGTTTATCGGCCAGCTGCGATCGATCAATTAATCACTCTTGGTAAACAGATCGATGTGCCTGTATTTGAAATGGGCATCGATACGAACCCAGTCGAAATCGCTCGTCAGGGTTTGGCCAAAGCCAAGGAACTGGGTGTTGATACCGTCATCATCGATACTGCTGGGCGGCTGCAAATTGACACCAAAATGATGACCGAGCTAGCCGAGGTCAAAAATGCCCTCCAGCCCCAAGAAATTTTATTAGTCATCGATTCCATGACTGGTCAAGAAGCAGCCAACGTGACTCTGGCCTTCCACGAGCAGATTGGGATTACCGGAGCCATTCTGACCAAGCTCGATGGCGATACGCGCGGTGGTGCTGCTTTGTCAGTGCGGGCTGTTTCCGGGCAACCAATCAAATTCGTCGGGGTCGGCGAAAAAGTTGAAGCCTTGCAACCTTTCTATCCTGAGCGGATGGCTTCGCGGATCTTGGGCATGGGTGATGTGTTGACCCTAGTGGAACGCGCCCAGGAAGAAGTTGATATTGCCGATGCCGAAAAGATGCAAGCCAAGATCATGGAAGCCAAATTTGACTTCAATGACTTCATTAAGCAAATGCGGATGATCAAGAACATGGGATCTTTTGGCGGTTTGCTGAAGATGATTCCGGGTATGGGCAAGGTTTCGGATGATCAGCTTAAAAAAGGTGAAGACGAACTGAAAAAAGCTGAGGCGATGATCGGCTCTATGACAAAGGCTGAGCGGGTTGACCCAGAGCTGTTGGCCAAAACACCCAGTCGCCGGCGGCGGATTGCCAAAGGCTGTGGTCGCACTGAAACGGAAGTGAATAAGTTGGTGGTAGACTTTACAAGGATGCGATCGATGATGCAACAAATGACTACTGGTAATTTCCCACCCGGTTTTCCAGGCGGCCCGGGGGGTGGTGCTGCCAAGCAGCAAAAGCCCAAGAAAAAGAAAAAAGGCTTTGGAACACTCTAGTTTCTATTAACTACAATATTAAAACAAATTACTATTAAAAACAGGGACGAACGATCTGCCCTGTTCCCTGTTTCCAGTAGTAAATATCAACTTTCGCTTGTATTTAAAAAGCTCAAGTTATTCTACTAATCTGTCTCTCAATCAAATCTGCGTCACTTTTTCTTGCTAAAAAAGTCTGAAGTAAACTGGTGATAGTCCCTATTTCATATTCATTTAAATAAGATTCACTTGTCAAACAACATAAGATAGATCTGAGAACGAAATCAATTTTACTACTATTACATAAAGATTCAGTAATTTCTTCTATTTTGTCTTGAATAGATTGTTTCAATTCGGTGATATTTTCTGACTTAAAGGATAAGTTATCCCGTAAATATGAGTGATACTTATCACATTTAGAATGTTCTAATGATAAATATAGTGCTCTATATAAACACTTATGCTCATTTATACTGAAATCACAAATTCTTCTAGAAGAGTAAAAAATTTGTAATTCTTGCACTAAAAAAATAAGTTCATCAAGCCCTTGACGGAACTTCTTTCTATAAGTGTGAGCATTTTTTAGTCTATACTTTTTCACAAAGTCTTTATAGCTCGCTCTTTTTACTTTTTGAATCAATTTTGGACAACGGTATATATTTTTCTTCCAAAATGATGCATATGGAATTAGTTCATCAAGAAGCCAGTTATATGTTGTTTCTATATCCCAATAATTCCTTAAGCTAAACTCATTGTTATATTCTCTTGAATTATAGGGTGGCTGCCATAGAAGCAACATTTTTCCGGAATTTTGTTGCTTGGTAGATATAAAAACATGGTGTCCTTGATTATACTGCAAAGTTTCTTTAGTAAATACTTGTATATATTGACCATGACTATCGAAAATAGTCCATTTTTTTTCATTCTCTGCATGGCATTTGGCAAACTGAATTGAATATTCATTGTTTATAGAATTATGATGATGTGTGAAATCAAGCAATAAAAACCAAAGTTCTTGTTCTATCTCAATCAAAGGAACGTGATCACCAAATCCATCTAAAATTTCAAAATCACTTGATTTCCATGTATTTTCAATCATGAGTAATCGTTCTTTGTATTTCTCCCACAAACGATCTAAATTGTCACATAGTGACTGAATTTCTTTTTCCTGCAAGACTATTCTAGTTGTGCCAATATCACAATAGTATTCACCTTTATACAACGAGATAAAGCCTCTAGATTCCAAAGACATTTTATAGGTTTTGAAATAAGTTTGAAGAACAGATAAATGATCGAATGTAAATGTGATATCTTCAAGTTTTTCAATTCCAAATACAATGGCTCCACAAGCTCTGTTTTTATTCAGAGTCGGTAGAAATGATAAAATCTGGACATATTCATTCTCTATATTAAAAATATCATCATTAATATCATCAAACTCAAACTCCCAGCAATCATCATACTCTTTACATTCTTTCCAGCCTTGATTTTTCATGGATTCTTTTCGTCTTTCCCATGGTGAAAGTGTTAGTGATAGATCAGAATAAGGTACATAAAATAATTCTTCTTTGACTTCTAAATTATTTTCTATTTCTCCAACCTCTGAAATCTTAGCTATAGTTGCCGCTGTTTCTTCAGCTAATATTGGCTTCTCCGGTTTTTCCGTAACTCTTTTCCAAAACTCTTCACCACCTTTTTTACCAAGTGCTCCAGCAAGTCCTCCAAATGCCTTTTCTAAAAATTCACTTGTGCTAGGGAGAATATGGTCTTGCAAACTCATCCAAAAATCGTGGATACTCATATTTCAGATATTCATCTTGACTATGCTTCTCTATTCCATAGAGTAGCAAATATTCAGAATATTACTGGTACGACCCACCACGTCTAGACTAATGCAGATCAAGCACTACCTTAATTTATTTCTCTCCAGCCAAGCTATCAAATCCGCCATCTGAGTAAAATCCAACAAAGCCTCACCCAGAGCTTCTAATCGTTCCACCGAAAGAGCCTTAATCATTCCTTCCAGATCATTTGAAACATCACCAACACGTCTTTTGAGCTGACGAAGAACAAGTTCATATTCCCTCGCTTCTCCCATCAGCAAACCCTCCAATCTAGCTTGTGCCATCTCAGAGCGGTAGATAGCATCAATTTCTTGCATCGTTTTCATAAAATCTTCATCCTCTTGTGATAAACCAGCGGCCGACTTCTCAGTCAAATACTTAAAATGTTTGATGCACACCTCCACAATATCATTTCTCTCTCTTCTCGTCCCCGGCAACTCCCTGATGTTGGCAAAAGCCTTAGTCAAAATCTTATCTTTCCCCAAACCACGTAGCCACAGGGTTTCTGGTGTTTCTGGTAAATTCCTAATCACCACAATACCAACCTGAAAACCATCAGGAAGTCGATACACCCCAGCGCCTAAATCCTGGTCTGCTATTGCTCCAAAAGATCGCAAGATTTTATCGCTACATCCTGTTGCCAGTATCCAAGTAAAAGGCTTTTGCTCTCCATGAAACTGCTCGCCACGTTTCTTCGCCTCTTTTTCTTCCCCACTCACATAAAGATCCATCCTCGTCACGCATCTGACAATATGGCTGGGCTTCAAATAGCCACTGTAATGTTCCACAAATATTGTCGGATGAACCTTCATCAAATCATCGAATAATCCTAGATTTTCGGTTGTCCAGGCAGAACTCTGAAGATTGCTCGTAAATAACAAATCAACTTCTAAATTTTCATCACTTTTGACTCGGATATTAGTACTAACTGTTCCTTTCGTCTGGTAAAGAGCTGTAGTGTAAGCTTTGGAGAAATCATCATCCTGATAAGGACTCATTGGCTGGGCGATGTTTTAGTTGTTCGATATCATAGCATCGACGAGAGAATCACCAGGTGAGCGATGTTTCGTACTATATCGGAGATTTTCCTGGAAACAGTAAACCGACACACGTCCGTCTCGAACTTTCTGTGCTACCATTAGAGATTGTGTTAACTTTAGCGGGTGGAATTCCTTGGCTAACGTTGTTGTAATTGGTGCCCAATGGGGCGATGAAGGAAAAGGAAAGATCACCGATTTACTTAGTAAGTCGGCAGATGTGGTAGTACGCTACCAAGGTGGTGTTAATGCTGGTCATACAGTAGTAGTAAAAGGTCAAACCTTTAAACTCCATCTTATTCCATCGGGAATTCTCTACCCGGATACGGAATGCATCATTGGCTGTGGTACAGTCATCGATCCAGAGATATTGATTGGCGAACTAGATCAGTTGGCCAATCTAAAGGTAGCTACTGACCATCTGCTGATCTCTCAGACGGCGCATGTCACCATGCCATATCATCGGATGATTGATCAATCTTCCGAAAAACAGCGGGGCGATCACAAGATTGGTACTACTGGTCGGGGTATTGGCCCCACCTATACCGATAAATCTGATCGGATTGGAATTCGTGTCCAAGACCTAATGGACAGCGATGTGCTGGTCAAAAAGCTTACTTGGACGATCGAACAAAAAAACGTGGTTTTAGCCAAGCTTTATGGCTACGCCCCAGAAGATTTGTTGGATGCCAAAACGGTAATTGCTCAATACCAGGTTTATGCCGATCGATTGCGGCCTTTTGTGGTGAATACTTCTCTCAAAATTCATGACGCGATTCAACGTCGTCGGAATATTTTGTTTGAAGGAGCACAAGGGACTTTGTTGGATTTGGATCATGGCACTTATCCCTATGTGACTTCATCTAATCCGATCGCTGGCGGTGCTTGTGTTGGTGCCGGGGTTGGTCCGACGATGATCGATCGAGTAATTGGCGTAGCTAAGGCTTACACCACCCGCGTTGGTGAAGGACCTTTCCCCACCGAGCTGGAGGGTGAAGTGGGCGAGCATCTCTGTGACAAGGGCGCTGAATTTGGTACGACTACCGGTCGCAAGCGACGCTGTGGTTGGTTCGATGGGGTGATTGGTCGCTACGCGGTACGGATTAATGGGATGGACTGTATGGCCATCACCAAACTAGACGTTCTGGACGAGTTAGACGAAATCAAAGTTTGTGTGGCCTATGATATTAACGGTGTCCGCACCGAGTATTTCCCGAACTCCACCAAAGATTTTACCGCCTGTAAACCCATCTACGAGACTCTACCAGGCTGGAAACAGTCTACGGCAGCATGTCTGACCCTCCAAGATCTGCCCAAGCAAGCCCGAGCCTATCTGGCCTTTTTAGCAGAACTAATGGAAGTGCCGATCGCCATTGTCTCGATCGGTCCCAGTCGTGATCAGACGATTATTGTCGAAGATCCGATCCACGGTCCCAAAAGAGCTTTGCTCTACCCTGATGGTCAGCCATCTTAAATTTGTTCACCCTTTATTTAGACTATTACTATGGAACTGTCGATCGAGTGTAAAAAACGTGTAGCTGGCACGAAACCTAATAGCCTGCGTCGGGCTGGTTTAATCCCCGCTAACTTGTATGGCCACAAAGGTAGCGAATCCGAGCTACTGACTGTCGATGCCAAAACCTTGGAAATGCTTTTGAAAAAAGCGCAGCCTCGGAAAACGACAGTAGAAGTGAGCATCCCCGAGTTGTCTTGGAAAGGGAAAGTAGTACTGCAAGACGTACACAATCATCCTTGGAAGAATTTTACTTACCACGTTAGTTTTTTAGCTAGCAAGTAGATCATCAGTCTATACATTTAATTATTTATGTGACCCAGCTCCAGCTGGGTTATTTTTTGCTTTTTGGGAAACTATGATCGCTAGATAAATGTCATAAATATCTATCAAACTCACCTCGAAATATTCAACCTTAACCCCATGACTCTTGCTAAATCCTGGCTATCTATGGCTTTACCCGTACTCTTTACCTTGGGGAGCATTAGCCCTAGCTGGGCGGCTGAGCAGCAACATGCTCGCACCCTCTCGGTTACTGGTAGAGGAACTACCAGTATTTCAGCGACTCTAACTCAAATCCGTCTGGCAGTGGAAGTTTCGGGCAAAAATCCGAATGATGTGCAGAAAGAAGCCGCCCAAAGATCTAGCAAAGTTATTCAGCTCTTGCGATCAAAGAAGGTCGATAAGCTGCAAACAGCTGGTATTGGTCTGAATCCGATCTACAACTACGAAAATAATAAGCAAAAACTGACTGGCTATAACGCCACTAATAGTCTGAGTTTCCGGCTCCCCGTCGCCCAAGCTGGTGCCGTCATTGATGCCGCCGTGCAGGCGGGAGCCACTCGTATTGATAGTGTGAGTTCGATCGCTAGCGAAGAAGCGGTCGCCACAGCTCAAACTCAAGCTTTACAACTGGCCACCAAAGACGCTCAGCGCCAAGCCCAATCGGTATTATCAGCCTTAGGTCTCCAGCCGAAAGAAGTAGTTGGGATTCAGATCAATGATGCGGCTCGGCCTAATCCAGTCATGATGGAGAGTGCGGCATTTGCGCGCTCTGATCGTAAGATGGCGACGACCGAAGTAGTCGGTGGTGAGCAAGAAGTCCAAGCTAACGTCACGTTGCAAATTAGTTATTAGATCGATCTCCTGGTAACGGTGGCACTGGATCAATAGATTGATCGAGTTTATCCAGTTCTTGGTCGAGCAAATCATCTTCGGTGGTGTAGGCCAAATCCGCCGCTGTGATAATTTGTTCGGCCTGGAACTTTTCGGCAAACTGAAGCTTGCGGGTCAAGTCATCGGAACCAGCGGACAGCTGGGCAACATGCTGACTCCGTTGTTGATTTCTGGCACGAATTTTGCCGTTTGCCCACTGGAGCCACATCCATCGTCCGATCGGAATCGCAATGAATCCGATCGCATACAACAAAATTATCCAGTACAGGCTAGCAGCCACCGCAATAATCCCACCCTTCACCGCCAATCCCTTGAGGAGCGCTCCCAAAAATAGAGCACCCCCACAGTTCACCGCCGCTAACAAACTAATTGTCCACATTTGACCAGTACTAGCCGCACTGAATTTCCAGACTTTTTCCTTGAGATAGGGCTGGATATGCTTAAATTTACGCTGTTGAGCAAAAGTCTGACTATCTGGAAAACGATAAACTAAATCACCCACTGGACTGACTTCCGGCAGTCCATTAAATCGTATTAACACCGGCAAAATATGGTCTTCGTTGTAAGGCGAAACATCCTCTAAATAGGGAGCTACCTGCTCTGCCGTAATGGCTCCCCGATTTTTCCGAATAACTTGACCAATATTGCGCCAGCGAAGTTCTTCTAAATTGGCATTGGGATTCCCATCGCCAAACAAAAAAGAATAGACCGCGTTCAAAAAATTGAGCTTTTTGCCTTGCCTCCTTGGTTGACGAGGAGTGCCATCATGACCCCAATCAAACCAATACCAAATAAAACCACCACCGCTGTCACCAGAACCGCCCAGATTAATATTCCCCAGATCAATGCCATCGCCCTCATTGTTAAAGAAACTGAGCACAAAAATGCTGAGTAAGATTAAGGCCACGGAAGCAATTAGCACAATACCAAAAGAAACTCGCACCAAATAGAAAATTACTTTCCAGATCCTTTGTAACCATTCTTGGACTTGCAACCACACAAATTTCTGGCGCAAAATATTCTGAAAATCTGACGGGTATTTGTAGATCACCTCCCCGCCATTACTGACTTGCAGATGTCCACCCACGGTGATCGCTAGCTGTTGCAAATCTTTTTCGACGATGGCTAACGGCAAACCCGTTTGAATCGAGAGTTCCCCCGGAGTAGTTTGGTATTGAAGCTTTTCAATAGATTTGATCAGCAGTGGTTGGAATTCCATACGGTTAGCCAATTGAAGATAGCAGCGCTACCTATATCTTAACTGCTTGCTTCCCTGCTCGGTGACTCTTCATCAACTCAAGAGATGGTGAATAGCAGTGATGCCGCTAAGGCTGTAACTGTGCGTACATGATTCCAGCTAGTCTATAGCTGATGCATTTATGAGAAGTACTTGAATTTTCATTTCTTCTGTTAAATAAGGGTTCTAGCTGTATTTTCTCTCTTTTCCATACAAAATCACCAAACAAACGTTAACACATGTGAATAATTAATAAAATTTGTTAAGCTTAGTACATGACTCAAAAAAGCATATTTCTAGTCTTTCAATCAGAGGCTAGAGTTCTTTTCCATAAACAATCAGGTTTTTATAGCCATCGGATTTGGAGTAGCTGTTATGACAAGTTTTACCAAGAAAACCACTGCTGACAACCGGAATGGTTGGGCTTGGGGATTTACCCCTCAAGCTGAGATTTGGAATGGTCGGCTAGCCATGATTGGATTTGCCGCCGTTCTCCTAACTCAGTATCTTGCTCGTTAGGGTCTTATACATTTTTGTAATTTATTACATGCAATTATGGTAGCCACCTTAAAGATGTAGTAACTTGCCATTGCTTGCGTCTACGTGCCGTCGATATGACCAACATCACTAAAGAGTATTTAAACCCAAAATGTTTAATTCCACTGACCAAAATAGTCCTGAGCTAAATATGGATCTTCTGCGGCAGTTAATACAGCAGCAGGTTCAGCACCGTCCGATCTTTGAGAATATTGCTATTCTAGGCTGTGGCTATGTGGGCAGAGCATTAGCTGACTATTGGCAAGAACAGGGACACTTGATCACTGGCACAACAACAAGCCAAGAACGAGTAGCGGCACTCTCGGCTATCATGTCTAGGGTAGTTGTAATGAAAGGGAATGATCCAACTGCTGTAGAATCGCTACTTCAAGACCAAAGTACTTTAGTGGTAAGTGTAGCACCTACTGGATTTCAGGAGGCCAACGAAACTACTTATGAAGAAACCTACCTGGCCACAGCTGAAAATTTAGTCGAAGTCTTGAGCCAGACTCCTAACGTAACGCAAATTATATATTTGAGTAGTTGCTCTGTTTATGGCGACAGGCAAGGAGATTGGGTTGATGAGACCTCTGCAGTTGCTCCCTTGGAGCACAGAAGCCAAGTACTTAGTAAGGCCGAAAGAATAATATTACAGGCCGCTAATCAGCATCAAAAAGTCTGTATTTTAAGGCTAGGAGGAATTTATGGCCCTGGTCGAGAGTTAGTTAGTATGTTTGGAGGGTTAGCGGGCATGACTATGCCTGGCAAGGGCGATCGCTTTATTAACTGGGTACACCGTGATGATATTGTCGGGGCGATCGAATTCATCCGCACCAACGAACTCGAAGGCATTTACAACTTAGTTGACAATAGTCAATTGACGGTTAGAGAACAAATTAAACTGATCTGTTCTCGCTACAGCTTGCCACCAGTAAATTGGGATTCTTCTAAATTGAGTATTCAACGGAAAAGTGTCCAAGTCTGTAATGAAAAAATTAAAGCAGCTGGGTATGAACTAATTCATCCTCAAATTATTATATGAGTTTGATACAGCTGGAAAGAATCGTACTATTTTCGACTTTTATTCGCAATTTTCGGCAACATCATTCATTATGAATAGTAATGAATGACAGAAATAATGCACCGATTTAATTTAACTATATTTAAGCAGTTTTGGGAGATCGCCAAGCCTTACTGGTCGAGCGGCGAAAAATGGCGATCACGCGGATTGTTGCTGTCTATCATGCTCTTGTCTTTGTTCTACACTGGACTTAGTGTATTACTTAATAACAAGCGTGGTGAATTAATTTCGGCACTATCAGCTAAAGATGAGACTAGATTTTGGCAAACTATTCTGATTTTTGTAGGAATATTAATAGTTTATGCTCCACTTTATGCTGGGTATGTCTATTTACGCGATCGATTGGTACTCAACTGGCGGCAATGGCTCACTGACCACTTTGTTGATAGGTATTTTCAGGGTCGAGCATTTTATAATTTAAATCATACCAATGCCCAGATTGATAACCCTGATCAGCGCATCAGTGAAGACGTTGGAAGCTTCACCCAAGAGTCATTAAAGCTGTTACTGGCTGTCGTTGATTCACTGCTCGCGATCAGTGCTTTTGCGGGAGTGCTTTGGGGTATTTCCCGACCGTTAATTGTATTTTTGGTGCTCTATGCGGTAGTTGGTACTTTAACAACAGTTGGGATATTTGGGAAACCTTTAAAACGACTCAATTTTGAGCAACTACAAAAAGAAGCAAATTTTCGCTTTAGTTTAGTACGGGTGAGAGAAAACTCAGAAGCAATTGCTTTTAATCAAGGAGAAGAATATGAATCTAATCAGGTTAAAAACAAGTTCATTGAAATTTTTGATAACTTTAAGCAATTAATTTTTTGGGAACTAAATTTGAATGCTTTAACTAACATCTATGAGTTTATTCCCTTTATTTTACCGGCAATAGTAGTAGCGCCTGGTATTTTTGCTGGCGAATTAGAAATTGGGAAAGTTACGGAAGCGCAAGGCGCATTCATCCGGGTTTTCTTCTCACTGAATTTGATCGTATCGCGGTTTCAGTCATTAAGTAATTTTGGAGCCGGGATTGAGCGATTACATTCCTTTTCAGAGTTTTTAGATCGTAATGGCTTAGATGTTAGCACCATTGATTCCACAGAACTTACGAAGATTGAAATGCAGGTTGCTGCTCATCTGGAGCTAAAAGATGTTACTCTCAAAACTCCCAACTATCAAAGGACTTTGATAGAGAACTTATCAGTAAAGCTATCCATGGGCGAAAGTTTGCTAGTTAGAGGAGCGAGTGGCTGTGGGAAAAGTTCCTTACTTCGATCGATCGCTGGTCTATGGAATGCTGGTTCTGGGATAGTTATACGCCCACCACTGGCAGAAGTGCTATTTTTACCCCAACGACCCTACATGGTATTAGGAACCCTCCGGGACCAATTGTTATATCCAAACCTAGATCAGGAAATTGAAGATGCTCAACTTCAGCAAGCTTTAGTCCAGGTAAATTTACCCGACCTAGAGCAAAAGCATGGTGGATTTAGGACTGAACACAATTGGTCCCAAGTTCTATCGCTGGGTGAACAACAGCGATTGATTTTTGCCCGCTTGCTACTAAATAAACCTAGCTACGCGATTTTAGATGAAGCCACTAGTGCCCTAGATCCCCACAATGAAGAACTTTTATATCAGAAATTACAAGCCTCTGGGATGATATTTTTGAGCGTTGGCCACCGCGAGAGCTTAAGTAGTTATCATCAATCTGTTCTAGACCTGACCGCCATTGATATGCAATCTGACCATGGAAAACGAGCCTGGTCGCTAACAGCTTCAGAAAGTACGACTATTTTTCCTGACCATAACCTTGATGAGAAAGACGCGAAAGTCGCCTAGTTGAACTGAATTTTTAAGTAATGCATTTATAAATGAATATTTCTAAGTTAGGAATTTTGTCTGGGGTAATTGTAGCTGCCATCTTGATTTTTGTGCCATTGTCTCATCTAGCGAAATATCAAGGGTGGGGAGATTTGATCGTTTTTGTGACCTCAGCTTTGGCAATTATCCCGCTGTCAATTGTGCTTAGTACTGCGACCGAAAACATTGCCGTGGTGACCGGACCATCGATCGGCGGCTTGGTAAATGCCGTCTTTGGCAATGCCACCGAGTTGATTTTAGCTTTGGTCGCCCTGAGAGCCGGACTAGTTGATATTGTGAAGTCCAGTATTACAGGCAGTATTTTGGGAGCTTTATTACTACTCTTAGGATTAGGTATGCTCACCGGCGGATTACGATACAAGGAGCAGTCCTTCAAGCCAATTTTTGCCCGGGTGAATGGGGCGTTTATGACCCTGGGGGTGACCGCGATCGCCTTACCAACTATCGTCACCGACACCTCTAACATTGTTGACCCTTTGGCTATTCATCACCTGGGAATGATTACGGCTACCGTATTGATTATGCTGTATGGGCTAACTCTGTTGTTTTCGCTGAAGACCCACAGCTATCTTTACGATGTGGCCATTGCCGAATCGGACTCCGGGGTGATCGATGCTGTCGCTCCAGCTGATCGAAATATGCGATTGGGAGGCTGGATTGTGGTTTTAGCGATCGCCTCGATCACAGTGGGGTTTGAATCTAATTTGTTTGTCGAGGTAGTAGAAGAAACGACCGGACAACTGGGCATTACACCGCTGTTTACGGGGGTAATTCTTCTACCACTCATTAGTGATGTAGCTGGCTATGTAACGATCGTGCGCTTGGCACTCAAAGATCAAATGGACTTAGCGGTCTCGACGGTGACGGGGGATAGCTTGCTCATTACCCTCTTTATTGCCCCAGTACTAGTTTTTGTGGGGCAATGGTGGGGACAACCTTTAGATCTCAACTTCAACCCTTTTGAGGTAGTGGCTTTAGCGATCGCCGTGACGGTAAATAATTTAATTAGTTCTGGGGGACGCTCTAATTGGCTAGATGGAGCGCTCCTGCTGGCGACTTATTTTCTGTTGGGGGTAGCCTTCTACTATCATCCCGCCTAGTTGTTAGGAAATCAGAAAAACTGGCTCACAGCAAATTACTACGAGCCAGTTCTTTCAGGTACCTTTGAGTTAAATTCTCACTTTATAAAACATAAAGTTGAGGAACTTGTGAGGATTGCTACCAAAATAAAAATTTTGTCAGAGGATAAAGCTCTAGGCTAGATTCCGGAACCATCTAGAAATTGCCGAATGGCCTTATCTTGCAAAGGACAGTTGGCGGCTTGCTCCACTGGCGCACCAGCCGTTACGAGCTGATTTGGTGCCAATTGCTGCATTTTGGATTCTAAAGCCTCTATTCGATCGAGCAGTACCCGAATAACTTCTGCTTCTGAATCTGGCAAGCTGCCATGTTCTAACGGATTAACCCGTACACCAGACTTATAGATAATTCGACCAGGGATACCTACTACCGTGCAATCTGACGGCACATCCCGCAGCACCACCGAACCAGCTCCAATCCGGACATTATCGCCAATATTTAAATTACCTAAAACCTTAGCTCCGGCACCCACTACCACATTCTTACCAATAGTTGGGTGGCGTTTGCCAGACTGTTTGCCAGTTCCCCCCAGCGTTACTCCTTGATAAATCAAGGCATAATCACCGATGATCGCCGTTTCACCAATTACTACGCCCATGCCGTGGTCGATAAAAACACCTTGGCCAATTTGGGCACCGGGATGAATCTCAATCCCGGTTAGTCCTCTGGCAATGTGGGAAATAAAGCGGGGAATAAAAGGTAATCTCGATCGGTAGAGCAAATGCGAGAAGCGATGAAAAACCAGTGCTTGCAAGCCAGGGTAGCAAAACACTACTTCCAACCAATTACGAGCAGCAGGGTCTCGCTCAAAGATAATACGAAAATCGGCTACCAGATGGGAGAACACTTGCTTCTAAATCCTCGATCGATACAGCTCAACCAAGAGCTATTTTAGCGATTTCAGTCCAGCTTTGGAGTGGTGTCACCCGTACTAATCGTAAAGTTTAGTTACTTTTCACTCAGAGTCAAACTATATGCCCAATGCTTACCAGGCTCAATGCTACCCACCCACACCGAATATTCTCCAGCCGAAAGACCGTCAATGCTAATACTGGCATCCTTTTTTAAGCCGGTATCATCACCACAGATAAATTGACCATTGGGCATTTTTACTACAATAGTGGTGTCTTTGCCCCGGCTATTCACCCGAAAGTTGAGCTTCGGAAAACCTTGCTCCAGCTTCAGCACATGATCGGGAGTACTGGCCGAAAAACCCAGACAGGGATTTTTGTTTTTATCGAACTTCGCCAAACTACTGAGAGAATAGCTACCACTAGTGGAGCCACTGACGATGCCAGATTGGCGTACAAAGCCCGCAGATAACTTTAGTGTTGGAAAGTTACCAGCTTGAGCAACGGCTGGTCCGACACTGATTGCTGTTATTACTAGCAACGCTGGCACCATCAATAGTTTTTTAGTCCACATCACAACATTAATTCCTAAAAAATATTTGAAACAGAAGTAGCAGGATGCACGGTTTTAATTTCTGTCGATCGTCATACTGATTTTCAGCAGTGAATTTCAGTGTTGTTGCTTGGTGGATGCCCTGATAATAAAGATGTCTATAGGAAGGTACCAAAAGTTCCAAGAAAACTAATACTTTTTTGATGAAAACAATGTGGGCTAAAATCGGAGGAGTTCCAAACCTTACCTCAGCTTATGAATGCACCATTCCATGAAATCACTGTTACTGATCTGGCTGCTAAATTAGCTGATCCAGATCACAATTGCCAATTTGTAGATGTGCGAGAGCCACAGGAGCTAGCTCTGGCCAGCTTGTCCCAGTTTACTAATTTGCCTCTGAGTGAAAATGCTCAGTGGTCAGTAGATATTCACCAAAGACTAGATTCCACTACCGAAACGATCGTTCTTTGTCATCATGGGATGCGATCGGCACAGATGTGTGGTTGGTTAGCTAGTCAAGGATTTACCAATCTTCACAATGTGATAGGCGGAATTGCTGCTTATGCTCAATTAGTGGATAATTCTGTGCCACAATACTAGTAAATAGTTTAGTGAATTTGGATACCCAAAACCGTCTTAGTCCCTTCATAATGCTTTAGTAACTTCCACTTAATAAATTCTTTTAGCGACGTAATCTCAATTTCCATGAACTTAAACCAGCGTCAGCAACAAATTTTATGGGCAACAGTCCGTCAATACATTGCCACAGCGGAACCAGTTGGTTCTAAGGCGCTGGTCGAGGAATATAATCTTCAGGTTAGTGCGGCCACGATTAGGAATAGCTTTACGATTTTGGAAAAAGCTGGTTTACTTTACCAACCGCATACTTCCGCTGGTCGGGTGCCTTCTGATTCTGGCTATCGTTTGTATGTCGATCGACTACTGCAGACTGACCTGGCGGCTGGCAGACAGGCTGAGCAACAACTCTCTAGCCAACTGGATTGGGAGCGATGGAGCTTAGAAGCTTTGTTGCGCGGCGCTGCCCAGATTTTAGCGACCTTGAGTGGTTATATTGCGATTATCACTCCGCCTGAAACTAATCATTTAACTGTACGCCATCTCCAATTGGTACCGATCGAACCTCATCAGTTAATGGTGATTGTGGTGATGGATTCTTACCAAAGTCAGTCTTTGCTGGTGGATATTCCGTCTAATAATGATGACGCGCTGGCAGTTGCCGCCGAACTAGAAGTTTTATCAAACTTTTTGAATAGTCAAATGCGTGGTCGATCGATCGCCGAACTAGCAAGCTTGAATTGGAGCGAGTTGCACCAACGCTTTCCCAGTTATGCGGTAGTGATCAGTCGCCTGTTAACTTTTCTACAGCATCAGATTGGTGCCAGTAAAAGCACTCAGGTGATGATGCGCGGTTTCTCAGAAGTATTGCGGCAACCCGAGTTTTCGGAATTAGAACAGGTGAAAACATTGTTGCAACTGCTAGAAGTGGAGCCGGAGCAAATTGGGCAAATGATTCTAACAGCCGGAGATATTGCTGGGAGCAAGTCCGAGCGGCTATCGGTACGGATTGGCACCGAAAATTCTTGGGAACCCATGCACATCTGTACGTTAATCTCTAGCACCTATGGTCAAGATGACCTCTCGGTGGGTAGTATCAGCTTATTGGGACCGAAACGAATGCTGTACGAAAATGCTATTCCCTTGGTGCAAGCGACTGCTGACTATATTTCTGAAGCTTTATCGGCATCCAAGATTTAGGGCTGTTTCATTGCCTGTTGCTGAGCCACAAAGAAATCATTAATGCCTTTTTCGGCCAAATCCAATAACTCGTTGAGCTGTTGGCGGCTAAAACTCTCTGTTTCAGCGGTGCCTTGGATTTCGATGAGCTGCTGCTGAGCGTTCATTACCACATTAAAATCCACACTGGCTGCCACGTCTTCCTGGTAGTTTAAATCCAAATAGGCTTGGCCATCGACTAAACCCACCGAGACCGCCGCTACTTGCTGCCGAAGTGGTGATTCTTGCATAGCGCCTTCAGCGATCAATCGATCAATCGCCCGCGCTAAGGCCACATAGCCGCCAGTGATGGCTGTTGTTCTAGTACCAGCATCAGCCTGCAACACGTCAGCATCCACAATAATGGTTCTTTCGCCCAGGGCTTGCATGTCGAGGCTCGATCGCAAGCTGCGGCCAATTAATCTTTGAATTTCTTGGGTACGGCCAGAAAGCTTCATTAACTCTCGTTCCTGCCGCTGGGGTGTAGCGCCGGGGAGCATCCGATATTCGGCAGTCAACCAGCCCTGACCACTACCCGTCAAAAACTTAGGCACTTCATCTTTGACCGTTACGGTCGTTAAAACTTGGGTTTGACCACAGCGGGTCAGGACAGAGCTGGTGGCAAAACTGGTATAGTCCAGCTGGAAAGAAATCGGGCGAATATCGTCAAAGGCCCGAGCATCGTGGCGTTTTTCCAGGGACATGGCGATCGGGTAAAAAAGTTGCAAGTTTCCTATTCTAGTCGATCGATCTCTTAAAAAAAAGACCTTGACGGATCAAGATATTTAGTGTTTCATTATGAGTTCTGCTGGTAAAACACGCTATATAGATGGTGTCTACCAAGTATTCCACATGCTACTTTGTCCTACGATCTCACAGTGCATATGATTGCCCAAATAAATCAGTTCGGTGCTAGTACTTCTGACCGCGCAGTTACCAAAACCGCTAACAGCAGCCAAATTATCGGCGCAGCATTGCAAGCTGCGGCTGCTGGTCGGCGGGTTTTGGTGGTGCAATTTCTTAAGGGCGGCTTACATCAAGGTCAAGACCATATGGTTAATCTGGCTCAAAACTTAGATTGGCTGCGGTCGGATTTGATGCGCCACTTCACAACCAGCGAGTTAAGTGAGCCAGAATCCAAATCTTTGGCCAGTCTGTGGCAACATGCCCAGCAATTGATTCGATCGCTGGAATACCAGTTAGTCATTCTCGAAGACCTACAAGATCTCGTTCAGATGGGATCTGTCGAGCAAGCCGAAATAGAACAGCTACTGCGGACTTTGCCTACTTCTGTGGAGGTCGTGATTCCCGGAATCACTGCCATGCAAGCCGCCGAGCGACAAGCTTCTTAATGATATTTCATCAAGTTGCAATTTGATGAACAAGTGCTCTGCATTCAGGGCACTTTTTTAAGCAAAAGCGGCCAGTTGATCGAGTCGCAGCCAAACATTCGGCGTGGCCACTGCTCCAAACTTAACCAGCGCATAATCGCCGCGCACCTCAAGTATTTCACCCTTGGTCTTAAAAATATAATCGGAAAAGCGGCTGTCACTGGCCTGTGCTTCTAGGCTGTTCGCC
Source organism: Synechococcales cyanobacterium VAR_4_metabat_354 (assembly GCA_031414775.1). Classification (GTDB taxonomy): domain Bacteria; phylum Cyanobacteriota; class Cyanobacteriia; order Cyanobacteriales; family Chamaesiphonaceae; genus JAAFHZ01. The sequence goes on from JANOQI010000031.1 coordinate 65,862, forward strand.
AACTTTTCCGCCACCGCACATACAAAATCACCTTTTTTAACAGCCATATTGCCCACCAAAATCTGTCTCAACTAGTTTAGCTCAATGCTGATTAATGCTGACAAGTGGGGCAGTAGTGGGTGCCCCGTCCAGCGGCTCTAATTTTGACAATCGCGGTGCCACATTTCCTACAGGGTTCCCCTTGGCGGTTATAAACCCAAGCTAACCCGGCATAATTGCCATTGGTGCCCTCGACATTGAGGTAGTTGCTAAAGGTGGTGCCACCGGCCTCGATCGAGTCTTGTAGCACCTGGATGATAGCCAATCGCAGAACTTTAAGCTGGGCTTTTTGTAGATCACTCGTGGTGGCAGTAGGCTGAATCCCGCTCAAAAACAGCGACTCATCGGCGTAAATATTGCCCACCCCAGCTACCACCGTTTGATCTAGAATCGCCGCCTTGATTTGTCGCTGGGAGCGATGTAGTCGATCGATAAAATACTGGAGACTAAATTCCTTACTAAACGGTTCGGGACCCAACTTTCCTAGTCCGCTAATGATTAATTCTGGTTGCTTGGTGGCCGATAACCACCACATTTTGCCAAAGGTGCGCTGATCGATAAACCTTAGTTCCTGACCTTGGGGCATCAAAAATCTGACCCGAGCATGTTTTTCTAACTCTTTTGGCTCTGTTAGCCACAGCAACTGGCCAGTCATCCGCAAATGCACACCGAGCCATCCCCTGGGAGTACGATCAGCATTAACGCACTCTGCCAGCAAGTATTTGCCCCGACGTTGCCACTGCTTAATGATGGCGCCAGTCATGCCCTGTACAAAATCAGCGACATCGGGGTGAGCGATCGTACTGGCGCGTAGCACTTCGACCTTGGTGATTGATCGATCGATACTAAACTGCTGCAATCCACGCCGGACAGTTTCTACTTCTGGCAATTCAGGCATGAATTTACACAAATAAGGCCAGAGTCATTAAATCATTAATAACTCTAGCCTGGGAAGCAGATTGTTGAGCAAATTAGCCTTCAGTATCAGCCGGAGCTTCAGCTTTAGGTGCTTCCACTTTAGAAGCAGCCGGCGGCTTGTTAGCCTTAGCCGCCGCTGGAGCTTTAGCTGGGAGGGGCGTACCCACTTCTGTTAACTCGCTAAGTGCAAAGTTATTAGTATTGATGCCGGTAGCTGAGCCACTGAAACCGCTGTAGTTAACTTTTTCAAAACGCACAATTACGTTGTATTTAATGCCACTCTGGTCGATGGAGGCAACGGTGCCAACATCATTGAACCAGTAAGATTCTTTACGTAAAATTCGCACTGTAGAACCGCGTTGTATCATAACCGTTTTTTTTGATGAAGTTTATACCGTCCAGATTACTACTCTAACTGGCGGTACAAGACTATTTAAACTTTAAGTTTTATTAAAGATCGCTAGTTTTAGTGGTGCTTAAAGCCACCACACTCAGAGTAGTAAAGACTGGCAGCGCTAGTTTTGGGCCAATGGCCGAACCAGATATAATGCAGGCTGCTAGCGCCGTGACCGCATATTTTTTGCGACCTTGATGGCGGGCGATCGAAAAGGGAATTAGTCCTACTAAACCACCAAAAATGGTGCCAAAACCAACTAATTGTTCAATAGAATCAGGCATGGTGGTATATCTCAAATTTGATAGTGATTTACGTTGCCGCGCTTACAAATTAAAATGCCCAGAATGTTGACTGGTTCACCAGGCATAATTTTCAAACAGTAATGCTAATAAACTAGATCTGCTTATGATATACTGGCTGAGTAACGATTTGGCGGATTGCTATTAAGCTTTCTGGATCATCATTGAGCAGTGTGACATAAGCTTCGCCCGGTGTTTCTATTTCACTGGATAGTTCCTCTAATAAATCCTGTTTTTTTTGCACCGTGGAAATTTGCTGTCGATCGAAGATAATACCTAACTGATAAGTATTCATAACTGGTAAAGATTTGATCGATGCGATTTTTAATAGATAAGTAGCTTGGATCGCCGCATGATGAGTAAGCTGTTGCACAATATCAGCTACTTGTTGATCGTCTAAATCATGTGCTTGGTAAGTAATTTCATTATTTGTAAAATTCTCAGTAGCGAGAGAAATTGCCAATTTCAATTGCTGATATTCAGCAGGCGATAGAATAGCAGATTCCACTTCTTGTATTTGGAGTTGACCTTTTTTATTAACCACCGTGGAATTAATGGAGAGCAACACTTCTTGCTGTCCGGTAGCAGCCACTGTTTTGGTATAAAGTTCTAAACTCCCGGCTTCTACTTTCTTGACCTGGGTATTGATCAAGATACCAGCCTCGCTCAACTGCGGAATTTTAATTAATACTAAAAATTCGTTCGCGGCCGCAGTTGTTATATTGCCTAAACGAGTTTTGTGCTGATACCAATCGTTAGAACTTTCACAAAAAGCCTCGGTGGCCATCGCGCGCGGCATGGATATTGCTAAGTAAGAAATAATTGCTAATTCTACTAGCCAGTAGATCCCGGTGCCCGTTTCACCCATATCTTTGATGTTATAACGAGCAATCCGAACAATACCTAAACCTTTTTGATCCGGCACCGGAGTTTTATTGGTTGTTGTATTAGCCCCCGCAGAGATTGCTGGAGCTTGGGGTAATGATTTGCGAGATTCAGCAAATTCTAGCCCCCGTAACGTGCCAAAAATGGTCAGCCCGGTCAGCAGTCCAAATAAGCTAGCTACCAACGGATTGCGGACTTTGCCAGATTTAACCGCCCATTTACTAAGCACGCCGCCCATGATGCCCATCCCGATTGGAAATAGGATAACTAGGTAAAAAAGTAGGGCAATTAGGTAAGTAATGCCACCCGCAGCCGCACCGCCTACCAGAGCCGCTAATGTCATTTTTAGGAGGCCACTCTGCGGAACTATATTACTCGATTGGTAAGATTTCATATAATTGATATCAAGTTGGCTAACTGCCACCGCTGCCGGTTAATGCGATCATCTTAGTTTTCTGACCTTTGTTGATGGTCATTGTGCCTGCAAAGCCAAAACAATTACACTTTTTGATCACCAAAAAGATTTTTCAACGACACATAAACCATTATCAATAGCTAGAATTGGCTTTTCATCGCCATTCTTCAGAGATAAAACCCCGAAACTAACCTTCCGCTTCACGCTTAATGGCTGCCTCCCCTCCAATTTTGGCAGCCACCCAACCCAAAGTCCCCACCACCACCACGGCAATTACGGTAGCGGCAATGGCATAAGTGTAGAGAGCTGATAAAGATTTACCTTGACCCATAATTTCTTGAACATGGGTTTTGATCGCCTCATTCCAGGCCAAAGCTGCGACCAACCCCAAAGAAGCAGAGGAGAGCGTAATCATGGTTTGGAGAAACATCCGCACAGTTTCTAAGGATTTGGCTGTAATGTTATTGCGTCTGGACATAGTATTTCTATCAAAACAGTGCCACAGATATTAACAGGAGTTTGCCTCATCTGCAAAGAGTGTCCACATTGGATCGGATGCGAGGCGGTTTGGATTATCATGTGGGTTCTGTTGCCCAGCCTTTCTCCATGAAATCCCTGCAATCTGATGTCATCAATCATTCATCAATCACGGCGGCCAACTGGGTGGAAGTTCTAGTCGATTGCCCAGGTTTACAGGGACTTTACACTTATCAAAAACCCCATAGCACTGACATCCAAGCTGGGGATATTGTATCGGTGCCTTTTGGGAATCGCACTCTGGGCGGAATTGTGGTGCAGCTCATGACCCAACTGCCGCCGGGATTGGCGGTAGAGCAAATTAAAGAAGTGAGCGAAGTCGTCTGCACCGGATTTTTCTCGATCAATTACTGGGATTTATTATTGCGGGTCGCCGATTACTACCATACGCCCCTGCTTCAGGTGATTCGAATTGCGCTGCCACCGGGGATTTTGAACAGATCCCAGCGCCGGGTGCGGCTCATCGCCAAAAAACACCTGATTGAACAATCGCTGCCCAACTTGAATGCTACTGCTTGCCAGCTGTTAGCACTCTTACAAGCTAGCCCGGACGGTGATTACACTTGGCAGTTCCTAACCCGCAAAGTACGTAATAGTCGATCGGGGATGCAGCAACTTCATAATTTAAAAATAGTAGCCTCTTATATCGAGCGCCCCAAGCTGGCCAAACCCAAGCAACAGCAGGTCATTATTCTGACCGGCGATCCGCGCAATTTAGAATTAACCAAACGGCAAAAAGAAGTGCTGCTGTGTTTACAGCAACAAAGCGGCGAAATGCTCTGGTCAGAATTTCAAAAAATTGCCCACACCAGCAAAGGGTTTGTCGAAAAATTAGCGAGTGATGGCTATGTGCAGATTGTCGATCGAGAAATTTTACGGCGCGATCAAACAGCCGGAATTTGGCAAGAAGATATTCAGCACCAGTTGACTGCTGACCAAGCCCAGGCGATCGACAAAATTGAGAATTTGTTGCATACCTCTACCACAATTTTGCTCCACGGGGTAACGGGTTCTGGTAAAACCGAAGTCTATCTGCGCACCATCCAAACTGTCTTAAATCATCAACAATCAGTACTGATGTTGGTGCCAGAGATTGGTCTTACACCCCAGTTAACCGACAGATTTCGGGCGCGGTTTGGCGACAGAGTATTGGTCTATCACAGTGCCTTGAGTGACGGTGAACGCTATGACACCTGGCGACAGATGCTTTTGCCCCAACCCCAAATTATTATTGGCACCAGATCAGCGATCTTTGCCCCGCTCCCCAACTTGGGGTTAATCGTGCTGGATGAAGAGCATGACGGTAGCTTTAAGCAGGATCAACCGATGCCTACTTATCACGCCCGGTTGGTGGCTGAGTGGCGATCGACACTCGCCAACTGTCCGTTGGTGTTGGGTTCGGCGACTCCGGCGCTCGAAAGCTGGGTGGCTGCTACCGATCGCCCGAATTGGCACTATCTCTCCTTACCTGAGCGGGTGACTGGTCGCGACCTGCCCACTGTCGATGTGGTAGATATGCGTGAGGAACTGAAAAACGGCAATCGATCGATCTTTAGTCAATCACTACAAACGGCTCTGGCCGATCTAAAGTCTGGTCAAGAGCAAGCCATTTTATTTATTCATCGACGCGGCCATAGTACTTTTGTTAGTTGTCGGGCTTGCGGTAATACCTTAGACTGTCCCCATTGTGATGTGTCTTTGGCTTACCATCAGCATTCGGTGGATAGCAATAACCAGCCCCTGTTGCGCTGTCACTACTGTAACCACTTAGCCGTTCAGCCCAAGCGTTGTCCTGTTTGCGATTCACCGCAGCTCAAGTTTTTTGGTAGTGGCACCCAAAAAGTGACTGAAGAATTAGCTAAAAGCTGTCCAGAATTGCGCTGCTTACGGTTTGATAGCGACACGACCCGCAATAAAGGTGCTCATCGTAAAATTTTGACTAGCTTTGCCCAGGGAGAAGCTGATGTGCTGGTGGGCACACAGATGCTAGCCAAGGGTATCGATTTGCCCCAAGTTACCCTGGTGGGAATTGTGACGGCCGATGGATTGTTGAACATGCCAGATTATCGATCGGCTGAACGTACTTTTCAGGTTTTAACTCAGGTGGCAGGACGTTGTGGGCGGGGCGAACAGCCCGGTCGCGCCATTTTACAAACATACAATCCGGAGCATTCGACAATTCAGGCGGTGCGGAGCCAAAATTATCAGCAGTTTATTGATCAAGAATTGGTGGCTCGCGAGCAGTGGGCTTACCCACCCTACGGTCGAATTGTGCTTTTGCGTTTTAGTAGTGCCGATGCCGAGTTGGTGGAAGCCGTCACCGAGCGGGTGGCTGAGCAACTGATCACGGTGGCAGCTGATCGATATCAAGTATTAGGTCCCACCCCCGCTGTAGTGATGCGGGTGGCCAATCGGTATCGCTGGCAGATTATGCTAAAGTACTGGCCGGAAGCATCGATCCAACTGCCCGATGTAGCTACTATTTACGATAGCTTGGGGGACAAAGTAAGTATGTCGATCGATGTGGAACCGTTAAACTTTTTGTAGGGCTAGTGGTAAGAATCTGATGCGAGTCAAAATCTGTGGCATTACGAAGTTAGAGCAAGGGCGATCGATCGCGAAACTAGGAGCCACTGACCTAGGATTTATCTGTGTGGCGGCTTCACCGCGCTATGTGAGCAATAAACAATTAGCAGACTTAGTGCCACCTTTAGCTCCACTAGTGAACTGCGTGGGTGTGTTTGCAGATGCGACCATCGCCACCGTCGTAGAAACTACCCAGATTGCCAACTTTGGTTCAGTACAACTACATGGCCAAGAAACCTCCTCCTACTGCCAAGAACTCCGGCAACAGTTGGATAAACTTGAAATTATTAAGGCTTGGCGGGTCAAAAGTAATGAAGATTTAAAAGTGATCGGTAGGTACAGTGCGGTAGTTGATACCCTATTGCTAGATGCCTACCATCCCCAGGCTTTAGGCGGAACTGGGCACACCTTAGATTGGCCGCAATTACTGGAGTTTAATCCAACCGTGCCCTGGTTCTTAGCAGGTGGCTTAAACCCCGACAATGTTCGATCGGCACTGTCCCAACTGCAACCAGCAGGCATTGATCTTTCTAGTGGGGTGGAAATTAGTCCTGGCCATAAAGACTTAAAGCAAGTAAAGAGGTTGTTTCAGGCATTAATTTAAGACATGATTAGGTGAAATATTAATCTTCAATCCGGCGCTCTAAAGCATCGATATCAGCTAGCATTCCTTCAGCCTTGGCCAGAGCATTGATCGCTCGTTCTAGTTTGCCAAGTGAAGTTGATGAATACTCAATGAGATTAGAATATTTCATGAAATTCTCCACTCCCAGACCACTGCTAAAGCTGGCCGTGCCAGAGGTCGGGACACTAGAATTTGGTCCAGCAATATAGTTGTTTACGGCGGTGGGGGTATGACCACCCAGCAATATCGTGCCCGCATGTCGGAACGAACTTGCTAACTCCCACGGCTCTTCCACCCACAGCATTACCTGGGAAGGGGCAAACTGGTTGGTTAACTCCACCGCTTGACTGATTTTGTCTACTACCACAATTAGACAATGATGGGCGATCGCTTTTTCGGTGAGGAGTGATTGGGACCTATCGGCTAGTTGCTTGGCCACAATCAGCTGTACTTGCTCGGCCAAATCTCGATCATTGGTGATCAAAATCGCAGCGGCTAAGATATCGCGGGCGGCTTGCGCCAATAAATCGGCGGCAATAATCCCGGCGCGGGCTTGCTCATCGGCCACAATCACCAATTCTGGAGAACAGGCGATCGCATCGATCCCCACTACGCCAGAGACCAGTTGCTTGGCTAATGTCACATACATATTGCCAGGACCAGCAATTAAATCCACCTTGGGAATGGTCTCCGTCCCATAGGCTAAGGCGGCGATGGCCTGTGCGCCGCCGACCCGATAAATTTCTTTCACCCCGGCAACTTGCGCGGCCACTAATACAGCTGCTGGTATCGAGCCGTCGGCATTAGGGGGGGTGACCATCACTAAGCGCCCCACCCCGGCAACTTGTGCCGGAATGGCATTCATCAGCACCGTACTGGGATAACCCATCCGGCCCCGGGGAATATACAGTCCCGCTCGATCGACTGGTCGGTATTGACGACCCAACGTGACATCATCTGGCGCAAAATGCACCCAAGACTTGGGTAAGTGCAATCGATGAAAGGCCGTAATTTGAGCGGCGGCCACTTCCATAGCTTGCAAGAGTTCAGGGGAAACTTGTTGATAAGCCACATCCAAATCCGATCCACTGACCCGCAGCTGATCAATGGGTAAGCTCTGACAGTCGTACTCGGCGGTGTATTGAAGTAGCGCACTATCTCCTTGTCGCCGCACTGTCTGGATGATTTCTCTGACGGTTGCCTCTTTATGGACAACTTGGTCATCTTGGTGGCGAGAGCGGATTCGAGCCAACTCTTGCTGGGCTTCAGCCAGCTGAGTAATAATGCGCAGCATGGTGTGGATCGCCAAGGTAATGGTTCTCCTAGCTTAACGCGATTTTATGGGGTTCAGCTAATTTACTCTTAGGAAAGCTGTGACAGAAGATTTATACTAGAACTGGACAAATTCCAACACCTTCAAGCAATTAATATGAGCCTGGAACAGACATTATTATCGGAGCAAAATGTGGAATCGGTAATGCAAGCTTTTGAGCATGAAGGCGCGAGTGTTCGGGCATCTATGCGCTATTTAATGCAAGATAAGGAAACAATCGCGGCTGGTTTATTATTGTGCCTATCTTTTTTAAGAGGCCAACAAATTAAAGGTGCTGTAATCAAAGAATTAAAAAAAGTTGAGCCAGCCCAATTCAATCAAGGTTTAATTGATTTTCAGCTATTGTGCTCGATCGATGGGATGTCTACTAATGTTGGGATCATAGTATTAACAGAATCGTCAACCAGCGAGCTTTGCACTGATTTGAATCGATTATTTTCTTATAAAGATTTTGGCCTAAATCGTCTTTATATTCTCCGTCCAGCGACACTAATTGATAGTAATCCACAGGTTCAAAATCATTTGTCTCGGCTATTATCACCAGAAATAGGTGGTAGCTTAATAGATTTACAAATGAATGCGTTGGAAATGATTTTGACAATTTTGTTTGTTTTTCGAGGGCGACAAAAGTATGCAATTGATACTTCCGATCTGACAAAATATCTAGAGAAAGAAAATATTTTGTCAAGCAACTCCATTATTCGGAGTTTGTTTATAAATCAGATCGGTTAATAATCGCGATCACAAAATTTTAGTCTTTAAGAACTGACCGAGGCTGCTAATCTTTCTTTATCCAGTCGGCGCTTGCGGGCATAGAGCTGAATACTAGCCGCAAAAGCGATCGCCATGGCCACCACCACATAACCAGTAGCATCGCGGGGAATATCGTTTTTAAAGATCGCCAGCAGTACAATCACCACCAAAAAGAAAGTGGGAAACTCATTAAACCAGCGAAACTGTTGAGCACTCAAAGGTGTTTCACCTGCTTCTAGTTGATTGATAATGCGCTGGCAGTAAAAATGATAGCCAATCATAATCAGTACTAAGCCCATCTTGACATGGAGCCAAGTTTGTTTTAGTAACTCCGGGGCATAGTACAGCATCCCGGCCGCCATCAGCAGTGTCACTACCATTGCTGGAGTCATGATAATCTTCATCAACCGTTTTTCCATGATCGAATACTGCTTTTGAAGAATCTCTCGTGCCGCTTCGGGCTGTTCGTTAGCTTCAGTGTGATAGACAAACAAGCGCGGTAGATAGAATAAACCGGCAAACCAGGACACAAACGCAACAATATGAAACGACTTAAACCATAAATAAGCCATGGATGACTCCCAGAAAACAGCGACTAAGCTTTCAGGGTATGAAAAAACCGTCAAGAAAACGACGGTTCAGTAGCAAAATTTAATATTGGGCAGCTTTAAGGAGCAGATGTTGTCATCCGACTAATCAACATTTGCTTCAGTGCTGCCATCTGTTCAGCGGAAGCTTGGGTGGCTGACCAAGAAGGGCGAAGAGTCAGTCGATCGAGCCAAGCATTCAATTTGGGGAAGGCGTCTAGCCTGATATCAGCCGCGCCTAGATAAGAAATTACGGTGCCAGCTACTGGCTCAGCTAAGGTAATGGTATTGCTGCCAAAGAAAGGTCGATCGTCTAATAAGCCTTCCAAGAACTGCAAATTAGTGTTGATTTTCTGAACGGCCTTAGCGACCTGTGCCGGATCGCCCTCGCCTAACCCCAGCATTTTGGGATACAACGGGATCAGCGCTGGACCCAGCTCATTGACTGTGACCATCTCTACCATCCGCACCTTGGCTAGATCAGCAGGATCATTCGGTAACATGCTGGGCTGAGGATATTTGGATTCTAAGTAATCGAGAATTGCCAAGGATTCAATAACTTTCATCTCACCATCTACCAGTACTGGAATGTGGTGAAAAGGATTGAGGGCTAAAAATTCGGGCTGAAACTGTTGACCATTCAGTTGAACTTCTTCTATTTGGAAGTCCAGTCCCTTTTCCAGGAGAGTTATCCACACCCGGCGCGAATTAAAGGAAATAGCAGTCTGGTAAAGCTTAATCATAGAAACATCGCGGCAAGTGTTGATTTCTGTTTATGATTGCCGTACTACTGTGTAGCTAAGCCACAAATTGTAGTAAGAACATCCCAAACCAGTGTTGGTGATCTGTCCAATGTTTAATTGGCTTCAGATTCCAGGTTTGGAACCGGTCTCCTCCAGGATAGCTCATGGCCTCTAAGTCGAACTTGCAAGAAACCTCCGTTAAGATAGTTTCATTGATCGCAAAGTCTACAGTTAGCCCCAATTTTTGTAGTTGTATAGATTGCGACTTGTTACTACGCAAATACATCTCAATCCGACGAATTTTTTGGTTGTAAATCGCCTGATGTTGAAATTGACTGAGGTCAAAGTTACCATCAAAGCGACAGTTGAGGTGTGCCAACATATTTAGATTGAAAGCAGCTGTAACACCTTGAGCATCGTTATAAGCTGGTTCTAAAATCTTTTCCGATTTGTGCAAATCCACACCCAGTAAAAAGTAGTCACCACCATGCATGGTGGTGACTACTTTCCGAAAAAAAGCATCTTGCTCATCGGGATTGAGATTTCCTAAGCTGCTGCCCAGAAAAGAGATAACCTTGGGTTTCTGATGGTGAATTTGCAGCCAAGCCAAACCATCTTCATAGGTGCAGGCCAGAGGATGAATATTGAGGCCGGGATATGCCGCTTTCAGGTCATGGGCGGTACTGTTGAGAATGCCCGTACTGACATCGATCGGAAAGTAAGTAAAAGGCTGGCCTAATGCTTGATAAGCATCGAGGAGAATCCGGGTTTTGGTAGAGCTGCCACTGCCTAATTCAATGAGGTCAGCGCTACCGGTGGTGTTAGCGATCGATCGAGCACAGCCTTCCAGAATTGCCGTCTCGATGCGAGTCGGGTAGTATTCGGGCAGTTCGCAGATTTGCTCAAAAAGCTGCGAGCCCCGATCGTCATAGAAGTATTTAGGTGGCAGGGTTTTAGGCTGACTAGTCAAACCCTGCACGACATCGAATCCATCGGTTGATGGGGTAGTTACTATGGGATTAATAGGGTTCACGCTGCAATGACAATATCCTTACGAGTGCTTTCGACCAAATAGACCATCCCCAGCTGTTTATCCAAAGATTTTTCTTCTGACACGCTCCGACCTCGCTAAAATCACTCCAAGTATTCTAGCGGAAGTCTGGAATTAATTCGCCCACTAATTGTTAGAGATGAATTCTTCCACATAGAATTACTTATAGGTTTTATTCGATATTCTTTTGATAAAAATCCTGCATGTCTCTATGCATAGAGAAAAAATTAAGCTAAACTTACTTATCAATGACTTAAATCTATGAATTACTCAATAATGTTGTTGGCAAACATCTACTTGTCGTTAATTCATAGATAAGAATCTATTCATTTAGTACGTTTAACTCTATTGAAATAATTAATTCTCGCAGTACAGGTAATGAACTTTTATATGTAGATCTACAGAGTAATGACATGGAAAACTTAGTTAATCAAATTTCTCGCCGCAAATTCATACTCACCGCTGGAGTAACAGCGATGGGCGGACTATTACTAAAAGGATGTGCATCATCCCCTAATTCTGGGAGCCAATTGGCACCAATTAAAGCTGCTAATGCGAATGCTGGTGGTGGAAATGAAACTACTAAAGCCCGGATTGGTTTTATCGGGCAAACTGATGCTTCTCCGTTGGTAGTTGCCAAGGTCAAAAAAATATTTGAAAAATATGGAATGCCAGATGTTGAGCTAGTTAAGCAACCATCTTGGGGAGTAACTAGAGACAATCTCCAAATTGGTTCGGCGGGAGGTGGTTTGGATGGGGCAATGGTTCTCAGTCCAATGCCATATCACATGAGCCTGGGCACAATTACAGTTAATAATAAAAAGCTGCCAATGTATGTAGTAGCTCGTTTAAACACTGGGGGACAAGGCATATCGGTAGGAAACCGTTATCGTGACGCCAATGTAGCCTTAGATGCTTCTAAAATCAAAGAAAGGGTCGATCGAGAGAGAGCCTCAGGTAACTATTTGCGGTTTGCCCATACTTTTAAAGGCGGCAATAGTGATCTAATGTTGCGCTATTGGTTGGCGGCAGGTGGTATTGATCCCAACAAAGATGTCATTAGTTTGGTAGTACCTGGATCGCAATTAGTTCCTAACATTAGAGTTAATAATATCGATGGTTTTTGTGTCGGTGATCCTTGGCATGTGCGCTTGATCAATCAAAAACTCGGTTATACCGCATTAGTAACTAATGAATTTTGGCAAGATCATCCTGAAAAAGCGTTGAGTTTTCGGAGTGATTGGGTCGATCGACATCCCAATGCTACTAAGTCAATTGTGAAGGCATTGATGGAAGCTCAACAATGGTGCGACAAAAAAGAAAATCGCATCGAAATGGCCACCGTCATCTCTGATCCAGAATGGGCGAAAGTACCCGTTAAAGATGTCCAAGATCGATTGACCGGTAGGATTGAGTATGGTAATAGTCGCCCAGTGGTCGAAAATAGTCCTAATATTATGCGCTACTGGAGTAACTATGCCAGTTATCCCTTTAAGAGTCATGATCTGTGGTTCTTGACTGAGAATATTCGGTGGGGTCAAATTCCGGCCAATACCGATCTCAACAAAATAATTAGTCAAGTCAATCGAGAGGATATTTGGCGAGTAGCAGCTAAGGAATTAAATTTACCCACAGAACAGATTCCAGCTAATACTTCACGCGGCGTGGAAACATTTTTTGATGGAGTTAAATTCGACCCAGCTAATCCTTCAGCCTATTTAAAAAGCTTGAAAATTAAACAAGTTTAGCTTTAGTCTTCAGCATTCTGTTAATGTATTCCATTTTTCAACATAGGAGAAATTATTCATGGCTAGATCGATCAGCAGTCGTCCCCAAACTAACATCCTCGAACGGCTATTAAGTAATAGAAAAACGCGAAAAGTATTTGCTCCGCTCATTGCCATTACCATAATTCTGATGATTTGGCAGTTATTGACATTAAGTCCGGATGCTAACTTACCCAGTCCGGTGAAAGTTATTCAGCAAACTTGGGAGCTAATCATCGATCCTTTTTTCGATAAAGGGGCGACTAATAAAGGGCTATTTTGGCAAATTTGGGCTAGTGTGCAGCGAGTTATCCAAGGATTTACCTTAGCGGCAATTGTGGGTATTTCTATCGGAATTATTGTGGGGACAAATGAATTTTTGTTTGATGCCCTCGATCCGATTTTTCAAATTTTGCGTACTATTCCACCGCTAGCCTGGTTGCCGATCGCTTTAGCAACCTTTCAACAATCTAATCCTTCAGCGATTTTTGTAATTTTCATCACTTCAATCTGGCCGATTATTCTCAATACGATCGCCGGAGTTCAACAAATTCCTCAAGATTATGTTAATGTCTCCAAAGTTTTGCAACTATCTAGAAAAGAATACTTTTTCGATGTAGTTTTCCCAGCCACTGTACCTTATATTTTCACGGGTTTACGCATTGGGGTTGGTTTATCTTGGTTGGCGATCGTTGCTGCCGAAATGTTGATTGGCGGAGTCGGAATTGGTTTCTTTATCTGGGATGCTTGGAACGCCGCCAATATCAGTCAGATTATTATTGCTTTGGTTTATGTGGGATTGGTGGGCTTGATACTAGATAAAACAATCGCATTCATCGCTACTAAGGTAGTTCCCGAAGAACACAAATAACTATATCTAAAGTCATGCATAGATCTCAGGAAAATGGCTTTATGGCAATTAACTAAGATAGGCATTGTCAACTCCATATAACGCTTCTATCCAAATACAATCTTAATTTAGTGGGAAAACAAAATGTCCAGCTTTGTTGAAGTAAATCAAGTAGATAAAACATTTGACCTCGCCAATGGTGGTAGTTACGTTGCCTTAAAAGGCATCGATTTAAACATCCGTAAGGGTGAATTCATTTCCCTGATCGGACATTCGGGCTGTGGTAAATCCACTCTCTTGAATATTATTGCTGGTTTAGATGGTGCGACCGACGGCATTGTCTTAGTTGATGAAACACCAGTCACTAAGCCCGGCCCCGATCGGATGGTCGTATTTCAAAATTATTCGCTGCTGCCGTGGTTAACTGTTCGCGAAAACATTGCCTTGGCAGTAAATAAAGTGCTACAAGGTCTGCCTAAAGCGGAGCGACACCAAATCGTCGAAGGACATATCGACATGGTTGGCTTACGAGCCGCTGCTGATAAAAAACCCGGACAACTTTCGGGAGGCATGAAGCAACGAGTCTCGATCGCCCGAGCCTTTGCGATTCGACCTAAGGTTTTGCTGTTAGATGAACCTTTTGGCGCTCTAGATGCTTTGACACGCGGTGGCTTACAAGAACGATTGATGCAGATTTGTGAGGAAAACCAGGTCACGGCAGTAATGGTAACTCATGATATCGACGAGGCATTGTTGTTGTCCGATCGCATTATCATGCTCACCAATGGGCCAGAGTCTAAAATTGGCCAAATTCTGGAAGTCGATATCCCACGTCCCCGCAAACGTCTAGAAGTCGTCGAGCATCCGAGCTACTATAGCTTGAGAAGTGAAATGATCTACTTTCTCAACCAACAAAAACGGGTCAAAAAAATCCGTGCTCAAAAGACTACTATAGTTGCTCGTCATGGTTTGGAGAAAGTCAATATTCACCTGGGATTTGTTCCTTTAACGGCTTGTGCACCGTTAGCAATTGCTAAAGAAAAAGGTTTTTTTATTAAACATGGCTTAGATGAAGTCAGTTTGGCGCGAGAATCGAGTTGGCGAGGAATTGTTGATGGAATTAGTGGCGGTTATATTGATGCAGCCCAAATGCCTTCGGGGATGCCAGCTTGGTTAACATTGGGTGGTAACAATGATATACCTTTAGCCGTAGTTACTGCCATGACTATGGCACGCAATGGCAATGCCATCACCTTAAAGGAAGAGTTCTTTCAACAAAATATTAGAACGCTCGATGACTTTCACGAATTCATTTTAAAAACTCCTGATAAACGCCACAATTTTGGGATGGTACATCCATCTTCCATGCACAACTTGTTACTGCGGTATTGGTTAGCGGCTGGGGGGATTGATCCAGACAAAGATGTAAATCTAATGACGATTCCCCCCGCCCAAATGGTGGTGGATCTAAAAGCGGGGACGATCGATGGTTATTGCGTGGGTGAACCCTGGAATTATCGAGCCGCCCGTGAAGGTAAAGGCTTCACCATTGCCTCCGATTTAGGGATCTGGAATGGACACCCCGGTAAAGTGTTGGGAGTGAGAGAAGATTGGGCAAATGCTTATCCTAATACTCATATTGCTCTAGTTAAAGCTCTGTTAGAAGCTTGTCAATATTGTTCTGACCCCAATAATGTGGAAGAAATTCGTCACCTGCTAGCTCAAAAAGAATATCTAGGCATGAAAGTCGATTATATTACCCTGGCTGACCCTAATAACGACATTGGTATTCACGATCCGCACCAAGAATATGCTCACCCGCAGTTTTTTGGCAATAGCTTGAATCGTCCAAGTCGTACCGAACAGCTGTGGATTATTACCCAAATGGCACGCTGGGGCATTACGCCCTTTCCTCGCAATTGGGTGGAGATTGTAGAACGAGTTTGTCGAACAACAACCTTTAGTACTGGCTCCAGAGAGCTAGGTTTTGATGTTGATTATGGTCTGAATGAGATCGAATTATTCGATGGGGTACCGTTTAATGCGAAAGACCCGATTGGTTATCTCAACAATTTGAAAATCAAACGTCCTATTTCAGTGGCAGAAGTCCATTTGGATCGAGCTTAGGTCAACATCAATAATTATTAAATTAAGTGGTACAGAATAGGTAATATTATGACAGTAGTTAAATCGACTTATCAAGATACAAAAACTCATAAATCAGCTAGCCGTAGTCCATTTCTTTTGGTGGAAGATGTAGCTAAAATATACCCTACAGCTAAAGGTGCTTATACAGTTTTAGAAAATGTCAATCTTACCGTCGATAAAGGGGAATTTATTTGTTTGATCGGTCACTCCGGTTGTGGTAAATCTACTTTACTGAATATGATTGCGGGCTTTAGTCAGCCCAGTATTGGTCGAGTGGAATTAAAAGGAGAAGCAATCCTTCAACCAGGTCCTGATAGGATGATGGTGTTTCAAGGTTATGCTCTGCTGCCTTGGAAAACAGCTTTTGAAAATATTTATTTAGCCGTTAACTCAGTTTATCCTCAAAAATCTAAGTCTGAGAAAGTATCGATCGTCAATGAGCACTTGGCGATGGTCGGATTGGCCGATGCCGCTGATAAAAAGCCGCAACAACTTTCGGGTGGGATGAAACAGCGAGTAGCAATCGCTCGTGCCCTTTCCATACGTCCCGAAGTCTTGATCTTGGATGAACCCTTTGGCGCTCTCGACCAAATCACCAAGGAGGAATTGCAGGAGGAATTAATGAGAATTTGCGGCGAACAAAACTGTACGGTGCTGATGATTACTCACGATATTGATGAGGCGTTATTTTTAGCCGATCGATTGGTAATGATGACGAATGGCCCCGCTGCTAAAATCGGTGAAATTTTGAGTATTCCCTTTGAGCGCCCTCGCGATCGAGATCAGATTTTGGAAGACCCAGAATACTACAATTTACGTAACTATGCCTTAGACTTTCTTTATCACCGCTTTGCCCATGATGATGAATAACTATGCGAATTTTCAGAAACCTCAAATCTTTTATATCTGATGATGAAAAATTCTTAAATGGCCTAAAAGTTGTAGAAGGCTGGGTCTCTAAGGTTCTATCGCTGGGGATGATTTTAGTTACCCTAATAGCTATTTTTCATCTTGGATATTCTTTGATAGAAACTCTAGCTCATGCCACTAACAAGCCTACTAATGATAACTTCAATACAGAACTATTTCAGTTATTCGGTCTATTTTTAAATGTTTTAATTGCCTTGGAAATCCTAGAGAATATCGCTGCCTACCTAAAAAAGCATGTTATTCAAGTTGAGCTAGTATTAATTACCTCTCTTATTGCTGTATCTAGAAAAATTATTATTTTGGATTTAGAGAAAAAAGACAGTAATGATCTGATCGCCCTAGGTGTAGCCACATTTGCACTATCAATTAGCTATGTCATGATTCGTTTGTCTAATCGCACTTGAACATCTAATTTGTCCAGTAGCCAGCAGTCTAGCTAAACTTAGCCATCAGGCGAAAATTTTGTCGATCGATGAAAAATCAGCTGGCGAATTGCTATGATCAGGCTATCTCTGCGTTTTGCCAAGCTTAAACCCAATGACAGACTCGTCTTTTCTGCCAGCTGGTACCATCCTCGAAAACAATTACCAAATCATCAAAGAGTTAGGCCAAGGCGGTTTTGCCCGTACTTATTTGGCAACCAACCTGCGCCGTTTCCAAGAAAACTGCGTCCTGAAGGAGTTTGCGCCCCAAATAGCTGACAGCCAAGTGGGTAAAGCCACCGAGATGTTTGAACGGGAAGCTAGCATTATGTATAAGCTGGAACATGACCAGATTCCAAAGTTTCGAGAACAGTTTAAGGCGCGGACCGCGACTGGCGAATCCTTATTTATTGTTCAAGACTATATTGAAGGGGATAATTACTGGCAATTGATTCAGAATCGCGGCCAGCTTTTTTCCGAAGCCGAGATCGCCACATTTTTCCGGCAAATCTTGCCAGTTCTAGAATATGTCCACCAGTTGGGCGTGGTGCATCGCGATATTTCTCCTGACAACATTATTTGTCGGCAGTCAGATGCTCTGCCAGTGCTAATTGATTTTGGGGCGGTGAAAGAGGCGGCGGCCAAATATAGCCATGTGACTGGGACAGCGGTGGGTAAGGTCGGATTCGCCCCAGACGAACAAATGCGGCGTGGTCAGGTGTCACCGGCTAGCGATCTCTATGCCCTAGCAGCGACGGCTTTAGTATTAATGACTGGTTTGGAACCACATCAACTTTACGATATTCGTACTGCCAACTGGGAATGGGAAAGAAAAGTTAGTGCCCATCCCGATTTTGCCCAAGTGATCAATAAAATGTTGGCTTATCGATCGAAAGACCGTTATCAGTCTGCTGCTGAGGTGTTAGCGGCATTGCCGCCAGATAAAAACCTCAGCAAGCAATCAACATTACTGTCTAGCGCGGCACCAGCCCAGAACTTAATGTCTCGCTTAAAAACCTTGATTGTCTCGCCCAAAGCAGCCATCAGCCAAGTTGTCACCCAATTTAAACCAACACAGGTGGTAAAAACAGAGGCCGATTGGCAGAAGCCAGTTTGGGCGGTGTCTAAATTCATGGGTACGATCTTCTTAGGAACTTGGGCAGTGACAGCTGGCCTGAAATGGCTACAAAATGCTGACTTGCTGGCAACTGCCCCAAAGCCTGCCGCTACTACCAAGTCCTTTGACCCGCTGAAATTGATCGGAGATAACATGCCCAAGTCTTTCGATCCAATGAAATCGATTAATGATGCCATTCCTAAAGATTTTGATCCGCTGAAGTCGTTTAATAACGCGATTCCCAAAAATTTCGACCCCATGAAGTCGGTCAATGATGCGATAGCTGGATTAATGCCCAACTCTATTTCTAAACCTGCTGCGCCAGTTGCTGCCCAACAGATTCAAGCCAAGCGCAAAGCTGTCCAAAAACAGCTCAAAGATTCTGGGAAAAACGCCGATCAGTTTTATAAACAGATCGATCGAACCTTTTACCAAAAACATCCCGAGCTAAAAAATCGTCAACTCCAACCAGGCAAAGTCGATAGTGCGTTGCGCGATGAATGGTGGTCGATCGCCCAGCAGCAGATTCAAGAAAAGTAAAAACCCTGTAACCTAGATGTTTCCGGGCAGGTCCGCTGTTTGGATCATCAGCTTCTGGTGCCGCTCAAGTCAATTGTTGCCTTCACGAGAAACTCACAATTTAGAATTAAAATCGAGTTTATTAATCCGGGTTACAGCAATGATTAATTAATATACACACATACAGTTATTGGTGGTTTACCTTCTTCGGCAGTAGTGAGAACTGTGGTAGTGTCTCTACTCATCAATCTCATAGTTAGGAATAGTCTAACTAATGATGAATTCAAGTAAGGAGCTGGGCAAATGTTATTTAATCATGAGGGTCAGCGTGTTCCTCAAGTAACTTTTCCGATGTTTATACGGATGTTCGGAGAGGTATGTTGGTACAATCTTTCGACAGCAGATCTTTTTGAACACAAAACTGTGGTGGTGTTTACGGTGTCAGGAGCCTTTACTCCGTATTCTCATATGCAACTATTAGGCTACAACGATTATGCCGAGGTATTTCGAGCAAATGGAGTTGATGAGATTCTTTGCGTCTCGGTAAATGATCCGTTTTTGCTGGCAAGTTGGGCTCAAGAAGAAAGAGCCGATCAGGTGCGCTTTATCCCCGATGTCAATGGTGACTTTACCGGCGAGTTGGGTATGATGGTGAACCTCTGTGATCGAGGGATGGGGCAACGCTCTTGGCGGTATTCCATGCTAGTGAAGGATGAGGTAATTGAAAAAATGTTTATAGAACGAGATGGCTTTGAAGTGATGCCCATGGTTGCTAATGCCGAGGCAATGTTGAACTACATCAATACATCCAGCCAGAGGCCAAAAACCCCTAGCCGACCACTATGTTGATACAAATGTAGCGGAGGGTACTTGCTGCCGAAAAAAAGGTGGCACAAAAAAGGAAAATACACCACAAAAAACGATAGGAGAGACTTATGAGCGGCGAAAGCAAATGCCCATTCATGGGCGGGGTTCAAAAATTCACGGCTGGCCATGGCACGTCTAACCGTGACTGGTGGCCGAATCAATTGAACCTGAAGATCCTCCATCAGCACTCGCCCCGAGCCAATCCCATGGGTGAGGCGTTTGACTACGCTGAGGCGTTCAAGAGCCTCGACTACGCTGCCTTAAAGGCAGATATCTTCGAGCTGATGACCAATTCCCAGGATTGGTGGCCGGCCGACTATGGCCACTATGGACCGCTCTTCATCCGGATGGCTTGGCACAGCGCTGGTACCTACCGCATCGGTGACGGTCGCGGCGGTGCAGGCACTGGCAACCAGAGGTTTTCGCCGCTCAACAGTTGGCCCGACAACGCCAACCTCGACAAAGCGCGCATGCTGCTGTGGCCAATCAAGCAAAAATACGGCCAGAAAATCTCTTGGGCTGACCTGATAGTCCTCGCTGGCAACTGTGCCCTGGAATCGATGGGACTCAAAACCAGCGGTTTTGCTGGCGGACGCGCAGACATTTGGGAGCCGGAAGAAGATATCTACTGGGGTGCTGAGGCCGAATGGCTGGGCGACAAACGCTATACCGGCGATCGCGAGCTAGAAAGTCCTCTGGGCGCAGTGCAAATGGGTCTGATTTATGTGAATCCCCAAGGCCCGAACGGCCAGCCCGACCCCGTCGCCTCGGGGCGAGATATTCGTGAAACCTTCGGCAGGATGGCGATGAACGACGAGGAGACGGTGGCTCTTGTGGCTGGTGGCCACACTTTCGGCAAATGCCACGGCGCTGGAGATGAGGCGCTGGTGGGCCCCGAACCCGAGGGAGCCAGCATTGAAGAGCAAGGACTCGGCTGGAAGAACAGCTTCGGTACCGGCATCGGTGCTCATGCGACCACCAGCGGTATTGAAGGTGCCTGGACAAACAACCCAGTGAAATGGGACAACAACTATTTCGAAAATCTGTTTGGCTATGAATGGGAACTGGTAAAAAGTCCGGCCGGTGCGCATCAGTGGGCCCCTGCCGGGGGTGCCGGTGCGGATACCGTCCCCGATGCCCACGATCCATCGAAGCGTCATGCTCCGATGATGACCACAGCGGACATGGCCATGAAGATGGACTCCATCTATGAGCCAATTGCGCGGCGTTTCTTTGAGCATCCAGATCAGCTTGCCGAGGCGTTCGCCCGGGCGTGGTTCAAACTGACCCATCGCGACATGGGTCCCCGCTCGCGCTATCTCGGCTCAGAGCTGCCAGCAACAGAGTTCCTGTGGCAAGATCCCCTTCCCCCAATCACCCATGACTTGATTGATGCTCAGGATGTGGCGGCTCTCAAAGCTAAGATCTTGGCTGCGGGGTTGTCTGTTTCCCAGCTGGTCTCAACGGCCTGGGCTTCAGCATCTACCTTTCGGGGTTCTGACATGCGCGGCGGAGCAAACGGAGCGCGCATTCGACTGGCACCGCAGAAGGATTGGGAAGTTAACCAGCCAGCTCAGCTGGCCACTGTACTGCAAACCTTAGAGACGATTCAACAGGAGTTCAACAACTCACATTCTGGTGGACAGTCTGGCGGGAAAAGGGTTTCGCTTGCTGACCTGATCGTGCTGGGCGGCTGCGCCGGGGTGGAACAGGCGGCAAAGAACGCTGGGCACAATGTAATAGTTCCCTTTCAGCCAGGACGCGCCGATGCGTTGCAGGAGCAAACGGATGTGGCAGCTTTCGCCCCACTCGAACCGAAAACGGACGGGTTCCGAAATTATTTCCCAGGTGGCCAGACCCTATCTGCGGAGGAGTTGCTGGTGGATAGGTCGCAGTTGCTGACGCTGAGTGCACCAGAAATGACGGTTCTGGTCGGTGGCCTGCGGGTTCTGAACACCAATTTTGGTCGGGTCTCGCACGGGGTCTTCACCCAGCGACCAGAGACCTTGACCAATGACTTCTTCGTGAATCTGCTCGACCTTGGCACAACCTGGAAGGCGACTTCGGATGCTCAAGACCTGTTCGAGGGTCGCGATCGCAAAACGGGCGAACTCAAGTGGAGTGGTACCCGGGTTGACCTCATTTTCGGTTCAAACTCTCAGCTCCGCGCCCTCGCAGAGGTCTATGGATGTGGCGACTCTCAGCCGCGATTTGTGCAGGACTTTGTGGCGGCGTGGGACAAGGTGATGAACCTCGATCGTTTTGACCTCACCTAGTCTCAGCTTCACATCCTGAACCTGGGTATGGGGGTAGAAACCTCATACCCAGGTTGTTTGAACCTTCTATTATGATATCCAGCTAAGGCAATATCTCCTTACCCACAGCAGCATATTGTGCCCAACCCTGCGCCGAACGCGGATCACTGTAATCCTGAACCAACACCCCCCGACTAGGCGATCGCTCAAAGGCCACCAAACGCGGAATATCATTAGTAAACATCGGCATCTTCGCTTCTTCTAAAAACTCGCGACCACTGCGGCCATTGCGGGTGCGCGGATCAACCTGCGTCAGTAATACCTTGAACTTGGCTTGCCAAGAAGTCAGCAGCTCCGCCGCTTTAATCGTCGCATCTAAATCCAGATGATTAGGTGTAGTTGGCAGAATAATTAGATCGCTGCTGCTAGTTAGATCTTTCAGTTCTTCGGGTTCAGGCCGAGCCTGGGTATCCACTACAATATGCTTGTAGTTTTGAATAATAGCAGTGGCGGCAGCTTGAGAAGATACCATGAACGGCAATTTATCTTCTCGCGACCACACCAAGGCTGATCGATTCTTGTCGGCATCTACCAAAAGCGTTGCGGCTTTACCCTGGAAATAAGCAGCCAAATGCACCGCCGTCGTAGTTTTACCCACGCCCCCCTTCAAAGCTGTAATCGTAATAATCATAGGATTAAGTTTTAGGATTGCTCACCAGTTCAACATGAGCTATGTTGAGCTGTAGTGTAGCGAGTTGTCGGTAGCAATCAAACAAATCTTAATCAACAGCAATATTTTTCCAACAGTTTTTTGCTACCAACTCTGCTGATGCATATCTATATAACCTTTGCCCCGCAATAAGCCACTGCTGGCTCCTGGCAAAATGTAGTGCAGTCGATCGATCGGAAACTGCTCTTTTAATCTAGCCACCTGGCGTTGTTGACGCGGCCAATGGAATGTTTTAGAAGATTTGAGTGGTACTGGGGTCATAGTTTGATCGGGGAGCAAGTGCCGACCAGTAAACAGCACCCCTCCATGAGCACCGTAGTATAAGCAAGCCGATCCGGGGGAATGTCCAGGAGTCCAAATCAATTGGATATCCTCAGTCAAGGCCAAATTTTGATGATAGGTAGTAGCCGAGGTATCTGGTAATAGATAGGCTTCTTGCTCTTGGATAATGACAGCACATTCTAAATGTTTAGCGATCGTGGCCGTTTGTCCCAATCCACCTCGATGGGTAACAGCCAGCCACTTGACACCACCCTGACTAGCCATAAAATCATAATTTACGCTGTGCCAAGCGGGAGCATCGACCAAGATATTCCCAGCTTTGTTTACAATAAGGTAAGCGGTGCCGCCGAGCGTGTCGCGATTCGGCGCAAAAGCGAAAATATCAGTTAACACTAGATGAGGTGGTTTGGCGGTTGCAACTGTTTCCGGCAAAGGGTTAGAAGTAAACATATAGAATTTAGCATCGGCAGCGATATCATCGTGGCCATGCAAGGGGAATGTTAGGGCATGGAACTTTGGTTGGTACTGATCTTATCAGGACTGTTTGGATATTGGGCTGTTGGTCGTCATGTCGATCGATCTAACCCCCAATCTTTTTGGCTGCTGTGGTTGGTGCTCATGGCTCCGCCGCTGTTCACCGTTGGCAGCGTGCTATTAACGAAACAGCCCACAGCTCCAATCTGGACAATATTAGTATGGGTGATCAGTTTTGTTTTGTATGGGCGAATTATCCAGCGGCTACCAGCCACCCCTCAACCGGTGTCACCTCTCACCGAACCTCCGGATGCAAGTGCCCCCAGCACAGATCCGATAGTCGCTCCCACCAACCTGCGCCCGATCAATTCGGCGGAAGAAGTCCTCTTACGACAATGTTTTCCCTGGTCAACTTATTTCCTAGAAAAGATTGAATATCGCGCTCAAGCAGTAGTCTGTCGGGGAAAGTTGCGTTTGGATGCCGATCAGGCTTATCAAACCATCAAATCCAACATAGCTGAACATTTTGGAGATCGGTTTTTTGTCATCTTTCAAGCCGGTGTGAATGAGCAACCCTTCTTTGCGCTGGTGCCCAATACTTTGAGCACTATTGCTCAAAAACGCCCTGTTCTGATCAATTATCTCATGGCCTTTGGGAGCGTGGTCTTAGCCGGAATTACCACCAGTCAAATTGGAGCATTACTCTCCGGGGTCACCATCGCGGAGCTACGCAACAATGGAGCCTTAGCTATTCAAGGTTGGTCTTATGCCCTGACTATCTTGGCCATTTTGGGGATGAAGGATATCAGTCGCTACCTGGTTTCTCGCTTTTATCAAATCACGACTGGCCTATTTTATTTTGTACCGTTGCCTTTTTTCCCCGGCACCTGCGGTACCTTTATGCAAATGCGATCGCCCATCCCCCATCGGCGCGCCCTCTTCGATTTAGGCTTTTTCTCATCAATGCTGAGCCTGCTAGTTGCGCTACCGCTCTGCTGGTGGGGTCTACAACATTCCACTGTGGTGTCTCTGTCGGCCAAGTCTGGAATGCTCAACTTTGCTTCCTTTGATCCCCGGTTTTCGCTGCTGCTTAGCGGTATTAGCAAACTAGCCCTAGGAAAGGATTTTGGCATAGATACAGCTATCCAACTTCATCCGGTGGCGATCGCCGCTTATCTAGGATTTTTAATTACTGCCATTAATTTATTACCCTTTAAACGTTTTGATGGGGGTTACTTGGTTCATGCCATGTTTGGTCTACGGGGCAGTGTGATTATTGGTCAAATCACCAAAATCCTGCTGATGATTCTAGTATTTATTCAATATCGTCTCTCTAATGCTGATGGCTATTCATTATTGGCCTTATTTGTGGTCTTCTTAATATTTTTCCCGACCATTGGCGATCCCACTCTCAACGATGTTTCGGAGTTGGATAACCGGCGCGATCTATGGGGAATGCTACTGCTAGCAGTGGCTGTGGCGATTTTCTTGCCAGCGCGGGGCTTGATCTCCAACCTCTTACAGATATAAGCAAGTTGTTTGTCAAGAAACCATGACACAAAGAACTGTCGATCGACTGTAATTCGTCAAAAGCCATAGATTATCAGGATTTGGGGGTTGCTCCCAGATCAAGGATCAAGCTATACATGGACACATACCCCGAAACCAAGCAAATATTACAAATATTTAGGTTTCATCACAGCTCAAGATGACAAGCCTTGTTATCTGCGGAGGAATAATATGTCCACAGAAAATACCCCACTAGAGGAAATGACTCTTAGACAACTTCGTCGAGTTGCTAGCAGTTATAGTATTTCTCGTTATAGCCGGATGCGTAAAGCACAGCTTCTAGAAGAGATTCAAAAAATCGAGCGCAGCCAAGCCGCCGATAGCAATGGCAATAAAATTTCAGCAAACAATCTTTCAGTAACCTTGGAGGCATCACGAACAGTGGAAGCAGGCAAATTTGAACTAGAACTACCGATTCCAGCTAACACTATGGAAGATTTGGCTACTGCTGATGACGGCTTAGGTGAAATTCCTGGTGGATATGGTGAAGACCGCATTGTTCTACTTCCTCGCGATCCACAGTGGGCTTATGCCTATTGGGATATCACCAACGAGCGCAAAGAAGCACTACGCACTCAAGGCGGTCAACAGTTAGCCCTTCGTCTTTATGATGTCACCGACATCAATATGGAGTACCAAAGCCCCCACAGCATCCAGGAATATCCCTTGGATGAAATGGCGCGAGAATGGTATTTATCTATTCCAGTGAGCGATCGAGAATACCTCTTAGATATTGGTTATCGCTGTGCCGATGGTCGGTGGTTGGTAATAGCCCGCTCGGCGGAGATTCGGATTCCGCCCGTCTATCCTTCGGACTGGCTCGAAGACCACTTCTTGACGATCGGTTGGCAAGAAGAACTGAAAGGTAAAACCTTTATCAAACTGGTACCCCCCAGCCAAAAACCAGCGTCTACAACTGTTAGCTCTACCACGGCCACTGATGCTGAAGGTAACCCGATTTATGAACAGATCTTTGGTTTAGCCGAGTCCGTAGAAGCCATGCGAATTGCTGGTTCACTCTATGGCTCCATGCAGCAGTCGCCGACTGAATCACTCAGCTCCTTCGTTTTCCCTTCTGGTATTGGGGCTTGGGCTTTGCCAACGGCCTCTGGAGTGAATATGTCGGGTGTTGGCATGTCGGGCATTGGTTTAGAAGCTCATCA
The DNA here is from genome assembly GCA_031414775.1 of Synechococcales cyanobacterium VAR_4_metabat_354. GTDB lineage: Bacteria > Cyanobacteriota > Cyanobacteriia > Cyanobacteriales > Chamaesiphonaceae > JAAFHZ01. Next base: position 92,122 of record JANOQI010000031.1, read on the forward strand.
GCCCCGCCAGTTCTGGTTGGTAGCTGATGCTGAGCTAATTGTTTATGGTGCCACCGAGCCAGATGCCGCTGTCTTTATTGGCAATCGGCAAATCAAACTGAATCCTGATGGTACTTTCCGTTTCCATATGTCTTTCCAAGATGGTCTAATTGACTATCCGATCGTAGCAGTAGCGGCTGATGGCGAGCAACAACGTTCTGTTCATATGAAGTTTGAGCGGGAAACACCGGCTCGCAACACCAATACTAAGGAAGAAGCCGTTCAAGAATGGTTTGCTTAGGATTTAGGTAATTTTTCGGCAATCAACCTTCAAGACCCACATTAGCTGGGTCTTTTTTGTCGGCACGTCGTCCGATTGAATCAGAAATTATGGTAAGTTCACAAAGGCACAATTAATTTTGTATCACCGACTGCTTTATTGAAGTGTGGAGATCTTGTTTGCTGCGGGGCACTTAAGGTATTCAAGTCCTAGGGAAAGCAGCGATCGACAATTACTTCAGGTTTGGACTTAATGAAACAGGTAGTGGTAACTTTTGCGAAGAGCGTTGGATTTAAAAAAGAACTAAACCGACGAGTTGAGAATTATTTTCAATCAAATCAGATTAAGCCCCGCGATAATCTGTCGATGTACCTGAAAAGCTTAATAATTATCACTTGGCTCCTGTCAGCCTGGACTTTTACAGTATTCGCACCAGTGCCTTTAGTGATCAGAGCGCTCGGTTGCGTAGTCGTAGGACTCGCGATCGGAGCAGTAGGAATGAGTGTTGGCCATGATGCCAATCATGGTGGTTATTCTCGCTATCATCGCCTCAATCGATTAATTGGGTTAAGTTACGACGTAATTGGCTTATCTAGCTATCTGTGGCGGTTTCGCCATAACTTCTTACACCATACCTATACAAATGTTCTGAACCATGATGTAGAAATTCATGGCGATGGCTTAGTCCGATTGGCTCCAGATATGGAGCATATTTGGTACCACAAATTCCAACACATCTTTATTTGGTTTGTCTATCCGGTTATTCCCTTCTATTGGTCTTTCAGCGATCTTAAAATTGCTTTGTTTGAGCGTAAATATCACGATCATCAAGTACCCAAACTATCTTCTTCAGAAACACTCACCCTCGTTGGCTTGAAGTTGTTAGGAGTGGCTTGGTTACTGGGAATTCCGATCTATGTCGGATACTCACCACTGGTGGCATTTTTGGGCTATTCGATCGCCTATATGACTTATGGCCTAGTGATTTGTGTGGTGTTCATGTTGGCACATGTACTAGAGCCAGCCGAGTTCATTACACCGCATCCCGGCTCTCAGCATATTGATGACGAATGGGCCATTTTTCAGGTTAGAACCACCGTTGATTTCGCCCCCAGCAATCCCGTTTTGAATTGGTATGTCGGTGGTCTCAACTATCAAACTGTTCATCACCTGTTTCCCCATGTTTGTCATATCCATTACCCGCAACTCGCGCCAATTTTGGCCGATGTCTGTGAGGAATTTGGCGTTAGATACAATGTCTATCCGACTTTTCGAGGTGCTCTGGTAGCCAACTACCGGTGGCTAAAAATGATGGGGCAAAAACTCGATCATCAGCACTACCGGCAGCCCCTGGGTGGTCAGTAGCTGAGCCTCAGTTCGGGAACCCGTACTCAGCCCTTCCTTGCTCCAACGTCGCTCTGTCCGCTAAATTAGCACTCAGAAGTCCCGAGTGCTAATTAATTTTTATGGCTGCAATTTCTTTAAGCGTTTCCACAGTAAAACCCCTAGGCGATCGAGTATTTATCAAAGTCAGTGCTTCTGAAGAGAAGACAGCTGGCGGCATCCTATTGCCTGATACCGCCAAGGAAAAGCCCCAAATCGGCGAAGTCGCCCAAGTTGGTCCTGGCAAAATCAATGATGCTGGTGTCCGTCAAGTATGTGATGTCAAAATTGGTGACAAGGTACTGTACTCCAAGTACGCTGGTACTGATATCAAGCTGGGTAGTGAAGAGTACGTCTTGCTTTCCGAGAAAGACATCCTAGCGGTTGTCGGCTAACTAAAGTGGCAACTAGAGTGTTGCTCACAGTTCATCACTACGGAACGATGAGTGGCACTTCTTTTATTAATAACGTTACTTATAACTTATAACCTCCCAGAGAATCATCATGGCTAAACGCATTATTTACAACGAAAACGCCCGGCGCGCCTTAGAGAGAGGGATGGACATCCTGGCGGAAGCTGTAGCTGTTACCCTTGGTCCTAAAGGCCGGAACGTGGTACTCGAAAAGAAATTTGGCGCACCCCAAATCGTGAATGATGGTGTCACCATTGCCAAAGAAATTGAACTAGAAGATAACATTGAAAACACTGGCGTGGCGTTGATCCGTCAAGCAGCCTCTAAAACTAATGATGCTGCTGGTGATGGTACTACCACTGCTACTGTATTGGCTCATGCCATTGTCAAAGAAGGTTTACGCAACGTGGCGGCTGGTGCCAATGCTATTTCCCTAAAACGTGGTATTGACAAAGCCACCGTGTTCTTGGTCGAAAAGATTAAGTCTCACGCTAAGCCTGTCGAAGATTCTAAAGCAATCGCTCAAGTAGCCTCGATTTCGGCTGGTAACGACAACGAAGTTGGCGAAATGATTGCCAGTGCTATGGATAAGGTGGGCAAGGAAGGCGTTATTTCCTTGGAAGAAGGTAAGTCGATGACTACCGAATTGGAAATTACTGAAGGGATGCGCTTTGATAAAGGCTACATTTCACCTTACTTCGCGACTGATATGGAGCGGATGGAAGCGGTTTTAGAACAGCCTTATATCTTGATTACCGACAAAAAAATCAACTTGGTGCAAGACCTAGTGCCAATTCTCGAGCAAGTCGCTCGTTCTGGTCGCCCGCTCTTGATTTTGGCTGAAGACATTGAAAAGGAAGCGCTAGCTACCTTGGTTGTCAACCGGTTACGCGGTGTCTTGAATGTGGCCGCTGTAAAGTCGCCTGGTTTTGGCGATCGACGGAAAGCGATGTTGGAAGATATCGCCGTCTTGACTGGTGGTCAGCTGGTAACTGAAGATGCGGGCTTGAAATTGGATGGTACCAAGCTGGAAATGCTCGGTCAAGCGCGTCGGATTACTATTACCAAAGACAGCACTACCATCGTTGCTGAAGGCAATGATGTAGGCGTGAAGTCTCGCTGTGAGCAAATCAAACGTCAAATGGAAGATACTGAATCTTCTTACGACAAAGAAAAGCTGCAAGAGCGTCTAGCTAAATTAGCTGGTGGTGTAGCCGTGATCAAAGTAGGTGCTGCTACCGAAACCGAAATGAAGGATCGGAAGCTGCGCTTGGAAGATGCGATCAACGCAACTAAAGCTGCTGTAGAAGAAGGCATCGTTCCTGGTGGTGGTGCAACTTTGGCTCACTTGGTTCCTGATTTGGAAACTTGGGCTGCTGCTAACTTGACTGGTGAAGAGCTGATTGGAGCAATGATTGTAACGCGGGCGCTGACTGCACCGTTGCGTAGAATCGCCCAAAACGCTGGCCAAAATGGCGCAGTGATTGCGGAAAAAGTCAAAGAAAAAGACTTTAGCATTGGCTACAACGCCGCGACTAACGAATATGTCAACATGCTGGAAGCTGGTATCGTTGACCCTGCGAAAGTGACTCGTTCGGCCTTGCAAAATGCTGCTTCGATCGCAGCGATGGTTTTAACTACCGAATGTATCGTAGTTGATAAGCCTGAGCCTAAAGATGGTGCTCCCGCTGGTGGCGGTGGCGGCGACTTCGATTACTAAAAAATCTTAGTTTTAATTTACCTAATTCGCCCTAAATTCCTCAGGAATTTAGGGTTCTTTGCTATTTGCTAACAAGAACCTATCGTGCGGCTGCCATAAATTATTAGCAGTAAGACCGGTGGGAATAATCCCCCCTGGATTCAGTGGAAATAAATTGCCATAATAGTCGCGTTTGACACTTTCAACATCACAGGTCTCCGCTATCCCTGGCAGTTGATAAATATCCCGCAGATAAGAGCCTAAGTACTGATAATCTTGAATACGCTGCTGGTTACATTTAAACAAGCCATGGTAGGCCAAATCGAAGCGAAACAAGGTAGTAAATAGTCGAACATCAGCTAACGTCAAAAGATCGCCGCAGAGATAGCGGTTGTTCGCCAGTACCAAATCGAGTTCCTCTAGCACTGTAAATAAATCTTGGCTAGCCACATCGTAAGCCGTTTGGGTCTGGGCAAAGCCACAGCGATACACTCCATTATTGACAGCATGATAGATTTTCTCATTCCATCGATCGATCTCCGTCCTCAATAGCTGGGGGTATAAATCCACGCCAGGATGCTGGGCAAATTCATTAAATTCAGCATTGAGCATTACAATGATTTCGGCGCTCTCATTGTTCACAATTGTTTTAGTCTGTTTGTCCCACAAAACGGGAATAGTACAGCGACCACTATAACCGGGTTGAGATAAGTTGTATAACTCGCGCAAAGTCTGACAACCTTCTTCGCTTTCCTCAAAAATCCAACCACCAGCTTCCGGAGAAGGCAAAGCGATCGATACTGATATCACACTTTCTAATCCTTTCAGTACCCGCACCGCTAAAGTTCGATGCGCCCAAGGGCAACTCATTCCCACATAGAGATGATAACGCTGGGTTGCTGATTGGTAGGTGCTATCTGGTTTAGTACTAATTTCGCTATGAAAGGAGCTAGTTGGACGTTGATAGGCTCCTGTTCGATCGCGCGGTGCCAGGTTAGACATCATGATTTGCCAGAGCGTTGTCCAGACAAACTTACCGAGTATGATGATTAAATTGGGCGGCAGTGACTTTCCTTTCATGAAGCTTCTGGGGTTCCTGATTTTTTTCAGCTTAACGAAATCTCGTCAAAACAGCTGGTTGGCAATAATCGAGAGGTCTGGAAAGATGCTGAAAAGTTATTTTCGGCATTAATTAAGCGGCAACGACAAGCCCAAAGCCGCTTTAACATCCGCTAAAGTCTGGTTCGCCACAACTTCCGCTTGCTCCTGACCCTGCCGTAACACCGACTCCAAATAAGACCTGTCGGATACCACTTCTTGATACTTAGCCTGAATCGGCGCGAGATGAGTAATCATCGCCTCTGCCAACAGCGGTTTAAACTGACCCCAACCCATCTCTCGACATTCTGCTGCTACTGCTTCCTTTGTTTGACCGCTGACGATCGCATACAATGACAACAAATTACGACACTCCGGTCGATTCACATCATCAAAATTCAGACCGCGTTCTGGATCGGTTTTACACTTTTTGATTTTTTGCTGAATCAACTGCGGTGGATCCAACAGATTAATCCGGCTCAAATCTGAGGGGTCAGACTTCGACATCTTTTTAGTGCCATCGGTCAAGCTCATTACCCGTGCTCCCTCTGCCAAAATTAACGGCTCTGGCAACTTTAATACTGGTTTCTCCGCAGCATAGAGATGATTAAACCGACCCGCAATATCCCGTGTCAGCTCTAGATGCTGCTTTTGATCTTCGCCTACCGGCACCCGATCGGTTTGATACAGCAAAATATCCGCTGCCATCAACACCGGATAATCCAGCAGCCCCACCCCGACGTTATCCCCTTGCTTAATGGCCTTTTCCTTGAACTGGATCATCCCTTCCAGCCAGTTTAAAGGCGTAATACAGTTAAACAACCAAGTCAGCTCGGTATGCGCCCGCACATGGGATTGAATAAAAATATTGGCATGGCTGAGATCGATACCACAGGCTAAATAGAGAGCGGCGACTGTGTAACTATTAGCTGCTAGTTTCTGGGGGTTATGGGGTACAGTAATGGCGTGTAAATCTACTACACAAAAGAAATTTTCATAGTCGGCTTGATTGACTACCCAGTTGCGGATGGCACCCAAATAGTTGCCTAAATGTAGATTGCCCGTAGGCTGCACACCCGAAAGAACACGCTGTTTAGCCATAAAAATAGTTTTGAATATTAGCCAATGAAATTTCTAGAAATAGACCTGGGCTGGATGACCGGAGCCGGACTATGCTGTTTATCTAAGACGCTCGAATACAATTGCAGGTTAAAGCAATTGCCGACACCCTAGCCTGGGTCGATAAGTGGCCAATTATACCAAGATTGAACGCGATATTTCACTGGAAAACATGATTTGTTGCAGAATAGTTTCCGATCTCTATCATCCGCCAGTTCGTAATTTCTCCACCAAATCATAAAAAGGTTGCCAGTTATCTTCTTGATCGATCGAATCCCAAACCGACTCAATCACTGGTCTTAGTGGCACAGTTACTGGATTCCAACGAGTTAGTAGCTTGCCCACCGTCGCCAGCTGCTCTGGTGGCAAATTAGTGATGGCTTGATGATATTGTTGTCGCCATTGACTTAGTAATGCCGCACTAGTATTTTCTGGCAACCAATTGGTGGTCAAAATCTGGTTGAGATCCTGCTGCCAGTTATCTTGCCACTGCTGTGCCAGCTTCGCAAAAAAATCGTGATAACCCACCTGCGATTGGTAAAGTAGTTCGATTGTGGCATTCAATAAATCTTCAGGAGGGTGAGTAAGACCTAGCTTGCGCCCTAGTAATTTTTGATAACTATGCTTGTAGTGGTTAGCAAATTCTGCCAGTGCTGTTACCATCTCTGCCGGTTTTAGAACTGCGGCCAAGGGCTTTTGTAATAATTCTAAGTTGAGCTGACAAATCCCCGGTTGGTTCGCATAGCTATAGCGACCAGAGTGGTCGAAGTAAGCTGCGGTAAAATCTGGCAAGTAGGAAGGAATAAAAGCAAAAGGGCCATAGTCAAAACTCTCGCCAGTAATCGACATATTATCGGTGTTTAAAACAGCGTGACAAAAACCAGAGACCATCCATTGAGCCACTAACTCGGCTACGCGCTGCACCAGCTCCCGGTAAAACAAGATATATCTGTCGGCTTGATTTAAGAGATGCGGGTAATAATATTGGATGACATGATCCAGCAATTTCTGAATGAGGTCAGGTCGCTGCAGATAATGTAACCGCTCAAAAGTTCCAAACCGGATGTGCGATCGACTGAACCTGACCATCACCGCAGACCGTGTGGGCGATGGCTCATCCCCCCGCCACAGCTCCAGACCCGTTTCAATCATGCTCAAACAACGCGAGGTTTTTACTCCCATCCGGTGCAGAGCTTCAGCGGCAATCACCTCCCGTATTCCCCCCTTTAGTGTCAACATCCCATCACCGCCCCGGGAATAGGGCGTACGGCCAGAACCTTTAGTACCAAAATCGTATAACTCACCATCAGTACCGCGTACTTGGCCATAGAGAAAACCCCGGCCATCACCCAATCCGGGGTTATATTGACCAAACTGGTAGCCATGGTAGCGTAGCGCCATTAGAGGATGAGCATGGCGCACAAACTGACCAAAAGCTTCGGCAAAATCTTGATCTTGCACGGCGTTAGGTTCTAAGCCCAACTGAGTTAAGATGTCATCATTGCGCCAGCGCAAGGTATATTGCGGGAAATCAGCAGCGGCCACATCATCGTAGTAGTCGGTGCCCAAGGTTTCGATCGCTGGTTCGTATTGAAGATTTAGGAAGGGATTCATCTGGATTATGACTGACTCGTTAATGTTTCAAGAAGATGAATACGTGATGCTTACCCCTGGACAGCCAGAGGAAATTCTGACTGCTGCTGAAATGTTAGCAAAACTAGAGTCTACCTTAGCGGCAACCTCAGTAGATTTGCCGATCGATGTCTCCATCAAAACCTCGATCGCGGCTCAAGCCGCCTATTTGTTAGTCAACTATTGCGAGCTGGACTTAGATAATGGTCAGTATCTGCACTGGTACGCTGTGCGCTTAGAAAAGAATTAGGCAGTAGCGGCAACAGGAGCTACGACAATCAGGGCTAATTCCAACTCTTCTTCACCAGTAGACGTAATGGTGCTACGCACACCGGGTCCAAAAAATCTGGTGATTTTGTCCTGTTTTTCTTCCCAAGTAGCTAAGGAAATGAGCGGGGTATAAAATTCTAAAACGATAGTATAATTGCCATCGATCGATTCCTCACGTAATCCTTTCAAAATTGGCCGTTCCTCATCGGTGGGCGACATCCCCAATTTTTCTAAAGCCAAATCTAAATGTGCTTCCTCGCCATAACGGAATCTGGTGACATCTTGGCGGATCTGCTTTTGGGTAGGTGTTTCTTGGGCTTTCCGGAGTTTCATCATCTCTGGCTCTGGCTCAATGAAGGCCACTGGTTTTAGCTCGGAAGATTTTAGTGCTAATCCTCCTAAGAGCAACGGTACACCATAGAAGAATCCCACCAGGTTGAGAGTGGAGTTATCGACAGCATAAGCGCCAAACCCAATGAGAGTTAGTAAACCACCAATACTGATCAAGGTGGGGCCCAGCGGGATTCTTTGAATCAAAGACATAAGATTTAGGAATTTTTAATTAAGTACAAATATCTTTACATTATAGGGACGTAGTTGCTGATTTCACTAACCCCAAGATGGGATGATCCGACTTCGATTAGTGATATCGCCTACTTCTGCCGACTGACTTCCGACCAGCAGTGCGCCTAAGCTAGCAGCAATTGAACATCTCAGGTTCCTATGCTGCAACTTAACTCCCGTTCCGTCATTCGCCAACGATTACAACGAGCAATCTCTGACTATCTAAGTCTTGAACAACTCAACCATAGCTTGGCCGAATTACCTGCTCAGTTCCAGCAACCTACCACTCGACCCTGGCGCAAGATTGACTGGCGATCGATCGACATCAGTCAAATTCATGGCATCGAAGTCGAAGTTTTCCTCGCCGTCTTGCAAGGCTCGATGGATACCGAAGCGCCGATTCGGGGCTATACCCAAGTTAGCCGTCAATACCTAGAAAACCTATATCCGCAGATGGCCACCTATGTTGGGGGGAATTTCAACGACCAAGGTTGTCTCACTGAGCCGGGACTCTGGGAAAAAGAAGAACGCCAGCATACTCCCGCCTTGATCAAAATCTATCGCCAACTAGCTTGCCACCCACCAGTGATTGATCCCCATACTGTGCGGGATTATCAACCGACCGATGACCGCCATCACGATTTATTCAAACATGGTCTGCACCGCACTGCTACGGAATTTGCCGCTGGCTGTCTTTACCTGTGGTTAATGGCACATACCACTGGTTCCTTACACCAGGTGCTCCAAGAAATTGCCCAAGATGAAATCAACCATGCTACTAGGTTCTGGGGCTTTGGGGTGTGGGCTTACCCCGCAGCTTCCTGGCGCTCACTAGCCATCACACTAGTCAAAACAGCTAACCGCCAGCTGACTTACAGTTCCAGCAAAAGCAGCCTGCTGGGCACAATTCAGCGGATGACTAATGTGATGGGCTGGCCGCAGTGGACTTGGTACAACCGTGCCAGCTTTATATGGGTCTCCCTCCAAGCCTTGTGGCAAATGGTGCGCTGGAGTCGCCAGCTCGATCGACAGCAACTTAATCACTTGTTTGGTGAGCCACCAGCAACTACTACTTCATAACTACCAAAAGACTACAAATATAGATATGATAGAATCCTTGGCCATAAATCTAGAGATTAATGATGTCAAAATTTTATTCAGAATTAACCGACGAGCTAATTAAATTCATCGAGCAGCAACAAATTTTCTTTACAGCCAGTGCGCCCCCAGAAGGCCGCATCAACCTTTCGCCGAAAGGGATGGATACTTTCCGGTGCCTGAGCCGTACCCAGGTGGCTTACCTGGATCTCACCGGCAGTGGTAACGAAACCGCTGCTCACCTGCGCGAAAATAGCCGAATGACCATCATGATGTGCAGTTTTAGCGATGAGCCATTAATTTTGCGCCTGTATGGTCAAGGTGAAGTGATTAGCCCCCTGCACAACTTGTGGGCAGATCTACTGGCTGAATTCCCGGAGATTCCTGGTCAACGGCAAATTATGATGATGTCGATCGAATCGGTGCAGACATCCTGTGGTTATGCCGTGCCCACCTGTACCGGAATAACTGAGCGTCCGAAGCTCCAGCAATGGGCAGCGCGTAAAGGTGTTGATGGTGTTAATAAATATTGGCAACAGAAGAACCGCCGCAGTATTGATGGTTTAGATACTGGCATTACTGCCCAAATCCAGGCTTTCCCCACCGTCCCAACCGAGATTTAAGATCTTCATGATTTTGAATAAAATCTAATGAAATCCTGGTGATTTTTGTCAAGATAGAATAATCATTCTATAATTTTTACCAATTTGGACGGCTAAGAATATCTATTTGCTAGTTTTGTTAAGGTTATGGGAAAAAAAATTCTGAGAGCAGTCATCTTAGCTGTGATGACAATCTGTTTAGTTGTATCGGTGCCGGTGTCAGCAAAAAAAACGCTGTCAGGGACTTCTCTCCCCAATAACTACCAAACAGAAGGTGAACCACGCCCCACAGTTACCAAAATACGTAGCAGTGTTTCCTGCTTGGGTACCGCTCCTAATAATACTCTACTACTTGATAATAACGATGAGCAAGCTATTCAGGGTGCTGGAAGCTATTTGGACTGTGCGATCGCCAAGGCTACTGGCACAATGGATCAGCCCATTGCGCGGCAGTTGTCTGATGCTCTAGCTACTGAGAAGCCAGTGGTGACTGTTGTTCCCAGTCCGGTAGCGATGATTGCTCCAGCTAATGTAGAAGTGGCTGAGGTGCTAGCCAATAATACTGTGGCTAGAATTGGTCCGAGCAGTAATTATAGTCGCGCCACACCTTTACTTAAGGGCATCAAAGCAGTTGTTGTCGGTCGGAAAGAGGGTGATAATAATGGTAAAAATAGCAGCTGGATACAGCTAGACTATGGTGGTTGGGTGAATGTTAGTGACCTGAAAGTAACAACTGGTAACGTTCCAAAATCAGTAGTGAAAAATATCCGCAGTCAAAATCGGAATGGTAACACCGATGTATTTTTTACTTTGCAAGTACCGGTGCCCTTGGTCATTGAGCAGACCGAAAAAACTCTGAAACTTACTCTCTACAACACCACTGCCTCAAGTAATATGGTGAAACTGATGAGTAATCCGCTGATCGATCGAGTGGAATCAAAATCCGTTGCTCCTAGTCAGGTGGAATATACTTTTATCTATAAGTCTCGTCAGCAGTGGGGCTACAAATATCGCTATGATGGCAACAATTTAGTGCTGTCCTTACGTCATCCGCCCACAATTGCGAAGCAGAGCAATAAACCGTTGATCGGAGTGAAGATTCTCCTCGATCCCGGACATGGTGGAGCAGATTCGGGGGCGTTAAGTGCTACCGGTTATACCGAGAAAGAGGCTAACCTTTTTGCGGCCAAACTTTTGGCTAATGAGCTATTTGCTAAAGGTGCCACAGTCTATCTCACCAGAGAAACTGACAAAGCAGTTTCTTTAGATGAGCGGCGTACCATTGTCGAACAGCTGGAACCAACTATTTCTCTCTCGGTTCACTACAATTCTTCCCCTGAGGATGTGGAACCATCTAAAGCCGAAGGATTCTCCGTTTTTTGGTACCATTCTCAGGCGCAGGGCTTGGCTAATTTTTTACACACCTACGCTACTCAGTATGCCGATCGTCCTCAGTATGGCGTGATTTGGGATAACCTAGCTTTGGCGCGACCAGCAGCAGCTCCATCGGTGCTGTTAGAGTTAGGCTTCATGAGCAACCCGAAAGAATTGCAATGGATTAGTAATCCTCAAGCCCAACAGCAAATGGCTAAGACTTTAGCCAGCGGCATTACCCAGTGGTTTATGACTGCTACCTAACTCAACTACTTATGTCTAATGAAACTTCGCTGAATTCTACTCAATATCAACAAAAAATGCAGCGCCGCCAAGAGGTGCAGGCTACGCGGATTGCTAACTCTATTTCGGAAAAAGGTCTAATTATTGTCAATACCGGGAATGGCAAAGGTAAGACCACCGCTGCCTTGGGGATGGTGATGCGTTCCCTGGGGCATGGCTATCGAGTGGCGATTATTCAGTACATTAAGGGCGCTTGGGAACCAGCTGAAAAAGCAGTGCTCTCCAAATTTTCTGGTCAGCTAGAATTCCATGCGATGGGCGAGGGCTTTACCTGGGATACGCAAGACCGCGATCGAGATATTCAGATGGCCAAGTTAGCTTGGGAGAAATCTCTGAGCTATATATTGGATGCGTCTTATCGCTTGATATTACTGGATGAAATCAATGTGGCTCTGAAGCTGGGATATTTAGACCCCGAAGAAATATTAGCTGGCTTAGAGCAAAAGCCAGCTAATACACACGTGATTCTTACTGGTCGAGGCGTACCAGCGGCCATCATCGATCGAGCTGACCTAGTAACCGAAATGAATCCGATTAAGCACCCTTTTCGGGAGCAAGGCGTCAAAGCCCAACCCGGCATCGAATTTTAATTAAGTATTTTCTCTAGCCGCGCAGCGCAGACTGCCAGCGGCTACTCTTATACATACTACGACAGGAGTTTAGTAGTTTGAGTTCTGTTTTGCCAATCTTTTTAACTGCTTTGTACTCAGCACTGCTGGTTTTCGTATAACCAGTCTCTAAATTTACGGCGTAAGGATGAGCTGCATTAGAGTCACCGTCAACAACCATCATATTCAGCTGGCTGGAGCGCAGCCTGCCGTGAAAGCAACTGAATTCAGAATTTGCTAAAAAGACTGCTCCGAAGACCCTGCCACTTTTGTTCTCAAAGACTACATATTCACTATTCCGTCTACCTGGTTGATTGCTTTCGCCGTAGAGATAAGTTCCATTTGCGATCAATCGACTGTTGCTGTTGGTAGCGATTACTTTCTTTTTACCCACCAAGGATGATGAACGTTTAGTGTTACCGGTACTGAGTCCCACAGCATTATCGCGACTGTTGGCGGCGATCGTTTTCCTCTTCCCGACCAAGGATGATGCCTGGTTCGTGGCGCTGATTCCTCCAGCATGGACTGGAATTGCCGTCAAAGCGGTACCTACCATAATTGCAGCCAAACAGATTTTGCTAGCAGAAAAACAAAATTTGACCAATCGATGAACCGACATATTCTTTAACCCTAGGGAAAATCGCGAGGTGGAGATTTGAGGAAAATGGATTACTCCAGTTTGCTCTTACAGCTTGTATATACTGTTATAACCAAATTTGCGTACGATCAATCGAATTTTCAGCCATAAGACATATAAAGTATTGATGAATGGTTAACAGATAGATGGATACTTAGTCTAGCTAGCCACATAGTCTCGGAAACTGCCATGACAGCGCCGCAGATGTGAGAGTGCCTGATGCTCTAGTTGTCTGACTCTTTCGCGGCTGAGATGGAGGATTTCTCCCACCTTAGCCAAAGACATTTCGACATCGCCGTCTAAGCCAAATCGCAGAGTCAGTACGTGACGTTGCTGAGGAGTCAGCTCTGCCAATATTTCTTGCAGCTCTTGGCGAAGATTGTCTTGCGCCGTATAGTTTTCTGGGGAAATGCTCGCATCTTCTAACAACTCAGATAGCTCGGTATCTTGGTTATCACCCACCCGTACATCTAGGGAGATGGGTTGACGCGAAATGGTTAGGTATTCACGAATTTGGCTTGGCTCTAGTGATAGTGCCTGGGCAATTTCTAGCGTTGTGGGGTTGCGACCTAGCTCTTGAGATAGTTCTCGTTGAGTTTTTTTGATTTTGTTAAGCTTTTCGGTGATGTGGATGGGCAAACGAATGGAACGGGCTTGCTGGGCGATCGCTCGGGTAATGGCTTGTCTAATCCACCAGTAAGCATAGGTCGAAAATTTGTAGCCCCGCGTCGGGTCAAATTTTTCTACTCCTCTTTCTAGACCTAGTGATCCCTCTTGAATTAAATCTAGGAATTCTAAGTTGCGTTTTTGATATTTTTTGGCGATTGCTACCACTAAACGCAAGTTAGCTTCAATCATTCTTTTTTTTGCTATTGCGCCCTGTCGCAGGATGCGTTGCAGATCGACTTCACTAATTTCCGCCTGAGTAGCCCACTCGGCGTTACTAAGTGATGTAGCTTGCTCGTGTTGAATTTTTTCTTTTAGTTCTTGCAATTGCATCATTTGTTGTACTTGCTTACCAAAACTAATTTCTTCCTCATGAGTGAGCAGTGGTACCCGGCCAATTTCATGTAGGTAGGCACGGATTGTATCACCGTGATACCGGGGTTGTCGATCGGTCATTTTTTTGCTGGACATATCTGTTTCACTCCCGGTCAAAATAGTTAGACGGTCAGGGCAAGTAAGTTAATAAGGCTGAGCTTGCACTAATGGCTATTGAAAATACATGGTTTAACCTTAACTATTGTTACGACACTAGCAGAATCTTTTTGTTCCAAAACTTAATTTATTATTAAGCATTTTTAAACTAGGTCTTATGGCTGTTCGTCGTCTATCCAGTTGTTTAGTTCTTACAATTAGGGACAACATAATTCCAGAATGTCACAGATAGTTAATAATGTCAGTACAATAGATGATAGTGGAATCTGGCTCAGATAAATGACATAATTGTGACAGGTTTGTTCGACGCCATTCACTATCTTGCTGAGCATTAGTAGCTATTTCCCAGACTCTAATCCCTGGTTCATTGATATGTCTTAGTTGCTGCTGAAATCCTGACCAAGAGGTGATTCTTTGATAGCTAATCTGGTATGCCATACACAGCATCGAAAAATCTACATTTTGTGGAGTTACGAAAAATTCTTGAAAGGGTGGATCAAACTTTGCGATCGAAAGCATCGTAAAAATACCACCGCCATTGTTATTAATTAATAGAATTGTTAAGCTTCCCTGGAACTGTTGTCGCAGTAAAAGTCCATTGGTATCATGCAGCAGTGAAAGATCGCCAGTAATGAGTATTACTGGCTGTGTTATTCTGTGTGCAACGCCTAATGCGGTGGAAAGAGTGCCATCGATGCCATTGGCACCGCGATTTCCTAATGGTCGGTATTGTTGATTATTGGGTCGCCAAAAAAATTCCATATCCCGAATTGGCATACTGTTGGCGATAAATACGATGGTGGCTGGAGGCAATGATTGGGATAGCAGCCAGGGAATTTTGCATTCGCACAGCCGATCGATCTCGACCATCGTACGATCGATCAATTTACGAGTTTGTCGGTCTAGTGCCAGCCAGTTTTTACTATAGCCAGAAATGGTGGCGTGATCCCGATTCTGACAATGTTTGGCTATTTCGGTCACTGGAATTCTTAGATAGCTAGCATTGAGGTGGAGCGCGTTTACGTTCTGCTCACTAGTTTCGATAATCCAAGTACGAGGTCTGATTCGGCTTAGCCATTGCCGTAATTCTTTGCTGGTTGGCAAATCGCCAATTTGGATAATTACTTCCGGGGTAAGACTTGGTAACACTGTGGCATTACGCAGAATTAGATCGTAACTAGAAACCAGGTAGGGATTTAAGTCGGCATAGTTACGTAGTGGTGATAGTCCTTCAGCTAATACTGGCCAGCCTAGAAATTGGGAGATTTGTCCGATCGATCGAGCATAGTCTAGGGGATCAAGGGGTTGAGACACCCCGGCAATAATCAGACCCCTGGTCGCCTGCCAATCAGTCGGAATTGACCACTGGGTAATAGATAGTCGGGAGAGATTCGGGATTGCTGGGGGCGGAAAATCGGCTAGAGTAGTTGCCAGTGCTTGGATTTCTGGTTGGCTAATGGGCGGTAGTGGATCGCAGAAAGGTAGGTTGAGATGAACGCCGCCAGGTGTTGGTGTAATAGTGCGTTCCCAGGCGTAGCTAATGGTCTGTTGCAGATAGGCCAGTAGGTTTGGCTGGCTGCTGGGGACGGCGATTTCGGCTTGCCAATTGGGATAGTCACCATAGAGTTTAACTTGATCGATCGTTTGACCAGAGTGACAATCGCGTAGTTCCGGCGGTCGATCGGCAGTCAGAATTAATAAGGGTACCCGGCTTTCGCGGGCTTCGATGACAGCCGGGTAAAAGTTGGCGGCAGCAGTGCCAGAAGTGCAGACTAACGCCGCTGGTCGCCCAGTGCGTTTAGCATGACCGAGGGCGAAGAAGGCGGCGGAGCGCTCATCTAAAACTGAAACTGCCTCGATGTGGGGAGCCTGGGCAAAGGCGACAGCTAAGGGGGTGGAGCGGGAGCCGGGACAAATGACGGCTAGCGATACGCCTAAATATTGAAGGGTATCGACGAGGACGGAAGCCCAGAGGGTGTTGATATTCCGAAAGTCTAGATCTGCCAAGGTTGATCGGTCATAAAAGGCTGATGATAAGTCTATTGTACTGTTTCGTCTATTCTCTGGAAAATCGATACCTTGCCACTAAGTTGGCCGGATTACTGAATCAGGATTATAGCTATATTGTATTTCTAGTGATTTTAAGCATCTGATTGCCACCGGGCTGTAGTTCATATTTGACCGGTTGGATTTCACAATTGAAACCCAGAGCTTGTAGTTGGATGATGATTGGTTGTAAGTATGGTGATGGTTTCAGCATCAGTGTCAGAAGGGGAAATATGCGCACCTCGTTACAAATGCGGAGCATTTCTATGATGGAGTCGAGGTGGAACTGTTGATCGAGGTGATCGGAGTACAGAAATAAAAAGTGGGAAGATAATCCTAGACTGTATGCGGATTTCGGGTATTTGAGGTGGGGCATTTCGCCGACTTCGTAGCGGTTACTGGCTTTCCCGACGGCATAGTCGCTCGCAAATAAATCCATGACTTGCTCGCGATGGACGCGGAGGGTGGCGGGGGATTTGTGGTAGTTCCAAACCCAATCATCGGGAGTGCTGGCGACTTGGGCAATGATGTTATCAACCACGGCATCAAATCTGGTTCTGATTTGGTTGGTGGTGAAGGTATAGAGGGGATCGATCGACTTTATTTCATAGCCAAGTTTGGTGCCTTCGGCGTTGAAACTGGCCGGACCATCACCGACACTGAGGATTGATCGGCTGAAATCTTCTTCAGTTAGGGTGAACATGTGGATGTATTCGTCAAGCGATCGACCAAAGGGAACAATGTTTTCTAGATGCATTACCATGTGCTGTTTGTCCCTTGCTGCTCAGGAGAGGTCATTATACTGGGTAAATTGATTTTGGAGATAGTCGGTTTTTTGGGGAGTAATCAGATTTACTAAATCGGATCGACGGCCTGAGTTTTCTTGATAGCTTTAGCCCGAGACTTCTTGACCGGTGAAGTCAACGGTACATTGCGGGAAGCCGTCTTACTCCCCGTCACCTTCAATAACAAAGCATCGGCAAAGGCAATCGATTCTGCCGCCGTATGTCCACCAGCCAACTGGGCAATCTCCTCCCGTCGCCGATTAGACTCCAACCGCTCAATTTTCACCACTGTGCGTTCCGCTGCTTTTTTGCCCTGACCCTCCTTATGGACATGAAAATGAGCATCGGCCATCGCCGCCATAATTGGTTGGTGGGTGACGCAGAGAATTTGATGATAGGAGGTTAGTTGTTGTAGTTTATCGGCAATCAACTGCGTTACTTTCCCCGACACTCCCGTATCAATTTCATCGAAAATCAGCGTACTTGTGCCAGTCACCGCCGAAAAACAAGCTTTCAATGCCAGTAAAAAGCGACTCATTTCCCCACCAGAAGCCGTAGCTACCAATGGCTGCATTACTTCCCCCGGATTAGGGCTAAACAAAAAAGTGATGATATCAGCACCATGTTGGCTAGGGGGCTGGGGCTGAAAATCTACCTGAAATTTTACCTTGGCCATGCCTAAAGGCTGTAGTTCACTAATTAGCTGTTGCTCTAAGGTTTCTGCGGCACTGTAGCGTAATTTAGTCAGTCGATCGCACTCCGCCACCAATTCATCATGTTGCTGCTGTACTAATTGGGTTAAAGCGGCGATCGATTCACCCGCACCCGTAAGATCCACCAACTCTGCTTGGATCTGCTGGTAATATTCGATTACCCCCGCCAAGTCGTTGTTATAGCGCCGACAGAGCTGCTTCAAAAACCGCAGCCGTTCTTCGATTTCTTCTAAGCGCGTTGGGTCGGCTTCCAAACCATCACCATAGCTATTTACCTCTCGTCCGGCATAAATAATTTGTGATAGTCCATTGCTTACTGCTTCCAAAATGGTCTGAAGCTGGGGGTCAATATCTACCATTCCCATCAGTACATTCTCGGCTTTGCCCAATAAATCTGCCGCTGCCGAAATTTCACCACTATCGTTTTGATAGAGCAGTTGATAGACCTGATAACTATGCTGCTGTAAATCTACCACATGATTGAGGGTGCAGTGCTCTTGCTCCAGTGTTTCCAGTTCATCTGGCGCTTCTAAATTCGCTAAATCTAGTTCTTGCAAATGAAACTGCAACAGGCTAACTTTTTCTGATCGAGTTTGGGCTTGGAGTTGTCGATCGACTAACTGCTGCTGAGTCTGTTGCCAGGTCAGAAATAACTTAGCCACCAGCTGCTGCTGCCGTTGGAGCTTCATGCCACCATAACCATCTAAGAGCTGTCGCTGGCCAGCTAACAACTGCCCGGTCTGTCCCTGAGCAGTAATTTCAACTAAATGCTCGCGTAAGTTGGTCATCATTTGCTTATTCACCAGCGAGCCATTGACTCGTAAGCGCGATCGCAAGTTCTTACCATTCAAGCTAATTTCCCGACTACAAACTAAATCGGTATGTATCGCAATCTTGTTAGCCTGGAGCCATTCGGCAATTTGGGCTGGGGGGCGAAATATCCCCTCTAACAATGACTGTTTGGCACCTGTACGCACCATGCGGCTGTGTACTGACCCACCCAGCAGCGCATCGATCGCATCTAAGATAATCGACTTCCCCGCCCCGGTTTCGCCAGTGAGAACATTTAGCCCCTGGTCGAAATCGATCGTCAATTCATCAATCAGAGCAAAGTTGCTAATGCGTAAAGACAGTAACATTAGATAACAAAAGATAAAGTTAATTTGGGGCGTTCTGCAATCATCACCTAGCAAAAGGCTAGGCAGAATTGTTACAATACTTTACAAGCTTACATACTCCGAGATTCTTGATTATGAACATGGCCTCCCACGAACCCCCGGCACAGATGACGATCGAAGCCACTTCGGTTGAGCTAGAGGAGCAGTGGCATGACCCTAATGATAGTTCGTGGCTGCGTTACGATCCAGAGGCGGTAGCGGAGTATTACAAATCTAAGATTTTTCAGGTGTGGGGGAGGGCAATCGCCATCTTCCTTCCCATGGTAGGCTTTGCCCTAGGAATTTGGTGGGATAAGACCTGGGGGAGACTCCAAAAGAACGAACTGAAACGGGCTGTGCAAATGCGGAAGCTATTGACCAAGCTCGGTCCTGCTTACATCAAAATCGGCCAAGCCTTGTCTACTCGCCCCGACTTGGTACCACCGGTCTACCTCGAAGAACTAACCCGGCTCCAAGATAAAATCCCGCCCTTTTCCAACGATATCGCTTTTCAATTTATCGAAGAAGGACTAGGCGACAGACCCGAATATATTTACGCCGAAATTAGTGCCGAACCGATCGCGGCTGCCTCCCTGGGGCAGGTCTACAAAGGCAAGCTCAAGACCGGCGAAACAGTGGCCATCAAAGTCCAACGCCCCGGCTTGGTAGATAAAATTGCGCTAGATATCCATGTGATGCGCAGTCTTTGCCAATGGGCGCAAAACACCTTCTCTCGGATTCGTAGCAATCTAGTAGCGATCACCGATGAATTTGCCGAGCGCATTTTCGAGGAAATGGATTACGAAAATGAAGGCCGAAATGCCGAAAAGTTTGCCCAACTCTATGGCAGTTTTGAGGATATTTATGTCCCCAAAATCTACTGGGAATATACTTCGCGGCGGGTGCTAACCATGGAGTGGATTGATGGCATTAAGCTAACCGATGTAGAGGCAGTGGCGGCTAACGGCATTAATGCTACCTATCTAGTGGAAATTGGTGTGCAATGCTCGCTGCGACAATTATTAGATCATGGTTTTTTCCATGCTGATCCGCATCCTGGCAACTTGTTAGCGATGTTCAATGGCAAGCTAGCTTACCTAGATTTTGGGATGATGAGTCAGGTCAAAGACTATCAACGCTATGGCTTACTAGAGGCGATCGTCCATTTAGTAAATCGCGATTTTGATGGTTTGACCAGAGACTATGTGAAGCTAGAGTTTTTAACTCCAGAGACCGATCTTAGCCCGATTATTCCAGCCCTGGCCAAGGTTTTCAACACCTCGATGGGTACCAGTGGCACCAATGTGGCTGAGCTGGATTTTAAAAGCGTGACCGATCAACTGTCTGGTGTGATGTATGAGTTTCCGTTCCAGGTGCCAGCTTACTACGCGCTGATTATTCGCTCATTGGTTACCTTAGAAGGGATTGCGATCGCTGTCGATCCAGACTTCAAGGTCTTGAGCAAAGCCTATCCTTATGTAGCCAAGCGACTGCTCACTGATACCGCTCCTGAATTGCGTAGTTCGCTCCAAGATTTATTGTTTAAAGATGGCTATTTCCGCTGGAATCGCTTGGAGAACTTGCTCAATAACGCCCGTGATAGCGAAGAGTATGACTTGAGTTTGATCATGAATCAATCGATCGACTTCATTTTGTCCGATCGCGGTGCTTATATCCGGGACAAACTAGCCGATGAGGTGATTCGTAGTGTAGACGCTTTAGGTCAATCAACTTGGAGTCGTTTCACTGCCCGCTTTCAAGCGCAGCCGATCGCTCCCGATCCCGCTGCAACCAGTGCCGCTGATACTCTTGGCCATATCCAAAGAATTTGGGGCATCTTGCAACAGACCAAAGGCTTTGACCCGGTGGTAATCTTACCAATCATTCCCCAAATTCTTACCAAATCAGAAACTCAAAGTTTTGGGCGCAAGGTTGCTGGTGGTTTAGCCCAGCGTTTAGCAGTGAGGTTAATTCGCGAAGTATTGCTCCAAGACATACCTGCTGTTGTTGATGTCCCCTCCACAGCTTTACCACCAGTACGGCAAACAGCTTAGTACTTTTTGTAACCTTTGGAATTCCGGATATTTTCTATAATAGAAGGCAGAATTCTTCTGGTTTCTTTATGAGTGGTCAAGATCAACAAGTCCACCAACTCGCCCAGGCTGGCCGCACAGCGGCTCTGATCTCTCTCTTGGCTTGGGATCATAAATGGGCAACAGCCAAAGGGGAGTTCGATCGAACTCCTCTACACTACGCGGCGGCGGCTGGATCGGCAGACTGCATTAAAGCCTTACTCTACCGCAGTCAATATTTGCACGTTACTTTAGAGCGTCCCCAGTCAGTACCCGCCGAGAAAGCTTTACTGCTGCAACAGCGAGCGACCTTTATCGACCCGCCAGATAATCTTTATGCCTGGACTCCATTGTTTTATGCTGTCCAAAGCGATTCCTTAGCCTGCGTCAAGCTGCTCCTAAGAGCTGGTGCCGATCCTAACCATGCGAGCAGTTGTGCCGAAACCCCCTTGGGCTACGGCAAATCTCTAGCTGTCCGTGCTTTGCTAATTGAGTACGGAGCAAAGCCATAAAACAAGCCGCCCCTAGCATCAAGTCTAGCGACGGCTATTATCTATCTACAAGAACAGAAATTTTTAAGATTTCAATCTAGTAAATCGACTATTTCTTGAGACCGTTTAGAACACCCAAAATGCTGGTGATCGCGGAAGAAGCTTCTGCCTTTTTAGGAGATGCACTACCCATTACAGTTTTGAGTTTGTCAATGCCAGCTTCAATTAGGGGGTACTTATCGCCAGCGGCTGTTTTCACCATCGGGGAGGCCATTGTCCAAGCAGTTTCAAACTTAGCAAACTGACTTTTCGCGCCGGCCATATCACCTTTACCGATTGCGGTGTTAGCTTGCACCAAAGCTGATCTAACTGGGGAGACAGTCTTTTCTAAAGCTGCACCAGTAACCTTTTCACCACCAGCTTTCGCAGCGTCACCACCGGCTTTCATGGCATCGCCACCAGCTTTCATCGCATCATTACCGGCCTTGTTAGCTGTGTCAGCGGCTTTATTCGCTGTATCAGCAGCCTTGTTGGCTGTATCAGTAGCACCACCACAAGCGGTCAAAGTCGTTGACACAGCCAGGAGTAAGCCAGCAGCTACTGCCATTGATTTTTTATTAATAGACATAAGAATCGATCCATCACAAACACTACAGCCTTCATTATACTATTTTCCTTTGGCCGCTGCTTTGGCGGTTTTCGCTGCTTTCTTGGCGGCTTGCTCTACCGCCAGACGTTTTTGTTGTGCAGTTTCCTTTTCTTCTTGTAGTTTGTCTAAGTAGTAATGATAGTCACCGGCATAAACGCGGAACTCACCATCACGAATTTCAACAATTTTGTTGGCAACTTGAGAGATGAAATATCGATCGTGAGAAACCACTAGAGCTGTCCCATCATAGTTTTTCAGGGCATCTTCCAGCATTTCCTTGGCTGGAATATCTAAGTGATTAGTCGGCTCATCTAGGATCAACAAGTTAAAAGGTTTCAAGAGCATCTTGGCTAGAGCTAGACGCGCTTTTTCACCACCACTTAACGATTCCACTTTCTTGAAAACAGTGTCACCACTAAACAAAAAGCGTCCCAACAAGGTGCGAACTTCCTCGTTGCTCCATTCCGGCACTTCGTCATGAATGGTAAACATAACTGTTTTGTCTAAATCTAGTGCTTCGGCTTGATTTTGCTCAAAATAGCTGGGTAGCACTTGGTGCTGACCCAGGGAAATACTGCCCTCGGTGGGGGCTTCTACGCCCATAATCATCTTGAGCAGCGTCGATTTACCGCTGCCATTGGGACCTAAAAAGGCAATCCGATCGCCTTTTTCAATTAACAGGTCGGCACCGAGGAATAAAATCTTGTCGCCGTAGGTATGCACCAAGTTTTTGATATCGACTACTTCGCGGCCACTGCGCGGCGCTGGTGGAAACCGGAAATGCAGAGTGCGACCACTGGAGAGCGGCGCTTCAATACGTTCAATTTTGTCCAGTTGTTTTTCCCGACTCTTGGCTTGGGTACTGCGGGTGGCACTGGCACGGAATTTTTCGACAAAGGCTTGTTGTTTTTCTAGTTCTTTTTGCTGACGCTCAAAAGCACCGAGCAACGCCATTTCGTTTTCAGCCTTTTGATTGAGATAAGCTGTGTAATTACCTAAGTAACTGGTGGAAACACCGCGTTCGGTTTCGACAATCTGATTACAGAGTCTGTCTAAAAATTCCCGGTCATGGGAGACAATGACCATCGGTGTTTCCAGTTTCCGCAGATAATTCTCTAGCCATTCGATCGTTTCTAGATCTAGGTGGTTGGTAGGTTCATCTAATAACAGCAGATCGGGGCTTTGCAACAGAATTTTGGCTAAACTCATCCGCATTTGCCAGCCACCACTAAACGCACTAACTAATCGATCGGCATCTTCGGCTTCAAAACCCATTTCTGGCAAAATCTTGTCTATCTCGGCTTCTAAGGCGTAGCCGTTTAAGCCTTCGTATTGGCGCTGCAATTTGTCCATTTTGTTGAGCAGCTTGTCTAACTCTTCGGGAGTGGCCGCTTCTAATTGATGATGAACGACGCTGAGAGCTATATGCACGTCATTCGCTTGTCCGAAGGCTTGCCATAGTTCTTCTTTGACTGTGCGGGTACTATCAACTTCAAATTCTTGGCTGAGATAGGCAATATGTAAACTCGCTGGTCTAATGATCTCGCCGCTAGTTGGCTCGGTTTTGCCCGCAATAATCTTGAGCTGAGTGGATTTACCAGCACCGTTGACCCCCACGAGGCCGATCCGATCGCCAGGCTTGACTTCCCAATTAATGTCTTTTAGAACTTCTCCAGTGGGGTAAATCTTGCTGATATGTTCTAGTCTGAGCATTAACAGTCTCCTGCGACAACGGTGATAACCAATTGTAACAAAAAGTTAACGCTCTATCTGACTTTTGCCCAATAGCGCTGCTTCGCTGCTCGCCTAGCTTGTAAGAGAAACGATGTTGGCAATGAGTGTGACAGTATCTTTGGAATATTGATGTCAAAAAAAGCCTCCAATTTGGGGGCTTTTTTGGTGACAGTTGTTTGAGAGTTAAGACTCATCGTCTTCGTCGTAGATCTCTCCAGTAAAGGGCTGTACTCCTACCAAATGCTCCTTCCCTAACTTTCTGTAGGGGCTGAAGACGACGGCCACGGCATCAGCGACGTAACCAACAGTTTCTGTAATAATGCGACCAATACTCATAAGAAGTACCTCTGAAGGTGCGAGTTGGTGAATTAAAGATCTAAATGATTCAATTTAATTATTGCACTCATAAGTTTTAATAATCATTTTCGCAATAGTTATTTACTAAATCATTCCCAAAGCAAATGGGACGGTCTCGATCGAGACCGTCCCATTCATGGATAAATCTTAAACTTAACTATTCTGCACCAGTACCACGGGTATTGGTTTGAATAAAGAGAATGATCAGAAAAATCGAAGGAACCAAGATAAAAAGTAAACTGGCTACAAAGCCCAAGCTATTAGTTTGCATAAATTCTCTTTTAAATTCAGTAATCGCCAAATCTAAGATGTAATGTACCGCAGAGCTGAATTTTCAGCAAGTAGACTTAACAATGTTTAGGGCTTGGTGTTCACTTTAATAGCGCCGTTAACCATGGTTTGGCAAGCCAAACGCCAGTTATCGGGCTTGTTTTTGAGCTTTTTTTCTTCAAAGGCGGTGCGGGGGGAAAGATTTTCCATCCCTTCTACAATTTCTACTTTGCACAGACCACATTGCCCGATCCCACCGCAGTTCATCATCTTGCCTTTGAAGGTATAGATGTCTATGCCGTTCTGGATCGCCTTGGTACGCAGGTTAGATCCCTGGGCAAATACAAATTCTTTATCTTCTTTGACAAAACTGATCGTGCTCATGTGGCTCCGCAACTATTTAAGTATCTATTAAGAATTATTAAGAACTTTTGGACGTTTGCCAAGGGGGGAAAGCCAGCAATCTGCTAACTCTCCCCTCATGCTAGAACATTTTAGTTGTCAGGATTATTACTGATTAGCGTAAACAGCATTACGCAAGGTAGCTAAATCCCGATTGTAATTAACGATCGCTCGACTGTAATTGCTCTTGGCTCTAGTTAGCTCGGTTTCAGCATTAATAACATCTAGCTGGGTACCAACCCCAGCAGCCAACCGCAGCCGTGCTAACCGCAGGCTTTCCTGTGCTTGGGCTTGGGCACCTTTAGCAGTGGTGATATTTTTTTTGTTAGAACTTAAGCTCAAAAAAGATGTTTCAACTTCTAGGCGCACTTTATCGCGAATCGCTATGGATTCAGTTTCAGCGATCGACGCACCCACGCGCTCTTGGTCAATTTTGGAATTGACTGCACCACCATCCAATAAATTGAGTCTTACCCTAGCCCCAATGCCATAGTTGTCTCCAATACCAGTATTAGCAGTAAAATTTTGCCCTGCACTATAGTTAGCAAACAAACTAACTTGAGGGTCGTTCTCAGCGTTTGCGGCGATGGCATTGAGGGAACTAGCATCACGCTTGATCTTTTGTTGCTTTAGTTCTGGCCGATTGTTCAAAGCTTCAGAAACACTTTTATCTAAATCTAATGTCCATTGTTCTTTCATCGCAATCGGTTCTGCGGCACTATATTCTATATTTTCAGAGATATTTAAAAGTTGAGCAATGGTTTTTTGGGCAGCTTGCTGCTGGCTCTCGATTTTGACTACATCTTGTTCGGCAGTAGCTTTTTGAACATCCGCTCGAATTACATCAAACTTAGTACCCAGGCCAGCCTTCTCCTGAATTTGGGCGTTGCGCAAGCTCTCTTTGGCATTTGTGACTGCTGCTTGATTAATTTTGAGCTGTTCATCAGCATCTTGCAGGTCGTAGTAAGCCTTAATGACATCCGCCCGAACTTTACGAGCAGCCTTTTCTACATCTAACTTATCGGATTCCAACTGTTTTAACCCGGCCTTTTCCAGGCTGTTACCAAGTAAATTATTTAGGCCGTATTCAAGATTTAATCGCCCTTGCCAACCAAGGCCATCGGATCTAAATTCCTGGTTGTTAGGTTGATCAAAAAACAATGATCTACGATTGTTATCGAGAGACCCTTCAATGCCTAAAATCGGCCAACTAGAGGCTTCAGCGGCTCTAATCCTAGCTGTGGATCTCTTGATACTAAGACAAATAGCTTCTATCTCTTTGTTGTTCTGGTTAGCTAAGTCCAAAGCCTGACGCAAGGTTAGCTTGCCATTTTTACTTTTATCAATCCGAACATCACTAGGACTAAATTCTGTTTTGATAGATTCACTCTGAGCGCCGCCAGAACTGGGTTGTTTTTTGTCAGGGCAATAATTCGTTACCGTTTTACTTGGAGGGGGAAGAGTCGGCTGAGCGATCGAGGGCAAAATTGCTGCCATCAAAGAGATCACTGCTAGCGAGAAAGCACCTAAAGTTTTATCTAAATGAGTCATGGTTATATATTTGCAATCCTGAATGGGTATTACTATCTTGGATGACCAGGGTTCAGAGATTTTTGGCTATGTCAGTAGCCTTTCTCCATTTTAGCTAAATTTCAACCAAAATTTTTAGTCTAGGAGTAGACCAACTACTGTTAAAAAATCGGTGATATCCGATACGGGCAGACAAGTAACCTGCAATTCTCGTTCCAGCTCTTCGATGGTCACGTCATCCAGAAATTTAGCTTCGTCGTGTTTCAACATCACTGCTGGTAACAATAAACCATTACCCAGATCGCGCTGCCGCAGGTTTTGGAGCAAATCTTGCCCAGTCAACAGGCCAGTGACGGTCATGGTTTGCCCCCAATAGGCGCTGGCCAAAGCCACTAAATTAATTTGTAAACCGGGAAACTGATTTAGTCGATCGATAATCGGCGCAAAGGCTTTTTCGACGGTATTCCCCACCACCCAGGTATAGGTGCGCGGCTGCCCATCATATTCACAGTCGGCAATTTCTTCTTGGAATTCGTCAATAAACCGCCGAATGGAACCGACCCCGTTGCCGAGTTGGGGATAATCTTCGTAGTCGGCACTAGTTGGTAATTCTTGACCAGCAATTAGATACCATTCGTCGGCCAACCAAACAAAAGTGGACTGGTATTGTTGTCGGAATTCCGCTTGCAGCGTTTGAACTTGGGCAATTACGGCTTGGGCGGCAGCGGCATCGACGGGCTGTAATTGCTCACCGCTGGCTGGTCGGAACTTGGTCAAACCGACTGGCACCACGGCAACAGAGACAACAGCTGGCAAGTCACCCTGGTGAAAAGCAGCCAAATCCCTAATGGTTTTTTCGAGCTGATGACCATCATTAATGCTGGGGCATAAGACCACCTGGGCATGGATTTGCAGCCGCCGCTCGGCAAACCAAGCTAATTGATCGAGAATTTTACCAGCTCGATCATTTTGCAACAATCGACTGCGTACTTGGGGATCAGTAGCATGAACAGATACAAAAAGTGGCGATAGACGCATTCGATCGATCCGTTCCCATTCCCGCTGGCTCAGATTCGTGAGGGTAAGATAACTGCCGTACAAAAAGCTCAGCCGGTAATCATCATCCTTCAGATAGAGCGAAGCTCTTTTGCCTGGGGGTTGCTGGTCAATAAAGCAAAAAGGACAGTGATTATTGCATTGGATCAAGCCATCAAACAGCGCCGTCTCAAACTCTAATCCCAGATCTTCGTCATAGTCTTTTTCAATTTCTAGTTGGTGACTTTTGCCCTGGGCATCCAAAACTTCCAGATTCAGTAGTTCATCTGCACACAAAAATTGATAATCGATCAGGTCTCGCACTGGTTGATCGTTGATTTTTACCAATCGATCGCCAGCGCTAAAACCTACTTCCTCCGCGATCGATCCGGGCACCACTCCGCTAATTTTGGCTGGCTGCGTGGCAATCTCACTCATTTGGTTAACCTTCCCAACCTTGGGCTACTGCTACTAACAAGGCTAACCCAAAAGCCAAGCGATACCAAACAAACACCCAGTTACTATACTTTTGTAAGAATTTCATTAACCAGGCGATCGATAGATACGAAAAAATAAAAGTGGCCACAATGCCCAAAAGCATCGGCATCACCATTGCTTTTTCTTGAAGCACATCTTTAGTCTGAGCCAGGGTGGCGATTGCTAGAGTCGGTAAGCCTAAAAGAAAGGAAAACCGAGCAGCGGTCTGGCGCTGCAAACCCAAAAACAAACCAGTAGTCAGCGTCGAACCAGAGCGGGAAGCACCGGGCAGCAGGGCAATCATCTGACCCAAGCCCACCAAAATTCCATCCCGCGTTTCCAGTTGGTTAAAGTCGCGAGTGCGCTTGCCAAATTTTTCAGCTAAGCCCAGTAAAGTAGCCATGACGATCGACATAACTCCAATTAAAGCTGGACTCTCTAATTCCACCTTCATCGCCTTTAGCAATAGCCCCCCAGCCAAAGCCGGAATGGTACCGATCGCAATCCCCAAAAATATTTTCCATTCTTCCCGCTGCCATTCTTTTTTCTGAAAAGCCTGCCACGCCCCGGCAAAAATTTGTTTTAAATCTTTCCAAAAGTAGAGAATGACCGCAATCACACTACCAAACTGAATGCCATCGATCGCCGCTTTGCTCCAGCCAGCGTGAGGCGCACATT
Source organism: Synechococcales cyanobacterium VAR_4_metabat_354 (assembly GCA_031414775.1). Classification (GTDB taxonomy): domain Bacteria; phylum Cyanobacteriota; class Cyanobacteriia; order Cyanobacteriales; family Chamaesiphonaceae; genus JAAFHZ01. Next base: position 120,735 of record JANOQI010000031.1, read on the forward strand.
CTTGTAGGACATCTTTGGCACACATGGCGGCTGTCACTTCTCCCCAGCTAAAGATGTCCCGGAAAATAATCAGGTGAGCGGTGCTACTAATCGGCAAGAATTCAGTGATGCCCTGTACCAAGCCCAGAATAATAGCCTGAATATACTCCATAAAAATAAAATCCAAAAGATCACTCGTTTAGCATACAGGAGCCTCCGTCATGCCGATAGAGCCAAAAAACAGGGTGAAAGACCACTCATCACAGACATCAACTACTACTCATTCAGCCAATAGCGACTCCAAACCCCCAAAGTTTTTGTGATATCTTTGAAGAATAATTAATTTTAGTAAATAAACTTAACAAGTTCTTTTGTTAAACAATACATTTAACCCCACTCCTAACAAGGCTGGGTGGATTTCACTTACCGAAATTCATTGGAGAGTCTTCGCCGCCGCCGCTTTCTTAGTAGCTGTCCCAGTCTTTGTGGAAGCCCCCCTCGTCCGTAACTGGCCTTGGCTCAGTGTCGGGCTAACAAGTTTTTGGGTAGGTCTTAGTTACTTCCTTTATCAAAAACCCCAAACCAAAATCTGGGGCGACCTGTTGTTTGGATTTAGCTGGAGTTGGCTCGCGGGAGCAATTTATTGGGGCTGGTGGCGTTGGATTCCAGCCTTTCATTTGCCGATCGAATCGATCGGACTGCCGGTCGTGCTTTGGTTGTGCTGGCGGGGGACTGGCAAAGTCGGTAGTCTTTTTTACCTCGGATCTTTGGTGGGGACAGCAGTTACCGATGTATATTTTTATTTAGTCGATTTAGTTGGCTATTGGCAGCAGTTAATGGTGGTAGAGCCAGCTTTAACAGCGCCAATTTTACAAGCAGCAGTATTGCAAGTCCGTAGCCCGTGGGGCACAATCTGGGCAATCGTACTAGTGAGTTTATTACTGAGCATGGGTATAATGTGCTTGAGCCGTAAAAAAAATCATTGGTATGCTTTCAGTGGTGCCATTCTCACCACTATCGTGGTAGATACGCTGTTTTTGGTGTTGGCAAATATCAACCAAGCATTGTAGATATCTACTTACTCGTTTTTCTAATGTCCACTCTCACCCGTTACTCAACTGTGACCCAAGGACTTTCTGCTTATTTGGTATTACAAGCTGATTCCGGTACTCGCCGTTTTGCATTGGTAGAGGGCAAGTGCTGGACGGTCGGGAGAGGTGAAGAAAACGACATCGTAATTAAGGACCGTTGTCTCTCTCGTAACCACGCCATGCTGCAATGCACAGAGGGTGGTTACTACCTCATCGATATGGGCAGTAGCAATGGCACCTTTGTGAATGGTCGCCGCGTTAATATTCCGGTCATTATTCACAACGGCGATATTGTGATTTTTGGCCAAACTGAGTTGAAGTTTTTCTTGCCCCGGCTGGCCGAGGAGGCTCTTCCCGCAGAGGAAGGCACTTTGGATGGTACGGCTACATCGATTCTACATGTGCGTAGATTGATGTCAGTAATGGTTCTGGATATGCGCAACTATACAGCGTTTACCAGACAGATGGATGAGAATTTACTCTCCGAGGTCATGACCACTTGGTTTCGGAATGCCGGCCATATCACCCGCTGTTATGGTAGCTGGGTAGATAAATATATCGGAGATGCGGTAATGGCCATTTGGTTTCACAACTCCGAAACCATTCAAAAGCAGGAAATGATCAACATTCTCCAGGCTATGAATGATATTAACCAAATGACCAAAACCCTAAGCAGCCGCTATCCCCTCCCTTTTGAGCTAAAAGTTGGGGCTGGGCTGAATACTGGTTATGGGATGGTCGGAAATGCTGGCAGTAGTAGCCAGCCAGATTACACCGCCTTGGGTGATACGGTCAATTCGGCGTTTCGACTGGAAACTATCACCAAGGAAATTGGGGCAGAGATTGCCATTGGTGAAGATACTTATCAGTATCTAGCGCCTTTTCTTGGTGATAATCGGGTGTTCAAGAAATGTTCGGTGAAGCTGAAAGGTCATGAAGAATCTTCTGTCACCTACGCTACCAATTTTGGTGCTCTCGATGCGTTCCTTAGTCTAGAAGCATCTCCCCGAAACTCTTGGCCAGCAACCGACGCTGTTGTTACTACTAATCCCCTACTTAATTAGGTAAATTAAACTTCAAATCAAGTTAAATATCACCGTTCGCTAACAGTTGAATAGCTGCTGGTAGTATTTTGTGTTCCTGTATCTGAATCCGGGCGTGGAGACTATCAGCATCATCACTAGCTAGGACTGGCACGGCGGCCTGGAGCAAAATCGGGCCACTATCTACTTCCAGGCTAACTAAATGCACAGTACAACCAGTGATTTTTACTTGAGCGGTTAGGGCTTGTTCGATCGCCTTAATCCCGGGAAAACTGGGCAAAAGGCTAGGATGGATATTGAGCAGTCGATCGGGAAAAGCATCAATCAATACTTGGGTAATCACCCGCATCCAACCGGCCATGACTACGCAGTCTACTTGATATGCTTGCAAGGTTTGGACGATCGCCTGGTCTAGTTCGGCGCGGTTGGCAAAGTCTTGGTGGTTGTGTAGGACGCTGGGGATGTGGTGCTGAGCGGCTCGATCGATCGCTTTAATGTCGGGTTTATTATGGATCAAGACAGCGATTTGGGCATTTAGTTCTTGACGTTCAATAGACTCGATAATCGCGGCGAAGTTACTACCGGCACCAGAAGCCATAATCCCCAATCGCAGGGGTGGTCGATCGAAGTTAACTGGGGGCAGGTGCGGGACGACCAGAGGAGAATATAAATCTACCGACATATTTTATGATCTGAGGTTTGCTTCAGTATCTTTAGCACATTCTGCTGTAGCCGTAGCCCATCGACATCACCTTTTAAAAAATTATTTATGAACAGCATCAATCTACCGCCTTTGATTCAGGCCATGCTCCAACCCGGATTTTATCCACATCCGGTGACAGAACCGATCGAGTTATTACAAACCCATGCTTCCTATGTCTTTTTGACAGGTGAGATTGCTTACAAGCTGAAGAAACCAGTCAATTTTGGCTTTTTGGACTACTCCACGGTTGCCCAGCGGCAACATTTTTGCCAGGAGGAATTACGGCTCAATCAACGGGGCGCAGGGGAATTGTATCTGGCAGTTCTACCAATCAGCACTACTGGCCAGCAGTTTGTTTTAAATGGCAGCGGGGAGATCGTAGAATATGCCCTCCAGATGGTGCAGTTTCCCCAAACCGCCCTGCTCAGTAATATGTTCGAGGCGGGGGCAGTCACTACTGATCAGATGGTGGCAATGGCCAAAGTGGTCGCTGTTTACCATGCGGGGGCACAGACCAACGAATATATCAGCAGCTTTGGTAACATCCCCACCTTGCGCCGATCGATCGAGGAAAACTATCAGCAAACCACCCAGTATATTGGTATTGCTCAAACCCCCCAGCATTACGCCGCGATCAAAGCTTTTACCGATCGCTTTTTTGATCAACATCCAGAAGTATTTGTCGATCGAGTCCGGGGTAACTTTATCCGGGAATGTCATGGCGACCTTCATCTGCGTAATGTTTGCTACTGGCCAGACCGGATTCAGTTGTTCGACTGTATTGAGTTCAAGGAAGCCTTTCGGTATGTAGATACTATGTACGATGTGGCCTTTGCCACAATGGATCTGACAGCCAGAGGCCGCACTGATTTAGGCAACGTGTTTTTGAATAATTACCTCGAGCAAACCGGTGACTGGGAAGGTCTACAAGTACTGCCCCTCTACCTCAGTCGCCAAGCTTACGTGCGGGCGAAAGTAACTTCTTTCTTACTAGATGATCCAACAATTGCGGCGGTCGATCGAGCAGCTGCCCAAACCACCGCTCAGGATTATTACCAACTAGCTTGGCAGTACACTCAACAACCTGCTGGCCGCCTAATTTTGATGGCCGGATTATCCGGATCGGGCAAAAGTACTGTTGCTCGCCAGATTGCCCAGCAACTCAATGCTATTCATCTGCGATCAGATGCAGTGCGTAAGCATCTGGGCGGTATCGCCCTCACTGATCAAGGCGGTGCCGATCTCTACAGTCCGGCGATGACCACCCATACCTACAGCCGCCTCCAGTGCTTAGGTATGAAACTTGCTCGTCAGGGCTATACCGTGATTTTGGATGCGAAGTTCGATCGGCAGTCTTGGCGAGCGCCAGTACTACAATCCGGCTTACCCGTCCAGATCGTGCATTGTCAGGCACCAGCTCCAGTCTTAGTAACCCGTCTCCAGCAGCGTACTGGCGATATCGCCGATGCCACCGCCGACCTGCTAGCTAGTCAAGCTGCCAGTTGGGAAAACTTTACAGTGGCTGAAGCTAAATATGTCATGGCGATCGATACCACTCAAGATTTAACAGCGTTCTTCAGTCAGCTATAATCCTGGATACTAAAATCCTCGCCCCACCATGATCTCGATCACTCCCACTGCTGCGGCTGAAATTCAACGGCTAAAAAATGCTCGCCCCAATACCCATTTGCATTTAACCCTGGGCACTGGTAGCTGCGAACAGTTCTACTACATATTGAATTTGGTAGAGCAGTGGCCAGCCGAAGTAGTGGTATATGCCGTAGAAAACTTCACGATCGGCATCGATCAACGGTTCCATAAATTTTTAGAAATCATTCAAATAGATTTCGCCCAAGATCTAATGGGTGGTGGCTTTCGGTTTAATAATCCCCAAGCCCTCAAAGTTTGTGGCTGTGGTAATGCCTTCACCGCCATCCCCGACAGAGCCGAAACGGCCATCAGCGGCTTGGATATTTAAACCACCGCTAATTCACTACTCAGATCATCCCTATAATTGGAGAGTCTGGGCTAAAATTTGCACATAATATCAAAATCTTTCGCCACCGCGAGTACATAAATGAATTTAGTCATACTCCAGGGCTATCTGGATAATATTTCATTTGGCATTTTACTAGTTATTATGCTAGTCTATTGGGTAGGAGCCGCTTTTCCTAAAATTTCCTACCTACAAAATATTGGTACCGCTGGCATGATGGTAGCCAATCTTTGCATGGCAGCTTTGCTAGCTGCCCGTTGGATTACTGCTGGTTATTTTCCCTTGAGTAATCTTTATGAATCTCTCTTCTTTTTGGCTTGGGGGGTGACAGCCATTCACCTGATCGCCGAACGCATGAGTCAAAGCAATTTGGTTGGTGTGGCCACTGCCCCCGTCGCCATGGGAATTACTGCCTTTGCGGCGCTTTCCTTGCCTGATGACATGCAAGCTTCTGCACCGTTAGTACCAGCCCTCAAATCTAATTGGCTGATGATGCATGTGAGCGTGATGATGATTTCCTATGCCACCTTGATGGTCGGCTCGGTATTAGCAATCGCCTTTTTAGTGGTGACTGCTGGCCAGCATGTCGAGCTGCGCGGTAATTCTCTCGGAATTGGTGGTTATCGACTCAGTACAGCGGGTAGTCCAGAAACAACCACTTATAGTGAATCACTGCCGCTATCGCCCCAAAGATTGAGCCTTGCTCAAACCTTAGATAATGTTAGTTATCGAATTATTGGTTTGGGTTTTCCACTGCTCACGATCGGTATCATTGCTGGTGGAGTCTGGGCAAATGAAGCCTGGGGCTCGTATTGGAGTTGGGATCCGAAAGAAACATGGGCGCTAATTACCTGGCTGTTTTTCGCCGCTTATCTCCATTCCCGCATTACCAAAGGATGGCAAGGGCGTAAACCAGCAATCTTAGCTGCTACCGGTTTTGTGGTAATTTGGATTTGTTATTTAGGCGTAAATATTTTGGGCAAAGGACTTCATAGTTATGGCTGGTTTTTCAGTTAAAGCAGATGATTTTTGCTAGCAAAACAAGTAAAATTTCGAGGTGCTATATATGGGCATCTCAATTTCAAATCATCTTGGGTACCACCACCCTCAATATTTACCACAATCGTGAGAAGTAGACGTGAGTAATCAGTTTCAGCCACTAGCCAATGGTGAAGTAGTATCTGTCCAAGGTACTTATCGAGTCAGTGATCTAACAGCTCAAATCCGGAGCAATTTAGATGAAGCTTTAGCCGAATGGTCGAATGAAGAGGGCATTGCGGGCGAGGTGCTACGATTCGGCGCTGCTGCTTGGCAAAAAGGTAAAGTACAGCTAGGTTTATCGATCGAGTTTGCTCCTCATGATGGTCTGCTGGAATCGTTGCTACCGCCAGTTACTGGCGGTGGGACGTTTTATTTCTTAGCCGATGGCGAAGTTGTACATGTCCAAAATACCTACCGGGTTAGTGAGTTAACAGCTAAAATTCGTCACCAGTTAGATAGTGTTTTGGCTGAATGGTCGAGTGATGAAGGATTGGAAGGTGAAGTCCTGCGTTTTAGTTCTCAGTCTTGGCAAAAAGGCAAAGTACGGCTGAATTTGACACTGAAATTCTTTCCTGATGATAGTGGTTTTATTCCACCAGTGCCTAGTGTAGCAATATCTAGCTCAGCAGTGAAAGCTGGCCGCACCGCAGTTTTACCCACCACTGTTAACCAAGTTAGGGTGGTCGATCTCGAAGAACCATCAGTTGTCATGAAGACCCCGATTATCGAATCGACCCTAGAAGATGATCATTTTGAGTTGGGTACCATGTCACCAATTACTGGCGAAATCGAAATGAACCTCGTTGATAGCGAGAGTGAACAAAATAGCTATGTGGATTTTGATTTGTCCGCAGCTATCCCCGAAGTTAATCTAGATGAATTAGTCTCTCGATCGAATGTTAGTAGACCGTCTTTAATTGATGAAGTTTGGAACGAGATGAGTCAACCCAATTGGCCTGGTATTGGCAGAGCGTAACCTGAAACCCTGGACAGATCTTCATACTGGATTGCAGCAAACACTGCGCCAGCTTAAAATTCTGCCTAGACAAGCTAGTATTCTCATCGCTGTTTCTGGTGGTCAAGACTCCCTGTGCCTAGGTCAGCTGCTGGTAGATCTCCAGCCTCAATGGCATTGGCGGCTGGCGGTGGCTCATTGCGACCATGGCTGGGCAGAAGATATGGGTGTTGCTCAGCGAGTACGTGAGATGGCCGCCAGTTGGCAAGTCCCCTACCACTGCTGGAATGTCCAAGGTTTAGCGGAAACTGAAGTAGCCGCGCGAAATTGGCGTTATCAAGCCCTAGCCCAAATGGCTCAGACTAACAGCTATCAATATGTGGTTACAGCTCATACTCAAAGTGATGTCGCCGAAACCCTGATCTACAATCTTATGCGGGGTTCTGGCAGTGATGGCTTGAGTAGTTTACGCCCATCCCGGCAATTGACCGAGCAGATCCAGCTGGTGCGGCCACTGCTTAATATCCCCCGCGCCAAAACTGGTGAATTTTGCCACCACTGCCAGTTGCCGGTCTGGTTAGATCCTTATAATCACAAACTTCAATATGCGCGCAATCGGGTGCGGCAACAGCTGATTCCGCTCATGGAAAATCAGTTTAACCGCCAAGCCAGTAAGCACTTAGCGCAAACAGCCGAAATCTTGCAGGCTGAGACATCCTATCTCGAAAGTGTGGCGATCAGCTATTATCAGCAGGCACTAGTAGAGACCGGTATGCTCGATCGACAGATGCTCCAACCATTGTCGATCGCTATTCAGCGCCGGGTGATCAGACTTTTTTTGCAATCGGAACAGATCGCCCTCAACTTTCAATCGATCGAACAAGTTGTAAAGTTGCTGCACGCCCCGCGTGGTAGTCAAACTAGCTCATTAGCAGGCGGCTTTGTTCAAGTCCAGCAAAATTACTTAAAAATCAAAAAAGGACATAGCAATTAGCTACATCCTGAAATGGGACTATTAGGGGCTAGTGCTTACATACCCGAAGATGTATCTTGGCTGTCGTAACTCAGGTCATCCAGCATCGCTTCTAGCTGTTGGAGAGGATTAGCGTCAGTACTGTTTAGCTGATCTTTTAAGTTCTGGAGATGGTTCTGCAATGGCTGAATCACATCTTCATACAATGCTACTTTTGCTTGCGCTTCCACACTGTTTTGCTGTCGATAATGCAATTCTTGTTCCAGATTTTGCACTGCTTCAGACTTGGCTAAATATTCATTGACCTGAATTTCTACTTTGGTTTTGGTTTGTTCCAGTACTCCCTGTAAATACTGAATCTCAATGTCTGATCGTTGGAGTTCTTCTTGTTGACGTTGGCGCTGGTCAGCCAAGAGTTCTAGAACTTGGTTCCAGTTATTGTCCCCCTCCGCAGACTGGTTCTGGCGATATTCCAACACACTAATATGAGCCTGGAGAATGGCCTGCCTGTCGATCAATGTTTCCCGCTGACCCTCCAGGGTTTGCTCCAACATATGGTAACCATCTTGTTCGTCACTCAATTCATTTTCAAGACGTAGCTTATCAAAAGCACTAGCTTCAGCCATCTCAGCTTCCATTTTGTTGATAAAAGACTGTTGCTCCGTCAACTCTTCTTCCTGAAGCTGCACCAGATTACTAGCCTGATGCACTTCTTTTTGGAGGCTGGCTGCAATAGACTCTAGTTCTTCAATTGGCAACTTTTCAATCTGCTCAATATTTACTTTGTCGCTAGTGAACACTGCTAAACCGCCCCGCGCCATCATCAGAATCTTTTGATAGTTTTCGTCTTCCAATTGAATACGATCGGTCAATTGTCTGGAGTATTCTTGACGAATGCTGAGGGCATGTTGTTGTACTTCCCAAGCAGTTTGAGATTGCTCTAGAGTGGTTTGGAGGTGTTGCAATTCCAGCTTTTGTTCAGAAATCAACTGCTGCTGCTTTTCCAAATCAGCAATGCTGGCTGCGGCTTCTTGCCGCTGCTGATTGAGCTGCGCCCAATGCTGCTGCAATAAATCTTCTTGTAATTCGATCGCCGACAAAGAACTGGTACCACCCTGAAATTGCTCAACTAGCGATCGCATAGTAGTAACTTGATGAGAAGAAAGACCCGCACCTCTCTTTTGCTGTGCCAATATTTCCTGTTCTGCTTGCAGTTTTTCCCGAGCGCTAGCAATCTCTTGTAATTCGTTGGCACTGGACTTAAGAGTTTCTTCCAAATGCTGAGATTCTTTAGTCAAACGCTCCAATTCACCTCGGGTAAATTCCAGCTCTTCTTCCCGGTTAAATATTTCTTCCTGGCGTAGTTGAAGCTGCTGGCTTTGCAGACCCAGCGACTGTCGCCAGCTCTCGATTTCGTCTGCCTCTTTTTTGTATTTTTCGATCTGGCGCGAGAGATTTTGGAGAATTCCTACCAAATGGCGACCAGCCTCACGCAATTGGCCTTGAATCTGCCGATTAGAATTCATGTCTACCAACATTAAAATGCCAGTATTGTAGTTATTAGCTTCTTCTGGGGCGGAAACTAGTTCATCACCTTGAATTGCACTCCAGTTCTGTTCGGTGCGCTGGCAAGCCAGCAACCGTAGTTCAGCTTTACCCGAACCAATAAACCCACCTTTTTGTTTTTGAATTTCTGCTAGGTATAGCATCTTGACTTATCCCTGTCTTACTGTGAGATTACCTAATTTGTCGCCAAACCCAATTCCAGTTATTAAAATCAGCTATCAACTTATATATAGATACATAGATACTCTTCTTACTAACAATCTGTTTCACTAACAAGCAATTATTACCATCAATCTGACTGATGCGGTCAGCGGAGGAACGATACATGCACTTGGTCGCAGTTATCTTATATCATGCCCAGGAAAACCAGCTGATGTACGATAATCATATCTACAGTCTACTCAACTCGTCATCAGCATAAAATAATCAGCATTGATTTTTATCGATGCCTGCCAAAATGGCTGTTTTCTAAAATTGCCTACCGTGATAAACATTGCCACAATATCTTTTTTGTGATCGGGCATAGCAAATTGGGCACGAAGTTTGGGCAAAATGAATTTATCAGGATAAATTAATTATCTTAAGCCCGGCGGCTACCATTCTAGACTAGAGTTGTACTGTCATGCCATGCTTGGTGATCATGGCGTTTTAGCATCAGCTTTAGCAGCAATATATCGATAATTAGTGGTAGGTATAGCATAGCTTTAAAGAAACGTTATTCGATGCGATGGTTATCCTGGAAAAAATATCCCTATAATTATTACCTATGACAGATGTCGGACTAGTCGGTTTACACTCACTTTTCATCATCTTTTTTTCATCACCGCCCATCTATCTTCAACGTCAGAGATATTTATGAGAACAGTACTAATTGCCGAAGACAGCACTACCCAGCGGGAGATGATGAAAGAACTTCTACAGTCTAATGGCTTGACCGTCAACATTGCGACGGACGGAGAACAAGCCGTAGACATGGCTCTGATTACAGTGCCAGATATTGTAGTTTTAGATGTGGTTATGCCCAAAATGAATGGTTACGAGGTCTGTCGGAAATTAAAATCTGACCCTAAAACCCAGAATGTACCAGTTATTTTGTGTAGTTCCAAAAGTGAAGACTTCGATCGACACTGGGGTATGAAACAAGGAGCCGATGCTTATGTTTGCAAGCCTTTCGACCCCTACGAATTAATTGCTACCATCCAACAACTCTTGAATAATTAGGAGTATCAACATGGTTTTTGATCTAGATGTATTAAGTAGTAGTGTAGATACTTCGTCAGTTTCCACTCCTAGTTTGGAACAGCGCGAAGGAGAACTATGCTTGACTTTCTTTGTACCATCGGGCAAAAAATTTGCCTTGCCAGCGGTGGGAATTAGGGAAGTTATTTCTACAATTGCTGATCGAATCACGCCTATTCCCAATGCTTCACCATTACTATTGGGAACATTTAACTGGCGTGGTCAAGTCATTTGGGTTGCTGATCTAGGACAGTTTCTCGGTGACACAATTCTAGTCAACACCGACAGAACAGAAGTTTCCATACTGGTGGTGGAAGAGCAAGAGACCGTGATGGGTTTTGCCATTTGGAGCGTCGCAAACACTGAATGGCTAAATATCAGCAATATAACCAGTGCACAGGGTTTGTCAGATAGTACATTATCTTTCGTTAAAGGTGGGTATGTTTTAGATGCTCAAGAAAATGGATATTTATACTTATTAGACCAGGTTGCGATCTTATCATCGGCACGTTGGGCAAGCTAGAGATATGAAAATAATTATTTCCTCAGCAGTAATATTTTTTACACAGTAATTTAGCTAGTTAAAATCTTGGTTTGTTTATTTTAATTCTGCGCTCAGTAGTACAGTTAATCAGGTTCTATCATGGTTTCTACTCCCAATTACGATCAAGAATACTTCCTCAAAGAGTATCAGCAAGCTGAAGATGCTTACTCGCAGGGTAATTACCCTAAAGCAGCAGTAATTATTGATAAATTATTGCCTACCTATGCCAATAATTCCAACACTAGATTACTTCGTGGTCACATTTACTGCTATGGACTTCAGCAGTATGAAACTGGTTGTCAAGAGTATGAGCAAGTACTGAAAATCGCCAGTGATGAACAGTCTTTACAATATGCGCGAGATGGCATCGTCTATGCCAAAAGTCATCTACAGGGTGACTCTGGTGGCCACCGACTCAACCAACCACCTCAGGATCGCGAGCTGGAGTTGATGACTTGGCAGCAGCCAGATTTGCTCACTATTGATGATGGATTTGACATTGCAGCTAGCAAGCTGGGTGGAGAAAATTCTGGTGGCTTATTTCAGGTAGAATCTACAGATTTTCTGACAAATCAGAAATCTAATCATACTTTCAGTACTGCACCTACACATACTGGCTTCCACAATAATGAACAAGATACTCTAACGGATGCTTTTGCTTTCGATTATCCTAGTGGCGAGCCAGCGACGGAAGCTTTTGCCAGCGACCCCTTCGATAAAATTGCTGCTACTTACGAAAATCTTGATACTCCAGCACCTCAAAAAAATGATATGGAGCTAGCCAATGGCAATAGTGATAAAACACTTTTGGATGATTCTCCGTCTAATTCCTGGATGTTGAACGATCAACCAGAGAACACTTCTGACTTTATTTCTGGATTTTTGGCCAATGAAGTAGCTAAAGGCAAAGTAAACATTTCTAACTCGGCCTTCTTGGGTGGAACTTTCCCGGCGGCCAACTCACCAGAGGATTCTCAGAACTTATTTATCGATCGAACCAAATCATCTTCATTTGGTTTACCAGAACCTTCTGGTTTGCTGGCTTCTTCTGATATCGATCATGGCAAACCATTGTCTGGCAGCATCATCTCATCCAATTTGACAGCCTTTGATGCCACCTCCACTTTCATTAATAGTAGTGTTGAAGACAGTACGGTTGTTGGTAGCAGTGTAGAAAACCGCAGTGATATCAGCGGTTCGCTTACTAACCTCAGTAGCCTACCATTGGCCAAAAAGCCTTGGGTTCTCGGTAGTTTAGCCGGTGGGGCGGCGGCAATAACAGTAGCGGTCATGGCTTTAGTCTCCACTACCGTCCTAACCAAAGAAAAAAATCCTCAATCTTTCTTAGTGCCTGGACTCCTCATGGCTTTAGGTGCTGGAGCCGCCAGCTTCGGCACCACTACGCTTTTTAGTCGTCGCTACAATCGCGAAGTTGAAAATACAATTTTAGACTTGCAATCTACTTTTGAGCAAGTCTCTCAAAAAAATCTCAAGGCGAGAGCAACCGTCCAAGGCTCAGGAGAGCTGGGTAAGCTCTCTGCTTCCTTCAACCAAATGCTACAAGGTGTAGTTACTAGCAACAGTGAAGCTCAGCGCAAAGCTCGAGAAATGGAACAAGCTAAAGACGAGCTGCAAAGACAGGTAATCCGGCTACTCGACGATGTAGAGGGCGCTGCGCGGGGAGACTTAACTGTTAAAGCGGAGGTCACTGCCGATGTATTAGGTGCTGTCGCTGACTCTTTTAACTTGACGATCGACAGTCTGCGCCAAATTGTTCAACAAGTACAAACAGCAGCTGTTCAAGTAAACAATAGTTCCACCGAGAGTGAAGCATTTGCCCGGCGACTATCCTCCGATGCTCTGCGCCAAGCCGAAGAATTAGCGGTCACTGTGAACTCCGTCCAGATGATGACCGCCTCCATTAAACGGGTAGCCGAAAGCGCCCGAGAATCGGAAGAAGTAGCACTCACTGCCTCTGCTAGCGCCCTCAAGGGTGGGGAAGCGGTAGAAAGAACAGTAGCCGGTATTATGGAAATTCGGGAAACGGTGGCTGAAAGTACTCGCAAAGTGAAACGCCTGGCCGAATCCTCTCAACAAATTTCCCAAATTGTCTCAGTCATTTCCCAGATCGCTTCCCGTACCAACTTATTAGCATTAAATGCCAGCATTGAAGCCGCTAGAGCAGGAGAAGCCGGTAAAGGATTTGCAATCGTGGCCGATGAAGTTCGGCAGTTAGCCGACAGAAGTGCTAAAGCTTTGAAGGAAATCGAGCAAATCGTATTGCAAATTCAGAGTGAAACTGGCTCGGTGATGGCTGCAATGGAGCAGGGTACACAGCAAGTAATTCGTGGTACTAAACTAGCGGAGCAAGCCAAGACATCCTTGGATGACATTATTCAGGTATCAAACCGGATTGATTTGTTGGTGCGCTCCATTACTAGCGATACGATCGAGCAACGAGAGACTTCTAAATCGGTAACAGAAGTAATCCAATCCGTGGAAATCCAGGCTCAATCAACTTCTCAAGAGGCACAGAAAGTATCTTCTTCTCTGGAAAACTTGGTAATTGTGGCTCGTAATCTCTTGACTTATGTAGAGCGGTTTAAAGTGGAATAATTGCCCACTCGTAAAATAACTTGACTGAAAATTTAGTTGGCGAAAATCATGGCACAACAAGACAAAATCATTGGTTACTTTTTGGATGAATCTCAAGAACACTTGCGTGTGATCGAGGAAGGGCTAATTACACCCAGTTTGTTATCTCAACCAGCACAGATTAGAGAAGTGTTTCGCGCGGCTCATTCCATCAAAGGAGGCGCGGCTATGCTGGAGTTAGATACCATTCAACAAATTGGTCATCATTTTGAGCAAGCATTCAAACAAATCAAAGAAAAGTCATTGTCTGTAGATGAGCCACTCCAAAATTTGCTGCTAGAAGGTTTGGAAATGTTGCGCTTAGCTCTCCAAATCTTACGACATCAACAAACACCGCCGATTAGCCTCGCACAGGAAGAAGTATTCGGAAAGATTCGATCGTACTTAGCTAGCCAACGAACTCCCAGCTCACCCAGCCTCAACAACTCTGATTTTCTCCCCAATCCAGCTATCGAAAAAGCATTTAGTAGTTATGTGAATCATAACCTGCGACAGTTTGATAAATTATCCAGTAAACCCCAAGCAGACAATAATATCAGACAAGAACTGTCAGATATTTGCCAGAAAATCGGCGACTTAGGTAAGGATTTTGATTTTGTGAACTGGACGAACCTCTTAACTAGTTGTCAGATAGTCATCAACAATCCACTGATTCCGATCGATCAGCTCTGTGACACCATCCCGAATGCTATTAAGCAAGCTCAATTCTTAGTAATTAACGGTAATCACCAGTCCATTGTTGCCACACCAGAATTGAACGAATTGCTGATGTCAGAAGTTCTTACAGACTTAACTTTGACATCTTCTGCCAGCAATTTTGACATATCAGAAAATAGTTTAGAAGAAACCGCCGACATTTACAACGTAGGTGAATTTATGCAGTTATTTGATGAAGAAATCACTGCCGATGGTACTTGGGTACAAGAAGAAGATGTTCTCGCTCTAGATAATATCGATAAGTCCGCCCATTCCGAAGAAAATCGACAATCGACCACACTGTGGGATGAAGATATTTTTGAAAGACCACTACCAATATTGACTCTAGATGAACCAAATTCTACTCTGGCCTACAGCGTTGAGCTACAACCAACCGTCAACTTGCCGCAATTCAACTTTGAAGAACCTAGTAATTCAGAGCTGTTTATGGAAAACGAGGCCAAAACAGATTCTCCAGCTATTCATCTCAATTCAACTGCCATTAACAGCTTAAACGGCAAAGATATCGATTGGAGCGGCTTACTCGCAGATATTCCCGATGAAGCAATCGTAGATTATCAAGAGCTAGTAAATTTATCATCAACAGTAGATCAATGGCCAATCCACCCCATTAGCAATGATCTAAATCCAGCTGTTTTAGGAGTAACTGCTGATAGTCAACCTGATGATCCTTTCGCCATTATCAGTGTTGAAGAAGAAGAAATACAGGAAGAAAAGATTTTTATTACTGAAGAAGAGGAAAGAATATCAAATGAACTAGCGGCCTTTGACTTAGAACAACCAGTTTTTACGGATTTTGCTGTTGAAAACACTTTGTCTCAAAAAGATTCGTCGATTTTGGATACTGATAATTTCCATAAATTTGCGGTAGAGCAATCCATAGATCAAGATCAAGACAATTTGATTTTAGATGTTTTTGAATTTGATGATGATCAATTTACCTTCGATTTTTTATCACAACCGTCAACTGATTTAGAAATATCCAATATTTTTAGTATCGATCCGCCACCAATAATTAGTATTCCTGATTTGCCGACCCTAGATGAATTGATGGCAAAAAGCCTGAATACAACACCTCTTAAGAGTGAAATTACGTCTTCGGATCTAGAAGATTGGCGAGAATTATCAGCATTTGATGACCTCTTGGCGGATACTCAAACAACCGATGCGGATATCACTGACCTCAACCAAATCATGATTAACGGTAATTTGGATCCAGAGTTAGAACTAGAAGATTTGGAGGATTTGTCGGATTTTTTACAAGCCTCAGTTAGTTCTGACCAAATTGGCGATCTCGACAGTTTAGTTAGACCTAACTGAGGCTCAGAAACCCTTGATTAACTTAGAAAACTCGAATCCTTTCACTGAAACCTTTATGCTACCTGGAGATATTTCGATCGATGACATCCAGATGTCAGAAGAATTCACAGATCTAGACCTAGATCTATTGGCTCTATCAGTAGCCAGTGATATTAATACTGACGACTTTGCTGCCCTAGATTTAGATTTTCATGCAGATCAATCGGCTACAGACAATTTGAATGAAATGGTATTGGAAGAACTAAGTTTAGGCGATGTAGAAATCTTCGCCTCAGAACAGGTACCTACTAATGATCATATTAATGAGGTTTTCGCCGACCTAGATTTGAGTTTTGTATCGGACCAGTGGGACACTGATGAACGCTTTACAAACATTGATTTAAATACCCTTGATGGTGCAAATATAGATGAACTAGATGATCTGCTATCAACTACTGCTCTAGTCAAGAATTCAGCGAATTTTGACAATCTGGACTTGCTCTTAGATGATGTCGCACCGAGTGTTAGCCAGACTATTCAAGATGACGAAGAATTCCAGCAGATTGAGAAAATGCTGCAACACTCTGAAAGTAAAAAAACAGAGCGCATCGTTACCAGTAAACCAGCCTCCCGGAGCAAAAAACAGCGGACTTTTGAGCAGACAATGCGGGTTTCTGTCAAAAGTTTGAACAATCTCAATAACTTAGCTGGGGAATTGGTAGTCAACCGCAATACCTTAGAACAAGACCAAAACCGACTGCGCCAATTTGTAGATAAGCTACTCCTCGAAGTTCAGAATATGAATGAAGTGGGTAAGAGTATGCAGGATTTGTATGAAAAATCCTTACTAGAAAGTTCGCTGTTGGCCAGTCGTCAACACCAGCAAAATAAACCGGCTATCCCTAGTGAATATGATGCTGAAGGGACAATGGCCGAGATCGAATATGATCCGCTAGAAATGGATCGGTTTACGCCTATTCACTTGCTCTCGCAGCAGATGATTGAATTGACAGTGCGCATTCGGGAATCTACCTCAGATATTGAATTTGTGGTGGACAACAGCACGGAAGTAACTCGCAGTTTGCGCCAAATTAATAGTCAGCTGCAAGAAGATTTAAATAAGAGTCGGATGTTGCAATTTGCTCAAACATCCGATCGATTACAAAGAGGGGTTCGAGACAATGGCTTAAAGTATGGCAAGCAGGTGGAGCTGCATGTCGAAGGCCGCGACACCATGATTGATAAGGTGATTCTAGAAAGCCTGAATGATCCATTGGTACATATGGTGAATAATGCGATCGCCCACGGTATTGAGTCACCAAAAGTTCGACTGGAGGCTGGTAAGCCAGCGGTTGGCTCTATTACTATTCGGGCAGTCCACCAGGGCACTCAAACTATTATTTCCCTCCGTGATGATGGCGCTGGGATAGATGTTGAGCGGGTCAAGGCCAAGGCGATCAAAACCGGTGTGATTACCTCCGCGCAAGCCGTGACGATGACTAAGTCAGAAGTCTATGACTTATTATTCTTGCCCAGTTTTTCGACTAAGGAGCAAGCTGATGAGATCGCTGGTCGCGGTGTGGGGATGGATGTGGTGCTAACGAGTTTACAAGAAATTCGGGGCACGATCACTACCGAGTCTGTATTAGGTAAAGGTACTACCTTTACGATCCGACTTCCTTTGGCCTTGAGTATTGCCAAGTCACTGATTGCCGTTAACAAAGATGCTGGTATTGCCTTTCCGATGGATGGAATTGAGGACAGCCAGGATATTAAGAAGGAAGAAGTAATTCCCAATGAGGCTGGTCAGCCGTGCTTCCGATGGCGTAATCAATTGATGCCCTTTAGACCCCTATCCGATCTGCTGTCTTTCAACCGTCCGATGCGCCAAATTAGTTATTACAACAATTTGGAAGAGAAGGAAGAGTTGGTGTCACTAATTGTGTTGCGTAGTAGTGGCAATCTAATTGCAGTGGAAGTTGATCGAGTAATTGGAGAGCAAGAAATCGTAATCAAGCCACTCCAAGGGCCAGCTCCCAAACCAGTTGGTATTGCTGGTGCAACAGTACTAGGCGATGGTCGAATTATTCCGATCGCTGATGTGGTCGAACTAATTGATCTGGCTAACGGGGTAATTAGTAGGCAACATAGTGGTCTGTGGTCGATAAATGAGATAGTTCAGGATCAATCGGCTCAGCGGGAACCAATGGTTCTAGTGGTCGATGATTCGATTACAGTACGTCAGTTGTTATCTCTTACATTTACTCGTGCTGGTTATCGGGTGGAACAAGCCCGGGATGGTCAAGAAGCGTGGGATAAACTGCGGGCGGGTCTCCCTTGCGACATTATTTTCTGTGATATTGAAATGCCGCGCATGGATGGATTAGAATTGCTGGCTAAGGTGCAGCAAGACGAAACTCTGAAAAAGTTACCGATGGCCATGCTGACCTCTAGAGGTTCCGATCGACACCGCCAAATTGCCTCAGAATTGGGAGCTAGCGGTTATTTCATTAAACCGTATCTAGAAGATGCTTTGTTGGCAGCAGTCAAAAGGATGCTGAAAGGCGAGGTGTTAGCGATCGTTTAGATGGTAGAAATAAAACCATGTTAAAGAGTCCCTCTTGACCGAGGGACTTTTGCGAAGTCAGCCGCAACCCGATTTATACCCCCACCATTGCTTGGATTAAACTCGCTGTGGCTGGTGCTAACAATACCCCATTCCGATAGTGGCCAGTCGCTATTAACACCCGTTCATGTCCTGGCAAATGTTCAATTACGGGGGCTGGTCTGCCTACTGGTCGAGGGCGCAGCCCACTCCAAGTATTAATAATTTCAGCATCAGCTAGAGCAGGATAGTAGGCGATGGCCTTTGCCCGAACGATCTCTAACGGCTCTGGCATAGCCTCAACTTTGGCTCCTAATGGAAACTCGACGGTAGCACCAACCCAATATTCACCACTATTCAGCGGGACAATATGCACGTCATCACCAGTAACTACTGGTTGAAAATCAGCCATGCTCAGAGCTATTGGTAAACGATAGTGGATGGCCTGACCAAGTACTGGCATGAGTTCAATGGTTGGCTGGAGAGTGTTGGTGATCGCCATACTTCCCAAACCAGCCGCAACTACTACCCAGTCTGTTTGGAGGGCGTTAATGGTGGTGATTTCTGTTTCCCAATGGAACTGAGCGCCCTGGCGCTGGGCAGCAGTTACGAGGGCGTGAGTTAGTTGGGGTGGGTGAATCTGCCAATCGGCGGGGGAGTAGATGGCGTTGCTGAAGGAGTCAGGATTAATATGGGGTAGTCGATCGATCACGCTCTCCCGATCCCAAATTTCTAGTGGCCAGCCCTGTTCGATCCGAGTCTGAGCCAGTGATTGCCATTTGGTCAGATCGTCACTGGCCGCAAGTAGCTTGAGGATTCCTTGGGAATTGTGCGCTACGGGCAGACCAGCTGCCGCTAATTGAGGAATTAGGCGGTGATAGTAATTAAGGCCCTGTTGACGTAGTTGCCACGCCCGACCTTTGGTTTTTTGGCTGATCACCCCCATTAGTAAACCCAGCGCCGCACCGGTAGATTCTTGGGCGGGTTGGTGCTGTCGATCGATCACTACCACTTCCCAGTCGGGCAACTGACTGAATTCGTAGGCAATGGTGGCACCGACGATGCCACAACCAATGATCGTAATGATAGGCATCAGTGCTACAGGTCACTCATCTCAAAGTCAGCAAAGTCAAATCCAGGAACAACCACACAGGCTACTAGGGCATATCCAGCTTTACCGTTAACTGGTTGAGCTTTTTGCCAATAATTGGGCGGTACAATTGCTTGAAAACAATTATCTTGGCCAAGGTGGATTAATTGTAATGTCCCTTCTAAGGTTTCGGCTAGGACTAGCTCCAGTGGGTCGCCCGCTTGGTGGAACCATAACTCTGCTGATCGTACCCGATGCCACCGCGAAAAATGGCCAGTGGGCAGCAAAAATAAAATTGCTGTACCAGCTGACCTGTCGCCGGGATAGTCTGGAGGTAAGGCGGATTGGGGGAAAGTTAGGTTCGATCGCCAGGTTTCTATGTAAAAACCGCCTTCGGGATGAGGCTGCAATTGCAGGGTCTCAATAAGCTGGGTAACGGCAGGTAGGAGCGGGGTGGCAGACATTAATATTCACGAAATCAAGGATACCAAAAGTGGTTAAGAACTAAGTTGTGGATATGGCACATCCTAAATCTCTTTTCTCATAAAAGTATCCTTAGCGAACAGCCATAAGGTTTTCATTCTACCCCACTATCTTAAACTGGCAAATATTTCGAGGGACAGTTACGGACTGGTCATTGGGTCGAGTAAAATAATGAAGTGTCACAGCAATAACGGCTAATACACGCTGTTAGTTATCATAGATAGTGTGTAGACTTGATTCCCAGACCTTAGTAGAACTGCAATGAGTCCCCCGACTAGATTCACTATTGATTTCAACGAAGAATTCCCCCATCTGGAGAAAGCACCCAGTATTGAGGCTGTAATCCATTGGCAGGCAAGTCCGAGTAAAGCATTGGATCCAGATACTCTTAGGAACGAGCTTATTCGACATTTGCCAGACTATCCAATTTGTGAACCTCAACATGATGTAGAAATTGCTTTTGGAACAGCAGTAGGTTCCTCCGAGATGAGCCACCGCACCCAGTGGAATGGCTTTAGAATACGAGATGAAAAAAATCATGTGGCTCAGTTCACCCCGATGGGAGCTGTATTTAGCCAGCTTGAGCCTTATGAAGAATGGGAAAGCTTTCAAACAGAGGCTATGAGATTTTGGGACATTTTTCTAGAGATAGCTGTGCCGACAACCATTCAGCGGTTAGGAGTACGCTACATCAACCGTATCGTTCTGGGGCGTAACGAAAACCCTTCCACATATCTAAAAATAATGCAATCGGCTCTGGCTGATCTTGAGCTTCCAACGGAATCATTTTTTTATCAAGATACTTACCAGATTCCTGGCTATCCTTATCACGTTAACTGGGTACGAACTATTCAGACTCAGTCAATTGCTCCAGTTGACTATCAACCTCAAGCCCTTATTATTGACATAGATGTGTTTACAACAAATGAATTTATTGCTTCAGATCGGGAATCCTTAATTAAGCATCTTCATGAAATGCGTTGGATTAAAAATAAAATCTTTTTTACTTGCATCACCAAAACTGCCCTAGAACAATTTGGAGAATTGAAGTCATGACATCAGCAACCATATCTAGAGGAAACAGCGAAACCGCTCAGTATCTTAACAACGCTAGTCAATCTAACAGTCAGCATTTTCAACAGTTAGCATCCTTAAGTAAACAATCTGCCTATGAGGAACTGATTAATATTTGGGAAGAATGTAAAACAGATAATTGGGACGGATATAATGCTCTCCCCATCCAAAAACAAACCTTTAAGAATACTTACTCCTTCATCAAATCATTACCATTGGGATATACCTTACCATCAGTTGGTGTGGAACCAGACGGTCATCTAACACTCGAATGGTATAAACACCCTCGATGGACTATTTCAATAAGCATTAGTCCAGAAGGCATCCTTTACTACGCAGCATTATTTGGCAATAGCGATGTACGAGGCTCCGAAATTTTCTCATGGGAGATTTCTCGAAATCTCTTTGATTTAATTCAACGAGTAAATATTGCATGATTGATCCCGAAAAGGTTCCTCCCATTGCAAATACTGAAAAATTGGCACGATACGTGACTCAAAGCGGACAGTTTCGTAAAAGTGACCATACGGTGAAGCAAGACCTTTTCATTCCCCATCCACGCCCAGAGTTATCCTTAACACGCCATTTGAATGCGACTGAAGCTGAAATCTGGGAAATTGGTATTCATGTGTCCAAGCAGATGAATCGAAATCTTTATGGCAGATCGGATATTCAGGCAATTGACTGCAAAATTGACTCGCTGAATGTAGTAGAGAAGCCGATCCCCAACAATTCAAATCATGCCGATATTGAAGGTTGGCCATCCCAAAAACAAGATCAAAAAGCTATTGCTCTTAAACTTGCAGCATCTGCAAGTAAAATCATTCTTCCACCAATGCAATCTTAAGCAGTGAGGTGAAAATGCCTAAATCTAAGAGTAAAGTAAAACACTTCTCTCAAACTTAGGCATCTATAACAAGAGCTTTATCAGCAAGGGCTGGGGCATTCTTAAGCCGGATAAATCCGCAGGCGGCGTTGGGGTTCTTCTCCAAAACTATCAGATCGCAATCGATAGTGCTCAATTAGTTCGTGTTGCATCTTGCGTACCTTCGGTGACCTCGGTAGTAATTCCACCGGCTGACCCTTGGGAATCACAATTTGCTCGACGGCCAACCGCGCTTCTTCTAGAGCCTCCAACTCATCCTCACTACCATCCTTGGCAAACAGCCGCAGGTCAGTAGTTTCGGGTAATACATCATCCAAATTTAGCATCCGGCGCAAAGTGCGGGTTAGTTGCGGAATCGTCCCCGACTTCACACTATAGATGGGCAGCTGACGCACCTTGGCCACTTGCCGCAACTTGGTGTGATTTTTGATATGAGTCCGCAGTGCCAACACCGCATCCGCACTATCCATATCCTTAGTTAGTACCACGGGCAACTGCAAGACATCGATAATTTGCTCTAGCTCGGTAGCACTAATCCCATAGGGATAAACGTGCAGGGGCAGTCCATCACCACGCGGATCGGTGCCATCGGGTTCTTCGCCATCCCAGGTTGCTTGGTTAAGCAGTTCTTGGAAAGTGGCACGGGAGTTATCTTCTGCGGCAATGACCACGCTACTCGCTTGGCGAATCGATCGATCATTACTGGCATATTGACGAGTGGCGGCTGGCAACGGTTCCATCCGACCAGTGGCGCGCCAGCCTCTCCCGCCATCATTATTGACAGCGGTAGGCGCAACGCTGGAGGGCTGGGCGGAGGATGATGATAGTTCTTTTTTAATGGTTACTACGCCCTCTTCGTTCACGGTGCGTACCTGCGGCGTGGGTTGGCGACCGCGCAGTAAGTTATCCACCATATCAGCCACACTGTCGTGTACTACCCAGCGATGGCGCTCCTGCATTTCGACGGCGATCGTGAAGGTGGGGGGTGCTTTACGCTCCAAGACAGTCTTTTGAGAAGATCGTCGCCGCGCTTCTTCATCGCCCAAAGTCACCGCTTGAATGCCACCGATCAGATCGGAAAGGGTGGGATTTTTGATCAGGTTTTCCAGTTGATTGCCGTGCGCAGTGCCGACCAATTGCACACCCCTTTCGGCGATCGTGCGCGCCGCCATAGCTTCTAGCTCGGTGCCAATTTCATCAATCACAATCACTTCTGGCATGTGGTTTTCCACCGCTTCAATCATCACTTGATGTTGCAGCTCTGGTTTCGATACCTGCATCCGCCGCGCTCGTCCGATCGCCGGATGCGGAATATCGCCGTCGCCAGCAATTTCGTTGGAGGTATCAATAATTACCACTCGCTTGTTTAGATCATCGGCCAGCACCCGAGCAATTTCTCGCAGGGCAGTGGTTTTACCCACACCGGGACGACCCAACATCAGAATCGACTGACCGGTTTCCACCAGATCGCGAATCATATTGATCGTGCCAAAAATCGCCCGACCCACCCGACAGGTTAAGCCCACTATTTCCCCGGCTCGATTGCGCATGGCGCTGATCCGGTGCAGGGTGCGCTCGATGCCCGCCCGGTTATCGCCACTAAATAACCCGACTCGATCAACACAATATTGCAGATCTTCCTTTGTAACCGGAATTTCGCTCAGATATTCAGCACTGTCAAAAAACCGCGCTTCCGGGTAGCGGCCTAAGTCCAGTACGACTTCAATCAGGCCACTTTTATTGGGATGAGCGTCAATAATCTGGCGAATCGGTTCGGGCAAAATCTCGAGCAGCTTACTGAGATCATCAGTGATTTGCTTTCTTCCTAAACTGATGTTTTGATCCACCATTATGTTTGTTTTTTACTAATCTAGATGTTCAACAGATTTCACAAGGGTTTGAGCTGACTGACCAAAGAAAAAGCTCGATCGACTGCTAACCATAAGATATCGGGATTTTCTTCGAGCTTAGTAGTACCAGTCAACTGTTCTAAAATAGGAGCCAGCATGACTCGGGCATAGCTGCCGTAGGCTACACCAGATATGAGATTTTCATGGTTCTGTCCGTCTGGTAGTAAGTTCATTGCTCTCAGTTTAGCAACTGTGTATTGGTTTGTGCCGCCGGCTAGCTGCACATAGCCCGGTAATTTGGCCTGGGCAACCTTTTTGCCGAGGGTGATCGCCGCATGGGTAGTCCCCATCCCGATGTCACCACTCATCGGTCGGCCGTCAGTTTGCCACAGAATGATCGGCTGCGGATCGATAGTAGTCAACAGTTTGGCAATCCAACGCAGGTAGTCGATCGAACCTTGACCATCGGGAGCACTGATCGCCACCAGCTGAAGTTGGTTCAGCACCGGAGAAATTTCTAACCAGAGTTTTTGGAATTCGGCAGCGTGGCCGGGTTGGGTATGAATCTCGATCGCCTGCACTACTTGCGACTGAATCAGTGGCCTGATCGCCTGCGGAGTCACCAGATGTTGCTGTTCGGTAATGTGTTGAACCGGGCAGATCGGCAAACAGCGGCCACAGCCATAACAGCGATCGGTAATGACTCCTTGTTGAGTGGGGGTAAAAGCAATCGCCTCGGCTGGACAGACTTTGACACAGGGACGAAGGCAATCGATCGGACAAAACTGCGGGTCAAAAACGGCCTTGCGAAAATGCGGGTCGATGCCATCATTGACACTGACCATCAACCAGGGAGACACATAGCCCTGATAACCACGCTGCTGAGCCTGGGGTAACAGCATCTTGGCTGCCGTCAGTCCAGCCTGAGCCGCCGCCACTACCGCCGGTTCGGCAGCGACATCAATACAGTCAGCACCAGCCAGAGCATAAACCAAACTGAGGTTCCGGACATCTGACAGGTCTTGGAAGCTGGCACCGCAGATCAGCTTAAACCAATTGCCAGCTTGGAGGGATTGATGAGGAAATAACAAGGAAAAAATAAAACAGCAACTCTCACTATCCTAATCCCCTATTCGATGGAAACGTTAGCGTATAAAGGAAGATGTAGTCGCTCACCGCCTTTACCATCGGTTAATTTAGATGACCAGTAAATTCCCTTCCACTTACAAACCCAAATCCCGGGTCGATTATTTTTACGATGAACCAGGTGCAGTACCAGGCCAACTAAATCTTAGTCAAGATGCCGCTCCGGCGGAGTTGGCCGTCATTGACTATGGCCCGGACAAACTGACTGTTCATAACTCTGCTCCCACTAAAGATGCTGCCTACTACCTAGAGGATAAGTCTGTTTCCTGGCTAGATCTGCTCGGTTTAGGTAATCAGCAGACCTGGCAAGAACTCAGTCAAACTTTCAATTTCCACCGGATGTTGGTCGAAGATGTCGTGAATATTCCCCAACGGCCTAAAATCGAGCATTATCAAGACCAGCTTCTGATAGTGTCTTGGATGGTCACTTTACCCTCTATCGGCCAGGGTTTCATCAAAGAACAGGTCAGCTTAATCCTCGGTCGTAATTACCTGTTGACAGTGCAAGAAGAACCAGATCATGACTGTTTTCAGGGCGTGCGCGATCGAATCAACAATGGCCAAGGAGCAATTCGGCAGCATGGCGCTGACTATTTGGCCTACGCCTTACTAGATGCCATTATCGACGGTTTTTTTCCGGTCTTGGAATACTACGGCGAACTAATCGAAGAGCTAGAAGATGAAGTCGTCACTCGTCCCAGCAAGCAGACCCTCACCAAAATCTACCAAATCCGGCGAGATCTATTGACTCTGCGGCGGGCTATTTGGCCACAGCGCGATGCGATTAACCAGCTAATCCGTGACGGCAGTGAGTTCATTAGTGATGAAGTGAAAATCTATCTACGGGATTGTTATGATCACACCGTACAGGTGATGGATATGGTAGAAACCTATCGTGAGTTGGCTTCGGGCTTAATGGATGTCTATTTGTCATCAGTCAGCAACAAAATGAACGAAATTATGCGCTTGCTGACCGTAATATCTTCGATCTTTATCCCGTTGACCTTCATCGCTGGGGTCTATGGGATGAATTTCAGTGCCGAGAAATCGCCGCTAAATATGCCAGAGCTAAGTTGGTACTGGGGTTATCCGGCCTGTCTAGGCTTGATGGGCACTACTGCTACTAGTCTCGTGATTTATTTTTGGCGGCGGGGCTGGTTCGAGAATGTCTCGGGAGTCAAATAGGCTCCAGCCAAAAAGTATAAACCCCGACAAGAGAATATTGGGGAAATTCGTTACAATGTAAAGGAATATTACGAAAATTCCCCTCTACCCTTTCGGAGAAATGCATGGAGCTACAAAAAATTGAGCGCTGGAGCCTGATTGGACACTTAGTGTCCATGGCTTTCGGCCTAGCTGGGTTGCTGATTGTGCTGCCCCATGCCGAGTTAATTTTACAATTACCGCCGATCGGGCAGAGTGTATTTCAGTTATCGATGGCCAATGGCGGTGTCATGTATATTTTGCTAGGGACGATTGCCGTGGCAATTTATGCCTATCGAATGCTAGGACTAAATCAGTTGCTGTGTTTCATGATTCCAGCAGTAGGGTTATCTTTGAGTAGCGAGTTACTGGGAACTAGCACCGGCTTGCCTTTTGGTGATTATGGCTATCTGAGCGGCTTAGGTTACAAAATCGCTGGTTTAGTGCCCTTTACGATTCCCCTCTCTTGGTTTTATTTAGGTTTTTCTTGCTACATCATTGCTCGCGCTGGTTTTGATAATACTCAATTGCCCAATTGGTTGCGTCACGGCGGCGCGATTTTTTGTGGAGCATTATTACTCACTTCCTGGGATTTTGTTTTAGACCCAGCGATGAGCCAAACTGCTGTGCCTTTTTGGGAATGGAAAACGCCGGGGCCGTTTTTTGGGATGCCTTACTTGAATTTTGCAGGTTGGATGGAAACTGGTGCTGTGTTTATGTCGGTGGCAGCGATGCTGTGGCCTAAAGAAAGAATTCAACTCGATCGGACACAACTACTATTACCGCTGGCCATCTATTTAGGAAACTTTGTTTTTGCTGCTGTTCTAAGCATGGCTGGCAATATCTGGATTCCAATGTTGTTAGGAATTGTGCTGGGCATTTTACCGTTGTTTTTGCTGTGGTTTGCGGCCAAGCCAGCTACCGAAAATATTGTAGTGGCAGCGGATCTAGAGTTAGGAGCTGAACCGGAATACGCTGGTTCTGGTAACTAATTACCAATCGATTATCTGATGCTGTTAGACAATTTCAGAATAATTTTGCTAGAAAATATCAGCCGCACTCGGCATCAATCTTGGTATCACTTCTTTTCGCATCGGCAGTTTGCTCCGACAAAGACTATTCTGTTAAATATAGATTTTGGAAGTGGTTATGTCTCGTGTGGGTGTGAATCAAGTTAAATCACAAACGATTTTGGTGACGGGTGCGGCCAGATCCGGAAAAAGTGAATGGGCAGAAAAATTAGCGCACTCTACTGGTTTACAGGTAGTTTATATGGCTACGGCCAAGATCGATCGAACTGACCAGGAATGGCAGACACGGATTGAGCAGCATCGCCAGCGACGGCCAGCTCAGTGGCAGACGATCGAAAGTGTGGTGAATGTGGCGCAGATTATTACGGCGGCACCAGCTACTAAATGTTTGATAGTAGATTCGTTGGGGACTTGGGTGGCGCATTTTCTGGAACAGCCAGAAGAGCAGTGGTTAATGGAGCAGCAGCAGTTTTTGGAAAGTATCAAAAATCCGGCGGCACAGGTGATTTTAGTGGCAGAAGAGACCGGTTGGGGAGTGATTCCGGCCTACGAATTGGGGCGGTTGTTTCGCGACCGGCTCGGAAATTTGGTTAGGCAGGTAGGTTCGATCGCTCGTCCGGTGTATTTGGTGACGGGTGGTCATGTTTTAAATTTGTCGCTACTAGGACAAGTGCTTTAACGCTAATTTATTTGCCAATAAACAGGTTCAATGGTGGGCACACCAGTCGCTCCAGCCCCCAGGATATAGCAGTGGTTGAGGGTATCCACCAATTGCTAGCGAAAGCGCATTCACACAAGCTGTTACCCCAGAGCCACAGTACAGAACTTTGGTTTTATCAGCTGGTAGTTGCTGCCAACGCTGCTGTTGAAACAATTCAGGTAGCAGTAAGCCGTCAGCATCAGTAACTTCTGGCCAAGGGTAATTGTATGCTCCCGAAATCCGCCCAGCATAAGGGTCAATCGGTTCTTGAATTCCGGCATATCGATCAGCCTCGCGAGAATCTATCAACACGATTGGTGAATGCTCATCACAGTCCGAGACCGCTTCGATCGATACCGTCCAATTTTGCTGGATCTGGGGTACAAAAGCGGCCGATCGACTAATTGGCTCTGCGTTCGATATAGGTAAACCAGCCTTTAACCATTGGGGATAGCCACCATCTAAAACAGCCGCCTGATCGTGTCCATAGTAGTGGAGCAACCACCATAACCGTGCGGCGAAAGCCAATCGCGAATCATCGTAAGCTACTACTAAAGTTTGGCCAAATTCGATGCCAATTTGGGCAAATTTGGTAGCTAGAACATTAGGTTCGGGTAAAGGATGCCGACCACCATATTTTTGTACCGGTGCTGAAAGATCTTGATTTAAATCTAAATAATGAGCATCAGGAATGTGGGATTCTAAATATTTTTGTCGCCCCAAGTTTGGGTCAGCCAAAGAAAAGCGACAGTCGATCACCACTACTTCTGGATTATCGAGATTTTTAGTTAACCAATCTACCGATACAACATGTTTCAATTGAGTGTCTCCACAGTGTATTCACTAAGCTGCAAGAAATCGATTAGTGGTTTTTATCATACCGTAATAAAAGTTTGGCAGTGATGTTTGCAGTACTGGTCGTTATTAGCTCAGTAAGCTCAGTAGCTCTTCTTCAGAAATCACCTTTACACCCAGCTTTTCAGCTTTAGCCAGCTTTGATCCAGCTTTTTCACCAGCCAATAAATAATTAGTCTGGCTACTCACTGCATCGGTGACTTTACCACCAGCTTGCTGAATTAACTTCTTCGCTTCATCCCGTTTCAAGTTCGGTAGGGTACCAGTAACTACAAAAACTTGACCATTCAAAGGCTGTGCACCAGTGGCAACGATTGTCTCACCTACCAGATTCAACCCAGCCGATCGCAATTTTTCCATCAACACCAAATTATCTGGCTGCTGAAACCATAGTGTTACCGCTGTCGCTATCTCGATGCCAATGCCATAGATATTTTCAATCTCGTGAGCCTGAGTCTGAGCTAGCTGCTCGGCGCTAGTAAATTTCTGGCTGATAATCTCGGCATTGGAACTACCCACATGACGAATGCCCAAACCATACAGCACCCGCGACCAGGGTTGAGATTTAGATTGATCGATCGCCCTTAAAGCTTTTGCCGCTGATTTCTCCCCCATCCGCTCTAGATCCAGCATTTTTTCTAAGGTCAAATCATACAAATCGGCTACGGCTGTCACCAAGCCCTTATCCACCAGCTGTTCTACCAACTTTTCGCCCACGCCATTAATGTCTAGGGCATCACGGCTCACCCAGTGGGTGATTGACCCTTTTACAATCGCCGCGCAGCGCGGATTGACACAGCGCAACACTGCCTCTAGTGACGACTTCACGACCGCCTGACTACAAACTGGGCAGTGGGTCGGCATCACAAAATCACGGGCATCGGCTGGTCGTAGTTCTGGTAGCACCCGCACCACTTCCGGGATAATCTCCCCGGCCTTGCGCACAATCACGGTATCGCCAATTTTTAGATCGAGCTGGGCAATTCGATCACTATTATGCAAAGTGGCGCGTTGCACGGTGGTGCCAGCTAATTGCACGGGCTGGAGATGCGCCAAAGGCGTGATCGCCCCGGTGCGTCCCACGTTCACACTGATATCTAGTAGTTTAGTGGGGGCTTCTTCGGCGGGATATTTGAGCGCTACGGCCCAGCGCGGAAATTTATTAGTAAAACCTAATTCTTGTTGGAGATCGATCGGATTAATCTTCACCACTACCCCATCGGTCATGTAGGGCAAATCGAGCCGCGCGGTATTCCAATGGTCGTAAAAATCTTTGACCCCTGCTAAAGCCGGACAGAGTTGGCAGTTGGGATTGACTTTAAATCCGAGCTTTTTCAATAGTTCTAACGATGCCCACTGGGAGTCGATTTCTGCTTCATTTGGCCAATGTAGAGTGTAGCCAAAAAAATCTAAGCGGCGCTTGGCCACAATTTGAGGGTCGAGTTGGCGCAGGGTGCCAGCTGCGGCATTCCGAGGATTAGCAAATAAAGATTCGCCACTAGCTTCCCGCTCTTGGTTGATCGCGCTAAAAGTCGCAACTGGAATAAAAGCTTCGCCGCGAATTTCGACAAACTCTGGGGGATTTTCGATCTGGAGTTTGAGGGGGATCGATCGAATGGTTTTGATGTTGTTGGTGATGTCTTCGCCGGTTACACCATCGCCACGGGTACAACCCCGCACCAAGACCCCGTTTTCGTAAGTGAGCGCTAACGCATTGCCATCAATCTTCAGCTCACAAACATATTCGGTCTGGATTTCCTGGCCAGCCACTCGCTGCCAGCCTGTTTGCCAATCGGCAAACTCGGCCATATCAAAGGCATTTTCGAGGCTGTACAGCGGAATTCGATGGGCGACAGCACCAGATTGACTGGTTAGCCTGTCGCCCACTCTTTGGGTCGGACTATCGGGGGTGACTAACTCTGGATGCTGCTGCTCTAAATCTTGCAGCTCTCGATATAGTCGATCGTACACCGCATCTTCCATTACGGGATTGTCCAAAACATAGTAGGCATAGCCCGCTGCTTGGAGTTGCTGCCGGAGTTGGCGGGATCGATCGATGATTTCGGGGTTCATAGCAACAGGATCAAAAGCTTTGGGTGCAATTGTACTATTTAACTCCGCATATCGGCAATAGCACTCATGGCCGTACTGGCGATCGATTGATCAGTAGCCTTCGGTAAATGGTAATAATTACCACCAGCCTTGGTTGCTAATTCCTTGGCAAAGCCCGTCGAAATAAACTTATTCTCGGTATCAATCACCAATAGCTTCATATTCAGTGTCCGGAAACGACCGGCAATTTCCAGTAGTTCGCCTTTGATGTCTGGTTTCTCACCTGCGGGAATTTCTTCGCCTAGCGATCGCTTCAACGACACATTACCCCGGCCATCGGTAATGGCAATCACCACTACCTGACCGACATCACCGCCGCTTTGAGCATTCACGCCCAGCCGCACAGCTTGAGTTAAACCATGCGCTAGGGGCGAACCACCACCACAGGGCATTCTTTCCAGGCGGCGTTTAGCCATCGCGATCGATCGGGTTGGCGGTAGCAGTACTTCGGCCTGTTCACCCCGGAAGGGAATCAAGGCCACCTGATCGCGGTTTTGGTAGGCTTCGGTTAGTAGCCGCATCACGGCACCTTTGGCCGACTGCATTCGGTTTAAAGCCATTGAACCCGAAGCATCGACTACGAACACAATTAAAGCGCCCGATCGCCGGGCCAGTTTCTTGCCCCGAATATCGCTTTGCTCCACAATTACTTTGCGATCGGGCTGACGTAGCCGCCGCGATTTTTGATAAGGGGCTGCCGCTCGCAGGGTGGCATCCACGGCAATTCGGCGCACTTTGCCGCGCGGTAAAATCGGCTTCACATAGCGCCCCCGATCTTCCGAGAATACCAGGCTACGACTACCGGATTTGCCTTGTTTTTGTCTAGCATTTTGGGCAAAATACATCACACTGTCGTCCAGAATTACTCCTTCGGGGTCGAAGATAAACTCCTCCGGAATGTTGGGTGGTTCTTCTGGCTGATTTTCTGGTGGTTCTTCTTCTTGTTCATTGTCTTCTGGCTCCTGATCCTGGTCGTCTTCCCCTTGATCTGGCTGCTGTGGTGGTGGTGGTGGTGGCGGCGGCGGTGGTTCGTCTTGCTGGGTTTGCAACACCGTGGCGCGGGGCACAATCACCAGTTCCACGGCGCGGCGCAGGTCATCGGCATTGACATTACTACGACCTTCTAAAGCCGCCGCGGCCATCGCCACCCGCACTGCAAATAATTCGGCGCGATGACCCATCACCCCACCCCGAATCGCTTCATCTACCAAATAAGCAATCTGCTCAGTGGCGATCGATACTTCCTTCAGCCATTCCCGCGCCAAAATGATTTGGGTTTTTAAATTGTCGGTTTCTTCCTCGTACTGAGCCAAAAAATCCTGGGGCGATTTGGCATAACCGATCGCTTGACCAACAGCTTGCACCCGATCGTCAATGCCCAAGACCCCATCAGCGGAGAGAGAAATGGCGATTCGATCGAGCAAATGCTCTCGCAAAGAACCCTCTTCGGGGTTGTAAGTCGCGATCAGCAAAGGCTTGCAAGGATGCTGAATACTAATTCCTTCCCGCTCAATTTGATTGCGGCCTTCGGTTAAAACGGTCAGTAATAAATTGGCAATTTGGTCATCAAGCAAATTAATTTCATCGATGTACAGCACGCCCCGATTGGCCTGGGCGAGCAATCCCGGCTGAAATACGGCCTGACCAGCCTGTACCGATTTATCTAAGTCCACCGCCCCCAGCAACCGATCTTCGGTAATACCCAGCGGAATTTGCACAAAAGGAGCCTGAACCATTTGGGTAGGAACAGTCTCTACTCCAGCCAGTTGCGCCGCAATTACATCATCCCAATCACCGGGGTTATTCGGATCGCTGTTACTGATACTGCCGCTAACGACTTCGATCGGGGGCAACAAAGCATGGACAGCTCTAGCCATGACGGATTTGGCGGTACCGCGTCGGCCAGCAATGGCTACGCCGCCCAGGGTGGGATCGATCGCGGCTAGGAGCAAGGCCAGTTTGATGGCTTCTTGGCCTACTACAGCGGTTAGGGGAAAGGCGGTGATAGTTGGTGCTGGCATCGGTAATTTTTGGGAGGAGCGATGGGTTGATTTTAAAAAATATTTCTAAAAGAAATTCAATAAATAATAGAAGAATAATTTATTCTTTACTTTATTGGTGATCGGACTCAATTAACATTGATACTAGATCGTAAAAACTAATTTCTTCTGCCTCATGAATCTCATCAAATACCAAAATACAAAATGAAGTTACTTTACCAGTCGAATCAATAATTACTGGTTCCCATTCTGGTTCATTGCTTTTTTTGATTAACCACTCCCCATTAATGCTTAATTTGATCACCTCTCCAATGTAGGCAATCAGTAAGCCTAACAGTTTCTTATTACTCATGTAATCTTGTTTATTTTTGCTTTTGATCTCTCGATCAATTATCAGTAGACTAATTAAAGTTTGATCAAGTTCAGCAAGATTGATTTTTAATTCTTGCGCTAGTCGAGAAATTAAATGTGGAACTTCCTGAACAAATCGATCTCGACTGGGAATTTGATTGTACAGAATATGAACTGGGGCAAGATTGTTCAGTTCAGTTAACCCATTAAGCTCTTTTTGCCAATCATTAACAGAATCGTAAAGATTCCCATTACCATCTTTGCCAATAGCTAAAACCTTACCGTTCGTGCACTGGTAAGTTTTATCAAAAACAAACAACAAGCTGTTTGGAGTCTGAGAATTTAACGATAAATTGATAGAACAATTATTTTCTTGAATATAATTATGAACTTGTCGCTTATTAAGTTGCTGTAGTGGAATATTGCTAGCCACTAATATCCTCCTACTACATTTTCTAAACTTGATGAGTTTTGAGAGTTCTGACACTCTCCTCAACTTGTTCTTTTCAGCATATCAGCCCCCGCCCATCATTCCAAGCTAAATCCGCACCGCCATCACAACATCCGCCACATTAGTCCCAGTCACCCCAGTCACAATCAAATCCTGGAGTGGCTGGAAAAAATTATAACTATCATGACATTCCAAATAATCAATGGCCTCTAAGCCCTGTGCTTGGCCAAGAGAAACAGTTTGTTCATTGGCGATCGATCCCGCTGCATCACTCTGACCATCAATGCCATCGGTACCCATACTCGCAATCCAGGCTGGCTTACCCAAATCGTAGAGAGTCAGAGCCGCCGCCAGCACCAATTCTTGGTTGCGACCACCTCGGCCAGCACAATTAGGCGGCAAGGTGACAGTGGTCTCGCCGCCATAAATCAAAACTGTCCCAGACGATTCCTGGACAATGGCCTGAGCAATCTCCCGCCCCCGCTCCTGCGCCTCTCCCTGTAAAGCCGTGGTGACAATTTGAGGCACATAGCCTTGGTCACTCCAATATTTGGCCACCGCCTGGCAGGCTTGGCGATTACTGCCCACCAAAACATTTTGGGCTTGGGGATGATTGGTTAAACCGGAACCAATGGTGGCGATCGCATCTCCCACCACATCCGATAAAATTAAGCCAATCACCTGAGCGGGTTGTGCCAGCTCCACTAAACCACCGCCTTTTAACCTGTCGAAACTAGTTCGCACCTGATTCATGGTGGTGATATCCGCGCCGCTGGCCAGTAATTCTTGATATTTGAGGCGTAAGACTGCCAGGTCAATTTCGGGTAGTGGATCGACCAACAAGGCAGTCGCCCCACCGGAGATACAGGCCAAAACCAAAGTATTAGGGGTGCAGTTCGTGAGTAATTGCCTGACCTGCATACCAGCCATCAAGCTGCCTTCATCGGGTAAAGGGTGAGCGGCTGGGATGATTTGCCAATTAGATGGCAGATCAGCTGAGGGTAGATCATTTGGTGTGATGATCACAGCTTGGCGGGTTTTGTCTGCGGCTAATTTAGCAATGGCAGTGGCCATCGGCATTGCGGCTTTACCCACCGCGATTAGGCGGAGATCGATCGAGTTCAAATCCCAAGCTGTGGATTCAATTATTAAAGAATCGCCCTGCCGATGAACATGCTGATGAATAGCTTGCTGGGGATCGATCGCTAGTAAGGCTTGCTGTAAAGCCTCAACAACATGCTGTCTGACATAGTGACTGCATTTTACTAAATTCAATTCATTCATGATTGAGATTTTTGTTACAAGAAATCAAGCATTGTAAAATAATAAGTGCATACCAGTTTAATTTGGAAATCGACACTCCAGAAAAAGAGGTTAATAATGGTTGTTGCTACATTCAAGCGTCATACACCTGCCGAGTACTTGAAACGCGAAGAGCGGGCAGAGTTTAAAAGCGAATTGATTTTAGGAGATATCATTCCAGTGGCTGGAGCTTCCGCAAACCATAATCGAATTGCTCTTAATTTCTGCCGTCTATTCCCATTAAAGATTCAATCGCAAAGTTACGAATTTTTCATGAGTGATATGCGGCTGTGGCTACCGCTGCATGAAAGTTATACTTATCCTGATGCAATGGTGATCGCTGGGGAACCTCGGTTTACAGATAGCAAGCAAACTGCTTTAACCAATCCCTGCCTAATTGTGGAAGTTTTATCAGGTTCAACGATGGAGTATGATCGATCGGATAAATTTCGTTTATGTCGCTCTATTCCTGAATTTGAAGAATATATTTTGGTTGACCAAACTGCCTATCGAGTAGAACAATTTACCAAGGTCGATAGTCACCAATGGTTACTGACAGAATGGATTGGTGAAGATGCTGTTTTATCTCTTAAGTCGGTGGCAGTTGAAATTTCTTTGAAAGATTTGTACAAGCGGGTTTCGTTTACTTCTTCTACTTCTTCTTCTCCAGAACTAGAGCAGGACAAGCAATAGCCGCGTTTTGCTAGAGCATCAAGTGAGGTTTAAACCGCCATCCGCCATCACGATTTCGCCAGTAAGGTAGCTACTCGCCACCAACATCGCCGCTACCTGGGCGATTTCAGTTGGTTGTGCTCCGCGGCCCATCGGTGAGCGCTCTTGCCAAAGTTTTCGCGCCTCTGTCCAATGCTCTGTCATCGGTGTTTCGACTAATCCTGGTGCGATCGCATTCACCCGAATTTGCGGTGCCAGACTCACCGCCAAAAGTCGGGTCATGTGGTTCAGAGCAGCCTTGCTAGCAGCATAGGGAATTGAGGCTCCTTTGGGACGAACGCCTGCATGGGAACTGATGTTCAGAATGCAACTGGGACAATTACTACTCGACGATTCACGCAGCGCACTTTCAGCTTCGGCAATTAGTGTCCAGGGTGCAATGACATTGACTTCGTAAATGTCTCGCCAAATTTCGGCGGCAGCTTCCTTCAAAGAATTATGCGGAATCACTGCACTAATACCGGCATTATTCACCAATACATCCAGACGGTTATGGTGCGACACGACTTCAGTAATCAGATGACGAACTTGCTTTTGGTCAGCTAGATCGGCCTGAGTGTAAGATGAACCAGAATGACTCTGTGCCAATGCTTGCCCCACCTCCACTGAAGATTTGGAATGAAAGGCGATGGCAAAGCCGTTCTCAAAAAGTTGTTGGGCAATTGCCATGCCGATACCGGAGGTTGAGCCAGTGATCAGGGCAACCCTTTTTTCGTTCATGCTATTTCTCATGAGTTTCTAAACTAGCGCAGTTACAACAATTTCATTTAGGCTTGAATTGTACTCGATCGATACTCCTCTACTCTGAAGTTATTAGCGAAAAAAGAGCAGGTCAGCCACTTTGGACTAACCTGCTCTTCAGGAAAATAATAAATACAACTACTTAAACTGGTACTGTTGAACTCCGCTGTTGCACCAAGTTAACAATTGCGGCTTTCTCTAACAGACCAACTAGTGAGCCATTCTCACGAATCACATTCAGTGAATGGAGATGATATTTCTCTAATTGCTCGATCGCTTGCATCAGTGGCTGACCAGATTCAATCGTCGTGGTTTGTTCGATCGGCTGCATCAATTCACTTACGAGTGTGCTTGACCACAACTCACTGGCCACTCTTTTCAAAGCATCCACATCAATTGTTCCAACCAGCTGACCATCTCCATCCGTAACCAAAAAACGATTCCAGTTGCTATGCTCTAGAGTCCGAAAATCCACAAAGGCACGGAGAGAAGATTGCGCTGAGACGATCGGACTATTAGCCGTCACGGCATCTGCTGCCACCAAACCCACCAACTGGGACTGAACCCTGGCAAACTGTGCCGACTGCTGTGCATTCTGCAACAAGAACCAGCCAATCAGGGCATTCCAGAGGTTATCAAAGCTGCCAAATAGTACCAAAGGTACTACGCCAGAGGCGATCGCTAGGTAACCAAAAGCTTGACCAACCCAACTAGCGAACTTGACTCCTTGGTAAGGATTGCCAGTGACTTGCCAGACAATCGCTTTGAGGATGTTGCCACCATCTAACGGTAGGCCAGGGATGAGATTAAAGGCTCCTAGGGTCAAGTTGACAGTGGCGAGGACGGTAACAATAGCGGCCAGGGGCGCAGGCAGAATGACCAAACCATTAAAGAGTGTCAATACACCAAATAGTAGGAAGCTCACTGCTGGCCCGGCGATCGCCACCCAAAAAGCATCAGCCGGTGTTTCCGACTCTTTCTCTAAACTGGCGACTCCCCCGAATAGGAATAAAGAGATCGATCGAACGTTAATTCCCTGACTAATTGCCACCCAGCTATGACCCAATTCGTGGGCGAGAACAGAAGCAAAAACCAATAAACCAGTCACGAGACCCAAAACTAACGGTACCCCTGATGGTAAGCCGGGAAAAGCTGCCGCCAGACCATCGCCGTAGGTAAGAGTCACTAGACCCAGTACTAAAAACCAAGAGGGATTAACGTAAAAAGGAATTCCAAATAATGTCCCTAGGCGGATATTGCCATTCATGCAGCGACCTCTCATAATCTCGGTAAAACAGTTATTACCGCTTGTTCATCTATTGTAACCAAATGTTAAGAGAATTCTCATAATTCAAGAATGTGGATGACCGAACGTCCGATCGACCACAGCATTTCAAAGTACTCATCAATTACACACCGCCGTAAAGCTTTATGATGACAGTCGAAGCTTTTCCATACTTTTCTTTCCGATGAATAACTTCCAGCAAGCAGCCCAAAAAGGCGACTTTTTAGTCACCGCCGAAGTCGCACCCCCCAAAGGTGCCGATGCTAGCCACATGCTGGAAATGGCTCAAAAACTCCAAAATCGGGTTCACGCCGTCAATATTACCGATGGTAGTCGTGCCGTGATGCGGATGACCCCGCTGGTTGCTTCCGTTATTTTGCTACGCGCAGGCATTGAACCGATATATCAGCTGACCTGTCGTGATCGCAATCGAATTGGACTCCAAGCTGATTTATTGGGCGCACAAGCTCTGGGCATCAAAAATATCCTCGCCCTTACTGGCGATCCGATCAAGGCTGGCGACTACCCCACCGCCAAAGCCGTATTTGACTTAGAATCCGTCCGCCTCCTCACTTTAATCGGTCAGCTGAACAGCGGTAATGACGGCAATGGTAAACCTTTACCGGATGCTGGTACTGACTTTTTCCCTGGTGCCGCCGTCGATCCCCAATCTAAAAGTTGGT
The DNA here is from genome assembly GCA_031414775.1 of Synechococcales cyanobacterium VAR_4_metabat_354. Classification (GTDB taxonomy): domain Bacteria; phylum Cyanobacteriota; class Cyanobacteriia; order Cyanobacteriales; family Chamaesiphonaceae; genus JAAFHZ01. Next base: position 159,116 of record JANOQI010000031.1, read on the forward strand.
CAGGTCTTACTAGTCGGTGCGAGAAGAAAGTAGCTGCCGGGGCGCAGTTCTTTCAAAGTCAGCTCATTTCTGACTTTGATATCCTCGATAAATTCATGACCCAGATTGCTGCTCAATACCAAAAGCCAGTCTTGGCGGGCATCTTCCTCCTCAAGTCGGCTAAAAACGCCGAGTTTATCAATCGCTATGTGCCTGGAGTAGATATTCCACAAACGACGATCGATCGATTAGCAAAGTCCAGTAATCCTTTACAAACCGGCATCGAAATCGCCGCTGAGCAAGTGAAAATTGCCAAGACTATGTGCCAGGGTGTCCATATGATGGCCGTCAAGCGCGAAGATTTGATTCCCCAAATCCTGGATTTAGCTGGCATCGATACGGTGAGATAGAATTCCAATCTGCCTCTAGGCTTAAGCCGTAGCTATGGTGATTGTAGATAACGTGAGTTCGGGATAAGGAAAGAAAAAAAGGGGCAAAACAGATAGTCTGGAGGTACCAATCAACCAAAAATCTGGATTGCCTTATGCCTAGTTTAGAAGAACTCTTTTGTTCCGTCGATGATTTCTGTCAAATCTTT
>JANOQI010000032.1:0-48467 GCA_031414775.1 Synechococcales cyanobacterium VAR_4_metabat_354
TCTATGTTTGTTACGACACTTTCTGCCCTCCATCGACAGATACTTTCTATTCTGAAGCTGCCAGAGTCCATCTACCACTTACATCTCAAGCCCCGCAAGGCTTAATTCCCTCGTGATTCTCAAAATGAGCGAACGGACAGCCAGTATGTTCTGAGTCAGGATATTTAAAGAAATTTTAATCGATCGATCTCTTCAGGATTCAAGGGTGTCGTTCGATGAGAGCGTTCGAGCTGCTACATGACCCTCATTAACTAACGGAAGGTAATCCAGCTAGTGCCATCGCCACTTCTGCCGAACTATACTTGGTATCTACGAGTTTTCCGGCTTGATAGTCCATGTATGCCTGCATATCAAAGTGGCCGTGACCGCAGAGATTAAATAGAATTACTTTACTCTCGCCAGACTCTTTGCATTTGAGGGCTTCATCGATCGCCGCTTTCACAGCATGATTTGCTTCTGGTGCAGGTAAAATGCCTTCAGCCCGTGCAAACGTCAATCCTGCCGCAAAACAACCTAATTGGTATTCCGATCGCGCTTCAGCCAGTCCTAGCGCGACCACATGACTCATCAGCGGAGCCATCCCGTGATAACGCAAGCCTCCGGCATGAATACCTTCGGGGACAAAGGTGCTACCTAAAGTGTGCATCTTCATCAATGGTGTCAAATGTGCCGTATCGCCGAAATCGTAGGCATACTTGCCACGAGTCAGCGTCGGACAAGCAGCGGGTTCGACGGCAATTATTTCCACGTCGCGTTCGCCTCTTAACTTGGCACCGAGAAACGGAAAAGCAATTCCGGCAAAGTTACTGCCCCCACCCGTGCAACCAATCACCAAATCTGGATAATCTCCAGCCATTTCCATCTGTACCAAAGCTTCTTGTCCGATGACAGTTTGATGGAGAAAAACGTGATTGAGGACGCTACCCAAAGCATAGTTACTCTGCTCATCAGCTGCTGCAATTTCTACAGCCTCACTAATGGCAATGCCCAAACTGCCCGTACTATTGGGGTGTGTAGCTAAAATCGATCGACCAGATTGAGTTTCGGTGCTAGGGCTGGCCACAACTCTGGCTCCATAGGTTTCCATCAGCGCGCGCCGATAGGGTTTTTGGTTGTAGCTAACTTTCACCATATAAACCAAAACTTCTAACCCAAATAGCGCACCCGCGAAAGCCAGTGAAGATCCCCATTGTCCCGCGCCAGTTTCGGTGATTAACCGTTTGATACCTGCTTGCTTGTTGTAATATGCCTGGGCAACAGCAGTATTGGGTTTATGGCTACCAGCGGGGCTAACACCTTCATATTTGTAGTAAATTTTGGCGGGAGTATCGAGGACTTGCTCTAGGCGGCGGGCACGATATAAGGGAGTCGGTCGCCATTGTTGGTAGATCGATCGCACCTCGTCGGGAATTTCGATCCATCGCTCTTGACTTACTTCCTGCTCGATTAGACTCATCGGAAACATGGGTGTTAAGTCAGCGGGGGAGATTGGTTGTCCGGTACCAGGATTGAGAATCGGTGGCAATGGGGTGGGTAAATCTGCTTGGATGTTATACCAAGCGATGGGCATTTGGTTTTCGGTCAGGAGGTATTTGATTTGGTTCATTATTTTATATTCGGTAGAGATTGAAAGTTACGTTCTATGCTTAAGGTGATTTTTGAGCCAATACTGGCTGACCTGTCTGCGCCACCCGTTCGACAATATCGGCTGCGCGACTCACTCCCCCAGCACGACGAATTGCTGCTTGTAGCCTCACTGCATTCTGTTTATGAGAATCTTCCGCTAACACTTTTTTCACCGCTACCTGTAGTCTCGCACTAGTTAACTTAGGGAGGGTGATTACCTCTCCAGTCCCCGTCCAAGCGATCCTTGCTGCCACCCCTGGCTGGTCGTTGGCGATGGGAATCGCCACCATCGGCACCCCATTACTCAAAGATTCTAAAGCAGTGTTCATACCCGCGTGGGTGATAGTCAGAGTAGCTCTTTGCAGTAGTTCTAGCTGCGGTGCGTAGCCGACAACGAGGGGAGAGCCAGGTAAATTTGGCAGGGATGCTGGATTACTGCCACCACCTAGAGCAATGACTAATTGAGCATCCAATCCCACACACGCCTGGGCAATCTTTTCAAATACTCCACTCAGTTGGTTTTGGAGAGTGCCCATTGAGGCATAAATCAGCGGCTGCCCGGTGAGCTGCTCAAACGGGAAAGAAGCAGGTTCGCGACTATCAGGACGAGCATAAGGCCCCGTGAAATGGAAGAATGGGGATAAGTGCTGCCGAGGAAATTCAAATTCAGGAGGCTGTTGGCAGATTTGAGCCAGTTTAGAAAAAGGATCGTTGGGATGGATGTATGGAGGCAAGTTCCATTTTTGGCGACGCTCGGCTACTGTCTGGAGAATGGGTCGAGCCAGACGCGCTAGTAACTCATAGCTGAAGTGGTTGCGAAGTTTTGCCCACCAAGCAGGACTGTAAGACCAATTTGTATTGAACGGCGGAACACCTACTTCTAGATTGAGCATCAACGCACAACACACGGTAATAAATGGCAGATTCAACAAATCTGCCATTTATTACCACCAGACGAAGTTTGATCTATCAGTAATACCTCAACCCCTGCGGCGGAGATCGCTTGTGGAGCTTCATCTAGGAGCATAGTTGTCGATCGCCGGAACATCGTCACGATTTGTTTGAAAGCAGCTATACCACTCAACTCTCCCAATCTGGTGTTAGTTACTGCTGAAGCTCCAGCGGGAAATTCGGCTTCACCAAGTGCCCAAAATTCCAATCCGGCAGCTAGGGTTTGAGGTCGAGCATCGAGAATGCCAAATAGAGTAACGCGATGACCGCGCCTTTTAAGTTCGTGCCCCAGTGTAGTCATGGGATTGAGATGCCCGGTGAGGGCGGGACAAATGAGGCCAAAATGAGTCATGCACGGCTTCCGGTATTTTGTACGTCAGGATATTTATAGAAATTCGATCGGGGTCAGATTTTTGACCGATTCTAGTTGAGAAATTGCATCGCTGTTTGTTAAAGTCGATTCTCCAGGGGAGAGGCTAAGCCAACGATTTGGGCGGATGAAAAATCCGATCCTGGTGCGATCTTCAGATCGAGCAAATGGTGACGATGTGGGACTTTCGCTAGATTCTGCCAGAATCTTTTTCTGGTGCTTGCACCTAATAATATTTGCCGTCAGCATGAAATATACGGGTCATAACTGTGCGTACGACCAAAATAGACTTTCTTGTGTGCCAAGTTGACGATCCACACAAAAACTCCTATTTTAGAGGTGGACTCCTACTAGCTACTGATATCGTAGCGATCGCCTGCGAAAATTTGTTGCAGAATCTGACGAATTTTTATCAGATTCTGACGATTTCTCATTTCTTGCCCGAATGAAACTACCCTGTTATATTGCAGAGTTCGTAATTCTGGGTTTGATTAAATCCTCATTCCTCAGTAGATAAGTCCACAGATTAGAGCGAATTTTTGTAATAGATAAATTATTTTAATGGGTACAAGTAATTTACATCCACAGTTAAATGTAGTAGGTGGGGTTGAAATTTTATCCAGTCAGCAAGTCGGATGGCAGGGCATCTTAGTCGAAAATTATCAAGCCCTACCAAATCACATTTGCGAGTATAGTTCTGGTGCTCTGTTAGCGCATTGGCTGAGTTTTCCCTCCGTGCAACCCATGTATTTAGTCCAAAATCATGGCGAATGTTGGCATGAATCGATCGTCAAACAGGACGATCTGGTCTTGGTACCAGCAGGACAATCAACTTACTGGCGATGGCCGACAAATAGTTCAACGTCAAACCTTGGCATCTACTTGCAACCGGAATTAGTCGCACAAACGGCTAGATCGGCGGATCTCAATCCAGATCGAATTGAGTTGATGGACTGTTTCTCCAGATCTGACCCACATCTGCATCAAATCGCGATGATGCTCTTGGCAGAACTCCGATCGGGTGGCATCATGGGGGAGTTATATGTAGAATCATTGACCCAAGTATTAGTTATTCATTTACTGCGAAACTATTGTGTTTTTCAGCCAAATATAGTCGGTTTCTATAGCTTAAATCCCCGTCGATTAAAGAACGCGATCGATTATATCCACGCTCATCTCGATGGCGATCTATCAATGGTGTAAATTGCCGCAAGTGTGAATAGTAGCCCTAATCACTTTGCCAGTTCCTTTAAAAGAGCTATGGGTATTTCACTACATCAATATGTGATTAAACAGCGGGTAGAGCGGGCAAAACTGCTACTAGAAACTACAGATTTGTCGTTGGCGTAGCCTATCGGAGATAATCGCGAGTATTGCTTCTCAAGTGGGTTTTTCCAGCCAGAGCCATCTGACTTGGCACTGCAAAAATTTTACTGGAATGACACCCAGACAGCTTTCCAAGCACCATAAGCATCTGTAACAAATCGATCGCCTCATGGTAAATACACAGCACTAATATTTCAACTTTGGGAACCAATCAAATACGGAAGGTGCGCCTCGGAAATACCACAATGCCAAAACTGGATCGCAAATGGCGCACCCAAATGATGATAGTGGCACGAATGGAACAATCGGGGTGCCATACAAATGATGGACTGTATCCCATGCGGTGTGCAGTAGCCAGCCAATGCCAATAAGTCGGTAATCCTTTAGTCCCCAATAGGCAACACCAGTCATCACAGTACAGAAGGCAAATTCCCAGCCGAGTAAGCCACCATTGAGATACGCAGCTCCAGCCCCGGCAATCATCAGGGCACTGAAATTTTGGTGGTTTGGCTCCCTAAATAGAGAGCAGAGGGTAATAAAAATTAGAGCCACAACTAATGGTGCAATTAGCTGGATGATTGTTATTTCGGGTCTAGATTGGATTGGCATAGTATTACTCTGACGTTATTTTATTAGTTAGCAACAGAATCTGAGCGTTGGCGTAGCCTACCGGAGGTGATCGAATACCTCATGCCACGATCGATGAACCAATGTGGTTGAGGATGTAAATAATGAAAAGCCGAGTAGTGGGTGGAGAATACCTAAATGCAAGAGCTGATTTAAGTGCCCCGTGATGAATTGCAGCGTCAGTAGGATTGCTAAACCTACTGTCAGCATCTTGATTTTTTGAGGGAATGGATGAACGAACAGCCCTGTTAACAGTAGAACAACTAGTCCACCATAGTCGCGCACCAGTAGAATGTGAATGTTCCACCAATTAGGATCGTCGAAAACTGCTAATCCAACTGTTAATAGTTGAGCGATGAGGCAAAGGTTAAATAGTACTGCGATCGCCAGAAATCCTTTTTGAATCCAGCGTCCAGGTAATTTAGTTTGCTTGGAATGAAGATCTATCATCACGATCGAGATTATTGCTAAACATAAGTTTTGGGGTAGATCGTGTGTCGATATCGACTAGAGTACGAACGATTGAAGTTCGGAATAAGGATTTCACTCAAAGATTACTAGCTTCGCTTGGCACAACCTGAAGTGGACGATTCTTTAGTCCACTTCAGTGGACTTGAGCCGCTAGCCAGCACTTTAGTCGCGGGCGGGTGATGAACGAAGCAAATATTTCTAACCCGTTGGCGTAGTCTCTCCTAATTTGCTCCGACTGGAGCGGGCATCATACCTTGCATAAATAACATTGCCTTATTCACCAACTCTAGCCCCGCTTTTTCTGGCGATCCGGTATCAAATGGCGGAGCGGGATTATACTCTAGCAATAGTTGCGTAATCTTGGCGACTTCTTCGCCAAAAAGGATACTCGTAAGCGTCAGCCCAAAATCAATCCCTGCGGTTACGCCGCCACCCGTAATCCGATTGCGATCGACCACAACCCGCTCGGTACCAACCTCAACACCTAATACCGCTAGTTGTCCCCGTGCTGCCCAATGCGTCGCCGCTCGATAACCTTCGAGCAATCCGGCCTTCGCTAGAAACTGCGATCCGCCGCAGACAGAAGTGATAAATTTAGCGGTGCTGCCTTGTTTGCGGAGAAATGCCAATAGCTCTGGATCGTTTTCTACTGCCGCCTGTCCCATCCCGCCACCGATACAGATAATATCCAAACGGGGGCAATTGTCAAAGGTGGTATCTGGTAAAACCACCATACCGTCGTCGGTTGTAATAGGGTCGAGCGTTTTCCAGATCCGATAAGTATCGACACCAGGTAGCGGACTTAAGACTTGCTGTGGCCCGATAATATCGAGAGCTGTCATGCCAGGAAAAAATACCAAACCAAGAGTGTATTTTGGGGAGTCAGTCATAAATCGATTTCCTAGTGATGAGAGTAACAAAGCTGATAGTGTCTATAATAAAAGTGGAAATCAATCGCGCATAGTCCTCGATCGGGTACTCTTTTTGACACTATGGTTGCTTCCTTACAGCCTTTATTTGCGTCGATCTATTCGGTCAAAGACGAACGAAATTTAAAAGCAGATGTCACATCAAAACTGGGCGAACACTTCGCAGCTAATCGATCGGGTATTTTTTTCTTCGACGAAATTTCCCAGCTAGACCCCAACCTTCAAAAAATTCTCAAGGTTGCTCTGTCAATCGAACATAATCCCGTCGCCCGTTACCTTACAGAGCGTCACGCGCCCGTACATGAAGGATTGGTGACATCACCCAAGGTGTGGAAGATGATTTGTCCGCGTCCCGATCATTGGCATGTAATGGCGGGGCCGATCGTCGTTCGCGGTCAATTGGTAGGAGCGGTGGGCTGTACTCGCGATCGATCGATGCCTGCTTTCGACACCCAAGATCTAGCCGATTTGAGTGGCATCTGTCTACACTTATCAATCTGGGCGGCAACAACGCGGTCGTCATCCTCATCTTTTAAAAATGAGTTACTCACAGCGCGGGAATTGCAAATTGTCGAACTAGTTGCCTTAGGACGCACGAATGCAGAGATTGGCACTGAGTTGTGGATTACCGAAAATTCCGTTAAACAGGCTCTAAAGCGGATGTTTCGGAAGCTGGAAGTCTCCTCTCGAGCCGAAATGGTGGCACAGCTTGCCGCCAGTTAGGATTACTCGCTTAAACTGAGCCGATATTTTAGAATCAAATTGTCGATTAGTTAAAAATGAGATAGTTCCAGTGATGCTTAAAAGAGTTTTGCTTTGCACCTTTGGCTTATTCTTACTGACAGTAGGTTGTACGAGTGTTAACTCCAGTAGCAACAAAGACACCCCAAATAACCCAAACGAAATTACAACGCCTAACAACAACAGCAGCAACAAGTTACGCCAACGGATCGAACAAATCGCTCGAACTGCTCAAGGGCGTGTGGGGATTACAGCCACAGTGCTAGAAACTGGAGAGTCAGTGACTCTGAATGGAAATCAGCGATTTCCAATGCAAAGCGTTTACAAGTTGCCGATTGCGATGGCTATTTTAACTCAGGTAGATCGAGGGAAACTCAAACTAGACCAAAAGATTCGGGTTAAGGTAAGCGATATTGTCCAGGGTAGTCAGATTTTAGACCAGAAATCGGCAGGAGTAGAATTAACTCTGGCTGAACTATTGAAATACATGGTTTCGGAAAGTGATAACACGGCTTGCGATCTACTGTTGCGGCTCGTTGGCGATCCAAAGACTGTCACCCAGTATTTGCGTGGTCTTGGTATCAATGACATAGTTGTTGCCAACACAGAGCAGGAGCTAAGACAGAATCCAGCAGTGCAGTATCGCAACGATGCAACTCCTGATGCTGCCGTCGTTTTATTACGCACTTTCCATGAGGGCAAAGGATTATCAAAACTCAGTCAAGCGCTACTACGGCGATTGATGACGGAAACTTCTACAGGTAAAAAACGCATTAAAGGATTGTTGCCGAAGGAGACAGTTGTGGCTCATAAAACTGGTACTTCGGCTACTGTCAATGGCGTGACGGCTGCAACAAATGATGTGGGACTCGTGACGCTACCGAATGGACGGCATTTAGCGATCGCCGTTTTTGTTGCAGATTCAACGGCTAACAGTGCGATCCGTGAAGAAGCGATCGCCAAGGTGACACGAGCGGTATGGGATGAATGGAGTAAATAATTACAGAGCATCTGCTCTGGTTAGCGAAGAAGTGACAATTTCTTCACGGCGGAGGGCATTGTCCCAAAGCAGCCACAGGATGGCATAGTCGCGTCTACCAAGATCAGTGGTTCGATCGACTTGAGCTAATTTTGCCGATAGTCTTCCACGGGTACTCTCACCATTTATAAAATAGGTTATTTTTGTCCCATTTTCTGGATAAAATACTCTTGTATTTCTTGCATAATATTATCTAAATCCATTTTGAAATTGTCATCATCTACTGGTTCTTCCATCTGGCCACTAGCACCATTAATAATATTGAAATATTTGTCATTTGTCCCCCCAGATTGCCCCAAACCTTTAGAAATAAGCTTGTGATAAACTTGTATAGCCACCCGCAGTCTTTTGGTCATACTAATAAGTTTATCTAGTTTTTCTCTGGCCTCTTCCCCAAACACTGCTTCTGCCTCAACCATCGCTGGATAAAGTCTAGATGTTTCTTCCCGGATATGCCTAAATCTTTTACTGTAAGCAAAAAAACTATTGTTAGCTCTTCGCTCATTCTCAGTTTCATTACATGTTAATTCACGTTCCGCCCATTCAGAAGGAGCTATTATTGTTATCTGAAGTATTCGAATTCGATCACGTATACTATAGGCCTTTGCCAAGGCTTGCTTGGCTGCTTCATACTCAATTTTTCCTTTCGATTCTTTTTGCCATTTATGTAGCCCTTTCCATGCAACTGCGGCTAATGTTATGTAGAAGAAAATTTGAGCAACATCTTTAATGGGTTCTAGAAAAATTGTATATTCGAGCAGCAGTTCTTGATTGACGTTCACGAGTAGTTTGACTCCAAATATCTAATACTAAATCGATTTGTTGTGTTGCTCTACATAATGTCTATTACAGCTCTGATTTCATAAATTGCGCTAATTGGCAATTGGGGTTTATACCGAAGCTATCATCTTTTGCCAAGAGACATTTCCAGCCAGTCCAAAGTAAAGCCTACGCTCCCCAGAATTCAGTGAATAGCTAGGACATGGGGCAATACTGTTCGGATAAGCTCTCATTGGCCTTAGATAATAGGCTGGATGCCGCATTATTGCGTTAGCCAAACCTACCGATTTCTCCTTAACCGAACGGTATTGGGACATGGGGCAGGTAGTGAAAATGGTGAAGGCTGCGTCCTTTGCGGCTAGAGAATACTTTTAGGTATTCGTTGCTGTGGTTATTCTTCATTGGTTCAGACTTCGTAAGTCCTTGAGTGAAATCATCAGTGTCATTGGTTCGAGGGGAGATGCATCAAATCCCAAAGCTAAATAGAAATCTCTGGCTTGCGGTGAAATAGCATGAACGATAATTCCACGTATTCCGATCGTGTCCGCTGCTTGCATCACCCGTAGCGCCGCATCGCGAAATAAAGCGCGTCCTAAACCTTGTCCTTGGTAAGAAGTATCGATCGCTAGTCTTGCCAAAATCACTACCGGAATAGGGTCGGGCATATTCCGCCTAAAACTTCCTTGTACAGACTGACTACTAATCGCCCCAGAAGCAAGGGTATAATATCCGACTACCTGCTCATCAACACAGGCGACAAGGGTTCGGGTAGACCCGCTATTTTGGTTGTTCAGTGCCCGTCGTTTTAACCAATCGTCCAGAGCAGTAGTTCCACAGGAAAAATCAGCGATCAAATGGTGAGTAACTAACGGCTCAGGAGGCGTAAAATTCACTCTTACTCCCAAGGCGCTGTCGTTTGCATAGTCTTACGCAAACGTTCATTAGGTTGTGCTGGGGCATCTAAAAGGATTAGAAATTCAGCATAAGCTTCTGGACTAGCCCAAAAAATAGTACGCTCTAGCAGAGTTTCCTCAGCCATATTGCGAGCAGCTTCCAAAATAAAATCGGTTCGATTCTTCCCTTTGACTTTCGCTGCCATGTCTATAAGATCACGTTCTTCTGGCTTGATTCGCAAATTGAGAGTATTTCGTGGAGTTGTTTTTGAGGTCGTCATAGTCTTGACCAAGTAGCTTTTACAATACTATTCTAGCACTTTGTAATGACAATGACATTACTAACCAACTTCTAATACTTTCATAGCCTGTCGCTTACAGAACGATGATCTGAGTAAAAAATCTGTCTTGTGGTTAAGCTCTTCTGAAGCGCTGAAAACCTAGCAGCTCCAGCCCCTAGTGAAGATGTGGAATTGTGGGCAGCAAAGATTCGATCGGCAATGGCTAACTGCGGTGAAATGAGGTTGCTGGAATTGCAGTGGCGCTCTGGGTTATCCTTGATAGATGTGTGGCTAGGGTTAATCCTGGACGACACTGATTGCTTGGTGCGACGGCGTTCTTGGGGTGTCGTGGATAGCGAGGATTTCTATGGGGGCGATGGGTTGTGGGGCATGTGCTAATTACGGATTTATTGCCCTCTCAATCTAAAATGTCATATAACCTCAACTCTTTAAAACATGCCTTAAAGTGATCCAAGCTAATTCACCACCATGAAAACTCTTCAACTTCCCTCTGGACAAACTGTTCCTATCTTGGGCATGGGTACTTGGCAGATGGGGGAGCAAGCCCAAAATCGGCAAAGCGAGATAGCTGCCTTGCGCCACGGACTAGATCTGGGGCTTTTCCTTATTGATACCGCTGAAATGTATGGGGAAGGGGGAGCCGAAGAAGTTGTTGGCCAAGCGATCGCTAACCAGCGGTCAGAAGTTTTTCTGGTTAGCAAAGTTTATCCACATAACGCATCGAGACGAGGAACGATTGCCGCCTGTGAACGCAGTCTGAAGCGATTGAACACTGACTACCTCGATCTCTATTTATTGCACTGGCCAGGTTCTATTCCTTTGGCCGAGACCCTGGCAGCTTTTCAAACACTGCACCAAGCCGGGAAAATTCGTAGCTATGGGGTTAGTAATTTTGATGTTCAAGACATGGCGAAAGCTTCACTCCTAAACGGTGGCAGCGCCATTGCAACCAACCAAGTACTCTACAACTTGATGCGCCGGGGAATTGAATTAAACTTACTGCCTTGGTGTCGGCAACAAAATATGCCGATCATGGCCTATTCTCCGATCGAACAAGGACGTTTACTACCTCATCCCACTCTCCAGGTAATCGCTCATGATCGGGGAGTTACGGTGGCTCAAGTAGCTATCGCTTGGTTGTTACATCAAGATAATGTCATTGTGATTCCTAAATCCAGTCGTATTGATCATATGGAGGAAAATCGGGCTGCCCTAGATTTAAAATTAAGTGCGACGGAATTGGCTACTCTCAATCAGACTTTTCCCACTCCTAATCAACCTGTGCCTCTGGAGATGTTATAAACCATGTCAGATCGACCCTATGATGTGATCCTTTACGGTGCCAGTGGCTTCGTTGGAAAACAGACAGTGCAGTACTTTGCTCGTCACCCGGCTGTTGAAGGAGTGCGGTGGGCAATTGCTGGGCGTAACCGTCAAAAACTAGAAGCAGTGAGGGCTGAAGTTGGGGTCACAGTGGACATATTAGTTGCTGACAGCCAGAACCAGCAAGCAGTGGACGATATCGTGTCTCAGACAAACGTGCTGCTCTCGACAGCCGGACCCTTCGCTATTTATGGCAATGCCCTGGTCGATGCCTGTGTACGCCTGAAAACTCATTACGTGGACATTACTGGCGAGACCCCTTGGATCAAAACTTTAATCGATCGATATCATACTCAAGCAGCCTTCGACGGCACCCGAATTATTCCTGCTTGCGGATTTGATTCTGTTCCATCCGATTTAGGAGCTTACTTGGTTGCTCGTCACATCCAGCAAAAAGTTGGTCTCCCTTGCAAATCAGTGAATGCCTATTTTCAGGCTGCCGGGGGCTTAAACGGTGGAACACTTGCCTCTGGTTTCCATTTGTATGATTCAGACCAGGCATCGCAATTGAATGATCCGTTTCTGCTCAATCCACCGATATTTCATCCACCAACTGCCAACGCTGAACACCAAGATCCGACAACTCTTTCTTATGCAAAGGATCTAAATACCTGGGTCTGCCCTTTCTTTATGGGGCCAGTCAACACGAGAATTGTACGGCGCAGTGGCGCTTTGTATGATCAGTGGCAAGACTCTTACGGTGCTGATTTTACTTATCAAGAGTACTTCAAAGTTGAAGAACCGATGGCTTGGCTAAAAGCAACGAGTATCACCATTGGACTAGCTTTTTTTGTCGGTGTTTTGCAGTATCCTTGGCTGCGATCGATCGTTCAACCTTTATTGCCCAAAGCTGGTGATGGTCCCTCGGAACAAACCATGAATGAAGGCTGGTTTTCCTGCGAATTGGTGGGGACTGCTACAGATGGTAGTCAGGTGAGAGGATTGATTAGCGACCAGGGAGATCCCGGTAATCGAGCCACAGTCAAATTTTTGTGTGAATCTGCTTTATGTTTAGTTTTGCAGAGCGAGCAATTGCCGGGTGGTAAAACACGCGGTGGGGTCTTAACTCCGGCCACTGGACTAGGAGATGTTTTGATAAAGAGGCTACGTCAAGCGGGGATGACAATAGAGATTCTGTGAGCCTTCCTTCAGTGCCCCACCCCGCCGACCATAGCGATAATTCACCAGAAAAGTATGGAAAGCCTGGAAGCCCCATCTCTATAGAGTGGGAAGTAGAGGCGACGCAAGCGAATTTATTCGCCTCCAATATTTTCAACAATGATGTGGGTCATTAATATATCTTTCTATTGTGTCAGCTGAAACATTGCCAGCAGTAGAAAAGAAGTAACTATTAGTCCACATAGAGGGAAGCCTTCTTAGATGCTCAAACTCTTTTCTTAGATAATTTGCCGATCTACTCTTAAAAGCTTTGACAACTTGATATATGGCATCGGTAGGGTGTACCTCAATAAACAGGTGAATATGGTCTGGCGCAACTTCTAAGGCTCGAATATTCCAGTCTTTTTCAGTTGCTAGTTCAGCAAATATTTGAAAGATCCTATCCCTAACTTCTCCGACCAGCACCTTTTTTCGGCGTTTAGGTATCCAAATTAGATGCACTACTGCCAACCCTACGGCATGGTTATAATGCCTGTACTCGTAAGATTTTTTTCTCATAGGGGGTTAGATTGACAGTTGTTTTAATTGTAGATTAGTATGGAGAGAACGTCAAAAATAACAATAAATGTTTGGATGTCAACAAAACTTACTCAATCCAAGTCCAGAGCTGAAAGCTATCCTAGAATTCTTATGCAGTGAATCAGCCAAGCTAACTAATTGTGGAGTTTATTATTCTCGGCAATTATTTTTCAAGACTGGCAAAATTCCATCAAGAGCTGATCTACATAAAGAGATTGGGACAAGAAATCAAAATAAGCATTATCAAGCTTTTTACTCGGATACAGCACAACAGATTTTAACTACTGTGGCGGAATCTTTTAAATCTTACATTGGGCTGCTAAAAGGATTCTACAAGGGAACCATAGATAAAAGACCAAGGCTACCAGGGTATAGAAAAGGAGGAATAGCCTTAGTAACATACACTGGCAGGTCAGTCAGGCTTAAAGATGGGATGCTTGTTTTCCCTCTAGGGACAAAGATTAAAGCTTGGTTTGGAATTAATTCCTTTACTGTGCCAATGCCGTCAAACTTGGACTATAAGGATATTAGAGAATATAGAATCCTACCCAGAAATGGGTGCTTCTATTTGGAGATGATCTACAAAAATGAGTCCCAGAAGTTTCAGCTACGTGCCGCCCCAATTACTGGGGAAACCCCAGCAACAGGCGGAGCACTACTTGATGCGGCTAAGGTTTTAGGGATTGACCATGGCTTGAACAACTGGTTGACCTGCTTAAGCAATATTGGGACATCTTTTATAGTCGATGGCTTAAAGCTGAAGTCTTTGAACCAGTTCTACAATAAACAGATAGCTAATATCAAAGACAAAAAGCCTCAAGGATTTTGGTCTTTGAAGTTGGCTGCTATTACCGAAAAGCGTAATAGACAAGTTCGAGATGCTATAAACAAGGCAGCGAGAATAGTTGTTAGCCACTGCCTATCAAATGGTATTGGGACTATTGTATTTGGCTGGAACAAGAGTCAAAAAGATGGTGCAGACATGGGGAGAAAAAATAATCAAAAGTTTGTCCAAATTCCAACGGCTAGACTTAAAAATAGAATCTCTGAGCTGTGTGAACAGTATGGAATTCAGTTTGTTGAAACAGAAGAAAGCTACACCAGTAAAGCAAGTTTTCTAGATTCCGATATTCTGCCTGTGTTCGGCGCAAAACCTGAAGGGTGGAAAAAATCTGGAAGACGTGTATCTCGTGGGTTATACCGTAGTGCTGATGGCACAAGAATCAATGCTGACTGTAATGGAGCAGCAAACATCATTAGAAAAGTAGCGGTAACTTTAGGGCTATGCCTTGAGGGAATCAGTAGCGGCGCATTGACTACGCCTTTGAGAGTCCGAATATGGGCTGTTCAAGAATCTCCGTCTCTTTAGAGCGGGGAGTGTTAAACAGATCAACCTCATAAACTTTATCCGAGCTACCCGCTTGGTAAACCAAGGTTTGGCGTTGAATTAGTTGCATGAGCGGCATCCGATCAAATACTTTAAGTATTATTGTACTATAAAGTTTGGAAGATCGATCGCAAGTACCAGAAACAAATTGGGAACACTAACGAGGAATCGATATCTTCATCCCTAGAGCTAAAAATATGCTAGTACTTATTATTGGGTTATTGACAGCAATCGTTTTGCTAGTTGTAACAAAGTCTATAGACAGAATCAATAGCATTGTTAAAATCGTGAATGAAATAAAAGGAGATGTCTAAACATTGAGTTTTCTCCATAGCCTTAAATAACAGCTAATCATCACTGCCCTGGTACTCAACGATGTCCGAAACCAAAACCTATCTAGAACTATCTCAAGACGCTGGCACCGCCCACAAGTTCTACGAAGTCACAATCGATGGTAACGATGTCACCATTCGGTTCGGGCGAATTGGTGATAGCGGACAGAGTAAAACCACGGCTTACCCCACTCCCGAAAAAGCCCTCGCCGAAGCCACCAAGAAACTCAACGAAAAACGCAAAAAAGGCTATGAAGATGCTGTTGTGGGCATCCGACAAAAGCGATCGATCACCCGCCGCGAAATTGTTAGTAATCAATCCACTGCCAATAGTGCTCCAGTATTATGGAAATTTGCTTCTGGCGCATCAGCTTTCGGGATTTTCATCGATGACCAGCGCTGTTTAGTCGGCAACCAAAACGGCCAAATTTTCAACCTCACCCCCGATGGTAAAGTCACCCAGCAATTCAAATTACCCGACGGCGTGAAATGTATTGTGGCAGATGACGACTGGCTATACGCAGGTTGCGACAACGGCAAAGTTTACGATCTGAATGGTAAAGTTCCACGAGTTGCTTACGAAATCGCCGCCGATGTGGATATCTTTTGGCTGGACATTGCCGATGGGATTTTGGGGGTATCGGATGCAGCAGGTAATATCACCACGATTAATCACGAGGAGGAATCTCAATGGAGCCGCAAAAGCAAAGGCAACTCCGGCTGGATGGTACGCTGCGATGAAATTGGCGTTTACCACGGCCACAGTGCCGGAGTCACAATGTATGACTGGGAAGATGGCCGGGTCATTTGGGAACAGCCGACCGACGGCTCAGTGCTCTTTGGTTGGCAAGAAGAGACTACCGTTTATGCTGGCACTGCCAACCATCAAGTTTATGCCTTCACTAAGGCCGGAGCCACTGGCCAGGTTTATCAATGTGATGGAGCAGTGTACTCCTGTGCGACAGCAGCAGATGGAAAATATGTATTTGCAGGGGATAACTATTCATCGATCTATTGCTTCAATGAGCAGGGCGACAGATTGTGGAAATTAGCGACGGGTTGTGGTTCGGCTTTCTCGATGCAATTCCACAATGAGCGACTATACATAGTTACCACTACTGGCTCACTAGCCTGTATCGATGTCAGTGAAATGGCGATCGCAGCGGCTCAGGCTGGGACAATTCCACAGGTAGTTAATGTTAAGTCACCCAAACTGGATGCTATCTTACCTTCTAACACTCTTGAAACTACAACTAACTTAAGTAACGGGGTAGTTCTTCAGTGCATCAAAGAGGGCAGTCAGTTGCGCGTGCGGATCGTATCCGAAGGCTATAATTCCAAGTGGAATGTTCAATTTCCGAATGAGTTGCGGCAAGCAGGTGCAAAATATTTAGTAGATGAAGTCCGAAAATCAGCTCGAGGTGGATTTTATCGAGCCTATGGCGACATCAAGTCGATCGATTAATTTAGTAGCCACTTCTTTAAAAAATCTAGCTTCTGGTCAGGTATACATAGACAAAGCATAGTGATAAAAGTCTTCATCTTGAACATAACCTAGGGATTCATAAAGAGACTGGGCGGTAATATTAGAAATCTGCGTTGATAAAGCGATACGGACGGCACCTGTTTCGCGGGCAAAATTCGCGGCGGCACCGATCAACAACTTAGCAACACCTTGCTGACGATAGTCTTCGGCCACAAACAAGTCGTTCAAAATCCAGATGGGTTTCATCGATACTGAAGAAAAACTGGGATAAAGCTGAGTAAATCCCGTAACTTGCTCTCGTTGACTTTGTCTCGCCGCAGGCAAATTAATCGCCAAAAATATTTTAGAATCACCTTTTTGCAAGCGATCGCGAATAAACAATCGGGCATTATCCAAATCAGAAGGCTGTTGGTAGAACATCCGATATCGATCGAACAAAGCTGAGACTTCTTCTAAATGCTCGGAATGAGCTAAGACAACTTCCATACTTAATTTTATCTTCAGGTTAACTATTTTACGGCACGGAGTTCCTCTTGAATAACTCGGCGTGCTAGAAACTCAGACAGATATTTGAGGTTTCACAAAAATGGAAAGTGAACTAAGCCAAGTCCTTCAATCAATCAAGAATTCTGAGATCAGGCTAGAAATAATTCAGTAACTGAGACAATATCTTCCACTGACAGACCCTGTCTACTCCCGTTAAACCTGTAGATTAATTATTTAGCCAACAGAGCCAAATTGCCGTAATATCAAAGCAAGGGCATCTTGCTTCAGCAAAAAGATTGACATTCGAGTGAGTGGACTGGCAAACAAAAGTACTGGGTTATATAGATTGGGCAACAATTAGCAGCTGGTTCATGCGCGGCATCGACCTCTCCCTAGTCGTTGCTCTGACTTTCATGATCCTGCTCGCAATCGGCGACCGCCGCACCTTTTGGCTAGTGCGCGGCTTGGTTGTGCTGGTCGTCGCCGCCGCCCTGAGCCAAAAATTTAAACTCATCTGGCTAGCCTTCGCCCTCGAAAAATTGGTCATTGGCTCTGCCTTGGCTATGTCGATTATCTTTCAAGCCGAATTCCGGCGCTTTCTCGAACAATTGGGGCGCGGTGACTTAGGTTATTTGTTTCGATCGATCCGCCGTACTAATTATGAAGCCGATACTACGATCGATAACATCGTCGATGCTGTCAAAGACCTCTCCCAAAAACGGATTGGTGCCCTGATCATCATGGAAACCAGCTCCCCTTTTGACGATCGAGATTTCTCCGCCCCCGGTGTGAAGATCGATGCCCAGGTATCCAAAGAGCTGCTCCAAACCATCTTTCAGCCCACTACCCTTTTACACGATGGCGCAGTCCTAATTCGGGGCGATCGGGTAATGGCCGCTGGGGTAATCCTGCCTCTATCAGCACAGGACGTTTCCCCCCAACTTGGTACCAGACATCGGGCAGCGATGGGCATTACCGAACGGTTCTCCAACTGCCTATGTGTGGTAGTCTCGGAAGAGACTGGCTCTATCTCTCTATCCGAAAAGGGAGTGCTCAATCGCCCCCTCACTAGCAGTAAACTAAAAGAGTTATTAGAGTTACAATTCACGCCAGCAACTGAACAAAAAGTACGAGTTACTGGCTGGCGACGATTCTTCCGAGCTAGTTGGCGGCGCAAGCTCCTTAGTCGTATTCTAAGTTCTAAAAAGTAATTTCGTGCACCTATGCCGATGATGTCCAAAATTGACAGCTTGATTGCGCTACCAGCTGATCTTGACCAGGCCAAGCTGCCCGGTCATGTCGCCGTGATTATGGATGGCAATGGTCGCTGGGGCAAAAAACAGGGTTTATCTAGAATTGTCGGACATCGTAAGGGTGTGGATGTCCTAAAAGATTTGCTGTATTGTTGTCGGGATTGGGGCATTCCAGCTCTAACAGCCTATGCTTTTTCCACCGAAAATTGGGGCAGACCCCTGGAAGAAGTAGATTTTTTGATGTTACTGTTTGAGCGGGTACTGCGCCGTGAGCTAGAAGAAATGAATGCTGAGCAAGTCCGGATTAGATTTATGGGTAATCTGACTGCTTTGCCCACTTCTTTGCAATCGGAAATCGCGAAGGCGGTTTCTATGACCCAGCACAATCAGGGTATTCAATTTACTGTCGCCACCAATTATGGTGGTCGCCAAGAAATTATTCAAGCCTGTCGATCGATCGCCGCCCAAGTTCAAGCTGGATCGATCGAACCAGATGACATCGATGAAAATCTGTTCAACAGTCATCTCTACACCCACGGCATTCCCGACCCCGACTTGTTAATTCGAACCAGTGGCGAACTGCGGATTAGTAATTTTTTGCTGTGGCAGCTGGCTTACGCCGAAATTTATGTCACCGAGACTCTGTGGCCGAACTTCGATCGAGTAGCCTTTCATGCCGCTCTGGCAGACTACCAACAACGGCATCGGCGTTTTGGCAAGCTCTAACGCTTTTCCTGGAAGCCGCCAGCATAATTAATCACGCACATGACGCGGTGAATTTTGTGGTAGCCACAGGCAATGCCCGTTACTTGGTAGTCTGCCCGAAACATATTAATCCGATGACTGCGATCAGGCACCCCATCATCCACAATCAAATCGCGGACTACAGCCACTGCGGTATCGGGTCCATAGCTATTATTTTCTCCCCCTGGTTCTAGCCAATAACCATGGCGGCTAATTCTTTGATAGGGTGTACTGCCACCGCGGCCTTTATGGCCAATTAATCCTCGCCTACCTTGATATATTACGTGATCGCGCGCGGCGCGTGAGATGCCTGCTGATAGTCGTAACCGAGGTGCTGGCTGCGCTCTTTTCACGGCTCTAATTGCTTCATCGACCACCGCTACGCCTTCTTTAGTTTGCAGAAATAAGCGTGACGACAGTCGGGCTTGCTTGCCTTGAAAGCGTTTTCGCCACGTTTGTAAGAATTTAGCATAACCAACTGGATTGGCTCGCGCCCGATTCATCTCCACCAGAATGCCCCGTTCTAAGGCCGCCATTTTAGTGCGGGGGGGTTGATTGGCTTCGATCGCGACTACTGGCGGCGAATTGATCAGCAGCAAACCACAACTAATCATGGGCAGCCATAATTCACGAGTTAATTTCATCAGGGCATGAGCAAATTTCAGATATGGCGAATATGATACTGTCTATTTGGTTACAGTACCTGTGGATTTCCCTACACAACTTGGAGAAAAATAATGAATCCTTTGATTAGTCTGATCACCAGTCAACTAAGTGGTCCCGTCCTCGCCCAAATTGGCCAACAAATTGGAGCTGATGGTAATTCAACTCAGTCGGCGATTAGTGCGGCTTTGCCGATGATGCTGTCAGCTATGGGTAATCAGGCCGATGCTGGTGGTGCCGATACTTTGCAACAAGCTGCTCAAGAGAATAATTCGGTTTTGGATGATGTGATGGGATTTTTGGGTAACGCTCAGGGCGGCAATGTGCAAGGAGCTTTGCTAAATCAGGTGATGGGTGGTAATGGCAATGCGATCGCTAATGCGGTGGCTCAGCACACTGGATTGGAGGCGGGAGCCGTGATGCAGTTGTTGGGATTGCTCACTCCGATTGTGATGGGTGCCTTGGGTCAATCTTCCCAAGCGCAAGGCTTAGATGCCAATGGTCTGGCTCAAATGGTGGGAGCCGCTGCTGGTAGTAGTAATGGTAATGACTTGATGGGTCTGGCCACCAAAATGCTGGATACCGATGGTGACGGCAATGTGATGGAAGAACTTAGCGGATTGGTCAATAAGTTCTTCTAAGATCTAATTAACCCCAAGAAAAAAACCGGCGGTACCGCCGGTTTTTTTCTAAGTTCTAGACTTCAACTCGGGCGGCTGAGCGTTGCCGCCGCCGTCCTGGTGACTCTTTACCAGCATTGCCAGTAGGCATTTGTAGTAAAACCACGATGCTCGGGCGACTTTGGCGCATTTCTTGCCGAATTAGTCGCTGAATCGCGCTTTCTAGTTCTATCTGTACACCTGTCCAATCGACATCTGTTTGACCAGATTCAAAAGTGCGGGCAAATCTTGACCATCGATCAGCTAAGCAAGATTCTACTCGCTTTACTACCAGATTTTCTAGTAAGGAAGTCTCGATTCCTGTTACCACCCCATTCAGGTGCATCTGTGGTCGAGCGATCAGCTTGCCGTCAAAACCGACAGCTACCGCGACAGTGACAATGCCATCTTCGGCTAATTGTTGACGTTCTTTGAGCACCCGATCCTGAACGATGCCAGCACTATCTACGAGCTGAATGCCAGATTTAACTTTGCCAGCTTTCTTGATCGAAGTTTCGGTCAGCTCAATCACGTCGCCATTATCAATGATCAATATGTTTTCGCGGGGGATGCCCATGCTTTGAGCTGTCTCAGAATGCTTGATTAGCATCCGATGTTCGCCGTGGACTGGTACAAAGAATTTGGGGCGAGTCAAGCTCAGCATTAGTTTTTGATCTTCTTGACAGCCGTGGCCAGAAACATGGATACCTTTATCGCGGCCATAAATGACGTTTGCGCCTTGCATCATCAGTTTATCGATCGTATTCACAACTGCGATCGTATTGCCAGGAATGGGGTTGGCTGAGAAAACAACCGTGTCACCAGCTTTGATCTTGACCTGGCGATACTCACCATTAGCAATCCGGGTCATGGCTGCTAGGGGTTCACCTTGGGAGCCAGTACAAAGAATTATTACCTTGTCGTCGGGTAAGTGATTCCCCGATTGTAGTGGTTCAAAAACATTGTCTGGGCAGTTGATATAGCCGAGTGTCCGAGCGTGAGCGATCACATTCAACATCGACCGACCAACGACACAAACCTTGCGGTTATACTTCTGTGCCAACTCCAGAATCATGTTGATCCGGTGAACAGAAGAAGCAAAGGTGGTAATCAGAATCCGTTTTTTGGCAGCGCCAATGATCCGATCGAGATTTGGAAATACTGCTCGTTCCGAAGGTGTAAAACCAGGTAGCTCAGAGTTAGTGGAGTCACCGAGTAAGCACAGCACCCCTTTCTCACCATGCTCCGCTAGCTTGGCAAAGTCGTAAACCTCACCATCTACAGGAGTATGGTCAAACTTAAAGTCACCAGTATGAATCACGACTCCAACTGGCGTGTGAATGGCCAGAGAGAAGCTATCGGCGATCGAGTGAGTGTTACGGATAAACTCCACAAAGAAATATTGACCAATTCTGACCATTTCACGAGGCAGAACAGTTTTGATTTTAGTTCGATCGGCTACCCCAGCTTCTTCTAACTTGCCGCGCAGCAAGGCCATCGCCAACCGTGGACCATAGATAACTGGAATATCAATTTGCTTAAGGTGATGGGAGATGCCGCCAATATGATCTTCATGACCGTGGGTCACTACCATACCCTTGATTTTGTGACGGTTTTCTAGCAGATAAGTCATATCTGGTAGAACAATATTTACCCCATGCATACCATCAGAAGGAAAACCTAAACCAGCGTCTAAAAGAATAATTTCGTCTTCATATTCAATTACACAAGTGTTCTTCCCGATTTCATGCAGACCGCCTAAAGGAATAATTCTGAGTGGCGATTTGCTGGGTTTATTAGTCATTAATTGCTCCTAAAATTGACGCTAATTAAAAAATTAGCTGTGATAAAACTTTTTGATAGATGTCAAAATCGAATGCTCGAACGAAAAGGGGCTGAAAAGGTCATCTGCCTTACTAATCGGCGCGAAATCGAAATACTTTTTATTCGTCAACCACACTGAAAATATTTTGGTTGGTTTAAATCTTGATAGCAGCTGTTTCAAAGCTATTCAGGTCAGCAACAATTACTCATTTAACTTGATCTTAGCTAAGCCAGGGTTATTTGATAGACTGTCGGCTTGGGAATGGACGTTTACTTCTCATCTTCTACCTATGTTAACAACATTTTTACCATATTCGTGAAATGAGGTCAAGAACAATGTGAAAACTACCCAGTAACCACTAAAACAAGTGTCAATAAAGCCAAGATTATTACAAGAGATTTTGCTCTTGCAACAATATTTTCAATGTACTAAGCAAATCTGCTGATAATTCGGTCAGCGGTAGCCGACATCCACCCATCTGCCAGCCCTGCAAATTGAGCGCTGCTTTGAGCGGAATCGGATTACTTGCACAAAACAACCCTTTAAAAAGTGGTAGCCGCCACAAGTGAATGCTTAAAGCCGCCGCGTGATTGCCCTGCTGAAATTCTTGAATCATTAGCTGTAAATCGGTGCCGATCAGATGGCTGGCCACGCTCACAATGCCCGCTCCACCTACTGCCAACATTGGTAAGGTCAGAGCATCATCGCCAGCATAGATCGCAAAATCTGTTGGAGTACTGCGGCGAATTTGACTGGCTACTTCTAGGTTACCCGATGCTTCCTTAATTGCCACAATGTTGGGAATTGCGGCTAACCGAATGCTAGTTTCGGCTTCCATCATTTGGCCAGTGCGACCAGGAATGTTGTAAAGCATCATGGGCAGTTCACAAGCCTGGGCGATCGCCCGAAAATGGGCGTATAGTCCATCTTGAGTGGGTTTGTTGTAGTAAGGCACTACCTGCAAACTACCATCCAGACCTAGCTTGGCAGCTTTTTGGGTGGCTTCGATCGCTTCTTTAGTAGAATTGGAGCCAGTGCCAGCTAAGACCTTCGCTTTGCCCTGGACGGCCTTGAGTACTACTTGGAATAACTCATATTCTTCGTCCCAGCTAATGGTCGGCGATTCACCAGTAGTACCACAGACCACAATGCCATCAGAACCATGTTCGGCTAGGTACACAGCTAATTCTTCGGCGACAGCATAATCTACCTGTCCCTCGCTGTCTAAGGGGGTGACCATTGCTGTAATCACTCGACCAAAATCTGTCACAAGCTACTCCTAATATTTTAATTCACTAGTTTTCCTAGACGACGGGAGCTATTGGTGCGGCCTCTCAGCAGGAAGATCGCATTAAATTCTTTTCTACCAACAACTCTGCAATCTGGATGGCGTTGAGAGCCGCACCTTTGCGAATTTGGTCGCCACAGAGCCACAGCTCCAAACCGTTGGCATGAGAAAGATCAGTACGAATACGACCTACTAATACCGGATCTTGACCAGAGGCATCGATCGGCATGGGAAAATAATTAGCCTCCCAATCTTCGACTAGTTTTACACCCGGTGCTTTGGCCAAAATTTCGCGGGCTTCGTTGACCGGAAACGGTTCGGTAAACTCTAGATTCAGAGCTTCAGAATGGGCGCGAAGGACTGGCACTCTGATACAGGTCGCACTGACTCGCAGATCTGGAATCCCTAAAATTTTCCGAGTTTCGTTGACCATCTTCATTTCTTCCTCACAGTAGCCAGCTGCGTTAATCGGGGTGTTGTGGGGAAAAAGGTTGAAGGCTAAAGGATAAGGGAAAATATCGGTAGGCGGAGTCTGGTTATTCAAAATCGCTTGGGCTTGCACCTTGACCTCGGCCATCGCTCTGGCACCGGCACCGCTGGCTGATTGGTAGGTAGCCACCACGATTCTTTGAATGGGGCGAACTTGATGGAGCGGATAGATAGCCACGGCCATCAAAATGGTGGTGCAGTTGGGATTAGCAATAATGCCTTGATGTTCTGCCGCCGCCGCCGGATTCACCTCTGGCACTACCAAAGGCACATTAGGCTGCATCCGAAAAGCGCTGGAATTATCCACCACTACCGCGCCAGCAGCCACTGCGATCGAAGAAAACTGTTTGCTGATACTGCCACCGGCAGAAGCTAATACCAAATCCACATCTCGAAAGCTATCGTTGGTAACTTCTTGGACGGTTAACTCTTGCTCCCGAAACTTAATTTTTGTCCCAGCCGATCGAGCAGAAGCCAATAACTTTAAATTGGCGATCGGAAAGTTCCGCTCGGCCAAAAGGGTGAGTAATTCTTCTCCAACTGCTCCAGTTGCGCCTAAAACGGCTACGCGATAAGAACCAGACAATGAAATTTCCTCTTTGAAAAAATATTTAGGGCGCTAAAATTGGGTTGTCTTTTGCCATAATTGTACTATCTAGTCTATGACGATGGCGATTTACTGGTGTGCTGAAATGTCTTCCGTACACCAGTAAATAATGTGAGTACAGCTTTTGTGTTAACATGTCAGCCGCTTGGCAGTTTGCCACAGCCAGACTCGATTTGCTCTTGTAAAGTATATACCTCATGAAAGTTACCCAGGAAAAGCTCGCACACAGTCAAGTTGGCTTGCAGATAGAAGTGCCAGCCGAGCAAGCGAAGATCTATCACGAGCAGGCCATCCAAAACTTAATACGCAATGCCAATATCCCTGGCTTTCGGAAAGGTAAAGTGCCCCGCCAGATGGTTGTCCAACGGTTTGGTGCTCAACAGATCAAGGCGATGGCGATCGAGAGTTTATTAGAAAAGATTTTGCCCGCAGCGATTAAGGAAGCTGATATTCCAGCTTTAGGCAATTACCAAATCACCTCCGAATTTGACGACTTAATTGCCAGCTTTAAGATTGATCAGCCCTTTACTTTTAAAGCGGCAGTGGATGTACCACCCGAAGTGAAGCTAGGAGATTACCAAAAGCTGACCGTCACAGCCGAAGAAGAAGTGGCTGAAGCTGATGCGGTTGATAAATTCTTGGCCGAGCGTCAGCGCGAGAAATCCACTTTAGTACCAGTTACTAATCGTGGTGCGCAGCTCGATGACGTGGCTGTGGTCGATTACAGCGGTAAGCTGGCCGATGGCGAAGAAATTAAGGGTGCGCAGGCTACCGATGCCGAAGTAGAACTATCTGTTGACAGGTTTATTGCTGATTTGGTCAGTGGCATCGTCGGCATGAAAATAGATGAAGCGAAGACTATCCCGGTTACATTCCCGGCGGATTACGCCCGCGAAGACTTAGCGGGTCAGATCGCCAGCTTTGATGTCACCGTTAAAGATCTAAAGACCAGAGAGCTACCAGATTTGAGTGATGATTTTGCTCAAGAGGTCAGCGAAGAAGCTACTTTAGAGGCTTTAAGAGCATCTTTGACCAAACAGTTTGCCGATCGAGCAGCTGACAGCACTAAATCCAATATTGACACAGCTCTTTCCGCTGCTTTGGTAGAAATCGTCGAGGTCGATCCGCCAGAAACCATGATTGATCAGGAAACTGGCAACATCTTGCAAATGATGGCGCAACAATTTAGCCAGTATGGCATGGATGTTAATCAGCTCTTTACTCGCGAAAGTATTCCCAAGATGAAGGAAAATTGTCGCCCCGAGGCGATCAAAAACCTGAAGGAAGCTTTAGCGATCGCCGAGATTGCCAAGCAAGAAAAGCTCAGCGTCGAGCCAGCTGAGATTGATGCTAAATGTGCAACTATTCGCGAGCAGTTAAAAGGCGATGTGATTGAAGATAAATTGCGCGCTTTTGTAATCGAAGATATGACTAAGGAGAAAGTCTTAGGATGGTTGCAATCTAAAAGCGAAGTAACGCTGGTGCCAGTTGGTTCTTTGAAAAAGGAAGATCCTGATGAAGCCGAAGCTGTCACGGTAGAAGCCGAAGTTGTAGCTGAATAAAAACTGGCTGCTAATGACGGAATTTTATCGGCACCATAGATCTGGGGTGTATCTTAATATTTGATACCAATTCAGATCTATGCCTGCCACAAAGATCTGGATGTTGCGATATAACTTAAGTAATGAAAGACACCAAAATACATCGAAACATTTTTATTCCAGATAAAGCTGGATAACGTAGTTTTGAAAATTCTGGCTCTGTCTGCTGGCTAAATTTCTAATTCTTTTCACTGAACTATCGTTCCAATGTTCATATCCCAAATCTCTGATTATCCTTCGAGTATTGTTGCCCAGCCTGAAATATTTTCTGGGGCTGTCATTCCCATGGTGGTAGAGCAGTCTGGCACTGGAGAAAGAGCCTTTGATATTTACTCTCGGTTGTTGCGGGAGCGAATCATTTTTTTGGGTACTCAGGTAGATGATGCGATCGCTGACTCCCTGATTGCTCAAATGCTATTTTTAGAAGCAGAAGATCCCGAAAAAGATATTCAGCTTTATATTAATTCTCCAGGTGGTTCGGTCACGTCTGGTATGGGAATTTATGACACCATGCAGCAAATTCGCCCCGATTTGGTAACAATTTGTTACGGTTTAGCCGCCAGTATGGGGGCTTTTTTGCTAGCTGGTGGAGCAGCAGGTAAAAGAATGTGTCTACCCAGTGCCCGGATCATGATTCACCAGCCTTTGGGTGGTGCCCAGGGTCAGGCGATCGACATCGAAATTCAAGCGCGGGAAATTCTCTATCATAAGAGCAAGCTGAATGAAATCTTAGCTCACCATACTGGTCAGCCCCTCGATAAATTAGCTGCTGATACTGAGCGAGACTTCTTTATGTCGTCAGATGAGGCGCAAGCTTACGGACTTATCGATAAAGTTATTACCAAGCCAGTGGCTTTAGAGCTAGTGGCTTAATTGGTGTTTGATGGCTAGTTTCCCCTCATTTGTTGTTAGAGTCACATTATGTCTAAATTCGATGCTCATCTCAAATGTTCCTTCTGTGGAAAGTCTCAGGATAAAGTGCGCAAGCTAATCGCTGGGCCAGGAGTTTACATTTGTGATGAATGCGTAGAATTATGCAATGAAATTTTGGATGAGGAGTTGCTAGAAGGCCATGGCAACATGTCCCATCAACCAGCTCGATCGGAACCCCGTAAAAAGAAAGAATCGACGCTGCCGATGACGGTCAGCCAAATGCCCAAACCCCGTGATCTGAAGCAATACTTGGATGATCATGTGATTGGCCAAGAAGAAGCTAAAAAGGTTTTGTCAGTTTCTGTTTATAATCACTACAAGCGGTTGAGCTATGCTCAGACCAAGGAAAATAGTGGGAGTAAAGCGAACTCTTCCGAAGACAAGATCGAGTTGCAAAAAGCCAATATTTTGCTAGTGGGTCCAACCGGTTGTGGGAAAACAATGTTGGCGCAGACTTTAGCCAAAGTTTTGCAAGTACCCTTCGCCGTGGCCGATGCCACCACCCTAACCGAAGCAGGTTACGTGGGCGAAGATGTCGAAAATATCTTGCTGCGCCTGTTACAAGTTGCTGATATGGATGCCGAAGAGGCGCAGCGCGGCATTATCTACATCGATGAAATCGATAAAATTGCCCGCAAAAGTGAAAATCCTTCGATCACCAGAGATGTCTCCGGGGAAGGGGTCCAGCAAGCTTTGCTAAAAATGTTAGAGGGGACAATCGCTAATGTGCCGCCCCAAGGTGGGCGAAAGCATCCCTACCAAGACTGCATTCAGATTGACACTAGTAATATTATGTTCATCTGTGGTGGTGCTTTTGTCGGGTTGGAAAAGATTGTGGAACAGCGGCTGGGCAAAAAATCGATGGGCTTTATTCAGCCAGCCGAAAGCGGCCAATCCCGTGAACAACGCAATGCGGATTTGCTAAAACAGGTGGAGCCAGAGGATCTGGTGAAATTTGGTTTGATTCCAGAATTTATTGGTCGGGTACCGGTGACAGCGGTATTGGAGCCGTTGGATGAAGAAGCTTTGGTGGCGATATTGACGGAACCGCGTAATGCGCTGGTGAAGCAGTATGAAGAGTTGATGAAGATGGATAATGTCAAGCTGGAGTTTAAACCAGATGCCATTACGGCGATCGCCCGGGAAGCTTATCGCCGAAAGACAGGGGCACGGGCACTGCGCGGCATTGTGGAAGAATTGATGCTGGATATGATGTATGAGTTGCCTTCCCGAAAGGATTTAACGCGTTGTGTAATTACTTCGGAGATGGTAGAGAAGCGATCGACTGCCGAGTTGATTACATTGCCAGTGCGGAAGCCAGAATCGGCTTAAAGTATTAGGTTATTGCCAGAGACAACAACCTACCTTTGTTCACTTCACATACTTGCTAATTAACAAACTGAGCTTTTCTTTAGTAGCTGGGTTGGCATGTTCCATTTGGGTAATGATGGCGTACTTTAAAGCACTGTGTGCCATAGATTCAAAGGGTTGAGCGGCAATCCGTTTGACTGATTCTTGAATTACCCGCTGGGCATTTTCAGCGTTTTTACCCAAGTTAGTAATTATCATTTCGACCGTAACATTGTCGTGATCGGGGTGCCAGCAATCGTAATCGGTGGAAAGAGCGAGGGTAGCGTAGGCCATCTCAGCTTCTCTGGCCAACTTGGCTTCTGGTAAATTGGTCATGCCAATAATAGTGCCACCCAGCTGGCGATATACATTAGATTCGGCTTTAGTGGAAAAGGCTGGGCCTTCCATACAGACGTAAGTACCGCCTTGATGACAGGTAACGCCTTCAAAGTTTAAAGAAGCGATCGAATCGGCTAATACCTGTTGCAGCTGTTTACAAATCGGATCGCCAAAAGAAATATGCGCCACAATGCCATCACCAAAAAAAGTGGAGGCACGGTTTTTGGTGCGATCGATAAACTGATCGGGCAATACTAAGTCCAAGGGTTTAACTTCTACCCTTAGTGAGCCAACAGCTGAGGCCGAAATTAAATATTCCACACCCAACTGTTTCATGGCATGAATGTTGGCGCGGTAGGGAACTTCGCTGGGGGTGAGGTGGTGATGGCGACCATGCCGCGCCAGGAAAGCTACTTTGGTGCCATCTAATTCCCCCACAATTAGGGCATCTGATGGATCGCCAAAAGGGGTATGGAGGAATACTTCTTCCACATTTTTTAGGGCTTCCATTTTATACAAGCCGCTACCGCCGATGATGCCAATTTTTACGTTTGCCATGAGGTTTAGATCTTATTTTGTGATGGGGTTGATGACCCAAAAATTATAGCGGAGTAAGCCAGCTAGATCGCTGAGTTTCTGTGAGTTCAAGAGGCTTTTTTGATGTGTTAGGATTGTGACCACGTTACTGCCACCCATCCCATGCAACTTTCTCTCAGTACTTGGCCAGAGGTGGAAACCTATCTGCAAAGTTCTACTGGCATCATTATTCCGATCGGATCGACAGAACAGCATGGACCAACTGGCCTAATCGGCACGGATGCGATTACTGCTGATGGTATTGCCCGAGGAGTAGGAGAGGCTACTGGCGCACTAGTAGCACCTACGATTAACGTGGGAATGGCACTGCATCACATGGCTTTTCCCGGCACTATTAGTTTGCGGCCCAGTACCCTCATGTTGGTGGTGCGGGATTATTTAACTTCGTTGACTAGAGCTGGTTTCACTAAGTTTTTCTTTATTAATGGTCATGGTGGTAACATGGCCACACTCAAGGCGGCTTTTTCGGAGACCTACGCTTACTTGAGTGATATTCAAGTAGATGCCGAAATTCAATGTCATTTGGCAAACTGGTTTATGTGTGGGTCGGTTTATCGGTTAGCCAAGGAGCTATACGGCCACCAAGAAGGTTCCCATGCCACGCCATCGGAGGTGGCGGTGACCCAGTATCTTTATCCGCAATCGATTAAGCAAGCGGAGTTGGCACCGTTAACTACGGCTGGTCACCGCATTTATAGCGCTGCTGATTTTCGGCGCTCTTATCCGGATGGTCGGATGGGTTCTAATCCGAGCTTGGCGACCCCGGAACATGGCCGCCAGTTTTATGATGTCGCCGTGACGGAATTGACCGCTAGTTACCAGCAGTTTTTGGCAGAATAATATTGATATGTCTTCTCACCACCTTCCCCAGCACCGCTGGCAAATTACCCCAGCCACTGAGAGCGCTGCTGCCGAATTGGCGGAGTCGATCGAACTAACTCCTGATGCTCCTACTTCGCCCTTAATTGCCCAAGTCTTGATCAATCGGGGGGTGACTACGGCGGCGCAGGTCGATCGATACGTGCATGGTCTTGGCCAAGATTTGCCGTCGCCTGCTCTAGATTTCCTGGATTTAGAGAAAAGCTTGGACTTGCTAGTAGATGCGATCGATAGGTCGGCCAAGATTGCCATTTGTGGAGACTATGATGCCGATGGCATGACCAGTACAGCGCTGTTATTAAGGGCTTTGCGCACCTTGGGTGCCCAAGTGCATTACGAAATCCCTAGCCGGATGAGCGATGGCTACGGAATTAACTGTCGGATTGTGGAGAAATTTCATGCCGAAGGTATTGAGCTGGTGCTGACTGTCGATAACGGAATTGCCGCTTATGATGCCGTAGCCAGAGCTGTCGAACTGGGGTTAAAAGTGATTATTACCGATCACCACGATTTGCCACCAAAGTTACCACCAGCTGATGCGATCTTAAACCCCAAGCTAATTCCGGAAAACTCGATCTATTACACCATTGCTGGAGTGGGGGTAGCCTATCTGATGGCTGTAGCCTTGGCGGAAAAAATAGGTGGTGATCATACGGTTTTAAATAACCAAATGCTAGAGCTATTCACCCTGGGGACGATCGCTGATTTAGCAGCTTTAACGGGCATTAACCGGACTCTGGTGCGTCAGGGCTTAAAGCTGTTGCCTAATTCCCAAATTTTAGGTGTGCAAGCTCTGATTGAAGCCTCCGGCGCTGGCAAATCAGATACGATTAAACCCGAAGATATTGGGTTCCGACTGGGACCAAGAATTAATGCGATCGGACGGATTGGTGATCCACAAATTGTGATCGATTTATTGACTACTACCGATTTTGATACTGCCCAAGAATTAGCCAAACAATGCGAGGAAACTAATCGACTGCGCCAAGAACTCTGTGCCCAGATCGAAATGGAAGCGATCGAACTAATCCAAACCAGCCGCTTGGACTTTCGAGGCGATCGAATATTGGTGGTGGTAAAAGATCAATGGCATCATGGCGTGATTGGAATTGTGGCTTCCCGGCTGGTGGAGCGTTATGGGGTGCCCGTTTTCATTGGCACCTACGAAGAAAATGGCCAGGTACGCGGTTCGGCACGGAGCATTCCAGAATTCAATACTTTTCAAGCTCTAGAATTTAGCAAAGATCTGCTCTTAAAACATGGTGGCCACCCTGCTGCGGGTGGTTTTTCGATGGAGGGTTCTCATCTACCGGAATTTAAGCAACGGCTGCGCACTTTTGCCCATCAATGTTTGGAGCCAGAGCATCTTCGCTCCTTGGTGAAAATTGATGTAATCGCTCAGCTGGCCGATATTAATCCGCATACCTATCAACAGATTGACGCGATTCAACCCTGCGGGATGGGAAACCCTGAACCGATTTTTTGGTCGGAGAATGTGCGGGTGCAGGAGCAGCGGAAGATTGGCCAGGATGGCAATCATCTCAAGTTGGTAGTCACTAGCCCAGATTGGCCGGAGGGAATTAAGGGAGTTGCTTGGCGGTGGGGTGAATATTTTCCGCTGCCCGACAGGTTAGATATTGCCTATAAACTGCGCGAAAACACCTGGCGAGGGCAAAACACGATCGAAATGGAATTAGTGAGTACTCGTTCGCCAGTAATATCATCATCCACGACTCAGATTACGCCAAGCACTAACGCGCCGCTCCCGAATCTGAGTGAAACTCAGATTACGCCAAGCACTACATTTAGCTTTAAAGATCGTTCCTATCAATGCAGTTTGTCGGCAGCAGGACAGGTTCTCGAAATTGCGAACGCCGACGGGCAAATGCTCACCGTAACTAAGGGCCAGAAAATGGGATTGCTGCGGATGGTCGATCGATCGGAAAAACAGGTGGCCGTCACAGAATCACATTTTTATCAATTGATTAAGACGGCGATGCAAAGTCTGGCAGTTGCTAGTAATTGATTCTCAATATGGCAGGAACCCAAAACTTATTAAGGCTTAGACCCTGCTAAATCTCCGGCGATTTGACACCATTCTTGGCGTAAGTTCCGATCCGCTGTTGCTGATAAATTTAGTGTTTTGTTCGCCCATTCAGGATGCTTTTGCCAAAAGACTCGATCAACTTGTTTACTACTTACTTGCGACTTCTGCATTTTGGTAGGAATACCGGTGCAAGCATTCTGATCGGTATTAGCTTTAGCCGGATCAGATTTAGCAACATCTTTTTGGGGCATCACCACCGGATTGACCACTGGCACACTAGCTACTTCTGGTGTTGTAGTATTGTGCTGAAACAATCCGGCAATAGCATTAAATATGAAACTAATTAACAACATAGTCAGAAACAGTGCCCCCATCAGAAATGCCACTCTTTTGATGGGCTTACGAAAATCATCGGTAATGGGACTCTTGGTCTGTTCTATTAGTGGCTCACCTGGATGCAAACGCGGTGCTACCTGAGTCTTTTGGGCACTGCTGGGGGGTGGTGAATTGTTGAGCGAGAGTGAATTGCCCGGATTGTTATACTGTAATGCCTGAGGTGACTGAAGGTGAAACTGCGGCAGTTGAACACCACCGGTTTTCTGCGCAGCCGGAACGGGCTGGTTGGGATTAGTGGGCTGAGGTGCCATAGGTCAAGCCGGTAAAACATTAGCTTTATTATGAACTAAACTTGACCAGTTGTGCACGGAGTTTACCTAATCAATTACCAAACTTTGAGCAGCTCGGTTTTGAAGTCAATTGCCGTTTGATAATGAGTGCTGTGGTCTGGTTCTTCATGCAACGCTCGATCGATCACCGCAGCTAATGATGGTGGCAAATAAGTAACTCGATCGCCGATCGGAATGGCTGGTTTTTCCATCATCACCATCACGGGATCTTGATCACCTTTGGCATCAGCGGAGCTATCCTCAAAATCTCGGGGGGTGTGGCCGGTGAGCATTTCGTATAAACAAGCTGCCGCTGCCCAGACATCAACGGCGGGCTGAGCCGTGTGGAAATTGACCGCCTGGGCGCGAGGCATATAGTGTGGAGTGCCCGCAAAACTTCCTTCTGGCAGGGTTTGATTACTGATACTAGTGATGTTTAAGGCTTGGGTGAGGGCAAAATCGCTAATTTTGGCGACCAGTTGACCTTGGTGCGTGGTGAGTAAAATATTTTCTGGTTTCAGACTGCGATGTACTAGGCCACAGGCTTTCCCAAAACCGCCACCGGATAGCTTAATGTAAGGTACCTCTACCTGATGGAGATACTCTAAACCATCGAGTATCTGAAGAATAATTGACTTAGCCCAAACCGCCGGTATCCGTCCACCGAGTTGCTTCATGAGGCCAAATAAGCTGCCCCCCTCATAGTATTCAGTGGTATAAAACAACGCTTCCGGGGCATAGTTGAAATCTAATAATTTAACTATGTGGGGATGGTCGAGGGCTTTGGTATATTCGGTTTCTCTAATGAATTTTTGCACCGCATCTGCTTGTTTGGCGATCGATGGCTGTAAGGTTTTGAGTGCTACTTTTTTTCCTGATTCTTGGTGGATTGCCAGGTAAACTTCACTGGTAGCGCCTTGGCCTAATAAGGCCAACCGTTGATATTCGGGGATCTGTATTGTTTGAGCTGGCTCTGATTCTATTGGCACTGCTGCTGTCGGTTCTTCGATATCGGCAGGATATATTTCGAGAAATTTGCTGAGAGCTGCTAGCAACTTAACTTTGATCTTTCCGAATGGAGAAAGTATTTTTGCAGCTGAACTCGATCGGAAGCTTGGCGATGGCAGAGTGAGGGTTGTTTGTTTACTAGCTGCTAGGACTGCTCCGGTTTGGACGGCGATCGAGATATTGCCAATACTGAGGACTTGATTGGCTAACAAGTCGGTAGGGCTGCTAACTTTATGGCCATTGATAAAGCTACCGTGGGTACTGTTGTAATCCATAATCTTGAGGATTGGTGGATCAAGTTGAATAATCTGGAGATCACAATGATGGCGGGAGATGTTGCAGTATTCCTCAGTATCGGGGAAGGATATATGACAGCTCGCTTCTCTGCCGATCGGATAAACGCCAGGAGCATCAAAGCTGTGCTGGGTACCAGTAAGTGAGCCAGAGGTAATTGTCAAGACAATTTGCGGATTCATAGGTGCACTAATAAAAATCTATAAAATTAAAAGAAAAATATAATACAAAGTGCCGACATTAATTTTAGGATAATGCGAATTGAAAGATTTGATAGACCTATTTAACAGCATTTTAGCTAGAGCGGGTAAGATGTCCTTACTGTCTTTATCCCACACCGGAAGCCTGAATCTTGGCCAGAATCAAAGTCCGTCAGCACGTTAACCCCTTAGCAATCAAATATCAACAGCCGATCGAATGGCCAGATTGGTCACAGATTTATGCGCGGCCAGAACTACCACTGCACATTGATGTTGGCTGCGCTTGGGGTAGATTTGTGTTGAAAATGGCCGAAACTCAGCCAGACTGGAATTATTTGGGCATCGAAATTCGGGAGCCACTAGTCACCGAAGCTAACCGTATTCGGGACGATCGACAGCTTCCGAACTTGCATTATGTTTTTGCTAATATCAATATTTCTCTAGCCAGTCTCTTAACTTCTTTGCCACCGGGGGTTTGTCAGCGTATTAGTATTCAATATCCTGATCCCTGTTTTAAAACCCGTCATGCCAAACGCCGGATGGTGCAGCCCGAATTAGTTAGTGCTTTAGCTGATAATTTATCGCCGGGTACTGAAATTTTTCTCCAATCTGATCTGGAGTGGGTTGCTCAAGAAATGGTCGATCGCTTGGCCGAAAACCCTGCCTTCCAGCGACAGAGTACCAACTGGTTACCAGAAAATCCGCTGTCAGTTCAGACTGAACGCGAAATCGCCACCCTTAAGAGAGGTCTACCGGTGCATCGTAGTATTTTTCACCGTATTTAGAATGGATTCATGGCACCCATCTTAAAAAAACAGCGATTTCCCTGTTGTGCCATAGGCATGAACAGCAATATAGTTCCAAGTTGGTACGTTCTCTTGTTTCTCGTAAGCAGTGGGCGAGATGTAGGCGTGTGTACCAGTGAAAATTGCCAGCGATTCCGCTGCTGCAAAAGCTTGCCATTGTGAGTTTTGTTGAGCCAGATGACCAATTAATTTAACTACATCTTCTTCAATGGTGACGACCAAAGGAATATGTGAACCACAAGGTACCCCATCATGATCGATCGATACCAATGTTGCAAAACTGTTGGCTTTCATGAAAACAACCAGCTTATCGATATTGTCTTCTTGGAAAGATGTTGGTCTGTACATAGCGGCAGAAAATTTTCTCCACCCTATCACGATCTTCAGAAAGTTTTGGATATCATTTTATGAGGCTGTTGGCAGGATTTTTAACTGTAAGTTTCCCTGGATCTTGGGTGGCTGGTTCTGGATGGCTGCTATCTTAGCCACTAATTCTGGGGCTGGTAAAGGTTTGCTAAAGAAAAAACCTTGAACTCCGTCACAGCCTACCGATCGTAAAAAATCTAGTTGCTCGATCGTTTCCACCCCTTCGGCAATCACACTCAATTTCAACTCATGACCCAAATTGATAATAGTACGGACAATCCCGGCATTGATCGAATCAAGTGAATCTCCTGTTAGATCTTTAATAAAAGATCTATCCACCTTCAAATGGTCGAGGGGTAAATGTTTTAGCGCTGCCAGCGACGAATGACCGGTGCCAAAATCATCTAAAGATACCTGAATGCCTAGGGCGCGCAGCTGTTGCAGGATGTCGATCGTCAGTTGCAAATCTTGAATTGCCAAGCTTTCGGTAATTTCTACTTCCAAATATTCTGGGGCTAGACCGCTTCGTTCTAAAGCTCTCATCACAATTTCAACGAAATTAGGCTGCTGAATTTGCTTAATTGATAGATTCACGGCCATTGTGAAATATCCCACTCCCTGTTCTTGCCACAGTTTATTCTGCTGACAGGCGGTATTTAAAACCCATTCACCGATCTGATTGATTAAACCAGTCTCTTCGGCCACCGGAATAAACTCTGCCGGACTAATAAAATGTGCCCGGTAATCATAGCAACGAATTAAAGCTTCAACTCCAATTACCTGCTGACTAGCAATATCCACCTGCGGCTGATAGTGCAGAACAAACTGCTGGTGATTCCCTGTCCGATCATTCAACTGGATGCCACCAACGAGGCTATCATGAATTGCCTGGTACAGAATATTTGCTAACCGTAGTTGATCGACGGCGGTGGTACTCGGTGCTGAACTGTACATTTCATAATGATTACGGCCTTTTTGTTTAGCCCGATACAGGGCAGTATGAGCGTGCTTGAATAACGTATCAGCATCTTCGCCATCGTAGGGCGATATGGCAATTCCCATGCTGGCTTGGATATAGAGAGTATTGCTCTCTAAGTAAGGAAAAATATCCTCAAATTCAAAGGGGGTACTCAGGGTATTAAGAATAGTTTTTGCTATATGCTGCATTTCTGCGATGTCGTCAAAGGACGACACCAGAAAAGTAAATTCGTCACCACCCCAGCGACCTAGTACATCGTAGGTAGCATTGGCTTGTTGGAGTCTGGTAGTGACCATCTGGAGTAGCCGATCGCCAATACTGTTGCCCAGAATGTCGTTAATATTCTTAAAACGATCTAAGTTTAAAAAGATCACAGCCAACAGTTCGCCCCGCTCCTGAGTCTTAGCTAAAGCTAGGGTAAACCGCTGTTGTAAAAGCAAGCGATTGGGTAAACCTGTCAGCAAATCATAATAAGACTGCTGGCGAAACATATTCTCAATGCGCTGTTGCATGATGCCGGTGTACAGATGCACCATGAGCGCCTGCGCTAGTTGCACTTCAGCTGCTGTCCATTGGGATGGCCCATCGATCGATCGAAACAGGGTGAGGCAGCCAATGGACTGATGGCTATAGCGCAGGGGCAGAATCAGTAAAGACTGAATACGGGCATGATGCAAAGAAAAATACAGTGGTTCTAAGATTAAGTGTTGATAGATATCGGCAATCGCACAAATCTGTTCGGGATGTTCGCGGCCATTTTTGTAGCCGATGTCATAAATGATGCGCTGCCACAGGGCGTTTTTTTCTACTTCGATCAGAATGTCTGGTTGTTGGCCGTGGGTAAAGATTTGGGCGGTGGCATGAACCGGCTCAGCCATCACATACAACCGTGCGCCGCTAGCCTGGAAAGCCTCGGTCAGTTCTATTAGTAGTTGTCTTTCGGGAGCTGGGGTTTGCAAGAGGTTGCTAATTTTCTGAATCAATAGCCCTTGATTGTTTTGAGACTGAGCATGTGCCACCAACTCCACTTGGGCAATCCCGATCGAAATTTGATCGACCAAAATTTGCAGGGTGTGCAATTGCTTGGAGCTGAAACGCTTCGACTGCCGATTTTGACAGGCTAAAAATCCCCACAGTTGGTGCTGATGAATAATGGGCAGCAACAAACAAGTTGTGATGCCCATTTCTCGCATCTTAGCTTGATAGTGGGGATGGCTGGGGCGGTGGGAGATGAGATTTTTCTTGAGGTGGTTTTGGGGAGAATTGTAGACGGTGGTTTTACCAGCATTTAAATCGATGAGTAGCTTTTGTCTTTCACTGATAAATAGATCGCGCTGGGACTGGGGAATTGGGGCTGATAATCGGTTGCCGCGCAGCGTTGGTAATCGATTATCTTTGATTGCTTCGGCGACTATCTCGAAGTTATCACCCTGAGCCATCTGATAAAAATTCACTCGATCGACATCTAGAAACTTACGAATCGGCATAGCGACGCTATTTAGCATCTCTGATAACTCTTGGGCATCTCGAATTTTGCTAATTAATTGATTAAGTAATTTTTTACTGTCAATCATTGGCTGAATCCAGCTAATTCCGTAGTCGCTCGCCATAGGAAATCACTCTAAATTAGTGTTTTGGTGAATTAATTGTTGATAATGGTGCTGCAATTTGGCGATACTATGTAAGGACTACATAGATTTTTACGTATCAAGAAAGACTGAATTCGTCTAACTTAGAAGTATTAGTTATTAAACTGCTAATTGTTTGGTGTAACAATTATTTAAAAATTAGTGTAACTAATTTGTCCCTGTCTGTATGTATTTCGGAATGTATTTTTAATGTCTGAATCTAGTTTCCCCCATGAACATTGGCAGAAATTAATCGAAGTAGCTACCACTCCCTCTACCCAGATTGAAGACATTGTTGCTCCTGCTACTAGCGACGAATTATGTGCTGCCGTCCACCAGGCTGCTAGTCGGCAGCAAAAAATGCTGGTGGTGGGCAGTGGTAGCAAACTGAGCTGGGGCGGCTTAGTGGCTGAACCCACCTTGTTAGTTAGTACCGCTAAGCTCGATCGATTGATTGACCATGCCGTTGGTGACCTGACGGTGACGGTGGAAGCGGGCATTTCTTTTCAGCAGCTGCAACAGCAGTTAGCACTTGCAGGCCAGTTTTTACCTTTAGATCCGTTGTTTCCTGATCGATCGACCATCGGTGGATTAATTGCTACCGCCGATACTGGCTCGCTCCGGCACCGGTACGGTGGGGTGCGTGATCTCCTACTAGGTATTAGTTGGGTGCGTGCCGATGGCGTGATGGCGAAAGCTGGTGGCCGAGTAGTGAAAAACGTGGCCGGTTATGATCTGATGAAACTATTCACTGGCTCCTATGGCACTTTGGGGATTCTCCAGCAGGTCACGATGCGGGTTTATCCATTACCGGTGGCTTCTGGATCGGTCTGGGTTACTGGTACAGCGCTGCCGGATTTAATTGGTCAATTGGGTGCTAGTACCCTCACCCCGACTGCTTTAGATTTAATTAGCGCGGGTCTGGCACAGCAGTTGGGTTTGGGTGAACAAATGGGTATACTCGCTCGCTTCCAAACCATTCCCGAGAGTATTCAAGTGCAGAGTCAAAAGCTCGCTGAATTAGCAACTAGTCTGAGTTTAACCAGTCAGACTTATACAAGAGAGCCAGAAACCGAAATTTGGGGACAGGTGCGACCCACCGTGATGGCCAAACCAATTACTGCCAAGATTGGGGTGCGGGCAACGGCGGCTGTGGATATCCTGACCAACTTTAGTCGTCAGACTGGTGGTGGTGGGGTTGTTCATCTGGGTAGCGGCATTGGTTTGATTGGTTGCGATCAGCCTGCTGTTCTGATGCCTTTACGTCAGCAGTGTGAACAAGCGGCGGGCTTTTTGACAATATTGACTGCCCCCGTCGCCACTAAGCAACAACTCGAAGTCTGGGGCTATCAAGGCGCGGCTGTGCAAATTATGCGACAGCTCCGCCAGCAATTCGACCCCCAGGCGCTTTTCAATCCCAGCAAGCTTTTCACCTAAAATAAACCTCATTAAACCCCATGCCTGAAATCGCTAACTGCCCTGGTTTTGATCTAACTAATCCCCCTGATCCACAGTTGATTGATTCCTGTGTGCACTGTGGTTTTTGCCTAGCTACCTGCCCCAGCTACCGGGTACTTGGTACCGAAATGGATTCACCCCGGGGGCGGATTTACACGATCGATGCCATTAATAAGGGTGAAATTCCCCTATCACCCACCGTAGCAGCTCACTTTGATACTTGCTTGGGTTGCTTGGCCTGTGTGACAACTTGTCCCTCGGGAGTACGCTACGACCAATTGATTGAGTCAATGCGGCCACAGATTGAGCGTCACCACCAACGTCCTTTGCTGGAACGGCTGTACCGTCAGTTTATTTTTGGACTTTTTCCCTACCCTGATCGCTTGCGGCTGTTGTTATTTCCGTTGGTGGTCTATCAAAAATCGGGTCTCCAGCAGCTAGTGCGTAGTACTGGTTTGCTACCCAAGGTGTCACCGCACTTAGCTAGTATGGAGGGTAATTTACCCCAATTGAACTTTGCTGATCTCAATCCCAACTACCCAACTACTATTCCGGCGCAGGGTGAGACCCGGTACCGCGTCGGGATGATTTTGGGCTGTGTGCAGAAATTGTTCTTCGATCGAGTGAATCAAGCCACCATTCGAGTGCTAACTGCTAACGGTTGTGAGGTGATCATTCCGCCCAGTCAGGGCTGTTGTGCGGCGTTGCCCCAGCACCAAGGCCAAACTAGTCAGGCCGAAACGATGGCCAAGCAGATGATTGATAGTTTCCGGAGCTATGATTTGGATGCAGTGATTATCAATGCGGCTGGTTGCGGCCACACTCTCAAAGAATATGGTCATATGTTGGCCGAGGATAATGTCTACGCTGCGCCTGCTCAAGAATTTGCCGATCGAGTAAAAGATGTGCAAGAATTTCTAGCTAGCATTGAGCTAATCACACCTTTGCAGCCGATTACCGACCAGCCCCTAACGATTGTCTATCAAGATGCTTGTCATTTGATTCATGGCCAGAAAATTAGTGCCCAGCCCCGTCAGCTCTTGCGCCGGATTCCCCAGGTGCAGCTGCGCGAGCCAATCGATGCCGGGTTATGCTGCGGCAGTGCTGGCATTTATAACATGCTCCAGCCAGAGGTGGCGGAGGAATTAGGTCAGCAAAAAGTGACTAATTTGATCAACACTGGTGCTAGCCTGATTGCCTCAGCTAATCCCGGCTGTAGTTTGCAGATTAGTAAACATCTGGCTGCCCAAGGTCAAACTGTGCCAGTTTATCATCCGATCGAACTCTTGGATCTAGCGATCCGGGGTGAGCAGCTCCCGGCTAGTCTTTGAAATACAGCTTGGATTTAGAGTGGTCTAAAGCTAATAGTTTATATTTTTGCAATTGATATCTACCACCCAAGGGCAATAGCCATACCACTACGACTAACCAATGGAAAAATACTGTCAACCACAGTGATTCAGTCCAAACGTAAGTCAGTAGACATCCCAGCTCTAAGAGTGTTGCCAGTATCAAAAATCGGCGCTGTTTAAATAAAGGGTGTATGTAACGATATCCGATCAGGTAACGAGCGATTGCGACTAGCCCCGCAATACCCATCCACAGTGCTTTATGCTGAATGAAGGGATTTTCAAAGGCCAGTGGCACCAGCAAAACTCGGCAGATTAGTTCTTCGATCGTCACCCAGATCAGCAACATACCCATCAGCTTGACCGCTTGTCGATTGCCGTACAGTCGCAGTCCATCGCGATACATTTCCAGATTTAACCACACCTCGATCGGCTCAAAGTTGACCAAGGTATTGACTAAGCCGGAGGGAATGGTGACTAAGCAATACCCACAAAATAACGCCCAGGTAATCAGTAGATCTGGACCACTGGGCGGCACGATTAATGAAACCCATAGTCGATTGAGAATCGTCGATAATATCAGCAATGAACTATTCCTGGTACTGCTTTGGAGCTATTTGAATATAGTGATATTTAACCATAAGCCTGTCTACTTAGACTATCAAGCAACCACTCCTCTTGACGAGAGAGTTTTGGCTGCAATGCTACCTTATTTCGGCGAGCATTTTGGTAATGCTGCTAGTAGAAATCATCTGTATGGATGGTCAGCTGCTGCCGCCATCGATGTGGCTCGCTCTCAAATCGCGACAGCAATCGGTGCCGATCCGCTGGATATTATCTTCACCAGTGGTGCCACTGAAGCCAATAATTTGGCGATCAAAGGCATTGCAGAAGCTCATTTGTCCAA
Source organism: Synechococcales cyanobacterium VAR_4_metabat_354 (assembly GCA_031414775.1). Taxonomy (GTDB): domain Bacteria; phylum Cyanobacteriota; class Cyanobacteriia; order Cyanobacteriales; family Chamaesiphonaceae; genus JAAFHZ01. The sequence goes on from JANOQI010000032.1 coordinate 41,762, forward strand.
AGGACAGCACATTATCACGGTACAGACTGAACATCGATCGATCTTAGAACCCTGTCGGTATCTGGAGCAACTGGGTTTTACAATTACTTATTTGCCGGTCAAGGAAGATGGTCTGCTATCGACAGGTCAACTACAAGCCGCGATCCGTCCTGATACCATTTTAGTGTCGGTGATGGTCGCCAATAATGAAATCGGAGTACTACAGCCGATTACCGAAATAGCGCAGATTTGTCGGCAGCAGCAAATTGTTTTTCATACTGATGCTGCGCAGGGGGTCGGCAAAATCCCGATCGACGTGCAGAGTTGCCCGGTGGATTTACTCTCGATTACTGGACACAAGGTCTACGGACCAAAAGGTATTGGCGCTCTATATCTGCGCCCTACTATCCGATTAGCTCCCCAAATCGTCGGCGGTGGTCAAGAACGTGGTCTGCGAGCGGGTACCCTGCCCACAGCTCAAATTGTCGGACTAGGCCAGGCGATCGAACTAGCTAGGCAAGAGCAAGCTACTGAATCACAGCGGTTACTGGTTCTCCGGAATAATCTGTGGCAACAACTGCAACAAATCTCTGATATTTATCTCAATGGGGATGCTACGCAGCGATTGCCCGATAACTTAAATGTTAGTTTTGGCGGGGTCTCTACTAACGAGTTGTTGCGAAAATTACAGCCAATTGTGGCTTTGGCGGCTGGATCGGCCTGTAGTTCTGGGCAAGCCTCTCATGTCTTGAAGGCCATTGGCAGGTCGCCTAACCTGGCTAGTTTACGTTTTAGTCTCGGCAAATTCACGACCGCCGCCGATATCGATCAGGTGGCTGGAGCTGTGCAGCAAGCTGTAAAAAATTTGCGCGACCAGTAACCCCATGCGATTGACAGAATTCGGGGTATAATATTTTGCATGAGCAGTAACATCTACTAGCGGCATGAGTGATCGTGTGAGTATTCAATCGATCAACAGCTAAAGCTAGCAGTAGCAAAGCTCCTGCCCAGCTAAATTTTTCACTTTTGTTAATTCCCCTTCAGTCTCCAGCGTAAATGGCTTAAGTATTTTGGGCGGCTTTGCGCCGGTAATAGACTGTTGGTCATAGCACGAGCTGTGTAGAAATTAACTGCTTCTCAATCAATCATTTTCTTGAAATATATAAGGAAATATTACTGATATTCTGATCAGACATTTCATCGACTACCTTCACATCGTTACGGAACGAAGCAAGCGTCGATCACCATTCATTTACATTTAATCCAGCACCGGGCACTGTTTTCTTCATGCCTCAGTTTGCTGCATATTTTTGAGGAAATTTAATGCCAAAGCAAATAATTATCGCTGAGCAACATCGGATTGGAGCCGTGTTTTCAGAGGATCAAATCCAAGAGATCATTGTTTCCACTGGTCAGCATCAGGTTTGTGACATCTATTTAGGAGTAGTCGAAAACATTTTGCAGGGGATTGATGCCGCTTTTGTGAACATCGGCGATCCTGCTCGCAACGGATTTATTCATGTTACTGATCTAGGGCCTTTGCGTTTGCGCCGGAGTGCAGGCGCAATTACTGATCTGTTAGCACCGCAACAAAAGGTGTTGACTCAGATTATGAAGGAGCCGACCGGCAACAAGGGTCCACGTCTGACGGGGAATATCAGCTTGCCGGGACGCTATGTCGTGTTGATGCCCTACGGCAAGGGTGTGAACCTATCGCGACGGGTCAATAGTGAAGCTGAACGGAACCGGCTGCGAGCGCTAGCCGTATTGATCAAACCTGCTGGAATGGGTTTACTGGTGCGAACAGAGGCGGAGGGTAAGGCGGAAGAAGCAATTATTGAAGATTTAGAGCAGCTTCAACGCCAGTGGGAAGCTATTCAACAGGATGCCACTTCTACTCGTGCTCCCGCTTTGCTCTACCGTGATGATGATTTCATTCAAAGGGTTCTACGCGATACCTACTCATCAGATGTCAATCGGATCGTGGTCGATTCGCCCCACGGTATCAAGCGGGTTAAGCAGTATTTAGTAGGCTGGAGCGGTGGCAAGGTACCAGATGGGGTATTCATTGATCATCACCGTGAACGTCAGCCGATTCTAGAATATTTCCGATTAAATTCAGCCATCAAAGAAGCCCTGAAGCCCAGAGTAGATCTGCCTTCTGGTGGCTATATCATTATCGAACCAACCGAAGCCCTGACAGTGATCGATGTAAACTCTGGCTCTTTCACTAGATCGAATTCTTCCCGGGAAACTGTCCTCTGGACTAATTGTGAAGCAGCTACCGAAATCGCTCGTCAGTTACGTTTGCGCAATTTGGCCGGGGTAATTGTGGTGGACTTCATTGATATGGATTACCGCAAAGACAAGCTGCAAGTGCTGGAGCATTTCGACCGGCAGTTAAGAGCTGACAAGGCGCGGCCTCAAATTTCTCAGCTGTCGGAGCTAGGGCTAGTGGAGCTGACTCGTAAGCGCCAAGGTCAAAATATTTATGAACTCTTTGGTGAGACCTGTAGTCACTGTGGTGGCTTGGGTCATATGGTGCAGCTGCCTGGTGACCAGGTGCAGAGCTTGCACAATCCGGACAGGTTTGATCGCAATGATCGATCGACGACAATCGCCCTACCGGGTATACCCGCTGTGCCACGTACTTGGGATCCCAGCAATGGGACTGTGGAGCAGTCCGAGGAAGAAGACGATAACTTTAATTTGGTCAATCATCCCAGCTACCAAGAACGCACTCGTCTAGACAAAAAACGACGGCGGCGAAATGACCGAGTGGCCGAAACGCCCATGCGGGAAGAGACCGAGCGGCCAGTACCCCGTGCCATTATTACGCCTTTGCCAATTGTTGACGAACAACCACCAGCGGTGGACGTGGTGGAGCAGCCCAGCAAACCGCCTCAAAGTAAACCAACCCGAGCACCAATCGAACCACCAGAAAGGCTATCAGTAGCCATGTCCGATCTGGAAAAAGATGCTTATGCTTGGATGGGCGTTTCCCCGCTGATCAAGCTGGAACAGGAAATCCGCAATCCCCGGACGGCGATTGTGACAATCGTTCCTTTTGGTACTTTGCCGGAGCCAGTTCCGGAAATAGTAACGGTAGTTGAAACCAATGATCCGGTGGAAGAGGAAACCATGAGCTTTGTGGAGCCACTTCCCCTGCCACTAATTTTTGATTATGCCCCAGAGCCAGTAGTGGCCAGCGTAACTTCATTGCCAGTGGTGATGCCGGAAGAAGTGGCCATAATGGAAGAAGAAACCAGCTCTGAACTAGCCAATCGCCGCCGCCGCCGCCGCTCTTCGGCTATTGTCGATTAAACTAACTCAGCTAGTTTTTGCCGAGCTTCAGCCATCGCTTGACCGCGATGGCTGATTTGTTTTTTGAGGTTGGGAGACATTTGGGCAAAAGACATGCCCTGTGCTGGCACATAAAAGATGGGGTCATAGCCAAATCCGCCATCACCAGTGGGTGCAAGCAGAATTTCTCCTCGGCAAATACCAGTTGTTTCGATCACAATTAGGCCATCTGGTTGAGAAATGGCGATCGCACAAACAAACTGAGCCTGTCGATCGATCTTTCCAGTTAGCTCATTTAACAGCTTGGTAATACGACCACTATCGGTATCGCTATACCTGGCCGAATAAATTCCTGGTGCCCCATCCAAAGCATCAACCATTAGGCCAGAGTCATCGGCGATCGCCCATTTATTAGTAGCTAAAGCTGTTTGACTGGCTTTGAGGCAAGCATTTTCCATAAAAGTGGTGCCGGTTTCGACTACATCCAACTCTGCTGGCTTGAGGCTTAACTGCCAGCCTGTTTCTGCCAAGTAAACTTGCATTTCAGTGAGCTTTCCTTGATTGCCGGTTGCTACTACTAGTTCTTGCATGATTATAAAATTATGATGAAGTTATTAAAATTGCATCTTTTTTTGGAACTTATCTAGCCTAGAATACTTCAAGCAATTTATCGGTCAACTTGCTTTTTTAACCCAATGATCACCTCACTTCGCTCCGTATCAAGATCTCGCTCCGCCGTCATTTGCTTAACAATAATGTTTGGTGGAGGGCAAGTTGGCATCGTTGCTGCCCAAGCTGGGACAGCCCGACAGCGTTTTTCGCAACAACAGTTTTCGCAAGCGTCGTCTACCGAAGGAGTCAGTAGCCCTGAACTTAAAAAGTATGCTAAGGCTCTCATTGAAATTGAACCACTGCGGATTTCGGCCTTAGAGACTATTAGCAAAAGAGTGGAAGGCAATTTGCCTAACTTAATGTGTCACCAGCCGGAGAGTATGAGCAGCTTGCCCGGTGATGCTCGTAGAGTGTTTGTGAGCTATTGCAATCAGTCCAAATCTATTGCTCAGGGTTACGGTTTGGGTATGGAAAGATTCAATGAAATTACCAACCTGGTTTTGTCTAATCCCCGTCTGCAAGGTCGTTTACAGCGGCAGGTGACCTGCGTTCAAGACGGTAGTTGCTAGAGAACTAGGTGGCAGTGAGTGGAGAGTTATTAGACCTGAACTACAGTTTCGGGACTGATTGGTGTCGTGGGTGTAGGCTGAAAAACCTGAAGGTCGAACCAAAAAGTGGTACCAACCCCTTCCTCGCTGATCAAATTAATTTGGCTGTGATGCTTATCCATGATGTTCCGGACAATCGATAGCCCTAAACCGGTGCCTTCTAGAGTATGTACCCGGTTTTCTACCCGGAAAAACCGATCAAATATGGCGCCTTGATCCTCTGGGGCAATGCCAATGCCGGTATCGGAAATCTCGACGCGCACTACCTGTGGTGCGATGGTTTTATCTACTACATAGGTACGAATGGCAATTTGGTCACCGCTATGGGTAAATTTCAGCGCATTTCCTACCAAATTGGCCAGTACCTGAAGTAACAGGTCGTAATTGCCGAGGATAGTCGGTAATTGTGGCTCAATGTCTTGAATGATTTCAATGCCTTTATCGCGAGCATTTAAGCGATGAGTGCGCAAAGTTTGATCGATCGCCTGAAACATTTCCACTGCTTCAAAATTATAAACTTTAGAAGATTCCAACTTAGACAGGTCTAAGACATCATTTACCAGTCTGGTTAACCTGTCGGTCTCTCGATTGGCAGTATCCAAGAATTCTTTACGCTCATCCTCGCTGAGGTCGGCACCATACTCATGCAAGGTTTCAATAAAAGACTTAATGTTGAATAGCGGCGTGCGCAGCTCGTGGGAGACATTACTAATAAACTGACTCTTAGCTTCATTTAGTTCTACTTCGCGGGTAATATCTTGAATGGTCATGGCCACCCGTTGCCCCAGTACCTTGGTCAGTAATACCCGTAGATTGCGATTGGTGGTCTGGCCAGATAGTACTCGAAATTCGCCACTCTCTAGTTCACCAGTCACAATTTGCTGAAGGGGATGAGTCAGTTCGATCGATACCTTGGGCGGCAAAATATCCGAAATACTGGTGCCAACGACTTCTGATTCCCAGCCAAACAATCGGCGAGCGGTGAGATTGGCCAGCACCACATGCAGGTCTTTATCAATTAGTACGGCTCCATCGGCAATGGTCGATACCAAGGTATCTAACTTAGCTTTCTCGGTAGTGAGTTCTTCAATATTTTGCTCTTCATAGATCTCCAGCTTTTCGGCCATCTCATTGAAGCTACCAATTAATTCGCCCAGCTCGCCGCCCAGAGGTAGATTAATGCGCTGTTTGAAGTTACCAGCGGCAATGTTTTTAACACCAGACAGCAGTTCTTTGATGGGATTAGTAATTTGCAAGGCATTAAAAACAGCCCCTAAAATGACCATCACCCAGATCGAAACAAACACTGCGATCGTTACATCCCGAGTTAACCCAGATGAAGCGACAACGGTGGGGTTAGGATTGATGCCCAGTGCCAGCACCCCTAAAGGTTTACCTTCAAAAACCACTGGCACAAATATATCGGTAACTACTCCATTGGGAGTACGATGTTGCCGTGCCAGAATTGAATCACTGCCCTCTCGTTGTTCCGGCAGCTGAATCCGCCGTTCAATCATTAATGAGTTTTGGACTTCGGATTCGGAAAAAGGAATTCCTAGGCGAATAGTACCGGTTTGGTCGGCGTAGAGGATATAGCGCAGGCTGGAAGTGGTTTTGTAGAATTGATTAGAAAATCTGGCAAATTCTGTTAAATTATTTTCGGCTAGTTGCGGGGCAACATTTGCCGCCAAAAGCAACCCCAAATCTCGACCAAAGCGGGTATCACTGCTTCTGGCATCGACTTGAATAGTGTTGACTGCCCAGAACGTTACGCCACTGACAATCAGGGAGACAACTAGAGTTGCTGCTGCCATCAGCTTGGTTTGCAGTGTGAACTCTGTCCACCAGTTTGCAATTATTTCTCGGAATCGTTGAAGACCAGCAAACATCGCTTATACATGGGTAGCAGACTGCTTTCAGTATACCTCTGATACCCAGCGAAAAAGCTGGACTTACAACTGGCTGATGGGACTTGTTATAAACCTTTTATACTAGGTTTATTTTGTCTAAAGATGGAATAGTGATGTATAAAATGATTTTCGACCCTCTCATGATTTTCTAGTATAACGTGAGTTCGGGATAAGGAAAGAAAAAAAGGGGCAAAACAGATAGTCTGGAGGTACCAATCAACCAAAAATCTGGATTGCCTTATGCCTAGTTTAGAAGAACTCTTTTGTTCCGTCGATGATTTCTGTCAAATCTTT
>JANOQI010000033.1:0-94580 GCA_031414775.1 Synechococcales cyanobacterium VAR_4_metabat_354
AAAGATTTGACAGAAATCATCGACGGAACAAAAGAGTTCTTCTAAACTAGGCATAAGGCAATCCAGATTTTTGGTTGATTGGTACCTCCAGACTATCTGTTTTGCCCCTTTTTTTCTTTCCTTATCCCGAACTCACGTTAATTAAAATCTCTTTTGCGAATGAGCGCCGCACGGGTTTCTTTCTCTAAAGTTTGCGGAATAAAATGTTCAGCAACCACTTCCTGGTAAAGCTTGTTAACTTTTTTACAAATGTGTTGAGCCGCAAATTCCTGATAATCGCTTTCTATAAAGTGGCGACGCATCTCGGCTCGTTTTTCAGGGGAATATTTTTCTTGAGCAGCAGCCATGCGCTCTGACGGGAACCAAGTACTGTGAATCATCAGCCCCAGATTGACATCAGGGTGGCTCAAACGATAGATTGGCTTGTTTTTGAGGTCGTCAGCATGAAATATCCAAAATTCATCGCGAGCCAGATTTTGATGATCATCCGCTAAAACGGCACAGCACAGATAACCATGAATACTGGGGTCTAATCCATCCGGACAAGGCTCGGAGCTAGGAATAAATTGGGGAGCACGGACAAAATAGCCGATCGGGAATTCAAAGGAATCAACGATCGCCATCTGTTCAGTATCTAACCGGAGTAGGGTCATGGGTTTATCGCTATCGATCGCATCCATTGCTTCGATCGGTATCGTGCGTACATTTCGATCTTTATAGGCTAAATAAATTCTTTTGGGCACCATTTCCCAGGAATGTCCCCAGGACATCCAGTACAAATTTTTGATAGTGGTGGATGCTTCGGTAGCCTGCTCACGCTGTAAATTACGTGAGGTATTCACCGAAGGCGACCAAGTATTCCGGCCACCTTCTTCTTTTTTGGTACCTGGCTCACTCAAGAAGGTGGATTTTAAAATGGTGCCAGTCTTGCCATCAATTTGGTAGCGTGCTAGGACATTCAGATCAACGGGGCTGGCCGACATGCCAATTAAGTCTTTCTTGTTTAGATTTTTGCGCTGATCGGGGAGATCCTCAATGATTAAGAGCTTTTGATATCGATCGATAAAATTGTAAATTATATTAGTAGTCGCGGCAGACTTACCCCGAAGCAGAGGCTTTAAAAGATCGATAGTCTGGAAAAGTCTTTGATTAACCCACCGGTCTAGCTTTTGCCGACAACTTTTATCATTAACTGATTGATCGAATTCTCCAATCCACTCGGTGACATCCCAACCAACATTGTGCGTGGCATTCAAGGTAATAACACCATCAGGGTTTTGGTAATCGACCACAAAATGAGCAACCTCCCGAGGGAGTGTAATCTTAGTAGCCATAATCTGGGGCGGTAATTTGAAAAAGCCCGGTCGATCGCTCAAGCCAGGCTGATATTTCTGTAAATCAGCACGCCGCACCAGATAAATATTGGCATGAGGTAAGGGCAACACCATCTTAAAAAATGTTGTGGATAGCCAGTTCCCGACGTGCAAGGAGTAAGAGGCTAGCTTGCTCAGAATCTTGTCCTTCTGCTGACACTGGCGGATTTTGGCCCGAATCTTGCCGAACCAAAAGGGGCCAAAAATTTGAGAGGTTTCTAACTCAAAGGCAATATCGCCCACTAAAATATAGTCTTCGGTTAAGGCCATTTGGTGAGCAGCCTGCTCCACAATCACCGGTTCATTGCCCGGTAAGTACAACCGCCAGCGATCCAAGGGCTTTCCCGGATGGTAGCGCACGATATCGGTAAAGCCACCGAAGGGGAACGTAAAAACCCGGCCTTGCTGACCAAAACTACTTAGCAACCACTTCCGCAACCGACTAATCACATTTAACAGGGTCATGCCCTGAGAATAATTTACGGCGTAAAGGTTATTGTTATCGGGATGATGGGGTAGTAGCGAGTGATCGCAGACTGGGTGAGCATTGGTTGAATAAGGCTCAAAAATCTGCTGGAAGGGGCGAGGAATTAGAAAGTTGGGAATTAGTCCTAGCCATTCGTTAGCTCGACCCACGGCATCTAAAATTTCTAGTGAATCTGGGTCAATAATGGTGGGGCGGGCACCATCAAAGGTCACAATTAGCTGATCTTTGGTGACAACAAAAGCGGTGTTAGCCTGACTACGCGACCCCAGCAACAGGCTAGTGCGGACCATGCCACCATCTAAAAAAGGCCAGAAGCATTTACCATATTCTGGAATAATTTGAGTGGCTAAATCGGCATAGTAGCAAGGGGTTTTCATGAGCCGAGTTTTGAGGATCGGTTGGCCACCAAACAAACTCAGGCGATAGATCATGCCATCACCATTAAAAATCATCCGGTCGCCTTGATTAAACTGCGCCCGGTTATCATCAATTCTGGGCGTGACTGGTGCCGCATGAAACACGTAGCCGGGAATATCCAGGGGGAATGTACAGGGTGCTAATAATTTATTTTTTAATCGCCGAGTTACGTCGCTGTCCTCAGAAATTTGAGCGATCCAATCTGTTTGATAGAGCTGTAATTCTGCGGTAGTAAAAGTGAGAAGAGTGCCCAGTAGGGGCTGTTTATCGAGTTTCGCACTCCCGAGATGCTGAAGCTTAATCGCTGCGGGAATGTAAGCAATTTCTTCTGGATCGAAATAGAAGCAAATATCAACGTTGAGAACCTGATCATCGTGCTCCTGTCGTCTTTTCTTAATCGCTGCTATCCGTTGATCTGCTTGTTCGTCGGGAATGATCGTCTCGTTGATTGATTTGGGGATGAAAGGCGCTGGTGAGGACGTATCTGATTCTGTTGAGTGCATAGTTGTAGTTAATAAAATGCTGATTTCAAACAAACCCTAATTTGCTAATCGTCCTTTATTTTTCCGGAAGTTAATTGGTAGCAACTTGTTATCTTCTTGATCTGAGGTAGTCGGGACTTCCACTGCCCCTAATTTTTTTAGGTTGTCTTTTTGAGCGAGAGTCAAACCTTGAACCGCTGTAATATTCATGTTTTCGTAAGGGCGAGCTACGCGCAGAGCTGTTTGAAATTCCCCGGTCTGTTCTTCCCAGAAATAGATCATTTCATCAGCACCAGCACTAACAATACTGCCATCGATCGGATTGATTGCGATATCCCACACCCAATCAGTATGTTTATTCATAGACCGGAGGCATTCACCTGTGACCGCATCCCACACACATACTTTGTGATCGTTTCCGCTATTGACCAGCCAGCGCCCGCAGGGGCTATAGGTGAGTGCGAGCACCCAGCCACTCGGATAGTCAATATTTAGGATCATTTCATCTGTATGAAAATTCCAAACCTTGATGTGATTATCTTGACCGGCACTAGCAACCTGTTGGCCATCGGGATGGAAGGCAACAGCAATGACTCGATCGATATGACCAGTAAAAGTATAAATACACTGCTCTGTTTTCACATTCCAGATTTTGGCTGTTTGATCCTCGCTCACGGTAGCTAAGTATTGACCACAAACACTAAACTCCAAGTCGAGCACCTTATCCTGATGACCGCTTAAACAAGCTAGACATTCGTTACGCTCAGGGTGCCACAATCGAATAGTTTTGTCGCCACTAGCACTGGCCAACAGCTGGCCATTAGGACTAAAATCTACCGCTAAAATGCCATCGGTGTGACCACTCATAGTGCAGGCACAGACCGATGACTGGTCGGCGAGATTCCAAACTTTAATGGTTTTGTCATCACTACCACTAACTACTAGGGGTAATGTGGGGTGAAAAGCTACGGCGCGCACTGGTTGATGATGACCGATTAATTCCTGGGTACATTTTTTACTGGCAATATTCCAAACCCGGACAATATGATCGTTGTGTCCACTGATTAGTTGTTTCCCATCAGCTTGGAGATCGATCGATAGCACCCAGTTGAGCCACCCTTGAATCACCTGTAGACATTTTCCATCTTGAGCATCCCACAGCCGGATAGTTTGATCATCACTGCCAGTGGCTAATCGATCGCCTGCTGGATGATAGGCTACCGACCAAATCCGGTTAGTGTGTCCCTGAATAACTTGCTGACAAATACCGCTGTTGCTGTCCCACAGGCGAATCGTATGATCGTTGCCAGTACTAGCAATTTGTTGACCATCAGGACTGAAAACTGCCGACCAGATCCAGTCGGTATGACCAACCAAAACATGTTGGCAAGCACCAGTCGGCTGATCCCAAATCCGTACCGTGTGATCGAGAGCAGCGCTCAGAATTTTCTGGCCATCTGGACTAAACATCACCGAGAAAACCCAGGCTTGATGACCAATCATTTCGCGCAAACAATGGTACTGAGCCAGATCCCACAACCTTACGATATTATCAGCGCCGCTACTAACTAATTGCTGACCATCAGGACTAAAGTGGACACGGCAAGCCCACCCTTGATGAGCTAAGAACTCATGGTGGAGTTCCCACGTGGCCACATCCCAGATTTTGATGTAGCCATCGGCATGAGTGGTAGCTAACCGATGACCAGTAGGGCAAAAGCTAGCATACAAAGGAAAACTGTTGCTGTGAATAGTTTTTTGGGCTGTACCAGTTTGGACATCCCATATTTTAATAGTCAAGTCATCAGAAGTACTGATCAGCAGCTGACCATTGGGGCTGAAAGAAATTCCCCTGACCCAATTTTGGTGACCGGACAAAGTCTGAAGGCATTGACCATCCTGAAGTCGCCAAATTTGAATTTCGCCATTGGCATTACTAGCGGCAAGTAGTTCACCATCAGGACTAAAGGTAACGTTGAGAACAGCACTAAAGGGTTGGATAAAAAGACAATCTTGAAAAGTAGCACTACTAAAATCGGTATTTTGTAAGGTACTCCCCACAAAATCGGCTTGCCAGATTGGCAATTGAGAGCAGTCTAAATATTGCCAGTCAGGTGCGAGGTTTTTTAGTAAGTTCAACAGATTACCAGGTGCATAGGCTGGAAATGGCTGGGATGTCTGCTGTAACTGGTGTAGTAAAGCGCGGATGGCCTGAATTGATAACTCCTTACTAATGCCCAATTTTTGACTGAGTAGTTGCAAAATAGGCTGAAGAACTAGCCGGATTTGAGTTTGCCGAATATAGCTGGGGCTTTGACTCTTGAGCAATGCTGTATTACACAAAATATTCGGCTGGGCAGTGATAATTTCGTCAGTAACTTGGGTAATAAAATGAGCAGTGATAAATTCCATGACGACTGGCTGAAGATACCAACCTGAGCTAGATTGCTCGATTAAGGAGCGCCTTTTCAAAGCTTGCATTGTAAGCAATAATTGGGGCAACTGCGTTAAGGTACCTGGATAAATATCCGCAGCTAGCGTATCTAGTGGTACTGGTGATCGATTGATCATCAGCCAGTACATCACAAGTTTTTCTGGTGGTGATGTTCTTTCTAGTTGACGATGCAGCAGATCATTGATGTCCGTGAATTGTAATAAACTGGTGGATAAATAAGGTAGCAAAAAGCGTAACTCGCCACTCAACATTTCTTGAACGCCAGCAGCCACAATTTTGAGGGCGAGGGGATTGCCGCCGTAGTGTTGGAGAATAGTTGTGAGATCTTGATCATCTACTGCTGTAAATCCTTGATCGGCAAGAATAGATTGCCCTTCCGATAAGGTAATACCCAGTAAGGACAAAGTGCGCACTGGTGTCAGGGCTCCGATGCCGAGAGCCACTTCTTTTGGTTGCTCGCGACTGGTCAGCATCACGCAGCTTTGATGACTAATTTCTGCTAATTTTTTTAGTAAATCTTGATATTTTTCATAACCGGTTAAGTAAGTACCAACAGCGGTGCCTTGTTGAAAAATAGACTCCATGTTGTCCAAAATTACTAGACAGCGCTGCTGTTGCAATAAATGCAATAGTTCGGAGATTTGAGCTGGAATATCTGGTAGTGGTCTAGCGATCGGTTGGGGTGATAAATTTTGAATGAGATCGGCTAGTAAGTCGGGCAGCAGCGGCGCATTGAGTAATGATCGCCAAATTAAGCGGTCGAAAGAGGTTTGATGTTGCTGGGCAAATTTGACGACTAGGGAGGTTTTGCCCATCCCACCCATCCCTAAAACGGCTACCAGGCGACAGCGGTCTGCCATCACCCAACTGGTCAGAGTTTCTAATTCGGTGGTGCGTCCATAAAAGGTGGAGATATCGATCGCACCACCCCAATCTTGGCGTTTCCCTGAAGCTGTTTTATTAGAGCTTTGCCATTTTTGATAGTGCTGCGATAAAACGGCTTTCAAATTCTGTTTTTTTACTGGCTCGCCCAATGATTTGCTTAGGAGCTGCCACAGCTGTGAACCAACATCTTTGATATAGCCATAGTCATAGTCACAAGCATTAGCAATTTGTCCGTAAGAGCGACCAGACCAAGACTGTCTCAGGACTAATTCTTCAACCGTCCTTAGTTGAGAATTTCCGATAACCTGCTTCGTAAAATTAAAGGCTTCTTCTTCCGTTATCTGCACTTTTAGTTTTTACCTATTCTAGTCTTTCTGCATGAAATAAAAATAATACATTATGTAATTTTGAGTTCGCCATTTCAAAAAATGGTTAGAAAATTTCGCAAAGGTTTGGGCAAAGCCAATATTTAGGTAGTTAGTAGCTGATGAAATCATTTTTTGATGATTATTTTAGCTAATTACCTCGCTATTCTAACACCAGAATTCTATGACAACAGCAGAAAATCAATGCCGGAAGAGGCATTATGTCTCCTCTATTTACAACTAGTGATCCGACTTTTTTTCTGACCTTTTTCAGACCAGCAAATTAATTATTTCAATAGTAATGTTTGTAGGTAGGTAAAACACCACGGTGTCGAATCATCAATTGTATTTAACTTGCTAGGTAAATTGTGCAGCTCTCAACTACGGAGAACTGATTGCTATTCATCGCTGAACCACATCCCATGACTTACTCCAATAATTCTTCTCAGGCGCTAACTTCTCATGGTCAAGAGCTGCTGGCGATTATTGATCAACTTCTACCAGAAGGTAATCCGGGCGGTCAACTGAGTGATACGCAATCGATCGTTCTCTGCCATACCTGGGACGGTCGATCGTATCAACAAATTGCTGACCACTTTGGCTATCAAGTAGATTACATTCGCCAGATTGCTTCTCATTTGTGGCGGGTATTATCGACAGCAATCGGTGAAAAAGTCTCTAAAAAAAATTTACGCTCTGTCCTGCGTCGTTATCAATTGCGTCATTCTGTCATTATTAATGACTCCGAAATCGAGCTAAACACTGGCAGCCAAGATTGGGGTGAGGCGATCGATGTTTCAATTTTTTATGGTCGTCAATCAGAACTAACCAAATTAGAACAGTGGATTGCTTGGAATCGTTGTCGGTTGGTCAGTATCCATGGTTTGGGGGGGATGGGGAAGACCACCTTTGCTATTAAACTAGCCCAGAAGCTGGAGTCACAGTTTGACTACATCATTTGGCGTAGTTTGAAATCCGCTCCCTTACCAGAAGTTCTGTATGCCGATATATTGACAGTTTTGTTGGATCGCAATTTGGCTGATGATCAAACGCCGTCGATATCCTTGTTGATGCAACAGCTCCAGCAAAAACGCTGCCTGCTCATCTTAGACAATGTAGACTCAATTCTCCAAGCTGGCGATCAGGCTGGTCAATGCCTCCCCGGTTACGAAGCCTATCATCAACTATTGGAGAAAATTGCTACGATCAACCATCAAAGCTGCTTACTCATTACCTCCCGTGAACAACCACAGATCTTAGAACAGTCGGGTGGTGAGCATTTGCCCGTGCGATCGATCGCCTTAAAGGGTTTGTCTTACGCTGCTGGCCAACAGATATTGGTCGATAAAGGCTGGATGGCCAATATTGTCGAGCAAGACACCCTCATTCAGCACTTTGATGGCAATCCCTTAATGCTAAAAATTGCGGCCACCAAAATCCAAAATCTTTTTGGTGGTGATCTATCCCAGTTCTTGGTGTATGGCCACACTGTTTTTGGTGATTTATGGAATTTATTCGATCAGCAATTTCAAAGATTGTCACCTTTGCAGCGCTCCCTGATGTATTGGTTAGCTATAAATCGAGGCCGTGGCCAGATCCGGATTCTGCAAGCTGAAACTCAGGTGCCGATGCGGAAGATTTTTGAGGCGCTGGAGGCTCTCCATCAACGTTCTTTGATTACATCGAATCAGACTGGCCTTACGCAGCCGCCCGCTGTGATGGAATATGTCACTGGGCAATTGATGGAAGTAATAGCCCAGGAAATTATCAGCGGTGATTTGCACTATTGCCGTTCCCATCGACTGCTCTCGGCCAAGATTACTCAAGACATTTATGATATTCAACTAGCGCCCAGTGTTTTCGCCAAAGAAACACACCGAATGCTCAGAATATTAGTTGAGCACTTGCGGGCGGCATTAGGCATTAAGTCTAATCTGGAACAGCATTTTAGTAACTTATTAGAACAGCTGCGGGGGACAGATTGTCAGCAAATAGACTATGGGATTAGCAATATTCTGAATATTTGCTCCTACCTAGGTATTGATTGTGCTGGCATGAATCCGTCACAATTAATTGTCCAACCAGTGGATATGAAGTTAGTGCATTTAAACTAATAAAAACAGCGATAAATAGCCATAGATAAAGTAGTCAAAAGAATCTCTAAAATCGACAGTTATTGGCCACCGCTGTAGATAACATGCTGCTATAAACCTTATTGTCAATTTCAGTAGCCCCAAATCTGGCTAAGTGCGGGTTTTGCATCTGGGCATCAAACAACGTAAACCTGCGCTGGCGCAGATGCTCCACCAGCATCACCATCGCGACCTTCGATCCTTCCGGAATATTGAAAAACATCGATTCTCCAATAAAAGCCCCGCCGATCACAATCCCCAAAATCCCGCCCGCCAGCTGATCTCCTTGCCAAGTCTCAAAACTATGCGCCCAGCCATTGCGGTGCAATAAATGATATAGCTCCTTTAGCTCGTCCGAAATCCATGTGGTAGCTCGATCGGCACAACCCTCCACCACCGCAGTAAAATCTCGATCGATCGCCGCCGTAAAGCGCTGTTGATTAATTACCCGTTGCAACGATTTCGGATAACGAAAGCCCCCATCTAAGGGGATAATTGCCCGGCGGTTGCTAGAATACCACTGCAAGCCCTGCTCTTCTGCCATCAGGAAATAGCCAGCCGCATAGTTCGAAATAATGTCATTAACTGGATTCATCATAGCCACAAAAATCCCGCTGTCATAAGCGGGAGAGAAGTTGGTAGCACCCGACTAAAAATCTCGATGCTTAAATATCGTCGCTATAGTCCAAAGCGTCAAACAATCCTAAGTCATTGTCTTCAGCTATCTTCGCTGGTTTCTGACTCTGGGGAATCTTAACGATCGAATTATTTAAAGCCACCATCATCGGAGCTGGATTAGGAATTATTTCCAGTTTAGCCAACCCTGTTGTCGGCAGAGAAAGCTTTGCCAACTGCGGTACAACATTGCCAGAGCCATTCCAAATACCACTAAAACCACTACCCACCGCTACTAAGGCGGCGGCAATTGCTCCACCACCAATCTTCAACCATTTAGACTGACGACGTTCTAAAATTTTGGCGAATACCTGGTCTGCTAATATATTCACAGGTACGACAGCTTCCGCTGTTGGTAAATGACCCACAGCTCGCTGCATACCTTGCATTCTTTGGTATTGAGCTTTGAATACTGCATCATTCTGGAGCCAGTTTTCTACCTGCTGGCGCTCATTAGCCGTCACCTCACCATCGAGGTACGCGCTCATTAATTCAAATTTATCGATATTGGCAATTTCGGCATGATCTGACATGGCTTTATCTCCGGGCTACCTGAAACTCTAACGAAAAAATATTACTACTCGATTTCCATTATGAACACTAACTAATTAAAAGTTAACTATTAATAATTAACTTAGCAAGTGATCACTTATCTAGATAACTACTCAACTGCTGCTGTAAACGGAGCCTCGCTCGGGCAATTCGAGACTTAACTGTCCCGATCGATACCTGAGTGGTCTCGGCAATTTCCTCATAGGATCTACCATCTATTTCCCTCAGAATAATTGTCTGACGAAAAGCTTCTGGTAAATCAGCAATTGCTACCCGCAGCTGTTCATAAAATTCTTGAGTTGCTAAGTTATCTTCTGGGCTGGGCGCATCAGCAGCAATTTCCCAATCCAACTCCCCACCATCTAACAAAATCGGCGCATCAAGAGACAGCGGTTGACTATTTCGCTTGCGCTTGCGCAGCTCATCATAAAACAAATTGGTGGTAATGCGGCTCAACCACCCCCGAAATTTTTCTGGCTCGTTAAGATTTTTAACATTGCGATAAACGCGAATCCAAACTTCTTGGGAAAGATCCGATCGATCTTGCCAGTCGGGAGCCAAGTGGTACAGCAACCGATCCACATGGGAACGGTAACGAAGCATGAGCTCAGTCATTGCCGCCCGATCAGGATGGATGCTAGATTGAGCTTGCAGAATCAGCTCATTGTTGGATAGCTTGTCTACTTGCACTCTGGGGATGGGGGTCTGGGTCTGGTTAGGTGACCAAGATAGAGAGATTGACTGAGTCATGGCGGATTAGCTTAACGATGTGTCCTGCTTAATCCTCCATGACCTAATGTATCAGCAAATGTTCCACACCGATCAGCAAATAAATTAGCGCCGTTCTTGCCAAGCCTGTCCTAAACCTTGCAGCACACCCCGTCCGACTAAGCCCAGCCCCCGCCCAACAATTTCGGTCAAGAAATAAACTAAAGCGTTGCCTAAAAAGATAGTAATGGCTTGCCAAGGTGGGGCGATCGCATCTCTAATTTCTAGCAAGATGGTAACTAGCCAAGGTAGGCCATTTAGTTGAGATAGTTCTGGACGGCGGGGAGCATAGACCGAGCGTTGTTCAATTCCGGTGGCTCGCAAAACTAATAGCTGATGTCTACTCTCGAAAATGGCGATCGGCTGAAGATATTTTTTTTGAAGGTAGTAATGCCAAGACAAATGATTACGGAAGCGAGTAATGTCTCTGGTGGCTAGTAAGTCGGGATGATAAAACTTTTGTTTAACTAGTTCTAAATCACTAAAACGATTTAGGAATGGTTGGATGATCGCATTGGCAATTTGGATAACAGTATTGGCTAGCAAATCTTGGATATAGTCGTTAGCTGGTGATGTGTCATAGGCTTGCCAACGGTTATCAACGTACACCCCCTCTTGCCATAAGAAATAACCAAATAACTCGCTAGTCAGTGGGATGTGGCTCAAGAGCTGTTGAGTGATTAGCTCTCGATCGATCAGCAAGGTGGGCACCACCTCCACGGTCTGCTCCAGCACTGGCAAACTATAGTAACGACCAAAGAAGTGACTAGTACTATCGGCCCAGATATCCGCCAAAATACTGCTCTGACTGAGGAGTAACTGCTCGGGTGCCACATTATCTACGTGCAGCGCCTGGAGGGTTTCCTGAAAATGTTGGCAGATAATTTGCAGTAACTGCTGGCGTTTTGCTACCTGAAGTACATCAATTTCGAGGGGCTGGCCAGTGCAATTATCGATTGATCGGAAGCCTTTACTAAATAACGTGAAAATTTTTTCAGTGGTGGTAGGCGTAATGTCGGTCACGGGCTGTGCCGCCAGTAATACCGGTTCCGGACTCGCCAACAGTATCCCTGGATCAGGCGCTGTTGCTGGTGATAATCCCCGCACGATCGAGGCGGCGACGCGTAGTTCTCGCCGCCGTCCTTGCCAAAACAGTCGATCAATCAATGACAAAGGTGATGACTGAAGGCGTTCATCAACTTTGTGTAGTTCCTTTTCAATTTGCTGTAGTCCAAACCGTCGCCAATGTTGACTACGTTGTCTTGAATTAGCCATATTGTAATTCTCCCAGCTATCGATCCGATCAACTAGGGTTTTTTGGGCACTGCTGGTAGATCTTGTTGCCAGCGTTTAGCGATATTTTGAGCTTCCTCGTACACAGGACTATCGCTAGGAATCCGCGTAGCCATCGCGATCGCCGGAGCGATTCTACCACCGTTATGCAAAGAGGTAGCTGTCTTCAACACTCTCTTGTCTCGTTGGATGGTGAGCATCGTTAAAGTCTGCTGCCATTGCTGAAGTTCACCTTGCAGATTGCGATAAGCAATACCATCCTGGGGCAGTTTAGATCCAGTCGCGATCGCTTTCGCTAAATCCCCACGTTTAGCAGCGGCGCGGGCGCTATCAATCGTGGGTTGCTCATTGAGCAGTTGAATATGCTGATTCCAGAATTTAATAAATTCTTGGGACTCTGTCCAGAGCGGTTGACCGCTAGGAATGTTGCTGGCTAGTGCCACCGCATTTTGCATACTCGCGATCGAACCCGGCGCTCCAGCCTGTTGAGCACGAGTCAGCAGCATATAGTTATCCAGCACTTCGCCTGGTTTTTGTTCACTTGGTTTTTGGACATTAGATCCTAGACCGCGCTGGGCACTGGTAGAGTCGGCAATCAATTTTTGGGCTTCGGCATGGATGGCTAAGCCTTTAGGAACTCGTTTGGCAATGGCGATCGCCTCATCGTATTTTTGGACGCGCAGTTTTTCACTGGCGACCGCGATGATTGTTTTACTCCACAGCTCTTGCAATGAGGCAGCCTTGTCTTTGAGATAGGTTTTGGGTGGTACTTTGGCAGCTAGTTCGATCGCCCTATTCAAAATGTTGGGATCGATCACATAAAACACGGCATCTTTTTTACTAGTAACTTTGGGTCTGGTTACTTTTTTAAGAGGACGACCAGCTGCCTGATTTTCTTTGTTTTCTTTCTCGTTATTCTCTACGGTGCCGCCATAAGCAACAATTTCAGCATCTTGGAAGTGCTCCCAACCCTCTTTTTCCAACACAAATTGGGATGACATCTGATTAAAACGAGTGGCATTCCAATAGGGATGGGGGACTGACTTGAGAGTGTTGAGCATATCGGCACCCTTCGTCCACTCGCCAGCTTGGATAAATTGCTGAACTTTAGCATCAATATCATTGCCTTGCTGCCATTGCTCCTGCCATTTTTCCGAGGTAGCCTGAGCATCTGGGTAGGCAGTGCTATATGTCGGAATAGCCTTAAAGTTATTGATGGCCTTTTTTAAATCTCCATCAGCGGCCAGCTCTTTTTTCGTGATTTTGATTAGTTGCCATGACCAGTCATCTGATAAGATTTTACCGTTAGAGTACAAGGGGCTGTCCTTGTCCCAACCTTTGACGACACTGAGTGCTGATAGCACCTGCTCTTTCTTATCAGTTTCTGCCCAGATTTTGGCGCAGGAGAGGCGCTGACTGTCTGTTGATAATATGGAAAGTTTTTCACAGTCTGCTGGCGGTGGTACCGCAGTTAGTAAAATATAGCTAAGTATGCCGATCCCACCAGTAATTGAGACCAGGATTAGCCAAAAAATTGACCAGGGATCAACACGTACCGCTGGTATAATTAACTTACTGACTGATGTGTCTTGCTGGGCTAATGAACCCGGCGGCTCGTAATCATAACCAACAGCAGCTGGGTCGTTGGCAGAACCATCGGAGTCGGCTCTGTTGCTCACAGCTTGCGTCGCATCACCTTCGGCATCTTTGCCATTCAAACGCTTGCGCAATAATTGTTTTAGCTTGCTGCTCTCCAACACTAAGTCACACCTTTTAAGTTTTTGTAGATATGCGGTCGTCTGCACCCTGGCAACAAATACCAACTTACACAGGTGATTTTTGTTGTTAGAGCTGTAAATTTATAAAATTAAGGTTGAATCCTGATATGTTTCTATCACTTCTGATCAGCCTCTGTTGTAATTATACAGACAATCTTAAAATTTCTAGACATTTAAAGTAGAGTCTTATTCTTATGGCTTAGTAGCACAAAGAAACCAGCTTAATGACACTTGACTTAGAGGTAGTCGATGTACTACTACCCCAGAAACTACTAAAATCATGGAGAATGTCTTCTCTCGCTCCTATGAATAAAATTCCCATTTCTCACCCAGAATTACTCAGTTTGGATACTACTATTGCTGATAGTCAGCTGAAACTGCTACTGGCCGAGGGAATTAATATTTTGCTGGCAGCTAGAATACAGTTTGAAATAGATTTTGTCCGGGATGCTACCGATCCCCGCGAATTGTCTGAAATTCCGGAGGTGCGGTTGTGGTTTATTCGCTTAGATAGCAGATATCCTTGGTTACCACTGGTGATCGATCGACAGACTGGTGAACTGGCCAGATACGCGGCTATGTTGGTGCCGCACGAATTTAAAACCCAGACTGGTATTCAGTACAATGCAGAGGCGCTGGAGATCTGGGTGATGAATAAGGTTTTCGGGGGATCGGACTGGCTACACCAACAAGGGATCAGCGATCGAACTCCAGTTAAGTTTATGGCTAAATCTCTGGGCTATGAGTTAGACCAATCTTTGTTCGATCTGCTTTAACCTGAGTTCTATTTATATGTTAAAACTGGCGCAGAAAACGCAGATCGCTGGTATAAAGCCTCCGAATATCATCAATTTGGTGCAAGACCATTGCTAATCGTTCAGCCCCAAAACCCGCCGCGAAGCCACTATAAATCTCCGGATCATAACCAACCTTGGTCAGCACATTGGGATCAACCATCCCACAGCCCATCACCTCCAACCATTTACCCTGCCACTGCACATCCACTTCCGCCGAAGGCTCCGTGAAAGGGAAATAACTGGCGCGGAACCGAATTGGTAGCTCCATGCCAAATAACTGAGCCAAAAATTCAGCAATAGTGCCTTTAAGATCACCAAAAGTCAGATCTTGATCGACAGCTAAAATTTCGATCTGATGAAAGACCGCCGAGTGGGTAGCATCCACCGTATCCCGGCGGTAGCAACGTCCGGGGGCAATAATCCGAATCGGTGGCTCATTTTCTTCCATGTAATGAATTTGCACCGCCGAAGTATGGGTGCGCAGCAAATTGCCATCGGGCAGATAGAAGGTATCCTGCATGTCCCGCGCCGGGTGATCGGCGGGGGTGTTGAGGGCTTCAAAGTTGTAGTAGTCGGTTTCCATTTCCGGGCCGGTGGCTACGGTGTAGCCTAAACCTACAAAAATATCCGTCACTCGATCGATAATGCTATTCAGGGGATGAATCCGTCCCAAGGGCACATAGACCCCAGGCATGGTGACATCGAGGGTTTCAGCGGCCAACTGAGCTTGGATTTGCGCTGCTTGAAAAGTGGACTTCTGGCGATCGAGTAAATCTTGAATCACATCTTTAACTCGATTGGAGACTAGCCCGATCGCTGGCCGCTCTTCAGCCGAAAGCTGACCCATGCCGCGCAAAATTTGGGGCAGCTCACCTTTTTTACCCAAATAATTAATCCGCAGTTGTTCTAACTGCTCCAGATCTGGACAGGCTGCGATCGCGCTGGTAGCTGCGGTCTGGAGTGCTGTCAACTGTTGTTCTAATTCGCTCAGTGAAATACTCATGGAGTTATCGCCAGAAATTGCCCGACCCATATTGTACCGACATATCAGAGAATTGAGAAAGTTAATCTGGATTCAATCTATGCGCTTGCTCATCAGTAATGACGACGGGATTTTTGCTCAGGGGATTCGGGTACTAGCTAATACCTTAGCGCGGGCAGGTCATCAGGTGACGGTGGTTTGTCCCGATCGAGAGCGATCGGCCACCGGTCATGGCCTGACGATGCATGATCCGATTCGCGCTGAGCCAGTAACCGGAATCTTTGATGCCAATGTGCAGGCTTGGGCCTGTTCTGGGACTCCATCTGACTGCGTGAAGCTGGCGTTAGGTGCTTTACTTGATCAGCCCCCTGATTTTGTCCTGTCCGGGATTAATCATGGCGCTAACTTAGGTACTGACATTCTCTATTCGGGCACGGTGGCGGCGGCGATGGAAGGAGTGATTGAGGGCATTCCCAGTATGGCCTTAAGCCTGACCAGTTTTACCATCCGCGAGTTTCAGCCCGGAGCGGATTTTGCCGCCAAGCTATTAGCGCATTTTGCCCAGCATCCTTTACAAGAACCAACTTTATTAAATATCAATATTCCGGCTGTTCCTGCTGCGGCCATTGCCGGGATTAAAGTTACTCGGCAGGGACTGCGCCGCTATACTGATACGTTCCAAAAACGGGTAGACCCTAGGGGCAAAACTTATTACTGGCTGTCGGGAGAAGTTTTACAGGATATCGACCAGCCCAAACATCTGCAATTATCAGCGGATGTGGAAACAGATGTGCAGGCCATTACTGGTAACTACATCACGATCGTCCCGTTGTATTTTAATCTGACTTATCCGCCGGGGGTTGATGAGTTGCAAGGTTTGGGGCTGGACAAAATCTACTCATCTATCTAATTAGACAACGGCTTAAGCCGGAGGGGTTTTCCATGGTTGGGTAGAATGGAGAGGTCATCCTAGGGATATTTGATCGCATGGCTAACCTCGAAACACTGCAAGCGCGCTTGGAAATTTTTCGGAAAGCAGGGCGAAATCTCCAGCTTGATCCCCTGGTTACTCAGCAGGATTTGGCACGGTTGGGGGTGGAATACCAAATGGGGTTGATTGATGAATTAGAGCAAACGATCGAAGATAGCCCATCAAATAAGTTGATTTTTACTGGACATCGTGGTTGTGGCAAATCTACCTTGTTGGCGGAGTTGGGTTTTCGGCTGACTGGCACGGGGCGGTATTTTGTGGTGATGTATTCGATTGCCGATACGATTGAGCGCTCAGCGGTGGATCATGTCAATATCTTGTTTTCGATGGCGTTGCAGTTGTTAGAAGATGCAGAGCGGCGATCAATTAAGCTTCAGCCTAGTATCAAACGTGAGTTTTATCGATGGTTGGGGAAACATACCCAAACCGAATCCCAAGCTGTGGAAAAAGAAATTGAGGTCAATGCCGAAATTAGCGCCAAAGGTGGGATTCCGATTATTTTAGATTTTTTGGCCAAGATTAAATCTAAGCTAAAAATCAACTCGGTAATTCGGCAGGAAATCTCGATTGAATTTGCCCGTAAAACTTCAGATTTAGTAGCTCAGATTAATCAGCTGCAATCCTATATTGAAAATGCCACGGGTCAAAAGGTATTAGTAATTATCGACGACTTGGATAAGTTAGATTTGAGTGTTACTGAAACAATTTTTAGTAAGAATATTCAGTCTTTACTCGATCCCCATACTGGAATTATATATACGCTGCCGATTGCAACTTTGCGTGAGGTTTCTATCAAAAACAGCATCAAGACATACATCAAAAAAATTCAGACAATGCGGGTGACGAAGTTTTTTAGCCAAGTTGATGTCAGGAAAACTGACCGCATTCCAGACCCTGATTGTGTGGAGCTATTTGAAAAGATTCTCGATCGAAGATTACCCGCCAACTCGATCGATCCCCAAGTCAAGCAAGAGATGATTCTCCTCAGCGGTGGTGTATTACGGGAGTTTATTCGGATTGCTGATCGCTGTTGTGACAAGGTGATGTTAGAACTGCGGGGACAAATTAGAAAACAGCAATGGAATCAACCGGAAGTTAAGATCGATCAACAAATTTTTAGTGAGGTCGTAACGGAGTTGCAGATCGAATATGCCGAAGTACTGGGGCAAGTCGATTATAAAATGTTGCAATCCATCTATCAAGAATTTCAACCTCAAGATGTGGAAAATCAAAGATTCCTAGATTTACTGCACGGGCTATATATTCTGGAATATCGTAATGCAGAGTTATGGTATGACTTGAATCCAATTGTCCGAGATTTACTCAGCCGGAAGGGGTTATTAAATGACACAAGTTCCTGAATTGGCTACTTCATCGAATGAAGAGATTTATGAAAGCTTGATTTCTTTGATCGAGAATAATCAGGAGCAATTGACCTTAATAGTGGTGGCTTGCGACGATTTGCGACTGCGCCAACGGACGATCAATCGATATGAGTTGGAAGCCAAGCAATCCCAGATTCAATCCCATCGGATGGTGTTGGGAATGGAGCCGAGTTTAAGGGCGGGTTTAGCGAAGTTGGCGCTACCACCAGGGGAGCAAGTGGTGGTGACAGTGACGGGGGCAGAATGGCTGTTGCGGGTGAAAACAAGATCGATCGATGAACAGAGTGATCTGGATAAGTTTTTTGGTTATTTGCAATGGACGCGGGAAGGGCTGCGGGAGTTTCGTTATCCGATCGTGTTATGGGTGACTTATCCAATTTTGCAGGAGATGAGCTGCCGCGCGCCGGATTTTTGGAGTTGGCGCAAGGCAGTGTTGCGGTTTAATGCGGAGGAAGAAGTGGCGGAGTCGATCGAGCTTATGGATCGCGATTATGCACCTTTGCCATTGATTGATCGGCATAGTGATGATTTTCTGCCGCCGCCAGCGGAGATAATTTTGGAGATTCAGAAATTAGCAGCTAGAGAGCCGGAGTCGGCTAATCTGCCGGTGCTTTATCAGAAACTCGCCGAAATTTATGCAAAACGCATTGATAAAGGTGAAGCTACTAATCTAGAACAGGAGCAACAGCAAGCTATTGAGGCTTTTGAGACGGCGATCGATCAATACCGAAAACTTAATGATCAATCAGCATTAGCAAGTACACTAAATAACTTTGGTATTTTTCTGTCCAGGAGATCTCACTATGAGGATGCTCTCAACTTTTATCAACAATCTTTAGCTATCTGGCACAAACTTGGCGATCTCAATGGCAGAGCAAGTTCTCTAGCTAATTTGGGTAATTCATATGAATTGATAGGACAATATCAACTAGCAATCAACTTTTATCAACAATCTTTAGCTATCTGGCACGAACTTGGTGATCTCAGTGGCAGAGCAAGTTCTCTAGCTGATTTGGGTAACATATGCCAATTATTAGGACAATATCAAGAAGCAATTAACTTTTTTCAACGGTCTTTGGAAATTAATCGCATCATAGGTGACCCAAATGGGGAAGCATTGTCTCTTAATGGTTTGGGTATTGCCTATAAAGGAATAGGAGAATACCAACGAGCAATCGACTTTTTTCAACAATCTCTAACTATCTGGTGCAAACTTGATAATCTCAATGGCAAGGCAAGTTCTCTAGCTAATTTGGGTAACATATGCCAATTATTAGGACAATATCAAGAAGCAATTAACTTTTTTCAACGGTCTTTGGAAATTAATCGCATCATAGGTGACCCAAATGGGGAAGCATTGTCTCTCAATGGTTTAGGTCGTGCCTACGGATCAATAGAACAAAATCAACGATCCATCGACTTTTTTCAGCAGTCTCTAGAAATTAATCACGAAATTGGGAATCGTCGTGGCGAAGCAGTTCTTCTGTTTAACCAAGCACTTGTATATACAAAAGATAAAGCAGGTGGTCTTGCAGCTCTCGACAAATTTCAGCAAGCTCGGGCAATTTTCTTGGAACTAAATCTTGATGAGAGCGTTAAGCGCTGCGATGAAGAAATTGATAAATTCAACGCCATGATTGCCTCAGAATAGTTTCAATTCACCCCAGATGGACAGAGATTTACAGACCACCAAACCATTCATAGCCCTGATCCTCCCAGTAACCTTGCTTCGTAGGCAGCTCATTCATCAAAGTCACCCTCGTTACCCACTTACTCTGCTTATAACCCAACTTAATCGGCGCAGCTAACCGCAACGGTGCACCATTATTTACCGGCAACGGCTGACCATTCATTTGGTAAGCCAATAGCGTTTGAGGATGCAAAGCTGATCGCATATCCCAGCTACTGTAGTAACCATCCCCCGACTCAAAATAAACATAACGAGCCGTAGTTTTAGGCTGAGCCAAAGCAATTAAATCCCGCAGCCGTACACCACCCCATTGCACGATCGCCGCCCACCCCTCCACACAGACATGCCGAATCACCATCGACTGCAACGGTAGCTTGGATAGCTCACTCATACTCAACTGCATCGGCTGATTGACCGCCCCATCAATCACTAACTTAAAAGTAGTGAGGTCAATTTGCGGCGTATTTTTTCGATCGAACGTATTAATCAACAACGCCTGGGGTTCGATCGCACTCACCGGATATTCTGCTGCCAAGGCTTGGGGTTTCAGCAACAACTCTTCGACTCTTTGATTTAGGGGACCTGTCGCATCCCCAATGGGTGTTGCATATTGAGCCGATCGACAACCATTTAGCAACAAACCCATGCCCGACAAACCAGATAGTTGTAGCAACTGCCGCCGACTGAGAAAATTAGGATTCATTATGACCTCTGGAATTTTAGATTAATTTTGGTTAGGTTATCGCTTACGAGCTTTCCAGGTACCGCCGTAGACATAATCGGGATTGTTGTGACTCACTAGTGGCCAGCAATCACCACAAACAAACTGCCATTGACTAGACCGGTCAACTTGAATTCGATACATGATTTCAGCAATAGCCTGACATCGATCGCAATTTTTAGTGCGGGTTCTGATCATTTCATTTTTCACTTACAAAAACATCGATATGTTTTATTTACAAAAACATCGATCGAACAATCCTGAGCCCGCCAACTTTTAGACCCATGAATACATGGACAATCATAAAGAGCAACGAAATTGGCACAGTCATAAAATGAGCGGTGCGCAGGGTTTGCCAATTGCCAAATAGATTAGCTAGCCATGCTAACTGCACCGGTTTATACATCGCTAATCCACTGGCGATCGCTAACACCAGAATGGGAATAATGCCGGTGTAAAGCAGCCGATGCCAAGCATAGGCTTTGCGCTTAGGATTTTGACTAACTTTTAGGGCTTGGAGATCGCTACCAGAAATAAAACGGCGCTGCCAGCGCTTCGTCAAGAAGATATAAATGCCATAAATGAGCAAATTAAACGAAAACACCCACATGATGGCAAAGTGCCAGTCGCGACCACCGGCTAGCCACTCGCCCAAAGTTAAAAAATCCGGAAAATGCCAGCCTTCTTTGCCGCCAAATACTGGTGTGGCATTGTAAATTTGGAGACCACTGCCAATCATTAAAATCAGGCTGACAATAATGGTGCCATGAAAAAGCTTGATTACTAGTTGCTGGTGGGGAACAGGCGGCGATTTTTTGGGGGTAGCCATAGCAATTTTAGATCGGTAAAGGTGGAAATAGTGGCGCTAGCCACAGCTGGAGCCACACGTCTATGCCTAAGAGCATCGCGATTGCGGTACTGACTATCATGATGCCGCCAACTCTTTGGATTTTACTGGAATGCGATCGCAACTGTAACAAACGATGACCCCAGTAGCGACCACCATAAGCCAACATCAACATGGGGATGGCCGCTCCCAGTCCATAGACTAGCAACATCCCAAAAGCTGGCAGTGGTTGATGCTGCACGGCTGCCAATAATAGAATGCTGGCCAGCACTGGACCGGCACAGGGAGTCCACAACAGTCCGAGCTGGGTTCCCAACCAGAATTCACCGACTATGCCCAATCGGGTTGGACTGGAGGAATTAATTGAGAAATAACGAAAAAATCGATAGCCCCACTGCGGAAAAATGGCAAGCAAGCCCATCACCAATAGGATCAAGATGGCGATCGATCTCAAACCATCAGCCACATCTGGAATCCAGCTGGCCGCAAAACCGAGCAAACTCCCCGCCACCGCAAAACCGCCCACTAAACCAGCTACCAACGCGATAGGACCGTAGCGATGAGATTGCAGCGATCGACCAATGATAATTGGCAACACTGGTAATACACAGGGCGACAAGACCGTAATCACCCCACCCCCAAAAGCTAACCCGACAGGTAAAAGAGAACTAGTCATGACTGCAATAATTTCTTAATCATTTGGGCAGTTGCGGGATAAGCGCCTTCTCCAATGTGATCATAGCGAATCAGGCCCTGTCGATCGGCCAAAAATAAATGGGGCCAATATTCATTGCGGTAAGCTTGCCAGGTTTGGAAATTATTATCGACAGCGACCGGGTAAGTGATGCCATGACGTTTCATCGCGGCTTGAATATTGCTGACCTTGCGCTCAAAAGGAAACTCGGGCGTATGCACCCCAATTACCTTCAGTCCTTGCTGAGCATACTGCTGATGCCAGCGGGTAATGTAAGGCAAAGTTCGCTGGCAGTTGATGCAACCCAATGTCCAAAACTGAATTAAAACTACACTACCCTTGAGATCTTGCCTAGTGAGCGGGGCTGAATTCAACCACTGTTGAATACCTTGAAATTCTGGCAATAGCGAGGCGGCGGCGGTAAATTCTCTGGGCTGGGCGGTGGGGGTCAAGATCTGGTTGGATTTGGCTGCTAACTGCCGTGGCCGTAAGCTGGCAGCTAATCCAGCTCCGGCTGCTCCCAAGCCCCATAACAAAAACTGGCGGCGCTGAAAAAATGAGTTGTTCATAATTGTAGACAGCTGGATAGGATTTTATCGAAAAATGCTCTTGTTCTATATACAAGGCCAGCATTTCAGCTGGATTCATTTTGTCTCGGTTACTTTTTCTATCCAATTATCCGTATTAAGTAACGAAGCTAAAAATATAGCTACGCCAACTAGCTTTTCAACAATCTTGACGACTGTGCCAAAAGCTTTCGGCAAAAGCCACCGCTGGATGCATCGGCGCTTTTGGTCGGTGCTTGAGCATAAAATTAGTTTCCGAGAGATATTTATCACCCTTCCGGCCATTGCACTTTTCACAGGCAATCACCACATTATCCCAAGTGTGACCACCACCGCGCGAACGGGGAATTACGTGATCGATCGTTAGACTCTTACCGGTACCACAATATTGACACTTGTGACTGTCCCGCCGCAGTAGCTCCCGCCTACTGACCGGCGGCACCTTCCATAGGCGTTCCGCCGTGGAAACTCGCAAGCGAATTTGGTGAGGGACATCGATAGTAATCGAAGGCGATCGCAACTGCCAAAACTCATTTTGTTCGAGTTCTAACGGTTCCGCTCGGCCACTAACTAGCAGGGTGACAGCCCGCCGAATATTGACTCGTGCCATCGGCAAGTAGTTATTAGAAAAAACCACTACTGAATGCTGCAAGACATCAGGTTGCAGAGCGTGGGATGTTTGTTGGAATATTGCAGAATTCATATATTTTATGTCCCCATAAATACAAGCACCCCCGCTGAGCAAGTCAGCGGGGGCAAGTACCAAGCCAAGAATAAATTCTGAGCTAGCTGTTACTATTTAGAGATGAAGCGGTCAGACCTATCTCTTCCGCTGGGCAGTATTCGCTCTAGAGCCATCACTAACCTGGAAATTTCACCAAGTTGCCAATCATCACCAAATAGCTCTCCCCACCACAGACTTTGGTGGATGGAGAGCCAAAAATTAGAGCTGGTGATGCAGATGTGACCCATGAACGAATGTTTAAAGCGATGTGGAATACTGACTATCAATATTAGCACACGACAATTTTTGGCTGCTAACATCCTCCAAATCCTATCTCCTCATCTGTTTTAAATTGTGGAGAAAATTGCAACAATACGGAGCGGTGCAAGGATTGCGATAGGATGAAGTACTAAAGATTTTCACTGATTGTCAATGAGTTCTGTTCCCGTTATTACCACTCCCAACTGGCAAGCCCTTGCCGATCAAGCTCTTGCTGGTCAGCTATTGCCGCGTGCCGATGCTCTGGCAGTCTTGCAAGCCCCTGATACCGAGTTATTAGATCAGATCGCTGCGGCCTATCGCGTGCGTCGTCAATATTGGGGCAACCGGGTGCGGCTGCATTTTTTACTTAACGCCCAGAGTGGTTTGTGTCCAGAAGATTGCCATTATTGTTCGCAGTCCAAGATATCGACGGCTGAGATCGACAAGTATCCCTTGCTGGCCGAAGAAAAAATCCTGGCCGCTGCCGATCGAGCAGCGAGTTGTAAAGCTGCCACTTTTTGTATGGCAATTTCGGGGCGTTCTCCCAACGAGCCGACCTTTGATCGGATCTTGAGTGCCATCCGCGCCGTCAAGTCTAAGCACGACATGAAAATCTGCACGACTCTAGGCTTGTTGTCAGCAGAACAGACCCAGCGACTAGCCGCTGCTGGTGTCGATCGAGTGAATCACAACCTCAATACTGCTGCCGATCGACACGATGAAATTTGCTCCACCCACACTTATCTCGACAGGTTGACCACCGTCAAAAATGTCCAAGCAGCTGGTATTACTACTTGCTCTGGTGGTATTCTGGGCATGGGCGAATCAGATGAAGACGTGATCAATCTGGCCCTCACCCTACGGGATCTGAATGTTACGAGCGTGCCGATCAACTTTCTGATTCCCATTCCGGGCACCCCTTTTGGATCGATCGATCAGCTCACCCCCCAACAATGTTTAAGAATTCTGTGTTTATTTAGATTAATTTTACCCAGTCAAGAAATTCGGATTGCGGGCGGGAGAGAAGTGCAATTGCGCTCACTTCAACCTTTAGGACTGTACGTTGCCAACTCCATCTTTGTGGGCGATTACTTAACTACCCCAGGTCAAACGGCGGCTGAAGATTGGCAAATGATTACTGATGCTGGTTTTGTCTTAGAAACTGCCGATGGTTCGGCAATGCCAACCGCATTGTAATCATCGCCACCAGTAATCTGTATAATGTAATGTGCCCAGTTAACTACTTGTCTCGCAGTTCGATTTGACCAATTTATGCAATATTCGCCTAGACTGGACGACCTGAAAATATTGAGTTGCTTTCTTAAAGATCAGCTCCATGCGCACATGGGGCGAATAGTACCTTTAATGGTGCACTGTATCTTTAAGGATGACGTTCTGTGGGTGTTGTGTGAACATCCCCCAGAAACAGTAATCGATACCCAAGAAACTTTTCGGGTGTTGGAGAAAAATCTCCAGGCCGAAGAGCCAGCAGTTCAGCTGCCAGTTAGACTCTATTTGCGTACCATTGGTCAGAAACAGCCCTACAGTACTGAAAACTTTACTATTTATCCGGTAGTGCCCGGTCTCAAGAAAGAGGCAGCACCAGCAAGTGAAAGATCAGCAAGGCAGATACCAGTACAGAATTTGACGAAAAACACCTCGGCAGGGCTTCAGACTCCAAAAGTACCCGCCAGTCGTGACCACAAAACCTTAAATAACTTAGCTGTTAGTACTACTCCCAAGTCTATTGCTAACTTAACGGAAGATACCCTAAACGATGAAGTAACCATTGAGCAAATGTCTTTAGCCAATACTAATACTGATATTAATTCTGATCTGGTCGAGTCCAAACCTAATACAACAGAAGATTTTGCCGATAGTGGGCAGGAGGATTTTTCTCCGACTAGCAGTTCTCCACCACCACCAAAGAAAACTGGCTTACTGATTGGTGGCGGAATTAGTCTAGTTGCTCTAGGACTGGGAATTTTTGGCATAACTAGACCTTGTGTGTTGGGTGCTTGTCCCCAGATTCAGCAGTCGCACCGTCTGGTCGAAAAATCTTTAGCTATTATTAATCCAGCTGCCACTGGCAAAGAACTCCAAGATGCTCAGTCCAGTTTGCGGCAGAGCATCGCTAGTCTTCAAATGGTGCCGTTTTGGTCTCATTCTTATACCCAAGCTCAAACTGATCTCAAAAACTATGAACGGCACTCCACCATGCTAAATCTGGTGATAGCCGGTATGAATAAAGCAGAACGGGCTGCTGAGCCAACGCAGCAACAGCCCGTAACTCAAGCTGCTTGGCAGGACAGTCAGCAACTATGGGAAGCAGCGATTACCGATCTGGAAAAAGTTTCTACCGATAGCGAAGTTTATCCTCTCGCCCAGAAAAAACAGGTAGAGTATCAGCAACAACTAAATTCTGTTAAGCAAAATATCACTAGTGAGGTCAATGCGAGCAAGAATCTAAATAGTGCTAAAGTACTATCTTTGGCCGCTTCCCAAAAACAACCCCAAGCTCAGTCTTTAGAACAGTGGCAAGCTTTACAGCAAGACTGGAAATCAATGAGTGGTTTCATTAATAATATCCCAGCTGGATCTAGCGCTTATGCCGAAGCGCAAACCCTGAAAAAACTCTATGAGCCACAGATATTGGTAGTAAATGCCAAGTTAGACAAAGAAAAAGTATCTGGGGACTTCTCGCAAAAATCAGAAACTGCTGCCCAGGTCGCCAAAAAATTTCAAAAGGATCAGAAGCTAGATGAGTCTTTATCGCAGTGGAATAATGCGATCGCTCTCCTCCAGAAGATTCCCACTGATAGTATTTATCAAGCTAGTGCTCAAAAGCGCATCCCTGAATATAATGCAGCGATGCAAAAGGTTGTCGCCACGAAGAATCAAGTCCAAGCTGATAAAGATATGAAGCAAACCTGTGAGGGTAAGCCCCAAGTATGTAGCTACCAAATTGCTGATAAAGCTATTATGGTCAAATTATTACCAGCTTACACCCAGACAGTACGCAAAACGGCCTTAGCAGCCAATACTCAAGGTGATAACAACGCCAAAATTGGCTTGATCAAGCATCTTCAAAGTCTTGGTAATGCGCTAGAGGCTGTCAGTGATAATAGTCGGATTCCGATTCAGCTGTATTTTGAAAATGGCAAACTTCTTCAGAGCTATACACCACGTAAATCCTAGAAATTTAATTTTAAGGCATTGGCATAAAAGCCTTGCTCTATTGACTCTAGAGCAAGGCTTTTTATATCATTCAATATTAAATGTAATTTAATGACTACATTTTTTGAGCAACAGTACTGTTAAGGCGATCCAGAGCCGTGACTAGTTGTTGTTGGGCTACCACTGCTGCATCAGCTGCGGGTTCAGCCATTGCTTCTTGACGAGCTAATTTCTTTTTGGCTTTTTCATAGGCTCTCACCACCAAAAAGATTACAAAAGAAATTACTAAGAAATTAATCACTGCCGCTAGAAACAAGCCAATTTTAACACTATCACCAACTACTAACTTCTCGATATCTGAAACATTAGCAGCCTTTAGTGCTGGTGCTAATATCGCTGGTGTAATTACATCTTTAACAAAAGATTCGACAATTTTCCCAAATGCTCCACCCAAAATCACTGCAACCGCCAAGTCAATGACGTTGCCCTTGATAATAAAGTCCTTAAAGTCATTGATAAAACTACTTTTTGCTACAGCCATGATTATCCTCACATTATTTACGTTCGAGAGTAGATTCTAACACTAGTTTTTGGCAACATGAAGCCCTAGATGTATGATTTGGTATCAATTAATTCAGATATATGGCTGATATCTGGGTACTTATCTAAGATTTAGGGGGAGAATATCTTTGGATAATTGGCTGTAAATCTTGTAGGACTAACGTTGCCGATTGGTAACGATTAATATATTGATAGGCGACCATTCGATCGATAATTGTGATCAGTTCAGGACTAATCAATGATAGATGTTGCCATTGCAAATTACCGGTTCTTTCATCTACTTCTAGATCACGAGGGTTGGTTCGGCTGGCAGCGCCAATCGCAATCATTCCCAAAGCATAAATGTCACTACTGAAATTTGGCCGACCCGCATATTGCTCTGGTGGTGTAAAACCTCTAGTTCCGATTGCAATAGTTCGATCGGAGCTATCAGCGATGTCCAACGACTGGGGATTAATTTCTTTGACGGCTCCAAAATCAATTAACACTAATTTTTGATCAACTTCCGATCGAATAATATTGCTAGGCTTAATATCCCGATGAATTACATGCTGACTATGAATATATTCTAAAACTGGTAATAGCTGTTGCAGGAGTTCCACCACTTTTTTTTCTGGCCAAGGTTCTTTGACTTGGTGTAGTTCTTCATCTAGTGACTGACCCGGAATTAATTCTTGCACTAGATAAAACTCTTGATTTTGCTCAAAATAAGCCAACAGGTAGGGGATTTGAGGATGACTACCCAATTTATCTAAAATTTTGGCTTCAGTAGTAAACAGCCGTCTCGCCATGCCGACAAAGGCCGGGTCGCGCCGGGCTGGCACCAAATGTTTGATAGCACAACGTGGCTGACTGGGACGCTTGGTATCTTCGGCTAAGTAAGTAACGGCAAAACCGCCTTTACCCAGGGTATCCACAATTTGATAGCGATCGTCTAGTAACTGGTCAACCGGCAAACTAAAAGGAATAGTAGTCGTATTCTCATCAGCTTGGGTAATTGCACTACTGCTGTTAGGCATAGAAGCAGGCGCAGCTGGTTGTTCAATAAGCAATTGCTTTAGGGCATTGATGGTCTGTTCTTGGTTGCGAGTCAGGATCAACATTTTTTGTTGTTTTTGACTAGTTTGATGCGATCGCCAAGCGGCAGTGACCAGAGCACTACTCAATAAACCTAGCAGCGGCGAGGCAACAGGTAACCAGACAGAATTGATAAATAGTATCCCAAATACTCCAACTACAACGCAGCCAGCCCCGCCGATCGCTCCGGCCAATTTTCCGGGGTGACGGATGAACCATGCCAGGTAACTTCCTCCCCAAGAGCAACTCAATAGCCAGAGATTTTCTGACCATTCTGGGAAAAAACTCACTAGCGATCGATTGTCTAAGGCCAAACTCATTAACTGGCTGGTAATTTGGGCATGGACAATTACACCAGGCATTACATTGTCTTCCGCCCGCCCGGCGCTGTAAGGTGTCCGAAATTCATCCCTGAGACTGCCAGCGGTCGATCCAATCAATACCACCCGATCTTTAATTTGACTGGCGACTACTTTATTTTCTAAGACATCAGTGAGGCTCACTATTTTAGCCACCATTTGGGGATGTCGATATTTAAGCAAAATGGGATAGCCATTGATGTCAGCCTTACTATAACCACCAGCATTAGCCTGGATACTAGGTACTGATAGTTTTCCCAGCAGGTAAGATTTAGTTTTTTCGTCAAAATCTGGGATTATTTGGTGTTGATTCGCTAAATAGATTTCAGCCAACTGTAAAGCTAGCGATTTATCCGCCGGACAGCCAGATTTTGGATCGACACCACCAATTAGTAGCGATGCGCGCCTGGTAATTCCATCGGGATCGATCGGAATATCGACAAATCCCACTTTCTCCGCAGCTACTCCGGGTGGACTATTAAAGATAGTTGTACCCTTACCACCATGATTACAAATGGTAATCACCTGATCGTTCGTTTGCAGGGTTTTCAAGAGTTTGCCCTGTGCCCAGTCTCGTACTAAGTCGATACCTACGACAAAAGCTTGTTGATCAATTAGCCGCTGGAGAGCTTTATTCAGAACAGCATCAGGTAGCGGATATTTGTATTTGGCAATATCTTGCTCTGTAATACCAACCACTAACAGTCGGGGGTCGGGTGGTTCTAATGGTCGCCAGCGGGTGGCTTGATCGTAAGCCGCCAGTTCCATCGACTCTAGTCCTCCCCCTTCTCTAAACCCAACAATAATCCCAGCCAGCAGTAGACCAGAAAGTAATGGGGTCAGCAAGTTTTGGGTCAGCCAAGCAAGTTGTTTCATCGTAAAAATGAGTTAGGAATGGAGAACAGGCTAGCCGCAGCAGTATCTAGATAGAGAGTGGCGGTCGGCTGCTGACGCAAAATAGTACCCGGAAGCTGTGGGGCAACGGAAGCCGTCAATAGCTGTTGAACGATCACTGCTTTACGCTCACTGGTCGCAATGCAGTAAATCTGTCGTGCTCGGCAAATACTGGGAATAGTTAAAGTCATGGCATATTGGGGCACTTGACTTAGCTCCGCAAAAAATCCCACGTCTACTTGCTGTTGTCGCGATTTTTCAGCTAGTTTGACAATTTTGACCGGATCGGGATCCGTAAAATTAGCGACTAGTGGATCATTAAAAGCAATATGGCCATTGTCTCCAATACCCAGCAGACAGAGATCGATCGGCTGAGCGGCGAGTAATGATCCGTAGCGCCGACATTCGGCGATCGGCTCCAAACAGGCACTGTTTAAATAGTGAAACTGACGCACTGGGACTTGTTGGGCAACCAATTCTTGCATATATTGCTGAAAACTAGCTGGATGATCAGTGCCAATTCCTAAATATTCATCTAGATGGAAGCAGGTGATTTTAGACCAGTCCAAGGAAGAATGCTGTGTTAGTGCTTTCAGAAGTTGAATTTGGGAGCTACCCGAAGCCAGAATTATTGCTGCCGAACCCTGCTTCTCAATCACTGTTTGAAGATAGTGTTGGATGCGATCGACTAAATTACTGACCAGATCGGTAATTTCTGGATAGATTTCAATGCGTAGTTCATCAATCTGCTGAGTTAGGGGTGGGGATAAAGGCATGTTTTTCCGAAAAACTCTCTCATCATCATATCTGAGTCTTGCGACTCATCGTCTGGATATTGTCGGCGATTTGCCTAGCCTTCTGCGTATTAGTTCGTAATATGCTGCTCATTATCACCGTTACTAATGTCTCAGTGGTTGCACCATATGTTTTAAATCATTGCAATTATCTGACCCGATCACTCATTAACTACCACCAAAATAACCACTCAACTATATCAGCCGTAATTCATGACAGAAGTCATTTTGGCGGCAATAACAGCAGCTGAAATTAGTATTGAAGTGATTAATGGTAGTAGCTAATCTTTTTGCTTAGAGAAAATTTATTGCTGTTGATAGTATTTTAAATGAAGATTATTTTCACATAGCTATTATTTTTCGTTAGAATATGTTTAATTTTCAACAAAACCATTTATACTTAGCGCTATAACTATTACCATAAAATTCGTCATCAATAAAAAAACATGGCAGTCAAACAATCAATGAAAACTCGCACAATTACACAAAAGACCACTGCTACTGGCAAAAAAAGCGTAGCTACTAAGGCAACTGAAGCCGCCAAGACTCCTGCTGTGAAAGCCGCTAAAGCTCCTACTACTCGCAAAGCCAAAGCTCCGGCAGCGAAAGCCGCTAAAGTTCCTACTACTCGCAAAGCTCAAGCTCCTGCTGCCAAAGCTGGCCGAATTGCTAAAACCCCTCGGGCTAAAGCTGTCAGCAACAGTCCATCAGCACTGAATAGTAATCAAGGGCAAGATTTGCTGCAACAAGCTATTCAAACTCAAGCCTGGATGACCAATGAAATTACTCAGCTGCGTCAGCAATTGGCTAAAGCCAATCAATTGCAACCATCGTCTCAGCAAAATTCGGAAATCGAACGACTCCAGCAAGAAAATGCTGAACTTCGGGAAAAAGCCGATCGTCTTGATCAAATGACTTCTTTACTGCAAGGCCAGCCTGCTACTGCCCGAGCGACCAAGGCTGTCAAGAAAACTGTTCAAAAGACTAGCCAGAAGGTCTCTACTCCTACTCCCACTCCCCGAAAAGCAAAAGCACCGAAAGCAGTTCCAGTTGCCAAAGTCTCTGCTAAGTCTATCAGCCCCGCGCCAGCCGCACGTAAAGCCAGAAGTGGTGGCGCTTCGATTCTCCAAGATGCCGCCGCTAAGGATGTGAATCGTACTTATAAGAGTTGTTGGCCAATTGTTTTCAAAATTGAAGAATGGAATCAAAAGCATCCCGGTCAATTGGCTAAAGTTAGTCAAACTATGCTCAATAAATCTGGGGTGAATTTCAGTAGAGCCAAGGGTTTCATGGACAACTATGGTGATTTGGTGGAATCCTACCATCAGCAAATTGGTTTGAGTAAGGCTAATAGCGGGAAATTCAATGAAGTTTATGAGTTTATCCGATCGGCATTGGGTAAAGGGAAGAAAGCTTAGGACTTTTGTCGCCATTACCATCTTTCGGGTCTGGCTATGAATGATAAGATGTTCGCCAGCTAGCTGGCGAGCATCTCGATTATTAGTTGTTTTATTTTGCTAGTTTGGGAAGTTTTCCCGAACAACGGCAACGAGCTGAGCAGTCCAGTAGTCTACTAGTTCTTGGTCAGCTGCTTCCACCATGACCCGAATCAGTGGCTCCGTACCAGAAGCCCGCACTAAGATCCGGCCATGCTCACCCATTGCTAATTCGGCTTGGGCAATCGCCGTTTGTAGAGGAGCACAGTTTTTCCAATTAACCCGTTGTTCGCGGTTCTCAACTCGGACATTTTGTAAAATCTGGGGATAGGTACGGAAGCTATCATCTACTAGCTGTGCTAACGATCGCCCAGACTGCTGGACAATTGCGGCTATATGCACTGACGTTAAAACGCCATCGCCACTAATACTATGTTGGGGCGACAAAATATGACCAGACTGTTCTCCACCCATGCGGGCACCACTGCGATCCATTTCGGCTTGGACATATTGATCACCCACATCAGTGCGGACTAGTTGACCACCCAGTTTTTGCCAAGCCCGCTCAAAGCCTAAATTGGACATTACTGTCGTGATGATTTGGTTCTGGGGCAACTGATTTTTGGATTTAAGATGTTGACCCCACAGATACATAATGTAATCGCCATCAATCCGTCGCCCTTGATTATCGACGGCGAGCATCCGGTCAGCATCGCCATCGAAAGCAAAACCGATCTGAGCCTGATGCTTCACGACCTGAGCTTGCAGTGCTTCCATATGGGTAGAACCACAACCCACATTGATCCGATCGCCATCGGCTTCATTGTGGAGGGCAATGACTTCGGCACCCAGTGCCGTAAAAATAGGCATCCCAGTTTGGACGGCAGCGCCATAGGCCAAGTCCAAGACAATCTTCATCCCAGTCAAACTAGCACCATCGCCTAATGAGTCCACTACGGCTTGGACATATTGCTGCACTAACTCTGGCATAAAATAGTGCTTGCCCCACTGTGCCGGTAGCTCGGGGCGAAGCTGTTGACCACGCAAGCCAGCTTCAATTCGAGCTTGCAAGTCTTTCGATAACTTTTTGCCGTTATTGCTAAAGAATTTGATGCCGTTATCGGCGGGGGGATTGTGGCTAGCTGAAATCATGATGCCTCCGATTGCATCACTAGTAGCCGTTAGATGGGCAACGCCAGGAGTCGGACAGAGTCCTAAATTCCACACTTCTACTCCCGCTGCTGTGATCCCAGCAGCCAAGGCACTAGCCAACATATCGCTAGAATTTCGGGAATCTTGACCAAGAATAATCGGAGCTGGATCGTCCTGTTGATCGGTTAAAATCACGGCGGCCCAGTAGCCAATCTGGAGGGCTAAATCAGCAGTCAATAGTTCGCCGACTTTGCTGCGAATGCCGTCAGTGCCAAAGAGAGGAGTAGTAGGCAGGTTACTAGGGTAGGTCATGGTGTTGCAATGAATTCGATCAGGAGAATAACATATCCAACTGACACATTATCTAATGCGATAGCTCATAACTGGAGTTTAGACTAAGCGAGTCCACAGAAAAACACTTCAGACAGAATCTAATTCAGCTGAATGGAAACATTGAGTAATAGAAAGTACTAATAGGTTCAAGCCTTTCGACTAGAATTAGGTTGAGGGGAATCCCCGCAGCTCCATAAAATATAATCCTGTCCACATTCTTACTCGGACTTGAACACAAATCAGATCTGATAATTCTAGCGAGAACTCTGGTTCAGCCCAAGTCAGGGGGTCTGCAATCTTAAACTTTTTACCATGTTTGGGCGGACGAACCCGACCACTATAAATAGGTGGAACACCATACAGGCAAGTATTTGTACAAATTCGCATTATACATTCTGCTGGAAGCTTTGCTATAGCTAATACCCATTTGGCATTTCCATATTCTCGGTCAAGAAGTACTAGCACCTTTTCTTGACAATGCTTGAGGACTTATTTTAGTTGCCAACTTTACCAATCGGAGACTCCCTGCTGGTAATTCTTTTATGTCTTAGTGGCAATGCCCAACAGCTCTCTCCATCTGGTAACCAAGCGATAGTACTATACCCGTGGCCCATCACTATAATTATCTATCTACACATGAACACTATTGGCTAAATAACTGCTTTTTGCTGACGCTGTTGGAGTTCTAGCCAAACTAACAAAGCATTAATATCAGATGGATTCACCCCACCAATCCGACCAGCTTGACCGATCGTTAGGGGCTTAAAGCTATTCAATTTTTCCCGGGCTTCTTTGGAGAGCGTGGGAATCAGACTGTAATCGACATCTGGACTTAGTTTGCGGTTTACCTGCTTACTAATTTGATCAATTTGGTTTTGCTGGCGTTGCAAATAGCCCGCATATTTAATATCAATTTCCACTGCTTCTTTTTCTACCAAAGTCAGCTGAGCGTCACCAGCTAGGCCAAATTTAGCTAGGTCACTATAGTGAAAATCTGGGCGACGCAACAGGTCAACCAACGTAATGGAACCACCCTTAATTACTTGCTTGGCAATCTCCATAATGGCTTTACCCGCAGGCTCGTGAGCCTTTACCCGCGTGCTGTGCAGCCGTTCTTTTTCGGCAATGATTTGGTTTTGCTTATTGGTATAAATTTGCCAACGGCGATCGTCAATTAAACCCATCTCCCGGCCAGTGGGTGTTAAGCGTTGGTCAGCATTGTCCGATCGCAATACCAACCGATACTCCGATCGACTAGTTAGCATTCGGTAAGGTTCACGCAGATCCTTGGTGCAGAGATCATCAATTAGTGTACCCAGATAACTTCCTTCACGGGGCAAAATCATAGGGGCTTGACCATGCACGAGCCGAGCAGCATTGATACCAGCGACAATCCCTTGGCCAGCAGCTTCTTCATAACCTGTCGTGCCATTGATCTGGCCAGCGCAAAACAAACCCGGAATTTTTTTGGTCATCATGGTGGGATAACACTGAGTAGCGGGTAGATAGTCGTAATCTACGGCGTAGGCGGGTCGGAGCATTACACATTTTTCCAAACCCGGCAGGGTGCGCAGCATTTGCACTTGCAGGTTTTCCGGCAGGCCAGTAGAAAAACCCTGGATATAGAGTTCCGGAATATCCCGGCCTTCTGGTTCGATAAAGATTTGATGACTTTCCTTGTCGGCAAAGCGCACGATTTTGTCTTCGATGCTTGGACAGTAGCGCGGTCCTTTAGAATCTACCCAACCACCGTAAACTGGCGATAGATGCAGGTTGTCGCGAATAATTTGATGAGTGGCGACGGTGGTACGGGTTAAATAACAGGGCATTTGCTCCCGCTCTTGCCAACAATTTGGATCAAAGCTAAACCAGCGCACTTCGTCGTCACCGGGTTGCGGTTCCATCTGGCTGTAGTCTACCGATCGTTTATCGACCCGTGCCGGAGTACCAGTTTTTAGGCGACCAGTTTCAAAACCCAGTCTTTGCAGGGTTTCGGTCAAGCCCGTAGCCGCGAATTCCCCGGCCCGGCCAGCGGCCATCGACTTATTGCCAACCCAGATGGTGCCGCCTAAAAAGGTGCCCGTGGTCAAGATCACCGCTTTACAGCCAAAGGCTACCCCAAAGTAGGTTTCGACTCCGATTACTTCG
This sequence comes from Synechococcales cyanobacterium VAR_4_metabat_354, assembly GCA_031414775.1. Lineage (GTDB taxonomy): Bacteria > Cyanobacteriota > Cyanobacteriia > Cyanobacteriales > Chamaesiphonaceae > JAAFHZ01. Next base: position 35,252 of record JANOQI010000033.1, read on the forward strand.
CCACTTTTGCCCAAGACCAAATCGGTCACCATACTTTCGCGAATGGAGAGGTTGGGCTGATTTTCGACAATATTTTTCATGACAGCAGCGTATTCTCGCTTGTCTGTTTGGGCGCGGAGTGCCCAGACGGCTGGCCCCCGTGAAGCATTCAGGACTCTTTTTTGCAGATAAGTACGATCGGTAACTTTGCCGATTTCGCCGCCTAATGCATCAATTTCGTGGGTCAGCTGGGATTTTGCCGGACCACCGACGGCGGGGTTACAGGGCTGCCAAGCAATTTTGTCTAGGTTGAGGGTGAGTAGTATCGTTTTACAGCCCAGCCGTGCCGCTGCCAGAGCCGCTTCACAGCCCGCATGGCCAGCTCCGACCACTACTACTTCAAATTCATCTTGAAACTCTACGGGGTTTGGCATGACGGGAAAATTAAAAACTGGTCGCTCTTCTCTATGATAGTGCTGGTTTGAAGAATGCTCCATCGCTTCGTATAATGAAGCGACTCAATAATTAGCCATCTGCCATGAGCGAACTTCAGCGCACTCCACTCTACCAACAGTCGATCGATCTCCATGCCCGGATGACTGGTTTCGCTGGCTGGGAAATGCCCGTACAGTTCAGTGGTCTGACTGCCGAGCACCAAGCTGTCCGGAACGCGGCTGGGATGTTTGATATTTCTCACATGGGTAAATTTGTCTTTCAAGGTGTTACGGCGCTGGCTCAACTTCAGCCGCTGGTGCCCTCCGACTTGAGCCGCTTAACAGTGGGACAGGCTCAATACACCGTATTGTTAAATCCCCAAGGTGGGGTAATCGATGACATTATTGTTTACCTAGAAGCCGATGGACAAGTAGTCTTAATTGTGAATGCGTCTACTAGAGAGCAAGATTGGCAGTGGCTGACCAGTCATTTGGATCAAAACCAAGTACAGTGCCAAGATTTGTCAGCGGACTTGGCTTTAATCGCTGTTCAAGGTCCGGAATCGATCTCTAAATTACAGCCCTTGCTCAATCAAAGCATTACCAACCTTCCCAACTTTGGTCACTGTCGGGCAGAGGTGTTGGGTCATCCGGCTTTTATCGCTCGCACTGGTTACACTGGCGAAGATGGTGTCGAAATCATGTTGGAACCAGCGGCGGCGATTGAACTGTGGCAAAAGCTACTGTCTTTAGGCGTATTACCTTGCGGCCTGGGTGCTAGAGACACCCTAAGATTAGAAGCAGCCATGTGCTTATATGGTCAAGAACTTAGCCCTAGTATTACTCCCCTAGAAGCTGGTTTAGGCTGGTTAGTTCATTTAAACAAAGGCGAATTCATCGGTAGTGATGTGCTCAACCAACAAAAAGCCGCTGGGTTAGAGCTGCGGTTAGTGGGTTTAGAGTTAACTGGGCGCAATATTGCCCGCCACGACTATTCGATCGCTTATCAAGGTCAAGCCGTGGGATTAATCACCAGTGGCACCCTGTCGCCAACTCTAAACAAGCCGATTGCCTTAGGCTATGTCCCCAATCACCTCAGTAAGTTAGGCCAGAAACTGGAAGTTGAGATTAGAGGCAAGTATTACCCGGCTACGGTCGTGAAAAAGCCCTTCTATAAAGCTAGCTATCGTTAGTTTTAAATACTCCCTATTGCACAATCTCATCGGTTTGCTGTTTTTTGCCATTGAAGTTCGGGCGCTTGAACTTGCTGGCCGGTTGGAAGTTTTCGACAGGGGTGTTTTCTAGGGCAGCATTCATAAACCGCCGCCAGATTGGTGCGGCATAGGTACCACCAGTAACCCCTTTGCCTAGCGGCGTATTGTTATCTTTACCAATCCAAACCGCTGCGGCTAGCTGAGGAACATACCCGACAAACCACACATCCCTTTCTGAAGAAGTTGTACCCGTTTTACCAGCCGCTGGGCGACCGATCGCCGCGTTTTTACCAGTACCACCGCTACCATAAATAACTGACTCTAGGGCATTAGTAATTTGCGCCGAAGCCCAAGGATCTAAGACCAGCTTGCGGTTTTCCTTGTCTGGTGAATTATCTAGTAGCACACTTCCTTCACTGTCCGTAACCCTCACCACACTGGTGGTGGGAGACTGCCAACCATTACTGGCAAAGGTGGCAAAAGCACCAGCCATTTCCATTGGAGAAACTCCGATCGCTCCTAATGGTAGCGAAACGACTGGATCCATCGGACTCTTAATACCTAGTGTGCGGCAGGTGTCAATTACTTTATCCAGACCCACTGTCTTACCCATCTTTACAGCCGGGACGTTGGCCGAAAATTTCAGGGCAGTGCGGATACTAATGGGACCAGAATAACTTCTACCATAGTTTACTGGTGAATAATAACCAGCCCCATCTTTGTAGCGAACGGGAGTATCATAAACGGTCGATTCTGGGGTGTAGCGACCGGTGGCAAACGCGGTGTAATAGACCAATGGCTTAAAGGAAGAACCCGGTTGCCGCTTGGCTTCCATCGCTCGGTTAAAATTACTTTTGTTGTAGTCAATGCCCCCAACGATCGCTTTGATGTAATGGGTACGGGGATCGATCGCGGCTAAGCCAATTTGGTAATCTTTGCCATAGTTGCGCGAGGCATTAGCTACAATTTCTTCGGCTGCCTGCTGAAACTTGTAATCTACGGTAGTTTGGATTCGCATGCCGCCCTTACGGACAGTTTCACGACCAAACTTCTGATTCAATTCTTCGATTACCGTATCGGTGACATAAGGTAGCCGACTGCGCTGCCAAGTTTTAATTTTGCCGATTTTAATTTTGTAGTCTTTGGCAGCTTGTGTTTCAGCCGGGGTAATCCAGCCTAAGGTACGCATCCGGTTTAAAACCTCGGTTTGCCGCTCCTTCGCTTTCTCCATACTTTTAAAAGGACTCCAACGCTCCGGTGACTGAATTAGCCCCGCCATCATGGCGCCTTCAGCCAGATTTAAATCTGCTGCTTTTTTACCAAAATAGCTTTGAGCTGCTGTTTCTACACCGTAATTATTGTGTCCCCAATAGACCTGATTCAAATACATTTCCAAAATCTGGTCTTTGCGAAAGATTTGCTCCAAGCGAATGGAGAGAACCGATTCAGCTAGCTTACGAGTGAATTCTTTTTTCTGGGATAGAAATAAATTCTTGATTAGCTGCATGGTGATCGTAGAACCACCTTCTGCTTCTCGACCCTTGCTAAGGTTGGCTACCAAAGCCCGACCAACACCGCTGGGGTTGATGCCGTTGTGATAGTAGAAATTACTATCTTCGATCGCTAGCAATGCTCGCTTCAAGTGGGGCGAAATCTGATTGAGGGTAACAACTTCTCGATTGGCCTCACCGTGGAGACTAGCCAAGGGGACACCCTTCACGTCGGTGATGTAGGTGGTCTCGGTGGGAGCATAACTGCGCAGAATTCTGACATCTGGCAGGTTGCGAAAACTGAGTGCCAATCCAACTAAGCTACCAGCTAGCACCGCACTAGCTAACATCGTCACGCCCAGTATGGTGCCACCAGCGTTCTTTAAAACACCAGTAGCAAAGTTACTAGCGGGGTGTTTGATGGATTGTTGTTCGTTAATGGCTCTAGAAGACACTCTGTTTTTTCTCTAAAGATATAAATAAGTTGGAGATATAAACCACGATCACCGATGGTGATCGATCTCAGTTGAGAAGTTTAGTCATAATTGATTGGCTAAATCCTCGATATTGTTTATTATACTTGTCCTGCGGAGTTTGATTGCTTCCGAGTTGGCTGAAGTTTGATATTTAAGTATTTGTGGCTATTTGTATGATTTTAAGTATGTCTGATGCTCGCCAGCCGGAATGGTTATGGCGGGGGACTAATGAGATTTTCCCCGATCAGGGCAACACCCCTCAAGATAATTTAAGTGTCAAGATAGGTCAGCTTAACAGACCATTGCGGGTTAAGTTGGGGATCGACCCCACCGGCACGGATCTGCACCTTGGTCATAGTATTCCCATGCGTAAGCTCCGATCTTTTCAGGATGCTGGACATACTGCAGTACTGATCATTGGTGATTTTACCGCCCGCATTGGTGACCCCACTGGTAAGTCGGAAGTACGTAAACAATTGACCGATCAACAGGTGCAAGACAATGCGGCTACTTACTTAGAGCAACTGAAGCCAGTTCTAGATTTTGACACGCCGAGCCGCTTAGAGATTCATTACAACTCGGCTTGGTTGTCCCAGCTGGATCTGGGTAAAATTGTCGATTTGCTCTCGACGATGACCGTGGGGCAAATGCTGGCCAAAGAAGGATTTGCCCTCCGCTACGACCAAGAGAGTCCGATTTTTCTCCATGAGTTTCTCTATCCTTTGATGCAAGGCTACGACTCTTTTGCCATCCAAGCTGATGTGGAAATTGGCGGTACTGATCAAAAGTTTAATTTGGCAGTGGGGCGCGATTTACAACGGTATTTTGGCCAAGCTCCGCAATTTGGCCTATTGATGCCGATTTTGTTGGGGACGGATGGGGTGCAAAAGATGTCCAAGTCTTTGGATAATTATGTGGGCTTGCGGGAGGATGCCCTGAGTATGTATGCCAAGCTGGAAAAAACACCGGACAGTATTATTAAAGATTACTTTGAGTTGCTGACGGCGGTGCCTTTAGATCAAATTCCGGCTAATCCACGTGAGGCTCAAAAGTTGTTAGCCATGACAGTGGTGACTGGGTTTCATGGCCAAGCGGCTGCTGAAAATGCCCAACGAGATTCGATCGCCTTGGTGGGTGGTCAACCGACAGCGGGAGAAAGTATTCCCGAATTCGCCCTAGATACATTGAGTTTTCCGGTGCGGATGTTTCAGGTTTTAGCAGCGGCTGGTCTTTGTTCCGGTAGTAATGATGCTAAACGCCAAATGCAGGGCGGAGCGGTGAAATTAGATAGTAAGCCGCTTCAGGATATTGAGTTAGTGATAGAGGCTGTTGACGAGTTGCGTGGAAAAGTATTGCAAGTGGGCAAGAAGCGCTTCCGGCGGTTGGTTTAAGTGTTGGTTTCGTTATTATCTGTGGCATCCGCTGTTTGAGCAAAAGCCACTCGCAGAAATGGCGGTGCCAAGAAGGTCGTGACGATCACCATGATGATCATGGCTGCTGCTAGTGGTTTATCAATGATGCCACTAGCCGAGCCAATTCCAGCAAATACCAAACCAACTTCACCACGCGGAATCATGCCTACTCCGATCGCCAACCTATTAATATCGGGTTGGCCGAATACGACCCAACCGGTGATTAGTTTACCGACTATGGCGATCGAAATCAGAAACACCGCAATAATCAAACTCTGCCGATTACTGGCAACCATCGGATTTAATACGCTTAAATCGGCACGGGCACCGACAGTGACAAAAAAGATCGGGACAAATAAATCGGCGACAGGTTTAATCAGGGCATCTAACTCATTGCGAATATCAGTTTCATCGAGCACTAGCCCGGCGGCAAAGGCACCCAAGATGGCCTCTAAGTGAATGGCATTACCCAAAAAGGCCATAAAAAAAGCAAAAGTGAAGGCCGGGACGATGATATTACCGCGAGTTTTTAGGTTCTCGACGATAGTGATGAAAGTTTTGTTGAACAAACCACCCAGGAAGATCGCACCAATCAAAAAGGCGGTGGCACTAAATATTAAGTAGACGACGTTCGCAACGTCTATTTCGCCAGTTTTAGCCAAGCTAGCGACCACGGCCAGTACGATAATGCCTAACACATCGTCAATAATGGCCGCGCCGACAATGATTTGGCCTTCTTTCGATTTGAGCTGGCCGATTTCCGACAAAACTTTAGAGGTGATGCCAATGCTGGTGGCGGTGAGGGCGGCTCCGGCAAAAATTGCTGGAATAGCTGATATATGAAATATCAACATCAATCCGGCGGTGCCAGCGGCAAAGGGCGCGACAACGCCGACACAGGCAACGACTATGGCCTGGAAGCCGACTTCTTTCAGCTGGCGCAGATCGGATTCCAAGCCAATTTCAAAGAGCAAAATAATTACGCCTAACTCGGCTAATACCCCAATGATTTCGCTCTGGGAGGTAAATACGGCGGTGAGGGCAGCGGGGGTCATGGGGCTAATTTGTTGCAGAAACTGCATGATGACAGAATCGGCAGCGGTCAGGCCATTGCCTGGGAAGATGATCAGGTGAAGGGCGGAGATGCCGACGAGTACGCCGGCGATCAGTTCGCCGAGAACGGGGGGCAGGTCAAAGTATTTGGTGGCTTCGGCTCCTAGTTTACTGGCTAGGTAGATGACGACAAGGCTGAGGAGGACACTGTTTAGAATAATCGGGGCGTTGGCGGCACTGGTGGCTAAAAGTGGTGGGAAGAGCGAGGTGGTCAGATACATAGGTGCAATAGGCTAAATTTTAATGCTTTGATACAGCTCTGCAACTGATTTCATTGGCAAGTATAGTTTCACCGGTTCCTGCTGAAATGCTTGAAAGCCATACTTGATATAAAAACTCAATGCTTTTTCATCCAAAGCTTCGGCGATCACTGCTAGGGATGCGATGTGTTGTGATGTGTCCAAGGATTTTTTGAGAGCATCCAGCAAGAGTAATTCGCCTAATCGTTTGCCTTGCTGGCTATCATCAACAGCCAAACGACCTAATAGGGTAGCTGGCAATGACGGATAACGAGGCAACCGTTTGGCGAAGGATTCATCCAAAACTGCAGTGTCAACTGTGTAAAAAGAAAGCGTGTAGTAAGCCAATACATCGGTGTTAGGGTCGTCAGTCAAAACAAATACTGTGGCGACTTTTTTTTTTAGATCTTGGGAAGCTTTTTCGCGAATGTAATTATCTAAGCTAGTTTGACCGCAGCTGAAGTTATCCCGGAGGTGTTTACTATCGAAGGGGTCAATTTTGAGAGCCATTAGACTGGTATTTCCTGGTGGTAGCGCATGGCGGCTGACGTTAGTGCTGCATTGGGTGGGGGCGGGTTGAGAACTGCATCCACAAAAGCTGTGCTATCTTCCATGCTCAGTTTGAGGGTTTGATGTTGTTCAATCACTTTGCAAGCTGCTGTTTGAACGCTGGCAATCACAAAATCGGTGAGGGTGCGTCCTTCTAAGTCGGCTGCTTTTTGGATGAGGGCTTTGGTTTCTGGGCTAATCCGAGCTTCTAGTCGTGCTGTTGTTTTGGTAAGAGTTTTAGCAGTCATGGTTTTAAATTTAAGCTGTGAGGTGAAGTTTTCAGCTTGATCGTATCCGGCAATTTGCCGGGTGTCAATATAGTCGAAGCCATCACATCACAGAATAGGTTTGAAATGTTGTCTTGCTTTAGTTTTCATTGGGCAATACCCGCACCCGAATAGAGTTTTGACCCATTTCATCCAGGGGCACTTCCACAATTTCCCCCGATAGCCGCTCCAAACAATTCAGTAGCGATCGCAAGTGCGGTGTACTTGCCCCGGTATCTACAAATAACCTATCGGCTAAAGTGCCCACTCGCTTCCAGGTCATATAAAACTTGGTCAGTGTTTGCTCCAGGGTAGCCGCCTGTTTCAGTAAATCCGCTGCCACCGGCAAACAACCCACCCGCATAGCTTCTTCTAAGGCGATCGATAGATCCACCGCCGACTGATTTAGGGTTTGCACCTGTGCCCCAGCATCCAAATAACGGGATAAACTGCGGGCATTAGCCGTCAACTCTTTTACATTATCTACTTCCGGATTGTCGGTCATTTCTCGCTGGAGAGCCTGTTGATGCAGCTCCGGTAGCTTCTCCATCTCCCGCACCAAAGGAGCCAAGTAACGCGGCGGCATCGAGCCACTGGCCGCTCTTTCCTTTAACTCTTCAGGCAATAGATCTGAACTCATTGCCGTCCATTCTTCGGAGAGCTGTTTCACTTCTCGTCGGGAAATTTTGTCGCCGCGCGTCGCGGCTTCTGTCACCATCTGCTGAACTTCTGGTGAAGACTTGGCCGTTTCCACAAAAGCGCGTTTGGTGAAATTGTTTAAAGTTTGGGGTGATAGCTCGCCTTGCGCCATCAGTGCATCGGCGCTATTGGCTAATTCAATCCAGGCGTAGGCTTGACTTTTACTCAGTTCTCGTTCTTTCAGCCAGTTCAGAAAACCTTGACCGCGACTGTCACCACCGCGTTTCTCTCGATCGCGTACCACTCGCAAAATCCGACCACGCCAAATTTCAGTTTGCAAATCGAACCGATCGCAAACCGCCCACGCACTATCAACTTGCAGCTGAAAGTCGTAATCACCAACACTTTCATCGTCAGGATCGGGGAGTTCTAAGTTGATATCATTACCTGCTTCTAAAGCCAAGGCAATGTTTTCGGCGGGCAGTGAATGTTCATGAGAACTTACCATTGGTCACTTTTGGTACACACGGACCTTAGATTATAGGGACAAGCATCCAAAATCTGCAAGCTAGGGAAAAAACGATTTGAGGAATCTAAATAACAGGGCAATCAGAGCAGCAAAGCTAGCTACCATCAGGGCTAGAACTATTACGAGGAAGATAATAAAGAATAGGTCAACCTTAGCCTGAAACTGAGGCTGATCAACGTGAGCATCCACTAGTTTCAAATTGCGGGTATTTGCTTTGGAGATAGCATCAAATAAATCTCCGAAGATTGGCACTGTGCCAGTTAAACCATCGATCACAATATTTAAGACCATCCGCAGTAAAGTAGCCTTTGGCAATCCGAGCAAAGCCGCCTCTACTACAATGTAGGCAGAAAGTAACATACCAACTGTATCGCCTCCACCTGGAAACAAACCAATGATCGGATCGAGACCAATACGTTTATTAGTACCAGGGATCAAAATTGCTTCATCCAGCAAGCGAGAAAGTTGGCGAATGCGCTGGAGTCTTTTCTGCTGAGTAGGGTGCAGGTGAGCAAGCATAGCAAGATAAATTAAAAGTCCAATCCTATCATGGAAGTTTTGACTGGTTGGAGATCTGTGATCCATCAGGTATGATATTTGGAAGCTTTTGTCGATGCAATCCTGTGCAAATACCACATTTCTTTGAAGCCGATCACGAATTGATTCGCTCCCTAAGGTCTTCCAGTGATACTGAATTGATTCAAGGCTGTTGCCAAGAGATGGATCAAGCTAAGTTTTTTACGGCTTTTTTCTGTCGCTATAGCGCGGTGACCTACAGTATTTTTCAACATGTCTCTAGTTCTCAGATTCAGGTAGACTATACATTTGCCAGAGCTTGGCAACACATTTTTGAACGCATTCAGCAGCTTGACGAGCAAAGAATAAACAATACTGTTTGGCAAAATTGGGTAGTGGATATCGCTGGCAATTTTTTAGATAACTTCCAAGTGCCACCAATAGAGGAAATTCATTACCAGCTAGCAACTGTGTCGCCCCCATTACTCTGTTATGTGCAAAGATCGTTGAATTTGATGCAACCTCTGTTACGACTAATGCTGATGATGGATAAACATTGGCATTGGTCAGCATCGAGCATTGCCAGCCATTTAAGAGCCGAGGGTGAACAATTTGAGGATAGCGATTTGCCGCTGTATTTAGCCGAGAGCCAAAAGGCTTTTGAGAAAACACTCCCGATCGATCTCCACGAAATCTATGGAGAATCAGCGGCGATGGATTTTGATATTAGTACGTCTGGGGATATTGTTGATCGCAGCTCAACCAAACAATAGTCCATCACAAATCAACTCATCGCTAGCATCCGTTGAATCGGCATTAAGGCTAATTGTTGAATCTCGGTGGGTATGGTAATTTCTGGGGTTCGATCGCGTAGTGCTAAATACACTTTTTCGAGGGTATTCAGTCGCATGTAAGGACATTCATTGCAGTTGCAATTATTGGCATCGGGGGGCGCGGGAATATATTCTTTATCGGGTCTGGCCTTCTGCATTTGGTGAATAATCCCTGGTTCGGTCACCACAATAAAACTTTGATAATCATCTTGCTGGGTAAATTTCAAGAGTGCACTGGTCGAACCAATAAAATCAGCATGGCGCAGCACCGGTTCTTCGCATTCCGGGTGAGCAATTACGGCGGCGGTAGGATGTTGAATCTTCAACTGCACCAACTTTTTTTCAGAAAAAGTCTCATGGACAATGCAACTGCCTTGCCACAGAACTAAATCCCGCCCCGCTTGCTGAGCGACATAGCGACCCAGGTTGCGATCGGGTGCAAAAATAATTCCTTGCTCTGGGGCGATTTGCTGGACGATTTTCACCGCATTGGAGCTAGTACAAATAATGTCGCTGAGCGCCTTAATCTCCGCCGTACAGTTAATGTAAGAAATCACCACATGGTCGGGGTGCTGAGCTTTAAAAGCTGCAAACTTATCCGGTGGGCAGCTATCGGCCAAGGAACAACCAGCTTCTAGATCTGGCAATAGCACTAGCTTGTGGGGATTAAGAATTTTGGCCGTTTCGGCCATGAAATGTACCCCGGCAAACAAAATTACATCAGCGGGAGTGTCCGCTGCTCGCCGCGATAGCTCTAAGGAATCACCAATAAAGTCGGCGATGTCTTGAATTTCGGATTCTTGGTAGTAGTGCGCCAAAATCACGGCGTTGAGTTCTTGCTTGAGCGATCGAATTGCCCCGACTAAATCGGTCGGAATTTGGTTGACTGAGCGGTTGGTAACAAACATGGCTGAGGAGTGGCAAAATCGTTATTTTTTAATTATAGTGGATTTCACCAAAAAGCCAAGTGATTCTGCTCAGTTCATGACTCTCTGCCCAGGCGACCAATGCTATCCCAAAATTATTTACGCTGCCTGTAACAGTCAAGGCATTCCACATTTTTTATTAAATTTTGAGAGAACATACTTTTTCTTACTGACTATATTAGTATTTTCTATATATAATTCTTTTTAATCATAAAATCATTTTTATTTACTTATAAACTATATTAGTAGTTAGATATAGCATTCACATGGGACTTGTTCGTGAGTTGACTTCTGTTAATTTTGAATGAAGAGTTTGAGCATGGAAATTACTACTTTGACTGCTTTTATTAGTCCCTTTTTGCCATTTTTGTTGAAACTGGGCGGCAAGGCGCTGGAAAAATCGACGGAATCGGCCTCGGGCAAGTTTGGGGAGGCGGCGTTTGCGAAAGCCCAGGCGGTTTGGGGAAAGTTGGAGCCAAAGGTGGAGGCGAAGGAAGCAGCCAAAGAGGCCGCGATCGATCTAGCAAATAATCCAGATGATCAGGATTTACAGGCGGCGCTGCGGGTGCAGTTGAAGAAGTTGTTGGAACAGGATGAGGAGTTATTTAGAGAGATCGAGCAGATTCTGGCAGAAGATACGCCGGATGGTACTTCTGGCACCCAAATTGTGCAAAATGTCACGGGTAATCAAAACCTGGTCATCGGTCAAATGATGGGTGGTAAGGTGATTGGCAATATTTCTGGCGATGTGACGATGTAATTGTAAATGAGCCTGGAGAAAATTTATGGCAGATCTAGTCCCTAATCCATCTAGCGATGATTCAAATTCAAGATCTCAGAATCAGCAAAATATTGAGGGTAATGAAAATCAAGTTATTGGTGAGGTGATAGACGGTACCGCAATCCACACAGTCAGCGGTAATGTTATTTATAACTATTATTATCGGAAAGAAATACCGATTGAAAATACCACTGAATCTGCTGAGACCGCTCTACTTCCTTGTCCTTATCGAGGTTTGTCTCACTTTGAGCCGGGGGATGCGAAATATTTTTTTGGCCGGGAAAGCTTTGTGGAAGAATTAGTCGAGGCAACGCAAACCCGTAATTTTATTGCTCTGCTGGGGGCTTCGGGAAGTGGTAAGTCTTCGGTGGTTTTTGCAGGATTAGTTCCTAAATTGCAACAGGCTGGTCATTGGCAGTTTACCCATTTTCGGCCCGGTTCAGATCCTTTCCATACACTGGCTTTAGCACTAATTCCGCTTTACACAAAGAATTTGGATGAAACGGAACAAATACGTCAATCTCGTAATTTAGCTGGCTATTTTCGGACGGGAGAGGTTTTATTAGCTGATGTTTTTGCTCAAATTCAGCAGAATTTTCCAAATGATCGAGTATTGCTAATTGCCGATCAATTTGAGGAACTCTATACCCTCTGCAAAGATGAGACTACCAGCGATTTCCTTAGTATATTACTGGCTGGTATTGATAAAACCCCCTTTGCCCCAGTACTCGTGGCAACGATGCGGGCAGATTTTTTAGGCAATGCCCTTTCCTCTAAACACTTTGCGGATGTGTTGAAGAATGCTGACCTAAAACTGGGCCCGATGAATCGGGAAGAACTAACAGAGGCAATCAGTAAACCCGCAAAAATGGCAAGGCATCCCTTAGATTTAAGTACAATCAATCTATTAATCGAGCAGACCGCAGATCGGGCAGGAACTTTGCCTTTGCTCCAGTTTGCTCTGACCCAAATTTGGGAAGGTTTAGCAGCAGGAACAACACCCGCAGAGACGCTCAGATTGATCGGTGGTGTTGGTGGGGCTTTAGCTCGCAAAGCTCAAGATATTTATGACAAACTTACCTCTGACAAAAAAAAAATTGCACAGCGGGTGTTTTTGAGTTTGGTGCAGTTGGGGGAAGGAGACAAGACAACTTGTCGTCAGGTGAAGATAAAAAACTTGGTTTCAAAACAAAATAGTCTAGATCTCTTGCAGGAGACGATCTATCTGTTTGCTAGCCCTGATGCTCGGTTGATTACCTTGGCAAATGATGGGGATGCAGAAACTGCTGAAATAACTCATGAGGCATTATTTGACAACTGGCAGCAGTTAAAAAACTGGCTGAAGGGTAGTCGTGAATATCTATGGACTCGGCAGCGGTTAGATGATGCGATAGAAACTTGGGAAAGACGTAATCGACCAGAAGGAAGCTTATGGCAAGCGCAGGATTTAGAATCTCTGCGAAACTTTTATAAACATGCTGGCATTGACATGACACAGCGGCAAATTTATTTCTTTAATGCCTCAAAGCAATCTGCAAAATGGAAGAAAGTTAAAGATATATCACCATATTGTATGTTTGGCGCGTTAATCACATTATGTTTCTTTTGGGTAACAGATGTTGAATACATTACAGCTAAAATTCAGAATGAAAACACGTTTTTTGTTAAAAAGCCAACATCTGGAAAGGATAAATATTATTATGATTTACTCCGCTTAGTACTTCGTGAAGCGCTCCCGGGTAAAAAAATAGAATTAAAACTTAGAAAAGCAAATTCTTCTCAAGGAGAAGCGACAATTGCACTAAATACAGATGCAATAGATCTTAAGAACCGAGCAAATAAAATCAAACTGGATATTGATTGGATGATGGGAAACGATGACAGGCGTTCACAAGCAAAGAATATAAATTTTCCACTTACATTTGGATTGCTATCTCATAGATTATGTCTTGTACGTAACAATGACTTTGAATTTCGGAAGATATCTAATAAAAATTTATTCCTCAAAAAATAATCATAACACAAGTAACGAGTTGGCCTGACACAGCTATTTTGAGAAGTAATGATAAGTTGACATTAAAGCAGACACAAAACCAAAAAGAATCAGAAAAGCAACTATTAAATCGTCAAGCCAATTGTTTTTTGCGTGGTTTGAGCGAGATATATATTGAACAAAAAGAACTTAAGGAAAGCGAGAAAAAAGATTTCTCGATATTAAACACTTTTTTCTTTCAATATCATTCTCCCATAAATTTCTATGTTGCGAAAGACAATGAATATTTGCATGACAAAATAGATAGAGGATTGGAAAAAATATTAGAATCCGGGCAACTATTATGTATATACAAACATCATTATGGCGAGTTTATAAAGAGGGCAAAGTTAAAAGAAGATAATAGAATTTTTCTTGGCAGTGGCAAACCAGAGAAAACAGAGCATCCGGAGTTATATCTAGATTTCACAAAGGATTATACAAACATTTTTAAAGATATAGAGGAAAAACAGACTTCTCAATTGACTCCATCAAAATGTAATTCCTTGATTGAAAACCTAGAACATGAAAACGAACAACTATATCCAAATAAATTAAAAAAATAGCCATGCCGCCTCCGCTATAGGGGCATCACAATGAAAACTAGTGAACATTTCGGGCACACAGTTTCTTAGAGAACAACACCAAAGTTAGTAAAAGCAACAAGCACCTCAGCGATAGCATGGCACCAAAAAACAGTAACCAGACTTTGAAAATTCATGACAGAGCCGCCCCTTTTAGCCAATTGATCTAAATTCCCATATTGCGATTCAGCCAGATCTAAAGGTCGATCGAAATCAGGCGATCAGTGATAATTTCAATTGCCTTCTATATATTGACGTAAAACGTTGTTTATGAGGGTTTTATACTGTTCGCCTTGCGCCTGAAACCATTTTTGCACGTCCGGATCAAGCTGAACTAGGTTATGTGCTTGTTCTGCTGGAATACGTAAAGTAGCCCGTTCAAAAAATTCGTCAGTTAGCGGTGGAATGTCTGAGTAGTCAATATTTTCTTCTGACTTCGACTCTAAAGCTGCCCAATTAGTACGAGAGGTACTGTTCAAATTTTTTTTGTTCATGACGATTGGCTCTTCGCGCTGAAATAATTCGAGTTACATCCTTGTGACGCTCTGTCCAGACTACCAATGCTATCCCAGAACCGAGAAAACCAATTCCGAACCAGCGATCTTCGCCATAATCAAAACGCTCATCTAGCTTAATCAGCATTTCCCCATCAAACATTGGAGGAACATCAGCAAAATCAATCTCATGTTTACGGATGTTTTCAAGGTTTTTTGCTTCGTCCCACTCAAATTGCATGAAGGATTAGGAATATGACAGACTGCACTAACTTCTTTCATTATCCCGCATTTACTTAGGCTAGATCTACCCTGCATAGTATCGCCCTCAATTCCATTATCTACCTTAGAGATTCGGATAGAGCAAAATCTTATAGGTTTCCGGAGTAGGAGCCGAAGCTTGAGCCACCGCCTTAGCCAGATCCTTCAGATGATACTTATCACTAATTAGCGCATCCACATCAATCCGCTGATTAAAAACAATATCCTGCGCCAAACCCTGCACCCGAAAAGAAGAACTATAACTGCCCATCAAATCGATCTCCCGCTGGTACAAAACATTAGGATTGAGGGGAATAGTCACTTCATCCGGAAATTCCGCAAAAAACAAAATCTTGCCGCCCTTGCGCGTACAGTCCAAAGCCTGGAAAAAAGCCTTATCGCTGGACACAGCCAATAGACTAACATCCACGCCCATCCCGCCAGTCAGATCCTGAATCTTGCTAGCCAAGTCGGGGTCAGTCGCTAAAAAAGCCGCATCAGCTCCGATCGACAATGCCTTTTCTACCCGACTGGGAATTAAATCAGTCGTAATCGCCCGGCCACCAAAATACTTCACCAACATCGCAAACATTAAGCCGATCGGACCTGCCCCGGTAATCAAAACCGTATCCCCGGCCTGGATATTAGCCTTCTTCACCGCTTTTAAACAGCAATTGGTGGGTTCTACAAAACTAGCCTGCTCAAAAGTAATCCGGTCAGGAATCGCAATCAAGCCGCCATTTTGGACAATATGCCCCGGCACTTTTACATAATCAGCAAAACCACCACCACTGGGCGTAAACCCGGCTGTTGTTGTGACTTGCTTATAGACATCACACATCGAATAGTTTTCGTGCAGACAATAAGCACAGCGCATACAGGGAATATGGTGCATCACCACCACCCGCTGACCCACTTGCCAATTTTGCACGTCCGCCCCAACTTGCGAAATCACCCCCGCCGTTTCGTGACCAAAAATTCGGGGCGGTGCATAAAGCGGATAGCGAATTTTTTTGATATCTGATTGGCACAAGCCCACTACCTTTACGGCTACTAGTACTTCATCAGCAGCTAATTCTGGGACTGGTAATTCCTCATAGCTGAGTTGATTTACACCGCGAAATACTTGTGCCTTCATATCAATGCTGCCGGAAAGAAACTCTGACACAAATTGTAATGTAGAGCTAGCTGCTTTGGACTAAGGTTACAAACTTTAAACTTATGTGGCCTTTTCGTGACCAGATCCCAGAGCCTACGGTAAACTTAGCTTTGATTATGAGTTTCTAGACTACCTAGACTCACTTGTTGGGAGTTCATATCATATGTCTCATAGCGTTAAAATTTACGATACCTGTATTGGCTGTACTCAGTGCGTTCGAGCCTGTCCGCTCGACGTTTTAGAAATGGTTCCTTGGGATGGCTGTAAAGCTGCCCAAATAGCCTCCTCCCCGCGCATCGAAGATTGCGTTGGTTGTAAGCGGTGTGAAACTGCTTGCCCCACCGATTTCTTGAGCATTCGGGTGTATCTAGGTGCAGAGACTACCCGTAGCATGGGTTTAGCTTACTAATCTATAGTAATAGCCTATCCATTTTTCCCCTGCGGTTATGCTGCACGGGAATTTTTTTTACAAATTCAGCGATGCGGCGCTCAGCGTCTGAAGAAATAAAGTGTAGACTAGTATAGAAAATTAGGCATTTTTAAAGTTTTACTCTGACAAATATATGAAGCTGAAGCACCTCCAACGAGATCGCGCGCTGTTAATGACGAGTATGTTATTGGTATTGATGCTAGGGGCAGGCATCTTCAGCGGTATTGTAGGATTTACACTTGGTCATGCCGCCCTCAAAGGTGTTACCCAGCCAGATATTCGTCTTAATAACAAAGCGGTTACTGACCAAAACCCCAAAACTCGGGGAACAGAAATTTTGAATGAAAAAGAGCTGGTTACTAATGCTCAAAACATAATGGGGATTAAGGCCGGAGCCGACGATAAACCAGATAAGTTTGCAAACAAAGATAAACCAACTGCGGTCTTTCCGATCGAGAACAAAGATCAAGGAATTGTGATGGTGGTGAAGTCGGTGAAGCCCGAGGGAACCAATCTGAAGCTGGATTTAATCCTCCGGAACCAAGGTGGGCAAGAAGCCAAATTTGTGCCCGGGGTGTTAACGGTTACAGATGACCAGAACAAGCCGATTATGGCTAATTCTAACGGTCTACCCCAAAAATTGATGCCCAATGGTAAGGATGTGGCCTTAAAAATGACGGTGCCAAAAACGGCGGTGGCCAAGGCCAAAACGATCACATTGCATTTGACCGATGCCGATAAGAAGCTGGGTTTAGACGTTGCCAATATTCCAGTAGAGCCCACGGTCAAAATCAATATTCCAGATGGTCAGCTTGATACAGTTGAGGAGAAAGAAGACCAACCCAAAAACCAGAATGCTGGTGGCAATGCCAATCAAAATCCTGCTGCACCCAAAAGACTCAGAGGGAATCGATCACTACAACCCAAGACCAATTCCCAATCAAATCCTAGCGTCCCACCCAAGCGATCGATCAAACCCACCAATAACGTAAATCCCCAGAATTAGCGATGAATCGCACTCATAGCTTGGTTTGGAGAATCAGCTCCAGTTGGTTTAAACAGGGGTCTCGATACTAAATATGGGGACTGTAAATTCCTCCATTCAAGAAATTGCCCCCCGGCTAGCTGTGATTTTCTTGCTCATTGCGATTAATGCTTTCTTTGTGACAGCAGAATTTGCGGTGGTCTCCGTCCGCCGATCGCGGATTAACCAGTTAGTACACAGTGGTGATCTGCGCGCGCGCTCTGTCCAAAAATTGCAGGAACAGCTTGATCGGCTACTGTCCACTACCCAACTGGGTATCACCCTCTCCAGTTTGGCTTTGGGCTGGATTGGGGAGAGAGCAGTCGCTCAATTTATTGCACCAGCATTAAGCAACTGGCTAAGCGGTATCTATGTGGCTCATTCTTTAGCCATCATTTTGACTTTTTCACTACTAGCTTATCTACAAATTGTGTTGGGAGAATTGATTCCTAAATCGATCGCTTTGCTATATGCCGAGCAACTAGCGCGAGTGTTGGGCGCTCCGAGTTTAACTATTGCTCGGATTTTTCGGCCTTTAATTTGGGTGTTGAACCAATCTACCAACGTCATTCTGTGGCTGATCGGGGTTAAAGATACAGACCCGATGCGTCACCGGGTGTCTTCTCAAGAATTGCAGTTGATGATTGCAACCGATCGAGAATCTATTGGGCTAGAAACTAATCAACGCAAGATTCTCAGCAAAATCTTTGCCCTCAATACCGTGACGGTGGCAGAAGTGATGGTACCCAGACCCCGCATGACCACGGTCCCCGCGACCGCCACTTGGCGGCTAGTGATGGAGCAAGTAGCACAGACCAATTTTTCACGCTACCCAGTTACGGGCATTTCTACTGACGAAATTATTGGAATTATTCATTTTCGCGATTTGGCGAAGCCCTTAGCGGCTGGCCGGATTAGCTTAGATAGCCCCATCAAATCTTTGATTCGTCCGCCGGTTTTTGTGCCGGAAGCTACTTCGATCGATGAACTAATTCTGCAAATGCAAGCCTCCGGCACCGCGATGTCCATGGTTGTAGATGAGTATGGGGGCATTGTGGGTTTACTAACTCGCAAAGATGTTATTGCTAAAATTTTAGGCGAGCAAAAAGAGGACTATCCTAAACCCAGCCCAATTTTACCGGCGGGCAAAGATACTTTTTTGGTGCAGGCGCAGATCAATATTAGCGAACTGAACAATAGTCTCCAGCTCAACCTCCCGCTAGCTGATGAGTATCAAACTCTGGGCGGCTTTCTCATGTACAGATGGCAACAAATGCCCCAAATTGGGGCACCCTTAAAGTATCAAAACCTCGAACTAACAGTAGTACTCACTGATGGAATGCGGCTCGATCGAGTGCGTATTCATCGCGGGTCGTAGGGCAAGGGATCTGATAGTTCTAACTCAGCAAAGGCCGCCAGCCGAAGCCGACAAGAATCACAGACCCCACAAGATTGCTCGGTGCCGCTATAGCATGACCAAGTATCTGCCCAGGGCACTCCTAATTGGTTGCCCAGCAAGATAATTTCGGTTTTGCGTAGTTGAATGAGAGGTGCCTCAATCGTAATTGGTTGACCCTCTCGTCCCTGCTTAGTTCCTAAGGTAAACACGGTCTGCATCGCCTGAATATAATCCGGGCGACAGTCGGGATAGCCGGAGTAGTCCAGAGCATTCACACCAATATAGACCCGCTCGGCACCAATGGTTTCGGCATAGGCCAGCGCAAAGCTCAAGAAAATCGTATTTCTAGCTGGGACGTAGGTAACGGGAATATCGGCGGCCATTTGGTCTAAATCGCGATCGATCGGTAAGTCGATTGATCGATCGGTCAAAGCCGAGCCACCCCAACGTTGCAGGTCAAAGTTTATGACTTGATGTTCCACCACCTGCGCAGCTGTGGCAATAACTTGGGCGGCCACCAGTTCGCGCTGGTGGCGCTGTTGATAATCAAACGACAGGGCATAGCAACTGTAGCCATCCTGGCGAGCTTGATATAAAACAGTGGATGAATCGAGTCCACCGGAGAGGAGAATAACTGCTTTAGGCATGAACTTGGTAAAAATCTACAAAAATTAGGTAGAGAGAAAACGTGAAGAATCACTTACAATTGGATGGTTGCACTTAACAATTTGCAACAAATAGGTTAACTAGATTGGAACACTAAGTCTCAATTCTTGGTCTCCTAGAAATAATGGCTACTGAGGTGGTCTCTGGGATAACTGGATCAGGGTTCTATCAAGTGGTGTTGGTGGAGGAGTTATATTTAAGGTGAAACATAACATGTCAGCAAGACAAATAAATGGACAGCTGCGTACACAAATGACAATGCCACAACAACCACTAAGAGTGGGGTTGATTGGCGTTGGTAGCATGGGTCAACACCATGCTCGGGTTTTGAGTTTACTCAAAGGCGTTAAATTTGTGGGCATTGCCGATGTCAATGTTGAGCAAGGTCTTGAGACCGCCAGCAAGTTTCGGGCACGTTTCTTTGAAGACTATCAAGAATTAATTGAACATGTCGATGCTGTCTGTATCGCTGTCCCCACCCGTCTTCATTACGAGGTGGGTATTAAATGTCTAGAAGCTGGTATTCATGTTTTAATCGAAAAGCCGATCGCCGCCACCATCGAAGAAGCTGAAGCCCTCGTCAATGCTGCTGCCGAATCTCAAGCGATTCTACAAGTTGGCCACATCGAAAGATTTAATCCGGTGTTCCAAGAACTGAGCCAAGTGCTGAAAACCGAAAAAGTTTTAGCACTAGAAGCTCACCGAATGAGTCCATATTCTAACCGCGCCAATGATGTGTCGGTGGTTTTGGACTTGATGATTCATGATATTGATCTGTTAATGGAACTAGCTGGTTCCTCGGTGGTAGGTCTCACCGCTTGTGGTAGTCGGAGTGGCGAATCTTCTAGATATTTGGACTACGTGACCGCGACCTTGGGTTTTGCTAATGGGGTAGTGGCGACTTTAACAGCGAGTAAGGTCACTCACCGCAAAACCAGAAGTATCACAGCGCACTGTAGTCATTCGCTGACCGAAGCTAACTTCTTAAACAATGAGATTTTGATTCATCGTCATCATGCTGACAAGCTCAATGAATATCATCAGGGTCTATATCGTCAGGATGGATTGATTGAGAAGGTCTATACCAGCAACATTGAGCCACTTTATGCCGAGTTAGAGCATTTTGTGAACTGTGTCCGCTGTGGTAATCAGCCATCGGTGGGTGGTGAGCAAGCACTGAAGGCTTTGCGGCTAGCGATCGATATTGAGCAAATGGCTCTGGATGGTAAAGTCTGGCAACCGGCGCTGGCTGCTGTTCCTGTCTAAGATTGTATCAACTATTCATATTGTTAATTAATAACAACCCCAGCTTTTACTAAAACTGGGGTATTTTTTGTCGGTAAAACCGCAACCAGCATCTGTTTCCTGGTAGCAAGCTTTAGAGTGAAATTAATTCAATTTTTGGAGTGTGAGGATGATGGGTTTATTTTTAGCCAATGGGCGAAAAAATTCATGTAATCCATCCCCAGCGGAACCGCCATATCATCAACATTCAGATCGCGAATCTCCCTCATACAAATTCATCACTTCCGTAATTGGTAATCGCGACTGCACTGCCAAATCCAACGACGACACATGACCGCGACCCAGATGATCCGCTGCCGCACACCCGATCATCGCGGCATTATCTGTACAAAACTTCAGCGGCGGAAAAATCACCCGCCAGCCTTGAGCAGCCCCGGCCTCTTGTAAATGCTGACGCAAACAGCTATTCGCGGCCACTCCACCGCCCACCGTAATGGTCGTTAAGCCATAATCCAAAGCACAATTCATGACCCTTTTAGTAAGCGCCCGCGCCACGCTGTGTTGAAAACTAGCCGCGATATCTGCCACCGGCAACTCTGGCTCAGTCAGTTCTAACTTTTGTACCAACCGTAACACCGCAGTCTTCACCCCACTAAAACTAGAATCGTAACGATGAAAACCACCCGTGGGCAGTGAGACGTTACCTTCGGGTAAGGGATATTTGAGCGGATTGCCTTGAATGGCCATTCGATCGATCTCTGGCCCCCCCGGATAGGGTAGTTTCAGCAACCGAGCTACCTTATCAAAAGCCTCCCCAGCCGCATCATCGCGAGTTTCGCCCAACTGTTCGTAAACGCCACAATCTTTCACATAAATCAAACTAGTATGCCCACCCGAAACCAACAAACTTAAAAATGGCGGCTGTAAATCTGGCTCGCTCAGATAGTTCGCATAAATATGACCTTCTAGGTGATGCACCCCAATCAAAGGTTTATTGTGTAAAATCGCCAAAGTTTTAGCCGCCGTCATCCCAATCAGCAAAGCACCCACCAAACCAGGTGCTGCTGTCACGGCCACCCCATCGATCATAGGCCAACCCATCCCAGACTCAGTAAGGGCTTGGGCAATTACATGATTCACCGTTTCCAGATGTTCGCGGGAAGCAATTTCTGGAACGACCCCGCCAAAAGGGGCATGAGTAGAGATTTGGCTAGCCGTTACCTGACTCAGAACTTCACGTTTATTTACAATTGCCACTGAAGTTTCGTCACAACTTGTTTCAATCGATAAAACTGTTGGCATTAGCTGATAATTTATTGTCAGATGGTTCAGTACTATATCCACCATAGCTCAACTTTCAGCTGAGTTATTTGGGCATAGTGCCTATATCAAGATCAAAGCACCATTTGGTGTTTTGTACATAAAACTTTGTGTTTTGTTGCAAAAGGAAACAATCGCGATGCGGAAAATTTTAGGTATTATTTTTGCTGTCTGTTTGTGGTTTAACTTTGCGCCTTCAGTTGATGCTTCTGAAGTAGCTGGGTTAGTACCTTGCAGTGAGTCTAGCGCGTTTCAACAACGGGCGGCGAATGCACGGAACACGACATCAGACCCTGATTCGGGTAAAAAACGTTTTGAACGTTACTCTCAAGCTCTTTGTGGTCCAGAAGGTCTACCTCATCTCATCGTAGATGGTCGGCTCGATCGCGCTGGTGACTTCCTAATTCCTGGCGTGATGTTCTTATACATCGCGGGTTGGATTGGTTGGGTAGGCCGTGCTTACATCATTGCTGCTCGGAAGAGTGGTAAAGCTGAAGAAAAAGAAATCATCATCGATTTACCTTTGGCAGTTAGCTGCATGGCTCAAGGTCCCCTCTGGCCACTAGCCGCCTTTAAAGAGTTTGCCTCTGGTGAACTGATTGCCAAAGAATCAGAAATTACTGTTTCTCCCCGCTAGAAATAGTTTTTGACTTACGACATCAATTTTGGAGAACCATTCATGGATCACTTCGTTAAATTCTTGAGCACTGCACCAGTAGTAGCTACCCTATGGATGACCGTTACCGCCGGGATTTTGATTGAATTCAATCGCTTCTTCCCCGATCTCCTCTTTCATCCTTTGTAGTGGATGATGAGAAGTAGTGCTAGTTCACTATTTCTCATCATAATATTTATCTTTTATTAGAGAGGTTCCTAATGCCTAATCAAGTTGTAACTAATGTTGGCGATAGCCAAATCGGCAACCTAGCAACTCCGGTCAATGCTTCCGGTATTGTTAAAACTTTTATCGGCAATTTGCCTGCTTACCGCCAAGGTCTATCGGCACAACGTCGGGGCTTGGAAGTAGGCATGGCACATGGCTATTTGCTCCTCGGCCCTTTCACTTTGCTAGGTCCACAGCGTAATGGTGAACATGCTCACCTATCAGGTTTGTTGGCGACTGTTGGATTGATAGTCATTCTCACTGTTTGTCTGTCCCTATATTCCAGCGTGATGCCTGCTGCTCCTTTAGCGAGTGTTACTGTTCCCAAGATGCCTGCTGACTTACAAGGTCAATCGGGTTGGAATGAATTTACTACTGGCTTTTTGATCGGTGGAATGGGCGGTGCTGGTTTTGGCTATTTATTATTGGCTAATATCCCCATGCTCAATAGTTTGGCTCCTTTTTAAAAGTTGTAGTTCAAACATGTTTTGCTAGAGGCGTAACCAAATACGCCTCTAATTTTTTGGTTTCCAATTCATCCGAAAAATTTATCTAACTGTTCTTGCCAAATAAACTGCAGCAAATAGCGTAGTCCCACTAAACCACTCAATCCAGCTAAGCCAAAACAACACCAAACCCAAATGATTTGTGAAATGGGGAGCAATAATATTCCGGCTACCAAACTAAAGGCGCTGACAAATAGATACACCAGGCTGCGCCCTGCCAACTGCAAACGTTTCAATAATTTGGCCTGAGCGATCGATCTAGCAGTCAACTCGGCTTCTGTTTCTGCTAATTGATCTTCTAACTGCTGAATCAATGTGGTGGCATCGGCATTGCCTCGCAGTCGCTGAGTAATAAAGTTGCGAGCCTGTTGACCAATGCGCCGTCCGATCGTCTTCCGCTCAGATATAACAATCCGCCTAATAAAAGGCTGGGCGGCGGCGACCAAGTTATATTCTGGGTCTAAAGTGCGGGCGATGCCGTCCAAAGTCGAAAGCGCTTTCAAAATAGCAACCATCTCTGATGGTAACCGAAAGGGTTGCTGAGCATACATATTGGCCACCTCTAAGCGGATTTCCTCAAGCTCCTGCATATTGACCGGTCGTTCGGTAAATCGATCGAGCAAAAAGCTAATTACTTTCTTAATCGGTCGCATATTTTCGACTTCGACGAGTAAACCCATGGCAGTCAGATTCTGCACCACAGCTGCCGAGTCTTTCCGAATAATTGACAAGAACGTGTCAATCATCTGCTCTTTGGCATTGGACGGCAGCTGGGTCATCATCCCAAAATCATAGACTGCTAGCTTACCCTCGCTAGTAATGGCCATATTGCCGGGATGGGGATCGCCTTGGAAAAAGCCATCAATCATCAGTTGTTGCAAATAACAGCAAATTCCGATTTGATTGATTTTCGCTGGCTGAAAACCAGCTGCGATTAATTCTTCCTTTCGATCGATCTTAATACCCGGTAGATAGGACATGGTGAGAACTTTGCTAGTCGTCAAGCGCCAGTAAATAGTCGGGGCAATCACCATCTTTTGGTGGCGAAAATTATGCCGGAATCGATCGGCATTTTGGCCTTCATTTACATAGTCAATTTCTTGAAATAACAGGGTGAAGAAGTCTTGATAAATAGCGGTTAGTCCGTAGGTGCGCGTCCAGGGAAACCTACTTTCACAGAACTGCAATAGCTGCTGTAAAATCTGAAAATCCAGCTGAAACAGTTCTTCTAAGCCCGGTCGCTGCACTTTTACCACCACCAGCTCGCCACTGTGTAGCCGAGCCAGGTGAACCTGACCCAAACTAGCAGCAGCGATCGGCTGAGGTTCAAATTCTTGGTACAGCTGGCCTAAAGGCTGGCCGAACTCTCGTTCAATAATCTTGATCGCAGTAGCAGTGCTAAAAGCTGGCACCCGATCTTGGAGCTGAGCCAAAGCTTCCACGTACGCAGTTGGTAGCAAATCGACCCGCGTGGAGAGAGTTTGACCAATTTTAATGAAGGTTGGTCCTAACCTAATCAAAGTATTAACTAATTTCTGAGCCGGGCGGCGTTGACGCTGAGGACGATTTTTATTGAGTAATAAATCGGTGGAAATGAACAACAACACATCGCCCAATGCCTGAAAAATTTTGATCTGACGCTGCAATGGCAAGAGCTTTTTGGTAATTCGATGGCGGTTGGTCACCAAATCAGCAGAATTGATAGACTGCTGCCTAGTCATTAGGGCACTCCCAGGGGCAGAAATATTTCAAAACAGGTGATGGCCAACTGTCCATCGGCGGGCTGTTCTGCTAAGGGGAGACTACTCACCATAATTTCACCTTGTAAATGCTGTACTAAGGACTTCACCAATGCTAATCCTAGGCCAGTACCACCGATCGCCTGTTGGGTCACGCCTTGACCCCGCCGGAACTTACTAAAAATATAGATTTGTTCCTCGACGGTGATCAGCTGACCGTGGTTTACGACCCGGATTGCTAGTCGCTCTCCAGTGATTACCTGGAACTCTACCGTGGTAAGAGGCTCAGCAAACTTCCCAGCATTGGTCAATAATTCTTGCAGAATACGACTAATACTCTCTGGTTCAGTCTGCCAGTTCCAAGCTGCGGGCAGGTCAACCCGAAGCTGGAGCTGTTTGCTAGCCCAGGTTGCTTGAAACTGTTGCAGCAAGGGCTGGACTAATTCGGGTAAATTTACTAGCTGTCGATCGAACTCCAGTTGTTTGGACTCCAATTGCTGGAGGGTCAGCAAGTCATTAATTAAATTAATTTCTTGGGTACATTGCTGTTCCACAATTTCCAGATATTTAGTGCGCCGCGCTTCATCCAAATCGGGCTGTCGCAGCATCCGAATTGCCAGCGACATACTAGTGAGTGGAGTGCGCAGTTCATGGCTAATAGTGCTGATGAATTCATCCTTAATCCGGTTACTTTCATCCAGTTGTTTAATCCGGCGCCGGTTAGCATCTTGCAATTTAGACAACAAATTTTGGCTGCTTTTCAATTGAGCCGTGCGCTCATCAGCAAGTGCTTGCACCTGACGCATCGATTGCTTGGAAACTTCTACTTGCTGCTGAAGATGAGCCTGGGTAAAAGTCAAGGCCAGCAAATTGGCAATGCCCCTTAAATTTTCTTGGTCAACCGTTGTCCAATTCTCCTGAAATTTGGCCACCGCCAAAAGCCCTTGGGCGACAGCAATCCAGATCACCTGATAACCAGCCAGCTCCAAGGCTTCCCCTGCGATAGCTGTTTGGATGCTGGTATATAATTGCGCTGCATTCAGGTCTGGTCGATCGTTATAGACCACCACCTGACCAGACATTGGCCACAGCCAACAGGTATCTGCTGCCCAAAACTTCGTCAAGCACTGGCCAACTTGGAGGAGATTGGTGGAGTTGGAATTCCCCATAATACTCACCAGCTGGCGGCTAAGTTGATCGATCGCGGTGGGATCTGACATGAATATCTAGATTGATGGTGGACTCGCCCAATAGTATCTATACTATTCCCAAGTTTATGATTGACAGTCGAATTTCTGGGCAAAAATCGCCGATCGGCTGATAATAAGAAGGGATTTCTGCCAGCAGGTCTGCTGCTTTTTCTATGTTACTAAAGTCTACAACCAGACACATTCATATCTACACCGCCGAAATTAAAGATAATGAGTTGCAGCCCAGTGACCAAGTCCTCACCCTAGATGTTGATCCCGATAACGAGCTAGTTTGGGGCGATGACGATCTGCAAAAAGTGTACCGCTACTTTGATGATTTGGTGGAAGCCTATAGCGGTCAAGACTTGACTGAATATAATTTACGGAAGATTGGCTCAGACCTGGAGCATTTCGTGCGATCGCTGCTCCAAAAAGGTGACATTAGATATAATCTCAACAGTAGAGTATTGAACTACAGCATGGGCTTACCACAAGTGGCAAATCCAACTGTATAAGTCATGACGGTATTGATTTCTGTCCCATTCTTGATCGTCTCGTTTATGCAACTTTTCATATCTTCTAATTCCCCATAGACCTTCCCTAGAGATGGCTGGGGCGTTTTTCCGGGACTAGCCAATAGCGGCATAACGCAAATGTCGAGTCTAAAAGTTACGCCTTTTGTCTCATGAATTTTAAACATGCTTCGGCTATTCTAATTTTGATAGGTAAGAGTAGCGACATTTTTCATTCCTTCAATAGGTTTGATAACCCTTTTAAAACTGATATAAAACCGAGTTACTAAATTTTAAATCCACTTTTTCAATAGACATTGAAGTTGCTCCCACCCTGTTTACTTAATTTTATTGGCTGTCCCTAGCGCTTCCCAGTGCCAGGGACATTTTTATTGAGTAGTAAAGTTTCTAAAACTTCACGGCACCGGGCGATGGAGACTGATATACTGAGAAAAATTTTCAGAATGGGGAAAGCTTGGTGAAAATCCAACACTGTCCCGCAGCTGTGAGGAGAGCGCTCGTCTCTAAGTCAGAATGCCCGCTGAAAAATTAATCCTATCTGCGAGGCACAGGTGATAATTACTAAAACCATTGAGTTTTGGAATCGGTGAACTACTGAGTTAGATTCGTCTCCACTTCATACCTTCACTGAAACCATCATGAAAACAAAACGTCAAAAACTGGCATCTTTATCAGCGATGCTGGGATTAAGCTGTTATCTAATTCTTGGCTCCCCTCCCCCAGCCCACGCCATGCACATTGCGGAAGGATATTTACCTATCCAGTGGGCAGCATTTTGGTGGTTAGCAGCATTACCTTTCTTTTTATTAGGCTTACGTTCTATTAATCGCATTACTCAAGCACATCCGGAGCTTAAGCTGCTCTTGGCTTTGTCTGGAGCTTTTACATTTGTTCTTTCGGCGCTCAAAATCCCATCAGTTAACGGGAGTAGCTCCCACCCTACTGGAACTGGATTAGGGACAATTCTGTTTGGCCCACTGGCCATGTCGGTAATGGGAGGATTAGTGTTGTTATTTCAAGCGGTACTCCTTGCCCACGGCGGACTGACCACTTTAGGTGCCAATGCGTTTTCGATGGCGGTTGTCGGTCCAATGGTCGCTTATGTTGTCTACAATGCAATCGCCCGCACTGGACACCAGAAGATTGCCGTATTTATGGCCTCAATGCTAGAAGATTTGTGTACTTATTTGGTGACTGCGGTGCAGTTGGCTTTGGCTTTTCCGGCTGTCCAGGGTGGGTTTATGGCTGCTTTTATCAAATTTGTAGGTGTTTTTGCAGTTACCCAAATCCCCTTGGCGATCAGTGAGGGTTTATTGACCTTGTTAGTATGGAACTGGCTCCAAGATTATGGTCAGCAAGAATTGAAAGTACTCCAACTGTTTCAAAAGGGAAATAATTTAAATGCGGAAGTTACCGATTAATATTTGGCTACTGAGCGGTGCCGTTATCTTATCTATGGCTCCGGTTTTAATGTATCAAGGCAAAGAATTTAAAGCGACAGATAGCATTAATATCACTGCGATCGAAGCAGTCAGACCTGGATATAAACCTTGGTTTGAGCCAATTATCAAGCCCTCTGGTGGCGAAATAGAGACTTTTTTGTTTGCAACTCAGGCGGCGATCGGATCAGGGATCACCTGTTATATATTGGGTTTATATAAAGGCCGCAATGAACGCCGACAAGCAGAAAAAGACTCCACACTGCTCAAGAATCGCGATTAGTGCATATTCAATTCGATACTCTGGCTTATACTAATCGACTGCGCCACTTACCCCCAGGGCAAAAGTTGTGGTTCGCGGTCTTGGTATTGCTCATAGCGCTGATATCTCATTATCCTGTGCAAATTGTCATATTTGGGTGGATGAGTATTTGGAGTATCTTATATGCTGGCATTCCGCGCCAAATTTATGGTTCGATGATCCTAGGCGTGTTGGTATTTATGGTGACTAGTTTGCCAGCCTTAGTATTTGAGTATGCTACCACCATCTCATTAGACATGCAGACGGATGCTTGGTGGCAAATGGATCTATGGGGTGGGCATATCTACCTCAGTCATCGCGGTTTAATCCGCGCCATGGAAGTTTTTAGTCGATCGTTGGCGAGTACTGCGGCGCTATTTTTTATTGTTCTCACTATTCCAGCGATCGATCTAGCAACTGTTGGCCAAAAAATCGGTTGCCCACCGATCTTAATTGAACTATCGCTGTTGGTCTACCGTTTTATTTTTTTGTTAGCAGACACCGCCCAAAAAATAGTCACAGCTCAAGTGTCACGAGGTGGATATCGTACCAGTAGGCTCCGGATGAATAGCTTGAATCTACTGGTTCGGCAACTAATTCGGCGGACTGCCATCCGTTATCAGCAGTTGATCTTGGGCGTGAAAGCAAGGGGATTTCAGCAAGAATTTCGGTTCTGGCAGCCCCATAATTATCAATACTCCCACCGCTATGGTTTAGAAGCGATCAGCGGTTGCTTATTATTGATTACCGGGGAGATTTTCTACCGTGTCTATGTCTGAATATTTGCTGGAATTTCAGGATGTTTACTACAGCTATCCGATGGCCGAGTCGCCAACGATCGATGGTTTAAGTTTTCGTTTACCTACCGGCAAAAATACGGCTCTGATTGGTCAGAATGGCTGTGGTAAATCGACACTATTCTTATTAGCAGATGGTCTATGTCAGCCTAGTCGGGGTGTCATCCAACTAGATCAAACGCCGCTGACGTTCGATCGAACGGCGCTCAATCGGTGGCGGCAACGGGTAGGCTTGGTATTTCAAGACCCCGAACAGCAACTGGTCGCCCCTACGGTAGCTGCTGATATTTCTTATGGGCTATGCAATCAGGGTTTATCGGAAGTTGAAGTAGCTAGTAAAGTCACCAAGACTTTAGCCGATTTCCACCTAGAAGACCTGGCCATGTCTCCGCTTCAGCATCTCAGCTTGGGTCAAAAAAAGCGGGTGAGTATCGCGGGGGTGATGGCTTTACAGCCAGAATTACTACTGCTAGATGAACCCACGGCTTATCTCGATCCGATTCAAACTCGGAACCTGTTAACCGAGCTAGAGTCTATTGCCCAACTGGGTACAACCTTATTAATTGCCACCCACGATTTAGATTTTGTGTACGAGTGGGCGGATTGGGTATTGGTAATGAATGAAGGCCGGTTGCTGATGGAAGGTGCCACTCTAGAGGTGTTCGATCGATTGCAAAATATATCGGAGTTTGAGTTGGGAATGCCACTGCTGTGGGAAATGTGGCAGATTTTACCACCCCAGATGCAGCAGCAGCAAGGTGTACCCCGCTCGATGGCCGAGTTCCGTCAGCTCTTGAAAGCTTTTCCACTTTTGGACAAAGGTTAGGATAGAAGTTCAGTTAGTCGCCCCTGGTCTGGAGAGGACATTCGATCGATGAGCTTTACCAACACCATCATCTTGCAAATCATTATTTTTTACTGTTTGGTGATTGCCTTTCACAAATCTCCAACGGTTAAAAGCATCAGATTTAGTGCGATCGGACTGCCCATGATCATTGGCCTGTGCTGGTATTTTGCGCCCAAATACACCTTGGTGGTTGGCCTCGGGCTGTGGCTACTGCTAATTCTGTGGCCGATCTCGCTGATGCGTCGCTTGAATATTCTCACCTCCCAAGCTCAATTCGATCAGGCCAGTCGCCATGCGGCGCGGATGCGTTGGCTGATTCCCACCGACGGGATGTGGATCTATCCCCAGATTTTACGTGGCTTAGCTTTGTGGCAACAGGGCGAAGTCACCACCGCTGAAAAAATCCTGAGCCGTTACCAAGCTGACCAGCGGATGATGCCCCGCAATGCGATCGCCCTCAGTTACCGGGTTGCTAATCGATGGGCAGAATATTTGGCTTGGGTCGATGGCCACATGAGTCCGATCGAATTAGAACGCGACCAGTCGCCACTCAGAACTTACTACTTACGAGCTTTAGGCGAAACCGGTGATTTACCGAGGTTACTGGCGTTGATCGACAAGTTACCACACAGTAGTAACCTGTTGATATCACGGCTCCAAACCTTGGCCTTTTGCGGCAGAACGGAATCGGTAGCTCCCCTTGCTCCCTACGCCCTGCGCCCCTTTCCGTTTACCAGTCAAGAATTTTGGTTAGGCACGGCAGAATTAGCAGCTGGTCAAGGTGCACAAAGACTACATCAGCTCCAGACCACTGATAATTTTTATCTCCAGCAAGATTTGTCCTGGCGGTTGGCTCATCCCCTCCCCAACCTTCAAAAATTACATCCCAATGATTGGGCGCTGGTCTCGCACATCGAAGCCGCCACTCTCCAAGAAATTAATCATGACCAAATAGTCCCAGCACAAGTCTCCATGCCAGCTACTAAATTTTTGCTATGGCTCAATATTAGCGTATTCGTCGCCGAACTTGGCTGGAAAATGTTTTCAGCTGCGCCCCAAGTACCCTGGCTCAGTTGGGGTAGTCTAATTGCACCGTTGGTGATGGCCGGGGAGTGGTGGCGACTAATTAGTGCTAACTTTTTGCACCTCAATTTCATTCACCTATTTATGAACATGCTGGGGTTAAACTATCTAGGCAAATTTGTCGAGCATCGCTTAGGAACGGTCAAATTCATCGTGGCCTATGTGCTGACTGGGATCGGGGCGATGGCCTGTGTTACCTATGTAGACCTGTGGCAACCAGCAACCCAAATACGAGCTACCGCTGGAGCCTCCGGCGCAATTATGGGTTTATTGGGAGTAATGGGGGCAATTTATTTGGTCAGCTGGTGGCAGCATCGGGCACCCACTGCCAGCCGAGAACTGAAGTCGATCGGGGTGGCGGTGGGGTTGCAGTTGTTGTTTGATATCACCAATGGGCAGACCAGCATTGTTGGTCACTTTTCCGGGCTGGCGATCGGATTGGTAGTGGGGGTGGTGTTAGCGAGTATCAAGAGCAAGAAAGTTTAATATCCACCGCCAGTAGAATTCAAAATCTGTCCCGTAATCCACTGGGCATCATCGGTGGCTAGCCAACCAATCAACCGAGCCGTATCTTCGGGCTTGCCCCAGCGCCCCTGCGGATTGGCAGCGCGAATTAGCTCATAGAGTTCGGCATTAGCCCAGCCCGTATCGGTGGCACCAGGATTTACAGTGTTTACGGTAATGCCGCGTGGCACCAGATGAGCCGATAAACTCAGCGTCAGTTGATGTAACGCCCCCTTAGATGCCACGTAAGCAAGTTCACTAGGCATCGGGTTGAGATGTTGCCCAGAGGTTAACAAGATAATTCGACCACCAACATTCTTATGATGTTGAGTGGCAAAGGCTTGGGTGAGCAGCAAGGTACCGCGCACATTAACTTGAAAATGGGTATCAATTTTGGCGGCAGTTAGTTCTTCTAGATTCTCTGATGTACTGTAGGTATGGTTTGCCACCAAAACATCTACATGTCCAAAAGTTTGAACTGCACTATTCATGATTTGTTGAGGCACTGCTGGATCCAAGAAGTCTCCTTCAGCATGGGCAATCTTGGTACCATGCTCTTGCAGTGTAGTTATTAGTGCCGAAATTCCGTCAGGATCGGCACCCCAATCTCGATCAGCATCGTAGGGAGAAAAAGAGTGAATGAAAACATCGGCACCTAACATGGCAAGTCGTTGGGCGATCGCAAAGCCAATTCCTTTGCGCCGACTCACCCCTGTAACCAAGGCAACACGACCTTTTAAGACTGATTCAGACATAATATCAACAATCCCTAAATTATCTGAACAGTCTATTTACACAGATATATTAGCGTTCCATCGGCATAGATAATGAGAACAAAGGAAAATCGGGCTACAATTGATAACTAAGAGAGCAATTTATTGAATAACCTTCACCCGCCAAAGGCTTGACAATGCTTATTCAATCATCTAAATCAGAATTAACTGTCAGAGTTGAAAGTACTATTGATGGTCGAGTTGTGGCAACCTCTGTTGACCTACCGGATCTTCAATCCCAAGCAGATAGCCGAGAAGAAGCTCTATCCAATTTAGAGACTAAAATCAGGGCGCGTTTGGTTACAACGGAAATTGTAACTTTACGATGGGAGCTAACACCGCACAACAACCCTTGGTTAAATTTTGCTGGCAAGTATGCGACAGATCCTGACTTCGATCGGATGTTGTATCACATTGAAACAGATCGTGAGTCGTTAGGATAGACTTTTTCGTGAAGAATCGCGCTCCATCCTAAATAGCTACTATGACAAAATGGATATTAGATACTGACCACTATTCATTAGTCCAGCGAGGTAATCAACAAGTTATCGGTCGTCTTAAAAAAATAGATCCGACTGAAATATATATTACGATCATTACGGTACAAGAGCAGATTAAAGGTCGGTTCAAAAATATTGATGAAGCTAAAAACTCACCAAAACTAATAGTAAGTTACGACTGGCTTCAAACAACAATTTCTGATTTTAATCAGTTATCGGTATTGCCATTTGATGAAAGAGCCTATTATCACTACGATCGATTTCGCATTCAGCAGTTGAGAGTAGGTTCTCAGGATTTGCGTATTGCGGCAATAGTCATGGCAAATGATGGAATTTTGGTTACCAGAAATCGTCGAGACTTTGAGAAGGTTCCTGATCTATCAATTGTTGATTGGGCGCTCAATTCTTAAAAGTAGCCACTCAACGAGTAACGAACAGCGCCGATTTATATCTGAAAGGTACGATTTCTAGACCAGTCGTTAGAATATTAGGACTGTGCTTTTAGGAGGAATCTGAGTAATGTCGATCGATCTCCTCCTCATGTTGGGATTAGGCTTTTTTGGGAGTTTTGGCCACTGCGTAGGGATGTGTGGTCCGCTGACTGTGGCTCTAGCACTTGCCAGCCAGTCGCCATCACCCACTTGGCAAAACTCCCTGCGGTTTCATAGTCTTTTGAATCTTGGTCGGCTGCTGAGTTATTTAATAGTGGGCGGCTTGTTAGGAGCAGTGAGCGCGACGATGGTTGCCACTGGCCAGCTAGTCGGGATTGGTAGTGATTTGCGCGCCGGGGTGGTGCTGATCAGTGGCTGTTTACTAATTTGGTGGGGTTTGGTGCAAATTAAGCCCCAGTTATTGCCACCCGCTCCCCAGTTTCTATATCGTCAGCTGCATCACTTAGTTAGTTCCAGCATGGCTAGCCAGCAATCACCAGTGCTATTGGGTTTGATGTGGGGACTGATGCCCTGCGGTTTTTTGTATGCCGCGCAGTTAAAGGCGATCGAAACTGGTGATCCCTGGTGGGGTGCGGCCACAATGTTGGCCTTTGGCCTGGGTACCATGCCGATGATGCTGGGGGTCGGTGTCGCCAGCAGTCATTGGAGTAGCGATCGACATAGCCAATTACGCCGCGCCGGGGGTTGGATTACGGTGATCGTCGGGCTGCTCACCCTGGGACGCACTGGCGATACGATGGTCGATATTACTGGTTACGCCGCGTTAATCTGTTTAGCCACAGCGCTGTTGGCTCGGCCACTGAGCCGTGTCTGGCCACAGCTATTGTCCTATCGGCGCTTGTTAGGAGTTGGTGCCATGGTGTTATCGATCGCTCATATCTGGCATATGGTCGAACATACCTGGGGCTGGCATCTGGAAGCTTTGTTTTTTATGCTGCCCAGTCAACAGGCCGGAATTTGGAGTGGGGTAGCTGCTCTACTTTGTTTGGTATTGCCTGCTGCTACTAGTTTTGATTTGGCGCAAGAGCATCTCGGTCAAGCTTGGCGGCGGCTCCATCTATTAGCACTGCCCGCTTTGCTCTTGGGTACGACCCATTGTCTGTTGATTGGAGCCAAGTACTTCGGTACAGTACAGGTCAGTAGTGATCAACAACTGCGATCGATCGGCCTGGTTATATCTGTTTTGTTGATTTTGTTGCTGCGCTGTCGTTGGTTTTGGTCACTGTTATCGATCGAGAGATTATATGCCCCGCCTAAACAAAATAGTTAGTAGATTGATGATTTGGGCTAGCGTTAGCAGTCTCGCACTGCCAGTGCTGGCGCACAAAGTTAAAACCAACAATGAAATTGGGGCGACCTTGCATGTGGAACCAGCCGATCAAGCTCGCACTAATGAACAGACTGTAGTTTGGTTTGCTCTCACTCAAAAAGGTGGCCAAACTGTGCCGCTCCGCCAGTGCCAGTGCCAACTCCAAGTTTTACAACTACCAAGTAAAAAATCTGTCATGCAACCAGCCTTGCGATCAATCAACGCCGAAAAATACCAAGGTATTCCCAGTGCGACGGTGTTATTTAAGCAACCGGGAGCTTACCTACTAGAATTAAGCGGTCAGCCTGCGGCTGGCACGAAGTTTCCACCTTTCCAACTGCAATTTGATCTCACTGTGGCACCTGGCCGAGCAGTCAGCCTACCGGCAAAATCTGCCCAGCCAGCACCATTTAAGATCATGTTGGTGCTGTTGATACCAGCAGTCTTATTAGTCAGCGCGATCACACTAGTACTGCTCAAAATCAAAAAAAAGTAAGCTCAACATAATTTATGAGCCATACCTAAAAAAATCTCACCGGCTAATGTCAGTGAGATATTTGATGAGGAGTATTGAATTACGAAAATCGGGATGACAGGATTCGAACCTGCGGCATCCTGCTCCCAAAGCAGGCGCGCTACCAAGCTGCGCTACATCCCGTTAAAGTATTTTTACCTCAACAGTCTCTGAGTATAGCAAACAATTGTCTAATTGGCAAAATTATTTACTAGGTACTGTCCACCAAGCTAACGCGTAAGCCTGACGAGGTAAATTCATCTGCTGGTGGAACTGTACCCGAATCTTATAGCGCCCCGTAGTGGGCACTTGATGGAAGATATGTTCCACACTATCAACACTACTCACTGATGACCAAATACTTTTCTTGATATCAGTATCTTCAGCACGCATCAGATAGATATCGAGATTATTTAAGCCTCGATCAGTGAATGTTTCCCCCACCATATATTCGCCATCAGCATTTTGGTCATTTAACTCTACCAACCTGTCCCAAGCCAAGGTCGCAGAAACAAAGCTGCCTTGGCGGAGAGGCTTGGCTAAGACATAATCGCGATAATTGCCAGTCGTGATGTGATTGTAGTCCCAAGCGGTGGTGGCAACAGGTTTCGGTGGTGACCATTGACCGGCGCTAAATTGTTGATAAGCGCGAAAGGCATTAAGTTGACCAGCGCCCATTTGGTAGTCGAGCGGAATCTCTGGATCCTGGTAGGCATCACTCTCTAGCCAACTGAGATTATTTTTGGTCAAGATGGTGCGCGACATGCCTAACCGATCACCATTCCCCAGATCTTGAACTTTGTCGGCGGAATTCATCAACACCGCTTTCATTACTTCATGTTGCCGAGTGGCCAAACTCCAATGGTTAATACTGGGTGCCAGCGGATCAGGGTTGAATTTGCGCCGCGCCGCCCGCAGTTGTCGATCGCCAAATTCTTGCAAAAGTGCGACAGTGGCGGTCAGATGGGGGGTGGCGAAGCTAGTACCATTAACTGTAATAGTTTTGCCATCAAGACCATACAGGCTAAAGCCGCCGCCGGGAGCAACTAAGCCGATCGATCGCCGCTTCCCAAAGTTAATCTCCCGATCTTGAATTTTTTTGGCCACTCCGATCGGCTGCTGACTTAAATTAGAAAAATCCACTTTCCGAAATACTCCATCGCGCTGGATGGTATAAGCCACATTGATGCCATTGAAGTTATCAGTAGGAATGGGAATGCCGCCTTTGCCTTGATTGCCTGCAACCAAATGCAGGACGTTATTGCTACGGCTAGACCAATCTAAACATTGAGTGAGGAGGGCATTGCCATCCAACAGAGGAGTTTTACGATCGTCGCGGTTCAGTGGTTCACCAAAACTAAGGTTGATGGCGCGCACATCATTGCCATTTTGGTGGGCAATAAATTGAGCTGCGGAGCACTCAGCGGCCTGATTGGTTTGGCGAGATGTGCCCACTGCTGTACTATACAACCGAGCATCAGGAGCGATGCCTGGCCTAGCTTTATCGCGGGCGATCATCACGCTACCGACCATGGCCGCATGTTGCTCAACGTTAATGTTCGATAAGGCAACTTCGTCGCGAAAAAAAATTTGCTCTGGTTGAAAAGTACTAAAGCGCGCTGACGATTTGTCGAAACGGAAAGCACCGGGTCTTCCCAATTCCACCTGTCCGATCGCAATTTTCTTACCAGTGAGATTGTAGGGAGGCTGCTGGAGTTTTTGGGCATCAATCCCATTTCGATCGATCGAAGACACCGAAGATAAAGGGCTAGCAACAGCGGCCATGCCCCAACCGCTACTAATTAATATCCATTTCAAACGCTGCCAACGCCGGATCATGCCTCTGCTCCTAATTGCATCCCAGCTTCAACTGTAAATCGGTTCGGCGAAATTAATGAAGAGTTGAGCAAAGAATTTTGCTAAAATGGCCACAAAGAACTCCACGGTAGCGAAAATGACAGCAAAATCCACAGTAATTTCTCCTTCAATTCTCTCCGCCGATTTTGGTAAGCTTGGTGCTGAGATCCAAGCTGTTGACCAGGCTGGAGCCGACTGGATTCACATCGATGTCATGGATGGTCGGTTCGTCCCGAATATTACTATTGGACCAATGATTGTGGATGCTGTCCGCCCCTACACCAAAAAGCCTTTGGATGTACATTTGATGATCGTGGAGCCAGAACGCTACGTAGCCGACTTTGCTAAAGCTGGGGCTGATATTATTTCGGTACATGCCGAAACTAGCTCGACTACGCACCTGCACCGCACTCTGGGCATGATTAAAGACCTAGGCAAGCAAGCTGGCGTGGTACTGAATCCTGGTACTTCATTAGATACGATCGATTACGTCTTAGAGCTTTGCGATCTAGTCCTAATCATGAGTGTGAATCCCGGCTTTGGTGGTCAAAGCTTTATTCCTGGCGTGGTGCCCAAGATTGCCAAGTTGCGTCAAATGTGCAACGAGCGTGGCTTAGATCCTTGGATTGAAGTGGATGGTGGCCTGAAAGGCAATAACACTTGGCAAGTTTTGGAAGCGGGAGCAAATGCGATCGTCGCTGGCTCGGCGGTATTTAATGCCCCAGACTATGCTGAAGCAATTACTGGTATTCGGAATAGTCGTCGTCCAGAATTGGCAGCAGTTTAGAAACTGTTTTAATGAATTGAAATCTCCCTTGTTCTTTTTGTAAAAAGAGATTGAGGGGGATTGTTTTGTATTTGATGGCTGCATTACCGACAGAATATAATCAAAACATGGCAGTAGTGCGATCGAGGGAATAAAACTGATGACTAGTCTACAAATCCGCAACGAACCAGCATCGATGACAGTGGATATTTCTGCTCTGATGACATTCCCGAAAATGAGCGAGGAGCAATTCTATGAATTTTGCCATCACAATCCAGATCTCCAGATTGAACGTAATGCCCAAGGTGAAGTAATTATCATGCCTCCAGCTTTTTCGGATACCGGTAATCGTAATAATAAAATTAGCTATCAACTAACATGCTGGGCAGAGCAGAATAACACTGGAGAGGTTTTTGATTCTAGTGCCGGATTTACTTTACCCAATGGAGCTATGAGATCACCCGATGCTTCCTGGATTAAACTTGATCGCTGGAATGCCCTAACCAATCAACAAAAATCTTCGTTCGCGCCGATTTGTCCTGATTTTGTGATTGAACTACGCTCTGCTAGTGATACGCTCAAAAGTTTGCAAGCCAAGATGCAGGAATATATTGAGAATGGGGCGAGTTTGGGATTATTGATCGATCGAAAGACTCATACTGTCTATTGCTATCGAGCGGATGCTTCGGTAGCTGTGTTAAACAATCCAGAGCTAGTCAGTTGTGACCCAGAATTACCAAGCTTCACGTTGCAAATGGCTAAGATTTGGTAATCAGAGAAAGCTGGTGGCTTCAACTCAGCCAACCGCGCCGAGAAATGGGCACAAATTGAGCACCAAACGATTAAGCATCATGGCTAGATCGGTATCGGCAATGCACCACTCCCCGAATAAGTTCATCGCCCCAACTTACCAAATCAAACTATTTGGCACCATAGAAAAAAGCGATTTCTTTATCTTTCAGCGGCGTAAAATCGGCAGCGGCCAACATCGCATTTAACTCATCGATCGGAATATGCTTAGCACCAATCCGCACAATTCTTGATCGCATCGTATTAGAAACACCACTGCGTTGCCGACCAGCCTCCAAGCCCATCACTTTGCCATACAAATCTAGCTTAGCTGCTGGAATCGGGGTACCATCAAAATCAATCCCCTGGGCAATGGCTACATCGATCGCATCAGCACCTGTAGTCTGGTTATCAGTCATATCAATAGAATCCTGGATAAAGTTAGTAATGCAATTAATTTTACGCTGTCAGGGAAACCTAATAGAGAGAATCAACATCATAAGAAATTGAAATAGGAAATTAAGACCATGGCTAAAACCCCCAGCGAATATGCCGTCCATATCATGATTAGCGGTGGTCACCGCGAAGAAATTCGCTTTGCCAGTATTCAAGATTTCCAGAAATGGTACAGTGGGGAGCTGGTACCTAAATCTAATTCCGACGATTTCATCACAGTTCCGATCAAGAACATTCAGGGAGAATATATGGTTGTCCGTCCATCTAGTGTGATGGCGATCCGGGTAGAGCCTATTTTCATGTCCAGTGTGGATCGGGATTACTAGTAGTAACTAAATATTTTATGCTTAAAACAATGGTATTGCTGTCCCTGCCAATGGGACTAGCATTAGCTAACACCAGCAATCTACCCCTCCGGCTTACACCGCTACCAGATACGGCTGCGATTGCCCAATCATCACCTAAACCTAGCTCTAACATACCGAAACCGACTAGTTCTAGCTCCCCCACCCCTTGCTGTACCGAGCCAGCCCAAGGCGACTTAGTAGGTTTGGATGATCAGTTGTTGGCGGCCAATGGCGATCGGAAGGCCATGTTGGAGTCGATCGATAACAGTCTCCGTTATCTAGGAACACCATTAGCGGCCAAAGCTTACAGCAGCTACCAAGTTCCTGGCATCAATCAAGACCGCGTGAAGCGATCGCTAGTGCGTTTTAGGCAACTAGTCGCCAAGTCCAAATCGGCTAGCCAGCTACGGGATGCTGTCAAAAAAGAATTTGTTTTCTATCAAGCGATCGGCAAAGACAATAAAGGCGCTGTGCAATTTACTGGCTACTATGAGCCAATTTATCAAGCCAGCCGCATCCCCACCAAAGAATATAAATACCCACTCTACAAGCAACCAGCTAATTTTGATGCTTGGCCTAAACCGCACCCCAATCGCCTGCAATTAGAGGGCATTGATGGCTTGCAGTCTGCGCGTGGTCCATTAGCTGGTAGCGAACTGTTGTATATGGAAGATCGCTTTGAGGCGATTTTGGTACAAATTCAGGGTTCTGCCAAATTTGTCTTGCCAGATGGCAAAACTACCACTGTGGGCTATAACGGCGGGACAGATTATCCCTACGATAGCATTGGTAAAATGCTAGCTAAGGATCAAAAACTAACGGCTAGCCAACTCTCTCTACAAGGCATTATCCGCTATTTCAAAGAAAACCCCCAAGAAATGGATGTCTATTTGCCTCGCTATAATCGATTTGCCTTCATGAAGGAAACTTTCAATAGCAAGCCGATGGGGAGTATCAATGTGGCTGTAACTCCAGAACGATCGATCGCTACCGATAAATCGTTGATGCCACCTGGTGCTTTAGCGCTAGTTCATACCCAATTGCCGGTCTACACCGGACAAAAAATCCAACAACGCTTAGTCAGCCGCTATGTTCTCGATCAAGATACGGGCAGTGCCATCAAAGGTGCTGGCCGAGTAGATTACTTCATGGGTGTAGGCAAAAACGCTGGTGAAAGAGCCGGTGTGACAGGCGGTAATGGTCAACTCTATTATTTATTACTTAAGAAATAGTTTAGTCATTTTATAAAATGTCCCGATTAAGTCACTACCCCATGGGATACATAGGTGGTAGATGCACCCTGATCGACTTTCCCGGCTCCAGTAATGGCGTTGGGAATTTTTCTATCAAAAAATGGCAGAGCTGTAAAAATCTACCATTGTTTTCGATCAAAATAATCGATTTAGATAGCTGGAGCAATGCAGGTGCAACACCGCCATCATATCTACTTAATATTTATCGTTGCGGAAGCCACCGCCACCACCACTACCCTCATCTTTGGGGCGAGCTTTGTTTACTTTGAGAGTGCGACCCATCCAGTCTGCACCGTCGAGGCTCTCAATAGCTTTATCTTCGCTGGTGTCATCAGACATTTCAACGAACGCAAAGCCACGCATCCGGCCTGTTTCCCGATCGCTTGGTAGAACTACGCGCTTGACAGTGCCATAGTCTTCAAATACGGATTTCAGGTCTTCTTCAGTGGCCTTATAGGAAAGGTTGCCAATATAAATGGTCATGTGAATCGATGATAGCTGAGATTGAAACAATTACAGGTTTAATAACATGTTCCAGTCGCTACAAATGTTACGGCTGGCTAGTTCTAGAATTAACTAATAATGGCAAGATGGCTAAAATTATAGATTTCCCTAACTAAAGAGTTATCAATATTTAAAAGCTTTCTAAGTTCACCACAGCAAAAACTTAAACCTATAAAACTACTCACCAATCATAACCTAATTCACTCGGTTTGGAGAGTCAAATAGGCTACAGCAATTTTGGAAGTAACAGCATGAAACTCATTAACTAATCAATTTCGATCGATTGGGGACCAGGCGCCGACGATGCATGGGGAGTAGAAATGGTAGAACCAGATTGCTTGTTCAGCCAACCTTTAACAGGATCATCATTCAAATTAAGGCGGAGAATTCCGGAAACGAAACCGCCCGCAAAGGCTACCGGATTTTTCACTAATTCTTGGGCAATGGGAGTTAATTCATCTAGAAACATAATCAAAATCTCTTATTTACTGGCAATTCATCCCAGCCTTAATTTTAGATCAAATTAGATCAGATC
Organism: Synechococcales cyanobacterium VAR_4_metabat_354; assembly: GCA_031414775.1. Taxonomy (GTDB): domain Bacteria; phylum Cyanobacteriota; class Cyanobacteriia; order Cyanobacteriales; family Chamaesiphonaceae; genus JAAFHZ01. Next base: position 77,139 of record JANOQI010000033.1, read on the forward strand.
GGGGTTGCTCAGGGTATTGGCCAGCTTATCAGCAATGCCTGCAATCCAGATTTCGTCTTGCTGAGTATAGCTACGGGGAGCATTAGCCGCCAAGATCAAAACACCCTGATCTCCGATCGGCTGACAAATTATTCCCTGAGTATTTTCTGGCAAATAGTTGAACTCGATCCGGCCAGGGTAAATTTTGAGATTTACTAAATAGACTGGCTGATGAGTTTTCAGCACCCGTTCCAGAATCACGCCTGGCACTACGGTAGCAGTGGGAGCCAACACCCCTCGCCGCAAAATAGTTTGGCCCTGATAATAAACAACTATCGATCGAGTGGCTGTGTTGGTCAGCAATAAATGAGATGCCCAAGCCAACTCGGTTTGGGAGAATGCCGGCAAATCAGTGGCCATTTCCATCCCCTCGACCCCCGCTAAAGCTACTGAATCTGGTGTTTTAGGCTGAACGCGCTGCCACAAGAGTCCCGTCAGAATTAAAACAGCACAGGCAATCACCCCAGCAATATCGGACCTAGCCTGGGAAGGTAGCAATTGGACTGTTAATATCCGATTGATCATCAGACCGGTGCCGACTAATCCCCCGACAGCCAGCGGTAAAGTGCGGAGCCACCGATCCCCATCAGTTTTCATCTTGGTCTCTCAGCATTACAGCTCATCAGGTTCAATGATCCGTTGAAACAAATAGCCAGTGCCCCGCGCCGTCAAGATCAATTCGGGATTGCTGGGATCTTCTTCCAGCTTGGCACGCAGTCTCGAAATATGTACATCTACCACTCTGGTGTCTACATGCCGCTCTGGGGTGTAGCCCCAAACTTCTTGGAGGATTTCAGACCGCGAGAAGGCTTCACCCGATCGACTAACCAACAGCTCTAACAAGCTAAATTCCATCCCAGTTAACCGAATCCGCTCATCACCTTTATAGACTTGCCGCTTGTTGGTATCCACTCGAATACTGCCAATGTGAATTACCCCAGAACTAGGGATCCCATTAAGATTGTTTTTATCGACCCGCCGCAATACCGAGCGAATCCGAGCTTCCAATTCTTTGGGAGAGAAGGGCTTAACTACATAATCATCAGCACCCAGTTCCAGGCCAGTGATCCGATCGGCCACATCGCCTAAGGCTGTGAGCATGATGATTGGCACGTCAGATTCTTTTCGTAGTTCCTGGCAAACGCCATAGCCATCAAGTTTCGGCATCATCACATCCAGCACCACTAAGTCTGGACAGGCATCTCGAAAGATTTCCAGGGCTTCTTCACCATCAGCGGCAGTAACAACATCGTATCCAATCATCGAAAGCCGAGTTTCCAGAATTCGGCGGATACTTGCTTCGTCATCAACTACTAAAATTCTTTCTTTATTATTTTCCAAAATGCTGTCCACTCCATTTTATAATAGTAAATTTATAATTCTTAACAATAGCCGTTCATTTTAAATAAATATTTTATTTAGTTATTAAGCTATATTATGATTTATTTCAAACGATTTTTAACAGCTAAATCATATAGCGTGCTAGTTTTAATGCTTTCTTAATAAAGATAATGTCTAAAAAGAGGTGGCGGTGGACTGTGGTGCCGATGGTTGGCCATTATTATTTTTCTCCGAACAGAAGTATACATTACTTTTACAGCTTAATTCCAGTAAGGCTTTGCTAACTGGGGTCGATAGAAATAACTGACGAAATACAGTGCAATAGCGGTTGCGATTTAAGATGAACAAGTGTAACTAAAAGCGATCGATCAACTCTAGAATAAAGTTAAGGAATATTTCATTTAGGCCAGCTAACCCACTCGATCGACCACCTCTCCAGGGAGTACGTGCTAACATTTTCGCTTGTAGGCATAAATAGATTTTTAAGAGAAGTGCTGTGGTGTTAAAAGTTGCTGTTGTTGGTGGCGGTCCAGCTGGCTCCTGTGCAGCGGAGACGCTGGCTCAGGCTGGAATTGAAACATATTTGATCGAGCGCAAGCTAGATAATGCGAAACCCTGTGGCGGTGCCATCCCCTTATGTATGGTGGACGAGTTCCAACTGCCGCCAGAGATTATCGATCGCCGAGTGCGCAAGATGAAGATGATCTCACCTTCCAATGTGGAAGTGAACATTGGTCAGACCCTCAAAGAGGGGGAATATATTGGCATGTGTCGGCGGGAAGTTTTGGATGGCTTCTTACGGCAACGCGCCGAAAAACTGGGTGCCAAACTAATTAATGGGACTGTTCATAAGATCGAAATTCCTGGCAACGACACCGCGCCCTATGTTCTACACTATGCGGATCACAGCACTGGCAAAGTAACAGGCGAAGCCAAAATCTTGAAAGTAGATATGATCGTGGGTGCCGATGGAGCAAACTCCCGAGTAGCCAAAGCGATCGATGCTGGCGACTATAGGTATGCGATCGCTTTCCAAGAACGGATCCGGTTGCCGGAAGATAAGCTGGCCTATTACGAAGAATTAGCCGAAATGTACGTTGGGGATGATGTATCTACCGACTTCTATGCTTGGGTTTTTCCCAAATACGACCACGTTGCCGTCGGTACTGGCACCATGAGTCCGAACAAAGACAGCATCAAACGCCTACAAGCCGGAATTCGAGCACGGGCAGCGCACCGACTAGAAGGCGGCCAAATTATTAAGGTAGAAGCTCATCCGATTCCGGAGCATCCCCGTCCGCGCCGGGTTGTTGGTCGAGTCGCATTAGTAGGTGACGCTGCTGGCTACGTTACCAAGTCTTCTGGCGAAGGCATCTACTTTGCCGCCAAGTCTGGTCGGATGTGTGCAGAAGCGATCGTCGAGCTATCTGAAAATGGTGCCAGAGTTCCCACTGAAAAAGAGATAAAAAATACTTACATCAAGAAATGGGACAAGACCTATGGCTTGACCTATAAGGTTTTAGATATTTTACAGAGAGTTTTCTATACATCTGACGCAGCACGGGAAGCATTTGTGGAAATGTGTGCTGACATTGACGTGCAAAAACTAACTTTTGATAGCTATTTATATAAAACTGTCGTGCCAGCTAATCCATTGGTGCAGTTGAAGATTACAGCCAAAACGATCGGCAGTTTGATACGCGGCAACGCTCTAGCTCCCTAACAAATTTTAGACCTACCAAAAATCCTACCCATCTTAATTGGGTAGGATTTTTGGTGTATCAATCGCTAAAATTATCGCCAACGCTTATCTTGGGTGTGAAAACCAGTTGAGCAGATAGCCCTATTACCAAGAGGGCTAGTATGTTGTATTTCATAGACAAAATTTGTGGATAACTTCGCTTGCCCAAGAAACGATAGCTGCGCTTGCATCAAAGGTGATCGCCAATTATTAACACTGGGTTTATCCTTTTGGCGAAAAACGTGAACAGTTAATGCTTGATCATTGACTTTCTTACGTTTCAAAAAGCCACAATTGACGTAAGCTTTAGCAAATTTTGGTTTGAGAGCCAACGCTTGATTGAAATCATCCATCGCCCCAGCCAGATCATTCAGCTTCTCTTTCAGACGGCCACGATTATAGTAAGCTCTAAAATCTTGGGGTTTAAGAGCTATTGCTCGGCCATAGGAAGAAATAGCCTCTTCGTCTCGGCCAACTTTACTTAGAGCCAGTCCTCGGTAATACCAAACATCAGCATTATCTGGATTGATTGCTAATACCCGGCCATAGGAAGAAATAGCCTCTTCATCTCGGCCAACTTTACTTAAAGCCGCTCCTCGGTAATACCAAGCCTTAGAATTATTGGGATTAATTGCTACTGCTCGGCCATAAGAAACGATCGATTCTTCATATCTACCATCTTTACCTAAAACAACTCCTCGGAAATACCAAGCATCAGAATTGTCTGGATTGATAGCGATCGCCCGGTCATAAGAAGCAATCACATCTTCATATCTACTAGCTTTACCTAGCAAAGTTCCTTGAAAATACCAAAAATCAGATCGATCAGGATGAATGTCTACCAATCGGTCAGGCGTAGTGCCATCCTTTTCATATTCACCTAAGTTGTATGGAGAATTTCCGGGATCGACATATTGTTGATCGGTAACAAATTGCTCGATTGGTTTAGACATAACTAATACCTGATTTACTCCACATCTCAACAAAGGGCTGGCTGATTGCAGGAAGCTACACAGCACTTCAAAAAGATTACGGAAAGTCTTTACAAATCTTTACAAATCTTGAAACTATTACTAGTTATCTAATTTGCCGTTTCGATGTGATTTAAAGATGCCAAATTCGTGACCTGAAAAATGGTTACCGGTGAAAATCAAAATTTTTTGCCCTGATTGTGTAATGGTTTGACAAAACCTCTAAATGCAGAGAGTAATCGAACTTAAGTCAGCTCCTGCAAAACCAACTTTAACAACACTAAAGCTCGATCGATCTCAGCAGCAGTCACAATCAACGGCGGCACAAACCGCAACACCTTCGCCCCCGCTGGCACTAACAGCAGACCCTTAGCCATTGCCGCCTTCACCATATCGCCAGCTGTCAGTGGGCTATCAGCTCTTAGCTCCAAACCATCAATCAACCCCCAGCCCCGCACTTCTTGCAGGTGCTGCGGGTACTGAGTCAGCAACAGCTGCAAACCTGTCCGTAATTGCTCACCACACAGCTGGGCATTCACTAACAAATTATCTTGCTCTACTTGGCGGCAAACAGCCAAAGAAACAGCGCAGGCCAAGGGATTACCCCCAAAAGTACTGGCATGATCACCAGGCTGGAACACATCACAAAACTCTTGGCAGAGCAAGGCTCCGATCGGCACACCACCGCCCAAGCCCTTCGCACTGGTAAAAACATCTGGCTCGATGCCCAGGTTTTCGTAGCCCCAATATTTGCCAGTCCGCCCCATCCCAGTCTGGACTTCATCCAGGATTAGTAAAATGCCAATCCGATCGCACAACTGCCGTACCTGCTGAAAATACTCGACCTGACCAGGATATACGCCTCCTTCACCCTGTAAAGGTTCCAGCATAATTGCCGCTACCTGGCGCTGGTCTTGATCTAGAGACGCAACAGCAGATTCTAAAGCCGCAAAATCGTTATAGGGCACATAGTGAAATCCAGGTACCAACGGACTAAAATTCTGCTGATATTTGGACTGGCCAGTAGCGGTAATAGTCGCCATCGTCCGCCCGTGGAAGCTAGCTTGAGCCGTAATAATTACTGGTGATTCAATCCCTAACTTGGTATGACCATATTTCCGTGCCAGCTTGATCGCCCCTTCGTTGGCCTCCGCTCCCGAATTACAGAAAAACACTCGATCAGCACAGGAATGTTGCACCAACCACTGAGCCAATTCCCCTTGGACAGGAATGTAATAGAGGTTAGAAACATGGGTCAGCTGCTGCATCTGCTGGGTCACAGCGGCTACCATCGCCGGATGAGCATGTCCCAAGGAGCAGGTGGCAATACCCGCCACAAAATCCAGGTACTCACGCCCCTGGTCGTCCCAAACCTGACAGCCGCTACCTCGGACTAAGGCCAAGGGAAACCGCCCGTAGGTAGCCATTACATAGGCATCAAAGTCAGCAGTATCAAATACAGAGGGGGCGGCTACAGTTTGGAACAATTTTCTACTCCGATAATTATCAATTTAATTATAAATTCAAATTTCTGCTAACCAGCGTGGGGGTCGCTTGGGCGGTGGGCATCAGCAACACTTCACTGATATTGACATGAGCCGGGCGGGTGATCGCAAACAAAATGGTTTCGGCGATATCCATGCCGATGAGGGGGGTCAGACCCTGATAGACTTGATCGGCTTTTTCCCAGTCACCGTGGAAACGCACGGCGCTGAACTCCGTTTCCACCAAGCCCGGATCGATGCTCGTCACCCGAATGGGGGTACCGAGTAAATCAATTTTCAAACCTTCGGAAATTGCGCGGACAGCGGCTTTAGTGCCGCAATAAACGCCTCCGGCTGGATAGGTTTGATGACCAGCGATCGATCCCAAATTCACCACATGTCCGCGACCGCGTTCGACCATTCCTGGCACAATCGCCCGCGTCAGATATAACAGACCTTTGACATTGGTATCGATCATTTCTTCCCAGTCAGCAATCGCCCCTTCCTGGAGCTTGCTTAACCCTCGGCTGAGACCAGCGTTGTTGATTAGGATATCGATCGATTGCCACTCCAGCGGTAATTGAGCGATCGCCATATTAAGGGCAGTTCGATCGCGGACATCAGCAGTAATTTGCTGGAGATTCTCGGGCGTAGCCCCCGCCGACACACATAGATTTACCACTTGTTGCAGCCGTTCGGTGCGCCGTGCCAGCAGAATTAATTTCACTTGCAAAGGAGCCAGCAATTGGGCACAAGCGGCTCCAATACCGCTACTAGCACCGGAGATCAACACAATTTTGCCAGCAAGATCTAACATTTGGCTATCTCTTAACTACATGGACACGTTGCGTCACCGTCGTGATCCCCCCCGCTCGCACCAAGACAGCCGATAGCCAGTAGTCACCGGGCTTACTGGGAGCCTTGGCCTTCTTAAACAAACCACCAGTAGCCAGAATATCTAAGCTGTATTCAACTGGTTTAGAGTAACCATTAGCACTCACCGATTGTTCCACCACTTTTCCCATCATCACATCTTCCCCTAATGGTTCAGTAACGATCGCATCAATGTCATAAATTTCATTAATTTTCAGCTGTTTGGGCACATTGAACTCTACTGTCGGCGGCTTGCTACCACTAGTGATCGTGGTATTTTCGCTGAGCACCTGCTGCTGGGTAATTTTACCACCAACAATTCTTTGACGCGATCTCAGTTGAGAAGTGAGCTTCAATAGCTGACTGTTTTGAGTTTGACTACCAGTAATAGTGGTCAGTGTTTCCACTGAAATACCACCGCCCTCTGGTTTCCAGGACTGGATTACGGTTTGATAGCGGAGGTTAGGATACCGCTGCCACAACTTCTTCAGTCCTTGCTCCCAAGCCGTACGATTGAGTCCATCGACGGTGTAATTAGGTGCAAAACTATTGTTCAGGGCGGCTATTTGCTTACTGTTTGCCGATTTATCTATTTGAGCCAACAGGTTACTAATGGCCGCTGGTGCCAATGGGGGTGCAGCTACTGCATTACTACTGGCTAGGCCAATGATCAAACTGGTAACAGATAAAAACTTGAGAGATTGGAATCTAGCCATTGGAGAGAGAGTTAAGGTAGATTTGGTAGTCAATTAATGATTTAATTGTCGCAGGCAATCAGGCCAATTGCAGAAAAATTAAGGAAAAAATAGCGTGTCTCAGTCTTCAGGTAAGCTTCTCATTGCTGCTAGTGGTACTGGTGGCCACCTTTTCCCGGCGGTGGCCGTCGCCGAAAAATTGACAGATCTAAAAATTGAGTGGCTGGGCGTACCCGATCGACTAGAAACAAAGTTGGTACCAAAGCAATACCCCATGAATTTAATCCGGGTGCGCGGTTTTCAGGGTAAGTCTATGGTCGCCAATCTGCAAACAGCTTGGTTACTGACCACCGCTATTTTCACCACCAGAAAGATTCTTAAAGCTGGCAAATTCACCGGGGTTTTCAGTACTGGTGGCTATATTTCAGCCCCAGCTATTTTGGCCGCGCGCAGTTTGGGGTTGCCAGTGATTTTGCACGAGTCTAATGCTCTACCTGGTAAAGTGACGCGGTGGTTAAGCCCCTTTTGTACGAGGGTGGCGCTGGGTTTTAGCAGTGCTTCTAAATATTTGCAAAAATCCGCCAATGTCTATTTAGGCACTCCGGTGCGCCAACAGTTTCTCCAGCGCCAAAAACTCGATCTAGCCATTCCGCCTGATATGCCGGTGATTTTAGTGGCGGGTGGCTCTCAGGGTGCAGTAGCTCTCAATAACATTGTCAGGGAATGTGCCCCCGCTTGGATTGCCGCCGGAGCTTTCATTGTGCATTTGACTGGTGATAAAGATCCCAGCTCACAGGCGTTGACCGATCCCCACTATCTAACGCTCTCTTTTTATGACAACATGGCCGGACTGCTCCAGCGCACGACGATGGCAATTAGTCGATCGGGTGCGGCCACGCTAAATGAATTAATGGTCTGCCGGGTGCCGTCGATTTTGATTCCATATCCCTTTGCCGCTGAAGATCACCAATATGTGAATGCCAGTTGTTTAGCATTAGAAGGAGGCGCAATCGTTTTTCGCCAGGAAGATTTAACGGCGGCTGTTCTCACCCAAGAGGTTTTAGATTTGCTACAATCTCCCCAGCGACTCCAAACCATGGCTTACAATACCGCCAATATGGGGATTCTCAATAGCGCCGATCTACTAGCAGACCTAGTGCGAGAGTTAATGAGTCTGTCACCAGCAACCAAATCCTAAAACACCGAGATTTTTGACCATGGCTAAAGCAACTTGGAAAGGCGTAGTAATTGCAGAGAGCGATCGAACCGAAGTTGTCGATGGCAATCATTACTTTCCACCCACCAGCATTCATCAGCAATACTTTCAGCCCAGCAGTACCCACACCACCTGTAGCTGGAAAGGTTTGTGCAGTTACTACAATATAGTGGTCGATGGCAACACCAATGCCGATGCGGCTTGGTACTATCCTACCCCCAAAGATGCGGCTCAAAATATTGCTGGCTTCGTGGCTTTTTGGAAAGGGGTGCAGGTAGAGTCTTGATTATCAGCAGTGCCGAAATCAGCAGATTGCAGTCCCAGTTGGCCGATCATCCAGATGCTTTAACCGCTCTGGCAATTATTGCCGACTGTGAAGGTGATATTGAAGATGCCGCCATGACACTGGGGATCAGGGCTGGGCAACAACCTGGTCTAGATAATAGTGCTTGGCTACCGGCGATTGCCAAACGGTGTCGAGCAGCGCTGTGTCAAGAAGATCTACGGCTAGATTTAATGAACGGCAACTGGGTCGCAGCGCTGCATTTTTTGCAAACCCATAAAGTTTGCCCCAGCTTATTAGCCGTACCAGTATTGCTATATGTAGACAGTGTGGGAATAAACCGATTTTGTGAGCCGTTAGATCGACCATAGTGTGATATAGTTGAGAACCATGCGGACGTGGCGGAATGGTAGACGCGCTAGTCTTAGGAACTAGTATCTTGTATGTGGGAGTTCGAGTCTCCCCGTCCGCATTTTAGAAGGTAAGTAACATTACTGTTGAGCATTTGCCATTACCACTCGATCGCGACCCTGATCTTTGGCTTGATATAAAGCTCGATCGGAAGCACCAATCAAATGAGCACTATCTATTTGGGGAGTAGGATAAACCATCGCTACTCCCAAACTCATGCTGACATAATTCCCCACTGCTGAGCTTTTGTGCGGGATCTTCAATAATTTAATCGCGGCTCTCACACTTTCTGCCACAAATACTGCGCCTAAAATATCAGTATTGGGAAGCACGATCACAAATTCTTCCCCCCCATAACGAGCCAATAAGTCGCCACTGCGGCGCACCGTATTACGCATGGCCGCACTCACTTTAATCAGGCATTGGTCGCCAGCGGGATGGCCATAAGCATCGTTGTAGTTTTTAAAAAAGTCGATATCACACATGATCAGTGACAGCGGTGAGCCAAGCCGCAGCATCCGCTCCCACTGCTGCTGCAAGTACTGCTCAAAACCACGCCGATTGTTTAATTTAGTGAGACTATCTAAACTGGCTAAAATCTTGAGCTGCCGATTGTCTTGTTGTAATTCTTCGGCAATCCGCAACTTGTCTTGGACTTGTTGGGACTGCTGGAGCATATTCCGAATCCGCTGACGCAGAATCGCTAAGTTGACCGGCTTCGTGATGTAGTCATTAGCTCCAGCGGCAAAAGCCCTCTCGACAGAATGGTCATCGTCTAAAGACGTAATCATCAGAATAGGTGTCAAGCGGTTAACATCTAGCTGTTTGAGCTTTTCACAAAATTCAAAGCCATCCAATAAAGGCATCACAGCATCAACCAACACTAGGTCTGGTTGATACTTAAAGTAGGCATCAATTCCATCATTGCCATTTTTAGCTAAAATCACTTCAGCAGCATCTAATTCTAATGCTTCACTGATAGTAGCTCGCACGACTAAATCATCATCAATCAGTAATATTTTGGGTGGTTTTGGCAGTTCAATAACCATACTAATTGCTAACTTTCGTTATTTTAAAAAATGTGTTGGCAGGCCGATGAGTGAAAATATAAATGGTAAGTTTCAGATTTAGTCAACGTTCCCTAGTGTACCCTAGCCGATTGTCTAAATTAGCATCGCTGATCATGCTTTGTGGTGACCTGTCATATTTTTTCTTGTACAAATTAGGGTAATTGAACTCCATGCCAAAATCAAAGTTGTTGCGGTTTCAAACTTGGTGTTGGGGGTGTAGTTTGTGGTCTGGCCTAGCAATTGACCCAATGATGATGCCTGCTGGTGCTCAAAGTCCGCCAGTCGCCATTTGTCCAGCAGCGATCGATCGAACCATCCAAAGTGTGGCTAGCCGCTATAACTTGCAGCGTTATCACTGGGGTTTATATGTACAGCCACTGACCGGAGCAGCTCCCTTAGCCAACTATCAAGGACAGAGCCTATTTATCCCCGCTTCTACCACCAAGCTACTGACTACGGCGGCCACCCTGCGCCAGCTGGGGAGCCAATATCGCTTGCGTACCAGCATTTATCAGACTCCAGCTGGCAATGCTCTAGCGCCGACTTTGACGGTAGTAGGACGGGGCGACCCGACGATGACCATTAATCAGCTGAAGAGTCTGAGTGAACAGCTCAAGATTAAAGGTTTCCGGCAGATTGCCCAGCTAAACATTGGAGCTGGCTATTTTCGGGGATCAAGCACTAACCCAGACTGGGAATGGGGAGATTTAACTACTGATTATGGGGTGCCTACTACTAGTTTGATCTTGCAGCAAAATGCGGTGGATTTGGTAGTTAGCCCCCGACAAACTGGCCAGCCCGTCAGCTATAGCTGGCGGAATCCACTCAGTGCTGCACATTGGCAACTTGATAATCGCAGTTTAACTGGGCCCGTCAGCAGCGCCAATAATATTAATGTGCAGGGTGTGATCGGCAAGCCTTGGTTACAGCTCAATGGCCAACTACCCGCCAATAGCAATCCCCAAACTTTGAATGTGGCGATGCTTGATCCGATCGATACCTGGCGCAGTCAGTTTCAGTCTAATTTGATGCAGCAGGGCATTAATGTCAATCGGACTCAAGTGCTAACCGGAGAACCACCTCAAGGCGGTGTCGAAGTAGCCGCTGTTGAATCCCCCACCCTAGGTGAGTTAATCAAGGAAATTAATCACCAAAGCAATAATTTGTATGCCGAAGTCCTACTACGCACCTTGGGTCGAGCAAACCCCAGCCATGCGACCAGCAAAAATGATACCGCCGATTTGGGTTTAGAAATGGTCAGCAAAAAACTCACCGAAATTGGAGTCTCGCCCGCTTATTATCGGCAAGCCGATGGCTCCGGTCTGTCGCGCAAGAATTTGATAGCTCCGATCGGTTTAGTGCAAACCCTAATTGGCATGTCTAAGACTCCAGAGGGTCAACTCTACCGCGATTCCCTAGCTGTGGCGGGAGTAAATGGCACTTTAACCAATCGATTCAAGGATAACAAAAACATTATTCAGGGCAAAACTGGTAGTTTGACTGGGGTGGCGGCCTTGGCTGGTTATATCAATCCGCCCCAGTACCAACCGTTAGCTTTCAGCATCATCGTCAACAATCACGATCGACAAAACAGCGAAATTAGGGCGGCGATGGATGAAATGGTGGGTACCTTTGCCAAGCTGCGCTCTTGTTCCTAGGTAAATTAAATTGCTTACAACTTAACAACTGGCCAATCAGCTTCCCGGTGGTAATTGCTCATGTCGCTAAAACGCCGCAATTCCACTTGGGAAATCGATAGCTCTTGCGGCTGATCAATCCACTGAAGATTAAGATCCTGTAAGAGATTGGAGAAATTAGTGCGATCGAAGGTTTGTGCCACGTTCCCAAAATAGGCAATGGTAATATGCGCCGTGAAATAATACTGCTGCTCAATGCTTAAATCCATCAAACCCGGATTTTGATAAATCGTACGCCGATAAGCAATCATTCGATCGTAGCTATTTTCGTCGCAGGGCACTAGGCTAACGGCAATCGCCCGAGGTCGCAACATTAAACCCATTATTTGCCAACGCACTGGCGTAGAATTGCTGTCTTGGTAAGACTGAGAGCTATCCGCAATCTGCTGGCAGAGTTTCGCCTCAAAACTAGCATCAGCGTTGACTGCTGCCGTATAAGACTGATCCCAAATCAGATCAGCCACGGTCAGATGTAAACTTTCTGGCGTCACCAAGGCGATTAAATCTGGCTCCAAATTTTTGACCAACTGCTGCTGGCAATCTTGCAAATTTTGATAGAAAGCTTGATTGGCAGCGTCCACAGCCGCCGGGGGTGTAATTACCGAGTAGCCGGGAAAGTTCTCTGGCAACCGCTGCTGCCCCTGAAGCTTAAACTTAGGAGACTCCTGAAGGTTGTTTATCTGAGAATCATAAGTGGCTGGCATTGTCAGCTTGGCCACCCGATTGAGATAGCTGTGATAATTATCGTCCACTGTTGATCGTCTCCTGGGCTGTTGTCGGTAATCAGGCCGAATATAATTTTTCAAACAATTCATTCGATGCCCACCTATCCAAGATATCGGATTAGGGGACGAGATTTCTAGAGTTTTTTCTTTACATTTGGTTTATTACTGGATTTACCACTGGCTGCCCACCACCACTAAAAACTCTGCCGATCACCTCTTCCACTGGCGGATCAGTCACTGCTAAGTCTGTAACCGGTAGATTTGCCAGCATTCTGGCCACATTGGTGGTGAGGTCGCGCCGATCGACTAACAACCGCACCTGATGCTCAGTCAAGTCAGCGACTTCGCCATATTCTGCCAATTGCGCAGCCGGAATGCTGTGAGACAACTCTAGCTTTACTTCTCGGTAGGGGGCAAACTGCTCTAACAATTCACTGAGTTCCCCGTCGTAAATCAGCTGACCACTGTGAATCAATAGCACTCGATCGCACAGCGCTGTAATGTCGGCCATGTAATGACTGGTGAGCATGATGGTAGCTTGGTAGCGCTGGTTGTAGTCTTTCAGAAACTCCCGGACATTCACCTGGGCGTTGACATCTAAGCCCAGGGTGGGTTCGTCCAGAAATAGTACCTGGGGACGATGCAGCAACGCCGCTAGGATTTCGGCTTTCATCCGTTCGCCTAAAGAGAGTTTGCGGACAGGCTGGGTAAGTTTACCCTCAATCAATAGCATTTCGCTCAGTTCACCGACCCGTTGTTTGAACTCGCCCTCGCTGAGACCGTAGACAGCGCTGTTGATCCGCAGAGAATCCATCGCTGGTAAATCCCAAATCAGCTGCTGCTTTTGTCCCATAATTAGGGTGATTTGCTGGAGAAAGCCATTTTGTCGCCGGTAGGGAATATAATCGGCGACCCGCACCAGACCAGCGGAAGGATGGATCAGGCCGGTAAGCATTTTGAGGGTAGTGGTTTTCCCGGCACCATTGGCTCCTAAGAAACCAACGACTTCACCTGGTTCGATCGAGAAAGATACATTCTGGACGGCGGGGATTTGTTTGTAGCGACGTTTGAAAAAATGCGACAGGGTACCCTGGATGCCAGCTTCTTTGTCAGCCACTTTATAGATTTTGGATAGGCTTTCAACCTGAATAATTGGTGTCATACATTCTCTGGGGCGGTGGCTTTTACAATCTAACACGGCTCCATATATCGTCTGCACGGGTTCGGAGGAGAGGTTTTATGCGTTGGCGTAGCCTCTCGCAAGAGAATCGATTCCGCACAATTCTAATAATCTCAATCAAACCCGCCCTCGCCCACAAACAATCGTCACTATCTACAAATCCCAACAATAGATAACATTCAGGAATTGTAATGATATCGACATGAAATAATGGTTAGGTATTCATCTTCAACAGCATAAATTAAACGATTTGTATCATCAATGCGTCGCGACCAAAAGCCAGATAAATTTTCCCGTAATGGTTCAGGCTTGCCGATGCCTTCAAATGGATCGCGCATCGTTTCTTCGATCAGTTTATTAATTCGTTTTAGCGTCTTTTTATCTTGTCCTTGCCAATAAATATAATCATCCCAGGCTTCATCCGTCCAAGCCAGTTTTCTATTCATCTAGCAAGTCTCGTTCTACTGCTTTGCCTGCTCTGAACTGAGCGATCGATCTTTCTAGATGAGCCGCATTTGCAGGAGATTTCAATAAATGAACCGTCTCCATCAGGCTATTAAATGACTCTAGCGACATTACCACTACGTCATCAGCATCGCGGCGAGTGACGATCGTATAGTCTGCATCCTCTACTACTCGATCGAGTACTGTCTTGAGGCTATTTCTTGCTTCGCTAAAGGATACAACTTTCATAAGCTCACACTTGTACAATTTTTAGTACAAGTATAGCATCATCAATAATCGATTCCGCATAATTCTAATAATCTCGATCGAACCCGCCCTCACCCACAAGCAATCTATCGAACATCATCATTTACACACGATCGATCAAACATTACCATCCCTGAAATGAGATCGAACGTCATCATTTACATACGATCAATCACCACCAATCTCGATTCAACAATAGACTCAATCAATCAAAATAATTTAGTCGCTTCTACCGCGTAGGCGTACTCAATTCATTCCAGTCAAATGTCTAATAATAAGATCTAGCTTGCCATTCATTTCAGTACTAACATCATCGATCTGCTGCTTTATGCGTTGATTACTCTGTTTGACTCCATCAACTTCAATCGCCAAACTATCAACTTTATAGTGTAGATCTGTCATGTCTTGATACACACGATCAAATGACCGTCTAATGTAATCGTTTGGTACGGTGGTTCGTTCTATCCGAGATAGCCGCTCTTCTAGTCTAGCCAGTCTAGCTTCGACTTCTCGCTGGTGTGGTCTGTCTTCTGGAGAATCGTTTGCTTGAGTCATGGTATGAAAGAGGCAAATCCTTACTATGTGACAATTCTAGCATTGGATTTTCAAAAGTGGTTTTAAATTTTCGATCAACAGTGAACTCGATCGAAATAATTAAATCGCGATCAATACACGGCTCCACAAGGATTCAAGTTGGTACCAGCTTTCATCCGAATAGCTCTAGAGATTTTTATACTCATAAATAGTTAGATAGCATTCATATTAGGGATAACTAGCTAATAAAGATACAACAATCTAAGGTGGTTAGTCTATGTCCTCTGATAATCTCCAGGAAGCAGCTAGAAAAGGCGATTTATCTGCAATCGCTGATTTAGTCAAACAAGAATTCACTAGTCATGAAGTTCATGTAAAAGCTGAAATGCTTCTTGGAAAAATACTTTGGATAAAGTTAAATGATAATAAATGCAGCGCTTTTAGTTCTCGAAATAGTATAAATATTGTTGCTAAAGCATTAGATAGTATTAAGCCGGAGAAGATCACTGCTGTTAGGGTTTCTGGGATTTCTCCTCAAAACTCTTCTCAGCAGATTTGGGATAAGTATCTTGCTCTTCAACAAGGTGAATTTATTGATCGAACGAAGGAAACCAACCTTATTGTTATTATTTTATTTGGATTAGTGGTTTTTGGGGTATTGCGCAACACTATGTGGAAAAATAATCCTACGGCTTCTTCTGCCCCAGTTGTTACTATCCATTCGACGACCCCTGTACAAGTCACAAGTTCAGATCAAGAAGCTCAATCCATTTTAAGTGAAATAAAACAAAAATATGGTTTCTCGCATTTTGTTGATACATGGGGTTTAGGGACAAAAGGTTTATTTCTACCTGAAACAGCTTGGGATAATTTATCCACCGGTCAGCAAAATGTATTAATTAACTATGCTCAATCTAAAAATTTCAAAGCGATTATAATCGGTGCACAGCTTGCACCTAACAATATTGCATTAGACCGTACAGTATGGGGTGATTAATATTAATCCTTGATACATCTCTTGGGTCGCGCTAGTAAGCTAGGCGCTCTGCACGGTCTAGAATTCAGCAACTTTCCAGTGAATTATAACCATCCACGTATATGACAACTATAAATCTTGCCATGCCCCTTCTTCTTCTGGCTTTAACCAGTCTTCTGAGAGGAACGCTTCACTAAGTAAAGTAGTTTCCATTACCCCTTGCTGATGCTTAGTTTTCAGATATTGTAAATAATCCAAGACCTCAATCAAAATTTGATCGGGCGTGTTTTCAGTTTCCTGGATAATTTTTTCTCTAATACTCATGTTCAATACCTGACCTACTATCGCGACCTTACTCAATTTTAATCGTCTCAATAAAAAATGGGATGAACTAGATCTAAAAAATCCTGTCCATCCCAAAATCCTACAATCCTGCTCAGCCTTTAATTAACTTCTTAACCGCAGCCATAATCCCAGCCGGATCAATACCTTGATGTGGGAACTGCTCCCACAAACCACCACAACCCTCAACATGAGTACCAAGATGATTATAGTTAGGCTTATAACCACGCTCCAATAACTGCGAACCGAAGCGACTACCCAAACCAGTTTTACGGTTAAAAGATTCCACCACCAATACCATTGGTGACTTCCCAATCTTTGCCATCATTTCTTCATCGATCGCATTCAAAGTCGGCTTATTAATCAAGCCCACATCAATGCCCTCTTGCTTCAGGCGTTCTACCGCATCTAAGGAGCGATATAAGGCTTCACCAAAACTGACAATATAGCCTTGAGTACCTTCCCGAATTACTTCATCTTTACCGGAAACAAACTTGTAATCGCCGCCGAAGAAATCTTTGCCATTAGTATCTAAAATAGCGGGTACTTTAGAACGAGTGGAGAATACAAACCGCAAACCAGGATTGTGGAAAATGGTTTCCAAGCAAGCCATCATTTGATTAGGATCAGCGGGAAAATACAGATTAGTCGCAAAACCATCGCTCAAACCATTGTCGGCGAACATATTGTTCAAACCGAAGTGGCAAGTGTTATCGGCCATGTCATCAATCCCAGAGTGGGAGAAGTGACTGAGGACGTTGGAATTGTTCAACCGCGCCATCGTGATTTCGGAAATACACATTTCCAGGAACGCGCTGAAGGTGCCGAAAATCCCTTGTTTGCCTAGTTCCATGCCGAATCCAGCGGCGGCGGAGACGTTACCGCGCTCCATGATGCCGGCGGAGATGAAGATGTCAGGATAGGCATCGTGAATCTTTTTCAGACCGCAGGAGCCTTCGAGATCGCTATCGATCACCTTGACTTTTTCGACGCGCTCGGCTTCACTCATCCGTCCGAGGATGGCGACAGCAGCATCGCCGAAGACGTTGCGGTTGGCATCCCATTTATCGCTCGAACCCATGAATGTATAGGTATTCTTGGGTGCGGTGATGCCTTTGAGGTGGTCTGCTGCGGCTTGTTGACTGTGGGATTC
>JANOQI010000034.1:0-61736 GCA_031414775.1 Synechococcales cyanobacterium VAR_4_metabat_354
AAAGATTTGACAGAAATCATCGACGGAACAAAAGAGTTCTTCTAAACTAGGCATAAGGCAATCCAGATTTTTGGTTGATTGGTACCTCCAGACTATCTGTTTTGCCCCTTTTTTTCTTTCCTTATCCCGAACTCACGTTAACTAGTAGCAGAGCTAGACCGGCAATAGTTATTAATTCCATCTACTAGGTCTTTTTCAGGACTGGCAACTTGACTCAGTTTGGCTCTGCCCTTAGCAACTTCTGAATTCTTCTTTTTGCTTTGGTTATCTAAAATCTGTTTGGTCACCTGGCTAGAATTTTGATACATTAGGGCGAATTGATCCTTAATTTCTTTCAGCTTGGGATCATTCGTACTTACTTCCTTCATCTCTTGAGCACCTTTAGCAAAGGCATCCGCAGACTTGCGTACCGCCCCCAAATCCCCTTTGGTAACACTCTTGCTGATTTCTTGGGTATCTAAAACAAGTTGATTATGAATTTTTTTAATTTTTTGACATTGAGATACCTTACTTTCACAACCAGTGAGTAGTAGACCCATGATTAAAAGTAACAACCAGCGAGAATTAGACTGCAACACAATATTTAATTTATTTTACATATTTGACTTAAGTTTCCATTGAAGCAGAGGCTGATACCGATTTCTACATATTTAGCAATGAAAACTAATCGCAGCCAATTCAAGCCTGCCACCAGAAACAGACCAAGCTTGATAATCGGGAAGTAATTCAACGAATATCTAATAAGCCTCTTGCAACTCATAGAAATCTGGGGAAATATAATCTTTCCGTAGTGGCCAGCCGACCCAGTCTTCGGGCATCAAGATCCGCTTGAGGTTGGGATGCCCAGAATAAACAATGCCATACATGTCATAGGTTTCACGCTCTTGCCAGTCCGCAGCTTTCCAGATCCAGTATACCGAGGGCACCACCGGATTCTCTCTAGGCAAGAACACCTTGACTCGGATTTCGGAGGGCTGACTGGCTTCATCAGTCAGTTTAATCAAATGATAAAAGCTCACTAAATCACCACCAGGACCGGCATCATAGCCGCCTTGACACTGCATATAGTTAAAACCATAGGCATACAGAGCAGTACAGATGGGTAACAGGAACTGGGCTTCAACCTTGAGTACTTCTACGCCTAAATGGTCTAGTTCGATCGGTAGGTGATCGACAAAGCCATTAGCTGTTAGCCACTGGGAAGTTTCACCAGCAACCACCAGTGGTGCTGGTGGATTAGTAGTTTCAGTAGTTTCGGTGGTTTCTTCAGCCACGATCAACCTCTTGTTTTTGGGTAGTTAACAGAGCGGGAGGAATCGGCATTCCCATCGCCGCCGCTAATTCAGCGGGGGGATTATTATGGTTACCGGTTTGGAGATACTTACCAGTCAAGATTGGCTCTACTACGAGCATTTTGTGGGTGGTACTGTAGTAGCGATGCGTTTGCTGAAGCTGATCGCGTTCTTGAATAGATTCATTAGCAATCTTTTTGCGCAGCTTAATAATCGCATCCATTACCGCTTCTGGCCGAGGTGGACAACCAGGTAAGTAAATATCCACCGGAATAAGTTTATCCACACCGCGCACGGCAGTAGGAGAATCGACGCTGAACATACCGCCAGTAATTGTACAAGCTCCCATCGCGATTACATACTTAGGTTCAGGCATTTGTTCATACAAACGTACCAAAGCCGGAGCCATTTTCATGGTGATGGTACCAGCCGTAATCAATAGATCGGCTTGACGAGTACTAGCACGGGGTACCAGACCAAACCGATCAAAATCGAAGCGTGAGCCAATCATGGCGGCCAACTCAATGAAGCAACAGGCTGTTCCAAAAAGTAATGGCCAGAGACTAGAAAGTCTTGCCCAATTATAAAGATCGTCTACCGAGGTCAAAATTACATTTTCAGATAGATCATTAGTCACCTGCGGACGTTCCACTGGGTTTATCAAGCCAGGGTTGTTACTCAAGACCATTCTAAGGCTCCTTTGCGCCAAGCATAAACCAAGGCAATGACAAGAATTGCGATAAAGACTAGGGCTTCGATAAATGCCAGCAAACCTAACTGATTAAAGGCCACTGCCCAGGGATATAGAAACACAGTTTCCACGTCAAAAACCACAAATACCAAAGCAAACATATAGTAGCGGATGTTGAACTGAATCCAAGCCCCGCCGATCGGTTCCATCCCAGACTCGTAGGTAGTACGGCGCTCAGGGCCACCACCAACAGGGCGAAGCAGTTTGGAGGCAGTTAGTGCTAGAAAGGGCACTAGACTGCACACCATGAAAAACCCCAATAAATACTCGTAGCCGTCTAGAACAAACACAGGTCGCTCTCTTCGTTCAATATAGGGACTAAAACACCAGATAATATGTTATCACAGGCGATGAGGTTGGGTGGTAGCGAGACGGTTGAGACTAGGCATTTGAGAAATGAGCATAAAAAAACACACTAAATATTTAGTGTGTTAAAGCCAACATTTTTAAAATCAATGTAAATTAATTCCGAGATAGCAACTAAAATTTGCTACGCGATTTAAGCTTTAGTTTCTAGGCGGGTGTAGAAGATACCGCGAATTTTCACTTCTTCTGGCTCATCGGCACCTAAGTCAGTGTCAGAAGTTTGTTCACTCTCGAAAATACCAGCAACTTCACCAGTAGCACTGTTTACCTTAGCTAATTCAAAGCTAATGTGACCCTTATAGCTGTTGGTATTTTTGACGTTAGTCTTGGCAAATTTGGTACTGTCAGCTCCGCCTGGTAATGCCACAGCGTTGTCAAAACCACTGGCTACTCCCCGACCCTTAGGATCGAGGAAAACAGATCCACGGTAGGAAGGTACTTTAAATTCACCACCAAAGTCGGTGGAAGTATTTAGAGCGGTGACAGTTGCATCACTGGTGGCCACCAATTCTTTAATGGTGAAAAGGAAAGGAACTAGCTCACCACCTGGCATTTTAACGGTGATGGCTTGGAAATCAATACCATCTTCTTCGGTAAAGACAAGCTTGCCTTCAGCATTGATTTTGACAGTTCCTTCAATTTGATCAAGGCTAGAAGTGGCTCTTGTTACCACTTTACCCGGAACAAACTCCGCTGCTTGCCGTTTGTTGAGAGGTTCAGCTTTCACAAAATAGTCAGTGGGTTGTAGACACATATCTACAAACCGATAAGTCTTATTGCTATCGAGATCGATCGAACCCCGGCTAATATCGGAAATAGTAGGGCAATTATTTGCTAAGCCAGTGTTACGAATCTGCTCGTAAGTTAGGGGGACACTACTGGCATTCGCGGGGGCTTCGCTACAAGCGGTTAAAAAACCGATGCAGACAGCCATCAGCGCCGCGATTAATCCACGAAAGTTCATGTTTAACCTCAAATTTGGGAAATTTAATATTATATTTCTGGACAGATATGTAAGCAGTAGCACAGCACTACCTGCCAACGAGAGCAAATAAATAACAATCATATATCAGGCAATCGCCAGTAGCGATCCGACTTATTACAGATTTTTCTTGCCCGTTACCATTAATGTATTTACCATGAATTAGCTCATACTGTCATGCTGGACAGTTGCCGCCTATAATTGAATGCCAACTGCGCGTACTTCTTGAGAACGTAAACTTTAGTAACATTTTTTGACAATTTGCCTGGAATTAAAATGAGTGAAAATGCCAATTTAACTAGTCTGATCGCGCAAGTACGTGAAGTAAGTCGCCATTTAGCCACTGTTCACCAGCATGATGTGGTAGAACTGCTAGCAATTTTAAGGCTACTGGAAAGTCTGCACCGCGAGATTCGGGAAGACTATTTTCAGGAGGCCTTGCCCAATAACCGGCACGGGCTATACGGTTTGTTAATCGAAATCGAAGAAAAAGGTGGCTGGCCATACATCGATCGATTAAAAATTCAGTCTTTGCTGACCAACCTGCCGGAGGAAGACGACCAAACCGCTAAAAATCACCCTAGCGTTTGACACCCAAAAGAGGGAGCCGACCAGCCAATCCGGTCATCAAGCGGAGGGAAAAATGCTTGAGCAGTGGCACCTGCTGTAATACTTGGAGTCCAAGCCGTCGCAGGACAATTATTGGCCACCAGCGATTGGAAAATAATCGATCAAGAAAGTCTGTAAAGGCTAAAATTGTCCAGTTTTCCAATTTGCGCCAGCGTTGATAGCGATTTAATACTTGCAGGGAGCCAATGTCTTCGCCTTGAGCGTGGGCGGCAATAATTACTTCGGCGAGGGCAGCCGCATCGCGAATGCCAAGGTTCATGCCCTGACCAGCGACCGGATGACAGCAATGTGCCGCATCACCAACCAGAGCTAATCGATCTTGAACGTATCGATCGCTCTGCATTAGTTTGACCGGGAATAGAGCGCGGGGACTATCTAGAGTAAGTTTTCCTAATAAGTTGCCAGTGGCTGTTTCCAAGCAAGAAATGAAGGCGCTAGCAGACATCTCGACTAGTTCTTGAGCGCGATTATGGGGAGCAGTCCAAACAATCTGCATTCGACCATCGGCCAGCGGCAGCACACCCATGGGACCGTCGTACCAGAAGCGCTCGTAGGCAATATTATGGTGGGGATATTCAGTTTGGATGATGGCGGTGACACAAGATTGCCAATAAGCCCAGCCTTTAGTTTGGATACCGGCCTGCTGGCGGAGAGGAGATTTGCTACCGTCAGCACCAATGACAAGCTTGGCTTGGAGACACAGGGCTTGGGTGGAGGTTTGAATTAGTAGCTCTGTTTGACCAGTAGCTGGCTCTAGTCGCTCGACGGTAGCTGGGCAAAGATAGGTAAAGTTGGAGTTTGGTGCTGCGGCTAGCTTTTTTTGCAGCGCAGTCAGCATGGTTTGGTGGCCAGCAGAGTAGCCTAGAACTGAGGTGCCCAGATCTTGGGGGAGTAGCTGCACGACGGTGGGGTGGTCGGCATCAGAGATTTGGATTTGGCTGAACTGACTAAAGTGGGGCAGGACTTGCTCCCAAATGCCCAGGTTGGTAAAAATTTGACCAGAGAGAATTGATAATACGTAGGAGCGATCTTTGGCCAGTGACTCGGCTTGGGCTTCGATGAGGATGACTTTTAGATCGGACTGCTGAAGGGCGAGAGCTAAAGTGTGACCGACAATGCCACCACCAACGATCGCGACATCATAAACGGCTGTAGCTAGGGAGAGAGGGGTGGCAGCGATCATGGAATACTCTGTTGCTTATTAAATCTTCATATCTAATATTCTGACAGATTTTCTTATAGATAGAATGTCTCTACAAATTTTCCATCGACTCGATCGAACCTTTGTTTAGGATAAATGTCGATCGGCAGCTTTTGGCATTGCAGAGCGCGTTGTCAAAATTTTGTGGTTAAAAAGGTCTGCAGAACAAGTAATTACTGTTACTTCACCTGCTTCGTTGCGATTCACTTGATACAGCGGTTTAATAGTAAACAAGGTACAGTATGAGGTAGAAAAATGAGGTCAAATAATGAAGCCATACTCGATGGATTTAAGAGAAAGAACTTTGTCCAAAAATAGCTATGCAGATGCGAACAAAGGGGCAGGTACTGCCCGGAAAACAGGGTGGCTCAGCTGTCAGTCCAATGTTACCCACTCTATCCCAAAGACTGTTTGTGCTGAATTACTTTTAACATCCGCAGCGTTTCATCGACACTACGGGCAAAATCAAAATTATTCACAGTCATATGTTGAATAATTCCCACTTTGTCGATAATAAATAGCCCACGTAAAGCCACTCCAGCTGATGGCTCTAGCACATTATAAGCAGCACTAATTTCCTTGGTAATATCCGACACCAACGGATAACTCAAATCGCCTACCCCACCCGCCTGTCGATCGGTCTGAATCCAAGCTAAATGACTGTATTGACTATCCACCGATACCCCTAAGACCACTGTATTCAATTCTTGGAAAGCCGGATGCTGATCGTGAAAAGCCATTACTTCACCCGGACAAATGAAGGTGAAATCCAAAGGATAAAAAAACAGAACAACATATTGCCCTAAATACCGTGAGAGTTGCACTTCGCCAAATTCTTGATTAATCACCACCGCTGCTGTGAAATCTGGAGCCGGTTGACCAACCCGCAAACAATTAGCCTGGGGATAAACAATCATCACATCGCACTTAGGAATCGGACATCTTCACGATAACGATCGGTAGAACTTCAGTCAACCAAGCAGTAGATGCGTTAATCTATAGGCGTGCATTTTCATTTACTGCCCACATGAGTGACCAGCCAATCTTTGCTATTCAGCCGTTAGCCTTATTCGTGACCGATCTTGACCACACTCTGGTTGGCGATCCAGTTGCTCTCAAAACGCTCAACACACTGCTTACCAAATTGCGCCAGGAGCAAGGACTAAAGATTGCCTATGCCACCGGTCGATCGATCACTTCCTATCAAGAATTGGCTGCTGCCGAACAATTACTGATCCCTGATGCCTTGGTCACGTCAGTAGGTACCGAAATTTATCTAGATGGTGAAAAGACTTGCACCGAATGGGATGAAAAGTTGGCAGTGGGCTGGCAAAGATCAGAGATTGTCCAAATTGCCAAACGTTTTGCGGACTTAGGTTCCCAACCCCAATCTGAGCAACGTCCCTACAAAATCAGTTACTATCTCAGCGAAGAAGCGGCGATCGAAGTCATTCCCCGCCTCCGTCAAGAACTGAAAAAGCATGGCATCATTGCTGAAATTATTTATAGTGGTCACAAAGATCTCGATATTATTCCCAAAGCAAGTAATAAAGGGGCTGCTGTTCAATTTTTGCGCCAATTTTGGTCAATTTCGGCTCAACAAACGGTAGTCTGTGGGGACTCCGGTAACGATATTTCACTATTTAGTTACGATGCTGAATACGGAATTTTAGTGGGGAATTCCCACACCGAGCTGAAGCTTTGGTACGAAATCAATGCCACGGAGCGCCACTACCTAGCTCATGGTAACTGTTCTCAAGGTATTGCGGAGGGTCTGGGTTATTTCGGTTTTATTTAAATTGGTTTTAACTAAGTTGACTTGGCTTTCGCCCTCTAAATAGGCTGCTCATCGTCATGCCAGTCACCAATAATCCAACAAACCCCAATCCATTCAAGACAGGATAGATCGCTTTAAGATGAAATATCTCACCAGTATGCAAGTGCAGTAAGAGACCTTGGGATAAGCCCAAGTTCCAGTGCCAATCTTCGGTGATGGTAATAGCCATGCCGGTCAGGGCAGTCAATGCCATCGGTAGACACAAGATGGGGGCTAGAAATCGGTGATATCTACGGAATAAATGTTTTATGGAATGTTTCATGGCGGCGGATAATCTTCAAGTAGGATAATGCCAACAACCTCACTATCATAGATTATGACCGACAATTCTATCAGCTCCGGCAAATCGGCACGGTCTTATGCTGTGCTATCGATCGGAGCAGCGGTAGCGACGATTGCGCTGAAGTTTACGGCCTATCATCTCACTGGCTCTGTTGGCTTGCTCTCCGATGCTTTAGAGTCGATCGTCAATTTGGTAGCGGCGGTGGCGGCGCTGGCGGCGCTCACGTTGGCAGCAAAACCACCAGATCCGGGTCATTCGTTTGGTTACTCTAAGGCGGAATATTTTTCCAGCGCTCTAGAAGGGCTACTGATTTTGCTAGCAGCTGTCAGCATCATCATCGCCGCTATTCCCCGGTTACTGCATCCCCAAGCAATCGAACAAGTCGGCTGGGGGCTATTGATATCTTTGGTTGCTGCTGCGATTAATGGCGGCACTGCTTGGCTCCTGTTGCGTGCCGGACGCAGACTCCGATCGATTACGCTCAAAGCCGATGCACACCATCTGCTGACGGATGTCTGGACTTCAGCTGGTGTGCTGGTTGGTTTAGTAGCAGTCCAGCTGACTGGTTGGTTGATTTTAGATCCGCTGATTGCGATCGCGGTGGCGGTTAATATTATTTGGGCAGGTTTTCGGCTGTTGCAAGAAACTGGCGCGGGTCTGTTGGACGCAGCCTTACCCACCGCTGACCTGGAGGCGATCGACCAAGTTTTGCAAAAATATCAAACTGACGGTATTCAGTTTCATGCCTTACGCACCAGGATGGCCGGGGCACGGCATTTTGTCTCTTTCCATGTTTTGGTGCCGGGGAAGTGGACCGTGCAACGGGGACATGATCTCTGTGAACAAATTGAGTTGGAGATCGGGCAAGTGCTGCCGGGCACACATACCATCACTCATTTAGAACCAGCCGAAGATCCGACTTCCTGGGACGATCAAGGACTCGATCGATAGATTATAAAAATAGTGCGAGCAAGTCTTTAATTACGAACGTTTGATCGACGTTCTCTTGACCGAGATAAATCTGGAGCAGATTATTTAACATCCGCTGCAAAAACTGTCGCTTGGTCACCGGCTGCAATATTGATGGGGACAGATTAGGGATTTCTTGCTGATAAATCTGGACTAATTTTTGGCGACAATCTTCCGTAAATAGAATTTCTCCTTGATTAAAAGCATCGATAAAAATCTCGGAGTCTTCAAAGTCTGGACGGATGATAAAGTGACCGGGCATCCCAATCCCCACCATGGGTAGATCAACTCGCTTGGCCATTTCTAGGTATACCAAAGCTAAAGTTAAAGGAATACCTGTCCGCCGGGCTAAGACATCATTCAAAAAACTATTGCGAGGATCATAATAGTTAGAAGTATTGCCACTAAAGCCTAACTCAGCATACAAATAATCATTGATAGTCTGGATGACCCGCAGAGGATAGCGAGATTGGGGCAACCGGGTGGCAATTTCTGTAGCCATTTCATCTAAAATCTGAAGCTGTGCATCAATATCCAAATCCGGGTACTCGGTTTGGGCAATGTATAAAGCGGCTCGCGCTAAATTCAACTCCTGCTCGGGCTTATTTATTTCGGCTAACAAACAACTACAGACAGACATGGTGATTTTAAGTCAGGAGGAAATCAGGCAGGGCAAGCATACTAGACAAAATGGTGTCACAGCCCATTTCGGCTAACAATTGCTTTTTGTAGGCTGAATCTTGGCCAAAGCCCGTCAAAACTCCGATCGATCGACAGCCAGCTCCCTGTGCCGCTACTACATCACTAGCCGCATCGCCAATGTAAGCAACCTGGGGATGTTGCTCACCAATTTTCGCCAAAATTTCGCGGGGATTGCTATGCGGATAAATAGCCTGTAACACAATAAAGGGATGCGGTTTACCGAGCTTCAGTGGCTGGCTCAAACTAGCTTCTGCTTCCAAAACATCATCATAAGTCACCACTCGATCGGCAGCAAAATATTGCAGTAGCGCTAGATTCTTTAAAGGTTCGAGGGTTTCGGTACGAGGTCTACCGGTAGCGATACCTAGAGTGTAGTGATTTGCTAATAATTTCAACGTTTGACGAATCTGCTCAACATCTAACACTGTTTCGTCATCAGGTAATTGGTAGCCTTTTTTAGCTTCATACCAAGCTTGAAAATTGTAGTAACACAAAGACCAGAGATTACTATTAAAAATATCTAGGGGTTGACCCAGTATTTGGGTAGCAAAAGTCGCTACATATTCCTGGACTGCGGTGCCCCGCAATTCTGTCGTTGCTGCCCAAAACTGCTGAATCAGCTGCTGACTGTGAGTATGATTAATCACGCGACTGGTCGCGGCCTGACCAATCGCTGCCAACTGCTCGGCGATTGGTAACTCGTTAGCAGGAGAAACAGAGATCTGTTGCAAGATGCCAATCAAATGCAAAGAGAACACAAAAAAAGTCAAATCCCAATTGGAATTCACCGCCCGGTTTTTTAGTTCAGTAATAAATTCGGTATCGATAAAGCGATCGGCAGCGGCCATCACCTGGGCTGGAGTTGCTAAATCGCTACCAAAATAGTCCGCCAAACCCAAATAAGATGACTGGGAAATCAGTTCCCACACCGTCAACCGAGCTGTATTCCAATACTTTTGCTCACTGGTAACTACACCATCTAAATCGAATATTAATAGCTGTAAGTCGGTGGTTTTCATCACTAATTCAATTCTTGTTCTATCTTGTCCAGCTCTCGATCGAGCAAGCTGCGACCACCACTCTCACTACCCATTTCCACAGCCAGAGCCAAACCCAAGAGGGTAATAGCTGGGGAGAACTTAGCTGAGTCGCGTAAATTCATCGTCAAAAACGGACAGCAAAACAAAGCTGCCTTGAGGTATGTGCGCCAGTCCGCGTCTAAGTTGCCCTGAGACTTGAGCTGTTGCAGCAAAGGCTTCAGAACTAATTGCAGTTTCGATTGGAGGGTTTGCACTCGTTCCGGAATCGGTTGGAAATCGTGAGTAACTGCGATGACTCCCTGCTCCAGCTGCCAGGAAATATTCAATTTTTCGGCGACTGCTTCCGGAAAATACATCCAAGTAGCAAAGACGTTATGAAATAGCGGCTTGGTCAAGTCTAAGAGCGCTGAATGACGGCCAGCAAAGGCCGGATCAAAATAGATCAAGCAATCCTGTTCTAAAAATACATTGCCATTATGGGCATCCCCATGTCCAACCACTGACCAAACCTCTCGATCGACTGGATTCAAAATCTCGATCGATCTCTGAATAATTGCGGCCAAAGATTCGGAGTAGTCCATGCCATTAATCTGCCACCGCCACTGTGCTAGTTCAACAAAAGGCACAGTTTGGTGGGGCAACACTACCTCTTGACCTTCATAAAAAGTGGCGTAGCGGCCACCAGTCAGACGATGATAAAAAAGCTGATGGATCGGCGCCGCTTGATGTTCTTCGGCGCTAAGAGACAACAATGTTTTGAAATAGATGGCTGATAAATCTCGATCGGCCTGTTCCTGAATTGCCACAATTTTGGCACCATCTGATCGATCGCCCGTCTCGATCTGCCGGAGCACGTCAAACAGCGATGGCGAGTCAAAAAATTCATAGATCAGCAACTGCTTGCCATAGGTGGTAGAACCATATAGCGGTTGGATCACTAAATAGCCAGCATCAGCCAAAATCTCCGCATTGTAGTATTCGCTGATAATACTCTGCGGTTCAATATGGGTCTTGAAAAACAGCTTTTGACCAAACTTAGCCGTAATAAAACCATTAATAGAATTTAAAGACACCGCTAAAGGTCGGACAGTTACTGATTCCACATTAAATGGTAGATCCGACTGCTGCAAAAACTCCAGCATCTTGGCATTGGCAGCTGGAATATCATGAAACTGGAGGGCTTGAATTTCTTGTAAATCTCGATCAGACACAGCAACACCTTCAATTATCCATTACCCAAAAACTCCTCACGCTTCAGCACTGCCTGCGCATGAGCTGGAAAACCCTCATAGGTAGCCAAAGTATGAGCAGTATGCTTTAACCCATCAAAGCCCTCGCGAGTAACATAGCCAATACCTGTTCTTTTTAAAAAATCATGAACAGAAACCGCTGAAAAGGACTTCGCGAAACCACCAGTAGGCAAAATCGCATTGACTCCCAAGCAATAATTACCTAGCGTAATCGGCGTATTTTCACCCAGCAATATTTCACCCACATTGTTCAAACGACCCAACACACTCCAAGGATCTTTGACTAACACTTCCAAATGTTCCGGTGCATATTCGTTCACAAAGTCCAAAGATTGCTCCAAACTGTCTGTGAGAATAATCCCGCCGTAATTAGCTAAGCCCGTCTTACAGAAATCTTGCCGCCACTGGGGAAGCGACTCCAGGTACTGCGGCAAAATTTCGACTACCTTTTGAGCTAACTCCGCACTATGAGTAACCAGCACCGCTGCTGAATCAGGGCCATGCTCGGCCTCAATCAGTAAATCCATCGCGGCGATATGGGGATTGGTGTATTCATCGGCTAGAATAACTGACTCACTAGGACCGGCTGGCAAACCCACATCCACCCGCCCAAACAACAGACGCTTAGCGGCTGAACCGTAAGAATTACAAGGACCAGTGATTTTGCTGACCTTCGGCACTGTCGGGGTGCCCAAAGCCATAGCCGTGATCGCCTGAATACCACCTAGCTTATAAATATTTTTGACCCCGGCTAACTCCGCCGCCACTAGCGAAGCTGGTTCGACATTACCTTCTTTGTCCGGCGGGGTGCAGACCATAATTTCCTTCACACCGGCCACGGTGGCGGGGACAGCCAACATCAACATCACCGAAGGAAAAGCACCTTTGCCGCGCGGCACATACAATCCAGCACTAGCGATCGGAGTTACTTTTTCACCCGCAAAGACTCCCGGCGCAATCTCCGCCAGATGAATCTGCTCAGGCATCTGCCGTTCATGAACGGCTCTAATGTTTTGATGAGCTTGGTGAATCGCCGCCTTAATTTTGGGATCAACAGTTCGTTGTGCCGCCGCAAATTCTGCATCGGTAACCTTAAGCTGCTCTAGAGTTGCGGTGGGATAGTCAAACTTCCGCACATACTCAATCAACGCTTCATCACCACGCTCTTGGATCTGGTCAATCACCTCCCGAGCCACCGCTGAAGCACCGGCAATATCCGTCTCCGATCGACGCTTGAGTTTATTTAGTTCGTTAGCAGTTAACGCCGACAGCCGAAGAATTCTAACCACCAATGATTCTCCCCGATAAGATCTCTTGAACACTAGAAACAGTATTGCTTTTCGCCATTTTCCAGACCGACTATCATAGCACAGTCCTTGCTTATTTGTCGGAAACACCCAAAGTCAAGGCTGCTCGAATCTGGGGTGTTTGCAAAAACTTTTTGGTATCAGCCAATAATTTATCTCCCCAAAGATTTTCTTTAAGGTAATCAACACTGGCGTAACGGCTATCATTCCGGAGAGCGGTTTCCCCCAACCGAAAAGCTTCGGCTTGTTTACCTTGTCGATAAAGAGCTACGGCTAAAGCCAATTGAGGCTCAGCCGCTTTTTTGTCGATATTGATCGATCTTTGCCAAGCACGAGTGGCTTCTGGTAATTTGCCTAATTCATAATTAATTAAACCAATATTATTCAAAGCTGGCCAAAAATCTTTTTTCTTGATCACAGCTTTTTCATAAGAACGTACAGCCTCTGGATAACGTTTACTGCGGTAATAAGCATTGCCTAAATCGAATAGCCCCTGGAGGTTGTCAGAATTGATTTTCAGGCCACCCTGAAGTTTCTGAATAGCTGTATTGTAGTCGCCCTTCTGAAAAAAGGCCGAACCCATCGTAAAAAGCACATCAGCATTTTTAGGGTCTAATTTTTGAGCTTGATCAAGGCTCACAATTCCTTGATCAATCTTTTTATTTTGAACATACAAAGTTCCTAGCAATAGCCAAACATCCGCCCGTTCCGGCGCTAATTGAGCCGCCAGAATCGCCCGGGCTAAAGCTTGGTCATACTGTTGTAGCTGTGTTAGAGCCAACGCCGTATTATAAAGACGTTGGGCTTCGCGGGATAGATCACGCGGATCTTGCTGCAAAGTGTAAGGCAACAGGACTTGAGATTGAGCAACCGGAGCAACCGTTCCACAACCGATCAAAGCAATCAAGAAAAGGATACGTTTAGGCACGTTATGAGTACAGGTAAAAGGAAAAGAGAAAATTCGCCAGGGCTAGACATCATCTACGATCTGCACTCTCTCAGGAGAATTCTAGCATTCTGTAATGGAACTGGATCATGATGAACACGTCTAGTATGATCAAGCTACAATGTGTTGCAAATATTCATTTTTTCACCATGAAACATCTTCTCATTCGTTTATCTGCTGGCCTATTATTGACTCTGACAGGTACGGCTAACCTCCCAGCCGTCAGTCAACCAGCAACTAGCCCATCAGCTCCAGCGAGCAAAGGTGGTGACCAATTTTCTAACAGCCCTCTGTTTCGCGGTGTTACACTTACTCAGCAACAAAAAACCCAATTGTTAAGTATTAGAAAAGACGCTGATACTCAAATTGTTAAAATGCTGACCCCAGCTCAAAAGAAAACTGCTTCTACTCAAGGACCAAGATACGTTAAGTTTACGAAGCCTCAACAGGAAAAGTTAATGGTCATTGCTAAGACCAGCAGTGCCAAGACTGAAGCGGTTTTTACTCCTGAGCAAATTAAGCAGATCAAAGAAAACATTAAGACTCTGCAAGGTGCCAATGGTAAAACTCCGGCTCCCAACGGCCAAAAATAGTTAGTCAGAAACCCTACCTTGCTCAATTTTGTTGGTGTGCTTGGCTAGGTAGGGTTTCGATTAGTGTGGTTAACCACCCTCTCCACTGATGCCCAGAAACAGGCAAAATAACAAGGATGAGAGAAAATTAAATCAACTGCTCCTAAAAGCACTCATGTATGGAAAAGCTGCCCGCAATCATCAGATCTAAAAAACGGCTCCCAGTGGTGGCCGGTATCGCAGCCCTAACGATCGGAGTGGCTGGCATCGGAGCTTATGCCTTTAATGCTTTACGCCCTAATCAAGTAGATTTAGAAAAACTAACGGTGCTGGCCAAGCCTGAAGATATTACCCTCAAAATTACGGCTAGTGGTACGGTACTACCCGGGCAAACAGTGAATCTCAGTCCGAAAAATGCCGGTCGGGTGGCTCAGATCTTTGTAGAGCAGGGCGATGTAGTCAAGCAAGGCCAGAAAATTGCCCAAATGGAAGATGCTGAAGGGCGGGCACAATTGCTGCAAGCTCAGGCTAATTTGCGGCAGGCTCAAGCCAATCTGGCCAAGGGGCGCAATGGCAGCCGCCCGGAAGAAATTGCTCAATATCAAGCCAAGTTGGAAGCAGCCCAAGCTGGTTTAGATCGGTCGAAGAACGGTAATCGCCCGCAGGAAATTGCCCAGGTGCAGGCTAAACTTTCCCAGGTAAAGGCCGCTTTAGCTCTAACTCGATCGATCGCCCCTCAACAGATCCAGCAAGCTGATGCCCAAGTGGCCGCAGCAGCGGCTCGGCGCAAATTGGCAACTACAAAGCTAGAACGCACCCGTAAGCTTAATCAGGAAGGGGCAATCGCCTTAGAAAAGCTGGAAGAAGCCAACGCTGAACTCCAAACAACTAATGCCACCTATTTGGAAGCCCAACAACGGCTCCAGCAGGTTAAAAATAATGCTGCTCAAGAAATAAATCAGCGGCGCGCGACAGTAGCAGAGCTAGAGCAAAGTCTGCAACAACAACAGTTGGGTAGTCGCCAAGAGGATACCGCCAAAGCGGCTGCCGATGTGCGCTTAGCTCAATCATATTTTCAGCAAGCCAAGAATGGTACCCGCAAAGAAGAAATCGCTCAGTTAGCAGCCGCTGTAGATGTCGCGCAGGCTCAGGTAATGACCGCCCAAGTCCAGCTGCGAGACAGCATTATTCTTGCTCCCTTTGATGGCATTATTACCCAGCGCTACGCCAGTGCTGGTGCTTTTGTAACACCAACCACCACTGCTTCTAAGGAAGGACAGGCTACCTCTACTTCGGTGGTAGCGATTGCTAAGGATCTAGAGATCAAAGCTAAAGTGCCCGAAATAGACATTGGCAAAATTAGCAGCGGCCAACAAGTGGAAATCACGGCGGATGCCTATCCAGACGAAAAGTTTCGCGGTTCAGTCCGGATCGTTGCCCCGGAGGCCGTTGTAGAACAAAATGTTACTGCGTTTGAGGTGCGATTGAACATTGATGACGACCAACGGGGTGTCCTGAAGTCGGGGATGAACGTCAATACATCATTCGTAGGTAAACAAGTGGCTAGTTCTTTAATGGTGCCAACGGTAGCGATCGTCCGGAATAAAGGCAAAGATGGGGTATTAATACCTGGCAAAGACAGTCAGCCAGAATTCAAAGAAGTGAAGTTGGGCTTTACGGTCAGGGATAAAACCCAAGTAACAGAAGGCGTAAAAGATGGTGATCGAATATTTATTGACACGCCAAAAGGCTTTAAATTGAATAAAGATAAGGATAAATAACCGACCATGGAAATCGCTGAAAGCCTGAAAATGGCCACTAGTACCCTGGTCGCTAACAAGCTCCGTAGTGGTCTGACCATGTTAGGAATTATTATTGGCAATGCTTCGGTAATTGCCATGGTGGGCATTGGTCAGGGCACTCAAAAGTTGGCCGAAGACCAATTTAAATCATTAGGTCCCAATACCCTATTCATTTTACCGGGTGGGCCAAATAGCCAACAGAACCGCTTTGGCTTACCTCGCACCTTAGTCAGTGCTGATGCCCGGGCGATCGCCAGGCAAGTGCCTAGCGTGGCCGGAGTCGCCCCCCAGTTGCAGTCTAGTCAACCGATTGTCTATGAAAGTAAAAACAGCACTTCTCAGGTGGTCGGCACTACCCCCAGTTTCTTGACGGTGCGTAGTTTTGAGGTCGCTAAAGGGCGTTTTCTCACTGATGCCGATCAAAAGGCCGGAAATGAAGTGGTAGTCTTAGGGCCAGACTTAGCGGAGAAATTATTTGAGGGGCGAGAGCCAATTGGAGCCAAAATCCGGATTAAAAGCGTTAGTTTTGAGGTGATTGGGATCACGGCGGCCAAGGGTTCTTCTTTTGGTAGCAATCAAGATGATGCCGCCTATATTCCGCTCAGCACCATGAGCCGCAAGATAATTGGCCGGGCTTCCCCCTTTGGCCAAGAGGTATCTTTTATTACGGTCTCGGCCAAGGACGCGGAAAGTCTTAGTGCGACTGAATTCCAGGTCACTAACCTGTTGCGGCGGCGACACAAAATTATCGTTGATGATGATTTTACGGTTCGTAACCAAAAGGATGCCCTCCAAATTGTTGGTACCGTGACTGGAGCGCTCACATTACTATTGGGAGCGATCGCTGGTATATCACTGCTCGTAGGTGGAATTGGGGTGATGAACATTATGCTGGTATCGGTGACCGAGCGCACCCAAGAAATTGGCTTACGGAAAGCGATCGGTGCGACTCAAAAAGACATTCGCAATCAATTCATGATTGAATCAGTAATTCTCTCCGCCGCTGGTGGGGTAATCGGCACCTTGATTGGGGTATCTGCCGTGATCGTAGTGAGCTTAGTAACACCGCTACCAGCAGCTGTTTCGCCAGTGGCGATTATTATGGCGGTGTCGGTGTCGGGGGCGATCGGGCTGTTTTTTGGGGTAGTACCAGCACAACGAGCCTCACGACTCGATCCGATCGTTGCGCTCCGGAGTATTTAAGGTTTGGAGTATTTATGCTAGCCGTTTCTCAGGATCTTCAAGACAAAAGTACCAAGCCCATCATTATTCGGATGGAAGAGATCTGCAAAAGATATGGGGTCGGTGATACCTTGGTCAATGCCCTAGAAAATGTGAATTTGACGATCGAAGAAGGGGAATACTGCGCGATCATGGGACCATCGGGTTCGGGCAAATCTACGGCCATGAACATTATTGGTTGTTTAGATCGTCCAACTAGTGGCCACTATTATCTAGACAACATGGACGTGGCCACCCTGCCAGATGATCAGCTAGCGCAGATGCGTAATCGCAAACTGGGTTTTGTGTTTCAGCAGTTTCACCTCTTGCCCCAATCGACGGCCATGGAGAATGTCATGCTGCCCTTGGTTTATGCGGGGGTGCCCAGTCAGGAGCGGCAGGATCGAGCCGCCGCTGCTCTAGAAAGAGTAGGATTAACAAATCGCCGCAATAACCGCCCCAATCAACTATCTGGGGGACAACAGCAACGGGTGGCGATCGCTCGCGCTATTGTTGGGGAGCCAGTGTTGCTGTTGGCCGATGAGCCAACCGGAGCCTTAGATTCTAGAACCACTCAAGAGGTAATGGATATTTTTACGGAGCTGAATGAGGGGGGTATCACCATTGTGATGGTCACGCATGAACCGGAAGTGGCTAGGCAAACACGACGGATTGTGTGGTTTCGTGATGGTCAGGTGATCTACTCTCACCTCACCCCAGATGAGGTGAATCAAGTCGCCATTTCATGAATTAATTTTAGCTAATTTGCGTGTTTTGGTTTTGGAGGGACGTATTTTGTCTCTGCGCTGGTACAAAAAGGCTGTAATTGTTAACCACACCGGCCAATGATAATAGGTGAAATCGTAGGTATCTTGGTTGAGCAACCAATTCTTGAGATTGAGCTGATTAAAATAGTTGCCACATGTGGTAGTAAATTTAGCCATGGGGTTCAGTTGACAACTGACTATTTCGATCAAGCTGATAATACCTACAGTTCCTAAAAAAGACAGGATAATAATCGTAATCGTAGAACAAGCAAACCAGCGGATACGGCGGTTGGATGCCGGCTTTCTCACTTGCCAAAAAGACTGCGCGGCCCGGTAAAAAATACCGAGAATGAAAACTGGCAGGATTAGATGTATCAAAATAAAAATGACGGTGGCTACTAGCCAGCCACCGGGGAATTGTAACCAATCAAACCAAGATAGCCCAGACAAAATCATTCTAATGCCAGGGATGGCCAGTGGCAGTAAGAACAACGCTTTCAGCCAAGAGCGACGGCTCGGTAACCAGTGAGGAGTGAATACCGCCATAGTATCTGTGTTGGAGACAGATGGTGGAGTGATCTGCCGAAAAAGCGGTTTTAGCATGTCGATCGCACTTCTCACTGGTTAGGGGCAAGTATTAAAAAACGTGAATATTTTTGCTCAGTAAATATTTGAAAAGAAACTTATCCAAAACCAATTTAGATGAATTTAATGAGAAACTTGTGAGTGATCATCGATCCTGATCGACAATTTTACCGTGGTCAACCCTAATACTCCATCGTAATGGTTTAGTTTAGAGCATTTGGCTGGGTTGAAACAACTCAAAGACATGTCGGCAAAACTGCCGCAACTGTTCCACTCGTTCCGGGACTGGTTGCACCGAGCCTTCGATTTGCCATTGTTCGATCGTCGAAAGCCGCCACTGTTTGCCGCGATAGTCAAAACCGGCGGCCTCTAAGCCAATTACTCGCTGGTCATTGTCTTCGGCATAAAAATGAATTTGAATCAGAATGCTACGGCTTTGCCAGCGCCGACTCCAACCCGGGAAATGAAAAGCAATATCGATCGAATCGGGATCGATCGCCTCTTTAGTATCTCGGTCATTAGCCCAGGGCTTCAGGTCTACCCGTGCATCCGGAAAATCTGACCGAAACAGGCTGACCACGGAAGCGATCTTTCCGGCTAACATCACGTTCGTAGCTCGATCAGCAGCGTTCAATGGCTCCTTGGCTCCTTATGCCTGAGATTATTTTTAATTTAGCAGAAAAATTATGGCACTGCGCCACAGTGGGGACAATCAGCGGTAGGACGATCTTTTGGCATGGGCAAACCACAGGCATAACACATCACATGAGTTCCCGGTTCTAGGCCATGAGTGACAGCCACGCGATCATCAAATACAAAGCATTCTCCCTGCCATTGGCTGGCGGTGGCTGGGATCTGCTGCAAATAATTGATGATGCCGCCTTGGAGGTGATAAACCTCTTGAAATCCAGCGGCTAACATCCAAGCGGTGGCTTTTTCGCAGCGAATGCCACCAGTGCAAAACATGGCTACTTTCTGGTGTTTTTGGGGGTCTAAGTGCTGCTGAACATAAGCTGGTAGCTCTGTAAAGGAGGAAGTTTGAGGATCGATCGATCCCGCAAAAGTGCCAATTTCTACTTCGTAATCATTGCGGGTGTCAATTAAAATCACATCCGGATCGCTAATCAGGGCATTCCAATCTTGGGGAGCCACGTAGGTACCCACTTGCTGGGTCGGATCAGCTTGGTCGGAACGGAAGGTGACGACTTCGGATTTGACTTTAACTTTAAGTTTAGAAAAAGGCGGTTTACCTGGACAGGTGGCCTCTTGGTACTGGAGGTCGCGGAGACGCGGATCTTGGCGCAGATATGCCATCGCCGCCGCTACTGCCGCTGGAGTGCCAGCGATCGATCCATTAATGCCTTCGGTGGCTAGTAAAATAGTGCCCAAAATTTGATGTTGTTCACAATATTCCCGCAGCTTAGTTTGCAGCGCTGGGCAGTTATCGATCGACACAAATTTGTAGAAGGTGGCAATAGTCAGCATGGTCTGGAGATCATTATCTGGAAATAGCGGCCAAGAGTTTAATGGCCTTCAATTTTAGCGCAGTGCGTCCAGCAATCGCTCATTCTCTCTCGGTGTCCCCGTAGCAATCCGCAAGTGGTAAGCATCCAGTCCGGGTTTATCGCCAAAATCGGCCACATAGATTTCTTGGCTGGCCAATTTACTCACCACATCTGCGGCTGTCCGATCGAGTGGCTGGGAGCTAATGAACAAAAAGTTAGTAGCGGAAGGATAAACCTGAAAACCCAAGGTAGTCAGTTCCTGCGTTAACTTGGCTCGCTCTGCTTTAATCTCAGTCAACTTCTCTTGCACATATTCTTGATCCTGGACGGCGGCGAT
Source organism: Synechococcales cyanobacterium VAR_4_metabat_354 (assembly GCA_031414775.1). Lineage (GTDB taxonomy): Bacteria > Cyanobacteriota > Cyanobacteriia > Cyanobacteriales > Chamaesiphonaceae > JAAFHZ01. The sequence goes on from JANOQI010000034.1 coordinate 20,346, forward strand.
ACCAGCGGCGATCGCTAGTTGATTCACCGAGAAAATCTGCGCTACCCGATAAATATAATCCACCAGTTGTGGATTGGTGATGCCGTAGCCAATCCTTAAACCAGCTAATCCAAAGCCTTTAGAAAGACTGCGCAGAATGATTAGGTGGGGATGTCGATCGACTAAATCAGCCACAGTCATCTGACAAATTTCAAAGTAACATTCGTCAATTACGACCAAGCAATTCACTTGCTCCAATAAGGCAATAATCTGATCGCGACTGGTCAAGTTAGCAGTGGGGTTATTAGGGTTAGCAATAAAAATCAGCTTGGTGCGATCAGTGACGGCTTGGACGATCGCGGGGAGGTCTAAATCAAAATCAGCAGTTCGCTGCACGGACACAGCTTTGCCACCCAGCATCTCCGTAGCGGCTCCGTAAACAAAGAAGGTTGGAATCGGCAAAATCACTTCATCCCCTGGTTCCAAACAAATTTTTAGCACCAGCTCAATCAAATCGTCCGAGCCATTACCCGCAAATATTTTGTCTAGGCTAACTTGGTTGTAGTCGGCTAACGCCTGGCGCAATTTATTGGTCAGCACTTCGGGGTAGCGATTGATGCCGCTAGCTGCTTGTTGGATGGCGGCGATCACTTTGGGAGAAGGCGGATAGGGAAACTCACCCTTGTCGAGGCGGATCGATCGATCGTTTTTAGGCACTCCGGCAATCTTGGGATTGATTTTTTGAATGGCTGGGCGGATGAGAGATTCTAGGTTCATAGAGGGATGTTGATCAACATTAGAGATTTACCAAAACAACGCCTAGTTACTTCTCTGTAAAGAAGTGCTCGATTAATTATTCCTTTTATATTTACCACTGTTTACTGCAACACAAAACAAATTAAAGAGGCGAACAATTAATTGTTCACCTCTTTAATCTATGGATAGAAATTGCTGTAGCTCCTAGCCAAGTAATGCCTTAGCTTTAGTAATCACGTTATCAACAGTGAAACCAAACTTCTCTAGACAGACTGCACCCGGTGCCGAAGCCCCAAAGGTATCGATCGCAATCACATCACCTTCAGTCCCGACAAACCGGTGCCAGCCCATGCTACTACCAGCCTCTACCGATAACCTCTTAGTAACAGCCTTTGGTAAAATTGATTCTTTATAAGCAGCATCCTGCTCATCAAACAATTCCCAACAAGGCATTGAGACGACTCGCACCTTTTTACCAGCCGTGCGCAATTGCTCCGCCGCCTTGATGCACAGATCAACTTCCGAACCAGTACCAATCAAGATCAACTCGGGAGTACCGTCGCTATCCGATGCCACGTAAGCACCCTTCGCTACGATGTCTGCTGAGGATTTCTCTAGATTAACCAACGCTTGCCGCGAAAGAGCCAGTAAAGTTGGCCGTTTGCGGTTCTGCATAGCCACTTTGTAGGCTCCAGAAGTCTCGTTACCATCCGCTGGCCGCATTACCAACAGGTTAGGAATTGCCCGCAGGGAAGCAACTGTTTCTACTGGCTGGTGAGTGGGGCCATCTTCACCAAGTCCGATCGAATCGTGGGTCATTACATAAATTACCCCAGCTTCCGACAGCGCCGACAACCGAATTGCGCCTCTCATGTAGTCAGCAAATACCAAAAAGGTGGCACAGTAAGGTACTAAACCAGAATTGTGCAGCAATATGCCATTACAAATGGCACCCATAGCGTGCTCACGCACCCCAAAGTGGATATTGCGATTTTCGTAGGAACCCTTTTTAAAGTCTCCACTAACCTTCAGCTCCGTCAAGTTGGAGTGAGTCAAATCCGCCGAACCACCAATGAGTTCCGGCACAACTGGGGCAAGCGCATTTAAGCATTTCTCCGAATGCTGACGGCTAGCCAAACCTTTATCGGCCACAGTGTAGCTGGGAAGACTGTCTGCCCAACCAGTAGGTAGTTCACCACTCAGAGCACGATCGAACTCTTTTGCTTCCGCTGGATACTTAGCACGGTAAGTGGTTAGGATGGTATTCCAATCTTGCTCAAATTTAGCACCAGTAGCTGATGCATCCATGTGCTTTTGAACGTCAGCTGGAATTACAAACGGCTCATACTCCCAACCCAAGTTTTCCCGAGTGAGTTTGATTTCATCAGTACCCAAGGCCGCACCGTGAATACCAGCGCTGTTGGATTTGTTGGGAGAACCATAACCAATAATGGTGGTCACTTTAATCATGGTGGGCTTGTCGGTAACCGCCTTAGCTTGTTCGATCGCCTTGGCAATTCCAGCTAGGTCTTCGTTGCCATCGGGCACATGCAAAACGTGCCAACCATAAGCTTCAAAACGTTTGCTGACATCCTCGGTGAACGCCACCTCGGTGCTGCCATCGATCGAGATGTGGTTATCATCATAGAGGGCAATCAGTTTACCTAAGCCCAAGTGACCAGCCAACGAGCAAGCTTCACCAGAAATTCCTTCCATGTTGCAGCCATCACCCAAAATCACGTAGGTGTAATGGTCTACAAGCTGACAGTCGGGTTTGTTGTATTTAGCAGCCATATGCGCTTCGGCAATGGCCAAGCCCACACCGTTACAGATCCCCTGACCCAACGGACCGGTAGTGACTTCCACACCAGGCGTAACGAAATTTTCGGGGTGGCCAGGGGTGCGCGATTCCCACTGACGGAAGTTTTTGATGTCGTCGATCGTGACGCTATCGTAGCCAGTTAGGTGTAACAAGGCATACTGCAACATACAGCCATGACCAGCAGACAAGACAAACCTGTCGCGGTTAAACCATTGCGGATTCTTAGGATTGAACCGCATGAATTGTTTCCAGACGACGTAGGCCATCGGCGCAGCACCCATCGGTAGACCGGGGTGGCCAGATTTAGCTTTCTCGACAGCATCGATCGCCAGAAAGCGAATGGCATTGATAGAAATTTGTTCTAGGGATTGGGCGGTAACAGGCATGGCTTAAATATATAGATTCTGCTATGCGCTCTAAAACTTGTTGAGCGATCAGGTCGCTTAACTAGAGACGCGTGGGCTATTTTGGAGAAGTTTACAGCTATCGGCTAGTGTGCTGTATCACTCGTATTGTTGCTGATAATCATCTCATTAGGTGGAGTGCTGGGCAAGAGCGATCAAAGTTTTTTTCAGGATTAAAAACTGAGTATGGAGTTTTCCGGCAATTGCAGAGCCACATGCAAAGCGTAATATCTGGTGATAATCAGTATTTTAGTCTAATGTGACCTACGGATAATCCGCAATCATTAGGTATTGAAATTCTCACCTTAGATCATCTGAATGATGATCTACAAACGTAATTAGATGATGAGTCTTGCTGAGTTATGCAATTCAATTTACCACTATCTGCAATCTTCATAGCAGTTCCAAAAATACTAACTCTGCAAACATCGACCCCAAGAGTGATGCACTATATCATAGTTATTAGTAACGACAATTTGTTATTATTTTGCTGCAAATGTTGAAATACGTTAAATATTCAAGATCAAATAGCTATCACTTGAAAACTTTTCGCCAAGCCTGAACCGTACCAGTTCCAACCTCAGACTCCACGATCGAATCTGCTATTAATATTCTGACCTTAACATTTTTGTTAGCAGGAGCAGTCGCTAAAGCTCTAGCTAATCGGGGCGAAACTGAACCTTGGGCATATTTATACAGTTTGTTATTGATAGAAACCAGAAAGTAGGAAGCACGATACTTTTGGGTGTAAGACTTTTGAATTGGCTCATTCTTAAATTCACATCGTCTTTCACCATTTTCGTCTCCCTTACAAGTCTCTACTGCTTTATATCCCTCTATCTTAGAAAAAGTCTTACTGAGTGTAAACCGAATGCTTTTTTTTGACCAACTACTGACAATTTTATAGTCATCCACTGTATGGCGATCATGTACTACGGAACCATCAAATTCATTAGAAACAGGTTTAGACCAACTCACACTGGAATTATAATCGATCGTTGTTGGTTCTACGGCCATCGCCATACCACCATAAAACAAACTAAAAGCTACCGCAGGTAATAATGAGCCGGTTTTCATATCTTTTGGGTTAGGGATTCTTCAACCTGTAATTAAAGCTTAGTTTGTGAGCAATTTAGCAATGTGTAGAAATTCCAACTCACCAAATAGATTTATTATCTTATTCCATTGGCAACAAATTCTATATTAGTAGTCAAGCAATCTTTAATCTGTGGTTTAGTGAACGCAGCATTATTCTAAGCAATGCTTACGACTAAGCTTGAAAAAGTATGAATCTGATGTCAGTATTGGAATGATAGGGTCGTATGAAATTTTTAGGTTGAAACAGTAAATATTGTTACCAGATACTGTGAACTCCGACATATACAAAGCTTTATTCTTGACAGAAGAAGGAGATTTTCATGAAGATTATGAGCAAGCAGATGCTACATCTCGACTTTTTGCTAACAATTAAAGGGGTTATTTCTCTATTCAGAGATCCTACTAAAACCGAGTCTGTCTATGACATTGAAGATGGGTTGCGGAACACAAAAGCCACTCAATTAGCGGTGGAGTTTGCGAAAAGTGACCCGAAAGTTGCTCAACTTATTGCAGAAAGATATGTCCCACCCCATTTGGATATGGATGCGCTGCTGGCGCTACCCGCCGGTTCCCTTGGTCATGTTTACGCTACTTACATTCAGGAATCTGGTTTTGATCCTAATTTCTACCGTAAAATTGAGGTGCAAGATGAAATTAGTTATGTGCTTTTACGTTTACGCCAAACCCATGACATTTGGCATATCGTTACGGGATTTGATACCAATGTGGCAGGCGAGTTGGGACTAAAGTCTTTTGAGCTTGCCCAGACTCGTCGAACTATGGCATTCATCCTCTTGACTGGCGGACTTTTAAGTGTGTTATCTAAATCCCCAGCAGATTTAGATGTTTTGCTGGAATGTATTGCTTTGGGATATCGCAGCGGTGCGAAAGCCCAGCCATTACTTGCCCAAAAATGGGAGGAACAATGGTCTAAGCCTGTCAGCGAATGGCGGCAAGAACTAGGAATTGAAGTTGCCAAAAAATATATTCCATATTGATCGACAAGCATCCCCCCATCACATTACTGTTACGGCGGTGCTCTCCATCTAAAAGCTTTAAAATTAAGGAGTTCACCTAGGAATCGTTTTAATCTTCTATGCATCGCACCGCCACCATTCCTGGGGGACTCGCCGCCACCACTGACAGCCTCATCCTGATCGAGCAAATCCCCGCTCCGATCGTCATCATCACCTCCGCCGATACCGACATCCAAGCCTTTGCTCAAGCCTGGTCACAGCTCCCTCCCGGCTTCCCCGAACTTCGGGCACTGAACATCCTAGCCTTGCAACAGCAAATGACGATCGATCTCTACGCCGAAGAAGTCCTTGCTCACGCTCAAGTTATTGTAGTTCGGCTCCTGGGTGGCATTGGCTACTGGTCCTACGGTCTCGAAGTTGTCCAAGAACTAGTCGAAAGAACCGGTGCGGCGCTGATTTTAATGCCTGGTGACGACCAGCCTGATCTCTCCCTACTTAGTCGATCGACCCTACCCCTCAACGATGTCAATCAAGTCTGGCGCTACTTTATCGAAGGTGGCACCGAAAACCTCAAGCAATCACTATATTTCTTAGCTAATCGCTGCCTGAAGTTAGACTACAAATATCAACTACCCCAGCCCGTCCCCAAAGTCGGCATCTATCCCTGGCCAGTCAGCGACAGGTCTAAACCACAGGTCGGCATCTTGTTCTATCGGGCGCACTATCTGGTCGGTAACACCGCCGCCATCGATGCCCTCTGTCAATCCTTAATCGATTGCCAGCTCACCCCCGTCCCTATTTTCGTTTCCTCCCTGCGCGACCCCGCAGTCCAAGCCGAACTCATCAGCTATTGCCAACCTAATGTTCGAGTATTATTAAACACCACTAGCTTTTCACTGATCGCGCCCGCACCACTGTATCCAGCCATGCCTACCGAGCTGGATACTAATGGGCTGTGGGCAAATTTGGATATACCGATTTTGCAAGTAATCTTGAGCGGCGGTGGCTTAGACGATTGGCAAGCCCAACTGAATGGATTATCGCCCCGCGATACCGCCATGAATGTTGCGCTCCCGGAAGTCGATGGTCGGATTATCAGCCGCGCTGTATCTTTTAAAGCCGTATTTTCCAAACATCCCGTCCTGCAAACCGAAGTCCTCGGCTATCAACCTTTGCCCGATCGGGTACAGTTTGTCGCCGAGCTAGCCGCTAATTGGGTGAAACTGAGTCAAGTTAAGGTGGCCGATCGCAAGGTGGCTCTAATTTTAGCAAACTATCCCAACCGCGATGGCCGACTGGCTAATGGCGTGGGGCTAGACACTCCAGCAAGTTGTGTCGAGATCCTAAAAGCACTCCAAGCTGAAGGTTACACCACGACAAAATTACCACAGACTGGTGATGAATTAATCCAGTGGCTGACCCAAGGCATCACCAACGATCCAGAAGGTCGATCGATCCGGCCAGTCCACCAAAGTTTAGACTTAGCAACCTATCAAGATTTTTTCACTAGTCAACCAGCCGCTGTCCAAGCAGCCGTCAATCTGCGCTGGTCAGAACCAAGTGGTGATTTTCCAGTAGCTGGTATTCAACTAGGTAATATCTTTGTGGGTGTTCAACCCGCGCGCGGTTATGACCTAGATCCTAGCTTAAATTATCATGCCCCAGATTTGGAACCAACCCACGACTACTTGGCTTTCTATCAATGGGTGCGATCGATCTTCGGTGCCCAAGCCATCGTGCATGTGGGCAAGCATGGCAACTTAGAATGGCTACCGGGTAAAAGTTTGGCGCTATCCAACTGTTGTTATCCGGAAGTAGCCTTGGGTGCGATGCCCCACTTTTATCCGTTTATTGTTAACGACCCCGGTGAAGGTGCCCAGGCCAAGCGCCGTGCCCAAGCAGTAATCCTTGATCATCTCACGCCACCCATGACCAGAGCAGAATTGTATGGAGACCTGCAAGCTCTAGAAAACTTGGTGGACGAGTACTACGAAGCCATGAGTCTCAATCCTGGCCGCCTGTCCTTGGTGCAAGAAAAAATAGTGACACTACTAGCAGCTAGCAACCTAAATGAAGATTTGGGAATCATAGTTACTGCCGATGAATTGCGCCAGCGCTTTGACGATACGGTTTTAAATCACTTAGACCGGTCACTATGTGAAATCAAAGAAGCTCAAATTCGGGATGGATTGCATATTCTCGGTCAATGTCCCAGCGGCGACCAACTACGAGATTTGATTATTGCCATCGCCCGTCATCCCCAAGCAGGACGAATAGGTTTGACTAGATCGATCGCTAAGGATGCCGGTTGGGACTTTGACCCCCTCCAAGTCGATCCAGCTCTGCTTGTTCCCGGAGAATGGCGGAACGCAGGGCAAGTAGTGGAATCGATCGAGGAACAAGCTCAAGCATTAGTAGCAGCACTAATCGAAAAATCTCCGCTAATACCGGACAACTCGGCAACTTATCAAGAACTCCAATGGATTGCTCAGTGTTTATTGCCAAATCTCCAACAAACCAGTCAAGAAATTACTAATTTATTGCATGGCTTAAATGGTGGCTACATCGCTAGTGGGCCAGCTGGGGCACCCACCAGAGGTCGCTCGGAAGTGTTACCCACTGGCCGCAATTTTTACTCCGTCGATATCCGCGCCGTCCCCACCGAAAGCGCCTGGGATGTGGGACGGAAGGCGGCAGAAGCATTAATTGAACGTTATACCCAAGAACATGGCGAATATCCGCGCACTTTGGGCTTATCGATCTGGGGCACTGCCACCATGCGTACTGGTGGCGACGATCTGGCTGAAGCCTTAGCTTTATTGGGAGTCAGACCAGTATGGGATGGGATGTCGCGACGAGTAGTGGACTTTGAGATTTTGCCGTTGTCCGTATTAGATCGTCCCCGCGTAGATGTGACACTACGGATTTCCGGGTTCTTCCGTGATGCTTTCCCAAACTTAATTGACCTATTCAATCAGGCCGTGGCGGCCGTGGCCGCTTTAGATGAACCCGCCGATCAAAATCCCTTGGCAGCACAAATCAAAACCGAAATTGCGGGTTGGTCGGCAGCAGGATTGGATCGGCAAGAAGCAATCGATAGATCTTCTCACCGGGTATTTGGCTCTAAACCGGGCGCATATGGTGCTGGTTTACAGGGCTTAATTGATGCTCAGAATTGGTCAGATGAGCAGGACTTAGCTAATGCTTACATCAACTGGAGTAGTTATACCTATAGTGGTAGTGGGGTGGGCAAGGCTGCCCCCGAAGCATTCCAACGACGCTTAGGCGATATGCAAGTAGTGCTCCAAAATCAAGATAATCGCGAACACGACCTACTTGATTCTGATGACTATTATCAATTTCAAGGCGGCTTAACAGCGGCAGTTCGATCGATCAGCGGCCAGCAACCGGCCACCTATTTTGGCGATAATGCTCTCACGGAGAATCCCAAAGTTCGATCGCTCGCCGAGGAAATTGCCAAAGTCTATCGATCGCGGGTGGTAAATCCCAAATGGATTAGTGGAGTGATGCGCCACGGTTATAAAGGAGCCTTTGAAATGGCTGCTACCGTGGACTTTTTGTTCGCTTACGATGCCACTGCCCATTGCGTCGCCGACCATATGTATGAGGGAGTAGCGGCGGCTTACCTATTTGATCCACAGGTACAAGACTTTGTAAGACAGCACAATCCATGGGCGGCCAGAGATATGGCCGATCGACTATTGGAGGCACATCAGCGGGGTTTATGGGCGACAGCTAGTCCAGAAACCTTAAAACAGCTTCAGGAAGTTTCCCTAGAGATGGAAGGTGAGGTGGAAAATACCCTCACACCCTAATATTCAGATCAGGGAATCATTTATCAAAAGCTCGACAGCATAATTTTAGCCCCCCAGACTTTTCGCTTGCTCTAGAGCATCTTGATAGTTAGCATCACTGCCCTGCTTTTTGTAAATCTCAGCCGATCGCTGATAATCAGCGATCGCTTTTTTCTTATTTCCTAAAACAGCATGGGCACCGCCCCGATTGTAGTAAGCCATTGCATACTGAGCATCTAATTGAATAGCTTTATCATAATCAGTTAGAGCCTTTTCATATTTCTTGACCCCATAGTAAGCAGCACCACGATTAGTATAATTAATCGCATTTCTTGGCTCTATTTGTACCGCTCTATTGTGATCGATGATGGCTTTCTCATATTTTTTTAATTCGTAGTAAGCCAAGCCCCGGTTGGTATAGGCTACAGCGTATTGAGAATTTAGTTGAATTGCTTTATCAAAGTCGGTAATCGCTTTGTTGTATTTCTTGAGTTCATAATAGTCCAAACCTCTATTGGTATAAGTCACCGCATTTTTAGAGTTCAATTGGATCGCTTGGTCGTAATCGACAATTGCTTTGTCATATTTTTTTAGTTCATCATAAGCAAAAGCACGATTGATATAAGTAGGTAAATCTTTAGGATTTAATTGGCTAACCTTGTTGTAGTCAGCGATCGCCTTTTCATACTTCTTCAATTTACTATAGGCAGTAGCGCGATTATAGTAAGCAGTCGCATTTTTGGCATCCACTTGAACTACTCTGTCATAGTCAGTAATCGCTTTGTCATACTGCTTCAATTTGCTATGGGCAACACCGCGATTGTAATAAGCTTCAGTATTTTTGGAATTTAGTTGAACTGCTTTATTATAGTCAGGAATGGCCTTTTCATATTTTTGCAACTTGCTATAAGCCATGCCTCGTTCGTAATATGCTGGAGCGTTTCGCGGATCGGATTGGATTACCTTATCGAAATCAGAAATTGCTTTGTCATATTTTTCTAATTTACCCTGAGCAACACCGCGATTGTAGTAAGCTACACTATTTTTCGGGTCTAACTGGATTACCTTACCGTAATCAGTAATCGCTCTTGTGTAGCTTTTCAATTTATCGTAAGCCGTGCCCCGGATAAAATACAGCCGAGCATTTTGCGGACTACTGATAATGGCTTGGTTCATATCTATCAACATGCCGCGATAGTCGCGTCGCCCTTCTTTGGCCACTGCACTATTGATTAAACTATCAACAGATTTCTTTGGTTTAGTGAGTCTAGATGGCTTAGATAGTTCGGTAGTAGTTTCTAAGTCAGTAGCTTCAGTATTTTTTTGTTCAGCTGAGAGCATCAGCGCAGAAACAGGCAACACACAACTAATTAAGAAGGCATTTCCCAAGAGGGCAACGGACAAAAGACGACTATTCATATACAAGGCTATATGGCTTGAACTGATTTACTGACTTGATGGTACCCTAAAATTTGCAGCGGTATTCGATCGAGTACGAGCAAAGCCCATCCTAAAAACCTTGGCCAACTTCTCTGGTCTAATTTGAAGATAATTTTACCCTGGCAATCCTCATACAGACCAAGATGACCATTATGATATGATGGCCTTCAAAATACTTATCACAAATTCAAAAAAGGTAGTTAGAGATTATGACACAAGCACCGATGGCTCCAGTGGTGCTAGTTATTTTAGATGGCTGGGGTTACCGTCCAGAAAAATCCGGTAACGCCATTAGTACAGCGCTTACTCCGGTCATTGATAGTTTGTGGCAGGCTTACCCCCACACCTTAATCAGTACTTCTGGGCGAGCAGTAGGTTTGCCCGATGGGCAGATGGGGAATTCAGAAGTAGGCCACATTAATATTGGGGCTGGCCGGGTTGTGCCGCAGGAGCTAGTACGCATTTCGGATGCAGTGGCCGATCGATCCCTCCTCCAAAATGCTGCTTTGTTACAAGTTTGTACTGAAGTGAAGCAACGCCAAAGTCGTCTACATTTGGTAGGGCTGTGTTCAGAAGGTGGTGTTCACTCCCACCTCAGCCACCTATTTGGCCTCATTGATTTAGCTAAAGAAGCAGGAATTACCGAAGTTTGTATTCATGCGATCACTGATGGTCGAGATACCAAGCCGAAAGATGGTTTGCAAGCGCTCCAAAAATTACAAGACTATATTGATCGATCAGGAGTCGGCAAAATTGTGACAGTGAGTGGTCGCTACTATGCGATGGATCGAGATAATCGCTGGGATCGGGTGCAGGCAGCTTACACAGTCATGACTAGTGATAATAAAATTGTTAGTCAAACAGTCTCAGATTTATTGACTACGTCCTATGCCGAAGGCATCACCGATGAATTTATTCCCCCTACTCGACTAGCGGCTGGAGCAGTAACAGCTGGTGATGGAGTAATCTTTTTCAACTTCCGACCCGACCGTTCCAGGCAACTGACCCATGCTTTGGTGAACCCAGAGTTTGCGGGCTTCGATCGATCTTGGCTATCCTCCCTAAGTTTTGCTACTTTTACTCAATACGATCAAGAGCTACCAGTATTAGTAGCTTTTGAGCCAAGTACTCCCACCAACATCTTGGGTGAAATAATTTCGGGTCAGGGCTGGAAACAGTTTCGGACGGCAGAAACCGAAAAATATGCCCATGTTACCTACTTCTTTAATGGTGGCGAGGAACAAGCCTTTCCTGGAGAAGTCCGGCAGATGATTTCTAGTCCAATGGTGATGACCTATGATAAAGCGCCAGCGATGTCGGCAGCTGCCGTTACTAACGCCGTGCTGGCCGCCTTAACTGCCCGAGAATATGCCATGATCGTGGTTAATTATGCCAACCCCGATATGGTCGGTCATACCGGCAAAATGGAGCAAACAGTTCAGGCGGTAGAAGTAGTAGATCAATGCTTGGGCAGGTTGCTAGCCGGTGTTACTCAGGTCGGTGGTACTACCATCATCACCGCCGATCATGGCAATGCGGAGTACATGTTTGATGAACAGGGTAATCCTTGGACAGCACACACGACCAACCAAGTACCATTTATCTTGGTAGAAGGCGAAAAGCTGACGATTCCTGGCTACGGTACAGATGTGCAACTACGCGATGATGGGAAACTGGCTGATATTGCTCCGACCATCTTGCAAATTCTGGGTTTGCCTCAGCCCCCAGAAATGACCGGTATTTCGATGATCTTACCGGCTGCGGTGCAGATTAATACCAACCAAACACCTATTCGGGTAGGGGTCTAATTGCTTTTTGCAGTTGGCCATGCCAGAATCGGGTAATAAGCTTTTTTAAATTCAGTTTGAGGTTTTGATGTTAGCCGCACAAATTTTACGAATCATTTGGACTGTATCAGCCTTCGGCCTGATTGTCATGGTCATGTTGCACAGCCCCAAGGGTGACACGGGTATTGGTGGTATTGGTGGCCAAGCTCAACTTTTCACTAGTGCGAAGAGCGCTGAAAATACCCTCAACCGTATTACTTGGTCTCTGGCGATTGTATTTTTGTCTTTGACGGTCGTATTGAGTGCACCCTGGCTAAAGCAGGGCTAACATTCTCAAGTAATGAGTCAAGCGATGAGAGGGAGCATTAAGTTGCAATGCTCCCATTTTTAGTACGGCTTGTCAGAAAAGCGGTAGGAAACTAGCAGAATGAGCCACAGAAATTCTCCAAATCCTTAGCCTACTGCAAAACTAATAATTTGCTGCTGAATAGCCGATTTTTGCTCGTCATCATAACCCCAGCGTTCTAAAAATTCGACATAAGTGCCGGTGCCAGTATGAATACTTTGCAACAACTGCTGGCATATTTCTTGGATCAGAGGAAGCTTCAAAATTACCATCAGTTTGCGCGATCGATCAGCAACCTGTGCCGAGTTATTAGCCATATCCGGTTGATCATTCCGCTGAAAATGTAATTGTTGAGCTGTAGACATCGCTAAATTTTTCACCAGCAAATCAGCAACGACTTCGGGATGCGTCTGTAGACCTTGAGCGATCGCTGACATTTGATCAACTTGATCAAAAATATTTGCATTACTAGTCAAATATCCTACGAAAAAGCCTCGGGCACCTTCAGTCGTAGCCACTAAATCTTGAACAAATGTGGTGATCTGCTCTGATGTTAGCTGCTTGTCTTGTAATTGTTGGACAAACTGCTCAGTGAGTTCGATCGCTGCTGCAAATTTAATACCAGTGGTCATATTAACCTGCGGCTACCGAAGCATAGGGTTTAGCAAAAATCATCCGGCCAGCCGAGGTTTGCAGGGCTGATGTGACAATGATCCGCACCTCCGTTCCTACATACGGGTTACCTTCTTCCACCACTACCATGGTGCCATCATCCAAATAGCCAATGCCCTGTTCTGGCTCTTTACCCCCTTTCACCAACTTAATTTCTAAAGTGTCGCCCGGCAAATAAATTGGGCGTAGGGCTTGGGTAATATCATTAATATTCAGCACTGCCACCTTTTGCAGATTAGCTACTTTGCTCAAATTGTAATCGTTGGTGAGCAAGGTACCATTAATTTCACTGGCAAAACGCACCAATTTAGCATCAACCGTATTCACATCCTGATAATTAGCGGGATGAATCACAATAATTTCAGGAAAGGTATCCTGCATTCGTTTCAAAATATCGAGACCCCGGCGACCACGAATCCTTTTTAAATCATTGGCAGAATCGGCTAAAGCTTGCAACTCTTGCAAGATAAATTGGGGCACCAATAGCTGACCTTCCACAAAGCCGGTCGATAGTAATTCTTCAATGCGGCCATCAATAATGCAGCTGGTATCCACAACTTTGGCTTTAACCGCCTGGAGAGTTCCTTCTGCCAAAAGTGAAGCATTTAGATTTTGAGGATTAATCATCCGCAAGAAAGCGCCGCCGTGGGTATCGGCCAAGGTGATCCCTAAGTAGCAAAACATCACACTAGCCAAAATGGCTAGAAATGGCTTGAGAAAAGAAAATTCGAGGGGAATAGGCAACAAGAAAACTGGCGCTAACATCAAGTTCGCAATCAGCAAGCCGGAAACCAAGCCGACCGATCGAGTGAGCAGCATATCAACAGGCATTGCTCTGACTTGTTTTTCCAGGTTGCGGTAAGCAGTCAAAACAAAGAAACCAAACAAACCGCCAAAAACCGCCGCAAAGCTAGTAGTAACAACGCGCAGACCTTCTTGATTATTTACCTGGACAACTAGCTGCGCTGGTAAGATGTCGATAATGTCATAGCCAATACCAGCTGCCGCTGCCATGACTAAAAGAATGATAATGGCGTTGAGCATGAATAGCCCCGATATAATTACAGCGAGTACTTGTACTCACCTGAAGCTCAATTATAGCAATGAGAGCAAAAACTACTTGCTTTTGTGGGGAGAAATTCACAAGCGCTGATACTGCATGCCCGGCAGCTGAGTAACCAAATTTTCTAGCTCTAATTCGAGTAAGCCACTAGAGACTTCTGAACTAGGCAGTTGGCTGTGGCTGACAATCGCATCAAAAGCCGTGGGTTCCTGACCAATCGCTGTGAAAATTTGGGCAAGGGGCGGCGCGAGAGTGGGTATCACGGCCGGAGCTGGAGTGAATAAAGACAAACTAGTTTGGTGGTGTGGGGATCGAGTTGGGAATTGATCGATCAAACCATTACTAGCTAGATTAAGTGGAGCGATCGCCCGCAGCATTTCGAGCAACTGGTCAATGCCAGTAATCATTTGGGCACCTCGCCCAATTAGACCCAGACAGCCTGCCGCTTGGGGACTGTCTAACCCACCCGGCAAAACGAACACATCCCGACAAAAATCGTTAGCGAGGTAGGCCGTAATTAAGGCTCCAGACTTGTGCGGCGCTTCCATCACCAAAACAGCACGACTAAGACCAGCAATAATCCGATTACGCGCCGGGAAATGACCACGATCGGGTCTGGTACCGGCTGGATATTCACTGACCATCAAGCCCTGCGCCCAAATTTTCTCGGCCAGCGCCTGATTTTGAGCCGGATAAACTAAATCCAAGCCGGTACCTACCACCGCCACGGTGCGACCGCCCACGGCCAAGCAACCTTGGTGAGCGGCGGTATCCACACCCTGAGCTAGTCCGGAGATGATGCTATAGCCCTGCTCGGCTAAGGCGACGCTGACTTTTTGGGTCCATTTGTGGCCGTAGTTGGAGGGCTGACGGGTACCGACAATGCCGATCGTCAGGCGTTGACCTTGGTTTTCATTAGGGTCTACTTGCCCTCGATAGTATAAGACCGCTGGAGCAGTTGGGGTTTCCAATAATAGCTGGGGATACTCGGGGTCAGCCGGTGTCCAGAATTGGGGATTTTGAAGCAGGTGCTGCGCCAAGAATTCTTCTGGTTTGATCGACAACCGCGCTGTGCAAATTTTCTCAGTGGTGATTTCGCCGAGACCAGGAACTTGGAGTAATTCGGCGGGCGGGGCATACCAGGCACTGGCCAAGTCGCCAAAGTATTCATGCAAGCGATGGATGGTAATAGCACCCACGCCAGGCAACTGAGTCCAAGCTAACCAATAGGGTCGATCGATCGCCAAATAAGTAGTCAAAAAACTATCCCTAATCAACAGAGGTTCCACATCCTAACTCACCCTCTATCGAACTGAAATCAGCGAATTAGCAGAAGTTTACCAACAGATCACCTAGTTGTTGCCAAGATTTTGGGGCATTTCTCGCAATTGGTGTTGATGGAAAATATAGCGAGCTAAACCTTGCACCACCAAAATAGCCGTCAAAATCTGATGTACCAAAACCATCAGCACCACCACAATTTGGTAAGCGGCAGCTAGCAGCGGCGTAACTCCGGCTAAAATCAGGCCAGCCATTAGCGCAGGAATGGTAATCAGTCCAGTGATCGCCGTATTCTGAATCACTGGCCGCAGTCCCTGTTGCAAGGCCATCCGGCAGTACGGGCGAATAGCTTGACTAGCCGTGGCACCAAGGCTCAGATGAGTCTCGATTACCTCTTTTTCCTGTTTCACCACTTGCAAAAATTGCTGGCTAACTCCCACCATTACCGCTGGACTACTAGCCAATAACATCCCCACCAGAGCCAGCAAATAATGGGGGCGATACCAAACTGGCGGCTGAATCACCAGCAGCTGAACATAGCCGGTTACCAAAATAGTGCTCAACAGTAAAGAACCAACTAGCAGTGGCAATAGTTGCCGGTAACCTAGACGATTACTAGTGACAACACTCACGGCCAATAGCAGCAAGCTGCTGCCAACCAACACCCCCAGAGGTTGCGGTGCCTGAAAAACCACGGTAAGAAACATCCCCAGCATCAACACCTGGACAACCACCCGAGCCATTGCCAAGAACAGGGCGGGAATAATGTCCAAACGCAACCACAGTAACAAACCAGTTAAGATTACGACTAAACCACTGCTCACCGCTAAATCGAATAAGTCTAAGTTGGTAATTGTGGGCATAATTTCAGGTCATTGATTTAGGTAGATTTAACTTCTCGATCGATGGATAACGGATCGAACTCAGGTTAAGATAACTGGAAAGTCTTCAGGTATATTCGGTATAAGCGTAGTGAGTAATATTCCCCCTCTTGATCTCAAGCGGCAATACCAAATCATTGGTGCAGAAGTTGATGCAGCCGTATTGTCCGTGTTGGCTGCTGGTGCTTACATTGGTGGCGCTGGAGTCCAGCAATTTGAGCAGGAATTTGCCAATTATATTGGTTCTACCGAATCTGTAGGCTGTAATTCTGGAACTGATGCTCTCTACCTAGCCCTCAAAGTTCTGGGCATTGGCCCCGGCGACGAAGTAATTACTACGCCCTTCACCTTTATTGCCACTGCTGAAATGATTAGTGCGGTGGGTGCCAAACCAGTACTAGTAGATATTGATATCAACTCCTTCAATATTGATCTCGATCGCATTGAGAAAGCTATTACGCCCCAAACCAAGGCGATTATGCCAGTGCATTTGTTTGGGAATCCAGTGGATATGACAGCGCTGATGTCGATCGCAGGTAAACACAAACTCAAAGTCATCGAAGACTGTGCCCAATCAACTGGTGCCACCTGGGCTGGTCGGCAGACTGGCAGTATTGGTCATATTGGTTGCTTTAGTTTCTTTCCTACCAAAAACTTGGGAGCGTGTGGTGATGGCGGTGCCGTTACTGTCAATGATCCAAGTCTGGCCGCTGACTTGCGCATGTACCGCGAGCATGGCTCTCGGGTGCGTTACTACCATGAAGTAATTGGTGTTAATAGCCGCTTAGATGCTTTGCAAGCCGCCGTCCTATCCATCAAACTGAAATATTTGGATAGATGGAATGAGCAACGCGCGGTGGTAGCAAGACGCTACCAAGAATTACTCGCCAATGTTGCCGGAATTGCCATGCCTCAATTTAGTAGCGGCGGTCAATCGGCCTGGAATCAGTACACGATCAGAATTTTAGGCACGCCTGATCAAGGAGAAAGACGGGATGCTGTTCGCTCTAAACTGCAATCAGCCGGAGTAATGTCAATGATTTATTACCCATTGCCTTTGCATCTCCAACAAGTTTATCAGCCCTTAGGCCATCAGGCGGGAGATTTCCCGATCACCGAAGCCGTGAGTCATCAAGTGCTATCCCTCCCCATGTTTCCCGAACTAACAGCAGAGGAACAGCAACGAGTAGTTTATGCTCTCAAGGATGCCTTGTAGGATGGTTTAGCTCCAGACAAAGATTCTACTAAGCTCCGAATAGCAGCCACCATAGCGATCGGATCATTCAGCTTATTGATGGCCGTACCCACCCCAACACCGGCGGCACCCACAGCGATCGCCATCGGTGCAGTAATACTAGAAATACCGGAAGCACACAGAACTGGTACTATTACTACCCGGGAAATCTCGGAGGCCGCAGCGAGGGTTGGTGCTGCTTTTTCAATTAGGCCCAAAGCACCAGCATGGGTGGGTTGAGTGCTAGTTCCACCCTCGGTTTGAATAATATCTGCACCCAGTGCGACCAAGGTCTGAGCCAATTCGACTTGTTGATCCAGCTCTAGAATGTGTGGAACGGTGACCGAGAGCAAGGTGTCAGGCAACAGTTGGCGAGTGGCTATGGTTAAGGCAATTACTTCGGCGGCTTCAAAGCGAATGCCCTGAGCATAAAAGCTATCAAAATTACCAATTTCTACTAAGTCGGCACCAGCAGCTACCGCTTCGGCCAAAATCTGGGCATCTACAGCGGAGGCACAGATTGGCAAACTAGTCAGTTGCTTGGCCATACGAATTAACTCTGGACTAGCGGCAATATCAACAAAGGTGGCACCGCCAAGTTCAGCGGCTTTTACCACAGCGGCCACTCGATCAGCATCAAAATTATTCAAACCGCTGATCACTTTCAAAGCTTGCCGCTGATTGAGAGCTGTATGAAGAAAGTTCAGAATAGTCATGGGCGCAAGTTCCATTTATGATTGACGAACCGCATTTTAACCGAATTTTGCGTTGAACGGCTGATTTTAAGCAAAAGCGATTGGGTATAGTCTTAAAGATAGCTGTAGAATAAATACAGAAAAGAGTAAAAATTATTAAATGCTGGGTCAAAACCCTAGCCAACATAGCTCGATTTATCGACGTATCAGCCTAATCGTATGTTTGATTCATCTACTTCAGAACTATTATTAGGTGAAAGTGCGGGCGCAGAATTGCATACCAAGGAAAGTCTCCTAGCTGGACGCTACCAAATTTTCCAGGTGTTAGGACGCGGCGGTTTCGGCATTACTTATTTGGCGCGCAATATATATTTGCCCGGGCGGCCACTCTGTGTGATCAAGCACTTAGCACCTAAGTTTACTAGTCCCACCTTGTTGACAATTGCCAAATGGCGTTTTCATGTGGAAGCACGCACCCTCAGTAAATTGGGTAGCCACAGTCAAGTACCACTCCTGATTGACTATTTTCGAGAAGATCAAGAAATGTATTTAGTCCAGGAATATGTCCCTGGTGAGACGTTGTGGAGCCAGATACGTGACCGAGAGAGCCTGACCGAAGAAGAGGTGAGTGAGTTCTTAGCCGATATGCTCAAGCTTCTACACTATATTCACAGCTATCGAATTATTCATCGGGATATCAAACCGCAAAATATTATTCGTTGTCTAACTGACAATCGATTGGTACTTATTGATTACGGAGCAGTATTTGATCAGGGCGGATTGGTACCTGCGGATAAAAGATTGGTAACAAAGGCGATCGGCAGTCCTGGTTATGCTCCACCGGAGCAGGTCGCCGAAAACCCTACCTGTGCCAGTGATCTTTATGCGCTGGGGATGACTTGTCTGTTTTTACTGACGGGCAAAGAACCGCTGGCTTTCAACGTCAGTTTGCATACTGGTGAAATTATTTGGCAATCGGAAACAGATGTAAGTGATGGTTTTGCCAATTTGATTAACCAAATGATTAAAGTATCATTGTCCGATCGATACCAGTCGGCCATGCAGGCTTTGAATGCTTTAGATAGTTGCCGACTGCGGAATAAGCTCCGGCAGGTGCATAAATATCAAACAAATACCATCAATAGTAATATCAGCCCCGATTCGGGCTTTACTCATCAGCATCTACCGCCAGCAGTACAGTGGGCAATAGAAATGTCTACCTCCGAAGAGATGCGCTAAAATCAGTGGGCATCCGTAGATCTAGTTCAACTTAGTGCAAATAACTTTTTTAGGGACATCTTCGGGAGTCCCAACTCGCAGTAGAAACGTCTCTAGTGTGGCGCTGAATCTACCCCAGCGAACAGAGGTGTGGTTGTTTGACTGTGGCGAAGCCACCCAGCATCAACTGCTCAATTGTGATGTTAAAATCAGCCAAATTCGGCGGATTTTTGTCACTCATTTGCATGGCGATCATATCTTTGGATTAATGGGTTTACTCGCCACTTATGGGATGGCTGGCAGTCCAGATCAAATTGATATCTATGGTCCATCTGGATTAAAAGAATATCTCAAAGCCTCCCAAAAGTATTCTTATACGCATTTTAATTACCCGCTGAAAATTCACACTATTGAGCCAGGGGTGGTACACGAAGAAGCAGGATTTAAGGTCACTTGTATACCGCTCAAACACAAAGTGCCAGCTTTTGGCTATCGCGTGACAGAAGCCGATCGACCAGGACGCTTCGATATTGAACAGGCCAAAGCACTAGGGATTTCCGCTGGGCCAATCTATGGCCAGTTGAAAAGTGGCCAGACTGTAACACTAGCCGATGGTCGGATAGTTAATGGTCGCGAGCTGTGTGGAGCCACTGAGCGGGGACGCACCATGGTCTATTGTACTGACACCGTATTTTGTGAAAATTCAATTCAGCTGGCACAGGATGCCGATGTATTAATTCATGAATCCACTTTTGCCCATGAAGATGCTGGGATGGCCTTCGACAGGCTACATTCTACCTGTACGATGGCGGCTCAAGTGGCACTGAGCGCTCAAGTGCAACATTTAATTCTTACTCATTTTAGTCCGCGTTATGCTCCCGGCAACTTGATCGGTTTGAATGATTTGTTGCAAACCGCCCAGGCTATTTTTCCGCAGACTCAACTGGCTCACGATTTTCTGACTTACAACATTCCACGTCGGGTCTAAACATTCAGATAGTTTTCGGCGATCAATAAAATGCGTTGGGAAGCTTGACCGTCACCAAAAGGATTAATGGCATTAGCCATTTGCTGATAAATCAATGGATTATTTAACAGTTCTGCTGCTGTCGAGGCTATTTTGTCACTATCAGTTCCGACTAACTTAGCAGTGCCACCCTCGATCGCTTCCGGTCGTTCGGTAGTTTCTCTTAAAACCAAGACTGGTTTACCCAAGCTCGGGGCTTCTTCTTGAAGACCGCCAGAGTCCGACAGTACCAGATGACAACGCTGGATCGCGCCTACTAGTTGCGGATAATCCAGTGGCTCAGTTAAAAAGACCCGAGGATGATCACCCAGAAGTTTTTGGAGCGGCTCGCGCACAGTAGGATTACGATGCAAAGGCAACAGCAAAGCGGTATCAGAAAATTGCTCTAGAATTTTCAAAAATCCCTGGGCAATATTCTGGAGCGGGGCACCCCAGTTTTCACGACGATGTACCGTCGCCAAAATGGTGCGATATTTTGACCAATCTAAACCAGGAATCGGGCAATTGGGTTGTTGGGCAGCTACTGTCAATAGCGCATCAATAACGGTGTTGCCAGTGAGGTGAATCTCGCCGGTCACTGATGATTTCTGGAGGTTAGCTACTGACAAATCCGTAGGCGCAAAGTGCAGTTGCGCGATTTGCGAAATTAGTCGCCGATTAGCTTCTTCCGGGTAAGGATCGAACAGATGATCGGTACGGAGACCAGCTTCGACATGTCCGATCGGGATTTGCTGATAAAAGGCGGCTAAAGCGGCAGCAAAGGCAGTGGTGGTATCACCTTGCACAATCACCAACTGCGGTTGAATTTCTTTAAATAGCTTTTCCAAACCCTGCAAACTGCGCTGGGTAATATCGGTCAGGGTTTGTCCCTGTTGCATAATGTCTAAATCTCGATCGGCTTTGATGCCAAAAATATCCATGACCTGCGCCACCATTTCACGGTGCTGACCAGTCAGCACCACTTGAATCTGGAAGTGCGGCGACTGTTGGAAGGCTTTGATCACCGGAGCGAGTTTAATCGCTTCCGGTCGGGTACCAAGGGTAAAGCAAACTGAGGGTTTAGAACTATTCACGATCAATGCAAGATTCACAAACTATCCTTACCATATAGCTTTCCAGGGGCAGGGGTAAAGTTTTTCGCCAGTTTTCAGCTAAAATAGCCTACAATTCTTCGCGACAGGCTGGACTCTATGCAGTTAACACCTCAAGAAAAAGATAAGCTGCTCATATTTACAGCAGCTCTACTAGCTGAAAGACGCAAGGCAAGAGGACTCCAGCTCAATCATCCAGAGGCCACGGCCTACATTACCGCCGCCATCCTCGAAGGAGCCAGAGATGGACAAACCGTGGCCGAATTGATGACTTATGGAACTACCTTGCTCCATCGAAATGACGTGATGCCAGGTATTCCAGAAATGATTAATGAGATTCAAGTAGAAGCCACTTTTCCAGATGGAACAAAGCTGGTGACCGTCCATTCCCCCATTCGATAAGATAGATAGGAGCGAAGTTAATGATTCCTGGTGAACTAATTATTGATGATGGCGACATTCAAATCAACTCTGGTCGGCCGGTAACTACAATTCAAGTGGCCAATTCTGGCGATCGACCAATTCAGGTTGGTTCCCATTTTCACTTTTATGAAGTAAATCGCTTTTTGATATTTGACAGAGAATTAGTACGCGGAATGCGCTTAAATATCCCAGCAGGTACAGCTGTCCGGTTTGAGCCAGGGGATGAGCGGGAAGTTTCTTTGGTTCCGGTCGCTGGTAGTCGGGAAGTATACGGTTTTAATGGCTTAGTAAATGGTTCACTCGATTAAGTCCTAAGTTCAAAATAATAGTTATTCGAGATTTTTATGACCTACCGCATGAATCGCCGCGCCTATGCTGAAACCTATGGACCAACCGTTGGCGACAGGGTACGCCTGGCTGACACCGAGCTGATTATTGAAGTGGAGCGCGATCTAACTACCTACGGTGAAGAAGTCAAATTCGGGGGTGGCAAAGTGATTCGGGATGGTATGGGACAATCACCAATTACTAACGCTGATGGGGCAGTGGACACCGTAATCACCAATGCCTTGATCCTGGACTGGTGGGGCATTATTAAAGCTGATGTTGGTATTAAGGAAGGAAAGATTGCCAAAATCGGCAAAGCGGGCAATCCATACATTCAAGATGGCGTTGATATTATTATTGGCCCAGGCACCGAAGTAATTGCTGGCGAAGGAAGTATCCTCACGGCGGGAGGAGTTGACACCCACATTCACTTTATTTGTCCCCAGCAAATTGAAGTAGCGATCGCATCCGGTATTACCACGATGATTGGCGGGGGGACTGGTCCAGCGGCGGGTACCAATGCCACAACTTGTACACCGGGACCCTGGCATCTGCACCGAATGCTAGAAGCAGCCGAAGCGTTCCCAATGAATATTGGTTTCTTAGGTAAAGGCAATACTAGCCAACCAGCAGCTTTGGTAGAACAAGTGCAAGCAGGAGCGATGGGACTCAAACTCCACGAAGATTGGGGCACGACTCCCGCTACGATCGATACTTGTTTGAGCGTAGCCGACGAATATGATGTGCAGGTGGCGATTCACTCCGATACCCTCAATGAAGCCGGGTTTGTGGAAGATACGATCGCGGCCTTTAAGCACCGCGTAATTCACACTTATCACACCGAAGGTGCCGGGGGCGGCCATGCGCCCGACATTATTCGGGTTTGTGGCGAGAGCAATGTCTTACCCTCTTCTACCAATCCCACTCGCCCCTATACCCTCAACACTCTCGATGAACATCTGGATATGTTGATGGTTTGTCACCATTTAGATCCCAGCATTCCAGAAGACGTAGCTTTTGCCGAGTCCCGGATTCGCCGAGAAACGATCGCAGCGGAGGATATCCTCCACGATTTGGGGGCTTTTAGTATGATTTCTTCTGATTCCCAAGCCATGGGGCGGATTGGAGAGACGATTATCCGCACCTGGCAAACTGCTCACAAAATGAAGACCCAGCGCGGTTGGTTAGCCGGTACTGGAAATGTGGAAAATCTGGATCGCAATGATAATTTTCGTGCCAAGCGGTACATCGCCAAATACACGATCAATCCAGCAATTACCCACGGGATTGCTAATTATGTGGGATCGATCGAAGAGGGTAAAATCGCCGATTTATGTCTGTGGAGACCAGCATTCTTTGGCGTTAAACCAGAGATGGTAATTAAAGGTGGATCGATCGCTTGGGCGCAGATGGGCGATGCTAATGCCAGTATTCCCACACCTCAACCAGTGCACATGCGCCCGATGTTTGGTAGTTACGGTGGGATGGTGAGCAAAACTGCGCTGACATTTGTATCACAAGTTTCCCATGAAGATGGAATCGGCGAAAGATTAGGTCTGAAAAAGCAGGTAGTGCCTGTCGCTAATACTCGTAAATTATCCAAGCGCGATATGAAGCTCAATGATTTGCTTCCACAGATGGAAGTCGATCCGGAGACCTATGAAGTTAGAGCCAACGGGGAACTACTGACTTGCGAACCAGCAACAATATTGCCAATGGCACAAAGGTATTTTCTGTTCTAATGTGAGAAAATTAAAAAATCAGACTATCTCAAATTCTCAACTTAAACCGCCAAAAATTTTTGCACCACATCTTTGCTCAATTCCGCTGTTGAACCCGAGGCCACAATACCGCCTTTTTGCATCGCATAGTACCAATCCGCTTGACGCACAAAGTGTAAATGTTGCTCTACCAGCAACACCGAAATCCCCGTATCACGAACAATTTGTTTGACAGCAGCTTCGATTTCTAAAATAATCGAGGGCTGAATGCCTTCGGTGGGTTCATCTAGCACTAAGAGACGCGGATTTCCCATCAAAGCTCGAGCGATCGCTAGCTGTTGTTGCTGACCCCCACTGAGATCGCCACCCATCCGCCCCAGCATTTGCTTCAATACTGGAAACAGCGTAAAAACACTGTCTGGGATAATATCTTGGGGCTTACGTCCACTTGGACGAGCTTCCATTCCCAGCAACAAGTTTTCGGCCACGGTCAGGCGCGGTATCACCTCTCGTCCTTGAGGAACATAGGCGATACCAGACTTAGCTCGTCGATCAGTAGCTACTTTATTGATTAGCTGACCTGCAAAATAAATTTCACCACTACGCGGCGGGAGTAGACCCATAATAGTTTTGAGCAGGGTGGTCTTGCCCACCCCGTTGCGACCAATTAAACAAATAATTTTGCCAGGAGCCACACTCAGATCGACATCCCGCAGAATATGACTCTCGCCATAATAAACATTCAGATCCCGCACATCAAGAATCGGCGTGACAACAGCTTCATCGTTGCTGGCAGCATGAAAGATTTCAGACATTTATTGCTCCTCGCTGCCTAAATATACGGCAATAACCCGGTGGTCTGTTTGCACGGTATCCATATTGCCCTCACACAACACCGTCCCTTCATGAAGAACAGTAACTTGCTGGGCGATCTGACGGACAAATTCCATATCGTGTTCGATAACTATCACCGAATGCGTTTTCGCTAGCTGCAAGAGTAAATCCCCCACCTCAGCGGTTTCTTCATCAGTCAAACCAGCCACTGGCTCATCCACTAGCAATAGCTCTGGTGACTGTGCTACCAACATCCCAATTTCTAGTCGTTGCTTTTCACCGTGAGATAATAGTGCCGCTGAGAGATCGGCTTTGGCCGCTAATCCCACGGTATCGAGCAGCAATACGATATCCCGCTGGGATTGGTTGGATGTTTTACCCCACAGGGTCGAGAAAAGATTTTTGTTGGGATTGCCGGCCAGATCCAAGTTTTCGCGCACGGTCAGCTGCTGATAGACACGAGGAGTTTGGAACTTGCGCCCGATTCCCATCCGGGCGATCTGGTGCTCAGAATAGGAACGGAGGTTTTGGCCTTTGAACCGCACTTGACCACTAGTGGGTTTAACTTTGCCAGTAATAGTGTCCAGGAAAGTGGTTTTTCCCGCACCGTTAGGGCCAATGATTACGCGCAGTTCGCCAGATTGAAGGGTGAAGTTTAGATCGTTTAAAGCTTTGAAGCCATCAAAACTGACTGTTACATTCTCAATTTCCAAAATATTTTCGGTCATTTTATTGATCCTCCATGGTGCGCTCACTTTGTAGTGATTCATCCAAATCCACTTGGGGATAAGTGTGCAACTGTCTTTTACCTGTCAGTTTTTGCAGTAATTCATAACCATCTCGCCGCCCCCAGCCCACGATCCCATCCGGAAGGGCGGTGACAACTAATAAAAACAGTCCACCTTGGAAAAATAGCCAGACTGCCGGAAATTGTTCGCTGAGAATACTTTTGGCAAAGTTGACGATGATTGTGCCGATAATTGCGCCGATGAGCGTGCCCCGGCCACCTACGGCGACCCAAATCACCATCTCGATCGAAGCACCGACATCCATTGCTTTGGGGGTAATAATACCCGATTGGACGGTAAACAGCGCCCCGGCAACTCCAGCTAAAGCCGCTGAAATAGCTAGCACCAACACTTTAAAACCGGTGGGATCGTAACCAGAAAACCGGACACGTGGTTCGTCATCCCGGATCGCTACTAACAAACGGCCAAATCGGCCACCGGTTAGCCACCGACAGAGCACGTAAGCTCCTACTAGACCAAATAAGCTGAGCAAATAGAAAATCCACTGGACTTCGATCGAACTCACCATCTCACCAAAAATTTTGGTATTGTCGGTTTTTAAGCCATTGGTGCCATTAATCCACTTTTGCTGACTGTTGAAAATATTGAAAAAGATAATCAGCGCGGCTTGGGTCAAAATCGAAAAATATACGCCCCTAATCCGGTTACGAAAAACAAAGTAACCAACTAGGGCGGCGATTAAGGCCGGAATGATCACAACAGCAGCGATTGTCAGCGGTAGCGAACCAAAAGGCTGCCAAAACCAAGGTAGTTCGGTGACTCCATTGGCATTGAAAAAGTCTGGCAATGGATCAGTTTGCAGCAACAGGAACATGGCAAAGGCATATCCACCGAGGGCAAAGAAAATACCATGCCCTAGACTGAGCAAGCCGGTGTAGCCCCAAATTAGATCAATACCTAGAGCCGCAATCCCCAGCGCCATAAAGCGCCCTAGTAAGCCCACCCGAAATCCTTGTCCGATCGCATACAAAAATTGAGGAATCACAAAAATCAGCAGAGCCATACAGACAGCAATAATGCTTGCTTCTCGCCACCACTGGTTTTTAAATAGTTTGAGCAGCATGGGTTTTTCTCCTAGTTATCCACCGTGCGGCCTTTTTGGGGAAATAACCCCGCTGGCCTGGCCTGTAGAAAAATGAAAATCGCAGCAAACACCATTACTTTAGCCATACTAGAGTTCGAGAAGAACTTAAAAAAGTCGGCTAATGGTGGTGCCCAGCCAAGTAAGGGCGCAAAAGCATCGGCAGCAATTAAGTAGTTAGCAATACCCAGGGTCATGGCCGCTACGATCGATCCCACTAATTTACCGACACCACCAACCACTACCACCATAAAAGCATCAATAATATAGCCCATCCCGGTATTCGGGTCAGTAGAACCGAGTAAGGTGACAGCAACCCCGGCAATTCCGGCTAATCCCGAACCAAGGGCAAAAGTGAGGGCATCCACTCGATCGGTGGGAATACCCAGACAAGCACTCATTTCTCGGTTTTGAGTTACGGCGCGCATCCGCAAGCCCCAAGTTGATTTATTCAAGAATAAATATACCGCCACCACACAAATGATCGTCAGACCAATGATAAATAGGCGGGTAGCTGGTAACCGGTCGGTACCAACATCAATGCCGCCCAGTAACCAAGTAGGAGCAGTAAGGTTCACACCTTGAGCACCAAACCACGGTCTGGCGAGGGAGCCAGTAATTAAGTTACAGGTTGCAATAGCGATGGCTGCATAAACTACAGTTAAGATCGATCGACCGAGTTTAGAGATACCTGTAAACCTCTGCCAGACGGCATTGCCACCAAAAAATAATAGACAGAAGATCGCCAGACCAGCGATGAATTGCCAGCTCACGCTTCTGACAAATTGCTGCAAAATCAAGCTCACTCCCCAAGTAGCCAGCAAGGTCTCTAGGGGTCTGCCGTACAAATGCCTCACCACTAAGCGTTCTAATAGTAGTCCAAACAAACCCACCACCAGAAAAGCAGCTACTAGCGCGGGGAAAATATAAAAATCAGCGAGCGGCGTTCCCTTGCAAATATTCTGAACGACGAAGGTGGTATAGGCACCAATCATCATCAGTTCGCCATGCGCCATATTAATTACGCCCATCAGCCCAAAAATAATCGCCAGCCCTAAGGCGGCAATGAGCAAGACTGAGCCAACGCTGATCCCACCAAAGAGGTTACTAACAATGCCAGATAACAATTTTTTGCTCCTGTGAAATGAGTAAAAGTGAGATGACCGATCTCACCTTGGACATCTAGATTGTTGTTGGTTTCGGCTACACTCAACCAACTTAAACCGCAGGTTGAGCGCAGCCGAAACCGGAGCAAGTCCAACTCTTAGGCTTTTTTGTACTTGCCACCTTTAGCCGGATCGCTCCAATCACAGGCATAACCTTTCGTAGCGGCTATGTACTGATTCCACGGCACTGGCTCCACCGCTGTGGGAGTGGAGTTGACGATTTCAAATAAGCCATCTTCTTTGACTCTACCAATCCGCACAATCTTAGAAATATGGTGATTAGCATTCATGACAACTTTACCGTTGGGTGCTTCAAAAACTTGGCCGATTGCTGCTGCCCGCACCTTGGCTAAATCATCATAGGTCTTAGCTTTCTCGACGGCCTGTTTCCAAAGATAGACCATGGTGTAAGCCGCTTCCATCGGGTCATTAACCACTCGATCGGCACCATACTTAGCTTTAAAAGATTCGACAAACTTCTTACTAGCTGGTGTATCAACGGTTTGGAAATAATTCCACGCTGCAAAATGACCTTTCAGATATTGTGATCCGATCGCCTTCACTTCTTCTTCGGCAATACTTACCGACATCGTGGGATACTTCTCTGGAGTCATCCCAGCTCCTTGTAGTGCCTTGAAGAAAGCCACGTTGGTGCTGCCATTGAGCGAATTGTAAATTACGCCGCCATTGGGCATGGCTGTTTTAATCTTAGCAATGACGGCACTAACTTCGTTGTCACCCAACTTAATGTATTCTTCGCCCACCGACTTGCCCTTTTTAGCAGCCAATTGCGCCTTGATAATGGAGTTGGCAGTTTGGGGAAATACGTAGTCGGAACCGACCAAAAAGAAGGGCTTGCCGGGATAGTTTTTCAGCAACCAGTCCACCGATGGTTCAATCTGCTGGTTGGGAGCGGCACCAGTATAGAAGACGTTTTGCGAACATTCTTGTCCTTCGTACTGCACCGGATACCAGAGCATATGCTTTTTGCTCTGAAAAGTTTGGAGTACAGCTTGGCGGCTAGAGGAAGTCCAGCAACCAAAAACGGTAACAACCTTGTCTTGATCAATTAGCTTTTTGGCTTTTTCGTTAAAGGTATTAGGGTCAGAAGCACCATCTTCAACAATCGGAATAATTTGCTTGCCCAATACGCCGCCTGCTTTGTTGATTTCTTCGATCGCCAACTTTTCAGCATCAATCACGCTATTTTCAGAAATCGCCATAGTGCCGCTAGACGAATGCAAAATACCCACCTTAATGCCGTCACCAGTTGGTGATATAACACTGGCACTGGGTGAAGCAGCTGTCGGTGAAGCACTAGGAGTCGTAGTAGTACTGGTAGGGGCGCAGGCTTTGAGTAGGATACTCCCTGCAGCAGTAGAACCCAAAATCAGAATCTCGCGTCGCCGAAATTTTCTAGTCATTAGTTTTAAATCACTCCTCTAAAAATTTAATTGAATTTGGTTAAGCTTTACCGCTCTAAAAACTTTAAATGCTTAACAACATTGTAGATCGGGCGATATTACCAGCGATATTAAGGGGAAGCAAAATTCATTTTTGTATATCACAATACACTTCAATATGATTCGTTAGACAATTCAGAATGTTACGATTTATACATAATGGACTGATAAATTTGCTTGCCGATCGATAAAAGACAGCACCTCTCCTAAACCCTCTGCTGTCTTCAGATTGGTAAATACATAGGGCTTATCGCCGCGCATCTTCAAAGCATCCCGATCCATCACCTCTAGACTGGCACCGACATAGGGCGCTAGATCGATCTTATTAATCACCAGCAAATCGGACTTGGTAATACCGGGCCCACCTTTGCGCGGAATTTTGTCACCACCGGCCACATCAATCACATAAATAGTGGCATCGACTAGCTCGGGGCTAAAGGTAGCGGCCAGGTTATCGCCACCACTCTCCACAAAAATCAAGTCGAGATTGGCAAAGGTTTTTTCGAGTTGTTCGATCGCGGCAATATTCATAGAAGCATCTTCCCGAATCGCAGTGTGGGGACAGCCACCAGTTTCTACCCCCAGAATGCGGTTTTGGTCTAAGGCTCCGGCTCGGACTAAAAATTGAGCATCTTCTTGGGTATAAATATCGTTAGTAACTACTGCTAGTTGATATCGATCGCGCAACTGTT
The DNA here is from genome assembly GCA_031414775.1 of Synechococcales cyanobacterium VAR_4_metabat_354. Lineage (GTDB taxonomy): Bacteria > Cyanobacteriota > Cyanobacteriia > Cyanobacteriales > Chamaesiphonaceae > JAAFHZ01. The sequence continues at coordinate 50,448 of JANOQI010000034.1, forward strand.
TGCAAAGAGCTTCTAGCAAAGCTGTTTTTCCCGAGCCAACCGGTCCTGCTACTCCAATCCGAAAAGGTGAACTCATGAGCTAACTCCGCCAGAGAAGGCTGTATTATATCGCATGAGTCATGCTAGCAATTGCTAGTCTCCATTTACAACTACATGCGGTATGTTGTACAATACTCCGGACATATTTCGATCAAATTTTAAGCCTCAAACCCTTATCCAGTCTTAATCAAGATATTTAATTCAATGTCAGGGGTAGAGCTAACCTTGAAAAAATAGCCTAATCCTTGAAGGGAAACCCTGAAAGCCTTATGGAATCATTGAAAAAAGTGTCCGGAGTATTGTTGTAACAACTTGCATAATAAAACTTGTAGCCAAAATATCGAGTCTGGGACAGTATGGGTAGCAAACCAAAAGATTTTAGCCGTGGCATCATCGAAGGATTCTTTGGCCGACCGTGGAGTTGGTCAACCCGTCAATCCTACGCTAGCTTCCTGAAGCAAAATAACTATCAATACTATATCTACGCTCCCAAAGCCGATCGATGCCTGCGCCGTCGCTGGTCAGAGCCATGGCCAGCGGCAGAATATGCCCAATTGCAACAGCTTAGCCAAGTTTATCAGCAAGCTGAAGTAGCCTGGGGGATTGGTCTTACGCCGCTGGAAATTCATCACAACTTTGATGACCAGACCAAGGCAAAACTGGATGCCAAGATTCGATCGATCAACAATCTCCAACCTGATATCCTGGCTATTTTGTTTGATGATATGCGCGGCGACTTCGATCGGATCGCCGAAATTCAAGCCGATATCACCCATCGAATTATGGAGCAAAGCACCGCTAGTTCTTTCATTATGTGTCCCACCTACTACTCCACCGATCCAGTTTTAGATCAGGTATTTGGCGATCGACCCGCTCTCTACCTAGAAACCCTCGGCCAACTGCTAGATCCCGGTGTGGATGTTTTTTGGACCGGTGAAAAAGTTTGTTCTACCGCTTATCCCGCCGCACATTTACAAGAAATCACGGCTCAACTGGGACGAAAACCCTTGATCTGGGACAATTACCCGGTAAATGATGGGGCTAAACTGTGTAAGTTTTTGCATCTCCGACCATTTGGCGAATCGGCTGAACACTTGGCTAATTGGACGGCAGGACAGGCGATTAATCCGATGAACCAAGCTTATTTGTCGCAAATTCCGTTAATGACTTTGACGGCTAGTGAGCAGCAATACCCTTTGTACTCAGCGGCTTGTGCCCTTGGGGGTGAGACCTTTGCTGAATATTTGGTCGCAGATGTTGCCGCGTTTCAAGATGAGGGGTTGGATCTGTTGAATAAAGAAAGAAAAAATGGGTTGATCGATCGATATGAACCTTTTCAAACTCTTTACAGTCAAGAACTGGTTGATTGGCTCCAGGGTAAATATCCTTTCGATCCAGCTTGTTTGACTGATTAACGTAATGTTTAAGAATATACCTACTCACTTAACTCCGAAATAAGCGGCTGTACTGCGTTTCATGAGTCATACTAGCCAACGCCAGTCCCCAATTACAACTAAACAGATCCTCGTCTGGCAACATTAGAGCGCGATCGACTGCCGCCACCAACGGTGCACCAAGTTGCTGCAACAACCGCTGACCATCAGTCTGACCCAGCGGGATCAGTTTCACCCCAGCACTAACCAAATTACTTGCCCAGCTATAGAGATAGCCCATCAACATCGTGCGTTCATCCATTTTTCCCTCAGCAACAGCCAGGGCAAAAACAATCGCAAAATTACAATTTTCGCCCAGAGTAGTTTCTAACTCCGCCCAATACTCTTGAGGTTGTAAATCTCGCATCAGCTTCAAGAGAGATCGACCCATTTGCCAATTTTGTTGTTGCAGCTCGTAGCTTTCGCGGGTAGCAGACAGCCAGTGATTCCAGTAAGATAGACTATCCAAATCACGACCGGCCCAAGCCCGGTAAGCGCGTAGCAAGATAGCTGCCTCAATGCCGATCGATCCAGTTGCTAAGGATGCTGTCAGCCATAGTTGCAGCTGGTTATCATTAATTATGAGCTGTCGATCAATTAATGTCTCCAGCCCTTCCGAGTAACTATAAGCTCCCACTGGCAGCGCCGGACTAGTGAGTTGTAAAAGCGCTAACAAAGCAACATGATTCATAAGAAGAGATCGTACGACCTCGCTTTTCGCCGATTTAACCAATCAGCAATACCAGATTGTCTACTCGGGGTTAGTGGTTTCGACCGTTGGTTGAAATAATTGGTCTAGTTCTTCCGTAGAGCAGCAATCCGCCAAATCTTCTCGGCTAAATTTCTCCTCAAATTCAGTATTTAAATCCTCTACCATGGCATCAAATTCTGCCTGGGTTAAATCATCCTGTGATCCTGATTGACTAATTGTCTTGCCTCCACTACTACTAATACTACTGGCCAAATGTGGCACAAAATTAAGTGAAATAAAGCGGATTGCTTGCTGAGCTTAAATAGTTTTTGGCACTAAACGACCAGCTATGATTTTATGATAGTCCATAATTATTAAATTTTAATAAATAAAATTTAATAATTATCTCAATATATGGTACTGAATTTACGCTAATTGCCTAAGTAATGTGCTAACAATTCATATCCATTAGAATCTGGTGCGAACTAATGCTCTCACCACCTGGTGAGGCTTGGCGCTGCACATAACTGCCATCGCTCTGTAAATCCCACGCTTGCCGATTATCCGCCAGCATAATTCCCAGAATTTCGTGGATATCTTTGGCAATATCAGCATCTTCGATCGGTACGATTGCTTCCACCCGTCGATCAAGATTTCTGGTCATCCAGTCGGCACTACCAATGAAAACCTGCTCATCACCACCGTTATAGAAATAATAAATCCGGGAATGCTCCAAAAAGCGACCAATAATGCTCATTACCCGAATATTTTCACTCAGTCCCGGAATCCCTGGTCGCAGGCAACACATGCCCCGCACAATCAGATCGATGCTCACACCAGCTTGGGAAGCTTGGTAAAGATGAGCAATGATCGCCGGATCTACTAGAGAGTTCACTTTGGCAACAATCCGGCCAGTGTCACCGGTTTGGACTTGCTCAATTTCTTGCTGAATCAGCTGGTCAAACTGCTCGCGAGCATTAACTGGAGATATCAATAACTTGCGGTACGATTGCTGGCGCGAGTATCCAGTTAAATAATTGAATAGGTCAGTAAGATCGGCACCGAGTTCTGGCCGACTACTGAATAAACCCAAATCGGTATAGATACGCGAAGTTTTAGCATTATAGTTACCAGTACCAATATGCACGTAGCGACGAATTTTACTACCTTCTTGACGCACTACCAAAATCACTTTGGTATGAGTTTTCAGCCCGACTAATCCATACACAACATGCACGCCAGCTTGCTCTAGCTGCCTAGCCCAGGCGATATTGTTTTGCTCATCAAACCTTGCCTTGAGTTCTACTAAAACAGCGACTTGCTTACCGTTTTCGGCAGCAGTCATTAAGGCACTGATTAATTTGGAATCACCAGAAGTGCGATATAAGGTCATTTTGATCGCCATGACATCCGGGTCTAGAGACGCTGCGGTGACAAATTTCTCGACGGTACCGGTGAAAGATTGATAAGGATGATGTACGAGAAGATCGCGCTCGGCAATGACACTGAAAAAGTCTTTCTGGTCGCCATCTTCGTCCGCTTCGGCTAATTTTTTGAGGCGGGGTGGCAAGCTGGGTGTCCAGGGTAGGTCTTTGAGAGCGGGCAAGTTGAGGGAATAAATGACAAACAGATCACTCAAGCCTAATAAACCATCAACTTTATAGACATCGCCAGTAGTGAGGTCTAACTCTTCCATCAGCATTTGGATAATATGCTCCGGGGTATCAGCCTGCACTTCTACCCGCACCACAGAACCGCCTAAGCGCCGTTTGCGTAGTTCTTGTTCGATCGCCAGCAACAAATCATCGGCATCGTCTTCGGCGATGGCAATATCGGCATTTCTGGTGACTCGAAAAATGTGACATTCTTGAATGCTCATGCCGGGAAAGAGGGAATCGAGATTGTGAGCAATTAATTGCTCGATCGGGATACCCGTCCAGTGACAACTACCATCAGATGATTTGCTACAGAGGTTAGTCGGCATCTGAATAAAACGGGGCAAGACCTGTGGTACTTTGACCCGGGCAAATAGTTCTTCGTCGGTTTCGGGATGCTTCAGCACCACGGCCAAACTAAGACTGAGATTAGAAATATAAGGAAAAGGATGACTGGGATCGACAGCTAAGGGGGTGAGCACCGGAAAAATCTGATCTTCAAAATAGTTTTGAAGATACTGGCGCTGTTCTTGGTTCAGCTCAAAATAATTGAGAATGTGAATGCCTTGGTTGGCAATCAGTGGCCGTAACTCTTGCTCGAAGTGTTGATACTTTCGCTCCAAGAGTGGCCGTAAATGCTGCCCAATGGCTTGTAATTGCTGTTCTGGGGTGCGGCCATCGGGGGTGGTTTTTTGAACATTAGCGGCAATTTGTTGTTTGATGGTAGCCACTCGCACCATAAAAAACTCATCTAGGTTCACACTAAAAATGCCCATGAACTTGAGACGCTCCAATAGGGGTGTGCGTTCATCCATGGCTTCGCTCAAAACTCGGGAGTTAAACTCCAGCCAGCTTAGCTCCCGACTAAAGTAATTTTTGGGATCGTGGAGATCGATCGCGAGTTGCTTAATTTCATCAGTATCCATACCCTTGATTATTCCCAACTCAGTTAAAAAGATTATTTAAACACTTGATTTTCTTGGCCTTTCCACCACTGACCGAGCTTCATCATATCCCGATGAATATCTTCGAGTCTGGCAATATATTCGGCTGAAGATAGATCATCTTTTTCCTCGGCTAATTTGCTCAGACGTAGTTGAACCAACATCCAGGGTTTTTGGTAATCGCCGGTTTCGCCCAGATATTTAGCAAATTCTTCACTCTGCATTTTTTCTACTCAATTTTTTTCTGCTAACTGTTGACTAAAAATTGATTACTAACCTGAGCCGCTAATAGATCGATCGCCATTAAAGATCGATCGCGATAAGCGCCATAGCGCTCCGGCTTGCCTTTAATTTTGACCGGGAACTCCGGCAAAATCCCAAAGTTGGGCGGCATTGGCTGAAAGTATTTGGGAGCAGCGGTGCAAACAAAATTAAACAAAGCGCCCATCATCGTATTTGAATCAATAGTCAGTGGTTCTTGACCTTTCGCTAACCGAGCGGCGTTAGTGCCAGCCAGCCAACCCCCAGCAGCGGCGGCAGTATAGCCTTCGGTACCAATGATTTGGCCAGCAGCTAGGAGTTGGGGACGAGTTTTGAATTGCAAAGAGGCCATTAGCAGATTGGGAGAGTTGATGAAAGTGTTACGGTGCATCACTCCCAGCCTTACAAATTCAGCGTTTTCCAAACCAGGAATCAGCCGGAAGATCCGTTTTTGTTCACCCCAGCGCAAGTTAGTCTGAAAACCCACCATATTCCACAGCTGGCCAGCTTTATCTTCTTGGCGCAGCTGAATTACAGCATAGGGGCGATGAATTTGGTTTTCGGGGGCTTTGAAATCACCGCGTCTGCTATCGAATAAACCGACTGGTTTCAGTGGTCCGTAGCGCATGGTTTCTACGCCCCGCTGGGCTAATTCTTCGATCGGTAGGCAGGCTTCAAAGAATTTGGCGGTCTCTCGATCGAAGTCTTTCAGTTCGGCTTGTTCTGCTTTGCATAACTCTGTCCAAAAATGCAGATACTGCTCTTTGTTCATCGGGCAGTTGAGGTAGGCTGCTTCACCTTTGTCGTAGCGGGAGGCAAAGAAAGCAATATTTTGATCGATCGAATCGCCCACAATGATCGGACTAGCCGCATCAAAAAAGCTCAAATAATCCAAGCCCGTAAAGTTTTGGAGGTCAGTGGCTAACTCCACGCTAGTCAATGGTCCAGTCGCCAGTACCGTAATGCCATCGGTGGGAATGGCTGGCAGCATTTCCCGTTTAAAGTTAATCAAAGGATGGCTGCTCAAGGTATGAGTGAGATCTTGGCTAAATTGACCGCGATCGACAGCCAGGGCACCACCCGCTGGTACCGCATGTTGGTCAGCTTTTCCAATAACGATCGAACCTAAGCGGCGCAGTTCTTCATGCAACAGTCCGGCAGCACGATCGGTAGACTGTGCACCAAAAGAGTTACTGCACACTAGTTCGGCCAGTTCTTCACTGTGGTGAGCAGGGCTGAGTTGAGTGGGGCGCATTTCGTAGAGGTCTACTGGCACCCCGGCCTGAGCTATTTGCCAAGCGGCTTCAGTGCCAGCCAAGCCGCCCCCGATGACGGTAACGCGCATTTTTTGATTTTTGTAGATAGTCCACTCATTATAATGGTGAGGCAGAAAATCTTGAGCAGTAGCCGCTCATTCCAAAAATATGGCCAATCATAAAGGGGGCTGTCATTGTGGAGCCGTACGCTGGCAGGTATCCATCGAAAAATATCAAGCTACTGACTGTAATTGTTCCATTTGTCGGCAAAAAGGATTTTTGCACTTGATTTTGCCGCCGGAGCGTTTTGAGTTGCTGCAAGGCCAAGCTATGTTGGCTACCTATACTTTCAATACGGGGACAGCTAAACACTTATTTTGTCGAAAGTGTGGCATCCATTCTTTCTATCGACCCCGGTCTCATCCCACCGATTTTGATGTGAATGTTCACTGCTTGGATGAAAACTTACTCGACAGGTTTACCATTAAGTCTTTCGATGGTCAAAATTGGGAGCAAAATATTGATAGTATTCGTTAAAGACCACTGTCAAACAACTCCGCAGCTACTATGATGAAGTAAATGACAACTACATTTCCACTACTACCTGAGTTCCCAAATTTCAACAAATTTAATTGCGGAGTTAGCAGCACAAGTAGACAGGGAACAATGTAGAAAGCTATTGCTTTATGGATTTCCCGACAGAATCGCTAGAATGTCCCGCCACAAATCACCCCCCAATCCTCCAGTTTATTTCTCCATCATTGTCGTAACCGCCATATGCAGATCCATAATCGAGAAATCTTCGATCAGATAGTTGCTTATCTAGAGCACCACGAGCATTCTTTGCAAATCAAGAAAATGCTCTACTGTCTGTGCACCAATCGCTGGGAACGCGACCCCGATTTTTTGAGATCGATTAACTGTCATCACTTTACGGAATATCTAATTAAAGAATTCAATACTCATGAAGAGTTGAAGGAGAAACTTTTTAGTTTGTTAAAAACAGTCAACAAGCCCAAAGAATACGTGGTAGTCGCTAAAATTATCTACAGTAGCCTGGGTCAAATGTACCCAGATTTTCATCGGATGTATTCCACCACCGATCTCTCGGTGCATCAACAACCAACAGTGCTCGACCAACCACTAGTTCCAGTCGTTGTCGAACGCCAGCCGATCGAGTACGACGTTTTTGAACTCCGTCAAAGTGTCATGAGTTACGCCAACCCACTCCGGGTTAAAACTCTGCTGCACTTAGTGCTCGTCCCCACCGAATTTTCTGATCCCCGCACAATTTATGATTACTTATTAGATAACTTACTAGCTCACCTAATTACTAACTACACCAATTTGGATGACATTGAAGCAGCAATTAGCGCAGCAGTCGTACAGTTGCCAGACATTGAAGAATACGGCAAGGCGGCTACTGGTCTCATTCAAGCTTTAGTTCCGCTCTATCACAAACAGTCCAAGCCCATCGCCGCGGTGACAGTTTAAGCTAGCAGTTTGTCAGGGAGATTGGGGCACATTAAAACATATTAACTTTATAGATATCAGCGGAATCTTATGAAGGCAGAAGAACTACTATGGCGTTATGAAGGTGGCGAACGAGATTTCATCCGAGCCGAGTTAAGCGGCACCAATTTGATGGCTCAAGATTTGATCGATATTGTTTTAACCGATGCCAATCTCAGTAAAAGTGATTTAACTTATAGCTACTTAAACCGCGCTCAGCTAACTCGCGCTAACTTGACCGGAGCCAGGTTGAGCGGGGCAACTCTCACCAAATCTAGTTTGCAACATGCTAACTTTCGGGATGCCGACTTACATGGTGCCAGTCTCCAGTCGGCTGATCTACAAAATGCGGATATGACTTGGGTAAATTTGATGGATGCCAACCTCATGGAAGCTGATATGCGCGGGGTACAGATGAGTAGCGCTAATTTGGTAGGAGCTTGTCTGCGCGGTGCCAATCTGCGGGCAGAGAAAAGAGCGAATTGCTCTGATTTACGCAGTGCTAAATTACAGTATGCTGACCTGCGAAATGTAAACTTGGCGGGAGCAAATTTAGCCAAAGCAGATTTTTCCTTTGCTAATTTGACAGAAGCCAATCTGCGCGGGGTAGATTTGACTGGTGCCAATTTGACTGGGGCTAATTTGAGCAACGCTTTTTTGACAGAAGCAACTTTGCATGAAACTATTTTACCCGATGCTAATTTGACCAATATTAAGCTGGAAAGAGCTAAGGTCACTTCCTGCCATATGACCAAAGTAATCTTAAAAAATGCAGTCATGACTGGTGTTAAGCTGGGCAACACTGATTTGAGCTATGCAGATCTGACACGAGCGCGGATGAGTAAAGCTGATTTGACGCGCACTGTTTTTTGCTTTGCCAATCTTACGGGGGCAGAAATGAGTGAGTGTTATATGGCTAAAACCAATCTAGAAGATGCCAATCTTAGCAAAGCTAACTTGCTCCGGGCTGAAATGAGTAGTGCTAATATGATGGGGGCAAATTTAAGTGAAGCAATGATGCCTGATGGCCGGATTTATGCTTTGTCCTAGACCTATCGCAGCATCATAATTTGTGGCCCTACCTACCTTTAAATAGTTTCTATGATCTTGTCCAAACAGCAAATACTGGGCTGCTTAACTTTAGTAGGAGTGGGCACAGCCGTGGGCATGGGAGCGGCCTATTGGTGGCATCCCCAACAAGATCCTGTTTCTTCATCATCTGCACCGGCACAAGTTGCGCCGGGACTGAAGCCCGCTAGCAATAGCCAGTCACCAACTACCGAAAATTTAAATTTTGTGGCTGGGGTGGTCGATCGAGTGGGTCCGGCGGTGGTCAGAATTGATGCAGTACACAAATCAAAAGCGAGGACTGGCAACTCAGCTGCTGAAGACCAAGATAGCGATCAGGGTGTAGAGCGTGGCACCGGTTCTGGTTTTATCCTCAGTACTGATGGTCAAATTATCACGAACGGTCATGTGGTAGAAGACACCACCCAAGTAGCGGTGACGCTCAAAGATGGTCGCACGCTACCGGGCAAGGTGGTGGGCATTGACCCAGTTACCGACTTAGCGGTAGTCAAGGTCGCTGGCCAGGGTTTACCTACGGTCAAGATTGGGGATTCTAGTAATTTAGCCGCTGGGGAATGGGCGATCGCGATCGGCAATCCCCTTGGTTTAGATAATACTGTAACTTTAGGAATTATTAGTGCCACTGGTCGGTCTAGCTCGGATGTCGGTATTCCTGATAAACGAGTGCGCTATATTCAGGCGGATGCCGCCATCAATCCGGGTAACTCCGGCGGTCCGTTACTCAATGCCCAAGGCGAAGTAATTGGCATCAACACCGCTATTCGGACGGATGGGCAAGGTCTGGGATTCGCCATTCCGATCCAAACTGCCCAACGGATTGCTCAGCAAATTTTAAGCACTGGTAAAGCTAGTCATCCCTATCTAGGCATCAAGATGGTGGAGCGCAGCCCCGAGCTATTGAAAAAACTGGCTACCGACCTCCAATTCCAGGCCGCTGCTAAAGTCGATCGAGGTGTAATCGTGGTGGAGGTGTTGCCCAATACCCCAGCAGCTAAAGGTGGTTTAAAAAGGGGCGATGTGATCCAAAAAGTAGCTGACCAGTCGGTGAATTCGCCCAATGATGTCCAAGAGCAAGTAGAGTCTAGTGAGATTGGTAAACCACTGATATTGGAAGTTAATCGAGCTGGTCAGCAGCAAACATTACCAATTCAGCCCGAAGTTTACCCCAGTACTGCTCCCGAACCAGAATCAGAACCATAAAATCATCAATGTTTACTATCCGCTGTCTCGATCGACAATTCACCAACATTCACGCCGTAATTTTTGATAAAGACGGTACCTTGGAAAACTCTAGCGATTATCTCTATCAGCTGGCTCAACAGCGAGCCACAGCAGTTGATCAGCAGATCCCCGGCATCGGCGAATTCTTACTCTCAGCCTATGGAGTTAAGAATCGTCAATTGGATACTGCTGGCTTAATGTGTGTGGGTAGTCGCAATGAAAATGCCGTAGCGGCAGCTGTATATATTGCGGCTACTGGGCGGGGCTGGATTGAGGCGAAAAATATGGTCGATCGAGCATTTACCGAGGCCGATAGAATGGTGCCCAATGATTTGCCAGGCCAGATGTTACCAGGTAGTCCGGAATTGATCGATCGATTGTTTCAAGCTGGCTTGCCACTAGGGATTCTTTCCAATGCACCGAGCGCAGATGTGCGCAACTTCGTGCAGCACCATCAGCTTCAGCCCTATTTAAAATTACAAATGGGTGCTGATGGCGCGATCACTAAACCCAATCCCATTTTGTTTTTGCAAGCCTGTGAACAGATGGGCGTAGAGCCAGTCCGCACTTTAATGATTGGGGACTCCGCTGGCGATATTGAAATGGCTCAGCGAGCAGGTGCGGCTGGCTGTATTGCGATCGATTGGGGAATTGCTGCTCCGCATTTAGCTGGTGCTGATGTGGTTATTAGTGACTTACAAGTTATTCAGCTGATGGGGTGAGTCAGGGCAAATTCAAGACCAAAATAATAGGAACTCTATTGATCGCAATTAGTTAGTTGACGGTATGGGGAGTGAATCAAGCAATATTCACAAGTCCCTGCTGCTCGTTGACCGACTAACTGGCGTAGTGCTGCTGGAATGTAAGTAGTCATGAATAATTTGAGGGAGTAGCCCGCAGTGCGGCGTAAGCTCTAATTTTGAGGAAACCTATGAGGGTATCAAGTTGTTCATATAAGTCGATTTCTGCTTTTTCTGTGGCCGTTAAGGCCACTTCTTGGTTTCTTTCTAGTAGGGTTTGTAAGCGAGACTGTGATACTTCAGATACTGTGAACTACTACCCGCCGCTTACGCTGAGCGGGTAGCTTCCAGCTTAGCGGGGAACAGCATCCGATAAGACCGAAATCTTACCACCACGACTTACATTCCCTCCACTGGCAGCAGCACTAGTTCCTAATGCCAAGAACCG
>JANOQI010000035.1:0-94608 GCA_031414775.1 Synechococcales cyanobacterium VAR_4_metabat_354
AAAGATTTGACAGAAATCATCGACGGAACAAAAGAGTTCTTCTAAACTAGGCATAAGGCAATCCAGATTTTTGGTTGATTGGTACCTCCAGACTATCTGTTTTGCCCCTTTTTTTCTTTCCTTATCCCGAACTCACGTTAAATTACTATACTTCTTTCGTTGTTCTTGGTACGAATGTTCAGGGGAACAAAGCCAAGAATTGATTAAGGATGAGTAGCTAGATAATACTCAGGTATATCTTACACCGTCGATTTAAGGCTCTTCTCATACTAAGTTTGTTTTCAATCTCTAAATATCCTTTAGTAATAATTACTCAGTCAAAATAATAAGCAATTTAACTTGACTGTATTACAAAAGTCGCGCTAAGATGTTACACATATTGGACTATATATTTGTGGATGCAGCCGCTCAAGGGGTCAGAAGTGACTTTTTGAGTGGTTCTTTTTATGGCAGCACCAGCATTCCCAGAGCCACCCCATCCTGATAAGCTAACAACAGTAGTTCCAAATTGATTGTGACAGTAATGGCAGCAGAGTGGCATATTGTACCTGGTGGTGTAACCGCACCCAAAGGATTTCGGGCGGCGGGCATCACGGCTGGTCTGAAAGAATCTGGGCTGCCGGACTTAGCTTTAGTAATTTCCGATAACACTGCGATCGCAGCGGGAGTTTTCACCACCAGTCAAGTACGCGCTGCCTGTGTTGAATACTGTCGCCAACAGCTCACGGCTAAACACAACATTAGGGCGATTTTAATTAACTCTGGTCAGGCCAATGCGGCCACGGGCGAGGTCGGTTGGCAAGATGCCGTAAATAGTGCCCAGGCTCTGGCTCAGATTTTAAATATTCCGGCTCAGTCGATTTTACTGGCTTCCACTGGGGTAATTGGCCAGCGGATCAAAATGGATAAACTGGTCGCCGCTCTGCCGGCCTTAGCCGCAGCAGCTGAGGATGATGGTGGTGACTTGGCTGCTCGATCGATCATGACCACTGATTTGGTAAGTAAGTCGATCGCTTTGCAAACTACGATCGATGGCCGACCAGTTAGAATTGGCGGGATGGCCAAGGGCTCCGGGATGATTCATCCCAATATGGCTACGCTGCTGGCTTTTATCACTTGCGATGCCGCCGTTTCCACTACTCTCTGGCAACAAATGCTCACCAGAGCCGCCGATAAATCTTTTAATCAAGTAACCGTAGACGGGGATACCAGTACCAACGACTCGCTGATTGCCCTAGCTAATGGTGAATCGCGGACGCAAGCAATTATTGAGCCGGGAGCCGATGCTGATCAATTAGAAGCAATGTTGACCGAAGTCTGTCAATATCTGGCTAAATGTATTGCTCGCGATGGAGAAGGTGCGACTTGCCTGGTAGAAGTGCAGGTGCATGGCACTCATACTGATGCCGAAGCCCGTCAAATTGCCCGGACAATTGCTGGATCATCTTTGGTGAAAGCGGCAATTTTTGGCCGTGATCCAAACTGGGGCAGGATTGCGATGGCCGCTGGTCGGGCGCAGATTTTGTTTGACCAAAACTTGTTGCGGATTGAGTTGGGGGATTTGGTCTTGATGGATTATGGCCAGCCTTTGGAGTTCGATCGAGCAGCAGCCAGTAACTATTTAAAAGCTGCCGCCGCCGGGGAATATCTAAAAACCGATACGGTACTAATTAAAGTAGGTGTTGGCGGCGGCAGTGGTTTTGGTTTGGCTTGGGGCTGTGATCTAAGCTACGACTACGTGAAAATCAATGCTGAATACACCACTTAATTTTGGCGTTGCCCCACCAATTTGATCTAACCCATCGTGTAGGCCGGACGCTCTTTTAAGCGCTGCATGTAAGCCACCACCTGGGGATAAGGACTCAAATCCAAATCTTTGACCATCATCAGGGCATAGCCCAGAATAGAGCCGACCGCCACATCACCAGCCGAGAAAGTTTCACCCATAACAAACGTTTGCTTGCCCAGCAGGTCATTGAGTTTGCCAAGTAGGTGTGGTGTTTCTTTGGCTTGAAATTGCGGCGCAAAAAGGCCATCACCCATGGTGGAGTTGGCAAAGATGACCCATTGATTGACAATCGCGATTTTTTCTGGTGTATCGATAGTGGGATCATATTTGCTGGCGAGATAGGTCAAAATCGCCCCGGATTCCCACAAAATGAAGCCGTTGTCATCGATCGCTGGCACTTTAGAAAATGGATGAATTGCTACATATTCTGGCTGAAAGTGTTGACCTTCTTTCAGTTCAACCAAGACAAATTCGTAAGGAAGCTGGAGTTCTTCTAGGTACCATTTGACAATTACTGCGCGGCTAAAGCTATCACCATAAAGTTTAATCATGGAACACCTCGATAAAAATAGTTGATTTGTATTATATTATCGGAGTGGCGATCGATCATGTCAAACTAATGAACAGAATCTTAAAGATATATTTGGATCTTGAGAAACCGTCGAAATCGCCATCAATTTCTCCCTCCTAATAATTTAATTTATATGCCTCAAGTTAAAATCTCTGGCTTGCGTGAACAGTTAGCACCCATCCAAGCCCAGCTGATCAAAATCATTGAAGATTGCTTTGCTGAAGTTACGGGATTAACTGCTGACAAAATTGTCCAGCGTTGTTACCCCATGACGGCGGCAGATTTGCACTGTCCCGGTCGATCATCGCGCTATACAATCATCGAGATCAGTATGTTCGCGGGGAGACCAGTCGAAGTCACCAAGCAGCTGATCAAGACAATCCTCACCAAGATCCAGCAAGAAGTAGGATTAACTGCTACTGAGCTAGACATCATGCTAATCGAACTGCCCAGCCATCATTGGGGATTGCAGGGCACCACTGGCGATGAGTTGTGATTTTAGCTTTTGGGATGGCGTTGTTGGTGCCATTGCCAAGCGTGACCAATAATATCGGACAAATTGGGATATTGCGGCTGCCAGTTCAGAACCTGCTGCGCCTTTGCACTACTCCCCAACAAAATCGGTGGATCACCCGCTCGCCGATCGCCATAGACAACTTTAACCTGCCGACCAGTAACCTCCTCTGCCGCCCCAATTACCTCTTTCACCGAAAAACCATTGCCATTGCCCAAATTAAACACTTGGCAATCACCACCGGCCAGCAAATGCTTTAGACCGAGGACGTGAGCTGAGGCCAGGTCACTGACATGGATATAGTCGCGGATGCAAGTACCATCAGCGGTTTCATAGTCTGTCCCGAATACCGAAATACTCTCCCGATGACCTAGGGCTGTTTGTAGAATTAGCGGAATCAAGTGGGTTTCTGGTTGGTGATCTTCTCCTAAGCGTCCTTGAGGGTCGGCACCAGCGGCATTAAAATAGCGGAACCGCACCGACTTAAAGCCATAGGCTTGGTCGAAATCCATCAGGATATTCTCGACCATCAGCTTGCTCGTAGCGTAGGGACTGATTGGCGCGAAAGGATGGTCTTCGACCAGCGGGATAAACTGGGGCACGCCATAAACAGCGCAGGTCGAAGAAAACACAAACTTATCGATACCGGCGGCTCGCATGGCCTCTAGCAAAGTGAGCGTGCCCATCACGTTATTACGATAGTAATTGGCAGGCTGCTGCACCGACTCGCCGACGGCAATATAGGCAGCAAAATGCATCACAGCGGTAATTTCGTGTTCAGCGAAGAGCTGATCGAGCAGCACTCGATCATTCGTATTACCCACCACTAATTTTGCTGGAGCCAGGACTTGATCGACTAATTCTGGATGGCCATACTCTAAGCTATCTAAAATCACCACCTCATAACCAGCTTGTTGCAAAGCTAAGACGGCATGGGAACCAATATAACCAGCGCCGCCGGTCACGAGAATTTTGGCCTGGGACATAAAATTTTTTTACTAGGTAATGAATTTATCTAAACACAAGTTTAAGCTTTGAACTTAACCTAAATGGCCGATTCACCGCCGAATTTTTAGCTATGCTACGATCGATCCGACCTCCAGTTTCTCGAATATGCAAGTCCTGCGTGTGCCAGTGCTCAACGATAATTACATCTTTGTACTGGTTGATGCGGCGAGCCACACCGCCGCCGTTGTCGATCCAGCCTTGGCCGATCCCATCTTAGATTTACTAGAGCAAGAACAAGTCGAGCTAGTGGCTATTTTAAATACCCATCATCACGGCGATCATGTGGGTGGCAATCCAGGTTTGTTAGCACGATTTCCGCAAGCAGTGGTATATGGTGGAGTGGTAGATCGAGGCCGCATTCCAGGGCAACAGGTTTACTTAGCCGATGGCGACCTGGTGACTTTTGCCGATCGATCAGCGCAGGTATTTTTTATTCCTGGCCATACCAAAGCCCATATTGCTTACTACTTTCCGGCTACAAGTACCGAGCCGGGTGAATTATTCTGTGGCGATACTATTTTTGGGGGCGGCTGTGGTCGTTTGTTTGAAGGAACGCCTGCCCAAATGTTGCAATCGATCGATCGGCTGCGCCAGCTGCCAGCCGAAACCAGATTATGGTGTGCTCACGAATACACCCGCAATAATTTAAAGTTTGCACTCACTGTCGAACCAGATAATGGCGACTTGCAAGATCGTATTCAGTTAGTAGAGCAATCTGGATCTTTACCGACAATTCCTTCCACCATCGGTTTAGAGCAAAAAACAAATCCTTTTTTGCGTTGGCAGCAACCAGCGATTCAAGCCGCCATGCACAGCCAAGATCCGATTCAAACTTTTGCCAGACTGCGGGGACAGAAAGATCAGTTTTAGTGTCGATTAAGGATCGATCGACAGTTTTAAGGTTGAAATGATGACACAATAGTGCCGGAGGTGAATCCAAAACCATGCCAAAACTCCTGCAAAGAATTCGTCCTTTCTTCCCACTGCTCGATCCCAGCGTTAAGGAATGGTCTGTTTCGGCCCGGATGATGCTGTGGCTGACTTTCTTTTGGTTATTTATTGGTACTCTAGTATTATTTTCAGCTTCTTACCATCATGGCCAGGTGGAACAGCAGAATGGTTTGTATTACTTCACCCGTCAAATGATTGCCATCTGGATTGGCATGGTGTTGTTTGGGGTGGTGGTGCAAACTCCGCTCAAAAAAATCGTTCAAATGGGTCCATGGGGGCTGGTCATTGTACTGGGATTGGTGTGGCTAACCTTAGTGCCTGGTTTAGGAAAAGGGGCACTGGGTGCCAATCGGTGGCTGGGCATTGGCCCCATTCAGTTGCAACCCTCCGATGTTATTAAACCTTTTTTGGTCATTCAGGCCGCTAAGCTTTTTGGTCAGTGGGGAAAATGGCCGCTGTCCACCAAAAGTTTTGGCCTGGGGGTTTTTGCGCTGGTTTTACTGGGGATTTTGAGGCAACCCAATCTCAGCACTGCGGCTCTGTGTGGCATTACCCTGTGGTTAATCGCTTGTGCAGCGGGGATCTCAATGCGCTATTTGTTTAGCTCAGCGATCGGCGGTATATTGGTAGCGATGGCTAGCTTGGCTCTCCAAACGTACCAACGGAAGCGGATGCTATCTTTTATGAATCCGTGGGCTGATCCGACGGATACCGGATTTCAGTTGATTCAGAGTTTGTATGCGATCGGCTCCGGCGGTTTTGTCGGTAGCGGCTATGGTCGCTCGATGCAAAAGCTAGGTTATTTGCCAATTCAAGACACCGATTTTATTTTTTCAGTTTTTGCCGAAGAGTTTGGCTATCTGGGCAGCATTACTTTGATCTTGATCGTCATGGCTTACGCCACGATCGGCCTGGGAATTGCCTACCAAGCTAAAAATATGGTACATCGATTGATTGCGATCGGAGCCATGACTTTTATTGTATTACAGTCCATTTTCAACATTGGTGTAGCTGCTGGAGCCTTACCCACCACTGGTTTACCGTTGCCTTTCTTTAGCTATGGGGGCACCTCGTTGCTAGCTTCTTTAATGATGTCTGCGTTATTAATTAGAGTAGCTAGGGAGAGTAGCGAAGAAAAAGTAGTACCCTTTACTCGCGATTCACAAAGTCCCCCGCGTCAATAGATTTACTTTTGAGATTTATCCTGAATGTTTGCTTCTTTCTATCAGCTCGAACAGTTTGCCAATCAATTGGTCAATAACCAACTGGCTCAGATCAGTCCGCTGTCGATCGGTATTATTTTTGGAGCCGGACTACTGACCAGTTTGACCCCCTGCACCCTATCGATGCTGCCCATTACTATTGGTTATATTGGCGGCTATGCCGATCGCAGTAAATGGCAAGCGGCTCAACAATCGGCCTGGTTTTGCCTGGGACTAGCCACCACAATGGCCGGGATGGGGATCGTGGCTGCTGGTCTGGGGCGCATCTATGGTCAAGTGGGGTGGGGACTACCCATCATCGTTAGCTTGCTAGCGATAATAATGGGTCTTAATCTATTGGAAGTGATTCAAATTCGCTTGCCCAGTTGGGGGGATAGTGACTGGATTGGTCAAGATTGGCCAGAAGGGGTACGGGCTTATCTACTGGGTTTGACCTTTGGTTTAGTCGCTTCGCCTTGCAGTACCCCCGTTTTAGCAACCTTGCTGGCTTGGGTGGCCAGTACCCGTAATATTGGACTGGGAGCGGTGTTGTTGTTGTCTTACACGGCTGGCTATGTCTCACCTTTGATTATTGCCGGGACTTTTACCGCCAGTATTAAAGGTTTGCTGAGTCTACGGCAGTGGTCAGCCTGGATTACGCCCGCTAGCGGTTTCTTGTTGATTGGGTTTGGGGCGTTTTCTTTGTTGACCAGGCTGCCGATTTAATTCGCAGTTATAAAGTGTCTGCGCGATAATATTCTTTATTAAATTAATTAAAACTTTTTTACCCTTTTAAAATAATGTCGATCGATTCCCCTTTTCCTCCCCATCTACTGGCGACTACTTGGCGTTTGTGGCGGCACCAGGTAGCTCCCAAAATTGCCAATCTGCGGCTGGCAATTTTCTTGCTCTTGATTATTGCGATCTTCAGTATTTCCGGCACCGTGATCGAACAAGGGCAAGCGCCGGCCTACTATCAAAGCAATTACCCCGAACATCCGGCACTCTTTGGCTTTCTGACTTGGAAGGTGATTCAGGTGGTGGGTCTAGACCATGTGTATCGGACTTGGTGGTATTTGGGACTATTGGCCTTTTTTGGGGTCAGTCTAGCCACTTGTACTTTTACTACTCAGCTACCGATGCTGAAATCGGCGCGACGCTGGCGGTTCTATGACAACCCCCGATTTTTCCAAAAACTGGCGCTCAGTGCCGAGATTGAGCAAACTGCTTTAGAACCATTGGTGACCAAATTAACCGGTAAACGCTACCGAATTTTTCAGGAAGAAAACAAAATCTATGCGCGCAAAGGAGTGATTGGCAAAGTCGGGCCAATCATTGTACATATCGGGATGATTGTGATCTTAATTGGTGGCGTAATCGGTGCATTAACTGGGTTCTTAGCGCAAGAAATGATCGCTAGTGGTGATACTTTTCAAGTGAAAAATGTGATCGAGGCTGGTCGCTGGTCTGCTGGTCAGGTGCCCAAGGACTATTCGATCAAAGTGAATGATTTTCATATCGACTACAGTCCAGCCGGGGATATTGACCAATTCTATTCCGACCTGACTGTGGTAGATGCTCAGGGGCAAGCTCTGCGTAAAGAAAAAATCTATGTAAATAAGCCGTTGATTTATAAAGGCGTGACTTTTTATCAAACCGACTGGGGGATTGCTGGAATTAAGGTACGGGTTAATAACAGCCCAATCTTTAAGCTACCAATGGCGCAGTTGGGGAAAGAAAAAGCCCGAATCTGGGGTACTTGGATTCCGACCAAGCCGGATTTGAGCGCCGGGGTCTCGGTGTTGGCCAAAGATTTGCAGGGTACGGTGTTGGTCTATGACACGACAGGTAAATTAATTGGCAGTGCGCGGGAAGGGAGTTCGATCGAGATCAATGGCGTGAATCTCCAAATCCTCAAGGTGATTGGCAGTACTGGCTTACAGATTAAGGCCGATCCAGGGGTACCGGTGGTCTATTTGGGTTTTGCACTGTTGATGGCCGGGGTGATGATGAGTTATTTCTCGCATTCGCAGGTGTGGGCGGTGTTGAAGGAAAATAAAGTCTATATTGGTGGCCGAACAAATCGAGCACAGGTGGTATTTGAGCGGGAGTTAATCGAGATTATTGATCAGCTGTAGTTTAAACTAATGCATCAAGGTTATCAGCCAGCTGAATTGTTTCAGAATAAAATCCATAACAAAACCTTGTCTTTTGTATAAAAGACAAGGTTTAACTAAAAGCACAAATTCTACAGTTTTACTTCAATGTCTACACCAGCTGGTAAATCGAGCTTCATCAAAGCATCGATTGTCTTAGAAGAAGGCTGGTAAATATCAATAATCCGGCGGTGAGTCCGAGTCTCAAAATGCTCGCGCGAGTCCTTATCAACGTGAGGCGAACGCAGTACGCAATAGATCCGGCGCTTAGTTGGCAAAGGAATTGGTCCAACAGCGGTCGCGTCAGTACGAGCAGCAGTTTCTACAATCTTGTCGCAGGAAGTATCCAGTAACCGCCGATCGAATGCCTTCAACCGAATCCGAATTTTTTGCTGAGTAATAGTAGCCATAGTTTTTTAAATTATCAAGGTACAGTGAAAAAGATAGAGATGCGCCGGAGCAACATCTCTATCTAGGTTAGAACTTAGGTCTACTTAATGATCTTGGATACAACGCCCGCACCGATGGTTCTACCACCTTCACGGATGGCGAAGCGCATTCCTTGTTCGATCGCTACTGGGTTGATTAGTTCCACAGTCATTTTTACGCGATCGCCAGGCATAACCATTTCAGCAGCACTACCATCATCAGCAGTAAAAGCTTTGATGTTGCCAGTTACGTCAGTAGTTCTTACATAGAATTGCGGACGATAACCAGGGAAGAAAGGAGTCTTCCGACCACCTTCTTTGTCAGTCAAGACATAAACTTCACCCTCAAACTCAGTATGAGGAGTGATGCTACCAGGCTTGGCAATTACCATGCCCCGCTCGATGTCATCTTTTTGGATACCACGCATCAGCACACCAGCGTTGTCTCCAGCCATCCCTTCATCCAGGGATTTCTTGAACATTTCAATACCGGTAATGGTAGTGTTGCGAGTGTCTCTGATGCCAACGATTTCCACGTTGTCACCAACCTTGACTTTCCCCCGTTCAATCCGGCCTGTAGCAACAGTACCCCGACCAGTAATCGAGAATACATCTTCCACAGCCATTAAGAAAGGCTTGTCGATTTCCCGCTCAGGAGTAGGAATATAAGAGTCTACTTCGGTCATCAACTTGTGAATTTTATCAACCCACTCGTTTTCACCCAACTGGGTTTTAGGGTTGGCAGTCATCTGCTCAACTGCTCTCAATGCAGAACCAGAGACAATGGGGATGTTGTCACCATCAAAGTCGTAGGAAGTCAGTAGTTCACGGATTTCCATTTCAACTAGTTCTAGCAATTCAGCATCGTCAACTTGGTCTTCCTTGTTCATGAAGATTACTAGTTGAGGAACACCAACTTGTTTCGCTAGCAAAATGTGCTCACGAGTCTGGGGCATCGGGCCATCAGCTGCTGATACTACTAAGATACCGCCATCCATTTGAGCCGCACCAGTGATCATGTTTTTCACATAATCAGCGTGACCAGGGCAGTCTACGTGAGCGTAGTGACGACCGGGCGTTTCATACTCTACGTGAGCAGTATTGATGGTAATACCACGCGCCTTTTCTTCAGGAGCCGCGTCGATTTCATCATATTTCTGAGCTTTAGCACCACCGATAGCTGACAAACACATTGTGATTGCAGCAGTCAGCGTAGTTTTACCGTGGTCAACGTGACCAATGGTACCAATGTTAACGTGCGGTTTATTCCGTTCAAATTTAGCGCGTGCCATGTAACTTTATTCCTTATTTCCTCTAATTAATTTTAGCAGGCTAGGGTTTACTGAAGATCGGTCTAGCAGTAAACTCTTGACCCTAGCCGTTCCCTTTGCTCTTGGCGATAATCGCTTCGGCTTCGTTGCGTGGAACTTCGTCATAGTGACTAAATTCCATGGAGAAGATGCCGCGACCTTGCGTGTTAGAGCGAATGTTGGTGGCATAGCCAAACATTTTAGCCAAAGGCACCTTGGCAGTTACTTTCGCAATGCCTTGGCCAGAGTCCTGACCTTCCACTTGACCTCGGCGAGAGTTAAGGTCGCCGATGACGTTGCCAATGTAGTCTTCTGGGACTTCGACTTCCACCTTCATGTTTGGCTCCAGTAAGACAGGACTAGCCTTCATTACTGCATCCTTAATGGCGATCGAACTGGCAATTTTAAAGGCCATTTCGTTAGAATCGACATCGTGGTAAGAACCGTCAACCAGCGTCACCTTCAGATCGATTACTGGGTAGCCAGCTAAAATGCCGGATTCACAGCTCTCTCTGATGCCTTGCTCGATCGGGTTGATGTACTGCTTTGGTACCGAACCACCCACAATCTTGGAAACGAATTCTAAACCGCTGCCCGGATCGCTAGGAGCTACTTCGATCACAACGTGACCGTAGTTACCGTTACCACCACTCTGCTTGATGTACTTACCTTCCATCCGGATCGGCTTACGGATGGTTTCGCGATAAGCTACTTGTGGGGCACCAATGTTGGCTTCCACGTTAAACTCTCGCATCATCCGATCGACCAAGATCTCTAGGTGCAACTCGCCCATGCCAGCAATCACTGTCTGATTGGTTTCCGGGTCAGTATGCACGCGGAAGGTTGGATCTTCTTGAGACAGTGAGATTAGCGCCTTGGAGAGCTTTTCCATGTCCTGCTTGGTCTTTGGCTCTACTGCCAATGAAATCACTGGTTCAGGGATAAACAATGATTCCAAAATGATGACATTGTTCTCATCACAGATAGTATCACCAGTAAAGGTGTCTTTTAAACCCAGTACTGCGCCTAGATCACCAGCTCTCAGCTCATCAACTTCTGTTCTTTCATCGGCCTTCAGAATAATCAAGCGAGAAATTCGCTCTTTCTTTTCTTTGCTCGAATTTAGTACATAAGTACCAGTCTTGAGCACACCAGAGTAAACCCGGACGAAAGTAAGACGACCGAACTTATCGGACATGATTTTGAAAGCCAGTGCCGCCAGTGGTTCATCATCATCAGCATGACGAGTCGCTGTTTCGCCATTGGGCAAGATGCCCTCAATGGCTGGTGCTTCAATTGGTGATGGTAGGTAATCAAGCACGCCATCAAGTAGCGCTTGCACGCCCTTGTTCTTGAAGGCCGAACCACAGAACATTGGAACGATGGTGTTATTGATCGTGCCTTTGCGCAGAGCTAGTTTGATTTCTTCCTGGGTAATCTCTTGACCTTCCAGGTATTTTTCCATCAGCTCATCAGTCGTTTCTGCTACAGCTTCAACTAGTTTGACTCGGTACTCTTCAGCTTTAGCTTGCAGATCAGCCGGGATATCAGTTTCTTCGACTTCCTTGCCAATGTCATCCTTGTGGATGAACGCCCGCATGGTTATTAGATCAACAACTCCTAAGAACTCGCCTTCGGCACCGATCGGAATCTGAACTGGGATGGCGTTGGATTTTAGTCGATCGCTCACCTGCTCACAAACTTTGTAGAAGTTCGCCCCAGTACGATCCATCTTGTTAACGAAGACAATCCGAGGTACGTTGTAACGATTGGCCTGCCGCCATACTGTCTCTGATTGCGGCTGCACACCACCAACGGAGCAAAAAACGGCAATCACGCCATCTAATACCCGCATGGAGCGTTCTACTTCGATCGTGAAGTCAACGTGACCAGGAGTGTCAATGATGTTAATTTTGTGATCTTTCCAGCTGGTGCTGATTGCCGCAGCGGTGATCGTAATCCCCCGCTCCTTTTCTTGCTCCATCCAGTCGGTGGTAGCGTTACCATCGTGAACTTCACCAATCTTATGTACTACACCAGAGAAGTACAGGATTCGTTCGGTCGTGGTAGTCTTGCCCGCATCAATGTGGGCCGCAATCCCGATGTTGCGTACTTTTTCAAACGGGACAGTACGTGGCACAATTACCTCCTCAAGTTGTCGGTGGCCGTTAAATAACGTTCTTTATATGATTGTATGCTTTTTGTGAAGAATCACAATGCATGGTTTCTCTACCTAGTAGCGGTAGTGGGCAAAAGCCTTGTTAGCTTCAGCCATTCTGTGGGTTTCTTCCCGCTTCCGAATGGCACTGCCAGTTTCGTTAGCAGCATCCATTAGTTCGTTGGCAAGTTTGCCAGACATCGATTTGCCAGCTCTTTGCTTAGCAAAGTTGATGAGCCAACGCATGGCCAAAGCTGTACCCCTTTCAGAACGAACTTCCATTGGTACTTGGTACGTAGCACCGCCCACCCGCCGGCCTTTAACTTCGACTAAGGGAGTAGCATTACGCACTGCCTTTTCAAAA
The DNA here is from genome assembly GCA_031414775.1 of Synechococcales cyanobacterium VAR_4_metabat_354. Taxonomy (GTDB): domain Bacteria; phylum Cyanobacteriota; class Cyanobacteriia; order Cyanobacteriales; family Chamaesiphonaceae; genus JAAFHZ01. Next base: position 12,452 of record JANOQI010000035.1, read on the forward strand.
GTTTCTAGTGGCTCGGTACCAGTGCGCTCTTCAATGAGCTTCATGGCATCGTACATGATGTTAAGAGCGATCGACTTTTTGCCGCTTTTCATAATGCGCCGGACCATCATGCTGATCAGGCGACTATTGTAGACGGAGTCCGAAGGGACAGGTCTTTTGGGGACTGTGGTGCGACGAGACATATAGTTAGGCTGGTTTAGCTGAACAAAATTACTACTTAACTAAAGCTGAGTTGGGGATTCAGCTGTAGATATTAACAATATAAGGGCAATCTTAGAGCTGCCCAAGTTTCTTCAAGACGAAGATAGGAACTCTAAAAACGAGCACCTGTTAACAATGGGACAGCTGGTTACTAGATTTAGGAGACTACTTAGCAGCCTTCGGTCTTTTAGCGCCATATTTGGAGCGACCTTGCTTGCGATCCTTTACTCCAGAGGTGTCGAGAGTGCCTCTGATGATGTGATATCTCACCCCAGGCAAGTCTTTGACCCGTCCGCCCCGAATCATTACGACGGAGTGTTCTTGGAGGTTGTGGCCAATACCCGGAATGTACGCTGTCACTTCAAATCCTGAAGTCAAGCGTACCCGCGCTACTTTTCGCAAAGCAGAGTTGGGTTTCTTGGGAGTAGTGGTATAGACGCGGGTACAGACCCCACGACGCTGTGGGCATTGTTTCAATGCCGGAGACTTTGTTTTTACTTCGTAGTCTTCGCGCGCTTTACGAATCAGTTGTTGGATAGTTGGCATGAGTTACAGAATTGACAGCTCCAAAGGAGTTTCCAACTGTTGACAAAGTATCAAACTAACAGATAAAAAAGCACCCTGTCAAATCATTCGTGTTATCTCACCAAAAAAATCATCGAACTGGTTGAATATGTTATGATCAGAACTTTGTGAATAGCGCCAGCAACAGCTGAATAGAACATGATCAAAATACGTCTGAAGAAACAAGGCAAGAAAAGAGAAGCCAGTTATCGGGTAGTTGCTTGTCAAAGCACCTCCCGACGCGATGGTCGGCCATTAGAAGAGTTGGGATTCTATAATCCACGTACTCATGAGGTTCGCCTAGACGAAGAAGGAATCAAAACTCGCCTTGGTCAAGGTGCTCAGCCTACTGATACCGTCCGCAGATTGCTGGAAAAAGCAAACATTCTTCCTCCCACTGTGCGCGGCTAAGACTTAAATGACTGAACAATCCCTCAGCCAGAATCCTCAGTATGACAAGTTGGTAGCTTTTTTGCTCCAGCCCTTGTTGGATGAACCAGAGGAACTGCGAATCAACTGTGAATATCTACCGGCACATTCTCGCGTCTGGGTGAGGATTGCCTTTCAGCCTGCCGACCGCGAGAAGCTCTTGGATGGTAGTAGCCGCCACTTATACGCAATCAAAACTGTCATATCAGCGGCAGCTAGAATGGCTGGTCAGTCGGTGTATCTAGATATTTATGGTAGTGAGTCTAGATCTCGTACACCCGGTGAGCGATCGGATCGCCAAAGTCGTAGTGATGACCGTTCTAGTCGTCCATCGCGCGGCAGTACCAGCCCCCCGCGTCGGGTAGATAGGCCCATCCCAGCTACTGATAAATAATTGGTTTGGCTGTCATCATCCGTTCTAAGCTGATAAAGCCCGGGTGATGATTTTTATGGCTGGCAATACCCAAGAAAATATGGTTGCCAGTATAGCGCTGAAAACGCGGTGAAGTATTGACATAAACACAGGCGGTTTTAACGGTAGCGGCAAACTGTTGAGCTTCTACAAACAACTCGGTAATAATGGAGTCGGCATGGCCGCTACTATGCTGATTAATTTGCTGAATCCCAATTTCTAGGTTGTCTACTGACTTGAAGGCTACGGTTTTATCGAAGGAGGGCTGCGACCAAGATGTTGCTGAGGACAATTGTAAGTAGTCTGGATAATTGTTGACCAAGTGCTCATCTCCTAGTAACTGGAATCCTTTTTCTTGCAGGCTATTCCAGAGGGCGATAAGGTTAGAGGATTTATGCTCTGGTTGAATTAAGACTTTCTCGATCGCATTAACGGCTTCTGGTTCACCAGTATGGCTATCGATGATCGCGTTGCGTACCACTTCCCAGGAGCTACTAGCTGACCAGTAGAGATAACAGTTGCCGATCGAGGCTGCAATCACTGGCACTGAAGCTAGTCTCTCAACCGCTTGAATCAAGTCAGCTTTACCATAGACGATAACTTGGCGGGAGCTGACCAGGGGCGATAGCAAAGCAGGTAGCGGCAAATCTACTAATTGGCAACTGGCTGGCAAAAGTTTTTGGTTAGCCAGAATAGTTTGAATCACCCCAATGATAATTTGACTGCAATGATAAATCCCCGGATCACATTTAACAGTTGCCACATTGCCAGTTTTAAAGCACATCCCCACCGCTAGCAGCAATACTTCTGGAATAGCGTCAATAACTAGGGTGATTTGACCAAGGGGCGTAAAACGGTAATAGGTAGCAGGAGTGGTGACTGTGGGTACTTGGGGCAGGGGCAGCTCTTGCAGTCTTTCTAGCAAATCGATCGATCGCTTTAGTCTTTCGGGGGTAAGCTTCCGCCAATTATTGAAGGGTGAGATATTGGTGTTTAAACCAGCTTCTAAGTCTAGGGTATTAGCTTCTAAAATTTCTGGTACCTGCTGCCGTAAGCCAATTGCAATGGCGGCTAACAAGCGATCTCGTTCTTCGGTGCTCAGCTTACCTAATTGCTGAACAGCTTGCTTGGTATTTTCGGTCATCTCATCGAGCCGGACAATTTCTAAATCATTAGTGGTTGTCATAGGCTGAACAGTGGGAGAGCATCATCAGGTCGAACAACTAAACATCATACCTAAAATGTGTCAACGCTCTTGGTTTTCGCCGATCACTGGCGGAGGAACTGGCGGTTCAACTTTGCTAGCAGTCCCGAAATACCAGCTCCCAATGAGAATACAAGCCAAACTGAATAAAATTGCAGTGTAGAGAGAAAAATTAGCAACGGGTAGAGATTTTGTCGATCGCCAAGTCTGACCATCCCATCGCCAACTGTGGGAGTAAGGAGTGGAAACCTGTTCTAAGCTGTAGCTGTCGTCACTCAGTACAAAGATCTTGCGGCAACGATCGCAACCCAAAGCTTCCATCAAGACCAACGAATTAATCTTGCCCCGACAGCAGGGGCAAGGATATTCTTGCTGTAAGTCAATTTTTTGGGGTTTAGACACGGTTAGGGAGTTGGTGATTATTTGCTGCTTTCTTGGTTGCTCGCAATTGACCACAGGCCGCATCGGCTTCCAGACCTTTGGAATACCGCACGCTCACGGCAATGTGCTGCTGCTCTAACACTTGCACGAATTTTTGAATGCGTTGTCGATCGGGTCTTTGATAATCGGCATCATCGATCGGATTGTACGGGATTAAATTAACATGGGACTGGAAACCCCGTAAATGTTTAGACAATTCCAGCGCTAACTCCGGCTGATCGTTCACATCGGCCAGCAAAATATATTCAAAGCTCAGCCGTCGCCCAGTAATTTCTACATAATCGCGACAGTCAGACAACAACTCGGCCAGGGGATAGTTAGTCGCGGTTGGAATCAGGTACTCTCGTAATCTTTGATTAGGCGCGTGGAGGCTCACGGCCAGGGTGATTTGTAAATTATGTCCAGCTAGTTCCTGAATTTTGCCCGGAATGCCCACGGTGGAGAGGGTGATTGATCGCTGACCAATGCCCACATCTTGGTTCAGACAATTTACGGCGGCTAGTACATTATCCATATTGGCCAAGGGTTCCCCCATGCCCATTAGCACCACATGGCTAACCCGTTCGCCAAAATCGGACTGGACGGTCAAGACCTGATCAACAATTTCATGGATGTGCAGATGGCGCGTAAAACCTCCTTTGCCGGTGGCACAAAAGTTACAGGCCATCGCGCAGCCTACTTGGGAAGAGACACAGACTGTCAAACGTTGGCCAGAGGGAATCCCGACGGTTTCCACAATTTGGCCATCGGCCAGTTGTAGTAAGTATTTGACCGTGCCATCAGGAGCCGCCGATCGCTGATGAATGCTCGATCGACCGACATTTACATCTTGGACTTCGGCACGCCATTGTTTAGAAAAGACCGTGATGTCTTGCAGGGAACGTGCCCCCTTTTGATACAGCCACTGATGCAGTTGCTTGCCCCGATAGGCAGGTTGACCTTTTTCCTGAATCCAATGGGTTAACGCTGCTAAATCCATGCCTAAGAGGGCAGTAGCTAATGTCATAGGTTGTTTCGGGATAATCGATGGGCTGGGCTGTTAGATATATCATAGGGTTATTCGCCCAGCCGATTTCTTAAAAATGCTGCATAATTACCTGCTCTTTGCCTCTCCCGGGCCAAATATCTTTCAGATTGGTAGCTTTACGCTCCGTTGGTATGGATTGTTAATTGCCTCGGCGGTGTTGATTGGGGTAAACCTTTCCATTTACCTAGCGAAAAAACGTCAAATCAGCGGCGAATTAATTGGCGACTTGTCGATTTGGCTAGTGTTAGCAGCCATTCCTTGCGCCCGCATCTACTATGTATTATTCAAGTGGGATTACTATAGCCAACATCCTCAAGAAATTATTGCTATTTGGCAAGGGGGCATTGCAATTTTTGGTGCCATTATTGGTGGTACTTTAGCCACCATAATTTTTGCCAAAATCAAGCAGGTCAAGTTTTGGGATTTAGCCGATGTGGTTGCACCCTCATTAGTTTTGGGGCAAGCCATTGGTCGTTGGGGCAATTTCTTTAATTCTGAAGCTTTTGGCGGAAAGATCGATCCTAGTTCGCCCTGGCGACTTTATATCCCCTCCAATCGTCGCCCAGAAGGATTGGTTGATAACGAATACTTTCATCCCACATTTTTGTATGAATCACTGTGGGATTTAGGCATATTTGGCCTCTTAATGCTGTTATTTAACCGCAGCCTTAAATCGCGCCAGCCCCTCAAAAATGGCAGCCTGTTTATGATTTACCTCATTACTTACGGTTTGGGACGATTTTGGATTGAAGGTTTCCGCACGGATAGCTTAATGCTGGGTAGTTTTCGGATCTCCCAGGTGGTTAGTTTGGTGGGCATCGGCATTGGGGTGGTCGGACTACTATTACTGTACCGACGGCGATTGCGCGTTTCTGTAGATAATTAGTGAAAAAAATGGCGCAGGTCTACTTTATTGGGGCTGGTCCTGGCGATCCAGATCTTTTGACCATCAAAGCCCAGCGACTGATCACCCAGGCTGATGTGCTGGTCTATGCTGATTCTTTGATTCCCGCCGAGATGTTGCGCGATCGGAAGCCCAGCGCTGAAGTGATTGCCACCAGCAGCAAAACCTTAGAAGAAATTGTGCCCTTGATGATCGATCGAGTGCGATCAGGCAAAATGGTTGTGCGGTTGCATTCCGGTGATTTAACGCTCTACAGTGCGATCACCGAGCAGATGCAAGGATTAAGCGTAGCCAAGATCACCTATGAATTAATTCCTGGAATTAGCGCCTACCAAGCAGCAGCGGCTAGGCTACAAGTGGAATTAACAGTACCAGAGCTAGTCCAAACCATTATTTTGACCCGTGCCCAGGGCAGAGCCTCAGCGATGCCCAATCCCGAAAATTTGGCCAGCTTGGCCGCCCACCAATCCAGTCTTTGTCTATATTTGGCTGCCAAACAGGTGAAAGTTGCCCAAGACCAGCTCCTAGAGCATTATGCTGCTGATACCCCAGTGGCCATTTGTTGGCGGGTAAGTTGGCCAGAGGAAAAAATTTTGGTGGTACCGCTGACGGAAATGGCGGCGACTACTGAGCGCGAGCAATTACTGCGCACCACCATGTACATCATCAGTTCAGCTTTGGGTGAAATTAGGGAGTATCGATCGCGTCTCTATGACCCCGCCCACGCCCATTTATTTCGGCAAAACTAAGTAAATACGGGAAACTGCACTAGTAGTTGCCCAAGAAAAGATGTTAGATCTTTAGTTAAGCTACATCACCAGTGGGTCTGGATAGCAGTTCAGCCAAGCTAAAATCGAAGAGGAGTTATTCACGATGCAATCCCCATTTATGTTGCGAAAATTAATCATTATTTTTATGGCGCTCAGCCTCTCCTTTTCCACAGTAGCTTGTGGTTCTAAGGAAGAAACAAAAGCACCCACCAATAACAATAATCCAGCTTTGACTACCACCAAAAATGCTGGCACCAAGTTGGCTGACGGCAAATATCCGGTGCAACAAGCTACCTATGATGATGGTAATGGGGAATACTCCGTAATGTTGTTAAATACCCCGGCAGGCACCCCACCGCTATTTCGGAATACGAACCTCCAGATGGCTCAGCTAACTGATGAAGAGGTGAAAGCCAATGAAAAGGCTTATCTCAAAACCGAAAACGGTCAAGCCTCGTTGCACATTCCGGCTGACTTCAAAATTGAGTACATTCGTAATGTCACCAAAGAGCAAACTAATCCCCAAACTGGCCAACAGGAGAAAGTTGTAGTTCGAGAAGGTGGTGGCGGTAGTTTCTGGTCGCCATTTGCGGGCGCGATCGCTGGTCAACTGGTGGGTAATATGTTGTTTAGACCGCAGCACTATATGCCACCAATGTACCAACCTGGTATGCAGAACATGACTGGCTTTGGCGGTTATGGCAATACTTACGATCGAGCAGTGGGTAATTATCAAGAACGCTATCGGCAAGAGCCAGCAGCCGTACGCAATCGCACCACGCTTAGAACAACTGGTCGTTTGAACAACAGTGGTTTTGGTAGTAGACCAGCGCCCCAAGTTCGGACTGATGCGAATCGATCGAGTGGTTCTGGTTTTGGCACGAGTCGCTTACGAACTTCTGATAATTATCGGCCACGCGCTGGCGGCAGCGGTTTTGGCAGTTCTGGTGCTCGTCGGAGCAGCAGTGGTTTTGGCAGTCGTCGGCGCTAGATTTCGGGCAGTGGCTTTCTGTAAGGAAAGTCACTGAGCCGATGGCGATTAGTGATGGTTTTGGCTTCGGTCACGCCTCACTAATAGCACCGACGTTTTAATCCGTATCGTCAGACCATCGTAAGTTTGAAGCACTGATTTACTCAGCTAACTTTCAGCCGGAACCACAAAAACTGAGTGATTTCTAGCCGATTAAAATTGTTATCACTCACCAGCAATAAACTCTGACTACCATCAGGCAACTTTGGTCCGATCGACATTCCCTCAATGTTGTCCAGCTTGATTTTCAGGCTATCTAGATTTAAGACCAATTTCTTTTTGATATTGACCGCATCACTGCCGATTAAACTCTTTACACTACTAACATCTGTGGCATTGCTAGTAGCTGCCTGAAAAATTTTCACCTTAAAACCCATCAAACTCAACGACCTTTCCAAAGCCAAAAAGTTACCATTGTTGTCTAGGGCTTGCACTTCCGATAGACCATGAGCAAGTGCTCCTGATGGCGGTGCTTCTAATTGGTAAGTATAATCGGCCAGCGGCGTAGTATTTTCACTGACCAAATAATGCAGCCAACGAATTTTGCTCGGAGGGGCAGGCCGGTCTTTGTTTACTGGCTCCTGATCCTGAATTAATGGTGCTTCGGTAGCCGCAAATAGATTCAATTGTTCGCCACCGGTGCCATAGGGAGCCAAGGCCAATGATTCAAAGGCCAAGTTATTTTGCATTCCCCGCAGATTTTCTGCATCGGGTAGATATCTTTCTGGCAAACGCAATTGGCGCTGAAACTGGCCAGTCTTAAGATCGAACTCGGCAATCATCGGTGGAATGCCCTGATTCCGATCGCCTTCACTGCTGATGAATATCCGGTTTTTCGGAGCAAGAGCGATCGCCTCTGGATCGATGCTGCCGCTCGGATAAGTTTTGCCATCGGCATTTTTCAGCGTTGTCATACTCAGAATTTTGACTTTCTGGAGACGTGATTTTGGATCTAGAGCCAGCTGTAAGGTGTAAAAACGAGCTGGTCCTTGCACACTTCGATCGTCAGACACTGCATAAAAAACATTGCGCTGCCTGTCGAATGTCAGTCCAGACAAACCACCCACTGGCACATTATCTATTTTGGTGCTGTTCGGTAAGCGGTATTCGCCCAAAAACTCCAAGGAAGCATTCAGCGGCGGTCGCGGTGCCGCCAAAGGAGCAGGACTACAACTAGTCAAAAATACATAGATGGCTACCACACACATGGTTACACCCAAGGCGATCGTCACGCTCAGAACTTTGGCACCAATCGGCTTGGGGTTTTTCATCGCAGTTAACGGCATTAGAACATCAGCAGCGTAGCATTATCTAGACAATTGGTCTTACCAAATTCCAATCTGTAATTCCTGATTGTAAAATCTGATGGCACCAGCTGTACTGCGTAGCGGCTTCCCAATCCACAGCGGAATTCGATACTTACGCAAAATACGAGTTCCTGCGGGCACGCCACTTTCAAATGTATCTGGGCGCTCAGCTGGCGTTTGCTCAATAGCCGCTGGAGCTGTCGCTACGGTGGTAGCTCCAGCCAGATTAATCTTGATTGTCCCCTTGAAAATATTGCTATTCGCCGCATCATAGATAGAATTATTGGCTTTGAGATTATACAGATTGGCTCCCACAAAGCTAGATTTAGTGATCTTTGCTCCCATCAAATTTGCCCCCATCAAGTTCGCTGCTTGCAGATCGGTTTTGTTCAGGAGGGCATTATTAAGCTGAGCCAGCGCCAAGTTAGCATAAACCAAACTCGCCTCGTTGAGAGTCGATTTTTGGAGGTTGGCACCTACCAGGTTGCTGCCAGCCAGCGAAGTCCGAGTCAGGTCGGCACCACTTAAGTCTGCCCCGGTCAAATTAGCGGCATTTAAATTGGCACCTTGGAGCTTAGCTCCTGTCAAAACAGAACCAATTAAGTCAGCACCGCTCAAATCACAGTTATTACATTCTTTGGTTTTTAAAAGTCGGGTGACGTGTTCAGGATTAGCCGCCTGAGACACGTTAGCGATCAGCAAGGGCGTGATGGCGGCTAAAAGGCAGGAAATTTTTAAACGCATATTGTTGAGGTTCGGCAAAGAAAAGAATCATAAGGATCGAACTAAATACTTAGGGAGCAGTTCCAACATTTTACTTACATACAACATAGAACCATCAGGAGACTGCTTTGTTTCATAAATGGCACAAGTTTAAGTTTATTTACTTAAAGCTATAAATGACTTGAGTAGTCAATGGTTGACTGAGAGCAGTGGATAAATCGGTCAACGACAGTTGTTGTCGATCGATCTGCATTTGCAAGCTGGTTAGTGGATCAGAGCCATTAGCCAGCAAAAATTCTAAGCTCTCCACCTGTGGCCAGGTGGCAATTTCTTGCAAAATATGACTCATGGCTTGGAAGTAAGGATGCTGTTGATCGGCAAACCATTGATCGATCGCCTGTTGGGGCTGATCAAAGCCCAAATGTACAATAGTATGAGCATTGCTAAACAGAGCCGTACCGACGGGTCTGGCCTCTTCGCGTAATAAAAAATGTTGAGAGCCAGCCAAATAACGCATCTTCTCCAGAAATTCATAGCGAGTGCTGACATCCAGCTGATCGTCTTTCCACTGAATGGCCAGCACCAGCAAGTAAGTCTGGAGCAGCATGTGACCGAGTTTTTCAGCCTTGGTAGATAGATAAAAGGTGTTAAAGTCGTTGACCTCAATAAACAACGGTACTCGTGCTGCAATTTCAATACCGTAGCCTTTTAAACCAGCAATTTTACGCGGATTATTAGTAATCAGCCGAATTTTGCGGATGCCCAAATCATTTAAAATTTGAGCACCCACGCCATAGTCTCGTAAATCGGCGGGAAAACCTAGTTTCTCGTTGGCCTCGACGGTATCAAACCCCAAATCTTGGAGCGAGTAAGCCTTTAGCTTATTAACCAAACCAATACCGCGCCCTTCTTGACGCAGATAAACTACTACCCCCGCTCCAGCATTTTCAATCATCTTCAGAGCGGCTTGCAGCTGCATCCGACAGTCACAGCGCAAGGAACCAAGAGCATCGCCAGTCAGGCATTCGGAGTGCATCCGCACCATTACGGGCTGTCCCTGAAAATCAGCGGGGTCGCCTTTTACCACAGCCACATGCTCAGAATTATCTTGTAGGTTCCGATATCCATAAATATGGAATTGACCAAACTGAGTGGGCAGCTTAGTCACAGTCTCGCGGTGGACGAATCGATCAAACTCCAATCGATAGCTAATCAGGTCGGCAATGTTAATGATTTTGAGCTGATGGACAGCTGCATATTCAATCAGTTCTGGCAGTCTGGCCATCGAGCCGTTGGCATTTTGAATTTCACAAATTACTCCTGCCGGATATAGCCCGGCCAGTCGGGATAAATCAACCGCTGCTTCTGTATGTCCAGCCCGTTTCAGCACCCCGCCTTCCCGCACTCGCAGCGGAAAAATATGGCCAGGCCGCCGGAGATCTTCTGATTGGGTCTGGGGTGAAATCACTGCCTGAATAGTCCGAGCGCGGTCTTCCGCCGAAATACCGGTGCTGACCCCCAGGGATGGATTGGCATCAATACTAACGGTGAAAGCGGTTTGGTTGCTATCAGTATTGTTCGTGACCATTAAAGGTAGATCTAGCTGATCGAGACGTTCGCCGGTCATGGCGATGCAGATTAAGCCCCGCGCATGGACAGCCATAAAGTTAATGGCATCAGCAGTGGCAAACTGCGCGGCACAAATCAAGTCTCCTTCATTTTCTCGGGATTCATCATCTACTACTACAATCATCTTCCCGGCTCGGATATCGGCTAGTGCATCATCGATCGAGTCGAATTTGAAGTTATCGGCGGGAATGGCAGAAGAGTTAGTGATCACGCAGCAGGAGTAAGTAATGAATAAGAATCTACTCCTAATTTTAGTCGTTTTAGGCAGGGGAAGTATCTCACGCACAGACCAAGAAAAATTCACCATAGTTAGCCCCTCGGTCTGTGCTATAAATAGCAATGATTTATTCCCCGCCATTCGGCGATCGAGGTCATGGGCGAGCGCATATTAGTCGGAATTGTGGGAGCTTCTGGTTACGGTGGTATCCAGCTGATCCGTCTCTTGCAAGCACATCCCAGAGTAGACATCACTTACCTGGGTGGTGATAGTAGTGCTGGCAAAAAAATTGCCGATCTGTATCCTCACCTTGGTCACTGTGTTGATATGTCGATCGAACCGATCGATCCAGCGCTCATCGCTAGTAAAGCGCAGGTGGTCTTTTTATCTTTACCCAACGGCATTGCCTGTGATCTAGCACCTCAATTATTAGCTTTGGGCTGTCAGGTGCTAGATTTGTCTGCCGATTATCGTTTTAGTAACTTAGATACCTATACCTACTGGTATAAAACAGCCCGCCAAGATCAAGAAGTAGCGGCTACGGCAGTATATGGACTCCCGGAAATCTATCGCTCCAAGCTAAAGGGTGCTCAATTGGTAGGCTGCCCAGGTTGCTATCCAACAGCCAGTTTATTGGCGCTCTATCCCCTGGTCAAAAATGGCTTGATCCAAGAACAGAGCATTATTATCGATGCCAAGTCCGGGACTTCTGGTGGTGGTCGGCAAGCCAAAACCCATTTATTACTGTCTGAAGCCGACAATTCGATTGCCGCCTATAGTGTGGCTGGTCATCGGCATACCCCCGAGATTGAAAGAATCTGTGGTGAGGTGGCTGGGCACGATATACAGGTACAATTCACGCCGCACTTAGTACCGATGGTGCGGGGCATTTTGGCCACAGTCTATGCCAATCTGCGCGACCCCCGGCTAGTGGCTGAAGACATGATGACTATCTATCAATCGGCCTACCGCGCCGCCCCCTGGGTGAAAATTTTACCCAGTGGCACCTACCCCCAGACCAAGTGGGCATTGGGGACTAACCTTTGTTATGTTTCAATCGAGGTGGATTCTCGCACCGGACGGGTCATTGTGATGTCGGCGATCGACAATTTGCTCAAGGGGCAGGCTGGTCAGGCGGTGCAGTGTTTGAATCTGATGATGGATTGGGACGAAACTCTCGGATTACCCAATCTGGCCTTTTATCCTTAAAGCAGACCTCGTACTGCCGTAAGTAATCGATCGACCTCAGCTTCGCTGGTAAAGTAATGCACTCCTGCTCGTAAAGAGCTTGGCTCGACGATCGATCGAACAAAAATACTCTGGTTTTCTAGCAACTGCACTGCCTGATCTGGATCAACACCAGCCAGCTGAAAGGCCACGAGTCCCGACTGCGGTGGCGCTGTCAGCAAACAAGTTACCCCCTCGATCGTTTGTAGACCATGCCATAAGTAGGCAGCCAGTTTTATAATTTGTTGATACCGAGTGGCAGGGCTTCCCCAATTATTGTGTAACTCTAAGGCGGCGGTCAAACCGGCGTAGAGGGGATAGGCCGAAGTTGCCACCTCGTACTGACGACCATCAGTCAACAAGCCCCCACCTGTAGCAGCTTCATAACTCAGACTGCGCCAACCAATAAAAGTCGGTCGCAAACTTTCCCTAGCCGCTGGACTAACATACAAACCACCAACGCCTTCCGGTCCACCACACCATTTGTGACCAGTAAAAGCATAAAAATCGACGCCAACTAGTTCTGTCAAATTCAGCGGCAACATGCCCACCGACTGGGCTGCGTCCACCAACAGCCGAATTTCCTGAGCAGCGTGATAAGCCTTCACTGCCGTCCCAATCGCTGCTAAGGGCAAGATTTGGCCAGTGTTCCACAGCACATGGCTAAGCACTACGAGTTTGGTGGAAGGCCGCAAATGGGTGGTGATCAGCTCCACTGCATCCTCACCTTGCAAAGTCTTTAGTAGCGGCACCACACTACTAGTTACTCGATAACGTTGTTTAATTTCTTCGATCGCCGCCACGATTCCTGGATGCTCACAGTCCGTCAGTAAAATATGGTCACCGGGCTGCCAGTCCAGACCCCACAAAGCAACGTTACAACCCACCGTCACATCTTCAGTGAGGGTAATCGTACTAGCCTCGACTCCCAGTTCTTGAGCGATCGATTGCCGAGTCTGCTGAGCAATTTGTGATACCCAAGCATTGGTCTTCAATCCAAAGGGACCGTGCTGTTGGACATACTCGAAAGCTTCATTAATGGCGGCTATGGTTTTTTGAGCCAATACCCCTTGGCCACCATAGTTAAAATAGGCTTTATTTGCTAAAGCAGGAAAGGAGTCGCGATGAGTAACAATATTAGATTGAGACATAACAGAGAATGCATCCTAGAAACTAATGTAGTGCCTAAAGACTACTCTGTAATAAATAGCAGAGAATAGACCTTTACAACAAGTGAAAAGCTACGCAATTAATAAATTAGTTTAATTCAACCAAAATATATATCTCACTTTTTCTTACTGACAACTTAATTGAAATCCAGTATTAATTATATCAGTAGGGTGAAAACCATACTTTTGGAGCAAATTTAGGATGCACTCCTAGCAATAGAAGTAGCTGTCTTTGACAGGCTTTACGCTAACTAACTTAGAGGGATTTGAGTGGACAGCGTAACTATTGCATCAGAGTGGTGTCCTATTTTTTTGTCTAAAATTCACTGCTGGGTATTAATTTTCTCCCGACCAGATTTGCTGGATGATTTACTGGGGAGTAGGATTAAAATATATCTGAATAAGGATGGGCAAAACCATGACCAAGCCGATCGCCTCTATTACCTTACCCCCAGTTACTGATATCCAAGTAGAAAGCTCTTGGCTCAACCACAAGCTCTGCCAATGGCTAGATCAAGAATTTATTCCCGAAGCGATTAATATTAAAATTGCCGAACGCTGTGCCCAGATTTTTGTACGGCAACGGTTAGAGGGGGAAACCGATCTGGGTGAATTGGTGATGGCTATTATTTTAGAAATGCAAGCTTTTAATTTTACGGAAAGCTTCTATAGCGAGTTTGCGATCGCTAATGCCGTCAGCGATTTGATTTTAGAGAGCTTGGGTTTTGAAAGCTGTTGTGGCTACTAGTAAATGCCGAGGTACAGAAAATTGATCGTATTATCGTGATTTCGATTTCCCATTGATCGCAATTTTAAGTAACATTGCTCCCAGCCAAACTAACATCCCTCCTGAATCAATCCCAACGCCAATAAGTCCGGGTCTCACCCGCATGGGGCTACCTGTGTTCATCACTTCCACAAACGACCAAATTAGTGAGAAAGTGATGATTGCCCCGATTGCCATACCAATAAAAATGGGTTGATCCTTCATACATAAGGATCAACCCATTTGATGAAAACTAAGCACTATTTTTGTAAAACCACCGAGACGTTAGCATTGTTCAAACCACGCTGTTTGACTTCAGTAAGAGTCTTATTGATGGCGTATTTTTGGTTGATTGAGTTGATCAACTCAGTTTGGTTATGCTTTTTAGCAACACCCCAAAGGTCAGCAATTAGATCAAAAGAGCCATCAGCGTTCCGAGACCAGCCGAGATCATAGTCGCCTTCTAGAACAGCAACAATGTCAGCTCGGATTTTTTGGCCTTGATAGCCGCGTAAGTCGGCTTCGGTTTTGACGGTAATCCCTAAGTCGCGCAGAGAGCCAGTAAGAACTGCGGCATCGGAAATTTTAGTACGGAGAGTGCTGAAGTGAGACATAGTCAATTTCCTCCAAGGAAAAGTGAAAATACAATTTACTTGAGCCTGTGCCACCCGACATAATGATTGCCTTGGAAAGTGGCGACCTTAAATGAAACTAGCTACCGGCAATAGTCACCATGAGCTAGTCTTTCTCCCTACAATTGCAGGGAAAACCTGTTAGAACTCCATGCGCTGATATTCAGCGACCGAAGCAGCAGCGGGACGGGCGCGCTGCCTTGCCCAATCGCGCAGAGCAGCAACCTGCTCATGCATCGTTCGCGAAAGAGGCAGAGTACATTTGATAGCTGAGATGATGTCTAGTTGCGAAAATTCTCGGTTCTGGGCAAAGGCATCATACATGGCTGCTATCAAAGCTTGTTCAATTTCCGCACCAGAGAAGCCCTCGGCTACCTTGGCCAGTTCTTCACAGTCGAAGCGTTCAACATCGCGCTGCCGCTTGCGGATATGAATTCTAAACACCGCTTCTCGCTCTGCTTGCGTCGGTAAATCGACGAAGAAGATTTCATCGAAACGACCTTTGCGTAGGAACTCACTGGGTAGTCTTTCCACCCGGTTGGCAGTGGCCATCACAAACACTGGCGAGCTTTTCTCTTGCATCCAGGTGAGGAAGGAACCAAAGATGCGGCTAGAAGTGCCAGCATCGGAATCCGCCGAGCCACCAGCCCCAGAGAAGGCCTTCTCTAACTCATCAATGAGCAAGACGCAAGGTGATATCGACTCCGCAGTCTTAATCGCAGCCCGAAGATTGGCTTCTGATCGACCGACGGTGGAACCATCATAAATCCGACCCATATCCAGTCGCAGTAGGGGCAATCCCCACATTTCGGCAGTGGTTTTGGCGATCAAAGATTTTCCACAACCGGGCACGCCCAGAATGAGCATCCCTTTTGGTTGAGGCAGACCATATTCTCTGGCTCGTTCGCTGAAAGCATCCGAGCGCTGAGTCAGCCAACGTTTTAGTTCACCCAAGCCGCCCACTTCATCCATGGTTTCATCATTAGCAATGAATTCTAGGATGCCGTTACGACGAATGAGCTGTTTCTTTTCAGCCAGCACAATGTCTACTTCTTCACCAGTTAATCGATCGCGCTGGATATAAGCTTTACGGAAAACCTTCTCAGCTTCATCCTTGGTCAGCCCTAAAGCTGCTGTCAGAATCCGCTCCCGGTCTTCGTCGCTCATGCCCCGCTGGCTGGTGTGCTCTAGCTGGTGAGAGAGAACTTCACCTAATTCTTTGCGAGTGGGTAGATCGAAGTCCACCACTACAATCTCGGTTTCCAGTTCGATCGGGATTTGCTGTACTGGCGACATCAAAATGATCGTCTTGTAGGTGCCTTTAAAGCCAGACACTGCATCGCGCAACCATCTAGTAACGTCTGCCGAATCTTTGAAAGGATGCAAATCCTTAAAGATATACACTCCCGGATCTTTTTGGCGCATTGTCCATTCGATCGCCATCTGCGGCGAGGCCGTCCCATGCTGAACCGCTTTGGTTTGGCCAAACTCCACCATGCCCTGCGTCAGCGTCCAGACATAGACCTTGCGGCTGCTGGTTGGTTGATGAGCCAGTGATAGAATCTCTCGCTCAGCTCGCTCTTCCTCGGAGGTCACGAGGTAGATCAGAGGATATTGCGCTTGAATTAGAGTACGGAGCTCTTCTTTCATGACTTTCCTACCTATCTAGAACGGCTGTGGCAAATGACTTGAATGTGAAAAAATGGACAAGCTAACTAATTAGCACTGAGTCTCTGGGGATGGATGAATCACCAACCATTAGTTCATCAGCAAGAATTCCGGGCTGCTCAACCATAGAGACCAATTCACCATTTCTGATGACGGCTGGATGACTACATTCTGGACAGCTATATACCTGATGGTTTCCACATTGCCGGTTAGTAACTAGGTCTATCAGCTCAGGGTACTGAAGGTAGATTTCTAGGGCTTTTTCCGTAATGGTGGACATCGGCTCCAAAGCTACTGCAGCTTTAATCTTAAGCTGTCGATATAATTTTGGGGACAGGTACAAAGTGACCTTTTGCTTATCTTCCATGACTGCTTGACTTCCCGGGTTGCTTGTTTTCAATCTAACGATATTTTCTCAAGCCGTCAAGCAATTATGCAGCTATGACGGCAAAGTTGTAACTTATCTTAATATTTACTGATTACGGTACTGCCTTTCTACAACTACAGCCGTTTACCGGCAATCGACAAGCCCTGAATATAACCTGTGATACTTCAGAACAATATAGCTAACAACTTTGTTCAAACTGCCTTGCTAAAATAGGCCATACTCGCTGTTCGATCGTATCTTTATGACTTCTCTGGCTGTTCAACCCCCTCAATCTGCTGCTAATTATTTTCGGATTTGTCTAGCGCCGATCGTGATGGAAGATGTTTACCAGCTAGCAGATGATGGTGCTAATGGGGCAATTGTGTTGATGAGTGGGATGGTTCGCAACCAAACCGATGGTCAGCCAGTAGAATACCTAGAGTATCAAGCTTATGAACCGATGGCGTTGAAGATATTTGAGCAAATTGCCGCTGAGATTAAAGCTCAGTGGCCAATTGTCACCCATCTCGTAATTCACCATCGCATCGGCAAGTTGGCGGTGGGAGAAATTAGCGTATTGTTGGCCGTGGGAGCGCCCCATCGCGGCGAAGCTTTTGCTGCTTGTCAGTATGCGATCGATACCCTCAAGCACAATGCCCCCATCTGGAAAAAAGAACATTGGGCAGATGGAGCCAGCAGCTGGGTCAGTATTGGAGCCTGTGAAGTAAATTGCTAGTGGCTATTACTATTCTATTAGCCAAATAGCTGATTATGGGATAGTAAGAAAATAAATCTAGCAGTTTCACGTTAATCTGAAAGTAGTGATGGAGAGAAGCGCATGCTAACTCGGCTCAAAATATCTGGTTTCAAAAATTTAGTGGATGTGGACGTTCATTTTGGACCTTTTACCTGTGTGGCCGGAGCTAATGGCACAGGCAAATCTAACTTATTCGACGCTATCCGGTTTTTAAGTGCCCTAGCTGACCAACCTTTGCATGAAGCATCCTTAGCGTTACGGGTAGCTGGTAGCGACATTCGGAGCCTATTCCATCGAGTGGGCGACAGTTATGTAGACAAAATATTCTTTGAAGTAGAGATGATGGTGCCCTCCGAGACAATCGATGATCTGGGGCAAAAAATAACACCAACTTCAACAGCTTTACGCTATTCCTTGACCTTGCAGTATCGCCCCGATGGCCGCCTAGAAGTTAGCCACGAACAGCTAGATAGTCTGGAAGAAATGATGCCCTTTTTTGTGGCTAAAAATCGGTTGTCGGCTCTCCAAACCCTCGAAATCAACCAAGATGGCCAGCATGGCCAAAATTGCAAAGTTAATATCCGTGAATCAGCCCAAACTTGCATCTCTCGGATTAATGATGCGGTGCGTTATCCCACCATTTTTATTGCCCGGCAAGAAATGCGCTCTTGGCAAATGTTACAGCTCGACCCCGCAACCCTGCGCCAAGCAGACGACCGGTATACCACGCCCTTTCTTCAGGCCAACACTTTTCACTTAACGGCCACCCTTTATGCCCTAGCCCATTTTCATAAACCAGGCGCTAGACCAGATCCAGCCAATATCTATGCTCAGATTACCGACAGGTTAGCTCAACTGATGCCGGAGCTGCAAAGCATCTCAGTGGATTATGACCAAAAGCACGCCAGACTGACTCTCCAGGTGGCTGATATTCATGGTGTTGTTTGTCCTGCTCACGAATTGTCTGACAACACCCTGCGATTGTTGTCATTAGCCGTACTGGGATTGATGCCCCATCATGGTTTGATTTGTTGGGAGTCACCAGAACATGGGATGCATCCCACCAGTATTTCCCACATCTTGCAGTTCCTGCGACAGATGGCGATCGATCCCGAGCAACCCATCACAACTGATAATCCCTTGCGTCAAATCATCATCAGCACCAATTCATCGTTGGTAGTGCAGCAAATACCAGCAGATAGTTTAGTAATATCCGAGTTAAAAGATACTCAACGCGATTATCAATACTTTCAACGAGCTAGTTTTACTTATCTGCCGCATACTTGGCGACATGTCTCTGACCGGAATCCCGATAAAAATGTTGTTGCCCCAGAGTCACTACTGGACTATCTCAATCCGGTGCTCAGCCATTCCCATTCAGCTGTTGATCATGCGCCTGTCCGGGTAATTGATTGACCAGGCTTGCGACCGCATATTCCTGGCGTTGTATAGTAGCTATGACATAGCCACCGCTCATTTTACGACTCGCCCATGAAACTTGCCTTCATCATCGACCCGATCGCCAAACTCGATCCGACTCACGATAGCAGTGTGGCCATGATGGAGGCCGCTCATCAGCTGGGGCATCAGGTCTATATCACCACCGCCGAGCAACTGAGTGTGATTGATGGGCAAGCAGCAGCTCACCTGCAACCAGTCAAGATTCATCCGGTAAAACTGGATGGAGATCGCTGGATTGCCCCCAGCCCTTGGTATGAAATTGGCCAGTCTGAATTCATGAACTTAAACAACATGAATGCGGTCTTTATGCGTACCGACCCACCAGTTGATGTGCCCTATCTCTATACCACTTTTATTCTGGACTATATTGACCAAACTAAAACCCTATTAGTCAACCATCCCAACGGTTTGCGAGCTGCTAACGAAAAAATGTTTGCGATGCAGTTTGCCGAGTGGATGACCGATACGATCGTCTCGCGCAGCAAAGATGTCATTCGGGAATTTGTAGAAAAGCACCAAGCGGCGGTGATGAAGCCCTTGGGTGGTAAAGCAGGGGAAGGGATTTTATTTTTGCAACCAGACGATCGAAACTTCAATTCCTTAGTGGAAATCAGCACTCAGTGGGGCAAGTACCCGATGATGATCCAAAAGTTCTTGCCCGCTGCTAAAGATGGCGACAAGCGGATCATTGTGCTGGATGGTCAGCCGCTCGGGGCAATCAATCGCATTCCTACGGGCAAAGAATTTCGGGGGAATATGGCGGTTGGCGGGCGGGTAGCCAAGGCCGAAATTACTGATCACGAACTAAAAATGTGCGCAGCTCTAGCACCGAAACTGAAAGAATATGGTTTGTATTTTGTAGGAATTGATGTGATTGGTGGCTACCTGACCGAGGTCAATGTCACCAGCCCTACTGGGATTCGGGAGATCGATCGACTGAATAACACCTCGGTAGGTGCCACGGTGATGGGTTGGCTAGCTGCAAAGATCGGTTAGGCAAGCTATGATAGTGTTGAAATTATCGGCGCGAATGTCTAAAAAATATGCGCTGCGATCCATGAAACCTCATCAATCTCTAATCATCATTCACAGTTTTCTCACATCAGCCTGCTGCGCGTTGCAGGCTAACTGGTGGCGATTTAGCAGCTATTAAACTTTACTCAGTTTCTAATCACGATCAAGCGCTCAGCTCTGCCAGTATTCCAGGTTTTTTAACCTGTTGAAAGTTTTAAATAATTATTACTATTACCACCAACCATTTCCTATGGAAGACAAAATTTCTGATGCCTGTATTGGTAAATCTCAGGTGCTAATGCCGCCGAGCGAGCTGAAAACCAATCTGCCGCTTACCCCTGAGCTAGAGCGAAAAATCCTTAGCTATCGATCGCAGATTAAAAATATCCTCGATTTTCAAGACCGCCGCAAGTTCATTGTGGTCGGACCTTGTTCGATCCATGACACGAAGGCGGCGATTGAGTATGCCCATCGGCTTAAACAATTGTCCGATCGAGTGTCGGACAAATTGTTACTAATTATGCGGGTCTACTTCGAGAAACCGCGTACCACCGTCGGTTGGAAGGGTTTGATCAATGACCCGGACTTGGATGATTCCTTCGATGTCGAGAAAGGAATGCAAGTGGGGCGGCAATTGCTGCTCGATATTACCGAAATTGGTTTGCCCACCGCTACCGAAGCCCTTGATCCGATCGTCCCCCAATACATCGGCGATTTAATTTCTTGGGCAGCGATCGGTGCCCGTACTACTGAGTCTCAAACCCACCGGGAAATGGCCAGTGGTCTTTCCATGCCAGTTGGCTTCAAAAATGGTACCGATGGCAGCATTAAAGTAGCTCTCAACGCTTTGCAGTCGGCGATGCAACCCCATAATTTCCTGGGTATCAATCAACAGGGGCAGGTCAGTGTTTTTCAGACTACTGGCAATGCTTATGGCCATGTAATTTTACGCGGTGGCGAAAGCAAGCCCAACTATGACTCGGTGAGTGTTGGTGCAGTAGAAATGGCTCTGAAAAAAGCTGGGATGGCACCGCGCATTGTGATTGACTGTAGCCACGGTAATTCCAATAAAGATTATCGGTTGCAGCCGATCGTTATGGAAAGTGTGATTCAGCAGATTGTGAATGGTAATACTTCGACAGTGGGCTTGATGTTAGAGTCTCACCTGTCAGAAGGCAGCCAATCGATTCCGGCGGATTTGAGTCAGTTGCAGTATGGGGTGTCGGTGACGGACAAGTGTATCAACTGGGCGGAAACAGAACGGATTATTCTGGCGGCATTCGATCGACTGTAAGCTGTTGATGTGAATTTTTATTAATTCCCTGCTGGGCAATCAAAGCCGTCCCATAAGCAGCATCTTGGTGTCTGGCTGTCAGCATTGGCACTTGTAGTTGCCGCTGGCGAATCTCCTGCCAAACCAAGTTCTTAGCACCACCCCCAGCGCTGTAAACAGCCGTCAGAGGATGGGCACCCAATTTTTGCAACAGCTTGTAGCCTTGCGCTTCAATGCGAGCCATGCCAGTCAGTAAACCTGCTAAAAACTCCACATCTTGCGTTGGTCGCGGAGTGATGCAGGGCGGTAACTCTGGGTCATTAACTGGAAAACGCTCTCCTGGACGCAAAAGCGGATAGTAATCTAAATCGGTGGAGAGCTGAGGATCGATAACTTGGCTCAAATCAGCCAACTCTTGATCGCTAAAAAAGTGCCGTAACACCGCGCCTCCCGTATTAGAAGCTCCACCCACCAGCCATAAATCCCCCCAACGGTGGCTATAAATGCCATACTGCGCCTGATCGATCGGCTGCTCACTCAACAACTTCAACACCAGCGTAGAACCCAAAGAAGTCACCGCCTGACCAGGTTGATGAGCGCCAGCCGCCGCAAAAGCGGCAATGCTATCGGTGGTACCGGTACAGACTAGGCAGCCTGAAGATAATCCCAATTGCTGCGCGACTGCCGGTAACACTACTGCCACCGGCTGACCGGGGGTGAGAACCTGCGGCAATAGAGGAAAAAAGCTGGTGGCGCTTAACCAATCTGGATAACGTAAATTAACCACGTCATAGCCCAATTTCAGGGCATTATGATAATCACTCACGCCCAGTTGACCATGCAGCAAAGCAGCTAACCAATCAGCTTGGTGCAGAAAATAATGGGCTTTGGCAAAGTAAGGCTGTTGGGAATACCACCATAATTTGGTAAAGCTAGAGGTTGCACTAACTGCCGAATGCTCCGCTGGAGAAATTTTTCTGACTTGTTCTAACCCAATTTTGCCCCGGTCATCGTTGTACAGTAATGGCTCCCCCAGCACCTGACCAGCACTGTCACACAGCAACACTGTCGAAGAAGTTCCATCGATCGCCATCCGGCCAATATTATTTTTGATTTCTGAGGGGATTCGATCGATCAACTGCCATAAGGTTTGTGCCCAAACCTGATCTATTGACTGAAGAGATGCTACAAATGGCTGACTATCTGACCAGCAGATATTACAATCGTTATCAATTACAGCCAATCGAGCACCGGATGTGCCAAAATCTATTCCCAGAGATAGTTGCATCAATTTGAATATCTCTAATATGTATCTAAAGTTACAAAAATATCGCTAACAAGAGTGTTAAAAAGCTGTTATTAGCTAACAAATAAAATTTTAAGACCTTATAGGTAAGTACCGAGGAATCCCACAATCATGAGAAAAATCGAGGCAATTATTCGTCCCTTCAAGTTAGACGAAGTGAAAATTGCGTTAGTAAACGCCGGTATTATCGGGATGACTGTATCTGAAGTCCGAGGGTTTGGTCGGCAAAAAGGCCAGACCGAAAGATATCGGGGATCAGAATACACTGTTGAATTTCTACAAAAACTCAAAGTAGAAATCGTTGTTGAAGATAATCAGGTCGATATGGTAATTGATAAAATTATTGCGGCTGCCCGCACTGGTGAAATTGGTGATGGCAAAATCTTTGTCAGTTCGATCGATCAAGTTGTACGGATTCGTACCGGCGAGAAGAATATCGAGGCTGTTTAGTCCATTCTCAATTGCTAGATCTTGAAAATAAAAATTTAAAGAAGCCTGGTTGCAAGACCAGGCTTTTTGCTAAAACCAATAAGCCCCAATTGGCGGATCGCTAAACCTTATAATGGCGATTGATAACGTTCGATCGGCCATCACTTATGGAAGCTACGATTCGGGTAGAATTACCCACCAGTCAATACAATGTGACCATTCAGCCCCGAGGATTACAGCAGCTGGGTCAACATTGCCAGCAGCTCAAACTAGGCAAAAAGATCGTAGTGGTTTCCAATCCGGTGATTTTCAAGCATTATGGTCAGACAGTTCTAGATTCTTTAGCAGCGGCTGGTTTTGTAGTTACTACTTGCCTTCTGCCCGCTGGGGAGCGTTATAAAACACTCGCCTCGATCCAAAAAATATACGATGTGGCCATAGGTCAACGTCTAGAGCGATCCTCGACGATCCTAGCCTTAGGTGGCGGTGTCATTGGTGACATGACCGGCTTTGCGGCATCTTCCTGGCTCCGGGGGATCAACTTTATTCAAGTTCCCACTACCCTATTGGCAATGGTTGATGCTTCAATCGGCGGTAAAACTGGTGTGAACCACCCCCAAGGTAAAAACCTGATTGGTGCATTTTATCAGCCGCGCTTGGTGATGATCGATCCCGAAGTATTAAAAACTTTACCCAGTCGCGAATGGCGAGCGGGGATGGCCGAAGTAATTAAGTACGGGATCATTTGGGATGCAGAACTATTTCAGATGCTAGAGCAAGCGGGTAAACTCGATAGGTTGTCTCAAGTGAGTCCCAATTTATTGGCCGAGATTCTGCGCCGCTCGGCTCAATCGAAGGTAGACGTGGTGAGCCAAGACGAAAAAGAAAGCGGCATCCGAGCAATCCTCAACTACGGTCACACCATTGGCCATGCGATCGAGAGTTTAACTGGCTACAAAGTAGTCAACCATGGAGAAGCCGTGGCCATCGGCATGGTTGCAGCTAGCGAGCTAGCAGTGAAAGCACAGTTATGGACAAATGCCGATGCAGCTCGCCAAAACGCTGTGATTAAAAACACTAGATTACCTATCTTGCTGCCATCGGGGATCAACATCGACGAGATAGTTGCAGCATTGTCTCTAGATAAAAAAGTGCAAGCTGGTCAAGTGCGTTTCATTATGCCGACTAAAATTGGGGCGGCGATTGTAACCGATCAAATCACTAATCAAGATATTAGAGATGTTTTGCAGTCTATAGACTCGATGGATTAAATGACAAACTCACCACATTCATCGGCCAAATAGCATAAGGCTCGCCAGCGTAAGCCTGTCAACTGTTCGTAGAAAGGGTTGAGCTTGCACAATGGTGGAATATGAAAAAGATGGCGGCCAAATAGACTGACATTTCGCTCGAAGGGACATTGGGCAGGAATGATGTTGCAAAGCCAGCGAGCTAGCTCTGGACTAGTAATTTCTAAATTGTCTAAATAGCGTTGTACTAGCAAAAGTAAGTTGAAAATCTGCATAGAGATTACGGCGTAAATTCTTTTTCATTTCACTAAATGTGCCATTCCAGTAAACCAAACAGGTTTCGGTGGTTTATAGCTACATGTTTATCCGACCTTTAATATATATTTATTGTGCCCGCAGATTATGTATCGAAGCACACCAAACTTAATTATTTTTTAAGGTTCTTGTCCTAAGTTGTTTTGAATACCCCATTTAGTGGATATCTGAAACCGACGTCCTAGAACCGAAATCGTGTTGAGACCGATCTTTCGTCATATTGGGAGAGCTATTGTCAGATGAAGAATATTTGGCAATGGAATGGCTACGATGTCCTAAAAACCGCTTTTCGACTAGATGCCACATCGCGATTGCCCCAGCGGTAGTAGCGATCATAACCGTGGCCAAGAAAAGCCAAGGCTGGTGTTGGAACCAGCCAAAATGCAGAATAGTCTGGATGATCGGGTAATGTAGAATGTAGATGCCGTAAGAAAAATCGCCATAATTTCCAAAGTCACCCATGTAGAAGAATAGACCCAAAAAGATCACAACAGTGGCCAGGGCAAAGGGTTCTAGTGGTGGCAACGGAAAGTTAATATTGATAGCAAGAACTAATAATGCTGTTGCTAAGAAGTATTTAACATGGCGCTCAAAGAACGGTAAAAAGTAATAGAAAAAGGCACCAGCCATGAAGTAAGAAAGCTGACCTGGTAATTGACGGCTAAGTTCTTCGTAGATCCCCCTATCAGTGCGTTCTGCTACGGCTTCCAAGATTTCGGCGTAAGCGACGGATGAGCAGTAGACCAGGATCAGCACAGGTAGACGAGCAAACTTCCGAAATAAGAACACCAGAACAGGAACAGTCAGATAAAACATGACCTCAATTTTGATTGTCCATAGCGAAGCGTTAATGTCGGGAAGATTATTGTTCTCAAAGACGCCAGGAAGTTCGGGCTGTAATAAATTGAGAAAAGTAAGGTTGCTAAAAACGTACTTAATCCATTCAAATGAGAAATATTCTCCAATGCTCTTGGAACTGACAGTGCATAAAAGTACTGCACAGAGTATTACTACTGTGAAATAGGCTGGGTAGATGCGTCGGATACGCTTGCGGATGTAAGTCATTAGGGATGATGACCGTTCAAAACTCATGAAGATCAAAAAACCACTGACCACAAAAAAAGCTTTCACGGTGACTGCTGATGACACAAAGCTAGAAACCACCCCAATCTGTTTAAATCCAGACAGGTAAGAAGCGTGAGATACGCACACCGCTACGGCTAATAATAGTCGAAGTAAGTCAAAGTTATTTTGTGCTAACCGATGATGAGTATGCTGCGACAATTTAATCTCTCCCGAATTTGGCACTTTATTGGTTGAGCCTAACATCTCAATTAACACTTGTCAGAATATACATATCAGACAGTATTTCTAAACCGCCATAATGTAAGTATTGAAAAGCGTCTTGTAGATTGAGTTGTCGATCGATCAGCAAAAGCTGGAAATAAAATTGGGTAGATTTAAGGCAGTGACAGGATTCATCACTCTAACTGTGAGTGCTGGGGGTAGCTGAACTAAAGACATTGGGTAAAATCGCCATGTTACTAAATGATAGTAATTGATATACTAAACAGGCGTACAAGGTTCAGAGTGTATTAAAATTAACTCTGATAACCATAACAAAGTCAAATTCAGTTATACAATTCACCCTAGCTATTCCCGCAGTACCAAAACCAATTGTCTTTGAATATGATGAAAAAAAAATTGTTATTAATTGGTCTCTGTCTAGCTCCGATCGCTGCCTTAGTGCTGATTCCTAATATAAAAATTGATCATCATGCTACTATTGCCAACCAAAAGCAGGAGGCAAATTTAGAAGTACAAGAATTTGGTGAAGCATCAGCTGTAGCTGGTAGTCTAGGTCGAAAGTATTATGTTGACAGTGCTAAAGGTAATGATTCTAATACTGGAACTACTGAAGCTCAGGCTTTTAAAACAATCCAGCAGGCCAATCAAAGAGTTGGGGCTGGTGACACCATCTATGTGAAAAATGGTACTTACAATGAAAATGTAACCATCAAAGCGTCTGGGAAATCAAATAATTGGATTACTTTTCAAGCTTTTCCTGGACACAAACCATTCGTAATGGGTTCTCAGGAAGCTTTTAAAGTTCAAGGTAACTACATCAAAATTATCGGATTTGAAATTACTTCTAAAGCTGAAAATGGAATTAATATCTATAAAAAAGAGGGTGTGACTCACCACGTACAGATATTAAAAAATAATATTCACGACTCTGGCTGCAACGGCATTGGTGGCGGGAAAGTAGATTACCTGCTAATTGAAGGTAACACGACTTACAAAAATGCTTTTACCGCACCTTGGCAATGTAGTGGAATCACTTTATATCAGGCTTTTAACTTTGATGATAAGCCAGGATTTCATAATATAATTAGAGGAAATGTTTCTTACTCTAATGAGAATAAAGTGCTTCCATCTGGTGGGAAAGAAATAACCGATGGAAACGGCATTATCATCGACGATTTTAGAGCTACTCAAAAACGCGATGAGCCACAGTCGAAGTATCGATCAGCGACTTTAGTGGAAAACAATATCGTTTTTGATAATGGTGGGCGAGGAATTCATGTTTTCCAAAGTGATAAAGTGGTAGTGAGAAACAACACTTCTTTTCAGAACTTGAAATCCAAGAACTTAGTTGGAGGATTTGCCAATAATGGGGAGATGAATTCATCTTTCTCTGATGGCTCATCATTTTACAATAATATTGTTTATGCAAAAGACAAGTCTAGAGTTGCATTCTTAGACAACAATTCTAATGGTAATAATAAGTGGGATTATAACTTGTCTTATAAAGGGATAATTAAAGTGGGTAAGGATAAGTCCAATGCCATCTTGGGTAAAAATAATTTGATTGATACAGACCCATTATTTATTAATCCATCGATTGTTGCTGGCAAGGCGAATTTTCGATTGAAAGCTAGTAGCCCTGCCATAAATTCAGGGACATCCATCAGTACTGCTCTGACTGATATTGAAGCTAGAAAAAGACCCATCGGTGACAAATACGATATGGGCGCTTATGAAATGAAATTCTAGAACTTTCTTTAAGTGGAATTTCCATCGATACCAGCGATCGCAACTACGGCTACACCCCAGACTTTGATGCCAGCTGCTTGTAAGACTTGGCTAGTAGCTGATATGGTGGCTCCGGTCGTATAGATATCGTCAATTAGGAGCACGGATTTTCCGGCTAGTTTGTGGCGGGGATCTAACTGAAAGGCATCTTGTAAATTGCGTTGTCGATCGATCGGTGAGAGCTGAAACTGAGCTTGGGTAGATTTAGTCCGCTGAAGAGATTCGTCGATCGGGAGGCGGGTCTGCTGACAAAAGCCTTGAGCAATCAGAGTAGCTTGATTAAAACCTCGCTCGCGTTGCTTGTCCCGATGCAATGGGATCGGCATCACCCGCAATTGTTGCTGTCTTGGATAGCACTCCAACCAAGCAATTCCCAGTAAGCTACCTAAATGATGACCTAACTCGGGATGATGTTGGTATTTACAAGCGGCGATTGTTCGTTTGAGTACGCCGCCGTAATTTCCCCAAGCCAAAACACTGTTTTGGGATTGAATTTTTTGCTCTAGTTGGGTGGCGAGGAGTTGGCGCTGACAGTAAAGGCAGAGAGGATCAGTGGTTGATCGATCGCACAGCGGACAGGGCGGCTTGAGGAAGAAATTCAGGAATGGTTGTAATATTCGCATCAACAAAAATTAGCTTCCTTAACCTGCCTGACGATGAGCTTTAGACTAAATCCCGATCAGTCAAAATCTCATAGCCGTCTTTGGTAACTAACACCGTATGCTCAAACTGTGCTGACAGAGACTTGTCCAAAGTGACTGCCGTCCACTTATCACCCAAGATTTTTACTTTATTAGAACCCTGGTTGATGATTGGTTCGATCGCAATCACCATCCCTTCGCGTAACTTGACATTAGGTAGCTCCCGAGTACGGAAGTTAAAGACAGCTGGTTCTTCATGGAGGTTGCGACCCACTCCATGACCAGTAAAATCTTCTACGACCGTACAGCCGTTAGCTTCTACATAGTCCTGGATGGCACCAGCCAAATCCATCAAATAAGCTCCAGCTTTAACTTGTTCGATGCCCTTGTACAAAGCTCCTTCTGCTACCTTCATCAAATGAGTAGCCTTATCGGATATCGGCCCTACCCCAATAGTGATACAGGAATCTCCGTGAAAACCCTGAAAGAAAGCGCCAGTATCAACTTTTAAAACATCGCCATTCCGAATCACTTTCTTGGGGCTAGGAATGCCATGGACAACTTCATTGTTGATACTGGAGCAGATCGAGGCGGGAAAGCCTTGGTAGCCCTTGAAGCTAGGGGTAGCTCCCATTTCTCGAATCCGCTTTTCCGCATGAGCATCTAGATCGGCGGTAGTCATGCCGGGTTCCACCAGGGTCTGCATTTCTTTCAGCACCGTCGCGACAATTTTGGAGGCTTGACGCATGATTTCGATCTCGCGCGCCGATTTTATCTCAATACCACGTCGCTGTTGTTTGGGCTGGGTCTTGGTTTGAGGATTGGCTAGCAGTAGATCGCTGAAAATATTCATGGGCGAGGAGGTGTGATCGGTACAACTATTGTAACTTGGATCTAACGGCTGGCCGATTTTTTGGCTAAGCCCAGCTGGACTCTCCACAAATTGGCGTAAATTTCCCCTTGATCGAGCAAGTCTTCGTGGGTTCCTCCTTCCACTACCTGGCCTTGTTCCATTACATAAATACAATGGGCATGACGGAGAGTGGAAAGACGGTGAGCGATCGAGATGGTGGTGCGATTTTGGGTAATGATTTCTAACGAGCGCTGAATCGCCGCCTCTGTTTCGTTATCGACCGCCGAGGTAGCTTCATCCAAGATCAAAATTGGCGGATCTTTGAGCACTGCTCGGGCAATGGCTAAGCGCTGGCGCTGACCACCAGACAGCTTTTGACCCCGTTCACCGACCAGAGTGTCGTAGCCCTGGGGAAGTTTTTGGATGAACTCATGTGCCTCAGCAATTTTGGCTGCTTCCTGCACTTTGTCAAAGTTAATGTGGGGCATCCCGTAGGCAATGTTTTCACGGACAGTACCATGAAACAAAAATACATCTTGGCTCACTAAACCAATATTCCGGCGCAAGTCATAGGTATTTAATTCTCGGATATCGATGCCATCAACAGTGATTTTGCCATCTTGAATGTCGTACAAACGCAACAGGAGCTTGGCAATGGTACTTTTACCAGAGCCAGTCGCTCCGACAATGCCGATCGTTTTACCAGCGGGAACCATCATCGACAGTGACCGGAAGAGTTTGGGGTTGCCTTCGTAAGCAAATGCCACATCATCAAAAATCACCTCACCACGCACTTGATCGATCGTCTTGGTGCCACTATTTTCGATAGTTTTGTTGGTGTTCAGCAGTTCCATTACTCTTTTTACCGAAGCCATCGAGCGTTGGTACAAGTCCAATGTTTCGCCCAGTCTGGTTAATGGCCACAGTAGGCGCTGCGTGAGGAAGACCAAGATGCTATAAACGGCTACCGGTAAATTACCATTGACGGTCTCAAAACCACCATAGAGCAGCGTGGCCGTAAAACCACACAATACTAAAATCCGAATTAGAGGTACAAAAGCCGAGCTAATCGTGATTGCTTTACGGTTACTTTGGCGATAGAACTCACTCTCTAGAGCAATTCGCCGCTGTTCATAAACTTCGGTGGTAAAGCTTTTGATGGTGGTAATCCCACCCAAATTATTAGACAACTGACTGTTCAGCATCCCGGCTTTTTCGCGGACATCGGCGTAATAAGGAGCCAACTTATCTTGAAACCAAATCGAACCAAAAATAATAAAAGGGATGGGGATCACGGCAAACCAAGCCACTTGTGGTGCTAGAAAAAAGAAAGTCCCACCGATTGCTAGTACCGACACAGTCATCTGAATTATTTCATTGGCTCCACCATTCAAAAAACGTTCCAATTGGTTGATGTCATCGTTCAGAATCGACATCAAGTTACCAGTACTGGTGTTTTCAAAATAGGCTAAATCCATATCTTGCAGGTGACTATAGGCATCCAACCGCATTTCATGCTGAATATTTTGAGCAAAGTTCCGCCAGAGATGATTGGCAAAATACTGAGAAAGAGATTCTAAACCCCAAATCACCACAGTGATCCCGGTTAGTAGATACAATTGCTGAGAAACTTCTGGAAAACCCAAACTCGCCAAAAAAGACTGTTTTTGCCTTACCACCACATCGACAGCGGCACCAATTAGCACTTCGGGGGCAATGTCAAAAATTTTGTTCGCGATCGAGGCTACTATCGCTTGATTACTGGATAGTTTGTAGTTGGCGCCGTATTTTATTAACTGCTGTAGTGGTTCAGCTTGCTTGAAGGGTTTTGATTCAGCCATATATTTATTTGAAAAAGTTAGAGCTGTGATGCTATTATACTTAGTTGCACAATTCGCTAAAATTTGGGAGTATTCATGTCCTTAACGCAAGAGCGTAAACAAGAGATCATGTCGGAGCATCAGCGCCACGCTACTGACACTGGTTCTGCTGATTTACAAGTTGCCATGCTCACTGATCGGATTAACCGTTTGAGCCTACACCTGAAGACCAACAAGAGCGACCATGCTTCACGCCGGGGTCTGCTGCAAATGATCAGTAATCGCAAGCGTTTACTAGCTTATATCCAAAGGGAAGAACTGTCTCGTTATCAAGCTTTGATTGCTCAACTGGGTATTCGGGGTTAGGCGAACTAGGGAGTTCGCCACAGTTCAGTCGGACTCCCACTTCCATGATTATTGTTATATTTTAAAAAATCGTTAAATATCCTCAAGAAATTATAAATATGACTGAAGAATCGCGCAAATCTTTACCATTTGAGCCAGGTACTAATAAGCTTCGCACCCCTGTGGCTAAGCGCAAGCCGGTGATTATGAATAAGCCGGAGCGTGATTCTTCCGCGTTAGAAGCTAGCCGCATTCCTGATGTGGTGGGTAAAAGAATGATTTCTAGGTCGGTGGTACTTTCTGGTGCCCCCACGGTGTTGGGGATGTTGGTATTCATTGGCAGCTATTTTGCGATCAAGTACGGGATCAAACTGCCAAATGTATTAGTTTTGTTCGCCAGCATGGGCTGTTTGGGTCTGGGAGTATTGGGTTTAAGCTACGGCATTTTGTCGGCTTCGTGGGAAGAAGATCAAGATGGTACTTGGCTGGGTCTAGAGGAATTTAAACTGAATTTTGGCCGGATGAGGGCGGGTTATAAAAAATCTAATGAACTACGGAAAGATTTGCCGTAATAACCTCACTCACCACCAGTGACGGGATGAGGGTTAAGATGTAGGGTAGATTTAGACCTGAAGAAATAGCCTTATGGTACAAGCTCCTTACTACGGTGATAGCGCTTATCGCACCCCACCTCCAGACTTAGCTTCTCTGATTTTGAAGGAGCGCATTATTTATCTCGGTATGCCCTTGTACTCGGATGTTACTAGCCTCATCATGGCTCAGTTGCTTTATCTACAGTTTGATAACCCCGAAAAACCAATATTTTTCTATATCAACTCGACGGGGACTTCTGGGTATGGTGGCGAGGCGCTAGCTTATGAAACTGAAGCCTTTGCAATCTGTGACACTATGGCTTATGTCAAACCCCCCATCCATACGATTTGTATTGGTCAGGCGATGGGTACTGCGGCCATGATTCTCTCTTGTGGCAGTAAGGGCTGCCGAGCTAGTCTGCCCCATGGCACGATTATCTTAAATCAGTCTCGGACTGGTACTGGGCGAGGACAGGCTACTGATATTCAGATTCGGGCTAAGGAAGTTTTAGACAACAAAGCTACGATGCTGGATATTTTGGCTAAAAATACCGGCCAAACCTCTGAAAAAATTTCTAAAGATATTGAGCGAACTTTTTATCTCACTCCCGAACAGGCCAAGGAATATGGTCTGATCGATCGAGTTTTAGAAAGCGCTAAAGATCTGCCCACCGCCCTGCCTATTGCTGTCTAAATTCTGGAGAACTTATGGCGTTGCGCGTTCCCTACAATATCCCTGGCAGCCAACAGTGGCAGTGGATGGAAATCTTCGATCGACTAGGGCAAGAGCGGATTATCTTTCTTAATCAGACTCTGACTACTAGCTTGGCGAATTCCTTGATCGCTTCCATGTTGTACCTGGAGTCTGATGACAACAACAAGCCGATTTGTTTGTACATCAATTCCTATGGTGATCCGGTGGCCACTGGTGAAGCGGACGAGTCGGCGGGCTTTATGTCGGTGATTGCGGCTCTGTCGATTTATGACACTATGCAGCATCTCAAATCCGAGATTATCACGATTTGTTTAGGGCAATCGATCGGCCTATCGAATGTGATTCTTTCCTCTGGCTCCAAGGGTAAGAGAGCGAGTTTACCTAACTCGATGCTGGCTTTGAGTCAGCCTTACAGTGGGATGAGTGGTCAGGCTACCGATATTCAGGTGAATGCTGCCGAAACGGTAGCTAAGCGGGAATTAATCGCGGAGATTTTGGCGCGGAATACTGGTAAGTCGGTAACGCAGATTAATCGAGATATGCAGCGGATGTTTTATATGTCGCCAGCTGAAGCTCAAGAATATGGACTGATCGATCGGGTGCTAAATAGCTCGAAGCCTTAGTTGTAATTATTAATTTGGAGATTTTGTTATGCCAATTGGTATTCCTAGCGTTCCTTATAAGCTGCCTGGTAGCACTTATGAGCAGTGGATTGGCATTTATGATCGTCTGTTCCGAGAACGGATCATCTTTTTGACGCAAGAAGTAGATGATAAGATGGCCAACTCAATTGTGGCTTACCTTTTGTATTTAGATTCAGAAGATAGCTCGAAGCCGATCTATCTCTATATCAATTCGCCTGGTGGCTCTGTTACAGCTGGTATGGCCATCTATGACACCATGCAGCACATTAAATCTGAAGTGGTAACCATTTGTGTTGGTTTAGCTGCTTCGATGGGTTCTTTTTTGCTGATGGCTGGTACTAAGAACAGACGATTGTCTCTGCCTCATTCTCGCATTATGATTCACCAGCCTTCTGGTGGTGCACGTGGTCAGGCCACTGATATCGAAATTGAAGCGCGAGAAATTGTGCGGCTACGTGCTCAGCTCAATGGTGAGTATGCTAAGAAAACCGGTCAACCATTGGAGAGAATTGAGCGGGATATGGATCGGGACTTTTTTATGTCTCCCCATGAAGCAAAGGAATATGGGCTGATCGATCAAGTAA
Organism: Synechococcales cyanobacterium VAR_4_metabat_354; assembly: GCA_031414775.1. Taxonomy (GTDB): domain Bacteria; phylum Cyanobacteriota; class Cyanobacteriia; order Cyanobacteriales; family Chamaesiphonaceae; genus JAAFHZ01. The sequence continues at coordinate 46,235 of JANOQI010000035.1, forward strand.
TTGAAACCCGGCTGTCACCGACTGAGATTCAAGCTAAATACTAGAGCCTTCAGACACTTTTTAAAAATCCTCCACTACTGGGGGATTTTTAATGGATGATTCTTGTGCTTGTTCCTAGATCTTGCTGTTCTAGTTCTTGGTATAGTCTATCTAACGCTAACCGAACGACTGAGCTTTATCTAGACTATGTTTCATCATATTCCCGTCCTCGCTAATGAAATTATCACGGGGCTACAAGTCATTCCGGGCGGTTGTTATTTAGATGCGACTACTGGCGGCGGCGGCCATAGTGAATTAATTTTGCAAGCAGCTAGTGATGTGCAGTTAGTGGCAATCGATCGAGATCAGCAAGCTTTAACCGCTGCCCAAGCACGATTGGAACCTTATGGCCAGCAGGTTACTTTTTGGCAGGGCAATTATGCCGACTACCAGCCCGATCAACCTTTCGATGGCATTATTGCTGATTTAGGAGTCAGCTCCGTGCATTTAGATGTCGCTGAACGGGGCTTTAGCTTTCGCAACGAAGCACCCTTAGACATGCGTATGGATTGCCGCCAAGATCTCACTGCGGCCGACATTGTGAACCAGTGGGACGAGAAGGAGTTGGCCGATATCTTCTACAAGTACGGTGAAGAACGTTTATCAAGACAAATTGCCCGCCGGATTGTCGAGCAACGACCTTTTTACACCACCACGGCTTTAGCCGAAACTATCAGTTACGCGGTACCCAAATCTTATCGCTATGGCCGAATTCATCCTGCAACTCGATCGTTCCAAGCTCTGCGCATTGCGGTGAATGAGGAATTAAGTTCCCTAGAAAAGTTTTTAGCAGTGACACCAAACTGGTTGAAAACTGGTGGCCATATAGGTATCATCAGCTTTCATAGCCTAGAAGATCGAATGATTAAACACACTTGGCGTGAGGATGATGCGCTAAAAGTATTAACCAAAAAACCGATTATTGCGCAAGATATCGAAACCGCTGAAAATCCGCGTGCTCGTTCGGCCAAGCTCCGTTGGGTCGAAAAGATATAACTTGGTGCGGTGAGTTTTTGTCTAGGCTGGAGAAAATTACATCCCCGCAACGGTTAAGGCTGGAGTGGCTCAGTGACTGGACGGACGATCGGCGGGGGGACAGATGTTGGGGAAGATTTAAAAATGGCTGTTAATGCCTGTGCGAGTGTTTTCGCCATCACAATCCGGTTTTCATAAGCCACAATTACCCGAATCAGAGTTGGTAGTTTGTTCTGAGTTGCTTCCAGATAGAGGGGTTCAACGTATAGCAAGGATTGATCGTTAGTGGAGCCTTTGGCCACAGAAATCGGCACGATTAAGAGGTTGCCCTGAATTACCCTCGAACCTTGACGATTCCACAGGGAAATCTGCTGGGAAATCACTGGATCTTGATTAATCCGCGCTTCGATTTGTTCGGGACCATAGACCAGTCGTTGCTTGGGAAAGGTGTAGAGCAGTAGCTTGCCGTAGTTTTCACCATCGGAGCGAGCTGCTAACCAAGCGACCAAATTGGTGCGCTGTTGGGGCGTATAAGGCAGCAGTAGAATGAATTCTTCAAAGGGGACAGTTGGTAAACTGGTAATTAGATAGTAAGGCTCTACCAAGCGGGGTTGGTCACCGTAGACTTCGGTGGGAATTTGCCACTGATCTTCCCGATTGTAAAATACCTGGGGGTCGGTCATGTGGTAGGTCATCAAGCGTTCTGATTGAATCTTGAAGAAGTCTGCGGGGTACCGGAGGTGAGACCTTAGGCTCACGGGCATTGCACTTAATGGCTTGAATAAATCGGGAAAAATCTTCGACCAAGTGGTGACGATCGGATCGCTAGGATCGGTGATGTAGAAATTGACCGAGCCATGATAGGCATCGATGACCACTTTAACTGAGTTGCGAATATAGTTGATTCCTTCTTTGCCCACATCGGAATAAGGATAACGATCGCTTGTGGTGTAAGCATCGACAATCCAGTATAGATAGCTGGGATCTTGGGCATCTTTGGGGTTAGATCTGGCATCCGCTGCCACTAGGTAGGGGTCTCGATCGAATCTCAAGAAGGGGGCGATCGATCGAATCCGCCGATTCAAGTTCCGTCGGAATAGCAGCTTGGTTTCTGGCAAAAACTCCGGTGTTAACACCATGCGCCAGTCATTCAAATATTTCGCAAACAGCAATCGCCGCCCAGGCGAACTAATATTAATGCCACCGCGACCATCGTAGACATTATAAACATTGTCATTGCCGCTGGGATAGTCTAACTCCTTGACTTTGGTGCCAGTCATGATGTAGGTATTGGTATTTTCCCCGTAATAAATGCGGGGTTGACCGATCGGAATACTCTGGCGCACTGCGGCGCTAGCCGTGGTGAGGGGACTTCCGGCGGTAATGCCAATATCTTTAACCAAGTATTCCGGTAATCCATCTGGAGCCACCCGATTTACCGGACTAACAGTAAAGCCATACCCGTGGGTGTAGATCAGATGTTGGTTGACCCAAGTTTGGGCTTGCTTGGGTACGGCAGTATATTCTAATTCTCGTGCCGAAATCAGGACTTGTTGGGGTTCTAAAGCAATTTTGGGTGGCGGATTCGGTGGAATTTGATTCTCAATTTGGGGGGCTGTTGATGAGCTAATTTTAGGTGCAGTGGGCGGTTCGCTAGCTAAGAGATATCGATCGATATCAGCATCAGGAAACCGGTAGTACAGGCGAATTTGTTGCAGTTCGCGATTGGTAGCGAGTAAAGGTTCCTGATCCCAAAGGCGTATATTTCGCATCGTTCGATCGTTTGCCTGAATCGTTTGCTCGGTTAGATTGTCTTGGGGATTAAAAGTTTGAGCATCAATTTTATCTAACCCGAAAGCCTGGCGGGTCATCTTGATCGTACGTTGAATATAGGGTGTTTCTCGGGCTAATTCGTTAGGCTGCACCACCAGCGACTGAACTGCCATCGGTATAACAGTGCTGGTGACGAGCGCTAGTCCTAAATCCAGTCCGATCGCGAGTAGCATCAATTTCCACCTGAGTAGATGACGAGTAGCAGAAATCGTCCCCCAGAAGCAGTAGCCCGCGATCGCCAAGGCTAAAATGCCCAACCCACCGTAGGCTGGCAATTGCACCACAATATCGGTATAGCTAGCCCCATAGGATACGCCACGAGGTGAATACAACAACTCATAGCAGCTCATCCCATAGCTGAAACCCACAACCAGCATCAAGCTACCGCCCACCCCATAGAGATGGCGTTGCTGCTGGCGAGAAAATCCTCCAAATCGCCCCTGGCTCAAACTATCGCCAGCGAGTAAATAGGTCAGGAGGACAGCAATAAACCCATATAAACAACCACCGATTAGCCAGAATTCCAGCAGCTCGCCCACTGGGAGGCTAAATACATATAAGCTAATATCCTGACCAAAAACGGGGTCATGGCGGTTAAAAGCAGTGGCTTGAAAGTAGGGGAGTATTCTCATCCACTGACGAGATAGCACCGTAGCCATGAGGATACTCAAGATCGGCGCAATCGCCCGTAGCAGCAAGCGTGGGTAAACGAGAATCGCGATCGCCAGAACCACTACTCCAAAGGTTATCCAGCCATGGACGAGCAGCTGCTTGGCCAATTGCCAAATTAGTTCGGGGCGAAATAGAACTGGCGCTGGGGGGATAACACTGGGCAGATTAGGATCAATCTGCCATTGATCGATCGCCATCTGGCCATAATGAACCAAAATCAACCCGATCAGCAGGCTCAAACCCAGCGTTAAGGGCAGCAGCCAGCGGAGGGCAAAAGGACGGGTGTGAGACGAAATTTGCTGGCGATCTAGTGCTAGTTCGGGAGATTTCAACCGTTGTGCTAGTGCTAAATTACCTAGCAAATAGATGGCAGTGAGCGTAAATACAACTACTCCCAATAGCCCTTGCGTGCCCAGCCGCCGTAAATACATCGGCAGGTAGCCTAGTTCTTGAAACCATAATATCTCTGCGCTCAGACGCGCCCCGATGTCTACAACTAGCCCTAGCACCAGGATTATAACTATCGATCGCCAGTAGCGTTGGAGAGGGTTAGCTGGCGGCGGGGTTGATAATACCATTTTTGGAGATTGTTGATATACCTGATAGTAAACTATCGATCGCAGTTGCCAACAATCCAGGAATTCTAGAAATCTGCCCAGATAAAGGGGGTGAAAAATTTATTCACCACTATACCTTTAACACTTAAATTAATCGGTAGGTGGATTGATCGGAGGGGCAGAATTGTTAGAAACCCCTCCCCGTAAAGCTACCGCTCCTAGCATTCCAGTGGCCATGAGCATGGCCAACAATCCTACCCATACTTGGGATTTACTCTTGGTCGGTTGAGCCGTAACTGTATGGGGGCTAGGCAACATCAAGGTGTCCACTGGTGCTAGATCGATCGATTGGCCAGGATGATCTAGTCCGGTTAATTGCCCCGCTTCGCGCGGTTGCTGTACTCGACAATGCAGTAGCGCCACCGTGACATTGTCATGACCATTGAGATTATTCGCAGTGTTGATCAAACGATGGCTAGCAGCAATCAAATCAATCTTACCTTCGAGAATCGGCAAGATATCGTTCTGCCAAAACTGCTCAACGCGATTGTTGTCACTCAATCCGTCTGAACACAGCAGAAAAATACATTCTTCATCAATAATTAAACGCTGTACGGCTGGGTACAGGTGAGTTGAAGAATTCATGCCCAAGGCTTGAAAAAGAGACCCCGCAGAAGGAATGGTTAGCGCCTCCCGATAAAGACTGTAGCCCAGTCGCACTTCACGAGTCGCTAAATCATCATCTAAAGTAATTTGCTGACAAGCACTGCGGGTAATGCGATAGATACGACTATCCCCAATATTAGCAATATAAACTTCATGGCCATGAATTAAGGTCATGGCCATCGTAGTACCCATCCGCTGGCGTTCTTGGCGACTTTCGCTGTCGTTGCGCAGACTAATTAGGTCATTAGCCACACAGATCGAAGTAGAAATTTGGCTAGCGATCGACTCCGGATTACGGTTCTCTGGCTTGTCCAAAACGTTTTCTAGTCGGTTACGGATAGTTTCGATCGCCAGGCCAGAAGCAATTTCACCCCCCTGATGTCCACCAACACCATCACATACTAGGACTAGACTCAGGTCATAACCTGTTTTGTGCACTGGTGCGTCACCACTGGGAGGATAGCAAGAATCTTCATTTTGATGACGCTTTGGTCCAGTATGGCTCAAAGTCAAATATTCACATTCTAAAAACTGGCGTTGGCCATTGATCGCTAAGGCATGATCCAAAAATGCGATCAATTCCTCCGGCTCCTTGATCTCGCCTTCGATTAAGCCCTGGCAGATTTTTTCAACAGCTGGTGCCGCTCCTAATCGAGTGTTTTTCAGCCATTTTTGCCACATGCGACCTAAATCAGCAAATGTAGGAGCGTTAGTATTACCCGAAAACTCTAAAATCTTGATAATGCCTTGATCAACTCGTAGTAAATGAGCATTGAGTAGAGTACCAGCTACGCCCTCTTCCATTAGTGGTGTCCAAAGACGGGCAATTTGCCAGAGCCAGTTTAACTGACGCATCGAACCAGCTGTCTTCCAAGCCGATTCGATATCTGGCATCAATTGACCAGAGAGATTCCTGGTTAAGTTACTACTATAAATGGGAGGATTTTCTAATAGCCAAATCGGATTGCTCCGCCGACCCGTCCGGAACCCGGCCATTGAGCCATAAATTTGGGGAATATGCAGTTTATAAGGCAGCAAACGCAAATATTTAGCAATTTCATTTGTTACTTTTTCACTAATTTCCAACTTCATCGCTGGCTTAGTGTCTAGAATAGTTTTTTTATTAACTAGTAAGTAGCGACTGTTCAAAACTTGCCCAACTGGAAAATTATTTATTTCTTCACCTATTGCCCATAGGTAAACCTTCGGAATAGGAAAACGGCAATGAGCACAAAAACTCTGGCTCAATTGGTTAGGAGCATGACATTCGGGATTAGGGCAGATAATTGTTGCCGCCATAGTTTTCACAGGAGGTTGTTTCTCCATTCGGCTTAGGTGAAGTTAGATATCTTGATTTGGGCTGGTGATAAGCAGTAAAGAAAGTTTTACAATCGATACTTAGCGCTGGGGGTTACCGACTACTTCAGTCAGTTTAACTTTAAAATTCTCCTTACATATATATTTATTCCCATGATTTACCCTTGTGCACCACCTCCCCCTTTGCAAATGGGAGATTTACTACGGGTAGTCGCGCCCAGTGGTCGTTTGCGCGAAACTACTTTGTTAGCGGCTGGGGTGGAATTATGGCAGGAGCAAGGATATCAGGTTCAGATTGACCATGATGGCAGTGATGGCTGGGGATATTTAGCCCAAAGCGATCAGCAGCGGCGGCAATATCTGGCCGATGCTTGGGCAGATTCCCAATGCAAAGGTATTTTGTGTGTACGGGGTGGTTATGGCGGGGCGCGGTTGCTGGAAGATTGGCAGTGGCCAACAACAACACCCAAATGGCTGATTGGTTTTTCCGATATTACCAGTCTGCTGTGGAGCTTAGCTCAACAGGGTGTATCTGGTTTGCATGGCCCGGTACTGACGACCCTCGCCACGGAACCAAAGTGGTCGCGACAACGCTTGTTTGATTGGGTCGCGGGGCGGGGGGTTGCCCCTCTAACTGGCCAAAGTTGGCAGGAGGGGAAAGTACAAGGTGTTTTACTGCCAGCTAATTTAACGGTGGCGACTCACTTATTGCATACGCCGATCCAGCCGCCGCTAGCCGGGGTGATTTTAGCGATCGAAGATGTCACCGAGGCACCCTATCGGATCGATCGAATGTTGACTCAATGGCGACTGAGTGGTTTACTGCAACAGGTGAGTGGGATTGCGGTGGGTCGGTTTAGTCAGTGCGAGGCCGCACCTGGCTCGCCTAGTTTGACTGTGGAGGAGGTGCTGCGCGATCGGCTGGGGGATTTAGGGATTCCGATTGTGGCCGATTTGCCCTTTGGTCATGATGGCTGTAATGCCAGTCTGCCGGTAGGAGTGATGGCTACTTTGGATGGAGACCTGGGAGAACTATCGATTGGCTAAGAGTTGCTTTGAGATAGACAGAGCTGACGGAAATCGTCGCCGCGTTCTTCAAAACTGCGGTATTGATCAAAGCTGGCGCAGGCCGGTGATAGCAACACTACTTTTGCTTGATACTTAGTGGCCAATGCTGTTGATCGAGGCACTGCTCTGGCCATCGTTTCCACAATTTCATATTGATCGAACCCCACGGCCTGCAACCGCTGGGCAAACTGGGGAGCGGCATTCCCAATTAACAACACCGCTGCTGCTTTCTTTTGAATATTAGCCAACCAACTAGTATCATCACCTTCTTTGGGATCACCACCCGCAATCAAAATCGCCGGGGTATCCACCGCCATCAGCCCCACATCCGCTGCGTCGTAGTTGGTAGCTTTACTGTCATTGATATAGTCCACGCCCTGCCAGGTGCAGATATATTCCAAGCGGTGTGCCACCCCAGCAAAACTACTGACAGCTTGCTGGATCGCCGCTTTGTCAATACCGGCTAGATGCGCTGCCGCCACCGCCATTAATAGATTCTGGCGATTATGGCTACCGGGCATCTTTAGATCAGCGATCGACAGAATTTGTTCGCCTTGGCATACTACCCAACCATCAGCAATATAAGTACCTTGAGCCTTATCGCCCAGCACTTGCTCATAGCCATTGATACTTGTCCAAAATGCCCGAGGCCAGTCAGCGGCATGAGCAGCCAGAAAAGGATCATCACCATTCAAGATCTGAAATTCGGAATTATTCAGCAGCTTCGACTTAATTTGGTAATAATTTTCGACGGTGGTGTGACGCGCTAAATGGTCGGGGGTGAGAGTGGTGAAAATCCCTATCTTGGGAGCCAGCGTGTTGGAAGATTCGATCTGGTAGCTGCTCAGTTCGGCAATCACCCAGTCGGGATTTTTGTCTAATAATGCTAATTCACAGGCGGCATAGCCAATGTTGCCACAGGCCAGGGTATTGAACTGTGCGGCTTGAAAAATAGCGGCTACTAGTGCTGTGGTGGTAGTTTTACCATTGGTGCCGGTAATTCCTAGCCAGGGCTGCGATTGCAGTGATCGCCAGGCTAATTCTACTTCTCCAATCGTTTCAATACCCAAGGCGCGGGCTTGTACCAAGGCGGGTACATCCCAAGGCACCCCCGGACTGACCACAATTAAGTCCAGCTCAGGATTAGGCGAAAAACCATCTCCCAGCTTGACAATGATGCCTGGATCAGTGACTTGCTGAGCCTGCGTTACTAAGATCTCGTTCTGACCTCGATCGCTCAATGTGACAGCATAACCCTGTTGGCGTAGTAATTTAGCAGCGGCAATCCCCGAGCGACCCAGACCAATAACAGTAGATGTAGGCATAGTTTATGGTTAATTCCAGTTAATTCCACCAAAGAGTGGTGAAACGACCAGCCTATTGCTTTACGATCTCACCAAAATCAGCCAGGATTCTAGCATGATTGCGGAGCAATCCCAATAAATTCAAGCGATTAGCCTTAATTTCGGGGTTGGGGTCCATCACTAACACGCTATCTTCCCCATCAAAGAAACCAGTCACTGTTGGCGCGATCTGCACCAAGGCATCGACCAGCAGTTGATAATTGCGATCGGCTTGAGCCGCCTGAGTAGTTGGCACCAAAGCCGTGACGGCATCGTAAAAGTTTTTCTCTGAGGTTTTAGCAAACAAATTAGGCTGCACCAGTTCCTGCGGATCTAAAACTTGGGTATTCAAGGTGCCTTGCTTGGAAAGCTTAGCCGATCGATTAACAATCGGATAGATAGTAGCCAGTTGGCCGTTGCTTCTAATTTCTTGCAAGAAGATTGCTCGATCGCGCAAATCCAACAAATCACTTAAACCGCGCTGGCTGTACTCAGGGTCGTTTTCGGCCAAAACAGCATTTACTAAGTCGTAGTCAATAGCATGATCTTCTTGAAGAGCGGTGCGTAGACGTTTCAGGAAAAAGTCGCGCAGTTGCTCGGTTAACTCGGCACTGTTTAATTTAGCTACGCTGCTATAGGACTGCTGGAAATTGGCCACTAGTTGATCGATCAATTCCCACAAATTTAGTTGCAGACCGGTTTGCCAAATAATATTGACGATCGCATTAGCCGCCCGGCGCAGGGCAAAAGGATCGGAGGAACCGGTCGGAATCAGTCCTAAGCCGAATATGCAAACCAAAGTATCCAGTCGATCGGCTAAACCCACCACTTGTCCACAGAGAGTTAATGGCAAGCTATCTTCGGCATTGCGGGGCAAATAATGCTCCCGAATACCCTGGGCAACTTGGAGGTCTTCCTGTTGCGCGACGGCATATTTTTCGCCCATAATCCCTTGCAGCTCCGGGAATTCGCCGACCATCTGGGTGACTAAATCGGCCTTGCAAAGTTGAGTCGTTCGATCGATCTGTTGTTTTTGGGCAGCAGAGAGGTGGAGAGACTCGGCAATTAAAGCGGCATTAACTGTTAACCTCCCGACCTTCTGCGCCATCGAACCTAAATCGGCCTGGAAGGTGACAGTGGCTAGCTTGGCCACATAGTCTGCCAAAGGCTGAGCCAGGTCGGCCTGGTAAAAATATTGGCCGTCGGCCAGCCGCGCCCGAATCACCCGCCCATTGCCCGCTGCAATAATGGCAGATTTGGCTGGATCGCCATTGCTGACCGTAATGAAATAGGGCAGCAGTTTTTGTTTGGAAGCATCAGTAAACAGCGGAAAATAACGCTGGTGGGTCACCATCACCGTGGTAATCACTTCGATTGGTAGTGCCAAAAATTCTGGTTCAAACTCACCGACCACCGCTGTCGGGAATTCTACTAAGTCGGTCACTTCTTCTAGTAAGTCGGGATACAGTTCGGTCACACCGCCTTTGTGGGTGGCCGCCGCTAAAATCTGGGTACTGATTTCTTGGAACCGCGCCGCTCGATCGACCTTCACCGCAGCTGCCGCTAAGGTATTTACGTAGGCATCAGGACTGTCGATCGACACTGGCTCTGGATGAAGTACCCGGTGAGTGTGGGTCATTCGATCGCTCTTAATTTCTTCTTGGTCATTCACCAAACTAATTGGCATGATCTCCTTGCCCCACAGTGCCACCAACCAGCGAATTGGCCGGGGAAACTTCAGATCGCCATCCGCCCAGCGCATCATCCGCTTGCCTTCCAAGCCAAAAATCCACTGGGGAATCTGCTCGGTCAAAATCTCGGTAGTTTGCCGTCCTGGGATCTGTTTGGTAACAAAAACAAAATCTCCTTTATCGGTGGGACGGATTGTCAAGTCGTTTAATTCTACACCCTGCTTCTTGGCAAACCCCGCCCCGGCTGGCGTTGGCTGGCCATTTTTAAAGGCGGCTCCAGCTGGTGGCCCCTTAATTTCTTCGGTTCGATCAAGCTGCTGGTCTGGTAGACCCTCAATCAACACCGCTAGCCGCCGAGGCGTACTATAAACCTGTATGCTGCCATATTCCAGATGCTGCTCTTGTAAACGAGCTGGAATCAGTCGCTGCCATTGTTTGGTAGCATCGCCCACAAATCCAGCGGGTAGGTCTTCGGTACCGACTTCAAGCAGAAAATTAGGCATAAACAAATTTTTAAAGCAACTAGAAACAAATTCAGGGCAGATTGCCACTAGTTTAGGATATCGCATCCTCAGCGGCGCTAGCCCCCACTGACTGGCGGAATCAATACCAATTCATCGCCAGCTTCTAAAATAGTTTCGGAAGGAACGAACTGGAGATTAACACCCAGTCTAGTCACCGACTGCCAGGCCGCGAGCGCTGGATATTGATTAATTATTTGAGCCAGAACTTGGCCAGCCGTGGTGCCGATCGAGACTTGCTGCTCAATTTGGTCGGTGCCCAGCACTTCTTGAAAAATCGCAAAAAGTTTAACCCGAATTGAAATGGAGTCAACCGCCATAAGGAAAAGCTTGAAAGTAATATCTAAAATTCTAATAGAAAAAGCTCCCAGCCAAGACCAGGAGCAACAAATCAGGGTGCATCTACCTCTGATATATCCGTTCACAATGACTAGCAATCAGGATGATTTTAAATAGTTGTTTATGTTGTTGATGACAAACAATAAAAATCTCCTAGCCGAGGCCAGGAGTGAGTAATAAAGGTGCATCTACCTGTGCTGTATACATAGCGATCTCCATCCCTTCAGGAAGTTTTGATGACTGATCTGAATATTTGTTGGGTTATATTTATCTATGAGAGCATTCTGGCTGAAAAATTTCGGTTAGACTTAAACATTGCCAGTGGTTTTGGGAGCAAATTAGAGATGGAATTAGGGCTAGCTGATACTAAATACCAAGAAGAAGTAATTACCATGACGGAGCAGCTAGTCAGTGGATCGGGAAAAAAGAAGAAAAAGCACAAAGAAGGCAAAGGCGGATCTTGGTCGATCGAAGATAGCGAGAAGCAATATCGGATCAATGGCTGGGGTGAACCATACTTTTCAATTAATGCTGCTGGTCACGTTACTGTTTCCCCCCGCGGTGATCGTGGCGGCTCCCTAGATTTATTCGATTTAGTGAACTCTCTCAAAGATCGAAATTTGGCCTTGCCCCTGTTGATCCGCTTCTCCGACATTTTAGAAGACCGGCTGGAACGACTCAACGCCTCTTTTGCCAAAGCGATTGCCCGTTACAACTACGGTGGCAGTTATCGGGGGGTATTTCCGATTAAGTGCAACCAGCAACGCCATTTGGTCGAAGACTTAGTAAAGTTTGGTAAGCCCTATCAATTTGGTCTAGAGGCTGGCTCCAAGCCAGAGCTAATGATTGCCCTGGCCACTTTAGATACGCCTGGTTCTCTCATTATCTGTAATGGCTATAAGGATCGGGAATATGTGGAAACAGCGATGCTGGCTCAGAAACTTGGCCAAACACCGATTATTGTGTTGGAGCAAATCGAAGAAGTAGAACTGGCGATCGAAGCAGCTAAATCCTTAGGTATTGAACCAAATTTGGGTGTGCGTGCCAAGCTCAACAGCCGAGGGATGGGACGCTGGGGAACTTCCAGCGGCGATCGAGCCAAGTTTGGCCTGACTATTCCCGAAATCATCATGGTGGTCGATCGGCTAAAGGATGCCAAGATGTTGAACTGCTTGCAGCTGCTTCATTTTCATATTGGCTCGCAAATTTCTTCGATTTCGGTAATCAAAGAAGCCATTGCCGAAGCCAGTAGAATTTATGTGGAGCTGGCCGAACTGGGTGCCAACATGAAGTATTTAGATGTCGGCGGCGGCTTGGGAGTAGATTATGACGGTTCTCAGACCAACTTTCATGCTTCTAAAAATTACAATATTCAAAATTATGCCAACGACATTGTGGCGGAAGTGAAAGATGCTTGCAGCGAACGCAAGATCCCCGCTCCAATTTTGGTGAGTGAAAGCGGTCGGGCGGTTGCTTCCCACCAATCGGTATTAATTTTTGATGTACTGGGCAGCAGTGAAGTCCGCACCGATCTACCCAACGCTCCCACCGATAAGGAGCATCAGGTGATCCGGAACCTCTGGGACACCTACCAAACCATCACCACAGAGAATTTCCAAGAGGCTTATCACGATATCACTCAGTTTAAAGAAGAGGCCCTGAATCGCTTTAACTTAGGCTACTTGAGTATTACCGAACGGGCGCGAGCTGAGCAGTTTTACTGGGCCAGCTGTAAGAAAATCATGGACATTATCAATGATCTAGATTATGTACCAGACGATTTGGAAGATCTGGAGCAGATGATGGCTTCGATTTACTACGTGAATATGTCAGTTTTTCAGTCGGCACCAGACAGTTGGGCGATCGATCAATTATTTCCGATCATGCCGATTCATCGTCTGGATGAGGAGCCGGTGAAGCGGGGGATTTTGGCGGATCTGACTTGTGATAGTGATGGCAAAATCGACCAATTTATTGATTTGCGGGATGTGAAACCAGTACTGGAACTGCATCACTTGAAGAAGAATAAGCCCTATTATTTGGCGTTGTTTTTGGGTGGCGCTTATCAAGAAATTATGGGGAATCTGCACAATTTATTTGGTGATACCAATGCGGTACATATCAAGCTGACCCCGAAGGGCTATCAAATCGAGCATGTGGTGAAGGGCGACACCATGAAGGAAGTAGTGGGATATGTACAGTATGATGCCGAGGATTTGGTAGAGAATATTCGGAAGAAGTCGGAGCAGGCGTTGCTGGAGAAAAAGATTACCCTCCAGGAATCGCAGCACTTGTTACAGAATTATGAGAGTAGTCTGGGGCGCTATACCTATCTATCACCTAAAGATTCCAAGGATTGATCAACCATTTCCGGACTTGTGTGATGAGGTGGTTTGGGAGATCGATCGCCAGCTGTAATACAATCAATAAAAGACCGATCGGTTTTTAGATGGCTAGTTATGTCCAAAGCCCAAATCACCCGCGCTCATATCATTCACCAAGCAGCCGCACTGTTCAATCAGCGTGGCTATGCGGGGGCATCGATCGCGGATATTATGGCGGCTACCGGCTTGAAAAAAGGAGGAATTTACAACCACTTTCAAAGCAAAGACGAACTAGCGATCGAATCTTTTAATTATGCTGTCCAGCTCATGCAAAAACGGTATGCGGTGGCTCTGCGTGGTCAACGCTCGGCAAAAGTCCGGTTGCAAGCGATGATCAACACTTTTTGTGAGACCGCTGCCAATCCCCCGATTGCTGGGGGCTGTCCAATTTTGAACACAGCGATCGAAAGCGATCATGCTCACCCTGCGTTGCGGCATTGTGCCCAGCAAGCTATGGATCAATGGCAACAGCTGTTAACCAAAATTCTGCGCTGGGGGATCGAACATGGCGAAGTGCAGCGATCGATCGATCCGGCCACTAGTGCCAGTATGATCATTGCGATCATGGAAGGTGCCATGATGATGTCGCAGCTTTATGGCGATCGCGTTTATCTAGAACGGGCGCGGCAGCATCTGCTCGATTATGTCAACACGTTATTGCTTTGATGGCCGGATACTGGCCAAATTTTTTTAATCTCAAACAGACCGATCGGTCTTAAACAATTTAGTTGCTAACTACTTGGAGTACACCATGCTGAAATTTTATTACCATCCCCTATCTCCGATCGCCCGGCGGGTGTGGCTGATGCTCTTAGAAAAACAGATTCCCCACCAACCTATTTTGGTCGATTTGGCTGCTCGTCAGCAGCTAGAGCCGGAGTTTTTGGCGCTCAGTCCTTTTCATCATGTACCCGTTATTGTCGATGGTGACTTGCGAGTAATTGAGTCGATCGCCATTATGGATTATTTGGAACTGCGCTACCCCTCGCCAACATTGATGCCCACGGATATCGCAGCCATTACCAAAATGCGGATGGTGCAAATGATCACAGTAAATGAATTAATGCCCAACTTCATACCAATCATCAACGCTGCTCACCAACCGATATCTGATACTGTGCATCAACGGTTAGCTACTGCTTGGCAATTTTTGGATGATGAATTACAAGACCGAAAATATTTTGGTAGCTGGGGCGTAGGTGCTCAGCAGGAATATCAATTAAACCTAGGTGATATCGTGGCTGGTGCCGTCGTCCCCCTCTTTCATCGTTTGGACGTATCGTTAGCAGACTATCCCCGCCTAGATGCTTGGCGACAACGCATCGTCGAACGGCCAGCTTGGCAACAAACCAGGCCAGATGAAGACAGCTTCCAGCGCTGGCAACGGTGGATTCAGCTCCAAATTAAACGCCAGACTAAATCCAAATAACTAGCTGACAAACCGCGCCTGTAATTCGGGCGTGGGCACCATACAAGTTTCCCGCCGTCCAAATAACCGAAACCGTTGGCGGGCAAACTCGGTGTAAGCCCAGTCGCGTAAAGGCTGGGGCAGCGCCTGAAAAGCTGCTAAAAATTGCCAACCGCCTTCTAGTCTGGATAATACGGCTAACGCGGCATCACTTTTGGTTAAAGCTCGGGGGCCATCAATCAACATCAGAGTTTGAATATCGGTGGGATCTAAACCATGCTGACGATAGAGTTGCTGGCCTAATTCGGACTGAATCGCCGCGAACTTGAAAATTTGCTGGCGATCGATCGCCACCACTATCTGCACAGCTGTATTACAGAAATTGCATACTCCATCAAACAAAATTAAATTTTGATACATATATAAAGGTGTCGATTGTTTGTTCATCAAACTTGCGCTGATTTGCCGGCACCACTCAATTCCCAAAAAGCGACCTTGGCAGCTGTCTGCTGGGCGGCTTTTTTCGATTGACCAGTGCCACTGCCCCATAGTTTATCCTTTACCCACACTTCCGCCGTAAACCGATATTCTGGTGCCGTTTTGACTGGTGATTCTTGCACTCGATATTCTGGCAATGTTTTATAGCGAGCTTGAGTTAGTTCTTGCAAGGCATCTTTGTAATTAAGCCGTGCCGGATCTTGTAAAATCTCGGTGCTCAGTTGCTGAAAATGTTCATCCAACCAGGGTCTAACTAGGGTCAGGTCTTTGGTCGTCAGGTAAAGTGCTCCCAACACCGACTCAAAAGCATCGGCCATCCGGGATACTTTCCCAGAAACATCACCAGCGGCGCTAGGTGCTAAGAGAAGATATCGATCGAATCCATAGCTTCCGGCTAATTTGGCCAAAACTTGGTCGCTAACCAAAACTTTTCGGACAGCCGAAAAATCACCCACCGTACCATTGGGATAGTTTTCCCACAAAAACTCCGAAGCAGCTAACCGCACTACCGAATCGCCAATAAACTCCAACTGCTCATAATTTGGCAGACCCATAGTGGGATGAGTCAAAGCAATATCAAGTAGCTCCCAATTAACAATGGTAGTCTCCGGTAGACCCAGGCGACTAATCAAATTTTGTAATTGTTTCTGACGATTAGCCACTGAATGATACGGAATCTTAGGTAAATTGAATTTATAAAGAGAGAGCTAGAACATAAGCCGGGTTCTGTTATTTTGATTGTTGCCAACCAAAACGGCGGTTATCTATCTGGGATAGCTATTGCTAGCCACCTCAAGCGGGTTCTTTACGGGACAGGGAAAAAACCAACCTTTGCCCCTTCCTTGCTTCCAACCGGGGTTTACCGAGCCAACACCTCTCGATGTTGCTGGTGCGCTCTTACCGCACCTTTGCACCCTTACCTTTACAGGCGGTATTTTTCTGTGGCACTATCCTCACGATCGCTCGCACTGGGCGTTACCCAGCAAGTTTGGTCTTTCGGAAGCCCGGACTTTCCTCAGCGCTGACTTTCATCAGTCTGCAACCACCTCGCCAACTCTCTCTCTAGATTGATTCTAGAGGAATTTGTTGATAAGTCAATTACCCGCTATCAAGCGGAGTCCCGCCATGATGGCGACTGCTATATTTGGCATGGTTCAAAAAGAACCATTTTTGGGTAACACTGCCACAACAGAACCGCAGTGACCTTCCTCCGATGTCATTTGATTGGATTATGCCCAATTTCTGATTTTTCGTTGCTAGTAAGCCCGCTTTAACACATAATCAGCCATCGCCACTAAAGCATCCCGTGATGCTGATGGTGGTAAGTCAGCGAGTTGTTCAATGGCTTGCTGGGTATGAAAAGTAGCCAATTCCCAAGATTTATTGATGCCTTGGCTATCGAGCACTAAGTATAAAGCTTTTTCCAAATCGCCCGCATTAGTAAATTCATTGGCAATCAAATCAGCTAGGGCAGGATGCTCCTGCATGGCATAAAGAGTGGGCGCAGTTAGATTACCACCGGCCAAGTCCGAACCGGCTGGTTTTCCCAGGGTTTCTGCCGAACTGGTGAAGTCTAAAATATCATCCACAATCTGAAAAGCTAGCCCCAAATGCCGACCATAGAGATAAATCTTTTCACAGGCGGCCTCAGAAAGGTCGCTAAGAATAGCGGAAGCCTTAGCACTATTAGCTAGCAAGGATGCTGTCTTAAAATAGCTCTTTTCTAGATAGGTATCGATCGACAGTTCTGGGTCGAAGCTATTCAAGCTCTGCTGAATTTCACCCTCAGCTAAATCCATAATGACTTGAGAGAGTAGTTTGACCACCACTAGGTTATCGAGGTTAGCCAGATACCATGAAGACTGGGCAAACAAGAAATCACCGGCCAAAACTGCTACCCGGTTACCAAATTGGTCGTGAACAGTGGGCAAACCGCGTCTGGTATCAGCAGTGTCTAGGACATCATCGTGCACCAAGCTGGCTGTGTGGATCATCTCCGTGATCTCTGCCAATCGTCGATGACGGGGAGTAATATCTTCACCAGGCATCGTTGCCCGCCCAATCAGTAGCACAATTGCCGGTCGCACGCGCTTGCCACCCGCCGAAAATAAATGTTCCGCAGCTGCGTACAGAATAGGGTGGCGGGCACCCACTAAAGATTTAAGATTTTCCGTCAAAACTTTCAAGTCAGCTTCAACAGGAGCGAAAAGAGAAGTCACCGAAGTCATGAGTCACAGGCTGGCTTAGACAAGCATTTCACGAAAGTTTACAATCATTCTAAGCTATTTTCCTGATTGACGGTGATGGTAAGAGATTTCCGAATCTAAAATGCAGTGAAGGATTGCAAAGATGCTACTGAAATATTTCCGACTGGCGGCTGATGGTTTAACCAGTTCACGGAAAGCTTGGCAAAACTCTCGGCACAGCCACTCACATAAAAACTAGTCTCACCCATTCGATCGCTAGTATTTTGGAGCTGTTCTTGCTCTAATACTTTCAATGCTTCCGTCACCGCCGATTCTGCCGGATTTACATAATTAATCTCTGGCGGCATAAATTTTTCAAAGACTGTTTTTAGATGTGGATAGTGAGTACAGCCAAAAACTAACGCATCGATATTGACATCAATCAACGGCTGTAAGCATTCCCTGGCAATTTCCAAGGTCTCCGGCTCATGGATGCGGTTCTGTTCAATCAGCGGCACAAACTGGGGACAGGCCACTTCCCAAACTTTTACGGTGGAATCGCCACGTCGCATCTCATTGCCATATGCTTTACTGTTCACGGTGGCCTGGGTGGCAATTACCCCCACCCGGCGGCCAGCCTTAACAGCCGCTCTGGCTCCAGGCTTAACCACGCCCACGATTGGAAAATCGAACTCAGCGCGCACTATATCTAAAGCTAAGGCTGAACCAGTGCTACAGGCCATCAGCACCATTTTTACTTGGCGCTGTGCCATCATGGTCAAAATTTCGCGCACGAACTGGACAATTTCACCCGGTTCCCGATTGCCATAGGGTACCCGGGCAGTATCACCAAAGTATAAAACTGATTCATGGGGCAGCTGTTTATGAATCTCTTTTAAAACTGTCAAACCGCCTACTCCACTATCGAACACACCAATCTGGGCATTAGCAGTACGGATAGAAGGCGATGAGGCGACAGGGACAATCAGCAAGGTAAACCTCAATCAGGTATAAGATACAGCACTAGAATGCTTTCAACATTTGTATCATATCTTTACCAAATTGGATTCATGTATTTGTATCAATTTCAGCTATCAATGAACAGCAATATTGAGTCTTCTACTTATAGCCATTAAAATTATTGGCGTAGATATTCAATGATTCCTTTGGCGATTCCTTCGGCTTCTGCTTCTTGATAGTCATCCCGCCGCAGTCTGGCTACTTCAGCAGCATTAGTCAAATATCCAGTTTCTACCAGAATCGCTGGTATCTGAGACTTCCGCAGAACTAAGAAACGGGCACTACGAGTCCCTCGGTTGCCAATATAGAATCCTTTCTGAGTGACTGTACTCAGCACATTGCGATGCACGACTTCAGCCATTCTTCCACCCGCTTGACCATAGAAGTAGGTTTCTAGCCCATTGACATCAGACCGTCCGTCTATCGAGTTAGCATGAATACTGACAAAGACAGTAGCATTATTGCGATTGGCCATAACAACTCGTTCGTCTAGGCCGACAAAGTAGCCACTATCTCGAGTCAATTTAGTACGAATACCTTGGCTTTCTAATATCCTAGAAACTCGTTTAGCGATCGGTAGAATCACATCAACTTCCTTGAGACCACCAATTCCGATGGCGCCAGGATCTTTACCTCCATGGCCAGGGTCAAGCATGACTAAAACTTGGCGATTAACTGGCCTCCCAGCGGGGAAGGTTGTCGGCACTGTGGTGCGTGGTGTTGCTGTGTTGCTGGGTTGACGAGCTTCTGCTACCACTGGCCGGGGTGAACCACCATAGGGCAAAGACAAAATCTGACCAGCGTAGTACTGAACAACTGGACCAATCTGATTGCGATCGAAGCGTCGGACTTCTACCTGCACCGAGTTGGGGCCAGCAGAAAAAATCTGAAGATTAACTTCATTTTGGGAAGGAAACTTAAAGTTGCCAGCTAGCCGAGCATTGGGGATTACCACTCGATAGACAGAGCCTTTAGCATCCCAGCTACCACTGTAACTGAGCTGACGACTACCGCGAATAATGACCCGGTTATACTGCTTGTCCACTTCCACCGCACTGATGGTCACCGGTGCTCCTGATGCGGCTATTAGAGTTGCCGAACTAGCTGGTGGCGCTGAACTACTAACCCCAGTAACCACACTGGTAGTCACCTGTCGATCGGGCGCAACTAAACCACCTGTTTCATTGAATACAGACACACTACCCGTCGGTGCAGCCCCCTTAGATAACTGCGCTTCGGGCAACTGTACTGACCACTGATTAGCACTATTAGCCCTAATCAAGATCTGTCTGGGATCAAATATATAGCCGGACTCTAGCTCAAATACTAAATTGGTGGTACGGGTCTCATCGTTATATCCAACTCGCAACTCCCGAACACCTTTACCAATAGGCTGACGCTGCGTAGACTTGTTCAGCTTGGTCTCCGGCAAGGATATCACTAGCTTGCCTGGGTCAGCTAGTAATTGGGCTTCTGGCTTTACCCGACTATCGGTAGCAAAATCTAGTCGATTGTTAGTTTGATCAAACCGCCAAGAAACTATTTCTGAGGCGGCAGCTGGCAATGCTACCAATGCGGCCAACAAGGAACCAATAATACCGGGTAATAGCCAGTTCAGTTTCACGAGGTTTTGCTCCTATCTTTTCGAGGTTTAAACAATTGGGACTAGAGATTTGGGATTTTGCCGACTGTGGGATTAGGAATATCTACGATCCAGTCGATCGGGTTCAACCCCGTAAAACTGATCTGCTTAGGATTTAGTGTATATCCTTGTCGAACCTCTAAAACCAAGCGAGTTGTGTTGCTGTTAACCTGGCCCACGCGCAGGGTGCTATAGTAGCCAGATAGTTTTTGCGTAATGGTACGCCTGGGAAAGGTAGTAGCCGGTAAGTCAATCACTAGTCTGGTTGGTGCAAATAACAATAAAGCTTTTGGTTGTACTCTCCCATCAGTTTTAAAGGATAGGCGCTTGCCATCGCTAGATAGCTGCCAGGTCTTTAATTGCCCAGCTTGTGCAGACGGGGCCAAAGTCAAAGCAATTAGTGTGTAAACAAAAGCTACAACTAATGGCAATTTGGCTGTACGGAGCGTGCGGGAACGTTGGTCAATCACCTAAGACAGTTGGGGATAATTATAGATGTGTACCTAGATGTCTTTCCACACTAATTTGTTTCAAATTGAGCACAAAAAGTCTAATATCTGAATAATCACCTATACAAACACAACGGTAATCGTATCAGCTTGTGACGGATTTTCCATTGTTGTTGTAGAACCGATGATACAACAATCCCGGCCTGAAATTTTAGGAGTGGCCAGATAATTTGTGCTATTCATGAGTTCTAGAGCGAAGGCCGCAGGAGGTTTCTAGCCCCCCGCCCCCATACATTGCAGCTTAAATATTTAGGCTACGTATTCTCGGATATCGTCTTTGCGTTTCCGCAATTTGGCGATCGCCTCCCGCTCAATTTGGCGCACTCGTTCGCGACTGATATTTAACATTTCACCAATTTTGGCCAAAGTTAAAGGCTGGCTGTCGTGTAAACCAAAACGCATCGTCAAGACCTGTTGCTGCTGTGGAGATAGTTCAGCCATCATCTTTTCCAAATCCATTTGTAAAGAAGATTGAATCACAAACTCTTCCGGAGAGACTCCTGGATCTTCCAACAGATCTCCCAGCTCGGTATCTTGATTGTCACCTACTCGTAGATCCAGAGATAACGGCTGCCGAGCACGCTCTAGATATTCTCGTACCTGTTTGGGAGTGAGTTCCAGTTCTATGGCTAACTCGGGGACAGTTGCTGCTCGTCCTAGTTGTTGAGCCAAAGACCGCTGCGCCTTTTTGATTTTGTTTAGCTTTTCAGTAATGTGAATAGGTAAACGAATAGCGCGAGCTTTTTCGGCAATGGCGCGGGTGATGGCTTGCCGAATCCACCAGTAAGCATAGGTTGAAAAACGGTAGCCCTTGCTGGGGTCGAATTTTTCTACGCCACGCTGCATACCGATCGTTCCTTCCTGAATCAAATCCAGTAGGTCGATATTACGCTTAATGTATTTCTTGGCTACCGAAACTACCAATCGCAGGTTAGCCTCTACCATTTTGCGTTTGGCCAGTTCGCCAGCGGATACTACCCGCTGTAAATTTTCCGGATCCATTTGAGCGGCTGCCGACCACTGTTCTAAAGTTGGTTCTTGATGAAGCTCTTCGACCAACTGGTTTTTGATCGAGACCATGGCAACCAGTTGCTGCACTTGCTTGCCCAGCAAAATTTCTTGCTCATGCGTGAGTAGAGGAACTCTTCCAATCTCACGGAGGTAAGTACGAACTGTATCAGTTGAAGCTAGTGCTGTTCTCATGGCTTGGGAAGGGATATAGGTTTAATACAGATTAGTTATCTGGGCTTAAACGGTTTATTGCCACAAATCAGTTGGTCTAGAATCTTTTCTGAGTGGAGAGATGAGAGGAAATGTGACCTTCCTATCTATTCCCTGCAAGACTTTCACTATTGGCCACTTAGAAAAATGAGAGTGTTTACTTCACTAAGTGTAACATTCTCTCAATGTTTGTTACTATACTTTACATATAAATTTAGTCCTATGTAAAGGAAATTTAAGTATTTCCACGGTATCGGCCTGAAACGATAATGTCTGCAGCTGAAATTACACTCCGGATCTTAAAGAAAAAACTGATCTTAAAACTTGTTCTCAAGTTAATGTTCTCCATCTATCTAATAAATTTATGAGTCCTACTGTTTGGTTAGTAAGACATGCTCACCGACTAGACTTTATCCAACCGGAATGGTTTGATACAGCTCCTTTCCCTTATGATCCACCTCTATCCGCATTCGGGTGGCAACAATCTTTAGAACTGGTATCTCAACTGCAAAATTCTCATATCCAACAAATTTTTACCTCGCCTTATCTACGTACAATTCAAACAGCCTGTCCTATTGCTCAGTTCTTAGGCTTACCAATTCGGGTAGAAAACGGACTTAGAGAATGGCTGCACCCGGAATGGTCGCCCTCTTTACCAGAAACCTTACCAATAGAAATGCTTACTGACCAATGCCTACCTATCGACTTGGACTATCAATCTCAGATTGCCGCTACTTACCCGGAGACGATCGAAGAGCTACTCACTAGAGCGACAACAGTCATTAATAATATTGTTGCTCAGTCCCAAGATTCTGTACTAATAGTAGCACACAAGCATGTCTTGCTTGGCATAGTGGCCGCCCTTACTGGCAGAACGGCGATGCTACAAAAGTCAGAATTTGTGCTTGCTGGTGTGATGGTTTTAACTACTTCGGAGCGCGCTGGTGGGTGTTGGCAAATTGCACCACTGGATTCATGAGGAAATCTGACTTGATAGCATTCACTCGGGATTCGTTATACTGGCAGCAAGTTTTAATATCTTTGATAGTAAATTATTTTTAAAATTGTGAACTTTTCTATTCGATCGATTACTTATTCGTTAGCAACCTACCAGCGAGCGGAAATAGCCTTATGTTGTCTACCTTTTAATATTAGGCTATTTCAGGAAATGCGTGCCCGAGGGGTATCCATTTTTAAGGTGGCTGGGAGTAGTGGCGTGGAACTGGGCTATACCCAGCGGCGCTTAACAGAATTAGTGGCGGAAAGTAACCTGGTGTGGCTAATTCAGGTGGGTATTCTCCGCCGGGAAGTAGATGGACAGGGTTTGACCGATAGCTTTCGGCTCACCCCATTGGGCTTGCAACTGATCGAGAAATGGGGGAATCACGATTTCCCCCGTCCGCGTAAACGCGATCGATTAACTAACTTGGCGAACCGCTGGCTGCGGTCGATCGTTTAGTAATGCCAGCCATTATGGTGGTAGGCACCACCTCTCATGCCGGGAAGTCGCTGTTGACAGCCGCCATCTGTCGCCTCTTAGTGCGGCAGGGACAGCGGGTTTGCCCGTTTAAAGGCCAAAATATGGCACTTAATGCCTATGTTACTGCTGATGGTGGTGAAATTGGTCATGCGCAAGCGGTACAAGCCTGGGCGGCGCGGTTAGAACCCCAAGTAATGATGAACCC
Organism: Synechococcales cyanobacterium VAR_4_metabat_354; assembly: GCA_031414775.1. Lineage (GTDB taxonomy): Bacteria > Cyanobacteriota > Cyanobacteriia > Cyanobacteriales > Chamaesiphonaceae > JAAFHZ01. The sequence goes on from JANOQI010000035.1 coordinate 69,809, forward strand.
CATTTTGCTGAAACCCCAGGGAGATATGACTTCTCAGGTGATTTTGATGGGGCAACCGGTGGGGCAAGTAGGAGCCGCCGAGTACTATGAGCAGTATTTTGATCGTGGTTGGCAAGCTATTACTAGCTGCCTCGATCAGCTGCAACAACAATACGACTATATTGTCTGTGAAGGCGCTGGTAGCCCAGCCGAAATTAATCTCAAGCATCGAGATTTGACTAATATGCGGGTGGCTAGTTACCTCAACGCCAGCACGTTGTTGGTGGCAGATATCGATCGAGGGGGCGTATTTGCTCATATTGTCGGCACTCTAGAGCTGTTGACACCTGACGAAAGAAAATTGATCAAAGGGTTTGTGATTAATAAATTTCGGGGGCAGCGCTCCCTATTACAATCGGGCTTAGACTGGCTGGAAGAACGCACCGGGATTCCAGTGGTGGGAGTACTGCCCTATTTCCAACCCCAGTTACCAGCCGAGGACTCTTTGGATTTGTTCGATCGAAGGATCGGTAAACCCGATGCCGAACTTCAGATTGGAGTCATTCGATTGCCGCGCATGGCTAACTTCACTGATTTTGACCCGCTGATGGCCGAGCCAACCGTACAGCTTACCTACCTCGATCGATCGCAACCCCACAAAAAATTTGATGCTCTGATTATTCCGGGCACCAAAACCACCCTGGCGGACTGTCAATGGTTGCATTCATCTGGTCTGGCCAAGATGATTCACGAACATGTCAAGGCCGGTGGTGATGTGATGGGTCTTTGTGGGGGTTTGCAAATGCTGGGCAAAACCATCTTTGATCCGGTGGGGTTAGAAGGGGTAGCCGGAGAAGTTGCTGGACTAGGTTTGTTGCCAATCAATACCGTAATAGGTGAGGACAAAGTGCTACGCCAACGCCAGGTAGACTCTAATTATTTTTCGACGCGCAGTCCGGTATGTGGTTATGAAATTCATCAAGGCACCACTACTTGGAGCGGGTCAAATCCAGCTCAACTACTGTTTGATAATCCAGATTTAGGTTGGGTCGTAAATGACCGAATTTGGGGCACTTATCTGCATGGCATTTTTGATCATGGAGAATGGCGTAGATCCTGGCTTAACCAGATTCGGCAACGCCAGGGTTTAGAAACATTGCCTACCGATGTTGTCAATTACGCCGTGCAACGAGATTTTGCTTTGGATGCAGTGGCGGATCTTGTCGGTGAGCATTTAAATCTGAAACTACTAACTGAAGGCTAGCTGAACTGGTATTTCCCATTTCACTTATGCCGTCCTGATTTTTCCGCCAGCTAGAAGTTAAAAATGATTGCTAGTTAGTGCCTTGTCGGATAAATGCAAGTGTACTATAATAACCTTTGCATATGCAGTGGTTACTATAAAAATATGAATAACAGCCCAGATAGCTTGACAATCTCCCATGCCAGTGAATACTTGGGGGTTTCTCTTGACACTATTCGGCGCTGGGAAAAAAAGGGGTTAGTCAAAACCAAGCGATCGGAAACTGGGCATCGACTATTTTCAGTATCAGAGCTAGAACGGCTAAAACATAAGTTATCCGGCGGTACTGGTAAGTTATTTTCTGTGCTCCAAGCCCCCCAAGCTACTAAATTTAAGGTGGTAGAGTTGTTTGCTGGTGCTGGTGGTTTGGCCTTAGGCATGGAAAATGCTGGGCTAAAAGCAAAACTATTGGTAGAAATTGATAAAAATGCAGTGGCCACCTTGCGCCAAAATCGTCCAGATTGGCCGGTGGTTGGTGATGACATCGCTAACATTGACTTTACTGGCATCCAAGCTGAGGTAGTTACCGGAGGATTTCCTTGTCAAGCTTTTAGCTATGCTGGCAAGCGACTAGGTTTTGAAGATATTCGAGGAACTCTATTTTTTGAATATGTGCGAGCAATTCAAGAAATCAATCCAAAAGTTATTGTGGGTGAGAATGTGCGCGGGCTAGAAAGACATGATGGTGGTCGTACCCTGTTAACTATGCTGCAAATACTGCATGATTTAGGATATCGGGTTGAGTATCGAATTTTGCGTTCTCAATATCTAGATGTGCCCCAAAAACGTGAGCGGTTAGTCATGATTGGAGTAAGAAAAGATTTGGATTTGCCAATTTGTTTTCCCAAAGAGCAAGACTATACGGTTAGTTTGCGTGAGGCTTTAGTCGATGTTCCATTTTCGGTAGGGCAAACTTATACCAAAGTTAAATATGAAGTAATGTCACTGATTCCAGAAGGTGGATATTGGCGAGATTTACCTATCGATATTCGCCAAAAATATATGGGAGCCAGTTTTTACTTAGGCGGTGGCAAGACTGGGATGGCTCGTCGCTTAGCCTGGGATGAACCGTCCTTGACATTAACTTGTAATCCTGCCCAGAAACAAACAGAACGCTGTCATCCGGCAGAAACTAGGCCGTTGAATGTTCGGGAATATGCCAGAATTCAATCCTTTCCAGATACCTGGCATTTCACTGGTTCTACTGCTGCTCAATACAAGCAGATTGGTAATGCTGTACCAGTTAATCTTGGATATCACATTGGGCTTTGTTTGATTAGTATGTTAAAAAGAAAACCAGATCTAGACTCAATGATTGTTATCCCCCAAATGCCGCACTGAAAAAAGATTTTGCAAATGTCCGATCATCGAATTTAACAGCCAAGATATGCTGAACTGCTTTTTCCAGTTTAGCATCAGATACAAAAGATAATTTTGACATATTGTTCAGAAGTTCTTTGAGTCTTCTAAGTATAAAATACCATATTAGCTACAGATGCGAGAGCGGTACAGTAACTCCTTTTGAAAGTATTCTTCACTTCTGATCAGAACCACTAATTTGGTACTTTGGAAAACTTAGTTGGGCAGCACAATATAGTGAAAATGCTACTGAGAACTAAGTCCAAACTGAATTCGCTGTTCACCTCGATCATTTAAACCATAATTGAGTTGTAGTGGTAAACCCAGAGCATTAATGCGCAGACCAGCCCCATAACCAAACCCGCTACCAGGTTTTCCTCTACTGCCAGCCGGATTACCGGGTATTTCCGATCCAGTTCCCAAATCCGTTCCATAATCAGCAAAAAATGCTCCACCCAAGAATGAGATAATGGGGAACTGATACTCGGCACTGGCTCTGATAAAGCTCTTACCAGCACCCACTCCACCTTCTTCGTAACCACGCACTGAAGAAACACCACCCAATGGAAAAGCTTCATAGGGGGCAATATTGCCCAAGGCCGTCCCACCCTGAACATTAAATGACAGTGACTGCGGCCCTTTATCAAAATTCAAAAGACTGACAGGGATAAACTGAGTATAGCCAGCAGTTAGTTTGGTAGTACTAATATTTCCCAAACCGATCGGGATGGCTTGATTCACTCCTAGTCTGATCAGTGAACCATCGCTTGGTTGACGAGGATTATCACGAGTATCTTTACTCAAGCTGAACTGAGCCGTGAACAAGTCATCCTGACCAGTAACACTTAGAGTCAATGGCTTGTTAGCGCTATCTGATGGTGTGATTGTGCCGTTGGTATTGGTTACTTCCACTTTTTGATAATTCAATCCTAAGGAAGCCTGCCAACCACCATCCTCATAGGGATTACCATTGAGCGGACGGGCAAAGGTAACACCTCCACCAGTACGATTAATACGCGGTGATTCGGTACTATCCGGCAAAAATATCGGAGTCGAGCCGCCTTCAAAAACTAATGATGACGATCGACTAGAGAAAACATTTACTCGATAAGAGGTGCGATTGGGGTCACCGCCAATCCAAGGATCGCCATAGCTCAAGTCAAATAATATATCGCGCCCTACTTGCAATTCACCGCCGAGGCTCTGGTTGTTACCGCCCAGATTAGTCTGCGTATAGCCCAATTGACCCGCTAGACCATTACTACCCCCTAAAGTACCCCCAGCAAAAAATCTATTATTGCCTTCGGATTCTACAACCCCAATCTGGACAATTACTTGATTGGGATCTTTGGTACCGGGGGCGAGAGAGAACGCCATATCTTCAAACAAACCTAGTCGATAAATACGTCGCACGTCTTTTTCGAGAGTTTTGCGGTTATAAATTTGACCCGGCTTTAGTTCAGCCTCGCGGGTAATGATGTAGTCTCGTGTTTTACCGGTGATCGGTTTGCCATCTTTACCTACCGGTTTGCGATTTTTATCCAAAAAACGTATTTGAATATCTTCAATAATCCCTTCGGAGGCGATCAATACCAGTTTGCCATCCGGAGTCGGATTTTCAGCGCTAACGATTTGGGCTAGCTCGTAGCCTTTTTCCTTGTAGAGGGCATTGAGCTTTTGGATGGATTCTTTGATGGTTGACGGATTGAGCGTTTGACCATACTGGCTCCGAAAAATAGCATCAATTTCGGTAGTAGGAAGGACGCTTGGCTTATTGTCTTGCAGGGTTTTGATTGATACCTGGCGCAAAATGCCATAGGACACATTGGTGCTAGGCAGCTTTTTGGGAGGCTGTGGTTTGCTTGTTTTTTTAGACTTCTGATTGCCGGGCTTCTGGGCAAGCGTATCGGCTGGCAGCACTATTTGACTCAGCGCGGATACGGGAGGAGTTGCGATTGTTGCTGGCAAAGAGATTGGTAATACCATCGGATACCTAGATGTTAAGATCTATGAATCTTCATCTTACTTCGTCGATACTACACATTGACAGATCGAGTGTATTTTGTTGCCCAAGAACCATGCTCAGATATAACTTTCACGGATTTTTGGCAAATACTAGGGCAGCTGACTCATCTGTTCTAGGTTTAAAACCTGAGCTAGCAGCTCAGGTGCCATCAATTTTTTAGCCAAGACAATTTCTCGCAAAGATTGGCCAGTAGCCAGTGATTCTTTGGCCACTGCCGCTGCATTGAGATAACCAATGTGGGTATTCAAAGCTGTCACCAACGCTAAACTGCCCTCGGCATACGATCGACAGCGGGCTTCATCAGCGGTAATTCCTTGAAGACACTGCTCGGTCAGAGCTTTCAGGGCATTTCCTAAAATCTCAATGCTGTGGATTAGGTTATGAGCAATCAAGGGCATCATCACATTTAGCTCCAGTTGACCAGCCTGAGCGGCGAGAGCGATCGATTGGTCGTAGCCCATCACCTGAAAGCACACCATCGAAATCATTTCGGCCATTACAGGATTATATTTCCCAGGCATAATCGAAGATCCGGGCTGGACTGGTGGCAGCTGGATTTCTTTAAAGCCGGTCTTCGGTCCCGAGTCCATCAAGCGTAAATCGTGGGAAATCTTGACTAAATCTTGCGCCAAGTTACGAACAGCGCCAGACACGGCCACAAAAGGAGCCATGCTCTGCATGGCAGCCATCAAATGGGATGCGGGGGTTAAAGGTTGACCAATTAATTCACCCAGAACTGTCGTGACCCGCTGTCGATACTGGGGATGAGTATTCATTCCGGTACCGGCGGCACTGCCACCCAGTCCCAGGGTCATCAGGTCTTGCGCGGCTGCTTTAATCCGGCGCTGATGGTCGGTTAAAATTTGGGCAAAGGCTCCAAAACTGTCGCCGAGTCTTACGGGCACGGCATCTTGCAGATGGGTGCGGCCAGATTTAACAATCTGGCTAAATTCTTGGGCTTTGGTCGTGGTGGCGGCGATCGATCCGGCCAAGGCCGGATACAAGGTATGCTCTAAGGCTAGCAATCCGCCCACCCGAATGGCAGTAGGAATCACATCGTTGGTAGATTGACCGTAGTTTACATGGTCGTTAGGACTGACTCTTTTGTAGTTGCCTTTTTGGTCACCCAGAATTTCTAAGGCGCGGTTGGCCAACACTTCATTAACATTCATATGATGCGAAGTTCCAGCGCCAGCTTGATAAACATCCACCACAAATTGCTCGCGGTACTGACCTTGCAGAATTTCATCAGCCGCCGCTGCGATCGACCCACTCAATTCTTTACTAATACAGCCTAATTCGCCATTGACAATCGCGGTAGCTTTTTTAATCAGCACACAAGCATCAACATAAGTAGGCAGCGGTCGCAAGCCGCTGATCGGAAAGTTCTCGATCGCGCGTAGGGTTTGAATGCCGTAGTAGGCATCAGCGGGTAGATCACGCTCTCCCATAGAGTCTTGTTCGCGGCGGTAGTTCGTCATTAGATAGTTAACGGGTGGGATGATGCTCTGTCAGTTGGCGGCAGGATGCTAACGGCCTAAAAAGCTAGGCTAGGGGACTATCCTACCATTGTGAGATCAACCATTTGCTCGTCCTGGCAAGTTCACTAACAAAGTTGTTTGGCTGTATTAAGACTGATATTCATCATGTTGCCGACCAGCACAATCGCTATATAGGCGAAGCGCAGTACCGAGATATTTATCTTCCTGAGTAAAGTGTTTGTTGATACTTCTGGCTGGGCTTGTTTATAGAACTTCCTCAGCTAAAAGCTTACCCTGGACTCGTTCATATTCATCTTCAAGAAGCCATTCTTGAGCTGATTGATAATTAGAGTGAGTGACGACGAGTTGATAGTCAAATGCCGGGTTAAAAATATGACAAGTACCGTTCTGATTGCCTACTAACATCAAAATTTTGGGTGGGAAAAGAATTGGATCGACCCATAATTCCAGAAAATTCCAGGCTTTAGCTTGTTTTACGAGGGCTGGTGCGGGGGATTGCATGATACTCACCTGTGGTTTTGACAATTTTGATTTCGCCGTAGTAAAGCGGTGTTTGATTCCCTTCTGTTCTAATTATGTAACCGATCGGGTCTGAAAAGTATAGTCCATAGCGTTCGTAACTATCTTCTGCATCATTGATTCCGGTTTGCTTTCCACTTTCTATGATAGCCTGCACAACTTGTTCTAGAGTTTCTCGATCGTTGAAGACATGTGCTCTACCTTCTTTTCTCAACATCCGTTGAACCTGAAGTGTGTGGGGTAAATGTCGATCGATCAGGCTTTGTCGGGAATCGGGAGTAATATCTCGGTTAATGCCGCTCATATGGTTAGGCGATCACACTTGGGAATCATTATTACTGGTTAAAACATTCGTCGAAAATCTGTTGAATCCCACCATTATGATGATCGATCATCGGTAATTTAACGGGGTGGCATGAGGTATGGTATATTTTCCAATTTCCTTAGTAGTAGACCCATTGGATGCTCTACCCCTGGGACAGTTCCTTGATAAGTCTTGGTCTTTGGTAGACTGTAGTTAAGTTGTTTTAATGAAACAACTAAAAATCTCAGAGGCACTGACTACCGATCGACATTTTGAACAAGCTGGTTTTGGGCGACTGCTCCAATGATTGATTCTTTGCTGGAATTGGTTTGATTTCGATCGATCCAAAATTAAGGAGTATTTTGAGTAATCTCTTTGTTGCAATTTTTCATTGCCTCACTGTTTATTACGAAGCCGTAGTTTGGTTTTTTCGTATAGTCCCCTAAAGCATTACAGCCTTGTTTTATTAAATCTTTAAGTTCTGATCGCTGTGCCTGATCATTCTTAATTGGCCATATTCTGACTTTTCCGTCTCTACCAGCAGAAGCTAAGAATTGTCCATCAGGGCTGAAATTTGCGTCCCAGACCCAGGCTGGGTGTTTTGGAAGTAAGGGTGATTTCAGTTTTCCATCTTTTGCCCCCCAAATTTTAACAGTTTTATCAAAGCCTGCTGTTACAACTGTTTTACCATTAGGACTAAAATTAGCACTCATTAATTTCCTGTCAGGACTTATCGATTTCTCTTTTTTATTATCCAAAGTTTGAAGTAATTCACCTTTCAGATTCCAAATTTTAGCCGTATTGTCATCACTAGCAGTTACAAGTGTTTTACCATCTGGACTGAAACTAACGCTATTAACTTCATCTGTATGCTTCTTGAAAATCAAAAGCTCTTTATCTTTTTGTTTCCAGTTCCAAAGCTTGGCTGTCCCATCATCACTAGCCGTTGCAATTGTTTGACTGTCAGGACTAAAACTAACGCTGACAACGTTTTTAGTATGTTCACTATCCCATTCTGTAAGATCATAGTTGTCTAAGTTCCAAATCCTAATGATTTTATCTACACCTACAGAAGCCAGCACCTTACGATCAGGGCTAAAACTAACGCTAAAAACCCATCCTTTATGACCTTCCAATGTTTTGATACATTTCCACCGTTTGTTGTTTTTGTCACGTTGCTGCCAAAGCTTTACTGTTCCATCCCAGCTAGCAGTTGCAATCGTTTTACTGTCTGGCGAGAAACGAACAGTCCAAACTTTCTGTGTATGACCATTTAGAGTGTCAATATTTTCACCTTTCAGGTTCCAGATCCTTACATTTTTATCCTCCCCAGCCGATGCAATGAGGAGCTTATCAGGACTAAAAGTTACACTAATAACTTCACCTTCATGACCTTCCAAAAGACGTGTGTCAATAACCTGCTGCAAGGTGTTAGTTATTTTGGATCTTAGTTCATTTGGTACCTTGATTGAAGCTGTTTTTATCAGTTGACCCGCTGTAAGGCTGGCTATCAATGCCTGTGGCAGTGAGTTGGAAGAGAGCAAGGTCTGTGCTGAATCATTCAAGGCATTAAGCTTGGATTGCTGACTCTCTAATCTAGATTGACGACTGTCTAACCAGGCAAATAATGTTAATCCTCCGGCTATGATTAAAGATAAGCCCAAGATGGCTGTGCCCCAAGCAATTTGTTTTTTTGTTTTTCGTTGTACATCAAACAACTGTAGATTTTGACTAGCCTGCAAAAACTGAAAATCGTGTGAACCTAGGTTTTTATTTTCTGCCCAGATCATTACTTTCGATAGTTCCTCTCCTTGAAGCAAGCAAGATTGGTCTTGATATTTAGAGGCAATCCATTTAGCTAGTGGCTGGGCATAGGGTCGATAATTTTTTAATTCTTTTTCAACCCATTCAAGATTAAAAATAGTTTCATAAATTCGATTGTGAACTCGCAGTTCCCCGTATTTTTGAGACACAATTCCAGATAATATTAGTCCCATTTTTGCTGAGCTATGATCGACTATCACCTTGTCCCCATTCAATATTTGTTGATAGAAAGATAGCATTTCAATAGTGAGTTCTGGTTTGGAGTTCAGTCTATTACGAATTGTTTTAAGATGTTCTGGATTATCTTGGGATTCCCACTTTTCCACCACTCGTGATCTTACAATGGTTTCAATTCTTTGCGATTCCTCTCCTTCATGTATAAAAGGTTCTAAATCATATACTAACTTACAGATTTTTTGAGTTAGAAACGGTTGACCACCAGTGTTAAATAAAATAGCTTTAAGGACAGAATCAGGTCTATCAGCTTTGGTCTCTAATCCTTTAATTAAAGGAGCTACTTCATTAAATTGGAAATCATCAAGTTCAATCTTACTAGCAATATTAAATGGTGTTAGCTGTTTGTTTTGAATTAAATCAGCAGGTATTGCTACTCCTAAAAAGGCAAAAGTGATGCGATTATGCCCTGAATTATCAAGCCACTGCTTATCACAAGATCGAATAAATATTAAAAAATCATCTACTGCGAAATCCAAGCTAAGAACGCTGTCGATTTCATCGATAAAAATGATGATATTTTTTGTTACTTCTGCTAATAATACATTTTTAATAAACTCTTGGAACTGTCCCATAGGGGATAAATGTTGGCGATTAGACAGCCAGGTTGAAATTTGAAATGGTATTTGGCCGCCATCTGTAATATACTGAATCAAGGTGGTATACCATTGTTCAAAAGTGACCCCCTGGGTTCCAATTGATGAAAGACTAATATATATGCAAACAAAGCCTGCTTTTTCCAACCTTTGCATTGTATGTACACACAGACTAGTTTTACCACTTTGCCGTGAGTTAAGTACGTAACAAAATTGTCCAACTCTCAGTGCATTGTAAAAATCTTTATCTGCTTGCCGTTCTACATAACTCGGGGCGTTAGGTGGTAAGTTTGAACCAACTTGATATTTCATTTGCAGGAATCCTCAAAAAAATGCGGTAAAATCTAGCAGTCTCATTGCTAATTTTTAGGTAATTTTTTTCTAAAATAATGTTTGAATAATTTGCAGCGCAGTATTGAGTAGTCGCCTTGTTTTACGATCAGACCCATTGCCTCCAGTTTAAATACATCTTGATGAAAATCTTGTAATTGTACAGGTTTATCATCTGTTACTATCTTTTTCAATGTAGTTACTAAATTTTCATGTTTTAAAATTCTTCCAAATAGTTTACCTAGATACTCATTGTAAATGTTGTTGTTAGACGCCTCTGTCAAAAGGTTATCAAGGTTGTCAACCTTCTTGGCAATGTTTTCTAGAGCTAAGCTCACTAAGTAAGGATGCCCCCCAACTAATTCCATTAATTTATGGACTTTAGCAATATCCCAATTCAGTTGATACTGATCAACTAACATTTTTATTTGTTTTTCTGAGAATTCATCAAGAGAGATGGTTGTACCAATACCATTTAAAGGTGAATAATTAATGTCTAACTCAGCATAAACATCCGTAGAGTGAGAAATAACCCAGCGCAAATTTTCCCAGCTTTTACGATGAGGATTAATAGTCCTGGAAGAGTCATTCAATACCCGAATAAGACTGCAAAAGTCATTGGAAATACTCTTCTCAAATACTTCATCAACATGGCTAAGGACTAATACTAAAGTAGCAGTGATTTTCTTGAATATGTAGTTTTGAAAATATGTTTTTACATTGTATATTGGAGACACTGATTTTTCCCAATATTTATCTAATTCATTAGCTAGTCCTAATTCAAGGGAAATAGTAGAACAAAATCTTGTAGAAAATAGTGTGATATCACTAAGTGTTGCAGCATCAAACGATTGAAAATCAAGAACAATGTACTGATATCCTTTCTCTCTAATTTGATCCAATAGTGTATTTATAAATCGTGTCTTACCAAATTTTTCTGGTGCTTTTATTCGCACTAGGGCACCTGAAGTAGTAATAGTGTTGTAAAACTCTTGCTCTTCAGAATCTCGCTGGACATAAAGTCTGGAGCTACTACGATCTGAGGGAGGATCTGGATCGAAATATTCTAGACCAGAATCAGATTGATTTGATGGATGTAAAAAATTTTGTATTTTACCCCTGAAATTATATCGGGTGACTTTTTCTCCTAGGGAAATAGTTTTATTTTTCCTGAAAGTCGGAGTGATTTTATCTCTAAACATTCGACTTCCAGTGTCTTGAATAAATTTCTCAGCAAATCTTAATTGACCGGCGATTTCACCATAGTTAAGACTTGGATCTTGATATAATTTTAAAAAAATTTCCCTTTCAAGGTCGGTGAAGTGTGTACTTAGCCGTTGATATATTTCATTATCTAAGATGTTTGTGATTTCCACTGGTGTCATACTATTTACCAAGAAATAATCTCTTTCATAAAATACCATATCTATGCGATTAAAGAATCTGATTTGTTAAATTGTAAATAGAAACAGTCTGTTTAGAAATCTTGAAACCCATGACTGCAAAAGCTTTGCTAAACCTTCGGATTTTCACGCCACGACTATTCTTGATTTTTATATTTCCTAGTGGCGAAAAGTGGCGAGATTTAAGGACTAATAAATATTTTGCAGTTGTAGATTTGTAGTAGTTAAGCAAGGAATTAATCTCTCTTGCACACATTAAATATTATCAAAGGGTTCACGAAATGAAAATCAATTCTACTCTAGCTGAAATCTTCGCCATCATCTTGGCTGCAAGCTCACTATCCTTGTACATCGCACCAGCCTCTGCCCAATCAGCACCAAGCTGTGTAACAACTAACCTCAACGACAGAGGTTATACCGATCACCTTAGGGTGACTAATGGTTGTAAAAAATCAGTGCGGGTAAAGGTCGTCCTTGCCTTTAAAACTGATAAAGCTTGTCAGACTCTTTCGCCCGGAGTCAGTAGAGATTATCAGTGGAGTTATCCAGGTCGCTTCGATCGATTGGAAGCTTGCTAAATAGACATTCTTAGCTCTGTCATCACTATCATTTTAGTGCAAGGTTAGCCTTCTAGCCAGCAGAAATCTAAGAGCATCTTTCTTCATAGCGAAGTTCAGCACAGCTCATGGTTTCAAAATCACTCTGGGCTGTGCTACCAAACTCTTCATTATCAATCTTGATTTTTATATTAAGGAAAATGTGAATTATGTTTGTGCCATACCAAGAATACAAAGAGGCTTTGCCTACTATCATTAGTGATTTCCTGGAAAATCAAATTTATCTAAATGACTTGAAGCAAAAATTCAACGCCTTGTTTCTGGAAATCATTCCCACCGAATGCTTTTCCAGCAATGAATTTAGTTTCTACCTTGGTCTAAGTATGCTCTTGCTGCATCCCTCAATCTCAGCTCAAGAAGTACTTGACTACATAAAAGTAGAAAACAGCACGACTCAAGAATCATGTCACTAATTTTATAGCTCGATCGCACCTACTTCTCCAAAATCAAAGTGCGATTCCTCCTCCAACCAAGCATTATTTTCTTCTCTTCCTAGACAAACTTTTCATAGAAATCAAAATGAGCATCAAATCCAAATTCACATCCACTGCAATTAGTTTACCTCTGGTATTGTGCTCACTAATTCCTATTAGTACAGCGCAAGCCAACGATACAAAATTCGTCAGTGTTCCTTCTAACTATATCTATGACACCAGTGGACGCTCTGGACGTATCTCTCTCCATGACTACTGCACTAAATCACCTGATGAGTTTCCAAATCCAATTGGGAAGAATGCTGATTTCCGTGGTCCATGTGCCCGCAATGACCTTTGTTATGGTAGCTCAACAGACAAAAAGAAGTGCGATGCAAATCTTTGGCTAGACATGCGTAGCAACTGCAAATACACATACAGCAATTGGATTAGTCCAACTCGTAATGCTTGTTACAAGACGGCAGCGATCTATTTCGCAGCAGTTGTTGCTACACCATAAATAAAGCCAAAGAAGCAATGCTTTGCTTCCTTAGCTTTCTCCCCTATTTTATCTACTTTTTTACCAATTCACACCCGGAGGTCAATATGCCCCCCAAATTTCATGTACCCGTTGTTAAAATAATTAGCCCATTCATTGCCGGAATAATCACACTGTTTGCCCAGTCTCCAGCCGCAGCCAGTCCATTAACAACCATCACAGATATCTGTCGCAAAGATTCATGGCCACAATTATCATTTCTCCAGGAGCTATGCCAAACTGCCGAAACCCCTGCCCCAAAGACCAATGAATCAAACCAAGACCCAGAGAATACTCCCGATCGATCTACAGAAGAAGCAGCTCCAGCCGCATCAACATCTAAGTCTGGCGATTTCATTTTATTCAAGTTCGATGTAAACATCGGTCTTGGTGGTGGCGGAGACCAACTCGGCTTTGGTAACAGCTTCGCGCCATCCGAACCGATACCGCCAGCTCCAACGCCAGTCCAACCATCCCCAAAAGCAACAAAAGCACCGAAAAAAACAAAAGCAGCCAAACCTCAAAAATCAGTCCCCTCCGCTCCCAATCGCGGATCATTGCCACCCAAGCAAATCAAGCCATTATCACCAAAAAAACATCAGCTTGCTCCCAACGTGATCAAGAGTCCAGGGAAACAACCAGCAACCAGAGTGAAAATTCTTCCATCTCGTCCACTACGGCTTCAACCCAAAGCAATCAAGAATTCAGGAAAACAGCCAACAATCAGAGTGAGAATCCCTCTATCTCGTTCACTACAACTTCAGCCCAAAGCGCACCCGCAAATTAGAAGCATCGTTGTCCCCAAAACTATGCAACTACAGCACACCATTCAATTCAACCAGCCACTGAAACGCCCGATGGTTCAACCCTCCGTGCAACAACCACTCAGAATCAATCGTAGCATCAGTAAACCCTTGCCACGTCGAGGTAAGTAATTAACGTGAGTTTCTCTTAAATGGAGACTCTACGCAAATGGGTTACGCAGCATTGCGGCTAGAAATTGCCCCAAATCGGCGCTGGCGAAGCTGATATTCTTGGAGAGCCTGGTGTAAGGCCGCCCGATCGAAGTCTACCCAAAGAGTGTCGGTAAAGTACAACTCCGTGTAAGCCAGCTGCCAGAGCAGGTAGTTGCTGAGGCGCTGTTCGCCGCTAGTGCGGATTAATAGGTCGGGTGCTGGTAAACCCGCTGTCCACAATTGTTGCTCGATCGTATTCTCATCAATATCTGCTGGTTGCAGGACACCAGCTTTAATCTGTTTCGCAATCTGCTGACAGACGCTCGTAATTTCGGCGCGACTACCGTAGTTCATGGCAATGTTGAACTGAATGCCAGGGTTCTGCTGAGTAAGTTCGATCGAATTGTGGATGGCTCTAGCCACCGTAATGGGGAGAGCAGAGGAGTCTCCGATGAAGCTGATTTTTACCCCTTGCTGGTGCATCTCGGCTAGCTCTTTCTGGAGCATTCGTTCGCACAGATTCATAATAAAGTTTACTTCCTCCTCTGGTCTGCTCCAATTTTCGGTAGAGAAGGCGTAGACTGTCAGAGCTTCAATTCCCCAATCTTGGCAACAGCGTAGAATGTGTTTGAGAGTTTTAGCTCCTTGAGCATGGCCGATCGTGCGTGGTAAGTTTTGCTGGGTAGCCCAGCGACCATTCCCATCCATAATGATGGCAATATGACGTGGTAATCCTTGGGGGTCTAAATCTGCGGGCAGGGAGTTGCTAAACATCTGAGACATGGCTGTTGGATCATGACTTTTATATGGGCTGCTGATAGCTTAAAAAAATACGGGGTCGGATGTCAGTCGGTGAAAGTCGGTAGTTTGCCAGCAAAAAGTCGGATCGGTTTTTTTGCTCAAGAGCAGCAGCTCACTGGAATTTAGGCAAGTTATACTGGTGAATCAATAGGGAGAATATGGCCATGTGGGACAAAGCATTGATTGAGCAGGGATGGTAAGCGTGCAATCCTCTGATGCAGTGGAACTAGGAGCTGTGCTCGATCGACTAAATGATTTATTCACAACTGTCACTGGTAAACCGCTCAGTGAATTACAGCGCGTTATTATCGAACAAGTGTGGGCGGGGCGCAAATACTCAGAAATTGCTGATGTCTATAGTTGCACCGAGGGGCATGTCAAAGATATCAGCTCGGATTTATGGAAAATTCTCAGCCAGGTACTTTCCACAAAGGTCAGTAAAAATAACTTGCGGATAGTCCTGCAACAGCAGCTCCCCGCGATTCCCACCCCCTCAGAGTTGCGTTTTGTGGGACGGGCGGGATCGATCGATCATCTCCGGCAGCTAGCTAGTCGGGGCGCGAAGGTGATTGTAATTCAGGGGGAAGGAGGCTTAGGAAAAACGACACTGGCGCAACAATATCTCCAGCAGGGCAAGTTCGATCAGGTGCTGGAGTTTTTGGTGGCTAAAGAAACTCAGTATTTGGTGCCAGCTGACCAAGTAGTCGAAGAATGGTTGCGCCAAGATTTTAATCAAGAACCCAGCCCAGAATTAGGGGTGAATTTAAGTCGTCTCAAGCGCCAGCTCCAAGAGCAGCGCGTGGGCATTTTGATCGATAACTTAGAGCCAGCTTTAGATAGGCAGGGACAATTCATTGCGGCTCAACGTAGTTATGTAGAATTGCTGCGGATTTTAGCGGATCAACAAGTGCGATCGACTACCATTATTACCACCCGTGATCGACTGTGTGAGACCAGTCTGGATTTGCAACATTATCGATTGCCAGGGCTGGCTATCGATGCTTGGCAACAATTTTTTGGCAGTCAACAGATTGTTACAGATGCCCCAATTTTAGCTATGATTCACCATGCCTATGGTGGTAATGCCAAGGCCATGCGATTGTTCTGTGGCTCTATTCAAGAAGATTATGCGGGGGACTTAACGGCTTATTGGCAAGCACATCAAGATGACCTGTCAGCAACTACCGATCTAAAAAACCTGGTAGCTAATCAAGTCGATCGATTGCAGGCTCTAGATCCAGTCGCTTATCAATTATTTTGTCGGTTGGGCTGTTATCGCTATCAAGAAATACCAGCGCTATCAGTGGCTGGTGTAAATGCTTTGCTGTGGGATGTTTCGACCACTGAGCAATTGACCACCATCACGGCCTTACGCGATCGTTCGTTGGTGGAGTATCAACAGGGTCGTTATTGGTTGCATCCAGCTTTGCGAGCCGAGGCGATCTCGCGTTTGCGCCAGAGTTCTGATTGGGAAATGGCTAACCGTCAAGCGGCTCAGTTTTGGACAGAGAGTGTGGTGCAGATTCAGCAGCTGACCGATGCTTTACAAGCACTGGAAGCCTATTATCATTACGTCGCGATTGCAGACTATGGGGCGGCTAGTTTGGTGATTTTGAAAAGCCGTAACAATCAATGGCAGCAGTATTTACCGTTGGGTAGTATGCTCTATCGGATGGGCTTGGCGCAGCCGGTTTTGGTCGCTATTAATCAAATTCTTCAGCACAGTCCTACCGAGCAACATCTCAGCGAACTCTACAATATTTTGGGCGACTTGCGCTGGATTACTGGCAATATCCAGGGAGCGATCTCCTGTCAGGAAAAGACCCTGACTTTAGCCATATCCGCTGTGATAGAAGCCGTTACCCCGCAGCAAATTTATTATTTTAAAATGCTGGAAGTGGATTCTTTACTCAGTATTGGTCTCTACAAAATTGATTTATGGGAATTAAGGGAGGCAGCGGAGCTGTTTCAGCAAACTATTAATCGCTCCCAAAATACGGCGCATCAGGCTTGGGCAGAAAAGGCGACGATTGGTTTAGCTTTGGTACAAGCACATTTAGGGTTAACTACAGTAGCTACAACTTTAGCGAATCTGGCCTATCAAAATTTACCTACTACCAATTTACCCAGATTTGCTTATTTCTTGCAGCTGCTGGGGCAGACCTACATTAAACTACAACAGTTCGATCGATCGAATGAATTATTTCAGCAAGCCTTGCAGTTTGCCGAGGCTGGACATTATCAGCAAATTAAGGCCCGGACTTTGATGGGGTTGGCCGAAATTGACAAAATGCAAGGTCAGACGGATCAGGCGGTAGTTCGCTATCAGGAGTCGATCGATCTACTAACAGTGATTGGAGCAAAGTGTGATCTGGCCGAGGCTTGGTGGCAGTTGGGCTTACTGGCAGGGGATGAGGAGATGTTCGATCGATCAATACAGCTATTTACCAAAATCCAAGCACCTCAGCAAATCGCTAAAGTGATCGCTACCCGCCGATAAGCCAATAAATTGTCTATAACTTGTGTTGCTCGCGGTGGAGAATTCTGGCTAATTGATTTGGAGCAGGACTAGGGTAGAACCTGAATCAAATGGAATGTTCTGGAATTTCGGTCACAAAAAGCTTAGAATAGGGCTGGCAAGATAAGGGTATATCTGCGACTTATGGTACAATGCCCTGTCTCCTGCTCGGTAATTGACCGCCACTTCATCCCAAATTCTTATGCCTTTGCCCATTGTTGCTGTTATTGGTCGCCCGAACGTGGGCAAATCCACCCTCGTAAATCGCTTAGCCGGCGCGATGGATGCGATCGTTCATGACGAGCCAGGAGTTACTCGCGATCGAACTTATCGACGGGCTTTTTGGCAAAACCGGGAGTTTGTTGTAGTCGATACCGGTGGTTTAGTATTTGATGATGAAACCGAATTCTTACCTTTAATTCGGGAGCAAGCCCTAGCCGCTCTCAAAGAAGCCAGTATGGCGATTATGGTAGTAGATGGTCAGGCTGGAGCCACCGCTGGTGATCAAGAAATTGCCACTTGGCTGCGCCATCACCCCGTTCCAGTACTTTTGGCTGTTAATAAATGCGAATCGGAAACTACTGGCTTGCTCCAAACTGCTGATTTTTGGCAATTAGGATTAGGCGAACCCTACCCAGTCTCCAGCATCCACGGTAACGGTACTGGTGAATTGCTGGACGAGATGGTACAGCATCTACCTGATATTCAAGAAGAAGAAGAGGATCCCGAAGTCCGGATTGCCATTATTGGCCGTCCCAATGTCGGTAAATCTAGTTTGCTCAATGCTTTCTTGGGCGAAAATCGATCGATCGTCAGCCCCATTTCTGGCACAACTCGGGATGCGATCGATACGCTATTAGAACTCGACGGTAAAAAATACCGGATTATTGATACCGCCGGGATTCGCAAGAAAAAGAATGTCGAATACGGCCCCGAATTCTTTGGCATCAACCGGGCATTTAAAGCCATTCGCCGCTCTGATGTGGTGTTGATGGTTTTGGATGCCATGGATGGTGTTACCGAGCAGGATCAAAAACTGGCCGGGCGAATCATGGAAGAAGGTCGTGCCTGCGTGATCGTCATGAATAAATGGGATGCAGTCGAAAAAGACTCCTACACCATCTACGATTATCAAAAAGAAATCACAGCGCGGCTGAACTTTACAGAATGGGCAGAAAGTATTTTTGTCAGTGCCCTCAACGGCCAGCGGGTAAAAGACATTTTGCCAGTAGTCGATCGAGCAGTTGAGCAACATCGCCGCCGGGTATCCACCGCTGTGATCAACGAGGTCATTGAAGAAGCAGCTACTTGGCATAATCCGATCGTGATGAGTGGCGGCAAGCAGGGCAAGATTTACTACGGCACTCAGGTGAGTACCCAGCCACCTACAATTGCTTTGTTTGTGAATGACCCGATGCGTTTTAACGATAATTATCGTCGTTACATCGAAAATCAGTTCCGTGAACAACTCGGTTTCAAAGGTACCCCCATGCGGATTTTGTGGCGGGGTAAAAAGCAACGGGAAGGCGAAAAAATGGTTAACCGGGCAACGAAGGTCTAAGCAGGTTCATGGATTTATTGCGTTCTCTGCCCATTGGTCTTTATCTGGAGCAGCCCCTGACCTGGCTGCACCGCATTGATCCCAGGGTTAAATTGGCTTGGTTGCTCAGCTTTTTGCTAGCTCCCATCTATTCCAATGTATTTTGTCGGATTGCTGTGATGGTGATCCTGATTTTAGTAGCTATCTTAGCTGGAATTCCGTGGCGAGCACTCAAGCAACAACTGGGCTTGGTATTGTTGTTTGGTAGTTTGATGTTTGTGTTGGGGTTGTTGCTACCCGACTCGGTATCGATGCCACATCAACCCCGGATGCCAGTGGAGCCAGCGGTGATCAGTAACTACAAGTATGTATTATTCCAATTCGATCAGGGTTGGCTGCATCTAAAAATTACGCGCAAGTCTCTTAAAACAGCCATCTATGTCAGTACTCTGCTTTTCACTCTAATCTATAGCACTACAATTTTCTTATTAACTACGGCTCCCGAAGAAATGACAGCTGCTTTAGAAAAGCTGATGCAGCCGCTGAAAAGGTTCAACGTGCCAGTGACGGAAATTGCTTTGACGCTAACTTTGGCATTACGGTTTATTCCATTAGTACTAGAAGAGATTCAAAATTTAGTTCGATCGATGTCTACCCGGGGCATCAACTGGAATAAGTTAGGGATGAAAAATACCTTAAAGGTGTGGCTGACGGTGGGTGAAAAGTTATTAGAGAATTTGCTAATGCGGGCAGAACAGATTGCGATCGCGATGCAGTTGCGGGGATTTACGACTCCCAATGAGCATCATGTGGAGTGGGAACAGCTGCGGATTAAAACTGGAGATGTTTTGGCGCTGGTGGTATTGGGAGGGGTGTGGGTAGTCAGAATTACCTGGGGTAGCGAATTGCCGTAAGCCAATTGTCTTCAACATATTGCTATGAGTAAGATCGACTAACCACTAAAGGATTTAAATCTATTCGTCATCTTGATAACTCTGAGATGCTGAATCTAAATAGTTTTGTCAATAATGAGCAAATTATTTTAGATTGCAGACTACAATCCGCTCATTAACTCCGACTTGGCTAAAGCTAAAGCCTCTGGCAATTTACTAGCATCCCGACCCCCGGCTTGCGCCAAATTAGGCCGACCACCACCGCCCCCACCACAGATCTTAGCGACGGGTCCAATAAACTTACCGGCCTGTAAACCTTTATCATTAACGCCCTTACTAAAAGCCACCACAAAGTTGACCTTGTCAGCAGCGGGCACTGAAGCCAGCACCACCGCACCTTCCCCTAGTTTTTGCAGCAACCGCTCCGCCGCCGTCTGCAAGGCGGCCGCTTCCACGTCGCCCAACTCAGCCACGATGTAGGAGAAAGAACCAACTTGCTCAGCTTGAGTTAGCAACTGCTCGGATTTAAGCACCGCCAAATCCCCTTTAACCTGCATCAATTGTTTCTGGCTAGCTTTTAGTTCTTCTTGGAGGCTATTTACCCGATCGACAATTTCATTGGGCTTGGCTTTAAACCGATCGCCTAAATCTTTAACCACCTGCTCGCGCACATTCAGATACTCTAAAACCGCAGCCCCCGCGACAGCCTCAATCCGGCGAATACCAGCGGCCACCCCGGCTTCGGTGATAATTTTGAACACCCCAATTTCAGCGGTGTTCTGAACGTGGGTACCGCCACAAAATTCCATGGACACGCCCGAAAAATCGATCACCCGCACTTCGGCACCATATTTTTCACCAAACATTGCTACTGCGCCTTTGGCTTTAGCCTCGGCGATCGGCAGCACTTCAATATCCGCCGGATGAGCTTCACTAATCCAGGCATTGACCTGATTCTCCACGGCCTGTACTTCTGCCGGCGTTAAAGCCCGAGGATAATTAAAGTCAAAGCGCAGTCGATCGAACGCCACCATCGAACCAGCTTGAGAGATTTCACCATCAACTAACTTTTTCAAAGCCGCTTGCAGCAAGTGGGTGGCACTGTGATTAGCCTGCGCCCGTCGCCGACAACTAGCATCGATCTGAGCTGTGATTTGATCACCAACCCGTAAACTGCCCCGTTCGATGGTGCCAAAATGAATAAAAAAGTTAGATTCTTTTTGGACATCGGTAATTTGCACCAGCAAATCAGTGCCAGTCAAAAAACCACAATCGCCAATCTGTCCACCAGATTCAGCATAGAAAGGACTGCGATCCAGGATGATCTGGACAGTCGCACCAGCCTCGGCTTCTTCGCTAATTTCACCACCAACCAACACCGCCGCCACTATCGCTGAACTATGCAGATTGCTGTAGCCCAAAAACTCGGTGGGATGTAAGTTAGCAGCTAAGTGATCGATCGATCCCTGTACGGTCACATCAATAGTGGTATGGGCAGCTTGAGCCAATTCTTTTTGCTTGAGCATGGCCTGCTGATAGCCATCCAGATCAATATCTAAACCCTGTTCGGCAGCAATTTCTTGGGTCAGCTCCAACGGAAAACCATAGGTGTCGTAGAGGGTAAAAGCATCAATACCACTAATTAATTTGCTATCACCAACCTTGGTAATTATTTCAGCGAGCAGCTTTTCTCCTCGATCGAGGGTTTTCAAGAACTGCGCTTCTTCCCGCGCTAAATCCCCTTGAATTAAACTAGCTTTTTCGCGTACTTGTGGATAGGCATCCTCGGACATGGCAATTGCAGTTTCAGCTACCTGACCAATAAAAGCCCCCTCAATTCCTAACAGCCGCCCGTGGCGCACCACCCGTCGCACCAACCGGCGCAAAATATAGCCCCGCCCAGTATTAGAAGCCCGGATTCCATCTGAAATCATCTGCACCACCGCGCGCACATGATCACCAATTACTTTCAGAGAAACTTTATTTTCGTCACTAGCCTGAGCATAATCCACGCTCGCTAGTGCAGCGGCTTTTTGGACAATCGGTAAGATCAGATCAGTTTCATAGTTATTAGGCACTTGCTGGAGGATCTGCGCCATCCGCTCCAGACCCATGCCGGTATCAATATTTTTGTTTTTTAGGGGCGTGAGCTTACCATCCACATCCCGGTTGTACTGCATAAATACCAAGTTATAAAACTCGATAAACCGGGTATCGTCTTCTAGATCAATATTATCGTTACCCAATTCGGGGTGAAAGTCGTAATAAATTTCGGAGCAAGGTCCACAAGGGCCGGTCGGTCCCGATACCCAAAAATTATCAGCCTCGCCCAACCGCTTAATCCGTTGTGGATTAACGCCAATTTTGTTTTCCCAAATGGCAAAGGCTTCGTCGTCATCTTCGTAAACGCTTACGACTAGGCGCTCTGGTGGTAACTGAAAAACCTGTGTGGAAATTTCCCAGCCCCATTCGATCGCTTGTTCTTTGAAATAATCCCCAAAACTGAAGTTGCCCAGCATCTCAAAAAAAGTATGGTGCCGCGCCGTCCGTCCCACGTTTTCGATATCATTGGTACGAATACATTTTTGGGAAGTGGTCGCGCGGGGAAAATCCGGGGCTTTTTGACCCAGAAAAATTGGCTTAAAGGGCAACATCCCAGCGATCGTCAGCAATACGGTGGGATCTTCTGGCACCAAGGAGCCACTGGGTAAAATTTGGTGCTGGTGCTGGGCGTAAAAGTTCAGGAATTTTTGGCGAATCTCTGCGCCACTCAGTTGAGGAATCGAGGTCATGGGATTTATTTAACTAGCCAATCTATGTTCTAATTGTGACCGATTTTGGCTAGTAACTGATGATCGATCGGCTAAATCCTGTTAAATCTAATCCAGAGGACTAATTACGCCTCTTCCGCCACGATTCATGACATGGGTGTAAATCATCGTGGTCTTGACATCTTTGTGACCAAGCAATTCTTGGACGGTGCGAATATCGTAGCCATTTTGCAAGAGATGGGTGGCGAAGCTATGACGAAAAGTGTGGCAGCTAACTCTCTTATCAATTTTGGCTTGTCTAACAGCTTGCTTAATTGCTTTTTGTAGTCCGCTTTCATGTAAGTGGTGTCGGCGCACTGCATCGCTTCTGGGGTCTTTAGAAAGCCGATCTCCAGGAAAAATATATTGCCAGATCCATTCTTTCTCTGCATTAGGATACTTGCGATCGAGGGCAAACGGTAAATAAACAGCTCCATAGCCCTGTGCCAGGTCTCTTTCATGGGTGCAGCGCACTCGTTTCAGGTGTTCTTGTAAAAATGGCGCAAGAGTGGTGGGTAGCATAGTGGCTCTACTCTCATGACCTTTGGTATCGCGGACAGTAATTTGCTGATAGGAAAAATCTACATCCTTGATCCGGAGGCTTAGTCCTTCGTTTAAGCGCAGTCCTGTACCATAGAGCAATTGAACTAATAATTTATGCTCACCAGATAGCCTGGAAATAATAGCTTGCACCTCTTCTTTTGTTAAAACCGTTGGTAAATAACGGGATTGTCTGGCTCGAAGAGCATCGACAGGTGGTAAATCTTGTTCTAGGACAAATCTGTACAGAAATAGTAAGGCACTCAAAGCTTGGTTTTGGGTTGAAGCGGCAACATTATCTACTACGGCTAGGTGACTAAGAAATGCTTCAACTTCTTTTATTCCCAAATCTTTGGGATGTTGTTTGTTGTGAAATATGATGTAACGCCGAATCCAATCTACATAAGTTTGCTCAGTGCGATAAGAATAATGCTTGAGGCGAATTGCTTGTCGAACCCGGTCTAATAGTTTTGGTGGGTTGCTTTGCTCCATAACATTTAGGTACAATTATTACGAAATATTAGTAAAGTATACCCATCCGAAGCGATGGAATTTACAATAGCAAACATAGTCTGCCTAAATACCCAATTTGGTGTGTTAGATGGATAATTGTCGGGCTAATACCCCTGTTTTCCAGGATATAGGCGGACATTTGTCTATCTAAGTACCTGATTTAGGTGTATTAGGCTGAATCCGTCAGCCTAAGTAGTAGTTAGTCTGCTTCGTTGACAGGTGTGGTAGTGGCTTCAAATCACCTGCCAGCAGAAAAATTTTTGGTAGAATACACATCCGAGAGAGTAGCGATGAATGCAGAGGAGTTTCTTCAACGTTATAAAGATGGTGAGCGCAATTTTTCTGGCGTTGATTTGCAAGGCGCAGAACTTGGTCATGCAGTGTTTCAGGATGTTGACCTAAGTAATTCAAATCTTGAGAATGCAAATTTACGGTGGAGTGAACTTGGCAACGTTAACTTGAGTGGCTCAAATCTAAGAAATATCTATCTAGAAGGGGCACAGTGGTATCGCTTGAGAATCCGTGAAGTCAATATGAGTGGCGCTCAACTTGATCACACAAACATTGAAAATTGTGATTTGACAGCTTCCGTCTTTAATTCCTTGTATGCGTTCCAGTCATGTATGGATGAGTGTGAATTGGCTGGGTCAGTTTTCATTGATGCAGATCTACACGAGTTTTCATTCCGAAAGTCAGATCTGAAAAACTCTGACATGAGCGGTGCAATTTTAGAAGACTTGGGTTGGTATCAAGCAAATTTCAGCAATGTTAATTTATCACAGTGCTTAGTTGGTGCTGCTCTAGGTAATGTGAACCTGGAAAATGCTAATCTAAGACAATCAATTTTGAGCTTTTATGGGGAAGACTTTTCTGGACTTAACTTAAAAGGTAGTGATTGGACAGGAGCAATATACTATAACCGGAAGGGTAGGTTTCTAAGTTCAGAAGATGTAGATTTTTCTAATGTTATTCAAATTTGTTCCAAGGAGGAATTAGAAAACTTAGATTTGAGTACATACAATCCGCGAATCGTAAAGGAGTTTTTGAATTGACTGCCCACAGGCTAACAATCCCAATGCACGCCGACCGTCGAGAGATTGTCGGTTGGAGTTCGAGGCTACTAACGGCGGGTGATTGGGGGCGTTAGACCGACAAGTTATTGCTATTTACAAGAGAAAACATATGAACGAAAAAGATGTTGAAGAGTATCCTTACGGACAGACTATAAAACTCCCAACTGAGTCGCCTCCAACGGTTTTAGAAGAGGGCAAGCGAGACATTA
>JANOQI010000036.1:0-137032 GCA_031414775.1 Synechococcales cyanobacterium VAR_4_metabat_354
CCGCTTTTGTAAGGAGGGTCTGTATAATATCGTTCATACGGCGATTCTTCTGGTACTTTGTTGATACTTGTACCTTACGCGATGAATCGCTTTTCGTCGATATTTGGTACTTTGTCGTTGTAAATCTGTCTGGACTATTGACTAATAGAACACCAGTTACCTTTCCCGCAAATAGGGCAGGGATTTTCCTTACTGACGGGTATCCATTCGCGCTTAGCCATGGGCGACCCTCCCGAAAGCGATATGCTTGTCAGTGGTAGGAATACTGTCTTTCTTCATGGTTTTGTCTTTGTTGTGATTGAACAATGCCGGATTAGTAAGGCTGAAGCCAGCCAAGTTGGAGTGTTGGTAGTAAAGCTTTCCGGCTAAACTCCACACCAAAACCCCTAGCCGCTTTCCTTAGCAGCTAGGGGTTTCTCTTTAAGGTGGCGGCGCTACCAATGACAAGCAAGCCGTATAAACAGCAGGTAGAACGCCTGAATTAATCTCAGAGAGTAGAATCAGCATAGGATTAGGACATGTTATTTGTTTTGCCATCCCCAGAAGACTGGAGAGGGCTTTTTTTTATGCACATTTGGAGCTGGGTAGACTGATGAGAAAATTCTCTATCGCTTTTTGGTGAACTGGAGAGTCCGGACCATTCACGAGCCAGTCAATCACCAGCGGGACGTTCCATAAAATGCTGGGTGATCCTGGGACTCTCACCCAGTAAATCCGCTCCGTCAGAATGCCATCTTGTCTTAGCTGCCTCAACTTGTCGAAGCTTAATCCAGTAGCAGCCGTGGTATCCCTCAAAGGGGAAAACGTCCTGGGCCAAGGTTTTTGTTTGGCGGGTGCCATAGTTTCTCCTGTAGGTATTAGTTTGGTTGGAAAGGGTGGGTTCAAGGGGGTGAGGATACGATATCTGATGTCAAAATTAAAATCCAGGCAAATTTGTTGATCTTTCATTTATCACCTCAGGTTGAACCTTTCTTCAGCAATCCTTTACGGAGTGAGTGTTGAACTCAGCAATCCTTTACGGAGTGAGTGTTGAACATTGAAAAAAGCTTCCATGCACTCCTTGTATGTTCCAGAAACATCCGAACCAATCTGCCTATCACGAAGTGCAAACCAGAAAATCACATCCTTTCTGAGGTTGTTGATCTCATCATTGAAATCAAATCCACGTTTATTTTGCGTTAGAGCTTCTGGATTCTCGACGGACTCCATAAGCTCTTTCAATATGTTGGATCGAGTGCGGCTTTTTCTTTTCTGGACTTGCTTTTTTAACTCCACCCGCTCAAGAAAATCAAGTATGTGGGCATTCACAAACATTGATGTAAAAAGAGAGTTGTGATCAGCGAATAGTGAACTCATCCCAAGCTTTGTTTTAAGATCTAAAAGCTCAGTAGTTGCTGTTTTGCAAAGTTTATACTGACAAGCAAAAAAGTTGATTTTATTGCAAAAAGAATCTCTCTGAATGAAGCCGTATTTTCGACTGAAGCCATTATTTTGACCTCTTGAAACTTTGATACTTGCTCCAAATTCTTCAAAAACCCGATCTAAATCTCCTCCAAAAAGGTTATGGGCGTAAAAGGCACTGACATACATTCTCTCCAAAAGTAAGGCTTCAGCCCATTCTGATTCTAGATATACGATCCATTTCAAAGTTTTTGGATAGGATTCGATGATAAAGCTTAGATCTGATTTTTCAAATGGAGAATAGGTGAAAAAATTTTTGTCGAAAATTTCTTGATGATAGGGATATTCTTGTGAAATCATTTTAATTCTGTATCCAGTACTATTTACATGGCCTTTCGTAACTCGTGCATGTTTATTGATGACAACTAGACGCATTAGATTCTTACAGTCTTGAGCCTTTACATTTATTTTCTGTCCTCGTTTGTATTTTTGTTGTACCATTCGAGACTGGATTTCATTTGTTTCATCTTTAAAGTTTTCGATAAACCAATTAATATCACTTTCATTCCACTGAAAATTAGCCATCTTTAAACCTCTACAAATAGATATTTTCGGTCAATTACATGAGCATAGGTTTCGAGCAAAACCCGCTTGTCATGTCCAGTTTGTTCAGCCAAAGCGATCGGATTTGCCCCAGCAGCCAAAGCATGGCTAATAGCTGAATGTCTAATTGCGTAGGGCTTGCGATACTCGATCGAACACCCCACCAGAATGCTTTTCCACACCCGCGATCGAAAATTTTGATCATCGATCGCTATCCCCTTGGGACTGGGAAACACCAAATCATCGGGCTGTGGCTGCATCCGCTCAAATCGAGCCATTAACATAGCTTGGGTGGTGGGCGATAACAGAACTGTTCGAGCCTTACCCGTCTTGGTACTGCGCCGCGTTCCTCGGCTCACACTCTCCCCAATCCAAGCGGTTGTATACTCCGCCCCAAGATGCTTCCATTTCAACCCAGCAGCCTCACCAAATCGGCAAGCCGTGTTCATCAGAAAGGAAACGAACCCAGCGTAATGACAGTAATAAAGATGATGATTAAAAGCCCTCAAAATCGCCTGTAACTCTTTAGTAGTGAAAGGCTTAACCCGCTGCGTTGGAAATGCTTTAAACCTTTGAGAAATAGTCTGCCAAGAATTATCAGTAGTCAACTGATACTTATCCTGCCCCCAGTCCCAACAGTTTTTTAGTAATCTGATTCTTTCCTTAGAAGTCAGTCCCGTCAAGGTTTCCGCACAGATGGCAGCGAAGTTCTCGACCTGGTGCTTCCCGATAGTGTGAGCTGGTTTGTTCAGATACTTTTTCAGCATCACCGAAATCGGCTGATACCTCGACTTGATAGAAGACTTGGCTAGACCCCTACTCTTGAGTTCATAGGCAGTGAAACGATTGAACAGCTCGAAAGTTGATATTTCAGTGGGATTCTTGCCCAGAATGCGTGATCGATATTTCAGCAGCGTTCCATCGTAGTGACCCGTCTGAAAATCTAGCTCGATCTCACTTTTCTTCTTTAGGGCTAGCGATCGACAAGGTGACGTATCAGGTAAACCCAGTGCTAAGGTCTGGCGTTTGATGCCGTCGTGCCATCGCAGGCGCAGGCGACCATTATGACTCTCAATTGTTACTTTCATTTTTGGCGGGGTAATGAGCGGGGTATTTTTTCAACCCGTTAGCCCCCCTTAACCCACTTGTCAAAAAGCTTATTGACAAAACAAAGGTCTCTAGAAAGTAGTATTACTTCCCGGAAACCCTTATTGTGGAACCCCTTCCAACCAATGGACACAACAGAACTCGAATCTGTGACCTCTACAATGTCAATGTAGCGCTCTAACCAACTGAGCTATGCGTCCTCACGGCTATCCACTAGCCAGCACTACCATTGTACAAAAAGTTGTCCTTACTGTAAACAAACTAGATCGAACGATACAATGTCCTGGGGTATCGATCGACTGATAGCGAAAGGTCAGCAATAGGTTAAAATGCCCGTACCCAATTCCTGGGAATTTTGCTCACCGAGCAGTCCCTAGCTTACCAGCATGAACAATTACATCGTTTCTCTCACTCTGTTCGCGGCCACCTATGCTATTTTCAGCCTGGGCTTGAACCTGCAATGGGGTTACACCGGACTAATTAACTTTGGTCATGTCGCATTTTTAACGATCGGAGCCTACACCACCGTATTACTGAGCACCAATGGCGTACCGCTATTACTAGCAGTATTAGCAGGCGGGGGATTAGCGGCTTTATTGGGACTATTGGTGGGAATTTCCACGCTGCGGTTGCGGGAAGATTATTTAGGGATTGTGACGATCGGCATTTCCGAGCTAATTAGATTGATTGCCCAAAATGAAAGCTGGCTGACAAAAGGATCTTTTGGCATTCAGGGCTACCCACTGCCTCTAGATTTTACGCCCACCTATCCAACTAAAATTGCCTACATTGCTTTATTGACGATTATTTTTGGTGGTACTAGCTGGAGCTTGTGGAAATGGTCGCGGCGGGCACCGCAACGCTGGTGGCAAGCGTTACTGGCGATCGGTAGCGCATTGGTAGTCTATATTGCTGGTGCTATGTCTCTCTACGAATACACCAGTGGGGCAGGGTTAATGCTGTTAGCGATTGTCACCCTGGCAGTAATATTTGTCGGCTTAGAAAAGTTAGTGGTTTCACCCTGGGGAAGAGTACTTAAAGCTATTCGAGAAGATGAAGAAGTACCTAAAGCATTGGGTAAAAATGTCTTCTGGTATAAGTTGCAAGCACTAATGCTGGGGGGAGGCATTGCCGGTATTGCGGGGGCTTTTTATGCTTGGCAGATTACCAGTGTCTACCCCACTAACTTCGAGCCAATGATGACTTTTAACGCCTGGACAATTGTGATGTTAGGCGGTGCTGGTAATAATGTGGGCGTAATTTTAGGGGCGGTAATTTTTTGGACTTACGATACGATTACCCGTAATGATGCTGTCATCAACTGGCTGGGTGGGAGCTTACATTTAACCAGTGACAAAATTGGTGCGTTGCGTGTAATGATTATCGGTTTAATTTTGATGATTATTATGATGTGGCGACCTCAGGGCTTGCTGGGCAACCGGAACGAATTAACTCTCGGGAAGTAATCAGGAACAACAGTTATGACAGATTTATTACAAGC
Source organism: Synechococcales cyanobacterium VAR_4_metabat_354 (assembly GCA_031414775.1). GTDB lineage: Bacteria > Cyanobacteriota > Cyanobacteriia > Cyanobacteriales > Chamaesiphonaceae > JAAFHZ01. The sequence continues at coordinate 4,613 of JANOQI010000036.1, forward strand.
TCGGGGTCTGTGTAAAAGTTTTGGGGGGATTAAAGCCGTCACCAAAGCTAATATCACAGTGCAAACAGGAAGCATTACTGGCTTGATTGGCCCGAATGGCGCGGGCAAAACTACTTTTTTTAATCTGCTGTCTAACTTTATTACTCCTGACCAAGGCCAGGTAGTTTTCAATGGTAAGTCGGTGCAAAATTTGCCTTCTTATCGGATTACGCAGTTGGGGATGGTGAGAACTTTTCAGGTGGCGAAGGCGCTGTCGCGGTTATCGGTATTAGAGAATGTGATGTTGGGTGCTCAAAAGCAGACTGGGGAACAGTTTTGGCAGGTATGGTTGCAGTCTCAATCGGTTACCAAGGAGCAGCGGCAGTTGACTGATAAGGCGCTGGCGATTCTGAATGATATTGGGTTGGGGGCGAAGGTGCATGATTATGCAGGAGGCTTGTCGGGGGGTCAACGGAAGCTATTGGAAATGGGACGGGCGTTGATGAGTGATCCGAAACTGATTTTGTTGGATGAACCGGCAGCGGGGGTTAATCCGAGGTTAATTGATGATATTTGTGGTCATATTCAAAATTGGCGGCAGCAGGGGTTGTCGTTTTTGATTATTGAGCACAATATGGATGTGATTATGAGTTTGTGCGATCGGGTGTGGGTGTTGGCGGAGGGGCAGAATTTGGTAGATGGGTTGCCGAAGGAGGTGCAGGGGAATCCGCAAGTGTTGGAGGCTTATTTGGGGAATTAATTGTTTTTCGCTTGCTTGAACTAGCGAAACGTAGATTATATTATCTAGATTAGTATCGAAATTTCTAAATAAAATTTACCAATGTGGTAAATTGTTTACCGAAATGGTAAACTGTGATTATCAGTGGAAATTAATTTTAAAACCGAAACTTGTAAAGACCTGTGCGAACAGGAAAAGTTAGCTCAACGCAAGTTGGGACCAAAAATGGCTAAAAAGTTACGGAGCCGATTAGCTGACTTGATGGCAGCTTCATCAGTCACTGAGCTTTGTGCAGGCCGTCCTCACCCTCTTACGGGAGACCGAGCAGGGCAATTTGCCCTGGATTTGGTGCATCCAAATCGATTGGTATTTGAACCAGACCACGACCCAGTGCCATGCACAAAGGATGGTGGCATCGATTGGAGTCAAGTAACACAAGTTTGTATTATTTGGATAGGGGATTATCATGACTGACCTTTTACAAACATTTACCCCAGACTGGATCTCACCTCCTGGTGAAACGATCGCCGATTTAATAGAAGAACGTGAGTGGAGCCAAGCGGAATTAGCGAAACGATTGGGCTATACCACCAAACACATAAGCCAATTGATCAACGGAAAGGCATCCATTACAGAAGAAACGGCACTTAGGTTAGAAAACGTACTGGGTAGCAGTACGAGCTTTTGGCTAAGTAGGGAGGCACAGTATCGCGCCAAACTTGCTCAACAAGAATCTGAGGCTGATTTTCAGCAATGGGTGCCTTGGTTAGAAGAGCTACCTGTTAAAGAGCTAATGAATCAAGGCGCAATCCCCAAGCGCCGCAAAGATGCCAAAAACAAACCAAGCATTGTTAGAGACTTACTTCGTTTTTTTGGGGTAGCCTCTCCAGATGATTGGAGAAATTGGTATGCCCAAAAAGAGGTGGCTTTTCGTCGGACTCGAGCAGAACAAAACAATGTCGGAGCGATATCAGCGTGGTTACGCCAAGGAGAAATTGAAACCGAAAAACTGAGCTGTCCAAAATACAACAGAATCAAATTTGAAAGTGCAGTTCAAGAAATCAGGAAGCTCACAATACTGTCTCCAGAAGAATTCTTACCCCAAATGAAGAAATTATGTAAGGAGGCAGGAGTCGTATTTTTATTAGTTCCATCAATTCCAAGGGCACATACTAGCGGAGTAGCAAGATGGCTAAATCCTAACAAAGCGCTGATTCAACTTTCGCTGTACGGCAAAACTAATGATCGATTCTGGTTCACGTTCTTCCATGAAGCGGCACATATCTTATTGCATGATAAAAAAAATATATTTCTAGATGAGTGGGACGGAGGACAACTAATAGAATCTTTTCAAGAAAAGGAAGCCAATATCTGGGCAAATGAATTTTTAGTTCCGCTAAAATACAAAGCTGAATTGTCTGAACTAGGGTCAAAGGAGTGTGTCCAAACTTTTGCCCACCGAATCGGCATCCACCCTGGAATCATCGTTGGACGACTACAACATGAGAAGATAATTCAAATGAGTTGGATGAATGATCTAAAAGATCGTTTTAATTCTAAGTTTCTGTTTCCCCATTCAGAACAGCCACCTGAAGATGATTTTGAGTAATCAGTAAACTAGAAGCTCAAAAGTATAACTATGGAAAAGCATATTTGCATCATCCCAGCAAACACGGAGCAGATGGGATTCTCCCTAGTTCTATCAACACTTTCAAAATGAATAGAAAACAACATTATGTCCCACAAAGCTTACTCAGAAAATTCTTGATCTCACCTCAAAAAGACCAATTGTATTGGTATAGGAAAGAAAAAACTATCCTCAGTTCAATTAAAGATGTTTTCTCGGAAAGAGATTATTATGGCGAAAAAGAATCTGAATATTTTGCCGACAACGTAATATCTGATAAAGAGGACAAAATTGTCAATAAATTACTTCCAAATCTTGTCATGATAGAAGGCTTGTTGAATAAACAAGATAGCAAGCAAGCTTGCGATTTTATAGCTCACTTTGCATTGAGAAGATCCCTTAACAGAAATCTTTTTTTCACGATTGCAGAAGAATACTGCGTGGATGATGATAATCTATCCTTGGACACAATCTTGAATTCTTTTAAGCCTATATCTCTGAAGATGCCATCTCCAAGAATGCTTCAGCATAACTATTTTTTTCGTATTTATCTTACTTCATTCATAATAAATAGCTGTATAAATTTCCTCAGGGGGATCTTAGCAAACAATACTGGGAATAGTCATACTGATTTTAAATCTCAGTCTAGAGATATTCACAATAAAATAATTATTACTGAGAACAACTATCAACTAGTAGCCAAATATCTAAATGATTTTCAATGGATTGTACTTAAATCGCAAAATTGCCTAATACTAGGTGATACAATATGCTTTTTTGAAAATCAAGGCGGTGGATTTTCTCCTTTCGATGATAATTCAATCAAAAATATCTACATGCCAATATCTTCTCATAAATTATTAGTTGGCTTCAAGGGAAACCTCTCTCCTACAATTAATTTCCTCGAAATTAATAGTCAAAATGCTCGTTGTTGTTATAATTCATTTGTTTGCTCTCAGAAATCAGATGAAATTCAGAGCTTAGTAAACTTGATTGGAGAAAACTTTAAGCCTATACAAGAAAAGATTTTTAGGGCTAATAATTTGTTAATAAATCGTTCTTTTTTCTCGCAATTTTCTGCATATTTTGTAGCAAATCCTTATGCCAAGCAAATGCTCGGTTATTTGCGTGTCAAGATGAATGTAGCAAAATGAAATCGTTAGACTTCAAAAAGATTAATCTTGATACTCTTGTTGCCTTGCCAAGTGTATTGAGAGTCATTAAAGTATCACCAGGATTTAGCAGCCGATCAACTAGTCCTAGTCCTCATCTCCTTTGCTAAAACCTACATTCCGCTATTTTGATCGCCTAAAAAATAATTAAAACAAGAATTCTTGGCTAGTAGCACTTCTGTTTGATCGATTCGTTTTCAGCACCCGATCGCTTACTATCATCAACCTTGGCTTATTAAGAATTGATTAAGAAGAGGTTGCTAAAATACCTATCTCCTCGTTTTAATTACTTTTCGCTTGCTTGAACTAGCAGAATGTGGAGTTGACTTCCCTTAGTCTGGATAACACTAACAGCTCTAAATTAAACTACTGGCAATCTAATTGACTTGGGCTAATAAGGCTTGGGTCTCGGCTTTAGGTAGTCGGGAACCTAGGACTGTTACTAATTTGGAGGAGGCCATTGAACCCAATTTTCCGGCGGCGGCATGACTCATGTTATGGGTGAGGCCGTAGAGAACAGCACCAGCGTAGATATCCCCAGCTCCGACGGTATCGATCGCCTTCACCGGATAGGGAGCAATTTCGATCAAGTTTTCGCCGTCAAAAATCAGTGAACCGGCGGAGCCACGGGTAATGGCAAAGCCTTTCGCTAGAGTTTTGAAGTGTTCGATCGCTACTTTTAGATCAGTAGTTTCGGCCATTTGGAAGGCTTCACTTTCGTTGGCAAACAAGAAGTCTACGCCTGAGCCAATAATTTCTAGCAAACTAGATTTGAAGAATTTGACCATGTTGGGGTCAGCGAGGGTGAATGCTACTTTTTTGCCGGCTGCTTGGGCGATTTCTCTGGCTCTGATGGCGGCTTTTTTACTATTTTCACCGGTTACTAAATAGCCTTCGATGTAGGTATAGGCCGAATTCTCGATCGCTTCTGGGACTAGTTCTACATCTGATAAATTGGCCGAAATCCCTAAAAAGGTGTTCATGGTGCGATCAGCATCGGGGGTCACAAAGACCAGACACTTACCGGTAATTCCTGACTCTGGCTGGTGTTGTTCTAGATTGGTTGCTACGCCACATTCGCGTAAATCGGCGAAATAGAACTGGCCTGGTTCATCGTTGGCAACTTTGCAGGAGTAAAAGGATCTGCCGCCAAATTGACTAATTGAGATTAAGGTATTAGCTGCGGAACCACCGCAGGCGCGTTTGGTGGGCGGGACGGCTAAATTACTCAAGATCTTGTTTTGAGCTGCTTCATCGAGCAGGGTCATCACTCCTTTCTCAATGCCTAAGTCCTGAAGGATTTGGGGCGATACCTCGCATTCAATATCTAAGAGGGCGTTGCCGAGACCGTAGACATCGTATTGGGTCATAAATTTCCTTGAGCGAGCTATTTAGCTGATAAATTTACATCAATTTGATCAACATTGACTATAGCTTTTTTCGCCAGTCTAGTTTGTTTGAAGTGGATTGCCGCTACGCTCCAGTCAATTGAGGCTAGCTTCAGTATCTTCTCACTCCTTCCAGCGCTTCAGTGCCACGCAGTCAATTCCTACCTGATCCAAGACGCGAGCAATCACAAAATCTACCAAATCCTCGATCGATCGGGGCTGATGATACCAAGCTGGGATCGCGGGCACAATCCGGGCACCAGCTTCCGCTAGGCTGGTCAGATTGCGTAAATGAATCAAACTAAAGGGCGTTTCTCGTGGCACCACTACTAGTTTGCGGCCTTCCTTGAGTTGCACATCAGCAGCCCGTTCCAATAGTCCGCCACTCAACCCGGTGGCAATTTTGGCTACCGTGCTCATACTGCATGGAATAACCACCATTCCCGCTGTCCGAAAAGAGCCACTGGCAATATTGGCACCCACGTCACTCCAGCGGTGACAGCGCAGTTTACCAGAGGTAGGCACGTCAGCTTGTTCTCGCCAAAAAATGGTTTGCAGATCTGGTTCGATCGGCATCTTTACCTGAAATTCTTCTTGCCACACCATATAGGTAGATTTAGAAGCCACCAGTTCGATGTGGTAATCGGCGGTGAGGAGGTGCTTGATTGATCGAACTGCATAGATCAGGCCAGAAGCACCAGTCACACCGAGAATCAGAGGTAAAGTCATGGAATTAAAAAAGGTATCCTCTACACCATAACGCTTGAGAGATCCCCGGTGGAGTAAAATAACAGACTGCACTTCCTCTTCATAATTTGCTCATGGCCACCGCCCCAGTTTTGAGCCTGCACGCCCAAGGCACCAATCAAACATTACAGGTTAATCCACCCGCCGAACTATGTCTGCGCGGTAGCCTCTCGGTACCGGGGGATAAGTCAATTTCCCACCGGGCGTTGATGTTGGGAGCGATGGCCACAGGCGAAACTACCATTCAAGGATTGCTACTGGGCGAAGATCCGCGCCGCACAGCGGCTTGCTTCACGGCGATGGGAGCTACGATCAATGAATTGAATACCGAGCTGGTCACGGTGCAAGGTGTTGGTTTAGGAAATTTGCAGGAACCCGCCGATATTTTAGATGCTGGTAACTCTGGCACCACGATTAGATTAATGATGGGGCTGTTAGCTGGTCATACGGGGAAGTTTTTTGCGGTTACGGGCGATGATTCCTTGCGATCGCGTCCGATGTCGCGGGTGATTAAACCCCTGAGCCTGATGGGGGCAAAAATTTGGGGCAAGCAAGATAACTCCCGTGCGCCGCTAGCTATTCAAGGACAACAGCTTCAACCGATTCATTACCACTCTCCGATCGCCTCGGCCCAGGTTAAATCTGCCGTGTTACTGGCTGGACTGTTGGCCGATGGTCAAACCACTGTCACCGAACCAGCCTTATCCAGAGATCACAGTGAACGGATGTTGCGGGCTTTTGGCGCCGAAGTAGTGGTCGATGCGACCACCCATAGTGCCACTGTCACAGGCTGGCCAAAACTGCATGGCCAAAAAGTTATCGTTCCCGGTGATATTAGTTCGGCAGCTTTTTGGCTGGTGGCTGCCGCCATTATTCCCAATTCAGAATTGCTGCTGACCAATGTGGGCGTAAATCCCACTCGTACCGGTATTTTAGAAGCTCTGAACTTGATGCAGGCGGATGTGGAGTTGTTAAATCAGCGCGAGGTAGCTGGCGAACCAGTGACCGATATTCGAGTTCGATCGAGTCAACTCCAAGCCTGTGAAATCGGTGGTGATTTAATTCCGCGCCTGGTGGACGAAATCCCAATTTTAGCCGTAGCAGCGTTGTTTGCCGAAGGCACCACCATTATTAAAGATGCTGCCGAACTACGGGTCAAAGAAAGCGATCGGTTAGCTGTCATGGCCACCCAGCTCGGCAAAATGGGTGCGATCATCACCGAATTGCCCGATGGCTTAGAAATTAATGGTGGTCAACATTTGACCGGAGCGGAACTTGATAGCTTTACCGACCATCGAATTGCTATGAGTCTAGCGATCGCGGCCCTCACCGCCACCGGCTCCAGTCACATTCAGCGGGCTGATGCCGCTGCCGTCTCCTATCCCAGCTTTTTTGACTCGCTCACCGCTGTGATCAACTAACCCCCAGATCCTAGAGTTCCATGAAAATTCATCCTTCGGCAGTTATTGAACCCGGTGCCCAGATTGGCACTGATGTAGAAATCGGACCATTTTGCTATGTTTGCAATGATGTGGAAATTGGCGATGGCTGTAAATTATCAGCCCACGTCACCATTTTGCCCCACACCAAAGTTGGGAATAACTGCAATATCCACAGCAATGCGGTCTTAGGAGATTTGCCTCAGGACATGGCTTTCCAGGATGGCATTAGCTATGTGATCATCGGCAATAACTGCCAAATCCGAGAAGGTGTCACCATCCATCGCGGCACCAAAGCAGGGACAGTCACCAAAGTTGGTGACAATTGCATGTTAATGGCTAATAGCCATTTAGCTCATAATGTTCAGCTCGGCAACCAAGTCATTGTGGCCAATGGAGCCTTGTTAGCGGGCTATGTACAAGTAGGCGATCGAGCTTTTATCAGTGGCAACTGCTTGGTGCACCAATTTGCCCGAGTCGGCAAACTAGTAATGATGTCCGGTGGATCGGCCACTCAGCGCGACATTCCACCTTTTTGTATGACTCGTAATCAGTCGGCAGATAGTGTGATGGGGTTGAATTCGATCGGGATGCGACGAGCTGGTATTAGCAGCGCAGACCGGTTGGAATTGAAACGCGCTTTTAAGGTTTTATATAAATCCGGTTTATTGATTCCCGAAGCAATAGTCAGACTAAAAAGTGAATTTGATAATGCTTTAGTGAAAGAAATGTATGAATTTATACAAGAGTCACAGCGCGGGATTTGTCGGCACATTCGGGCTAGCCTAGAAGATAGTGAGTGATAATATTTCCTCTTAAGGTAATAGAATAAAATGAGTTTAAATCATCTCCATGAAGTAAATTATTTTTAATATCTTACAACTACTAATTTTTAGTAGAAAAAGCCTAGAACCCTTGCTATCAAGTAAGCTTAGAGCCGATGCTAATTGCCATTATATCAAGCTTATCGGATAATTCTTGACTAGATGATAAGGCTAATTAGCTTCGATTACATCACCTAATTTTCCTCTTAAAAGATAAAGAAAATACAAAACGACTACTAATTTAGACAATCAAAACTTTAAAAATTCAGAGATTTCGACTATCATGCTCTCAAGGTAATATGTTTAAATTATGCACACCAATTTAATAAGAAGCCGCACAGGCGTTGGTAAAAGAAAAATAACCCGCCAACAACAATGCCCTTATTGTCGTGGCCAGGCATACGAAAGAACTCATCGGCGAGATTGGCTAGAGAAGCTACTGTACTGGTTCGATTTCCATCCGTTTTATTGTCGTAATTTTGAATGTGGTGCTCGCTTTCTGAAGAAAGGACGCAGGTAAGCTAGTTCGGCTAATGTCGAGCCATCAATATTCTCAGTATCAAACCAAGTAATATCTGGAATGTTGCGGAACCAAGTACGCTGGCGTTTAGCTAGCTGGCGAGTGTGCAAAATCGTTAGATCGATCGCCTCTGCCCGGCTAATTTCCCCTTTTAGATATTGGCGCATCTCGGCATAGCCCAAAGTATCCAAACTGGGAAGATCCCAGCCATATTTATCAATTAATCCTCGGACTTCTGCTTCCCAGCCCAGCTCTAGCATTTGCTCGGTGCGCTGACTAATTCTGGCTGCTAAATTTTCGCAATCGAGACCAATCTGCCAGATGGGATAGGCCGGAGGATTTTCGCCCTGCTGACTGGAAATAGAATGACCAGTCACATAAAAAACTTCTAAGGCTCGCATGGTGCGTGACCTGTCATGAGCGTGAATCTTCGTAGTAGGGTCAACCTGGCACAATATTTGATGGAGGATCGTCTGATCGTAAGTAGCCAACTGTGATCGCAACTCCGGCTGCGGTGCCACTCGCGGCATCTTCATGCCCCGCACGATCGACTTAATATACAGTCCAGTGCCTCCCACCAAGATCGGGATAATGCGCTGCTCATGCAGCTGGGCAACTAATTCCTGCACTTGCTGCTGATATTCTGCTACAGTGAGAGAGTAAGTTGGTTCATGAGTACTAATTAAATAATGTTTGACTAATGCTTGCTCGACAGCGGTGGGCTTGGCTGTCGCGATGTCCATCTCCCGATAAACTTGGCGAGAATCAGCACTAATGATCACCCCGCCAATGCATTGAGCAAGATCGATCGCTAGTCGGGTCTTCCCAGTCGCTGTCGCCCCACAGATCACGATCAACCCCGGTGAAAATGATTCAGACATTACTACTTTTAAAGTTACATTGCTATAGCTAGTTGAAAATATTCCCTAAGCCTTCTAGATGCGCCCATGACCCATTCATGGTAAGATGTTATCCGGATTTGATGTTTTACACATTTAAAATAGCTAGAATTTCCTTATTGGAGCGTCTGTCTCATGACCGAAGATTACGGTGTAGATCAAATTAGAGTCTTAGAAGGACTAGAAGCTGTGCGCGTCCGCCCGGGGATGTACATTGGCTCGACTGGTCCCAAGGGTCTGCATCACTTAGTATACGAGGTTGTAGACAACTCCATCGATGAAGCCCTCGCCGGTCATTGTAAAAACATTGATGCCTCGATCAATGCTGATGGTTCGATCACGGTAGTAGATGATGGCCGAGGCATTCCCACCGACCCTCACCCGCAAACTGGTAAATCGACCCTGGAGACAGTTCTAACTGTATTACACGCAGGCGGCAAGTTTGGCGATGGCGGCTACTCGGTATCAGGTGGTCTGCACGGGGTCGGGGTTTCGGTAGTAAATGCCCTCTCTTCTAAAGTAGAAGTGCAAGTTTGGCGGAAGCAACAGCGTCATACCCAAAGATTTGAGCGCGGTGCGGCGGTTGGCGGCTTAGAGACAGTGGCTAGTGAAGAGATCGATCGCACGGGCACCGCAGTCACCTTCATGCCAGACACCGAGATCTTTTTGAATGGCATTGAGTTTGACTATGCCACAATCGCTGGTCGGCTGCGAGAGTTGGCTTATTTAAATGCCGGAATTAAAATCTCTTTTGCCGATCGCCGACCAGCAGCACCCCGCGAGGAAGTGTACCTCTACGAAGGCGGCATTAAAGAATACGTCAGCTATATCAATGCTGATAAGCAGCCTTTGCACGAAGAAATCATTTATGTCCAAGGCGAGAAAAACCGAGTCCAGGTGGAAGTAGCCTTGCAGTGGTGCGTGGATGCCTATAGCGATAACGTACTGGGATTTGCCAATAATATTCGGACGATCGATGGTGGTACCCACTTAGAAGGTTTGAAAGCAGTCCTGACGCGGACGATGAACAGTATTGCTCGCAAACGCAACAAGCTCAAAGAAGGCGATTCTAACCTGGGCGGCGAAAATATTCGGGAAGGATTGACGGCGATCGTTTCAGTAAAAGTCCCTAATCCAGAGTTTGAAGGCCAGACCAAAACTAAACTGGGCAACACCGAAGTACGCGGCATCGTCGAAACCGTAGTTGGTGAGACACTCATTGAGTTTTTGGAGTTTCGCCCCCAGATTGCTGATGCAATTTTAGAAAAAGCGATTCAGGCATTTAACGCCGCCGAAGCTGCCCGCCGAGCACGGGAATTGGTACGCCGCAAGTCGGTGTTGGAGTCTTCGCCACTGCCCGGGAAGCTAGCAGACTGTAGCTCAAAAGATCCCTCCGAATCAGAAATCTTCATCGTGGAAGGGGATTCGGCAGGGGGCTGTTTTCATGGTGACACTCTAGTAGCTTTAGCCGATGGACGCAATCTTAGCTTCAAGGAAATCGTCCAAGAACAGAAAAATGGACAAGAACATTTCTGCTATACCATTCGCTATGATGGCACCGTTGGCATCGAACAGATCTTGCATCCTCGGATTACCAAACATCAGGCTCAAGTAATCAAAGTTACTCTAGACAACGGAGAGCAAATAACTTGCACACCTGATCATCGGTTCATGTTACGTGACGGTAGCTATAAGCCTGCGGCACAACTAACCCCAGCAGATTCTCTGATGCCTTTGTATCGGAAACTTTCTAACAAGCAAGAATCGAACATCACTATTGATGGCTACGAAATGGTCTGGAATCCTAAATCAGACTCTTGGCTATTCACTCACATGTTGTCTGATTGGCATAACCGCTGGCAAGGAGCTTACCAAAAGACTGATGGCGCTCACTGTCATCATGTTGACTTCAATAAGTTAAACAATAATCCCAGCAACCTGCAACGGATGAGTGCAGCAGACCACCTAAGTCTTCACCGAAAACACGTCTCTAAGACATTGCATCGCCCTGAAGTGATCGAAAAATGTCGTCAAATTCGTCGTAGCCAAAAATTCCGCAAAGCGATGAGTGAGCGGATGACTCAACCAGATACTCGTCAAACTCTTTCAGAGCAGGCTGTCGCTCAATGGCAAAACCCTGAGTATAAAGCTTACATGCTTGCTCAGTGGCAAAAATTCTACGCTCTCAATCATCAGTATCGAGAAGAAAATGCTACTCGCCTAAATCTTGCTCAACAAAAACACTGGCAGGATGAATCAAATAGACAAAAACAATCTGAGCGTACCAGCACTTACTTTATTCAGCACCCTGAAGCTCGCTTAGAGAAGTCTATACAAGCCCAGCAGCAATGGAACGATCCTGTTCTAAAAGAATGGAGAAAGCAGAAGACTAAAGAGCAATGGACACCAGAGTTTCGTGTAAAGAGGAAGGCAGCTTTACATCAAACCTATTACCAAAAAACGATTAAAGCACTTAAAGATATTGAACAAACCAATGGTTCGATCGATTTATCTGCTTACTATCAACATCGTTTACATACTCGTGATAAATCGCTACTGAAGTTTGAAACTTTCTGTGCTCGGTATTTTGATGGTTCATCTGAGCAAGCTCTAGAAGCTGTGGCTCAATACAATCATCGTATCGTTGCAGTAGAGCCTATAGAAGAATGCTTCGATGTTTATGACATTGAAGTACCCCACACCCATAACTTTGCGTTAGCTAGTGGGGTGTTCGTCCATAACAGCGCCAAACAAGGCCGTGATCGCAGATTTCAGGCAATTTTGCCTTTGCGCGGCAAAATTTTGAACATCGAAAAAACCGATGACTCCAAAATTTACAAAAACAATGAAGTGCAATCCTTGATTGCTGCTTTAGGTTTAGGCGTAAAGGGTGAAGAGTTTAATGTCAGCAACCTGCGCTACCACCGCATTTGCTTAATGACCGATGCCGATGTCGATGGAGCGCATATCCGTACTCTATTGCTGACCTTCTTCTACCGCTATCAACGGGATTTAATCGATCAGGGTTATGTATATGTGGCTTGTCCACCCCTTTATAAGTTAGAACGGGGTAAAAACCATTTCTATTGCTATAGCGATCGAGAGTTGCAAGGGAAAATAGCCGAGTTCCCAGCCAACGCCAATTACACCATTCAGCGTTTTAAAGGTTTAGGCGAAATGATGCCCAAACAACTTTGGGAGACTACGATGGACCCAACCACTCGCACCCTCAAGCGTATCGAAATTCAAGATGCCGCTGAAGCCGATCGGATCTTTACAATCTTAATGGGCGATCGAGTAGCACCACGCCGCGAGTTTATTGAAACCTATGGTTCTAAGTTAAATATGGCTGATTTAGACATCTAGCACATACATTTAATTCAAAACAGAAAAGGTCTGAAGTTAATAGCTTCAGACCTTTTCTGTTTTCTAAGTATCACTCCGCCGTGAGTACACGCATTAGAACATACTTTATTTAGATGGTTTTTCAGCCTCTGGCTGACCCTTCAATTCCTGAATCCGGCGCATGGACTCTTGATATTTAGGCTGTTGGCCTTTCTCCTGATAGAACTTGGCCGCCTTTTCATAATCCTCGATCGCACCGCCTTTATCACCTAATGCTAACTTCACGGCACCACGCTCCGAGTAAGCACTCACAGCCTTAGGATTAATGGTAATTGCCTGGTTGTAATCTGCAATAGCACCGTCTTTGTCTCCTGACAATGATTTGGCAACACCACGATTATAGAAAGCATTGGCATTCTGGGGACTCACAGTAATTGATTGGCTGTAATCCTCGATCGATCCTTTGTAATCTTTTAGTGCCAATTTGGCATTACCCCGATTGTAGAAAGCATTGGCATTGCGAGGGTTAAGAGTAATTGATTGAGTGTAATCCTCCGTAGCTCCTTGATGGTCTCCTAAAGCTGATTTGGCATGGGCACGATTATAGTAAGCACCAGAATTCTGAGGACTGAGATCGATCGCTTTACTATAATCCTCGATCGCACCAGTCTTATCACCTAAATCATAGCTAACGTTAGCGCGGTTGTTGTGAGTGACAGCATTACTGGGGTCAATGGCAATAGCTTTACTGTAATCTTCCAATGCGCCACTTTTATCGCCTAACGATAACTTAGCATTAGCTCGGTTGTTATAAGCATTGGCATGTTTGGGATTAGTCGCAATAGCTTGGTTGTATTGTTCGATCGCCGCCTTCTTGTCACCAGCTTCGTAGGCTGTATTGCCCCGATTGTAGAGATCTTCAGCCGCACTAGAATTAGACGCCGTAATAAGAGGTTCCGGCTCATCCAAAGATTCCACAGAATTGAGACCATCAGCTTCTTGGGCGGCTGTGGCAGGCTGAGGATGAAGCAGTAATAATACAGTACCGGCAAATACTACAGAAGCTTTAATTGCTTTAATCATGATATTAAACCTCAATTGTGGGAAAATTTTTTATTCATCTCAGTTAGTAGACAAACCTATCCTGTTATTGTTTCTAAGCGTAGGTGATCGCCAAACTGTATTAATAAGCACAAGTTTTGGGTATTCCATGCTGTCATCGTACAATTTTACGGAGAAAATACCTATTCTGTCTAGCCTTCAGTAACAAACAGTAGAGATAGCAAAGATCCCAACCGGAGCAGACCAGAAAGCGTAAATAATCCCAGTAAACCACCATAACCAAAATGACTCCACAAACCGCCCACCGTCGCTCCCAGGGTACCGCTAATCCCAGCAAAAGCTGCCGCTACACCAAAGTAAGTAGATTGATTTTGATAGGGAGCAATTCTGAGTTGCAAGTTATTGGAACAAAGCTCGATCGCAGCCAATGCAGCACCTGAAATTACGTGTAGTAATGGTAACCACACCCAGATAGACAATAAATTGTTGCAGATTATTAGCCAAAACAGCGGCCAAACAGCAAATACGATCCCCACTCCCAGCAAAATGGGACGGTTGCCAATCCGATCGGATAGTTTTCCCCAAAATATCAACATCAGTAGGTTAGCGCCAGCAGAGAAACTGTTATAAAAAGTGACATGGCCAATATCTAGCGCTAAGTCTTGCAACATATAGACAGTGAAAAATGGGGCACTAAGATTGACAGAGAAAGTCCACAGGCTAAAGTAAAGCAAGAATTTGAGAAAGTTAGAATCCTGCCATAAATTTGTCAGTGGTAAGAGCTGGGGCAGAGATTGGTCAGCTAATTTTATAGTATTTATATCTGCTGTAGTTACTGGAATGAATAACTGTTGCTCTATTTGAGGGTTCACATCCACCATAAAATTTTGGAACCACAAGCTAATTAGTCCAAATGAAATACCGAGCAACAGTAGTAAACCATAGCCTTGCAAGGAACCGCCCCGCCACTTGGACACGGCTAGTCCCATCATCGGTACAGAGAGCAGATTGGTAAGATTAGCGGCACCATTACGAAAACCAAAGTAGCGCCCCCGCAAAGGACTAGGCACAATTACCGTCATCCAACTCAGCCAAGGGGCACTACCTAACGCCCCTAAACAGCCACTGACAAGAGCAGTTCCTAAGGTCACCGCAATTAAAATAGTAGGCGCAGCATGAATTCTACCTACCTCAAAAATAGCGATCGCGAGTCCCACCCACAGCGATCGAGAAATACTGTAAATCCACAGGCAATAATAATGGCGGCTGGTTGTTTGCTCTGAGAAATAAGCACCGATCGGCTGTATTAAATTAGCCAGCATCGGAATCGCCGCCAAGATCCCGACTTCAGTCTGACTAGCACCCAGTTCTAACAAAAAACTGGTTAGCAACACTCCACTGGTCACATTCAAAAACAATGCCGCAAAAACCCCATCGATCGTCGAAGCCTCTAAGCTAGTGCGGATTTCATTCTTAGAAGCTTTGAGAGTTGTAACAAACGTCGATGATATCAACTTGCTCGGCTCGTTTGCGGGTGAGACCAATGGCAGTAACACCGGTATTAAAACGGGTTCAGCCGCAACTTTTGCGATCGTTGCATCAGTGGGCACCAAATCCATCATAAACCTCACGATGATATGACTTCTACCAATTAGGCAGATACCCATACCATAATAACGTTCCTATCAATGCAGAATCGTGACTAACCCTGAATATTCAATAGCTGGGAAGTCAGTAATCGATCCATCCAACCCTCAAAATAGGTGATGTTGGCAGCTTGTTCTTGCGGATCTAGACTGTCTAAAGCGTGAGGAGCCAGACCCAATATAGTGGCACTAGTCACGCAGTACATCGACTTTTGGAAACTTTGACAGATCTTGACCAATAGATCATCTTCCTGACGTTTGGTATTTTGATATATCTTATGCAAGTAGGGTGGCAAGTAGTGGCGCATATCTTGCATCAATAACGTTGGTGGAATGCCCGAGCCACCGACTGGCAAGGGATCGGCATACAAAGCCCCATAAGTAAATTGGTCTTGCACCACTGGAATTTGGTGAGCTTGGGCATTGTAAGAAACCGTACCAAAGAAGGGTGTGCCGCGAAAGAAAACTGCTTCTACATAGGGAACAGCTACATCCATCAAAAAGGTCAGGCCAGCGGACGGCGGCAAAATATCGTAGCTCTGACCATTGATTTGGACACTGTAGTTGATTGGATTAGCGGCAGCAGCTACCAAGCCAGCCTTGATCCAGTCCACTACCTCTGGAATGGTTTGAACCTTACCCTGTTCATAAGCACAAGCTAGGGTGAGGAAGATTTCGGCCATTACTTGCCAAAACTGACCAAGAGCATTGTAGTAGACCATTTGGCGGATTTGTTCGGTCATAAACTCTGGAAAGAGTCGATGCAAAAGTTGCATCAGGGGATTGCCTTTGATTTTGACTTGAATTACTGGCTCAATTAACTGCCGAAACTCTGGTGATTCAATGTATTGTTCTAGTTTGCCGCCGCCGTGCCAGAGCATTACTTTCATGCAATATTCGGCATATTCAAAATTGATTCGATCGTGCCACCAGTGCCTGACTAACTGGGCGGTGGGTACCCCATCATTAAAATATTTAAAGAAAGGAAATATGTTGAGAAACTCTCGATCGGCGATATGCAGCAAATTCTTTTGGTAGGCAGCTAAGACCTGGCCGTAACTATCCAAAATACCGACCACTTCCTGGACATTTTGCGGATTATCGGGCAACAGAGATTGGCCATTGTAGAAGCGATCGATAAAAGGAGCCAGCCGATGGCAAGAGTTCGGGGTAGTTAAAGTCATGGTTGCAGAACAGAATGAGCGGAATTAACAGTAGAGATTAAGGCGGATGGTGGGAAGGTGGCCGTAATGGTGGGTTCACTCCAGCGGGTAATCCAACCTGGTTGCAGCCCAAATATGATGATCGAGGCCGTTAGGATCATGGCCGGATAACGTTCTCGCCAAGTAACTGCTTCTAGGTTCTGAACCGGCGTAGACAGCCGACCAAAAAATGCCTTGTTAATCAACAACAGATAATAAACCGCCGTTAAGCCAGTGCCAATCATACAAAGTAAAGTTTGGACGGGGAAAACTGGAAAACTACCTCGAAAAATCAAGAACTCCGCCACAAAGCCCACCATTCCTGGAATTCCGGCACTACCCATCACGGCCAACACCATCAAACTACCAATCACCGGCATCCCTCGTTCAGGATTAAGCAGACCACACAA
Source organism: Synechococcales cyanobacterium VAR_4_metabat_354 (assembly GCA_031414775.1). GTDB lineage: Bacteria > Cyanobacteriota > Cyanobacteriia > Cyanobacteriales > Chamaesiphonaceae > JAAFHZ01. Next base: position 21,612 of record JANOQI010000036.1, read on the forward strand.
AACATCGATATCGCGAGTCTTGGTTTTTTTATAAACTACTCCCACCAACAAAAACAACGCCGCCGAAATCAGGCCATGACTGACCATCTGAATCATGGCGGCAGACAGACTCAATGCCGTATTAGCCGCCGCTGCTAACAAAATATAACCCATATGGCTCACTGAACTGTAGGCCACCATTTTTTTCATATCTTTTTGGGCGATCGCCATCAAAGCGCCATACAAAACGCTGACAATCGCCCAGATCGACAGCCAGGGAGCCGCAATCGTCCAAGCCTCTGGAAATAAACCCACACAGAAGCGCAAAATACCGTAGGTAGCCAGTTTCAGCAATACCCCAGCCAACAGTACCGAAATAGGGGTGGAGGCTTCGACGTGGGCATCTGGCAACCAGGTGTGAAAGGGAAACAAAGGCATTTTGATGCCAAAGCCCAACAGCAGTGCACCTAGTAACAGAAACTGCTGGCTCAAGGGCAAAGCATGTGCTAGAGCTGGGTCATAAGTAAAGCTACCACTACCCCCAAACCAAGCTAGACCCAGAAAAGCAGCAAGAATCAAGGCTCCCGAGAAAGCTGTATAAATTAAAAACTTGGTAGCAGCATAGGCGCGTCTTTGACCACCCCAAATGGCAATTAACAAATACAGGGGAATCAACTCCAGCTCGTAGGAGATGAAAAACAGCAATAAATCCTGAGCCAGAAAAACGCCAGTCACCGCCGCATTCAATAACAAAATCAAGCTGTAGTAGAGGCGCGGTCGATCGATCTTTTCCTCACTGCTATAAATAGCCACCCAGGTCAATAAGCTATTCAGGGCGACCAAGGGCAAAGATAGCCCATCTACCCCCAAACGGTAGGACAAACCCAGGGCATCAATCCAGGTATAGTTTTCTACAAACTGCATCTGTGGATCGCTGAGGTTAAATTGAACCAACAAAAAAACAATCCAGCCGATCACCGCCGCCGCGACCCAAGAAGCGATCGATCGAGTATTTCCCGGCCACCAAGCAGCTAAAGCCGCACCCAATAGAGGCACTATCAATAAGGTACTAAGCATAATCACACCTAAATCACTAAAACGACCAAAACAGCCCAGCAATCGTCAAACCGAGGAAGCCCACTCCGATCGCGATCGTCAGAAAATAGCTTTGTACTTGACCAGAAGTGCCATATTTCAAACCTTCACTGCTAAAAATTGTCGCAAAACCCACCGAGTTGACTAAGCCATCGACTATGTATCGATCGAACCAAGCCACCAACTGCGACATTTGATAAATTGCCCAAACCACTGTCACATCGTAGAACTTCTCCACATAAAAATCGTAGGTCAGCAGCTCTTGAATCCAAGGGACGGGAAACTTGAAGGGAGTGCGATCGATCAAAACAGCGGCGCGACAATAAAACCACCAACCACCAATCAAACCCAGCAAACTAGACAAGCTGATAGAGGCATATTCCCACAGACTAATATCATCTAAGTCGGGCAAAAGCGACAGTTTGGTCATAGCTGCGGGCACCAGCAAGGTAAAGATGGTCAGGAATACCATAGGCACTGCTAAAGGCCAAGGAACTTCCGGTGCTCGCCGGGTCTTCGGCTGGTTTGCCCCCAAAAATACCAACCCAAACACGCGGGTCAGGTTAAAAGCCGTCAAACCATTAACCACCAGCAAAACAGCAATCAGCCAGGGATACAATCGCAGATCTTCTAGACCCTCCTGGAAAGCCCAAAACCCCCCAAAAGGAAAAATCCCGATCATGGCCAGAGTACCCACGACATAAGCCAGGGTAGTAGCAGGCATACTCTTGGCCAACCCACCATATTCAGTCAAATCCTGATTGTTGGTGGTCAAAATCACACAGCCCACACTCATGAAAATCAGCGCCTTGGCAATGGCATGAGCAAACAACAATAGCAGTGCAAAACTAATCCACTTAGCTCCGATCGCAATAAACACCAAACCCAAGTAGGCACTGGTGGAATAAGAAATAGAACGCTTAATATCGATTTGGGCGATCGAGACCAATGTTGCCCCCACTGCTGTCACTGTGCCGATCGCAATTAAAGTATTAGTCACCACCGGCGATAAATACAAAATCGGGTGTACCTTAATCAGAATGTAGGCACCACCAGTTACCACCACTGAGTTTCGCAAAATTGAAGCCGGACTGGGGCCCTCCATCGCTTCATCCAGCCACAGATGCAAAGGAAATTGAGCACATTTGCCGATCGGACCTGCAATTAAAGCCAAACCAATCAGAGTCGCCGTCAAAGGCGAGATATCAGTAGTATCACTCCAGTCATACAAGTCATTAAAATCCAAACTACCCGCAATACTAGACAGGGCAATGACTCCAGCAAACAGTACAATATCCCCCGCTCGCTTGGTCAAAAAAGCATCCCGCGCCGCTTTAACTACCAACGGCTGGGCATACCAAAAACCCACCAGCAGGTAGGTAGACAGAGTAAGTAGTTCCAGTAACCCATAGCTCACCAGCAACGAATCACTAATGGCGACAGCACTCATCGCCCCTTCAAAAAAGCCCACCAACGCAAAAAATCTGGCTAGAGCCCAATCTTTTTCCATATAACCCAAGGCAAAAACCTGAGCAATCAGACTGAGACCAGTCACTGACTCCATCGCCCCGACACTCACCGCCGACAGCTCAAAAGTGAGGTTCAAATCCAAACCAGCCACCGTCAGCCAATTAACAACAATGTGATGGGGGGCTTGATTCCAAACCAGCCGAAACACAGCAGTACCATGAATAAAAGCAACCACTGTCATCAAAATATTCAAATATGCCGCTGGTCTAGGGCCTGTCCGCCGTACTAGCCTTGTCACCCACGGCAGGGTGAGCATAGCCCCGATCAGACCATAGCAAGGTATCAACCAACCGGTGTCTAGTAAGAACTGCTCCATAAATCACACCCGATTATTATGTCAAGAAAAAATTTTAAAAATCACTGGCAGCAGCTCAGATAGATGCCGAAAGCGGACAAAGCATAATATCTTGAAATCTCCAACAGTGTAACTAATATCTCTTTAGCTCTCCCAAGTCAATCCATGATCCGCTCATAATCCGGATGCATCATAGCAAGGGTCGTAATTGATTAAGATCTCTGATGACTAGAATTAAAAACAATAATTGTATATTATATTGCCAAACGCAACACCTAAATTGTATTGTTGAGTTTGACGTTTTATCATCAAAGTCTTGAGCTGACACTGACGGAATGTTAGAGCTTTTCTTGCAAGCAGGGAGAGCGATGCCTCCCATTGTCTGAAAAAGTTTCTGCGGTGATTAAAAATTTCGCTTATTAAAAAAAATAGCTAGCTAATTAATTTCGGAGAATTCCTCTTATGTCAATTGCAGTTGGAATGATTGAAACCAAAGGGTTTCCCGCAGTCGTCGAAGCTGCTGACGCGATGGTGAAAGCTGCTCGTGTTACCTTAGTTGGTTACGAAAAAATCGGTAGCGGTCGCGTAACTGTAATTGTGCGCGGTGACGTTTCTGAAGTTCAAGCCTCCGTTGCAGCTGGTGTCGAGAATATCAAGCGCGTCAATGGTGGTGAAGTACTATCTACCCACATTATTGCTCGTCCTCACGAGAACTTGGAATTCGTCCTACCGATTCGTTACACCGAATCTGTCGAACAATTCCGTATGTAATCTCTCACCAGAGATTTTTTCATTAGTATCTTAAATCAAATAAAATCTGGAGCAATTATTATGTCTATTGCAGTTGGAATGATTGAAACCCTGGGGTTTCCCGCAGTTGTAGAAGCAGCTGACTCGATGGTCAAAGCAGCACGTGTCACCCTAGTTGGCTACGAAAAAATCGGTAGCGGTCGGGTAACTGTAATTGTGCGCGGTGACGTTTCTGAAGTTCAAGCCTCCGTTGCAGCTGGTGTCGAAAGCGTTAAGCGCGTCAACGGTGGTCAAGTGTTGTCCACTCACATTATCGCGCGTCCACACGAGAACCTCGAATTCGTTCTACCTATTCGTTACACCGAAGCCGTAGAAGTATTCCGTGAAAGCTTAAGTGGTACTCGCGGCCGCTAAATGAAAATCGCTAAAGCATTAGGCACGGTCGTCAGCACCCAAAAAGAGCAGAGCCTACAAGGAGTTAAGTTGCTTCTCGTCCAATATCTGAATGAGGAAGGTCAACCGCTCCCAGAATATGAAGTAGCCGCCGATCTCGTTGGCGCTGGTGTAGGTGAGTGGGTACTGATTAGTATTGGTAGTGGTGCCAGGAAGGTTCCTGGTAACGAAAACCGTGCTTTAGATGCAGCGGTGGTGGCCATTATCGACACGGTCAATATTAACAACCGCTCCCTGTATAGCAAAAAAGATGGTGGCTAACTAACAGCTAGTCCAAGGAGATTTAAAATTTATGGTAGTTCGGAGTCGGAAAAGTGCTGCTCCTCCTACACCTTGGTCGAAGAGTCTAGCAGAACCAAAGATTCACCCTACTGCTTACGTTCACGCCTTTTCCCAGGTGATTGGCGATGTGCATATTGGTGCGAATGTCATGGTCGCGCCAGGCACATCGATTCGGGCAGATGAGGGGAATCCTTTTTTCATCGGCGAAAGTAGCAATATTCAAGATGGGGTAGTGATTCATGGTCTAGAAAAAGGACGGGTGATCGGCGACGATAACGCTCCTTACTCTGTCTGGATTGGGAATGATACTTCTATTACTCACATGGCGCTGATCCACGGCCCAGCTTATGTGGGTAGTAACTGCTTTATTGGCTTTCGATCGACTGTTTTTAATGCCAAGGTTGGTGATGGCTGTGTAGTGATGCTGCACGCCCTGATTCAGGACGTGACCATTCCTCCCGGTAAGTACGTACCGTCGGGGGCAATTATTACCACCCAACAGCAGGCCGATCGACTACCAGATGTCCAGGCCGCAGATATGGAATTTACATCCCATATCATTGGTATTAATGAGGCACTAGCTTCTGGTTACCTATGTGCTAGTGATGAAGATTGCATCGTACCACTACGCCAAGAATTGAGTGCGCTCCACGTAACCAATCACACGGCTGATATTAATAATTCCTCTAATTCCTCATCTACACCTATTACAACTATGTATAACAGTAATGTGAAGCTCCACCCTGAAGTCGTCAGCAGCGTCCGTCGCCTCTTATCACAGGGCTACCGCATAGGCACCGAACATGCCAGCACTCGCCGCTTCCAAACTAGTTCTTGGGAAAATTGTTCCCCTTTCAATTCCAATCAAGAAAACGAAGTTCTCAATAACTTAGAATCTTGTCTGCAAGAACACAGCGGTGAATATGTACGCTTAATAGGCATTGACACTCAAGCTAAACGTCGGGTTCTAGAAACCATTATCCAACGTCCTAACGACAAACCCGGTCAGTCGGAAGTCCGTAGTGTTAGTACTTCTTTCGCCGCTGCTACCAGTAATGGTGGTGGTGCAAACACGGCTGGTGTTGGTTCCGATTTAGTTACCACTGTCCGCCAGTTGATTAATCAAGGTTGCCAGGTAGCTGTAGAAAGAGCAGATAAGCGCCGCTTCCAGACTAGTTCTTGGAATAGCTGTGGGCGGATTGAAGCTCAAAGTGAAGGTGCTATCTTAGCAGCAATTTCAGACTGTATTACCAACAATCCCAATGATTACGTGCGGGTAATTGGTGTTGATCCTCATGCTAAGCGCCGCGTTGCTGAAAAAATCGTCCATCGTCCTGGTCAGCCGCTAAATGCCAATATTACTAGCAGCGGTTCCAGTAGCTACGGTGCTAGCAATAAAACTAGCAGTTATGGTGGTGGCAGCGCCAGCAGCTCGGTATTACCGATCGATGCCGTAGAGTTAATCTCTCGGCTAGTCGCCCAGGGTTGTTTAATTACTACTGAAATCGCTAATGAGCGCCGCTACAAAACCAGTTCTTGGGAAACTGGCGGAGCAATTACGGCGGGTAGTGCCGCAGCAGTAGTCCGGTCACTAGAAGGAATGATCAGCAATCACAGCAAGTCTTATATCCGGGTGATTGGGGTTGATAAGAAAGCTAAAAGACGGGTTGCGGAGCAAGTGATCTACCGTCCAGGCAAATAACTAAGTCAGCACATCACCCCCCACCTTCATGAATTTGCTGCCATCTATGCCCCTCAACGATCGACCCACTGCTGTTAGTGGGAATGTGATGGTGCATCCGACAGCAAATGTGGCTACCGGGGTGATGTTGCACGCTGATGCGGGTAGTCAGTTGGTAATTGGAGCTGGTGCTTGTATTGGTTGGGGGTGTGTTTTGCACGCTCACAACGGTACCTTAGTAATTGGAACTGGTGTGATTCTGGGGATGGGCACACTGGTGATCGGCAATAGCCAAGTGGGGGATTATGCTTGTATTGGGCCAGCCACCAGCGTCATTAATAGTAGTGTTGCAGCGCGAGCCATCGTACCACCTAATTCTTTGATTAATGCTGGTCAGCAATTACCAGTAGCCGAAAAAGTAGAAACAAAATCTCAGCCAGTAGCAGCCCCCGGGGAGCCGCCGCTAGCCTCCACACCGGCTAAAACTGAAGCACTAGCCTTAGCAACCCCCATTGGTACTCCCATCTATGGAAAGAAAAGTTTAGAGCGACTTCTGGCTACTTTGCGTAATGAAAAACCAGATTTGGAGTAGTTGGGATTGATTCGGGCTAGATCAATTTATGACCGATAGCACAGCAATATATACTTCTGATCAGCACTCCATTCGAGGTTCGCAATGGCCGCCGCTAGACAACGTTCTCCTGATGATTTTACCGATCAGGCTCTCGGCTTGATTTCGACCCAAAGCTTTCCGGCGATCGTGGGAGTGGCCGATATGATGCTAAAGTCTTCTGGCGTAACGCTAGTGGGCTATGAAAAGATTGGAGCAGGTTATTGTACAGCAGTAGTGCGCGGGACAATTGCCAATGTAAAAATTGCAATCGAAGTCGGCATCGATACCGCCGAAAAGTTTGGTCAAGAAATTTCTAGCACGATTATTGCCCGTCCTTTGCCTAATTTAGAATTAGTACTGCCGATCGGCAGCATTCTAGCGTTACTGACCAAGGGGAACGGCTCCAACAAGCTAGCGGGCAAAGCGATCGGACTCTTAGAGACCAGGGGATTTCCCGCACTGGTCGGGGCTGCTGATATTATGATGAAGGCCGCCGATATTCAAGTGGCCGCCTACGAAAAAATTGGCGAGGGCTTGTGTACAGTGATCATTAGAGGCGCTGTCACCGATGTGGCGATCGCCGTGGAAGCCGGGATGCAAGAAGCCGAACGCATTGGGGAACTGAGCGCCGTAATGGTGATTCCTCGCCCCTTGGACGATCTGGAAACAACTCTGCCAGTCAGTCAATACTGGGTTGAGAAACCCTTAATGCTACCGTTAGCCTCACCAGCCGTAGTAATACCACAGCAGCTAGAGCCAGCGTTAGAATTAGTGGAGTTGCCGCTGGTAGAATTCCCACAGCGGCTACAATTGCCCAATGCCGAAGACAATGAGTAAATAGATCATAAATATGGACAGTCAACAGTTTTTAACCACCGCAGAAGCAGTCGCTGTCGATCGATCATTGCTTTCCACCCACGAAAAATTCTTAACGCGCATTACGATTTCTTCGCTGCGCTTGCTGCAAAAGATTTCGGCAGATCAGGATGTGCCGGTAGCCGACTTAACACCAGAAATCGTCATTGCCTGGTTCGAGGCTGATAGTAAACGACAACTAGAGCAGGGCAAAGATGCTGCGGCTTTGCAATGGTAAAGCCGATTCCAAGTAATACATATTTTTGCATTAACTACAAAATTTTTCTACACAACGGGCAAACATTTCCACCCCCACCATCAAGGCTGTTTCATCAAAATTAAAGCGGGGATGATGATGCGGATAGGCCAAGTCTTGGTCAGGGTTAGCTGAACCCAAGAAAAAGTAACACCCCGGCACCTCCTGCAAAAAGAAGGACATGTCTTCGCCTCCCATCGTTTGGCATTCGGGCACAACACCCAAGGGTGTATCCACCAGATCGATCGCAATTGATTTCACTAACTCCGTGACCCGCTGATCATTAATTACGGCTGGATAAGTCGCTGTATAGCTCAACTGATAGGTCGCCTCATAAGCTTCACAAACCCCTTTGATCACAGCTTCGATCCGCTGCTGAAAGAATCCTTCTAGCTTGGGATTGAAATAGCGCACGGTGCCACTCAGCTGGGCGGTGTCGGCAATAACATTTCTGGCTGTGCCAGATTTAAATTCCCCGATGGTAATGACGGCTGAATCGATCGGATCAACATTGCGAGAGATGATCGACTGAAGAGCATTAACAATCTGCGCTCCCACCAACACCGCGTCCACAGTTTGGTGGGGCATTGCGCCATGACCACCCCGCCCTTGAATTGTCAGGTCAAACTTTTCGACTGCCGCCATCAACGCTCCACTGCGGACTCCGATCGTTCCCAAGGGCAGATTATTCCAAAGATGTAAACCAACGATTGCATCAACTTCCGGGTTTTTCAGCACCCCCGCTGCAATCATCGGCTTCGCTCCACCAGGTCCCTCTTCAGCCGGTTGAAAGATGATTTTGACAGTACCAGCAAAATCATTTCGATGCTTGGATAAATAATAAGCTGTCATGAGGGCGATCGCGGTGTGGCCATCGTGACCACAGGCGTGCATCACCCCATCATGCTGAGACTTGTAATCTACATTATTTTCTTCTTGGATCGGTAAGGCATCCATATCTGCTCGAATTGCTAGCCCCTTCAGATCGAAGCTGGTCTTTTTGCCTTGCAAAATTGCCACTATCCCAGTTTTGGCAATACCCGCTTGATGTTGAACGCTCCATTCTTGGAGCTTTTTCTGGATTAGATCGGCGGTCATTTGCTCCCGAAATCCTAGTTCAGGGTGTTGGTGCAGCTGTCGCCGCAAAGCTACAAGCTCTGGTTGCAGAGCTTGAATTTCTGGCCGAATATTGTTCAGATTGATCGGCTGCACTGGGGCATTGGTAGCAAAGAATGTTCGATCGAACATAGAAAATAGGGGTTGAGATTTCAACTATCTTACTGCAACACCACTGACAGCGTTTGTGGTGGATGATGCTCAGATATCCTGACCGGATTGGGAACTTACATTAAGCTCAAAAATTCTGGAATATTTATCTTGATAATCACTTGCAAACTATTCTCAAAACTTTTACAATGACTATTGAAATATTTTATCAATAAATTTAGGTTTTAGGCTTAATATAAAATCAATGAATAAGAAAATCAAACTCGGTATTGCTTTAACAGCAACGATTATTGGTGGTTTGGCAGTGGTAAATTATCAAAATATCCGTAACATGCTGCCAGTAGATTCAGCACTTGCCCAATCTCAAACACTCAAAATTGTCTTTCCTAGTCGATCGGGCACTACAGATCTCCAGAATAAAGCTAAAGCCGTAGCCAATTTTCTTAGTAAAGAATTACAGCAGCCGGTCGAAGCTGTGGTTGGCGATGACACCGCAGCGGTAGAAGCCTTGCGAGCCAATCAGGCTGATGTAGCTTTCTTGAGTAGCCGCCCCGCCCTTAAGGCTCAACAATTAGCTAATGCCCGGTTATATTTAGCAGAAGTGCGATCCACCTATTCTGGTGGACATACCTATAAATCAATCTTTGTAGTTCCCAAAAATAGCTCTCTCAAATCTGGCACAGGGAAAGCCACTCTCAGTCAACTTAAGGGTAAGAGAATGGCCTTTACTTCTCCCACCTCTGGCTCCGGGTTCATTTTCCCAGTAGCTGAGTTAGTGAAACAGAAACTAGTGCCTGATCGCGATCGGCTAAATGGTTTTTTGGGACAGGTCAGTTATGGTGGCGGCTATGATAAAGCTCTACAAGCTGTATTGAGAGGTCAAGCCGATGTTGCCACTGTCTCCGAATACGCTTTAGGGTCTCCTTATATTACACCAGCGGAAGCAAGCAGTCTGCGAGTAATGTACAGCATTCCTGGTGTTCCGGCTCACGGAGTTGCGATCGATGACGACGTTCCAGTTGGCACTCGAAATAAGCTGATTGCCGCTATGCTGAAATTAAATCAACCAGCTAATAACCAATTACTGCAATCTCTTTATAACTCCACCAAGCTAGTCAAAGTCGATCATGACCAGCACTTAAAGCCTATCCGGATGGCTCTTCAGAACGCTGGAATGCAACCATAATATTGTTGTTTAAAACCTAGATGGTGGGTAGTGCTCACCTTACACAATAGTGAGTAAATTAAATAGCGACATAGTTGCGGCTGGGACTGAAACAGATGGACAAATAAACAAAAGTGATTTTGTCCCAGCCATTGTTTGTCAAGAAATCGTCAGCCGGGCAAAAATTGGGACTAGACCAGTCTTAGACGGAATTGACTGCCAGATTAAACAGGGTGAATTTGTGGCCATTCTGGGTTTGAATGGTGCGGGTAAATCTAGTTTGTTACGGGCGATCGCCGGATTGTTGCCACTACAATCGGGGAATATTTTGATTAACGGTATTTCTTTGACACCACGTACTCTGACTCAAGCCCGTCAACACTTGGCGATGCTGTTTCAGGGTGGTGGCTTAATACCTCAGCTTTGCGCTCTCGATAACGTCTTGTGTGGAAAACTGGGAGCGTTTTCGGGATGGCAAACCCTGACTGGATTTCCGCCGAGTGAGCGGCGCACGGCCTTAGAATTACTCGATCGATTAGGGTTGGGAGAGTTTGCGAGTCAACCAACTCGTCAACTGAGTGGTGGCCAACAACAACGAGTGGCAATTGCCAGAGCCTTAATCCGATCGCCGCAAATTTTATTAGCTGACGAGCCAGTGACTGGTCTGGATATTGTGGCCATTCAACAGGTAATGAAAACTTTAGCTCATCTGCATCAAGAGGGGATGACCATTGTTACTGTTTTGCACGATTTAGCTTTGGCTAGTACTTACGCCCAGACCGCCATTGTTGTCGATCGGGGTCGGGTAGTTTATCATGGTGGCACTCAGAATCTGAGTGCAGAATTTGAGCAATTAATTAAAAATTAAGTACTGAGGCAAATTAGATATCAAACGTAATTTGACTGTCAGAATACTTATTTTCCTCGCGGTGATCGGTATTTATAGTTGGGCATGGAATGGCCTGAAGATTGACTTTCAATCTCTAAAAGATAGCGGTGGGTATATTACCGACTTCATTTCTCGATTGTTTCCGCCAGATCTGTCGATTCTGGATGTTGCTGGGGAAAGACTACTCGAAACTATTCAAATGTCTCTGTGGGGAACGACGATCGGGGCGATTATTTCACTGCCAATTGCTATATTGTCGGCGAGCAATTTAGCCCCTTGGTGGGTGAGGTGGCTGGCTAATTTTGTCCAGAATGCGGTGCGATCGATCCCCTCAATTATTTTGGGATTAATTTTTGTGGCTGCTACCGGTTTGGGCGCACCAGCTGGAACACTGGCGCTGGGAATTTATACGGTAGGCTATTTAGGGAAGTTTTACCAAACTGCAATCGAGTCGGTCGATCGTTATTCGTTAGAAGCTTTGCAAGTTAGTGGCGCTTCCTGGTTGCAAATTGCCCAATACGGAGTGATGCCTCAAGTATTGCCACTGTTCTTGGGTTACACCTTGTATATGTTTGAATATAATATTCGCGCTGCCTCGGTGCTGGGCGTCGTTGGTGCTGGCGGCATTGGCTTTGAATTGGTAAATTATATTCGGGGTTTTGAATATAATAAAGCAACGACTATGATGCTGGTGCTACTAGTAGTGGTGACGGTGATCGATATATTGAGCAGTCAATTGCGCCGCCGCCTAGAACATCAATAAGTCATAGGATACAATGAATAATACATTACAACTACATGTGTTCTAAGGACTCAATGATATGTTGACGACCTCTACCCAATATGATCGATCACTATCAACATTAGAATCAAACGAACAACGCACTGTCTTGCATCATATTAGCTGGCAATTGTTTGAGCAGCTTCTGACCGAAATTGGCGATGATCGTGCCATCCGATTGGCTTATTACCAAGGAATTCTCGAATTTACGACCCCGCTTTTTGCCCACGAACAGAGTAATCGTCTGATTGAGCGGGTAGTGAATACCTTAGTAGAAGAGCAAGGGATCGAGTGTACTCCGGCTGGTTCGATGACCATCAAACGTCCCGATCTAGTTGCCGGAAAAGAGCCTGATTCTTGCTTCTACATTCAAAATGAGCATCTGGTTCGGGATAAGGTGCGTTTGGATTTCAGTCAAGATCCCCCGCCAGACTTGGCGATCGAAGTAGATATTACACATAGTGCGATCGATCAATTACTGCTGTATGCCGCTTTGGGTGTCCCCGAACTTTGGTGCTACGATGGCCAGATTTTGACTTTTTATCAGCTAGTCGATGGTGCGTATATGGCAGTAGATCTATCGCCTACTTTTCCTGAGCTAGCCCCAGCCAGGGTTTTAGATTTTTTGGCAGAATGTCGATCGATTGGGGTGAGTAGTGCTGTTCGATCGTTGCGTCAGTGGATTCAAACGATGTAAATTATATTGCAGCAGGGTCTGAGAAACAAATGGTGATCACTAAAGCAAGCCTATTTTGAAGTGTAAAGTCATTCTCTGCCAAAAACGAAGACTAACGATTTTGGCCGCGAGGAACAAACCGAATTTCAATTCGCCGCCTTGCATCGTCAGCAATAACATTCTGTGATGCTAGTTTTCCGGAGGGTAGGTATAGTTGAGCCGCAGAATATGCCCGAAATTTAACCTCGTCCAATTTTTTTGTTTGCTGCAAAAATTGGACAACTGCTATAGCCCTCATGAGTCCTAGATCAGCATTAGAACCAGCTTTTAAATCAGTGATTTTGCCTTTCCCTGTAGCTGCTGAGGTGAGTTTCCCATCGAGATTACTGGCATTGCTAATTCCCTGACTATCGGTGTGACCGATTACTTGGATAAAGTCGATATTATCTTTCTTTGTTGCGTTCTCAATTTCGGGTGCAATGTTAGTCTCTATATACTTTTTCAGATCTGGTGTTAAAGCAGCACTTCCTGATGGGAATTTGAAGTTTCCAGATTTTTCGTCAATGATGATTGGAGAAGCAGATTTTAGTTTTTGGCTTATGGATAGTGCTTGTACAATATTGACAAGTAGTAGGAAACTAACAATCATAAAAGCATTTGACATTAAATCAGTAAATGCCTGGAATACATTTAAGTCTTCTTCATGGTTATATCGATCAATTTGCCTGGACATATTAGTATTTATTTGAATTTCTTTAGTTTGAGGAGATGTTGAACATACTATTTTTATTTGATCCCAGCTCTGATTTGTCAAGTACTGTTATTAATTTTGTGAAATGCTCTCGATCTCTCAAGCTCATCTGTGCGAGATGTTCCTTCATTGCAGCGAGTAGCTGCTCGTGAAAAGATCGATCGGCTGTGATTTGCTGATTCAAGATTTTTTGTAACTCCTGCCAACTCGATCGATTGACTTCTTTTAGATTTTGTACTAGAGATTGAGTGGTATTTAGTGCTGTTTGGTGCTGTCGATCAAAATTAGCTATAGTAGTCTTGGAAGATTCTGAAACTTGCAGAGTGTTTTTGCTCAGGTTAGCTACTTCGCCCCCAAACTGTTGAAGAGTGATGGCTGATCTATTAATAGCCGTGATTGCTGGTTCTAAGTTGGCTACCACTGGTTGGATCTGTTGAGCCGATCGGCTGAAAACATCTGTTGATTTGGCAAAATCAGTTTGAGCTGCTCTCCATATATTTAACCCAGCCTGAATCTGTTGAGATGATTGACTAAAAGCATCTGTTGATTTAGCAAATTCAGCTTGAGATGTTTGCCATGTATTCACTCCGGCCTGTACATGCGGTAATAATTCCACTAAAGTTTGTGTTTGTCCTTCTAAAGATGTAGCTACTTTTTGAAAGAGAGTTGCCCCATTACTAATTGTTTCAGATGCTTTGTCAATCTTACTTGTAGAAGATTGCCATGTTTTGTATACAGATTGGGCTAACTCTGCTGCTGTTTTGTTACTGCTGGTAATACCTTCAAGTGATATTTCTAAAGTTTTAGTAGAATTAGTAAAAGCCTGTTGACTGGTATTCAGCTCTGTTAAAACTCGATCAATATTATGAACGATGTTGTTATTCTCTACCTTGCTTGCACCAGAGACAAAACTAGCTACTCCAGTCTGGAGATGGGGTACCAAGCCTGCCATGATCTGGGTTTGAGATTCCAGCAAATTAGCTGCTTGAGAAAAGGTCTTTGCCCCATTTTCTATAGTTCCAGATGCAGTACCAATTTGTATGATGGATGCATCCCAACTCTGATAAACTTTTTCTGCGAGTTGGGCAGCGTTCTGGTTACTACTAGTGATTCCCTCAAGTGAGGTTTCTAAAGTTTTAGTAGAATTAGTAAAAGCCTGTTGGCTTGTGTTCAACTCGGCTAAAGTTCGATCGATATTTTGAACAATATTATTTTGTTCAAGTCCATGAGCTGCTGCCTGAAAAGTATGTACACCCGTTTTAAATTCTTGGAGTGAATTGGTAAAAATTTGATTTTGAGCTTGAAGGGAGTTTGCTGCCAGCTCAAAGGTGGTTGCCCCGGTCGCTATAGTACCAGCTGCATTGGAAAAATTTGTGTACACATTTTCTGCAATCCGATTTATTTTGCTGCATTCCGTAGCAATTTGATTTGCCGCCTTGCCGAAAGATGTCTCTAAAGCTCTACCTACGTTCTCATGGAATCTGAGCAAAAATTCTTCTTGTTGTTTAACCATGCGATCGATCGCTGTGTCTAGTCGGGTATTTCCTTCAAAAGTTGGTTTGTAAATGTTGTCTAGATAGTCTTCCAAGCCAGCAACTAATTGATGCTTGGCGACACTTGTATTCCAGATGGTATTAAATATAGTTAGAAGCGAGCCAAATGATAGCCCAAATAGACTGGCTGAAAAGGCAACTCCCATATCCCGTAAAGCTGGCTGTAGTCCTTGAACTAGTTTTCCGATGTCAGGATTGCTGGTATCCAGGCTAGTTATGACGCTGGAGATATTAGTTAAGTTACTGGTGATCCCTAGGAAAGTACCAATTAGGCCAAAAGCAATTAGTAAATTCGGTAAAACCCTAGTGATGCTATCTGCCCGATCATATTGGACTTTAATCCCCAAATAAGATAGTTTTTCATCTTTGTATACACTATCGATGAGAGCGATCGTATTAACATGTTCTAATTTTTGACTGGCTTTTTGGTAACGACTTCTAAGCCGTTCGACAATTGGTGGTTGAATTCCGTCAGCATGATCACCTGATAATAATCGGGAGATGCGATCGTTCATTATCTGAAGCTTTCGGTGCAGTCTAAACCGCAAGAATCCTACTATGATAGCTGGCATAATGACCAAAAATAAGATCGAAAGCTTAGTTTCGGAGGGTATTAATGTAAAAATTTGCATTTGTTAACTATCAGGTTGTGTTAATGACTAGGCTGCTATTTATGGAAATCTAGAGATTATGAAGAACGAGCATCTACTACCTCTGCATCGATCGAATCTCCATCGTTAGTTAATTCACTAACTGGGCGTTGAGATTGTAAGGTTCTATTGTGGTTAATTGGATTGGCTTGAGCATCTTGTGCTAACTTATCTAAGTAGCTCCATAGCCGCTTCAAAACTCCATTTGTGGCTGGTCGATCGAGTGTCGCTTCTTCACCCAATACAATATTAATTTCAGGGTAGTTGGGGCTATTTTTAGAGAGCTTATCTACCTGTTGAATGAACGATCGAAGTTGACTCAAATAGACTTCTGTCCATTTACTGGGATCGTTTTGAATCTCAGTGATGATACTATTGCGTCGATCTCTCAGGCTCTCAGCAACGCCACTAGCTTTAGATATTTGCTCTAGGGCTTCACTCCAAATTAGACTGAGTTGAATCGAGCTACTTCGATCGCGGAAGTCATCATATACTTCGTACAAATAACAATTATCCTGTTGCGTTAATATTCCGAAAGCCAAGCAAGCATAGAAAGCGTCTTGCATCTCTTCCATCCGTCGCGCATCAGGTGGAATAATTTCCGAGAATATTTGTTGATAGTCATTATGAATTCGCGCTCTATTTTGGGAGCATTCGCGATCGTAATGTTCACGCATTCGATCGATCCCTTGGATTAACCGCAAGGGGAAAGCGGCATACTCATTGACGATTGTTATTTCACTATCATTTTGACTTGATTTAAGTACTGATTCGGCAATTCCAACATTTCTAGTTAGCAACTCTTGTAATTGTTGACTGGCGCGATCATCGGTTTGTTTGAAGGCAATAATTTCAGATTTATTGCCACCATCATCAGAAAAATATCCATCTCTGGTTAATAATGGTAGTAGTGGCTGGGCTTCACTAATGATTTGTCGCATTCTTCGCTCGGCATTACCAGAAGCCAGTGGATATTTCTGAAGAAATCTTGCCATGACTGGTTGTAATGAGCTAATCGCTTGAGTACCAAATAGTTTATCGATCGTGGCAGTAATATTAGTGCCTACCAATCTTTCATCGACATCGCGGGAGCCGACAAGGTAGTGAATTGTCGATCCAGTTGATGTCTTTTCCTCATCAGTAACTCGAACTAAGAAGTACATTAATGACTGTTCGACGAATGTGAACTTCTCGGCGAGAATTTGTCCACTGATATCAATGAGAATAGATTTCTCATTCTGTTCTGGTAGAAATTCCTGGTAGCAAATATTTGCATCTTCAGGGGAGAATAACGCTTCACCAGTAATTCCATCCGGATTCAGTCGTTCTAAGTCTTCACACCGCTTCTTGTAATTTAGCTCGACTGCGACTAATAATTGGTCGATCCAGCCAGCTTCTAGGATGAGCGATCGAATAAAGCTCGATACTTCACTGGCAATGACTAACGCCGTTTTATAAAGCTGATAATCAAAGTTCTCCTGGATTAACTTTTTAGTGGTGGTGACAATCTGTGTAGCTTCAATCTGAAAGTCTTTGTTTTTTTGCTTGTTATTATCTAATACGCCCAGAAAACCCTTTTTCTCCTCAATATCTTGCAATCGACGCTCGGCATTACGCCATTGAGTATCGAGATCTTCTTGACTAGATAAACCACCTTTGTTTTGGATATAATCTTCCAGCCCACGCTGATATTCATTAATATGTGTCAAGATCGCTTCGAGCCAACCACGGGCACTATTGAGTGAAAATTCGGGATGAGATGGTGTAAGTAGTTCACCAAAAAAGTGACCGATATCATTTCTAAGCAGATTGCTAAGTTGTGGTTGAGTTTTTTGAATCCTGGTTAACCAAGCACCGCGAATATCATCAGTTTCTCCAGGCTGGACTTTCCGAAATTGGGCGCGGGTATCGCTGCGGAGTCGTTGGAGTAATTGCGATCGATCATCCGATTTCTGCACCATTCCAATTTCTTGATCGATTTTGGTACCCCAAGCTTTCAGAGCTTGAGCGAATGTTTTCCCATTATCCTGAACCATTCCTTGTAGACGATGAGGGAATTCTCGATCGATGCTAGAGTCACCCCACTTCGACAAAAAGCGATTGAGTAATAGCCCTGGGTCTGGACTTTGCCCAATTCCTCGGAGCCAAAAATTTACTAGTCGCCGACTAACATTAGTCAATGACATTTGCACAATTCGTTCTTGAGGCGAATAGATCTTGGCTAATCCAAACGTCAGATATCGTTGGACATTGCGGCGAGGATGGCTGTCTAAACGGGTGAGTTTATCGCGGAAATTATCCTTCTGGCTTTTAATTACCGAAGTCAATTCATCGCCAAAGTCGAGGAAAATTTTGTGAGCGACGACATTGCAGAGCTTGTTTTTATCCAGAATCCGATAATCTGTCGCCGTGCGATTAGACAACACATAAGTGAAATCAAACGGCGGACGATCTTCATCCACCGAAATTAACTGCTGAGGATCGTAACAGACTTTAAACCGCGTATTACTAGCCGCATAATGGTTTAACTCCTTCAATGCTGCATAGACATTGGCATTCATGCTGGGAGTATCGCCATAAAGTTCTGGACTAATTACCCAGTAGCCGACTAATTTATTCTCAATATCTCCATAAGCCTTTCGCAGTGCATACGCCACATCCAAAAACATCCCGCTGCCAGTACCACCACAGAGTGAGCCGGCGACAAAAATGTTTAAACCAGACTCCACACCAAATCCTTGACCCAGCATGGCTTGTTCGTGCCCTCTGGTGCGATTTTCAGCAGTCTCAAATGCAGCTTTAATTTTGCGATAATTATGGAAGAAAGATAGTCTCCCCACGGGGCGAATCCCCCCAGCACCATCTTCGATCGCTTTCACATTCCGAACCAATTGTGGTGGCAACCAGCTTCTAATATGATCGTAGGGACTTTGACGCTCGAATTCACCCTGCGACTCCAATCCACCGATCAATTGGTCGATTTCTTGACTGCTCATGGTAGCAATTACCCGTTCAGCAGGTGTGAACAAAATATTCTCACCCCGATAGGTATTCCCCGTACTCAAACCGGAAATGTCACTCGCACCTTTATCGGCATCAATATGGACAAAACTCACGACTGGCAAGGCATCGAGTTTGCCATAGCGATCAATAATCAACCGCCGAATCTGCATCAAAATATCTCGACCGGTGCCGCCCAAGCCGATGCAAAGAGTTCTCTGAATAGTTCGTGATTCTGTGGTTGGAGACATGATAAATGGCCTGATTAGTTAATATTGATAGTTAGTTCCAAGTCGCAAGACTGATGGGGATAATTTAAACGAATACGTTTGCCTGTCAAGATTTGACGTTGAGTGACTTCGCTATTTCGGTAATGAATTGGTAGCTCACCACTTGGCTCTAAGAACAACTTATTGCCCTCTCGCCGCAGATAGCCTCGAACATCTTGCCCCCGACATTCGATATCGCTGCCAATGCCCAGCCTTTGCTTATGGCGGAGATAACAAATCTGTGGCTCAGAATCATCACCACCCGCAATTGTTAGCTTCCAGGCTTGCTGGAGACTGCGCCAATGTCTAAACGACAAAATGCCAATAGCTAGTGTTGTTAATATTCCCAGCGAACTTAGTAAAATGGGCAGCCAAAGCTGTTGGAATAAATAACCATTCACTAAACAAGTTTCTTTCCCACCGGGAGCCGGAGTACAAAACTCCTGCACTGTTGGCGGAATATCCACAATGCTCAAGTTGTAATTACTGATTTTTTGCGATCGTAATTTTAATGGCAGCGCATTGAGCCATTCTTGCCGCTCCTTACTAGCCACAGAGTTTTGCTGGCGAAACGGACTATTTGCTGGCGTTTCGACCCAAGTCTGTGACTTAATTCCTGGCTTGGTTAATAACGGCGCATCCGTCAACCAAACGACCGATTGAGTTCTTATCCCTTGATTGGCCGTGAGCCGACACTGATTTAATTGAGCTAAATTCTTGTAGATGCTACTTTCAGCTTGCTGAATATCAGCATTTTGTTGGCCAGAGCGAGATGTCAGCGGCAGTGTTTGCAGAATTCGATCGACATCCTCCGGCTTTCCCTGAAAACGAATACCAGCAGTAAAAGGATCTACCTGTGGCTGAAGTGGATTCACCTGAGAAGCAAAAGGCACAACATAAACAGAGTCACCTTTCTGCAAACTGTCTTGGATGATTTGTTTCAGACGCAAACGCCCTTCATCATTCAAACCGACACTTTCAGTTAGATCGATCGCCAGCACCACATCACGACCTTGACCGACAGAAGCTAGCTGAAGACCATTTTTTTGCAAGTCAGAGAGTTTTTGCTGGCTAGGGGCAACTTTTTGGCAACTTACTTGCACAAGAGAAATGCTCATAAGGAGAGAACAATTCTAGAATGCCCATAATTTAGGTGATCGGTTTCACACCATCTTCAAATATTTTATCAGCTTCAGATAGAGTACTTTCTAGATTACGTGCACCATGGAGAACGCGAATAATGTCGATCGTATCTTCAGTGAGTTCATAGAGAACCAGGTAGTTCGGGAATCCTTTGACGGTGTATTGACGAACTTGGACAACTTCTGGATTCGTAAATCCGCTAAATCTGCCAATTCCAGGAGATTTGGCAATAAGTTGGAATGTGGCTTCGGCAGCATAGATAAAGCGATCTCCTACATCTAGGTTTTCATGGCTGATGTAGGTGGAAATATCGATCAGGTCTTGAATGACGATCGGGCGCTTGACCAGTTGTGGCATGGTTATTTGCCTTGGCTGATATTTTGGCGTATGGTAGCACGGATGTGCGACCAGTCATCTAGGGTTATGGGAGTGGCAGAGCCAGATTGAACACCTTCAAGAGCGAGGGTTTCAAGGCTGGCTTGGCGAGTCTGATCTTCTTTGATAAGGGCTTGAATATATTCGCTGGCAGTGGCAAAGTGACCAGAGTCTATTTGGGTTTGGAGATAAGTGGTGACTTCTTCGGGGAGGTTGATGGGGAGGGTATTCATGGCGATTTAAAAATTGTGGATGGTTTAGTATTTCAAAAGATGAGGGAGTGGGTGGGTCATCCTTAATTTTAAGCCTTGCCGAGTCTAGCTGCCTGCATTACTAGAGAGGAATTTTCCCATCAGCCAGTCCACCGTGCGTTTACCCCAAGAGAATGTCAAAATAGACTAACCGGTAAACTTAAAAACAACCGAACTTAATATCCATGACAATTTCTACCAAAAGTCCTTTTCACGAGCGGCTTTACCATCCCGATCGACCGATCCTCGTCCTAGATGGAGCGATGGGCAGTAACTTACAACTCCAAGATCTTACCGCTGAGGACTTTGGCGGGGCGCTTTATGAAGGCTGTAACGAATACCTCGTTTATACCAAGCCCGAAGCTGTAGCGAAGGTGCATCGGGACTTTTTGGCTGCTGGCGCTGACGTAATTGAAACTAATACCTTTGGCGGTACTCATTTAACCTTGGCCGAGTACGAACTAGCCGATCGAGCTTATGAACTCAACAAAACTGCGGCGGAACTAGCCAAAAAAGTTACCGCCGAATTCTCCACGCCCGAAAAACCGCGCTTCGTGGCCGGTTCCATGGGTCCTGGGACTAAATTGCCTTCGATCGGACATATTGGTTACGACGAATTGGAATCAGCATACGCCGAACAGGCTAGGGGCCTGTTGGACGGCGGTGTCGATTTATTTTTAGTCGAAACCTGTATGGACGTACTCCAAATCAAAGCCGCGCTCAACGGCATTGAAACTGTCTTTCAGGAAAGAAATGTCCGGTTACCCTTAATGGTATCGGTCACCTTTGAACAGCAGGGGACGATGTTGGCTGGTTCTGACATCAGTGCTGTCGTGACGACATTAGAGCCTTATAAGATTGATATTTTGGGTCTAAACTGCGCCACCGGACCCGACTTGATGTCGCCCCACATTCGGTATTTGTGTGATCATTCTCCCTTTGTGGTGTCTTGTGTACCGAATGCTGGTTTGCCCGAAAATGTTGGCGGCCATGCCCACTACAAACTGACTCCGATCGAACTCAAAATGTCGGTAATGCGGTTTGTGGAAGACTGGGGTGTACAGGTGATTGGTGGCTGTTGTGGTACCAGTCCAGCGCACATTCAAAAATTGGCGGAGTTAGCATCGGAGTTGCAACCCAAAAAACGAGAACCAGTCTATGAACCAGCGGCTTCGTCGTTAATGACTACTCAAAACTACTTCCAAGAAAATTCTTTCTTGATTGTGGGCGAACGACTCAATGCTAGTGGCTCTAAAAAATGTCGTGATCTACTCAACGCCGAAGATTGGGATGGCTTAGTATCTTTGGCTAGAGCGCAGGTCAAGGAAGGTGCCCAGATCCTCGATATCAACGTTGATTATGTGGGACGCGATGGCGTGCATGATATGCACCAAGTTGTTTCTCGCGTAGTTAATAGCGTTAACTTGCCCCTAATGCTCGACTCTACGGAGTGGGAGAAAATGGAAGCTGGCCTGAAAGTAGCTGGTGGCAAATGCTTGATCAATTCCACTAACTTTGAAGATGGCGAAGAACGTTTCTTCAAGGTCTTGTCCTTAGCCCGCAAATATGGGGCGGGGGTCGTGATCGGCACCATCGATGAAGAAGGGATGGCCAGAACCGCCCAGAAGAAATTTGAAATTGCCCAACGGGCTTACCGAGCGGCAGTGGAATACGGGATTCCCGGTCGGGAGATCTTCTTTGATACTTTGGCCTTGCCGATTTCTACCGGGATTGAAGAGGATCGCGCTAATGGGCGGGCGACGATCGAATCCATTAAGATGATTCGGGAAAATCTGCCAGATTGCCATGTGATTCTGGGGGTTTCTAATATCTCCTTTGGTTTGAATGCGGCGGCGCGGCAGGTGTTGAACTCAATGTTCTTGCATGAAGCCATGACTGCGGGTATGGACGCGGCGATCGTCAGTGCCAACAAAATTCTACCGATGGCTAAGATTAGCCCCGAACACCAAAAGGTCTGTCGGGATTTGATCTTCGATCGACGCGAATTCACTGATGGTTTGTGTTCCTACGATCCTCTCGGGGAGCTGACTACCATCTTTACGGGGGCGACGCTCAAGAAAACCAAGGAAGAAAGTGACAAGCTGCCGATCGATGAACGGTTGAAGAACCACATCATTGATGGCGAGCGGCTGGGATTGGAAGACAATCTGAAGCAAGCGATGGAAAACTATCCGCCGCTGACAATCATTAATAGTTTCTTGCTAGATGGCATGAAAGTCGTCGGCGAGTTATTTGGTTCCGGCCAGATGCAGCTACCTTTCGTGTTGCAGTCTGCTGAAACCATGAAAGCGGCAGTGGCCTTCTTGGAACCCTTTATGGAGAAATCCGAATCTGGGAATAACTCCAAGGGCACTTTCTTAATCGCTACCGTCAAGGGCGATGTGCACGACATCGGCAAAAACTTAGTGGATATCATCTTGACCAACAATGGTTACGAGGTGATTAACTTGGGAATTAAACAGCCGATCGAGAAAATCCTGGAAGCTTACCATAAACAGCCAGTAGACTGTATCGCCATGAGCGGCTTGTTGGTGAAATCCACGGCTTTCATGAAAGACAACTTAGAAGCCTTTAATCAAAATGGCATCACAGTGCCGGTAATTCTAGGTGGTGCGGCGCTGACACCGAAGTTTGTCTATAAAGACTGTCAAGAGGTCTACCAGGGCAAGGTGGTCTATGGCAAAGATGCCTTTGCTGACTTGAACTTTATGGATAAGTTGATGCCTGCCAAGGTGGCTAGTAATTGGGATGACCATCATGGCTTCTTAGATGAGGTGGGGACGGACGCAGCAGCGGCATTTACAGAAGAAGCTGTAACTACAGTTGCTAAAGATAAAGAACCCGTGGTGATCGACACCGTTCGATCGGAAGCCGTATCATTGGAGATCGATCGACCGACACCACCATTTTGGGGTACCAAAATCCTCAAAGATGAGATAGTCCTCGCAGATCTATTTTGGCACATGGATTTACAAGCTCTAATCGCTGGACAATGGCAATTCCGTAAACCCAAAGACCAAACTCGCGAAGAATACGACGCATTCCTCGCCGCTAAAGTCCACCCGATCCTGGAAGAGTGGAAAGCCAAAATCCTCACCGGAGCATGGCTCGAACCCCAACTCATCTACGGCTACTTCCCCTGTACCGCCGAAGGAAACTCCGTCCACGTCTACGATCCCAGCGTCATCGAGCAAGGCTTAACCCCCCACACAGCGACCCCCGTAGTCACCTGGACATTCCCCCGCCAAAAATCCCTGCGTCGTCTCTGTCTGGCTGATTTCTTCCGCCCCCTGTCAGAGAACAAATTCGACGTATTCCCGATGCAAGCCGTAACGATGGGCGAAGTCGCCAGCGAGCAGGCCCAAGTGTTATTCAAAGCCGATAACTATGCCAACTATCTCTACTTCCACGGGATGGCTGTCCAAATGGCTGAAGGTTTAGCCGAATGGGGACATGCCCGCATCCGCAAGGAGTTGGGTTATGGCGATTTAGAGCCAGATAATATTCGCGATATGTTGGCGCAACGCTATCAAGGTTCGCGCTATAGTTTCGGCTATCCAGCTTGTCCGAATGTAGCGGATCAGTTGCAGCAGTTGAAAATCATGAGTACGGAGCGGATGGGGATGACGATGGATGAGAGCGAGCAGCTATATCCTGAGCAGTCTACTACTGCGTTGATTGTCTATCATCCTGTGGCTAAGTACTTTAGTGCTTAGGATTGGTTAGGGCAAGGAAAAAATCAGGATATATAATCTCGATTATCGCCTTGAAGTGTAGATGGGGACAATGCCCATCTACATCTACCGTTGTACTTCTGAAAGAAATTACCTGACTAAAATGCAAATTGTCAATCGATCAAACACAGAACATTACTTGTGGGGCGTTGGTTGTGATGGCTGGCATCTTTTAAACAGAGACGAGATTAGCATCATCACAGAACGAGTTCCCGCAGGTGCTAGCGAACAACGTCATTTTCATGTTAATTCGCGACAATTCTTCTATATATTAACAGGTGAAGCTGTGATCGAAGTTGATGAAACCAGACATATGTTGCAAGCACAACAAGGGCTAGAAATACCTCCTGGCGTAATTCATCAATTCTGTAATGAATCGAGTTATGAAGTTACATTCTTAGTAATATCATCTCCGAAATCTCATGGCGATCGAGTCCTTTTATAATCTAATCATAGTAGCCCACCAATTCTAACAATCGAGTTATCGATCGATTATGCCCAATTGTTCGATCAATATTGACACTCGATCGACTCTGATGTTGCCGATGGTATGCCTCGCGATCGATTTAGTGGTGGTGGGATCGATCGTTATTTAGATTCGATCGGGTGGTAGGCTCGATCGTGTTTGGGGTGATGTTCGATCGATATTGATGGTGGTGGGATCGATCGTTATTTAGATTCGATCGGGTGTTGGTAGGCTCGATCGTGTTTGGGGGATGTGCGTAACTATGCCCAAATCGAACTCAAATCCAGTGTGAATCCAGGCAAAACATCCTCACCACTCAGCGTCAAAGGATTTGCCAGTACCTCTACATCACAATCTAGTCGATAGATTTCAACCTGACGATCTCGCGGATTTATCAACCAACCCATCCGCACGCCATTATCTCGATATTCCACCATTTTTGCTTGTAGCGGCGGCAATCGATCAGTTTCAGATCGCAACTCAATTACAAAATCTGGAACAAGTAAGGCAAATTTCTTTCGTTCCTCCTTACTTACAGCTTCCCACCGCGAGAGTTCTACCCAAGCTGCATCAGGGGATCTTTTACTACCATTCGGCAACGTAAATACAGTCGAAGAGCTAAAAGTCTTACCTAATCGCGTTTGACGGTTCCAAATGCCTAAATCTATGCCCAATTCAGATTCATAATTACCACTTTCTACGCCTACTGGTGGCATGACAACTAAAACTCCTTGGGCAGTTAACTCAAACGATCGATCGGGATTTGCTTCACACACACGCTCGTACTGTTCGGCAGTAAATTTAACCGTACTGAGATCTACTGAAAGAGGATCTAATTCGGCAATCGCAACGTTGGTCATAAAACCTCCAACTACTTATCCTGCAAATATTATAGCCGATCGCGTTTGGGGTGATGTGCGATTGCCGAAGGCACGCTACGCGAACGATTTTGATGGTGGTGGTGGGATTCGATCGATTTGGTGATGGTGGGATCGATCGGGTATTGGCAGGCTCGATTAAATGTTGGATATAATGTTACTAGAGCTAGGAAGAATGAATAAATCATGCCAGAGCAGTTAGAAGAACGCATCACCTTATTAGAAGCTGAAGTCGATCGGCTAAGACATAAAATCGATTCAAATCCAGCCGCTTTACCTTGGTGGGAAACAATAGCTGGTACCTTTGCTGAAAATTCTGCTTATGATGAAGCAATGAAATTAGGGCGTGAGTATCGAGAATCCGATCATGTAGCTGCTGTAGATGCAATAGATGAAAAATGTATATCTTAGATACAGACCATCTTAGCGTTTTAGAGCGTAAAGAAGCTAATGCACAACCTCTTTTACAACGACTCAGCGAGATCGATCCAGCTCAGATTTCAACAACTATCATTAGCGATGAAGAGTAAATGCGTGGATGGTTGAGCTATATCGCCAAAGCACAGAAAGATGATAAGCAAGTCGAAGCCTATAAACAACTCAAGAACCAACTGATGAATTATTGTGCTATTCCAGTGATTGAATTCGATCTAGATGCAGTTAGAGAGTTCAATCGTCTTAGAAAGGTTTATCCAAGGTTA
Organism: Synechococcales cyanobacterium VAR_4_metabat_354; assembly: GCA_031414775.1. Lineage (GTDB taxonomy): Bacteria > Cyanobacteriota > Cyanobacteriia > Cyanobacteriales > Chamaesiphonaceae > JAAFHZ01. Next base: position 47,931 of record JANOQI010000036.1, read on the forward strand.
GGCACGATGGACTTAAAAATTGCAGCAACAACAATTGTCAATCGATCAATCCTACTAACAAGAAATTCATCTGATTTTGGACAAATATCCGATTTGTCAATTGAAGACTGGACAACTCCTGTGGTAAATAAATATTGATACTCGATCGATTCTGGTCTAATGCCCGATGATATTAATGTCGATTTCTCTAGTTAAGCACGATACTTCCCCCAAAACATCGCCTTAAAAACAAGTAAATAAGTAGTAACAGAAATCCGAGTCTCCAGAGTTTTAATATCTGGTCTTTCGCTATTAATTACGCCCCCTAAAGCTTGTAAAGTTGATTTTTGCGCCTGAGTTAGCCCTTTGATATTGTCAATCTTCATTCCTTCATAAAGGCGCAAAGATTGCCAGGTAGCCAGACATTTAGCAGCTTCTAAATCCCAAACCTTAATTGTTTCATCTACACTACCCGTAAAGGCAACCAGCTTAGGCAACTCCATTTCGGGTAGTTGAACGATCGCAACTTCGATCGCATAAATCAAACCACTATGACCAGTGAAAGTTTGTAAACATTGACCACTATTCACATCCCACACTTTGAGAGTGCCATCCATTCCACCACTAATAATAAATTGATCGTCAGGACTAAACTGAGCACGGATCACCCATCCGCGATGCCCAGAGAAAGTTTGTAAACATTCTCCGGTTGCCACCAGCCAGAGTTTAATAGTACCGTCATAGCTGGTACTAATTAACCACTGACCATCAGAACTAAAAGCCACTGACCACACACTATTAGTGTGTTCTTGAAGATTGTGATAACATTCACCAGAATTAGAATTGCACAATTTAATTGAGCCGTTAGTGTCACCACTAGCTAGCAGCTGGCCATCGGGACTAAAAGCCAAAAAAACCACTGAACTGGTGTGTTCTTGGATAGTTTGTAAACATTCACCAGTAGCAACATCCCAGATTTTTACAGTTTGGTCATAACTACCACTAGCTAACGTTTGACCATCAGGGCTAAAAGCCACTGACCAGACCCAACTGGTGTGTCCTCGGAGGGTTTGGAGACATTTACCCAATCGCCAATCAGATAACTTGATAGTGTGATCTGAACTACCACTAGCTAACAAATGTCCATTGGGACTGAATTTAACTGACCAGACACGATTGGTATGATCTTGTAAAACTTGAGTGACAGTACCACGAGCAACATCCCACACTTTGACAGTTTTATTTTCATACCCAGCAGCTAGATATCGACCATCGAAACTCAGAGACAGAGAGGAAACAGCGTCTGTATATCCGACGATCGTATTAATACAACGTCCCAGTTTTAAATTCCAAATTTTAGTAGTATGGTCATCACTACCACTGGCAAGTTGCTGACCATTAGGATGAAAGGCTACCGTCCAAATAGGACTACGATGACCCAGTAAAGTTTGTAGGCATTCGCCATTATTCAAGTCCCATAGTTTGATGGTTTGATCAAAGCTACTACTAACTAATTGCTGACCATCAGGACTAAAAGTAACTTTGCTGATCATGTTTTGGTGTCCGCTCAAGGTTCGCAAACATTCACCAGTAGCGACATCCCAAATCTTAATCAGACGATCATAACTACCGGTGGCGATCGATCGACCATTGGGATTAAAAGCCACCGAACGAATCCAATCCTCATGGGCTGTCCAAACAGCTAGGCACGATCCAGTAGCAATATCCCACAACCTTACAACGCAATCTTCGCCACCGCTCACGAGAGTACAGCCATCGGGACTGAAGGCGATCGACCATACTCGACTGTCATGGCCAACTAGAGTCTGGATTTCAGGGTTTAACCGCCCCGGAAAAACTCGCCATAAACGAATAGTGCTGTCTTCGGAAGAACTAGCGATAGTTTCACCATCCGGGCTAAAGATAGCAGCGTTAACAGACAAAGTATGGCCAGTATATGTGCAGAGGCATTCACCCGTGAGCACATTCCATAATTTAACCTTATAGTCATCGCCGGCACTGACTAGATATTGTCCATTGGGACTAAAATCAATTGCCCAAGCCCAATGCAAATGTCCTTGACAATAAGAAACTTTGGCAAGGGTATCGGCATCCCAAATCTGAACATCACCCTTGGTATCACTGGTAGCTAAATACTTACCATCAGGACTAAAGGCGGTGCCGATGATACCGCCAAAGGTTTCCGCAAAAACCGTCTGGCTAACTTGGCTACCGGTAAAATCAACATTATGCAATACAGCATCGATTAAGTAGGCTTGACGAATAGATAAACCGGAGAAATCAAAGCCTTGGAGGTCAGTTTTCAAATGACACAATAGATTAAGCAAATTACCACAGGCATAACCAATGGTAGTTGGCGTTTGGTGTCGTAAGCTCACCAGAATTTGAGCCAGGTGCTTTTGGAGTTGCTCGATGGTGGCAAAATGAGTCAATAATTGATCGGCTAGGGGCTGCAAAATCAATTGAATTTGGGCATCCCGCAAATAATCTTGGGTTTGAGCTTCGATGAGAGCATGGGTTTTGAACAGGTTTAGGGTGCCAGTAATAACTTCGTTCTCTATCTGCCGGATAAACCTTTCCGTGACATACTCCATAATGACCGGCTGTTGAGTGAGTCCCTGTTTGGTAGTCTCCACCAAAGACCTGTCGCGCAGTGTTTCTAATGTTTCTAATAATTGGGGCACTGGAGCTGGGGGGAATAATTCAGCTTGTAACCGTTTGGGAGTAACGCCTTCTCGATTAATGGCGAGCCAGTACATGACCTGCTGTTGCAAGATGGATAATCGATCGAACTGTTGGTCTAATAACTCCCAAAGGTGACTAAATACAGCCTTGCCTTCGGCTAAAAACTCTTGGATGTCTCCGTTAAAAAGGTTTTGAATATTGGTAGCTACCAACTTCAAAGCCAAGGGATTACCATCAACGTATTTAATGAGGTTCTCTTGGTCAGCAAGAGGAGCGGTAATGCCTTTGTCACTCAGAATACTTTGGGCATCAGCAATCGGTAGGCCAGCCAATTGTAACGACCGGACAGGAAGATTCTGTCCTTCCCGCAGAGTCATGCCGTTGGGTTTTTCTCGGCTGGTAATCACCAAACAACTCTGATGACTTTCATCACTAATTCGCTTAAAGATTTGACTATAGCCTTCGTATCCCGCCAGGGAACAACCGTTTTGATGGCCAGATTGTAAGATCGATTCGACGTTATCCAAAACCAGTAAACAGCGTTTTTGGCGCAACTGTTGCATTAATGAGGCGATTGAACTTTCCTGCACATCAGAACCGGTCAAAATCGGCAAGATTTCATTTAGCAAGTTGTCAGGAGTAGGGGCATTGCGTAAACTACGCCACACCACATATTCAAACTGAGATTCCAACTGTTGAGCAAGTTTGACCGAAAGCGCTGTTTTTCCAATCCCTCCCCAGCCAAAAATGCCCACCATCCGACAATGGCTATCGGTTAACCAATGATGCAAAGTCTGTAAAGTAGTTTGTCGGCCATAGAAATAAGAAACATCGATCGCTTCACCCCAATTTGTTTTGGTGAGAGATGCCTGGTAGCGTTGTAGGATGGCTTGAAGATTACTCTTAGCAACTTTGATCCCCAAAATGCAAGACAGAGATTGCCATAACTGAGCAGCAATCTGTTTAATGTAGTCCGCATCGTAACCTAATTCACCTCCGATCGTGGGGTAAGAATTTCCAGCCCAGACTCGTAACACGATTTCTGATTGGATATCTCGGAGCGTTGCTTGTTGATTTTTTTCAAGCAAGTGGTCGATGATTATGAGAGCTTCTTGTCCCGTCATTTTCCCACATTATGTTGTTGGACTAACACCTATTATAAGGCGATCTAGTAGCAGAATCAGTGAGCTAGGGATTCAAACAGTCATATTTATTAATATTTAGCCACCAAAATTACTGACTTTTTCTCACTGACAAATCGATCAGAGTTAATCTAGACTGACGATCAAGCAACAGCATTGATTTTTAGTTGGTGTCGATTTAAGAAGATGGGATTCATCAATATCGATGCACTATAGAAAAATATATTGAATTTTTGTATTCAGGGAAAATATTATGCCTTCAGATTCTGACAAATCTCAGCCGCAACCCAAAGATATATTTAAATATTTTGGTACTGCTGGTAAAGATATTCCACGTTTTGATGCTAGATTACCTCTACCGCGCAGCGTGGAGCCGCCACTACGCTTGCTCGTTAACGGTGGGCTGGCCAAAATTCCGATTGCCTCTGCTGGGCCGCTGGAATTGCTGGGAATTGTGGGGGTCACCACCCTAGTGAAAAAGTTACAATCACCATTTGCCATGCCAGCGAACTTTACGCGCTGTCGTCCGGATAAGTTTAGTGATGAATTCTTTGTGGAGCGGCGACTCAATGGCTTTAACCCCGGCCAAATGAAGCAGGTGAAAGATCAACCTTGGCAATATGTTATTTGCTATGACGCTAGGGACTATAATTTCAAGTTTGATAAGCCCGGCACCATCTTTCCTCGGGTTATTGAAGCCCGGTTTGTACTACAAGAGAAATCCTTACAGATTCATTCGATCGAATACGAACTAGTTCCGGGTGTCAAAAGCTTCAAAACTCCGATCGACACTCGTCAGGAATGGGAATGGGCTAAACAGTTATTCCGCTGTGCAGAGATTGTATTTCAAGAAACTCAATCTCACTTAGGACAAGCTCACTTAAATGTGGAGCAATATGCCATGTCCTATTACCGTAATATTGTAAACAACCCGATCAAACTTTTATTGGAACCCCATTTTACCGGGGTGTTGTACATCAACAAATTAGGTGCGTCAGATATTTTCGGATCTACCGGAATTCTCCCCCAAAATTCAGCCTTACATACTGATGAAGTAGAGACGTTGATTCATGCCAAAATCAAAACATTAAATTATCATCAGTGGCATCCTCAACTGCATACCATGCCTGATGTGGTTGCTAATAACTTCTTTGATCGCGCTTCGATAGCTGCGTGGGAAGTCATTACCGAATATGTGACTGATTTCTTTTCCAAGCAAGGATCCGAGATTCAACGATTATGGCCTGAAATCGCTGCGATGTCCGCAGATTTAGTACAGCATTCTATCTTGGATGAAAATTGCGGGACGCTCGAAATTGCCGATATTGATGATCTGAGAGCACTCTGTATCTATGTGATTTACCATAGCTCTTTCATTCACTCCTGGCTAAACTATAAACAATATGATGATGTAGGTGACGTGGAATATGCCGTGATCGGCTTATGGGATGAAACCTATGACAAAACAACGCTTGTCCAAAGGCACATTGAACAAGTTTTCTTGGCGTGGAAATTATCTCAAATTCGCTACAATCCAATCGTGGCTGAAACCGATGTAGATAGCCCGATCGCAATATTCAAAGATTTGCTATGGCAGCGACGGAATGAAATCATCCCCGGCATACCACTAGAACTATTAATGGGCAGTATTCACGTCTAAAATTTGATCTGGCAATATTTTTTACAATGCTGGCATCTTAATACATGCTGGCATTGGTAGTATTTGGAATTACAGCATCATCTGGAAAAGAACTTGCCACTGTAGAATTGGGTTACTTCTCAACATGATTACTTAATTCTCCGTTAGCCTAAGCAAAGAGTAGCTTGACTTCAGCTCTTGATTATCAATATCGTTTTTTCGGGGATTTATCACTATGATTTTCTGGTTGATATGGCTACTATTCACAGGTTATGCATTCTTGCTAGCTCCACCAGACAGCCCAGAAACATTACAGCTAATTATCAATCTCTCCACTGGCCAATGGACCGGGATCAATCCCCTGATTATTGCACTATTTAATTTGATGGGGATTTGGCCAATGATTTATGCAGCCGTAATGTTGTTTGATGGGTCTACCCAAAAATTCCAGCCCGGATTTTTCAATGCGGCCTCTTTTGCGGTGGGGGCATTTATTATTTTGCCTTATCTAGGACTCCGCCAACCTAGTAAAAATGTGACAGAGACTCCACTCCGGAAGCTTTTAGATGCTCGTTGGTTGGCAGTGGCGATCGGGATAGGATCGATCGGACTACTCACCTATGGCTTCACCCAAGGCAACTGGCCAGATTTTGTGCATTCATGGCAGACCCAGCGCTTTATCCATGTAATGAGTTTAGACTTTTTGATGCTATCGGCTCTGTTTCCAGTCTTAGCCAAAGATGATCTGAGCAGAAGAGGCGGTCAGTCTTGGCTATGGTGGATCTCTTTTGTACCACTAGTGGGCGCGATCGCCTACCTCTATCTCCGACCCCATCAGGTTTTTACTAATGCTGAGATGATTAATTAATAAGCGGCACCGACCAACACGCCATCCTGCTGCAAACTAGCTAGATTTTTACTCCCGGTGCAAAACAACACCGTTCTCAATTCGGCCAACAGGATTGCCACTTTTTCAGCAACGGCTTCCGGCGAAACCGTTGCTGCCCGCAAAAATGGCAATGCCAAACCTGCTAAATCGGCTCCCAGAGCGATCGCTTTAGCCACATCCAAACCATGGCGCAAACCACCAGAAGCAATCAGCGGCAGTTGCGGATAGGCCTGACTAATTCCTTGAATACAGTCAGCGGTGGGTATGCCCCAGTTGGCAAAAGTTTTTCCCAGTTGTTTTTCCAAGGCATTTTCAGCGCGTTCGCCTTCGACTAATGCCCAGGAAGTACCACCAGCTCCGGCCACGTCAATCGATTGCACCCCAGCATTCATTAATCTGGCAGCCATCGACACCGAAATACCGTTTCCTACTTCTTTGGCAATTACCGGCACTGGCAAATACTTACAAACTTGCTCAATTTTGGCCAGCAGTCCTTGAAAATTGCGATCGCCACGCGGTTGAATACATTCTTGCAAGGGATTGATATGCAAAATCAAGGCATCGGCCTGGAGCAAGTCCACAGCTTTCAAACATTCCTCGACCCCATAACCATAATTTAATTGCACAGCGCCCAAATTCGCCAATAGCAAAATATCAGGAGCTAGTTGCCGAACATTAAAAGTGGCCGCTGCTTCTGGCTGTTCGATCGCCACTCGCTGGGAACCGACCCCCATTGCCAATCCGTATTCCTGTGCCGCCAAGGCCAACCGGGTATTAATGGTGCGGGCTTGCTCGGTGCCGCCAGTCATCGAAGAAATCAACAAAGGGGTGGCTAATTTTTTCCCCAAAAAGCTGGTACTCAGATCGATCGCATCATAATCTAACTCTGGCAAACAGCAATGGGTAAAATGATATTTTTCCAGCCCGGTAGTTGTTTGGAACTGGACATCTTCATCTAGACAAATACGGATATGGTCAGCTTTCCGTTGCTGGGTGGGGGGGGTTTCGGTCATGGCATTTTCGCCTTGCTTGGCCAAGGTGCTAGCTATCTGGTCGAATCAACTCTACCCCATCACGGCCATCAGTTTCTTGGAAATAAACCTTTACTTGTTCTTCTTGAGAAGTGGGCAAGCGTTTGCCAACAAAATCGGGATGAATGGGCAGCTGGCGATGACCGCGATCGACTAATGTTGCCAACAAAATTGCTTCCGGGCGGCCATATTCAGCCACAGCATTCAGTGCACCCCGCGCGGTACGGCCTTTGTAAATCACATCGTCCACTAAGACTATTATTTTATGATGGGCATCGAAGTTGATTTCGGTTTTGGCGGGGGTGCGCACAGCGATCGAATTCAAATCGTCTCGATAGAAGGTGATATCTACTGACGAAATTGGGACAGAAACATTTTCTAGAATGGTGATCTGCTGACCGATCAGCTTGGCCAGGGGTACGCCTCTGGTATGAATACCCACCAAGGCCACCTCCGATAAATCGCGGCAGCGTTCAATAATTTCGGAAGCCATCCGATTGATGGTGCGGCGCATTTCTTCAGAAGAGAGAATTTCGATAGTTTGCGAGGTCATAGCGGTTCCAGCGGCAAAGTCTGAATCCTCAATTATAAGTTGGCCAGGAAGCATTGCGATCGATCAACTTAGCAATCAAGTTCTTCTTGCTACTGGTTTTTCTTGTTGTTAACTAAATGGTTAACAACCGCCCGCAATCCTAAATAATAGCTATCTGACCCAAATCCGCAGATTTGACCAACGACAACATCAGCCAGATAAGAATGGTGACGAAACTCTTCCCGACGGTAGACATTACTGAGATGGACTTCTACTGTGGGAACATTCACTCCAGCTATTGCATCCCGCAACGCAACACTAGTATGGGTATAAGCTCCTGCATTAATCACAATCCCTTGATGCTGGGTGCGCGCAGTATGAATAGCATCAACCAAAACACCTTCATGGTTAGATTGAACACAAACGACAATTACCCCCAGTTCTGTAGCTTGCCGCTGGAGGCGATCATTAATGTCTTGAAGAGTGGTTGCACCGTAAATACTTGGTTCGCGCAAACCTAAAAGATTTAGATTTGGACCATGAAGCACCAAAATACTAGGAAAAATAGTCACTTAAATTCTTAAATATCTAGTTATTGTCCTTGACTGGAACAGGAATCAATTCAGGTTCCACCTGACCAGCCGGACCGAGCAGTAGATCCATTATTTTATTAGCCCACTCTTCGAGCTTCTCCAAAATTTCTTGAATATAGTTCATAGAAACTGCTCCTTTATAAAAATTTTAACAAGATAAACGGTTATGTAAACTCTTCTTAACGTTATTCTAATGTGAAAATCGATAGAATGGGTAATCCTTAGCAGTACAAATCACCGCTGACCAATCATTTTATGAGTCTGGGGGATTACTCTAACGATTGTTAAAAATTGCTTAAGAAACTGCTGCCATTGCAATACTTGGTGGGGTTCAGGAGCGACCGGAGCCTTACTGTGCGGTTGGTCTAAGGGGGTTACTGGTTGTAAAAACAGGGGAATCTGAGAATTGATCGATCGAATGATCTGAGCGGCCTGCTCTAGCTCGGCCAGCACCGTATTTTTACTCACAACAATTTTAACAAACACCGGACAATTGTGCTGGGCACAGATCTGCAAAAATTCCTGGTGAGCCGTCCAATGTTCTTCGCCACTGGCACTGGGCAACTTCATATCCATGCCAATTAAATCCAAATGCTCAATGATAGTAGCTAACTGCTGGGGGCGATGGCCGCCAGTTTCCAGATAGATAGGTAATTGAGTTGCTAAGCGCACAATGGGCAACCAAGTGCCTAAAAAATTGGCATGAAGCAGCGGTTCGCCGCCAGTAATACTAATACTGTCATGGAGATTAGACAAATTATGATTAGTTACCCAGGTTAATAACTGCGATCGAGAAACCGGATTGGAATGCAGTTCAAAATCTCGATCACCCGGTGTAATTTCGATTTGACAGGTTGGCTGTTTTCGCCAAGTATGCTCACTGTCACAGTAGGTACAACGCAGATCACAGCCCCCAAAGCGGACAAAAATTTGCCGGGTACCAACATTGAGACCCTCTCCTTGAATTGCCGAAAAAATTTCGATTAAATTAGCTGTGGGTTCGGACATGGTGATGGTTTTCTTCACAGAAACATATTTAGCTTTAAAAAATTTACTTGTTAGCAGGCAATTTTCTCGATAACATTATAGGCAATTGCATGGAGCAAAACAGTGCTGCAAATACTGTTGATTTTAGCCTTCTTGATTGGATTCCTAGCAGTCATTTTCCAATTGACCAAGCGAGAGTCTGTTCGAGGTCATTACTGCATGGCGAGGGTGATGGAATCAAATAGTCATCTCACCTATAAAAGAATTACCCGCGATCCAGAGGAATTCTACATCGAAGGAATAGGCTATATTATTGGTGATATCTCCTGTCACTACAATGCCTGTTCTCCTTACATCCGCTGTACGGTTAATCCCAGTGGTCTCTGTGAGGGCTGTCGAGAATATCGCGACAAAAATCGCCCCAACTAAAAAAACACTCAATCAAATAGGTAATGAATTCCTCTCCATAAATGCCTACTAAATTCTGATGCAGATAAAGATTCAACCATTTACCGTCAACAAGCGTGTACCACTCAAAATTAGCCGGGGTACTACTAGCCACACTACCAATATTTGGCTGCGCTTAGAAGCCGATGGCATCGAAGGTTGGGGTGAGGCCACGCCTTTCTCGATCGGATCGCAACAACAGACAACAGCCGAGATCATGTCAGCATTGGCAGAAGTTATTCCAGTTCTAGAAAAATTTCATCCCCTCCAGCGCCAAGCTATCCACCAAACCCTCAGTGATTCCACCTGGCAGCGTATTCCTTCCGCCGCCATCGCCGCCGTGGACATAGCTCTACACGACTGGCTGGGCAAAAGAGCAGGCTTACCCCTGTGGCAATTATGGGGGCTAGATGCAACTAAGTCTGTACCGATCTCAGTCACAGTTGGCATTAACTCCCCGGCTGGTGCTCAAGAGCGAGTCAAGAAATGGCTCGAAGTATTTGATGCCCAGTTTTTCAAGTTGAAGATGGGCAGCCCGGAGGGAATTACGGCCGACCGTGCTATGTTCTTGGCGGTGGAACAGCTGGTACCCCAAGCTAAATTCACGGTTGATGCTAACGGTGGTTGGGAACTGGCCGATGCGATCGAGATGTCGGAATGGCTGGCTGCCAAAGGGGTGACATATATTGAACAGCCCCTGCGCCGAGGCGATGAAGCCAGCTTACCAGCTTTGCAACAGGCTTCGCCTTTACCAATCTTTGTCGATGAAAGCTGCTTTGCTAGTGAAGATTTGCCCAGGCTAGTCGATCGAGTGGCCGGAATCAATATTAAGCTGATGAAATGTGGTGGTTTGAGTGAAGCCCTGCGGATGATTCATACTGCCCGTGCCTGGGGTTTACAAGTGATGATTGGTTGTTATTCAGATAGTTGTCTATCGAACACGGCGGCAGCTCACCTCGGCTCCTTAGTAGATCATCTCGACCTTGATAGTCATCTCAATCTTTTGGAAGATCCCTTTGTGGGAGCCACTATTCAAAACGGTAGACTAGTTCCTACAGATCTGCCTGGATTGGGCACTAGCCTTAAATCAGTTCTTTAATCGGTCTTGCTTTTTGCAGCGATTTTTTTGTCGCGACTGTTTTTTAGCCAAAAATACCTAAGAGTTTGACCTATTGAAATTCATCAAGTGAGTAATTTTGAGTGATTTATTGAAGCCGCAGCTGATTGACCAACAACTATTTGATTGGGGCAGTCGCACCTATCTAATGGGGGTAATTAATGTCACACCGGATAGTTTCAGCGATGGCGATCAATTCAACTCGGTAACAGCCGCTTGTCAGCAAGCGGCTCAGTTCGTCCAAGCCGGAGCCGATATTTTGGATATTGGCGGCGAATCAACTAGGCCAGGAGCCGCCCCAGTCAGTAGCATCCAAGAACTCGAAAGAGTAATTCCAGTTATTCAGGGCATTCGTCAGCAAGGATTACAGATTCCGATATCGATCGATACCACTAAAGCCATTGTCGCTAAAGCAGCTGTCGGGGCTGGCGCAAATATCGTCAACGATGTTTCCGGTGGCATTTTTGACCCCGAAATGCTGCCAACAGTCGCAGCCTTGGGAGTGTCAATCGCCTTGATGCACATGCGTGGCACCCCAGCCACCATGCAACAGCTAACCAACTACCAAGATCTGATTACAGAAGTCGGCGATTTTTTAGTAGCACGTATCCAGGTAGCCTTAGATTGTGGGATCGATCGATCGAACATCATCATTGACCCGGGCATTGGTTTTGCCAAAACTTATCAGCAGAATATTGATTTACTTAAAAATCTGCCGATCCTTCGGCAACGCTTGCAACTCCCGTTGCTAGTGGGGGTATCTCGCAAAAGCTTCATTGGCCAAATTTTGCAACAGCCCGATCCACAGCAACGAGTTTGGGGTACAGCCGCCGCTTGCTGTGCAGCCATTGCCAATAACGCAGACATCCTGCGGGTGCATGATGTAGTCGCGATGCACGACGTTCGGAAAGTAGCTGATGTGTTGTTACGAAGGTAGTAGTTGCAACCAACTTTATTTATTTTTTGGTTCTTTTCACTGCTGCCAACTGAGCCTGGTAGATATGCACCTGATCGATGAGTCCCGGGATACCAGGAATATTAAAGTTATAGTTACTAAATCCTTTCCCGATCGACTGATCTAAGACATTAGAAGCAAAACCTTGATAATAAACTGGTACCGGTCGATTAGTATGATTTCCCCAACCATACTTACCAGTTTCGGCTACTGTTTTTCCTTGGTTGTCTCTCCGAGCCACTGGTTCAGAACCCCAATAGTGACCAGCTCCAGTACTATCATCAATATCTGTTAGTTTTTTGGCTCCCTGGCGGCGTAGCCGGTCTGGAAAATCTGGATTAAGCGTCAAGTAGTGATCATGATCGGCAGTAACAATCAGCTGATTACGTTGCCAACCGCCATTTTGTTCAATCCAACGGATCACCTTGCCCACCGCTCGATCAAAATCCAGGACAGTTCCAATCAAGTTATCCATATTATTGTCATGAGCAGACCAGTCCACATCACCACCTTCTACCATCAACCAAAAACCTTTGGGATTTTTGTTCAAGACGGTGAGGGCGGCGGTGGTCAAATCGCTAAGGGTGGGGTTTTCCGAGCGCTCTTGGCTAATGAATTGGGCGGGAGTTTGTCCAGTAGCTAGTGGTCGATCAATATCTGGTTTTAACCCTTGAGTGCCGTGCACTTTAAACATATCCAAACCAGTGGTGCGGTAATTGCCATTAGCCCCACTGACCGGTAAATTACCATTTTGGCCTTTTGCGCCATAGAGTCCCAGCAATCGTTGGCCACGATCGGGCCTAATCTTGGCGGCGGTGGCTAATAATTTACGGGTGGCTTGAGGGCCACGTTCTAAAAACGTATACCCATAAATATTGTCGTTAGGTTTGGCTTTCAGGGTTTGATAAGTTTGGTCACTGATGTAAGTGAAATCTGGTTCGACGCCGGATGGCAAAGGCTTGTTCACATTAGAAAGCGGATGACCGCCGCCCAGTAGCACAGTGGGTTGATAAATTCGCAGTTCTTGCTGCAAAATGTTGTCGAGGGGTGATGCCTTGGGGGCATTGACATCATATTTAGTGCGACGATTGACGTTAGCAGCCGCCGCTCCCGGGGTGGCATGATCGATCGGCACTGATGTCACTAACCCAGTAGACTTACCCTGTGCAGTAGCAGTTTTAAGAATGGTGTTTAAAGGTTTTTCATAAACATCCACTCCGATCGCGTTATTGTAGCTTTTAACTCCAGTATAGAGAGTAGTGGCCGTATTGGCGGAGTCTGGATAGCTATATTTTATATAATTAGGATCACTACCAGGTGTCCAAGGATTGATACCGCCCCGTCGTGGGTTGTAGCCCACCAAGTTGCCAGTCGTATTAGTGGATCTTGCTCCACCACTAGACTTAGAGCCAGGATTAAAACTGGGATTAAAGCGAAAATTCGGTCTGAGTGGACTTTGGCGAGTGCCATCTTGGGAGTCGTCTAAAGCGCTGAGATTATTGCTATATAAGCCATCAGCACCCAGTACAGTTGTCCCGTAAGTAGTAGCTAAGGCATAGCCTTTCAGCTTTTGCATATTCAGACCAAAGCCTTTTTCTTTGGTGTAAAAATCCTGAAGAGTGTTGCCTTTTTTACCATTTTTGATGAGACTCGCGATCGCTGCTGCTCTAGTCAATTCCCAACCCATGCCATCCCCAATCATGATAATGGTGTTGCTGCGTGAACCGGCAGTCTTACTTACAAAAGATCGTGCTCCGCCGCTACCGATAGCTATCAGTAGTGATACTAACGATATTACGATGATGTTACGGATCGATTTATTCCATCGCATAGCGTTAATTAGCAATTGCCACTAGTGATTTCACTGGGTGGATCACATTGTGGTGCGGCACTGCAACCACCAGGTGACGATTGCTATCAAATTTAATTTTGCCATTTCCTTGCAACTTCCCTAATATCCGAGTAACCGTTACCCTGGTGGTGCCAATCGTACTTGCTAACTGTTGGTGGGTTAAGCGCGCAGTGATGCGCATTCCGTCTGCCACTGGTTCCCCAATTTCTCTGCTCAGCAGCAATAAAAAACGATAAAGACGTTCTTGAATATGGCGAGTTCCTAAAACCGATTGGATCGCTTCCGATTGCTGGAGACGTTGATCAAGTCCCCTAAGAATTAAACGATTCAGGTCAAAATATTGATCGATTTCTGATGCTGTAAATCGGAGCAGACTTACGTTGGTGAGGGCTGTCGCAATATAAGGATCAACAAATGTTAGTGGTAGCCCAAATGGCATTGAGGAAGAAGCCAAAGCTAATAGCATGCTATTCCCCTCATCATCGAAGGTAGAGATATACACAATACCTTGCTGCACCAATAGTATATCTTGCTTGAACAGGGGAATTTCCTTACCTTTGGGATAATTTAAAGCTTTTTTATGCTGATAAAGCTCTTCTAACTGGCGATCAGCACGAGGGAACCGGAAAACTTCGGGATGAGGAACATTTAAAAGCATAGCAAATGCCTGCTGGCTAGCAACACCATTACCATAGAGGTCTAAACCAAAGAAAAAGTAATCTTTAGGTTAGGGTTTGGTTAAGGGATATACAGAGTTGTATTAAATCGTGGTACAAGCAAGCATGGGGGCATGACTGTCTCGGTTTGCATTCAATAATATTTGCTGTTTCGGTAGCTTTATGACGAGGATCAGTTCTAATTTTCAGCAAATTTCTGGGGCGAGAAAATGCATTTTGGTGGTGGAAGATGAAGCTACGATTCGTGACTCGGTCAGCCAGTTTCTGATCGATGAGGGCTACAATGTGATGACCGCCAGTGATGGTCGAGCCGCGATCGATCTAATTGGTCAGATGGTCAGCGATCGCGAGGCCGATAGAATATCGATCAATCTCATTATTCTGGATGTGATGTTGCCCGGTATTAATGGTCTAGACTTGTGCCAGTTCATTCGCAAGCAGGGCAGCATGGTACCAATTTTGATGCTCAGTGCTAGAGGCAGTGAGGCCGATCGAGTAGTGGGTTTAGAGATTGGGGCTGATGATTATTTAGTGAAACCCTTTGGGTTGTCTGAACTGCGGGCGCGTTGTCGAGCGTTGTTTCGTCGATCTGGTGCAGTCGAGACTGATCTAGAAGAGACGATCGAACATGGCAACATTGTTCTTTACCCCCAGCAATATCGAGTATTGATCAATGAAAAAGAGATTAACTTATCACGGAAAGAATTTGCCCTATTAATTCTGTTTATGCAGAATCCTCGGCGAGTGTTTTCCCGGGATCTGTTAATTGAAAGAGTTTGGGGAGCAGATTTTATGGGGGATACCAAAACTGTGGATGTGCATATTCGCTGGCTGCGTTCTAAGATCGAAGAAGACCCCAGCCGTCCTCAGTATTTAATGACAGTACGTGGTTTTGGGTATCGGTTTGGTTGAAAGCCATCAAAAAGCCCTCAAAAATTGAGGGCAGTTAGTAGTATCAAAAAAATGGGTAAAATCTAGAACTTAAAGGTAGTGCGGACTGTGCCGACATACTCAGTACCCAGACTGCTAGTATCAGGATTGGTAATCAACAACAAACCTGGTGTAACATCAACGTTGTCGTTGAGTTTGACTTTGTAGATGGCTTCCAAATGCAAGGGATTAACACCAGCAGCTTGAGCGACGGTACCACCAGTAACTTTCGGTGGCGCACCAACAGTAAAGCCCAATACGTTGCCCTTGGCTCCAAAGTCAGGGAAAGCAGCCGAAACAGCGTAGTTAAAAATGTCGGCTGTGCCTGCTCCACCTTCTTCTCTAGCATTAGTTAAACCAGCCCAGCCGGAAATAACCAAGCCCGGGGAAAGCTTGGCACTGGCCATAGCACTATAGTGATTGGCACTAGTCGGGACACCACCGAAAGGATTATTAGCCAAGGTAGTACCAGTGCTACCAGTAACCCCTGTACCAGCAACACTATAAGACCGAGCGTAAGCTAAGCCTAAATCAATGCCTGGACTAGCTTCAAAGCGCAGTTGACCAATCAAGGAGTTGGAACCACCAAATACACCAGTAGCAGGATTAGCCGATGTCGTCCCAGGAACGGCATAACCGATCGAACCAGTGATTTTATCACTAAGTTTATATTCTGCTGTAACTGCCGCCCCATCACCACTTTGTCGATAGATCGGGTTGAAACGCCCAAAGCGCGAAATAGAACCACCACCACCAGATGACAGAAGCGGATTGAAGGTATACATGTTTTCATTGAACTCACTACCAACCGATTCTAAAATGACAGTGGCTTTGTCACCGAGCGGTAGTTTGTACTGGAGCAAGGAAATAAAGGAAGCATTTTCTTCACTACCATCAAATCCTAGGCGGGTCGTATTGGTGCCGGTTGTCGCTGCGCCACTAAAGGGGGTAGTGTTTCTAGCTTGAATCCGAGCACGCAGGCGATCTTTGCCAGTAAAGCTAGTGTCAAAGTTTAAACGCACTCGATCGGAGAAGATGGTGCCGTTGGGGTTGACACCAGGAGAGCCACCATAACCACTTAAGGCAAAGATGATTTCTCCAACTAACTTGGTGTTGGGCGAAAAGGTATTGGTTTCTTTGTTTTGAGCTAGTTTAGTTTCCACCTTTTCCACTCGATCGTTCAGAGCAGTAATTTCTTGGCGGTAAGTGGTAGCAAGTTCGTTTAATTGCTGTAAGTCTTCTTTAGAGGCCGCTCCAGGTGACTGCGCTAGCTTGGCTTCTAAAGAGTTTAAACAAATTTCCACATTTTTCGAGAAAGCTGAACGAGAAACCGGCTCTTGACTGGTGCTAACCCCGCATTGGTAGCGGTTGTTAAGACGTTGCAATGTTTGAAAATTGCGATCGGACGGATTGACCATTTCGCCTGCTGGCTGAGCTTCACTGCTAGCAATGTTGGGTGCTGGCAACTCGGGAGCGGGGGCTTCCTTGGCCATGACTGGATTGCTAGCTGCCATTACAACTAGACCCAAGATCAGGCCGGAAATTTTAATATTTTTATGTGTCATTAGGGAAAACATGCTTCTCACACCCGTGTACTTTGCTACAGTTTAAAGAATACTATGGAAAATAACATGATCAATGTATCTGGGCATACATAATGTTTAGTATTTATACTTATAAGATTTTACATTACAACGCTGCCACTATTCAAAATAAAATTAAGGTAATTAGCTAGTTGGTAACTGAATTTGGAGCCAGCCGCCACCAGTTTTCGGATGATTGTGAGCCGTGATGTTGCCGCCATGAGCCAGGATAATTTGTTTAACGATCGATAGTCCCAATCCGCTACCAGTGGTGATGGTGGTAGCCGAGCTTTGCTGGTGACGAGCAGGATCGCCGCGAAACAGTCGATCAAATACCTGATCCAAATCCGGCGGATTAAAACCATGACCAGCATCGATAATATCGATTGTAACCAGCTGCTCTTGGCTATGGGTAATTACCTGAATCTGGCTGTGATCTGGACTATATCTGATCGCGTTATCAAAAAGATTAATTAAAACCTGGGCGAGACTGACTGGATCGGCGCATAGTTTGAAGCTGGTGTCACCTGTTTGCTGGCAAGAAATACTTTTCTGATTTGCTAACGGTTCTAAAATATACCAGGCATCTGTAATCAATTGATCAAGCTGAATCGGCTGTTTTTTGATGTGTTGGGGAGCATTTTCTTGAAGCTGATTTAACTCTAAAAAACCTTGTACTAGTTTGGTTAGTCGATCGATCTCCGGGATCATCCGGTCAGTCCACTGTTGGAGTGATGGTTCCACCTTACTTTGAATGGTTTCGGTCATCAAACGCAGCGCGGTCAGGGGCGTGCGTAACTCATGAGCCAAGTCAGTAGTCCAGCGATCGCGGGCTTTATTGATGGCCACCAAGGGTTGGCGATTTTCTAAGAAAATTCCCACAGCTTTTCGGGGTAGAGACACCGTCACAGCTTTGATCGTGGTTGCTAAACTATCAGCGGGCTGGTCACTATAGTTAGGATATAACTGCCACTCTAACTCTTTACCTACCTGAGTCTTCCTGGTTTGACTAATCAGCTGATCCAACTCAAAAGAACGCACTATTGCGAGTAATACTGGTGGCTTGTTTGGTTGCCAGTCGGTGAGGTGCAGTAGTTGTTGGGCTTGGGCATTACACCACAAAATTTGATTGTCGGCATTGAGCTGAATATAGCCGATCGGTGCGGCTCGCCACAGAGCTTGCCAGCTGGTTAACTCCTCTTCTCGTTCTTGGAGCTGGTTATTAATGCTTACAGCACTCCGTCTGAGCTTGGACAGGACTGACCGGGAACTAACTAACCGAGAACTAACCAATTGAGAATTATAGTCTGTCCGTTGATTGATCAAATTTAAGATAGCTTGTAATTGGGCGGTGTTTTTGGTCTGAAACCAAGTGAAGCTAGCTAATCCACCAATAATTACCCCCGCTAGTGTACAGAGCAGATAAATCATTGGCCTTGTTCCTCAAAATTCATAAATTGTCTAGCCTGGTTTTCGGCTTTAATTCCTGTCGCCGGTGACAACATAGCGAATGCGCCGGGACACATTATTGGCATGGTCAGCCATTCGTTCTAGATGGCGACTGCTCAGGATCAGCAGTATAACTGGTTCCAATGACCCTTTAAAATCTTGCTGTGAAGATAGAGTTTGATAGATCTGAGTATAGACTTGATCTACTTGGTCATCGAGCCGATCGATCTCCTGATAGGCTTGCCCATCTAAGTTAGTGATGGCTGTTAAGCTTTTTTCTAGCATCAACCGAGTTTTATTGGACATTTGTTCAATCTGGGGCATACATTTATGAGCTGGATAGCGGAATAGTTGACCAGCTATTTTGCCTAAATCTTCAGCATAATCACCGATTCTCTCTAAGTCTCGGACAATTTGAATAAATGCACTCAGCAACCGTAAATCTTGGGCAACAGGGGAAGCAATCGACATCAGTTGCACACTTTGCCCGTCGATTTGGCGATAAAACTGATCGATATCTTCGTCCAGTTTAATGATTTGATCGATCGCCGCAAGATTGCGATCAAATAATGCTTCATGAGAGAGCCGACAAGAGTTTCCCACTAAGATCCCCATTCGCAAAACGTCCTGTTCTAACTCCCGGATTTTGCGCTGGAACTGTGAAGATGCAAAAGCAGAATTATAATGAACTGACAAGATGGTGCCCCGATTAACCTTGAACAAAAAATCGATGGTTCGATCGAAATTATTGAATTTGAGAAACCATTATAGTCCCAAAGATTTTGTCTATTCGGTTATCAAAATCACCAGATCGCGCATAATTAGTGACTGCACCTCGCTGCTTTGTTTTTACCTGTGGATATTTACCAACTGGCTCTCCGTCCGCTGCTTTTTCAACTTCTCCAATCCGATCCAGAGGCTGTCCATCAGCAATCACTAGCTTTACTGAGTTCGATCGATCTAAATACTTTTCCTGGCTCTCACATTCTCAAAGCCAGTTGGCAACAATTGTTTTGCCAAGCAGATACCCGCTTGCAGCAAACGCTGTGGGGGCACAATTTCCCCAACCCCGTGGGACTAGCAGCTGGTTTTGATAAGGATGGCATCGCCGCCGGAATTTGGCCATATTTAGGGTTTGGCTTTGCGGAATTGGGTACCGTTACTTACCATGCCCAACCCGGTAATCCTCAGCCCCGTCTTTTTCGGCTCCCAGCAGACAGAGCAGCTCTGAATCGGATGGGCTTTAATAATCAAGGTAGTGCCGTGCTAGCGGAGCGGTTAGCGGCTCGCCAGGGGCAGTTACCTAGTAATCCCATCGGCATCAACCTGGGCAAGTCTAAAATCACTGAAGAGCAGGATGCGGCTGCCGATTATGTCGGCAGTTTCCAACGGCTGCAAGCCTATGGTGATTATTTTGTGATTAATGTTAGTTCCCCCAACACGCCCGGTTTAAGGAATCTCCAAAATGTCGAACTTTTAAATCCAATTTTGGCGCAGATTCAGCAAGTTAATCAGGGTCAGAAGCCTTTGCTAGTCAAAATTGCACCCGATCTGGCTTGGGAAGACATTGAGTTGATTGTACAAGTTGCTCAACAAAACCAACTGGCGGGCATTATTGCGACCAATACCACCATTAGTCGAGCTGGCCTAAATACCAAAACCCTCGCTGCTACGGGTCGGTTATTAGCTGATGAAGCTGGAGGGATAAGTGGTGCGCCAGTGAGAGATCGATCGACTGCCATAATTCGGTTTATTTACCAAGTTAGTCAGGGGCAGCTACCAATTATGGGAGTAGGCGGTATTTTCTCGGCCGCCGATGCCTGGGACAAAATCACCGCTGGCGCTAGCTTGGTGCAAATTTACACCGGTTGGACATACCAGGGACCCTGGTTGGTGAGTCGGATTTTAGCTGGTTTACTGACTGAGTTAGAACGGGCTGGCCTGGATCAGATCAGTCAGGCGGTGGGGATTAATGCCGATGCTACTTAAGAATAGCCAACCCGGCTAGGCCATGGAAATCTTTTTGCACCCGCTGAGTCAGTCGCTTAGAAACCTGACGGACAATTTGCTTGAGCAAGTTATCACCAGTTTTTTGAATTACCGCCCGGGGCAACTTGTGGATAAATTTGGGAAACTGAATGGCCACTTCTAAATTGAGGTTCCATTCTATTTGGGTCATCAGCTGATCGGCTTTGACAACTTCTACTAAGCGCATCTCCGCATCAAAATCCACTTCGTAGCCCGGTGCTTGATAATCGGGGATGTTAATAGTTTTAATAGGATAAATATCTTGGCTTTGCGGCAGCAACTCCAAGCCCACCTTCGGTTCGACCACATAGCCAAAAGAATTAAACCTGCCGATTGTGATGGCATAACCATTGGCACTTAAAGATTCCACCTGCATAGGTTGGGCGCATCTGGTAAACCAATCGGGGTGTTGATCCAAATACTGAGCCACAGTTTTGATATCAGCATTCATCAGCATTTTGTCGGCGAACCGATTGGCAAATATAGTTTTGTCTACTTTTTTATCTACTGCCGCTAGCGACTCGTGCTGATCAGCTGTAACTGTCTGTGCTGATCGCCATGGTTGCTTCTGATTGACCACCGCTGGCTGCTCCATTAATGTTGTGCGCATTAACCTCACTATTCCCCTATGTACCATTCAATTTACTACTACAGGCCGAAAAACCTGTTCACCAGATATTGTCTCTGATTTATAGATGACCCGATGGTGATCTATGTTGCCGAAACTTTGTGATAAATTTGCTTTCTCCGCAAAATATTTTTTCTTCTAATATTAGAGAGGTAGATTCTTACTCACTTCGCCCACCTGACCTTAACATATTGTAATGAAAGTATTTGTAGCTGGTGCCACAGGCGCGACAGGCCAACGGGTCGTCCAAATCTTATGCGATCGACAGATTGCTGTCCGAGCGCTGGTGCGCGACCTAGAAAAAGCTAGATCGCTCCTACCGGCAGCTGTTGAGTTGGTGCAAGGGGATGTGGGTGCTAAGGAGACCCTAGCCACAGCGATGGCCGATTGCGATGCCATTATTTGTGCTACTGGTGCCAAACCGAGCTTTGATCCGACTGGTCCCTATCAAGTGGACTATATAGGCACCAAGAATTTAGTCAATGCGGCCAAAAGCCAGCACATTCAAAAATTTGTAATTGTTTCGTCTTTATGTGTTTCCAAGTTATTTCATCCTCTCAATCTGTTTTGGCTAATCTTGTATTGGAAGCAACAGGGCGAAGATTACTTAAAAAATAGTGGTCTCACCTATACGATCGTCCGACCGGGCGGCTTGAAAAACGATCAGACAGCCGGGCCATTAGTAATGTCGAAAGCCGATACCTTATTTGATGGTAGTATTCCCCGCCAAAAAGTGGCTGAGGTTTGTGTAGAAGCGCTGTTTCAACCGGCGGCAGAGAACAAAGTAGTAGAAATTATTTGTCAGTCTACGGCTACTAGTAAAAACTGGGAAGAGCTATTTGCGAGTGTTTAGAGTAAAGTTTCTCGAACAGCCTCAAAATGTGGCTGGTCTATTAGTGGCGGTGAGCTTGTTGGGAATGAGCCTGCTGTTCTTGAGTAATCTGCTGACATCTGATGATGATAGCTCGGTAAAAGACCCGTTGTTTAGATATGCCAATGCCTCATTGGTGATGCAAGATGGCGACCCTTATATTCGGACTTTAATGCGGATGATTTCGGCTAGTGAGTCTAACGATCGACAGCCCTATTCGCTAATTTATGGCGGTGGCAGAGCCAAAGATTTAAACAAACATCCCAACACCTGTGCGGCTATTAAGGCTGGCCCTAATAAAGGTAATTGCAGTACAGCTGCTGGCCGCTATCAGATGCTGAATACGACTTGGGCCGAAAAAGCCCGTCGTTATCACGCCGAAGAGAAAGGCTGGCCATGGGATCGCTACTATAGCTTTGCCCCTTTGCAACAAGATCGAGTGGTGTACAACTGGCTAAATGACCAGAAAGCTTGGAATATGGATCTAGCTGGAGAACTACGCCAGGGTCATGTGGAGGTAGTGCGTAAGCGTTTATCTCGGACTTGGACAAGCCTGGGCTACGGCATTGAAAATAACGCCGTGACACCGCAGCTAGCTAGTATCTATGACAAGATATTGAAGGAAGAGTTGGCTAAGAATTCCAAATAGTGGTAGCTAATGGGGCTGTAGTGGTGGAAACCATCGCGGCCACTAGTTGCTCTGGTACCACGACAAAAGGTAAGCGGTGAATATCCGATTGGGGTTGACAGGCGATCGCAGCGGCTTGTTGCAGGTCGGCTAAGGTTACTTGAGCCAGTCCCAAATCGGCGAGGGTACTGGGTAAACCAACTTGCTGATAAAAATCTAAGAGTTGATGGCGGGTGGTGGCGGCAAGTTGGTTGCCGCCGACCACTTCTTCGAGACGCAGTTGGACGAGAATGCCAAAAGCTACTTTTTCGCCATGTAGCGCATGGTGACAAGCCGGTAGGTGGGTGAGACCGTTGTGTACGGCGTGAGCAGCGACGGTGCGACACTGGGCACCACCAAGGCCGCCAATCACTCCGGCTAGTAAGACGGTGGCATCAACTACGTCTTGCCATTCGGCACCGCCAATATCGGCAATAGCCGCGACAGATTTTTGGAAAAGGAGGTCGCGCAGGACTCGGGCTTGTTGAACAGCAGCAATTAAGAGGGTTCGATCGGAGTCGCCGCTACTAACACTGGCTTCGTACCACTTGGCGATCGCATCCCCAATACCAGCAATCAGAGTGCGGGGCGGGGCGGTGGCAATGATATCGTAGTCGAGGATTAAAAGATCGGGGCAGTGAGGTAAGCTCACATCGGATAAGAAGGCTCCGGCTTCGGTGTAAATGTTGGAGAGGGCAGTCCAGGCGGCACAGGTGGCGGCAGTGGTAGGGATGGTAACGACGGCGAGGTGAGCGTTATGAGCAATTAGTTTGGCCATGTCTAGGCATTTGCCGCCCCCGATGCCAATAATTAGGTCGGCTTGGTGGAGTTCGATCAATCTCTCTAATCTTTGGCGGGTGGTTTCGCAGCAGTCGGGGGCATAGTGCTCTTTTTTAATGTCTAAACTAGGCGTTTGCCACAGGGGTGTTAATTGTTTTAAGGCTAGACTTTGCTGGCCACCAATGACTAATGGTCGCTGACCTAGTTGGGTGATGTGGGGGATGGCGGAAACTAGGGCTTGTTGGCCTCGACAGACTTGTCGGGGGGCAACCATCAAATTTATAATCTGGTCAGTCATGATTTTTGACAACTGGGATCTATACCTAGACTATATTATAGGGCTGATGATAGTGTTTAGATCAAGGATTGCCGGTACACGAAGCAAATCAATCAAAATTAGTACCGAAGTTACTGCATACTATTTTCGAGAGCGAACACTATATCATCGTAGATCTGCTCGATGGGCACAGTTAAATTCACGCTTGAAAATTCGACTAAATCTCCGGATCGATAGTTGATGATATCCCATTTTCCATCTTCGTCTTTTTGATATATCTCGATGTCGATCGAATTCGCATCGATCAACACATAATCTCTCAAAGTAGGATTTCGTCGATACATTCTAAATTTATTACCTCGGTCATAAGCTTCCGTGCCAGGGGATAGTATCTCAACAATTAGACAAGGGTAAGTAATATATTGGGAGGTGGTTTTATCTCTGTCATCACAGGTCACACTAAGATCAGGATAAACATAATCAGTTGATTCCACGATGTTCACTCGCGCATCGGAAGTCAAAACTTGACAGCTTCCGTCGCGCAAGTGGCCCTTGAGTAAAAAGTTGACGTTACTAGCAATCTTGCTATGATTTATCGTTCCACCAGTCATTGCATAGACTTCACCATCGATATATTCGTGGCGACAGTTTTGTTGCTCTTCCCAAGCAAAGTATTCTTCAGGCGTAAATCTCGGAAATCGTTCATGTGCAACAATCATTATTGATGACCCAAGATAGCGATAGAACAATTTTACCATACGCAAAACTCTTTAAGTATTTATACGCCGATTTGGGTCTTGTTTGGCAGGTGAAGTGCTTTAGAATGCGACATTCACTTAGGTAGTAGTTCAAAGCATTACGATCGAAATAAGTGTTTACGCTGTGGATTTAGTTGGTATCTGGTGGCAATATAGAGATATGCAGAAAGCGTTGATGTCTGCGATTAAAACACTATAAAAAAATAAATTTCTTGATTTGATATTTGGCGCTCCATCCTTAGGGAACTATCTGTTGCGACAAAAGACTACACTTACATAAATAATGTAGTTGTGACAAATTGAACCCTACCAATGTGAAAGCCATTGATAATAAAACACTCACTTGACTCTAGTGGGTGTTTTTGTTTTGGGGTGTGTTGTAGAGCCTTGAATAGGCTGACGATCAATTACACTGAAAAATGGGAACTAGTAATTAACCAACAATTATGCAATCTCTAGAAACCAGACCGCTGTTAGTTGATATCAGTCACATCACTCTTCGCCTTACTCACCAAGAGTTTGAGCAACTATGTCAAGACAATCCAGAAATGAGGCTTGAGTTAACAGCCAGCGGAGAATTAATAGTAATGGTACCAGCAGGATGGGAAAGCTCAGAGCGGAATGGAGACTTAATTATTCAAATTGGTAACTGGAATCGGCAAGCTAAACTAGGGAAGGTTTTTGATTCTTCTGGTGGCTTTACTCTGCCCTCTGGAGCTGTTTTGTCGCCGGATGTGACTTGGATCGAAAAGTCTAAATTTGCCAATATCTCTGCCAAAATTGCCTTTCCCTCGATCGTCCCCGATTTTGTGATTGAGCTGAGATCTATGACCGATAGCCTCAAAACTCTTCAGGCTAAAATGTTGGAGTATCAAGCCAACGGTGTTCGTTTGGGGTGGTTAATTAATCCACAACAGCAGCAAGTAGAAGTTTATCGGCTGGGGCAGGTGGTGGAAGTCTTACAATCCCCCCATAGTCTTGATGGAGAAGATGTTCTGCCTGGGTTTACACTTGATCTAAGTTCAATTTTTTAGCAAACTAATAGAGGCTACTATGATTGCAGTCTACAATAACTTGCCACGATTTACCCCCGAAGAATATTTTGCTTGGGAAGAGCGACAACCAGAACGCCATGAATATATTGATGGTGAAGTATACGCAATGACCGGTGGTAGCATCAATCATAGTGAGGTCGCCGGAAAATTTCTAACCATACTGAGTAATCATTTAAAAGGACGTGGTTGTAAAATACTACCTTCTGATGCAAGAGTAAATATTGTTGGATCAACTGACTATATATATCCCGATATTAGTGTGACCTGCGATAACAGAGATAAAACCACCTCCCAATATATTACTTACCCTTGCTTAATTGTCGAAGTACTATCGCCCAGTACCGCCGCTTATGACCGAGGAGATAAATTTACGATGTATCGACGCAACCCTATCTTGCAAGATTATGTTTTGGCCAGTGCTGATAAAATGTCGATCGATCTTTTTCACAAAGACGAACAAGGCAAGTGGGATATCCTAAATTATCGGGCTGGAGATGCTGTTGAATTGCGATCGATCGATCTTAGTTTCCCGATCGAGGATGTTTATCAAGAAATTGTTTTTGAATCAGCTGAGAAAAATATCCAGTAGCCCAATCCTACCAAATGACTCATTGAGTCGATTCTGCCATTGTTTGTAAACGGCGCAAGAACCTATCTTGCACTACATCATCATCGATAAACCTTGTCTTTTCCAAATTCATAGGGACTTTGCCTCAAAGCTGTCTGGTGCGTAGGCAGTAAGTATTTATACGCCGATTTGGGTCTTGTTTGGTGGGTGAAGTGCTTCAGAATGCGACATTCACTTAGGTAGTAGTTCAAAGCATTACGATCGAGATAAGTGTTTACACAGTGGATTTAGTTGGTATCTAATGGCAATATAGGGATATGCAGAAAGCGTTGATGTCTGCGATTAAAACACTATAAAAAATAAATTCTTTGATTTAATATTTGGCGCTCCATCCTTAGTGAACTATCTATCGCAATATAAAGACTACACACAATTAAAAGCTGTAGTAGCTATAGATTGAACACTACCAATGTGAAAGCCATTGATAATAAAACACTCACTTGCTCTAGGTGGGTGTTTTTGTTTTGGGGTGTGTTGTAGAGCCTTGAATAGGCTGGCGATCGATTACACTGAAAATGGGAACTAGTAATTAACCAAGAATTATGCAATCTCTAGAAACCAGACCACTGTTAGTAGATATCAGTCATATTACTCTGCGGCTCACACCCCAAGAGTTTGAGCAACTATGCCAAGATAACCCAGACCTACGACTAGAGCTAACAGCCAACGGAGAATTGATCACGATGGTACCTGTGGCGCTGGCAAGTTCAGAGATAAATGGAGATTTATTTGGGGCGGTTTGGGCATGGAATCGTCAAACCAAATCGGGAAGAGTTTTTGACTCGTCTGGCGGTTTTACCCTGCCAAATGGAGCAGTTAGATCACCAGATGTCACCTGGGTTGGGAAACCAAGAGCCGATGAGATTCCATCTGGTATTACCTTTCCAGAGCTAGTCCCAGATTTTGTTATCGAACTACGATCTAAAAGCGATAGTCTGACAGCTCTACAAAAAAAAATGTTGGAGTATCAAGCTAATGGGGTGCGTTTGGGCTGGTTGATTAATCCTCAACAGCAGCAAGTAGAAGTTTATAGACTAGGGCAGCCAGTAGAAGTCTTGCAATCTCCTCATAGTCTTGATGGAGAAGATGTTTTACCTGAATTCACGCTTGATCTCAGCTCGATTTTTTAGCCAAGTATTTCAAACAAGTTGAGTTGGCCTTGATCGCCAAAGGCGCAAGCAAAGCTATCGATCTTAGTTTCCCGATCGAGGATGTCTATCAATAAATTGTTTTCGAGAATCAAACAAATCATTATGCCATACAGTAGTTTTACGATTGCTCAAGTTAAGAGGCAATTCCAAATTGAAGTTATTACTGAGCCATTTTTTAGTGATGTACCGACACTTGCTCCTGGTGAATGGTTGGCTACTTTGCTATCAAAGTCAGCACCACTGGCGGTTACGTTAGGAACAGAGAAGGTACGATCGGAACTTATTATTGCTCCGCTGCTGTTTGAATTTCGAGAATTACTCGATCGGCAGGTCAGTTTTTTTTCGGGCACAGATTTTAGCCTTGATGTGGAGTCAGGGCTGAATGGAGTTTGTGATTTTCTCTTGACTCGATCGACATCAGAAGTAAGTATTGAGGCTCCAGCAATTATTATTATTGAGGCTAAAAAGGGTGAGCTTAATGTGGGTTGGGGACAGTGTGCCGCCGAAATGATTGCTGCACAAAGGTTTAACTTAGCGGCAGGAGAGGAAGTACCGAATATTTACGGTTGTGTCACGACCGGAACCATGTGGCAGTTTTTGAAACTTACTGGAACAGTTTTGACGATCGATGTTACTGAATATCCCCTTAACCCGATCGATCGTATTTTAGGTATTTTGAAGTGGATGGTGGATATGAATGAAGGATATTAATTTTTGTTGAGAAATTAAACGCAAAATTTACAGAATATTGTGAGTTAAGCCCACTTTTATGGTGGGCTTTTTGGTGAGCGCTGTTATTTGAATCTTGTTGGACAAAGAATGGTTAAAGTGCCTAAGTCAATAAGTATCTAGGTATTTTTATCATGCGATATTTCAGTAATTCCACTATGAATTTACCTGATGTATTGGGCACTATGGTAGTAACCAGTATTTAGAACTGTGCTTTTATTTCTATGAAGGTAGAGCTTTAAATAACTGTTGATAAAAACTCAACGTGATTTGCAAACTAGGTGAGATCGGGCTTTGGCCAGAGTACATCCAGGATCACTTTGGCCGTTCTGCGGTGCTAATAGTTAATCGTTCTAATGTATCATTCCCGATCGCCATGAAATCCTTTCTGTCATCTTTACGCAAACTCGATTTTCCTGTGGAGATGCTCCGCGATCGAATAACTGCTACTAAGCAGTTTCAATTATTTACAACTTTATTATTAAGTGGTGCTATTATTGGCAGCTCGATCGGTCTAATAGCTGCTCCAGCCACTGCCGCCCCTGCCAGGAAAGATTGGTGCAGCACAATTTGGAGTGTAGATAATGCAGGCACTACCAGCAACGGAACCACTCGAATCGATCCGATTACTGGTGCAACCACCACAACCAGCCCAGCAACTGGCATCACCATGCCGCCATTTTTCCCTGGTACTGGTAGTGTCGCTGGGCTTGGTATCCATGCCGAATCTGGTACCTTATATGCCTTCGATCGCACCGGAACTACTGGCACACTCTATAAATATAAGCTTGGCACCGATACCACCTGGCAACCAGTCGCTGTTTCAGGATTGGCAGGGTTGAGCGCGATTCCATCCAAGAACCTTAACAAAGTAACAGTAGATGGTAATACGCTCTATATTGCCGAATCGGCAGGGTTGGATGTTTACTCGATCCCATTAAATTCGAGTGGTGTTGTGATTGGAAACGCTACACTAACAGCATATACTTTCAGTGGCGATCCAATCGGCACACCGCCTCATACAACCGCTTCATTTCTTCACAACCTTGGCGGTACTGACACCACACCCACCGATCCCATCGGCTCAGCAATCATGAACGGCGGTGATATCGCCATTGATGAGTACGGCGATGTTTACAACGTCACCTACAACGTGGTTTTGACTGCCTGGAATCTAATCGGTATTACCTGGACACCAACTACAGTTACCAACAAAGCTTACTTTTACAAGCAGAGTGGTACAACCTGGGTATATCAGGGAGAAACACCTGCAACATCGGCATTCGCTGGAGCCGCATTTTATAAAGGCGAACTATACGTCAAATCTACCACTCAGCTCAGAAAAGTTCCTTTGGTACGGTCTGGCAGCGGATATACAGGCTGGAATAGTACATTAAGTAATGTTGGTGCAGCTTCAACAGGCTACTCCAGCGCAGATTTAGCTGCTTGCGGCACTCCCAATATCACAATGGCCAAGACTCAGCAGATTTATGCTGATGCCGCGCTGACGACATTGGTAGCAGACCAAACCAAAGTCAAAACCGGGCAGTATATTAAATATACGATTACTGCTCAAAACACAGGTACTTCTTGGGCGAGGAGTACTACTGTCACAGATAGTTTACCAACTGGAACTACTTACGTGGCTAACTCTGCCAGTTTAAATGGCACAAGTTTAGGCTTCACAACATATCCTACCAGTGGTTTTGTCATCAATGCCCCAGGAAGTGTTGCGGGTACTGTTCCCTACTCAACCGGAGTAGCCGGATCGGACACAGCCACCATGAGCTTCGCGGTGCAAGTAACAGCTACCAATGGGGCTGTCCAAAACCAAGCAACGGTTGCTTATGTCGATAACTCTGGTCTACCATCTGAACCGAGCGTTTGCACGTCACCATTCCTAAACTGTTCTGTTACACCATCGGTAACAGCGACAGCGGTAGATTTTGGAGATGCCCCAGATGGGAGCGCAGGAACAGCAACTGGTAACTACCGAACCACCGAATCTGACAATGGCGCAAGTCATGTGATTACCGCTGGCATAAAACTAGGTACCACTGCTCCAGATGCCGATAATGGTTTACAGCAAAATGCGGCTGCTAATACTGATGGAGCTGATGAAGATGCTTTTACCAGCCTACCGAACGTGCCGACTACGGGTACTTACAGCTTGACCAATGTACCCGTCACCAACACTACTGGTAGTGCTGCGACTCTTCATGCCTGGGTAGATTTCAATAATAATGGTAGTTTTGAAGCAGGTGAGTATGCTAGTGCTACTGTTGCCAATAATGCTACAACTGCAAATCTGAGCTGGACAGTACCAGCCGGAACAGTAGCAGGTTCGACCTATGCCCGTTTCCGATTAACGACCCAAGCCTTAACAGACAACAGCACGACAACGACAGCAGATGAGCGATCTTTTGGGGCTGCTAGTAATGGAGAAGTGGAAGATTATCAGGTATCGATCGTTGCCCCACTCATTACTCCTTTCAAAGATCGAATCAATAGCTGTGGCCTGATCACTTTTGATAGTAATAGCGAAGGCTTCAGGGCTGCAACCATTACTTTTAGTGGTACTAACTACAATGCGTTCACTATCCCACCCCAATCCGCTCCATATCCCACTTCATTACCACGATTTAACTGGCAGTCTAGCGGAAATCCTGGGGGTAGCATCTTCACTAACGATCTGGATGGTCAATGGACTATCTTTACTACTCCCGATCTTGGTACTGATACCAACTTCTCCTTTCTCAACAGCAAATCTTTGACGTTTGACTACAAAAATGATACTGGTATTGGTGGTGCCTACGACTTCTGGGTGGCATTAGTTGGCAAGAACGGTAACAAAGTTTTCTACTCCTTCAAAACTCAACTCACTGGTGCTTCCACCACAGCATTCAGTAAGGTTGTTGTCCCGATGGATGCCAACAAATGGTTTACTACATTCCAAACGCCCACTTCGGCGGCTCCCACTTCGACTGTTTTTGCTGGCATTCTCAGCAATCTCGATCGGATTGATATCGGTGCAGAAGGGAGGGATGGGCCTGACTTAACTGAAATAGATAACATGGGGATGGCTTGCGATCGTGGTGATGCTCCCAATACCTATAGTACGCTCGCTGCTGCAAATGGTCCATCCCATCAAATTATCTCAGCACTCAAGCTAGGAGCTAAAATCGATGCCGAAAATGATGGTCAACCCAATGCAACTGCAACTGGTGATAACCAAGACTTATCTGCAAGTAACCAGATTGGAGTTGTCAATGATGAAGATGGTATTACCGCCTTTCCAGCACTGACAGTAGGTGGGACTAGTTATTCTATTCCTGCTGCGAATATTACGGCTGTCAATACAACTGGTGGTGCGGCAACACTTCATGCCTGGATTGACTTTAATAAAAATGGTACCTTTGAGGCTACTGAGTATACCTCTACCACAATTAATACTAGTGGTGCTGCTACAGGGCCTTTAAGTTGGACTACGGGGTTCACCGTTGGCAGTTCTGGCTCAACATTTGCTCGCTTCCGTTTGACCACGGATACTAGCATCACCGCCAGCACTCCAGGGAGTTCAGCTACTAATGGTGAAGTGGAAGATTATCGGGTGTCGATCCTGAGCAAGGCCAATGTCCTTCTGGTAAAACGGATTACGGCTATTAATGGTATCAGGACTGGCTTAACTAGCTTTGTAGATGATGTGACGGCGACTCCTCAGGCTAGTAATGATAATAATTGTAATTGGCTAGGAGCTACTGGTAGTGCTGGCGCTTGTACAAATACTTATACGGTAGGAGCGACTAGTGCACCGAAAGTTAAACCTGATGATGAAATCGAGTACACAATTTATTATCTCAATGCTGGCGGCAACAAAGCTAAACAGGCACGAGTTTGTGACCAGTTAGATGCAAACCTGACCTTCCAAGATGACACCCCAACAACAGCACCATTAGATATTCAACTTGTTCCAGGTAGTGGTTCGATTCAATCTCTCACTAATGCCCCTAGTGATGATAAGGGAGAATTAACTACTGCTGCTCTCGCTGGAGCTAGTTGCAATTTAGCCGCTAATACTGGCACTAACTTATCTAATAATGTTGTGGTAGTTGATGTTGCTTCCCCCACCGATCCAGCTAATCCACTAATGGGTTCTACAGGAGCCGGCACACCCACAACTTCCTACGGCTACGTTCGCTTTAAAGCCACAGTAAAATAATCGGTTTTGACTTAAAATATAAATACGACTCCAAATTAAAACTAGAGCCGTATTTTAAAACCAAATTATTAACAATAGTCGTAACACATGTCATTCGCGCCACATTTACAGCACGCCAAAACTTTTGAGACGATCTAAACTTCGACCTATCAATTAACGAGCGCAAAACCCGCCGATTGAATCGTCGAGTTACTCGACTGGAACGTCAAGATTTCGATGATTAATCGAAATAGAATGCGGCAGATATTCAATCTTCTTTGTCTTTGCGCTCTAGCCGAACAACTCGTCGTTTTAACAGCCGAGTCTGCCGTGCAGTATCGGACAGCTCATAATTGAGATCATCATTGTACGATATTAGAGATTGAAATCCTTCGCGAATAATAAGCTGCTGACTACCTTCAACACTGTCGATTCGGTGACGGAGAGCAATTACATCTTCTCTCAGCGCATCGATGTTTTGACTCATGGCGCCCATGTTTTGCTGCATGGTGCCAACAGCTTGAATAAGTTGAGCAAGCTGACCTTCAAGGCGATCGAAACGTTCTTCTGACATAATAAGTAGGTGAATAGATTATTTTACTTTGACAGATAACCTGCTAGCTCCAACTAGTGGGCTATCTCTATTTTATCTCGAAGTTAACACTTTTGATGTCATACGAGATCGTCAGCTTTTAGCTAAAATAGTACCAACCCATCACCTTAAGCGGCCATGGTTCAAACACCGATTAAGTCGATCGTGCCTATCCTGAATTATCGGGCTGGAGATACCGTTGAGTTGCTATCGATCAATCTTAGTTTCTCGATCGAAGATGTTTACCAAGAAATTATTTTTGAATCAACTAAGAAAATGGATGTGTCCGATTTCAGGCCAAAGTGAAATAAAACTTGCTTTTTATACTCAGAACAACAAGCTCCCCTTTACGCGGGAGCTTTTTTATGATCGGGACAGCTTGGATGTTCAGTACATTTCGCTGCTTTGGTAATTCTCTAAGTACTTGTACCATCTACAAGTTCGGTAATTTTACGATAAATCTCTGGTGAGAAATGGGAAACATAAGAGGGTCTAGCATTTGGATCTGTGCTTTTATTGCCATGGAAGTAGAGCCTTAAATTAGCTAGCAATAGAAGAATGATGTCTTCCAATACTTTGGGTGAAAAAACCTAATGCTGAAAAGAGTAACTCATTGGATTGCCTGTAAACACCCATAATATTCGTTCTAGTTATGTCTAACATTCCTTCTTTAGCTTCCAGAAAAAAAACTCACTCCCCCAAAAGGAGCAAGCAACATTTTAATTCTTTAACTAGATCGATCGCTATTTTGGGTTTAATTGCAGTTAGCAATTCTCTGGGATTATCTCCAGTACTCGCAGCTCCCACGGCTCCTAATGTTTCGATTAATAACCAAGCTACAGGTACTTTTACCGATGGTGACGAGCCTGGTGCACCTCAAGAATCAGTTGTCTCAAACGTTGTTACTGTTACTGTTGCCGAGGTTGCCGGGATTACCATTACCGCTGACAATACCCCCGAGCCTTATCCCAATGCACTGATTAACTTTGACTTTGAGATTAAAAACATTGGTAACGATCCGACCAAGTTCTTTTTACCAACTGCTCCTTCTAGTGTGGCGGGTGGTACCGCAGGTACTTTACAGATTGTTGCTTATGTAGATGCTAATAGTACTAAAACGCCTTTAACCACTCCGATTAATATCACGACCGCTAATGATACTGGAGCGATCGGCGATGGCACTTTAGGTGGTAATACTATTGCTGGATCGATTCCAGCTGGTGCAGCGATTATTGTCCGGGTGCCAGTAACTGTCACAGCGGCGGTTAATGCTAATGTTAGCGTGACTCTCGGTAATACTACTGGTTCACCGAATGCCAGTAATACGCCTTATATTGCTAACACCAATGATATTTATACAGTGGATAATGCTGATGCCGTTGCTGGAGAAGCAGCTGGTGTGCCAATTAATGGTGATGGTACAACAGGTGATGGTGATGTTACTAAACATCGTCAAGAAGCCAGTGCGATTAGTACTGTTCTGGTTCAAAATCCACCTCTTAAAATTTCTGGGACTGTTTTTGAAGATGTTAACTATGGGGGTGGTGCCGGGCGAGATTTGGTCAGTTCAGCTGGTGTTGCGAGACCGAATGTTCAAGTAGAAATTTATAACGCAAGTGGTGTTCTTAAGGGGCAAATGCTGACGGATACGAATGGTCAGTATGTATTTGATGCATCAAATGTTACAGGTGGATTAACACAAGGCAATACCTATCAAATCCGAGTGGTTAATAGTTTTGTGACTTCTAGTAGACCTGGTGGTTGTGCTCAGGCAGCTGCCATTAATCTACCGCCAGATACTTGTTTTCAGGTTCCTGTCCAAACTTTCCGCACGAGTGGAGATACGGATAGCAATAATATTGCGGATGCTGACCAAAATCGAGTGGGTGGTGAGGTACCAGCGAGAAAAGATGCTCCAGCAAATAGTGGTACTCAAAATTTAAGTGCTCTAAATAGTGCTGCGGGACAAGCCGTAGAGTCACTAACAACAGTAGCTCTAGGGTCTTTACCATTTACTGGGGTGGATTTTGGGTTTAACTTTGATACGATCGTCAATACTAACAATATTGGTCAAGGTTCATTGCGTCAATTCATCACCAATAGTAACGCCCTGACAAATAGTGGATTAGATCAAGTTGTCAACCCTAACCCCGCAACAGGTACAACCGCTATCGATTCCGCACCAGGGATCGAAACATCAATTTTTATGATTCCTAGCACCGCACTGACAGCCGGATCTGCAAATATCTCCCTGAGTAGCAAACTGACTGTCACTGACGATGATACTGCCATTGATGGACGCACCCAAACCGCTAATATTGGTGATACAAACACAGGTACCGTCGGCGGTTCAGGTCAAGCAGTCGGGATTTCCGCCCAAGTACTGCCCAACTATCCCAAACCAGAAGTCTCCCTCTCGATGACCAGTTCTGTGCTGGATGCGATCGAGATTCAGGGCAATGGTGACTCTGTTAGAGGCTTGAACTTCAGTACCAACATTCACAGTGGAATTATCGTGAGCGGGGGGTCAGCAGCCAAACCAACCCTGATTCAGAACAATATCATAGGGTTGAAGCCCGACGGGACAGCGGGTAGCGTCTGGCAAGGTATTACCGCAAATAATGGGATCGCTCCGACTAAATACCTGAATACACTGGATAATCTGATCTCTAATAACAGCTTTGCTGGTGCCAGTATTAGCTCTCCAGGACTGATTCAGGGCAATCACTTTTTCCGTAATGGCACGGGATCTTGTGATGATAATTTAAGCGTCGAACAGTCGAACCTCAACACCATTACGATTAATAAAAACCTATTTGAAGAATCCGCCGCCAATGGCATTGAGGGCTATGGTATCCCTGGTGGGGTGACAATTACCGAAAATACCGTGCGTACTGCTGGACGGAATGGCACACTTTGTGATGGATCGATCGAAAATGATGGCATTCGCTTATTTGGTTCATCAAGCAAGATTACCAAGAATATTATCAACAGCAATGGTGGAGCTGGTGTTGTCATCACTGGATCTGGCGGGACAAAAAATCTCATTTCCCAAAATAGTTTCTACTTAAACGGGGGTCTGGGCATTGATATCGATGCCAAAAATCTCCCCGCCAGTCTCAATCCCACTGGTGATGGCGTAAGTCCAAACGATGGAACTAAGAATACTACGCCGAATAATGATATGGATTACCCGATTATCACCTCTTCGGCTCTAAGTAGTGGCATACTAACTATCAAAGGATATGTCGGCAACGTAGCTACAGGCAGTCCGACCTTTGCCGGTGCCACGATCGAGTTCTTTGTGGGTGCCGCTGATACCAATGACAAAGGTAAAGTCTTTAGTACCGATCCAGTTACTGTTTCTAAACTCCATGCCGAAGGCCAAACGTATATTGGCGGTAGTACCCCTGGCAATTTGTGCATAACTGATGCTAATGGCTTATTTAACTGTTCTTTCCCCAATGCAAGTGCCATTGATGCTAAAAACATTACCGCCACTGCTACCGATACAGCGGGCAACACCTCTGAATTTAGTGTTTCCAACATTGATCCGCGCGTTCTTTTAGTTAAACGAATTACGGCCATTAATGGCAGTACTAACACTCTTAATGGAGACAATCTTGCTAACTATCTGCAAGATGATACTAACCCCTATGATGACAACACCATCGAAACTTCCTTAGCACCTTCCACGAATTTTCCAGCTGCCGACACCACGTTTTGGCCAGAAACTACTGGCAAAACTAGTAGCGATTTCTTACTGGGTGGTATGAATGGCGGCAACATCAAACCCAAAGATGTCATCGAGTACACCATCTACTTCCTCTCTAATGGTGATTCTACCGCCACTAATGTGCTGTTCTGCGATCGGGTACCTGCTAACGTTACCTTTATGCCTACCGCCTTTGATTCTTCTACGACTAAAGCCCCTGGTGGGGTGACCGAAAGTAGGGGTATCCTCACCCAACTCAATGGCATCACCGCATCTTATACTAACGTAGCCGATGGCGATGCGGCTCGCTACTTCCCAGCTGGCAACGATCCTAAACTGGTTTACCCGAAAGTGAACTGCGGTGGCACCAACGACAATGGGGCGGTCGTTGTCGATTTAGGTAGCTTACCCAATGCGACAGCTGTCGGCACTCCTGGCTCCTATGGATTTGTTCGTTTCCAAGGGCGAGTAAAGTAACTTCTAATTATTTTTTTATTCAAGGTATTAACTAGCTATAGTTAATACCTTTTTTACTTTTAGCGTAGTAAGAAATTTATGAAAAATGGGCAAAATAAAGATACTTATACCAAAAAAATATTAAGAAGTCTTGCGAATTAATACTTGATTTTTTGGGAATCGCTGCCAACCGATGAACATCCAGACCGTTAGCCAAAAAATATGCATATTACTTAGTATCACTATGGCCACTTGCTGCTTATGGAGTAGCCAACCGGCACAGGCGGAAGGAAGTAAAGAACTAACCAGCAGCGGTGGTAGACGAGCGTATCTGAGCTATCTGACAGCAGGAACCTATGGGGGTGTATTAGAGCGGACAACAATTTATGTCTATGCCGACACTGGAGAAACAATTAATTTAGGTTCTAGTGCCCATGGCGTGAATAATGGAAGAATTCAATATACCAAACCAAGTGGATCGATCGGAACTTGTGATACTAGTACAAACAGTGGTCAGATAGTCGATCGTACCCAAGAGCTAAACGGTCCATTTCCTCTAGCTGGTGGCTATACACCCTGTACGGTAAATGTTGGGGTCGGCGAAGCTGGTATCTGGACAATCGATTTTGTTAGTCCTTACCCTGATGATGTTTATGTTAACCCAGTTGCAATTAGTGCTGCCGGAAACTGGCCGCCCCAAGATTTCTATGACTGGTTTGTAACGGCTTGGGATGTTACTGTTACCCAAGGTGCTGGAAAACTGGTGCAGCCCGGACGGGCTTATACCAATTACTTGGCGGGAAATATTGGAGCCTATCTGGCTGATTCTTTGAGTAGTGTTTTTTATGTAGTGACTCGCGATGGTTATCACTACCGGGTAGATGCCAATGGTCTTGACCCGTTTCGATTTATCTTCTTTTCTGACAATCGAGGTGTTTATAACACCACGACAGGCAAACCTACGTATCGATCTTTCGATCTTAATGCTCTATCTAGTGATACTTTTCGCGATCCCAATGCAGCAGAAACTCCTACTTCATATACGAACAAACTATTTTTTAATCCGATCGATCCTGCCCTGCCCAGTTTGGCGGCTTCGGCAGCGGGGGGCACTTGGCTAAATCCTTCTTTAGCACCGCCCCCGCCCCCAACTACGCTAAGTATCAATGGGGTGGAGGGTACACCCAATCAAATTGGCCAAGGTTTAGGGGGTTCTTTTAATTTTACCAACCCAGATAGTATTAACAGACCATATCAAATTACTTTAGACTTGAATGCTAATAATATTTTTGGAGATGGTAATGATCGCGTGCTACAAGGCACAGCTAATCCAGGCACTAATTCTATTTTTTGGGATGGAAAAGATGGAAGCAACATAGTCATAAAGTCCCAAACGATTACCTTTAAAGCAGTGATTGCGACGTTGGGTGGTGAAGTGCATTTTCCGCTCATTGATGCCGAAGGAAATTCTAATGGTTTGATTTTTAAACGTTTGAATGGCCCCACCAATGGATCTTTTGCGACCCCTTCTTTCAATGCCGATCGAATTTATTATAATGATTTTCAAATGAAAGGAAACGGCGGGGTGGGCGGTTCGACAGCTATTCCCCCAGTGCCTACTAATGCCAGCGCGGGTGTGAATAGTGTCGCTGGTGCCCACCGCTGGGGTGCCGATGATGCTTATGGGTTTGGGAATGCTGCCATCATTGATACCTGGGCTTATGCGCCTGAATTCTCCACCACTGTGCTCAATATTGTAGTTAAAGGTGCAGATTTACAAATTACTAAAAATTTAACTGGATCACTGCGGAAAGGACAGACTACTACTTACACTCTTGATGTGACTAATGCCAAAAATCCGGAGGTCGGTAGTACCAATGATGTAGTAGGGGCAAAAGTTCAAGATATCTTGTTACCGATTTTCACTAATCCTCAAGTTGTTTCCTGCCAAATAATTAGCGGTGCAGGTAATTGTGGCATCTATGGCTTCACTGGCAATACTTTCAATGCTAAGGCGGATCTGAATAGTGGTGCTAAACTACGCTTTGAAATTCAAGCTACTTTGTCTACTGCTGCCGCTGGTACGATTACCAACAGTGCTACTGTGAATAGACCCAAAGATATTGGTGACCCTGTTGATCAAGATGGTCTGGGTGGCACTACGAATTTGAGTGAAACTGCCACGGTCAGTAATAGTATTGCTGCTACCTCTGGTAATGCTCAAGTTCTTTTGGTGAAACGCATCACAGCTATAAATGGTAATCGCACCGAAAATTCTAATGATAGTACCAAGTTAGATAGTGTTGTTCATGATTTGACTAATGCTAATGATATTCATCCCCATTGGCCAAGTAGCAATTACCTGCTGGGGGCGATTAATGGTGGCAAAGTGAAATCTGGTGATACGATCGAATACACCATTTATTTCTTAAATAGCGGCAAGCTCGATGCTCGCGGCGTACGAATTTGCGATCTAATTACGGCTCACCAATCATTCCAAACCGCCGCCTACGGCACGAACAAAGATTTACAAGCACAGATTGGATTAGCTCCAGTTGTAGATTTGACTGCAAACAATGATTCGATCGATCGAACTCAAGTTTATGGAGCAAATACTGCTGTCCCCGCCGCTTGTAAGCTCAAAGCCGCCAATACCAATGGTACTGTCGATATTCCGATTACTGGTCTGGCTGGTAGTGGTTTACCCAATTTAGCTGTGGTACCGGGATCGATCGCGGCCGGCTCTCCGAGTAATTCTTACGGTTTGGTGAGGTTTACTAACCGTGTTCCCTAATAGTCTTAAGCACACCAAGATAACTATCCACCGTTACTGCTGCGCAGTTGCCCTAGGAATTATTGGCCATCATTTATTCCGGTTACCTCCAGTGTCAGCACAAGTAGTTCCTCCTGGTACGGCTATTACCAACCAAGCTACTGGCAGTTTTATAGATTCCGCCGATGATAGGCTCAGAGATTTGGAATCGAATGTTGTGAGTGTAACGATGGCGGAAGTCGCTGGCATTACGATCAGTGATCCGACTATTTCTGAACCTCTAGCCAGCTTAATTGGTATTAGTGCTACTCCTTTACAGGGAATTAGTGGTGTTAATCAAAATGATATTCTCTATTTCGATTTTATCATCACCAATACTGGCAATGATCCAACTCAG
The DNA here is from genome assembly GCA_031414775.1 of Synechococcales cyanobacterium VAR_4_metabat_354. Lineage (GTDB taxonomy): Bacteria > Cyanobacteriota > Cyanobacteriia > Cyanobacteriales > Chamaesiphonaceae > JAAFHZ01. Next base: position 88,142 of record JANOQI010000036.1, read on the forward strand.
TTTTTTATTCCTGGTCAACCTTTTCGGGTGACCAATGGTGTATTCGATCGTACTCAATATGACGTAGTCCAAATTATTGAAGTCAAAGATGGTATTGGGGCGATTGTGCCTTTACCAAACAGCGTGAGTAAGATTGAAATTCCAGCTACTGGTGCCAATACTGGTGATCTTGGTATTTTAAACATTCTTGGTGGCGCAATTCCAGCTAATGGTAGTGTAAAAGTGCGTGTTCCGATCAAGGTGACTGGGAATAGTGGTGACCAGATCAGAGTTGCACTTGGTGATACGGGGCTTAATGATAATAGTGTAAATACAGTCAGCCAAACCTATACTGCCTCTGATACTCTTGGTGTTGATGTTCATACTAAAGATAATATGAACAATAGTGTTCCCCTCAATAGCGTGGTAGCTGGTGAAGTCGATGGTTCACCGGCTGGTGGCGAGAAAGAAGCTTCTCGTTATGGTGAAATCTTGATTGTTGCTCCGCCCCAAATTCGAGGGTTTAAGTCAGCTAAACTAGTGATCGATCGGAATAATGATACTAAGATTAATCCAGGCGAGACAGTAGTTTGGACGATCGATTATGCGAACACTGGTAATGTCGATATTCCTGGTTTTCAAATCACTGATACTTTGCCCATCGGGGTGAACAAGCCTGATGTTGTTACAATATTAATCGCTGGCAATCAAACAATTACTCCACTAGTCAACAGTGATTATGTTGGTAATACCACAAATACTGGTACCACCGACAATTTATTGAAAGATCCAATTATACTTAAAGCGGGTGGGTTTATCAGAATTACAATTCCCGTGATTGTTAATAATGGTGTGGTCGGCAAGCTATTCAATCAGGCGATAGCTAAGGCTGATAATTTGGCTGACAGTGGTATTCCTACTGATAATGTTAGTCGAACTAGCGATTTGCCAGCAGACTTGCAAACAAATATAGCAATTCCAAATAGTAGTGTGGAGCAGACAATTACAGGATCGATCGATCCCACTAGTATTATAGTAATTAGCAATCCACAGGTCTTGCTGGTGAAGAGAATTACTGCTATTAACGGCTCTGCCATTACCCGCGATGGCATCAATATAGCTAACTATGAAGATGATCCAGCTAATCCTTACGATGACAATGATCAGACTTCACTGACTACCACTTATCCACAATTAGCCACCGATAAATGGCCACTAACCATCAGTCATACCAGCAGCGAGTTTTTGATCGGGACAATTAATGGTGGCACAATCAAACCGAATGATTCGATCGAATATACCATTTATTTCTTATCTACTGGTGATAGTCCAGCTAATAATGTATTATTGTGCGATCGAGTTCCTAGTAATGTCGCCTTTATTCCTACCACTTTTAATAGCTATGTAGCTCAATCTACTAATAGTGTGAACGATAGCCGAGGTGTCCTCGCTCTCATTAACGGCACAACGGCATCTTATACCAATGTTGCTGATGGTGATGCTGTGCGTTATTTCCCACCAGGAGACGATCCAACTAAAGTTTATCCCAAGATTAGCTGTGGCGGGATAAATGATAATGGGGCAGTTGTCGTTAATTTGGGTAGTGTGCCCAATGCAACGGCTCCAGCTACCCCAGTGGGTTCTTATGGATTTGTACGCTTCCAGGGTCTGGTTAAATAACCCTAGTTAGTTCCCAATGTCAATTATCTGGTGGTCAATGGGCAACATAAGGAAAAATGAAGTCTATGCCTCCGGTACCTCGATATCAACAAGATCAGTCCCACCCAGTTTCTGATAATTATCAGGCGAAAGAATGGCAAATAGCTAGCCAGATCACTAAATTAGCGATCGGACTCAGTGTGTTGGGCTATTCATTACCTGCGGTTGCAGGTAATTGTACTACTGGTGGCGGCACTGCCGACCTATCGACCATACCGTATATTAGTGCCGAAGTATCTAACAGCAGTACAGTCTCTCAAAATATTACAAACGCTCAAAACAACGCTGATATATTAGATGACAAGTGGCGTACAGCCATATTACCGCAAACTTCTACATCCTGGGCTAGCACTAACACTGGCTCAATTTCAAACAACGTACTCAATCTATTTACCATCAATGGGATCAGTGTTGACGTTGCACTAGTGAATGTGGACTCTAGCGGTAATTGTGCGGGTGCCGTAAATAGTGGTACTTCTTCTCCAGAACTCAATAATGCACTCACATTGCAGGGCGGCGCTCCCCGTCCAAGTAGCTTGCCTAGTACTTTAGCTAGTTATTGGAATGAAAATACAGGCAGCACGAGTAATCGCAATGGTGTTCTTTTCACATTCTCTCAACCCGTTTCGGCTTTTGGTGCTTGGTTTGGCGACCTAGAAACCCGGTCTGGTGCTAACGGCACTCCAGCTATTTTGAGACTTCTCGATGCAACAGGAAATCGGATTGGTAGCGATATTTTGATCACACCAAGTGACATAAGTAACAATGGTGGCAGCTTTGTCGCTCTCGATCAAAGTACTTGTAGCAACATAGCAAACGGTTGTGGTAATAACTCTACTCGTTGGGTCGGGTTTGTTGATAGTACCGCCAGGGTCAAACAAGCATTGGTAATTGTTGGCGATCAAACCACCTCTGCATCTACTGGTGGTAATGGAGAACACCTCAGCTTTATTGGGGCCAATCTTGTATCGGCAAACATTGCTGGCACAGTGTTTGAAGATGTAAACTACGGTGGTGGTGCCGGTCGGCCTTTAAATACTACCGCAACTGCTCGTCGCCCAGGTGCCAGAGTAGAACTTTATGATGGATCTGGGGTATTTAAAGCATTTACAACTACAGACAGTAATGGTATTTACAAATTTGGCTACACTAATGTCACAGGTGGAATAGTTCCAGGCAACTATACAGTCCGTGTTGTTAACAACACCGTTACTTCTTCCCGTACCGGTTCAGCAAGCACCCTTCTCCCCGTACAGACTTTCCGCACTAACGGATTGACAACCGACAACATTGGTACAGCAGACCCCAATCGGGTGGGCGGCGAAACGCCAAAACTTGTCGATGCTGGTAATGGCTCGGCAACAGTATCTTCTTTAACAACAACGACAACAACAGCCCAGAGTATTACACCAATAACAGTTGGAACAGCTGGCGCGGCTGGCATTGATTTTGGGTTCAACTTTGATACGATCGTTAATACTAATGATGCTGGCCAAGGTTCTTTGCGCCAGTTTATTACTAATAGCAATGCTCTCAAAGGGGAAGGGAGTCTTATCCAGGTTGGCCAACCGGCGGGTTATGAAACTAGCATTTTTATGATTCCTAATAGTGTTTCCAACCCCGGTCAAAACACCGGCTACACTAATCAACTAACTGGTGGTATCGCAGTCATCAATCTGTCATCAGGTCTGTCCATTACTGATCCTAAAACTAGACTCGATGGATCAACTCAAACCACTAATATCAAAGCTACTCCTGGCGGTGCAGAAACTAACCCTGGCCAAATTGGAACCGGTGGGACAGTAGGAACAAGCACCAGCCTAGCAAATTCTCTGGCCAAATTCGACCGTCCTGAGATCGAAATCAAGGGTAAATATACTTTGACAGCTACAGGTAGTTATAACGAAATCAAAAACATCGCGTTTAATGCTAGCAACATTTCGGTTTCTGGTTCTAATTCGTTAGTGCAAGACAACTTGGTAGGTATGAGCGCTAATGGCAGTGTCGATGCTATTACGGCGGGAGTTCCTAGCTATGGAATAACCGCAGGAGCCGCTAGTAATATTAATATCAAGCACAACTATGTGCGGGTCAATAATTCTGGCATTCGACGTGATAACAATGGCTCCAACCTGATCGTTGAGTACAACGAAGTGGATGTACCCAGTAGTGGACATGCGGCACCATATGACGGCATCTTGCTGATAAACACTGGATCTAACGACACTATTCGTTATAATTTGGTCAAAAATATGGGAGGTGCTGGCGCCGAAATAGGTTTTGGTAGTGGAACGTTTACGAATACCCTAATTGATAATAATACTTTTAAGCATAATGGCTACATTGGCACAAATCCTTCTCGGGAAACAATGGGAGTTGTTGTTTATTCAGCTTTCAATTCTCAAATCTCCTTGAGCAACAATGTGATTACTGAAAGTAGTGGTTCTGGTGTTGTCGTATTAGGATCTACCGGTTTGAGTTTGACCAAGAATAGCATTTTTCAGAATGGTGCTATTGGTAATGGAGCTGGATTGTCGATCGATCTCGACCCCATTAATCGTGGTCCTAATACCTATGATACTGCTAATGGTGTTACACCCAATACTGGCACAGTATCTGCTAGCTTACCCAATGGCGGCATGAACTACCCCATTTTCACCAAGGTACAACGAGTTGGCAATACCCTAAAATTAGAAGGGTATATCGGTAACACCCCAGCTGGGAACTCGGCTTTTACTGGTGCCACGATCGAGATTTATAAAGCAGACAATGATAGCAACCAAAACGGCCAAGTAATTGCCGGAGACAATTTAAACAAACCCCATGGTGAAGGTCGTTACTGGATTGGCAACCTAACAGCGGGGACTAATGGCTTATTTAACTTCAGCCTGCCCATTCCGGCTAGTTTGACAGATGGTCTAACTACCACCACCTTAGGTGCTACTGATGAAATTACAGCGATCGCAACTAGTAGCGCCACTGCTTCGATCGCGCCCCGCAGTACTTCGGAGTTTAGTGCTAATACACCAATTACATTAGGTAATCCCAACTTATTATTAGTTAAACGGATTACCAAAATCAATAATTCTCAGTTGATTGGTAGCCAGTATGACTTATCTAAATATATTAATGACCCAAATGATTTCTATGATGACAATGTTTTAACATCACCAATGCCAGTGCAGGTTCCCACCCTCCGACCGGACACGAATAAATGGCCAAATACACCCAATTCCACTAGTAGCACATTCTTGATTGGCGGTATTAATGGGGGCAGCGTTAAGCCCCAGGATGAGATTGAATATACCATCTACTTTCTCTCCACTGGCGATAGCACAGCCACTAACGTCTTATTCTGCGATCGCGTTCCCAGTAATGTCACTTTTGTGCCGACAGCTTTTAATACTTATACCCTTAAAGCCACAGGCGGCATCAACGACAGTCGTGGTATTGTCGCTCTCCTGAATGGCAATACCGAATCTTACACGAATGTTGCTGATGGAGATGCTGCTCGCTACTTTCCAGCAGGTAGCAATCCCCAAGACGTTTACCCTAAAGTGAATTGTAATGGAACCAATGACAATGGTGCCGTTGTAGTTAATTTAGGCAGTTTACCCCCGGCTACGACTCCCGGCAATCCCATTGATTCTTACGGATTTGTGCGTTTCCGGGGTCAGGTTAAGTAAGTTTTACAGTTTGGCTAAGTTCTGTCGATCGATCACAATATCCAACTCAGCATGATCACGACTAGTCAGATCGCGAGTTACCTCGCCTAAATACAACGGTTCCGATACACCTGGCTGAGGATGAGCAATCGTCCGCAATCTCACATGCATTTTGCCATCAGCAGCTCCACCCCGCCCATAAGAATAGAGATCATTAGCAGCTTGGCGCAGTGTAGCCTCAGTTTGCTCGTAAGTCAGATGGGCATCAGCCACGGCAATTACCACCTGACTATTGCCGTTGTCATAAATAAGAGAGTATCGACTTGCTCCCGGCAAAGCCGATCGAGGGGCAAGACCTAGTCCCAGTCCAAATAGTCCTACGGTCAGCACTATCATAAAACCAGTGACTCCCACCAACCGAAAGCGAAACCCCCATTTAGCAACTAGGCCAATAATCATAAGCAGAGCAATCGCGATCGTCGCAATAGCGCTGTACTTGCCATATTCTAGGATAGATTCAGGGGTAAACATTAGCCTTCAGCCTCATTACTGACAAAATCTGCGGTTGCTTCCTTGTTTGCGGACTGCAACGCCGCCCGTAAGGTATGCCAGCTCAGGTTAGCACACTTAATTCGCACTGGAAACTGCGCCACGCCTTTCAGAACATTCAGCTTGCGCAGGTCATGGGGAAATTCTACTTCACCGCGCATCATCCCTTGGAAATTTTTTACCATGCTTAATGCCTCGGCTACAGTTTTGCCGCGCAGTGCTCCGGCCATCAAATCCGCCGAGGAAATCGCGATCGCACAACCTTCACCCGTAAATTTGACATCAACAATGTTGTCACCATCCAGTTGCAGCGTCAGTTCGATCATGTCCCCGCAGGAAGGATTATGACCTTTTTGATATCGATCGATCGGATTAGTAGTGCCTTTGTGCTTAGGCTTTTTATAATGCTCCAGAATTACTTGCTGGTAAAGATCGCGGACGTTACCTAGATTAGTCATGGTGCCAAGGATAGAGCTTTGCTTTAATTTAGCATTGATGGGGAAAGGGGGTTTTCCGCACTGGCCGCAAAACTTTAATTCCGTGGATTTACTGAGTAATAAAGTTGGTGGTTTTGGGAAGATCCGTAGATCAACCCTGTTGCTGCTGGGGCTATTTGGCGAAGATGTAAATGTTCGATAAACATCGCATCCGCTTCCCACCCAATGGCCACCCCCAACACTGCTGCTAATCCTTCGGAAAATCGTACTACTGCATCAATGTCTTTGTTGACGGCCTATCACGCCAAACCGAGCGTTGCCGTTCGCAACAAATTAGTCTTACTCAATGCTGGTTTGGTGAGACAAGTGGCCCATCGTTTGAGCCGCCAGTGTGTGGAAACTTATCAAGATTTAGAACAAATTGGCTATCTTGGTCTAATCCGGGCGATCGAACGCTTCAATCCTTATCAAGGCTGTGCCTTTAGCTCTTTTGCCGTCCCCTACATTCGCGGCGAAATTCTCCATTTTCTGCGCGATCGAAGCAGTGTGGTGAAGATTCCTCGCCGTTGGCAAGAACTAAAAAGAGAAGGCGAAAAGATGCGGCAGCATCTCACCTTAATTCTCGATCGGAAGCCCACCGATGCCGAAATTGCGGATGCGCTGCAAATTACCATTCAAGAATGGGGCGAAACCCAATCAGCTGATCACAATCGCCAAACTTTAAGCCTTGATGCTACCGTCAGTCACCTAATGGATTGCCCAGTGACTTTAGGTGATAGTCTGCCTGACACCCGTGAACAACAGCGTCAATACGTAGACGAGGAGTGTCAGCAGCTAGCAGGTATGATTAATCAATTAGAGATCAAAACGCAACAAGCGATCGAATACGTCTATATCAAGGGAATGCCTCGCAAAGAAGCTGCTAAAAAGATTGGGGTCAGCCCCATGACAGTGACTCGTCATCTGCAAAGAGGAGTAAAGCAGCTATCTTCAATGATGCATGTAGAAGATAGTTTGGCTATGTAGTGAATTTGTCGTTACCACTGCCCAATAGTTCGGAGACAAATTGGTGAAAAAGGGGCGTATAAAAATACAAAAAAACAGTAAAAACTATTTTTACTTCCAAGCAACATGAGCCGATAAAGCCTCCATCAATACGGTTTTCATAAAAGTGAGACTTCCACAAGAATACAGCTGTACAACCGGCTAAAATTATAATATTCAACAAGACTACAATAATTCAATTTAGACTAAGTTTCAGCCAATTCACGCATCACGCTATCTGTTAGATAAGAAAAATTGATCGAGTCCAATATATTCTATAAAAATAATTTTACTCTACGGACTCATTTAGTACACGTTTAAACTCCGATAAATCGGCGATTGCTTGTGAACTTCAGTATTTAAGGACACAGAAAATGAAATTCAGATTGTCCATCATTCATACGAATTAAGTAGAGATCTCGATCATCCATGATCTCAAAACTGCATGATTCACTTCAGAAAAAACCACAAACTATCATCTAAGCTGGGTTGCATCTAAATGTTAATGTCCACAAGTTCACCAGCAATGTAAAGATGAGTATTTAGAGGTTCTGCAAGTTCAGGCCAGAATACTACCGAATCATCTATTCCCGCCAAAACACGACTCAACCAGCACGACATCAACTCAGCCGAAGGAAAATTCATGACTGCTCAACCCTCTAAAATCGTCTACACCTTTACCGATGAAGCTCCGGCTTTGGCCACTTACTCTTTCTTGCCGATCGTCGAGGCATTTACCAAGACAGCCAATGTGACGATCGAAACAAGTGACATCTCCCTAGCTGGTCGGATCATCGCCAATTTCCCGGAAGGTTTGACAGCAGAGCAACAGCAGCCCGATGCCCTAGCGCTCTTGGGTGAACTAGCCACAACTCCAGCAGCCAATATCATCAAGCTCCCCAATATCAGTGCTTCGTTGCCTCAATTGATGGCAGCGATTCAGGAGTTACAGGCACAGGGCTACGATATTCCCAACTATCCAGCGACACCTCAAAACGAAGCAGAAACAGCAATTAAATTACGGTATGCCAAGATTCTAGGGAGCGCGGTGAACCCAGTGTTGCGGGAAGGGAATTCTGATCGCAGAGTAGCAGCAGCAGTAAAACAGTACGCCCAAAAAAATCCCCATCGAGTTGGAGCCTGGAGCAAAAAATCTAAGACCCACGTTGCCCATATGGACAGTGGTGATTTCTATGGCAGCGAGCAGTCGGTGGTATTAGCTGAGGCGGGGTCGGTCAAAATTGAGCTAGTGGCAGCCGATGGCGCGGTAACAGTATTGAAAAAGCAGACAGCCGTGACGATAGGGGAAGTTATTGATGCAGCGGTGATGAGTATCCAGACCTTACGGGCTTTCTATGCGCAGGAAATCAAAGCGGCCAAAGCTGAAGATATTTTGCTGTCGCTCCATGTGAAGGCAACGATGATGAAGGTATCTGACCCGATTTTATTTGGGCACGCCGTCACGGTTTATTACCAAGCGGTATTTAGCAAATATACCGATACCTTTGCCCAACTGGGAGTGAATCCAAATAACGGCATTGGAGATGTATATGCCAAGATTCAATCTTTACCAGCAGCAGAAAGAGCAGCAATCGAAGCTGATATTCAAGCAATTTATACTGAGCAGCCCCGGCTGGCGATGGTCAATTCCGACAAAGGGATTACTAACCTGCATGTGCCCAGTGATGTAATTATTGATGCTTCGATGGCAGCGGCAATTCGGACTTCTGGCCAGATGTGGGGAGCTGATGGTCAGGCTCACGATATGAAAGCGATGATTCCCGATCGCTGTTATGCAACTATCTATCAAGAATGTATTCAGTTTTGCCAAGAACGGGGCGCTTTCGATGTCACTACGATGGGAAACGTGGCGAATGTAGGCTTGATGGCGCAGAAGGCCGAGGAATACGGTTCTCACGATAAGACTTTTGAAATTCCGGTAGATGGCAAAGTGAGAGTGGTGAATTCAGCAGGGGAGACTTTGTTGGAACACCAAGTCGCCCAGGGTGATATCTGGCGGATGTGCCAAACCAAAGATTTACCGATTCAAGACTGGGTAAAACTGGCGGTGAAGAGGGCGAGAGCTACGGGTTGTCCAACGATTTTTTGGTTGGATATTGATCGCGCTCATGATGCTAATTTGATTGCGAAGGTGAATCAGTATTTACTGAATCACGACACAACAGGATTAGATATTCAAATTCTCTCGCCAGTAGCAGCGATGCGCTTTACTTGTGAACAGATCAAAACGGGTAAGAATGTAATTTCGGTAACAGGAAACGTGTTACGCGATTATTTGACGGATTTATTCCCGATTTTGGAATTGGGCACGAGTTCCAAGATGCTATCGATCGTACCCCTATTAGCGGGCGGTGGTTTGTTTGAGACGGGTGCGGGTGGCTCGGCTCCTAAGCATGTGCAACAATTTGTGACCGAGGGACATTTACGCTGGGATTCGTTGGGTGAGTTTTTGGCCTTGGCGGTGGCGTTGGAAGATGTGGGTCAAAAGACGAATAATTCAGATGCATTGATTTTGGCAGCAACGTTAGATCAGGCCAGTGGCCAGTATCTAGATCAGGGCAAATCTCCTTCTTCCAAAGTCCAAAAGTTAGATAATCGTAGTAGTCATTTCTATCTAGCGATGTATTGGGCGCAGGCTTTGGCGGCGCAGGATCAGAATCTGGAACTGAAAGCTAAGTTTGCGCAATTGGCGCAGGAATTGAGTAGTCAAGAGGCAACTATTATGGCGGAGTTAAATGCAGTTCAGGGTGAGGCGATCGATATTGGCGGCTACTATCATCCAGATAGAGAAAAAACAATGGCGGCAATGCGACCTAGTAAGACTTTGAATAGTTCGATCGCTTCGCTGGCATCATAGCGGAGTTGGTTACTTCGACACTACGGCAGCACAGCTAATAAAAAGAGGAAGCCAGGATTGATCGATCAAATCTGGCAACGCTGTGGTGTAATTGGCTTGGGTATAGTATCGCCTTTACTAACTGAATCCCAATTGGTGCAGCATTAAGACTAATGCTAGGTGTCCCAGCTGGTCATCTATAGAAGAGGTGAGCACCAACAAAACCAATACTCCCAAATATCTATGGATTTAATTTAGGTGGGGTAAAAGACTCACCAAAGCGCAAAAACACCCCAAACACATTTTCGCGAGCAGTTTGAGCACCAACGCTATTTTCCACCCGCTTCCAGTCCAGAATTAGACTGGGACTATTAGGGTCAGAACCAACTTTAAATGAAGCATTGGCTCCATAAGGAGATCTTGATTGATTATCATTCACAGGAGTGTAGTAGGCCGAGACAGCTAAATTGTTCTGAATACGCCAAGCAAAACTAGTCGAAAGCAGACTCTGAATCGAGTCTGGAAAACTATTTGGAACATAATAAGTCGTGTTGAACGAAACATCACCTAAATTCAAGGTTCCACCAGTATTGATATAGCTTGCTCCAGGTTTAAAAACCTGGTTATCAACGATACTACTACCATCGAAAGCATAGTTAGCACCAGCCGACAAGGTGAAATTATAAGCTGGATTACTGTTCATATTAATTCTTTGGCTAACATTGGCTGAAGCCCGACTATAGGTATCAGGATCGGAGTTAGTATAGCCAATCAGACTGGCATTATAGCTTAGCCCACTACTGCTAGCAGTACTAAAGTCGATACCACCATAAGCTTTAGATTGCAGAGCATTGTTCGTACCACCCAGCGGGGTGAGACCGGTATTAAACATCGCGCCAGTATAGTATCTAAAGATGGAATCTGCTGTAGTGGTATTCCCCGTAAAACTGATATGAGGGTAATAATCAGTTCTCTCCCGTAACCGAAGGACGGACGGATCTGGATCAGTACCATTAGTTGCAGTAGCACTCCGTTCAGTCATGGGGGAAAGACCAACCCAGAAAGCATTGTAGTTAGCTGGGGGAGAGATAGATTTGGTATCGCTGGGATTGAGAGCATATCCCCAGCCGGCACTATAGGCCGTAAAACTATTCTCTGGCACCCGCAAATTGTTAGCAGCTTGGATTAAATTACCATTGGTAATAAATGGCTTATCGGGCTTACCAGGACTGAGGGACGGCTCAGCATTGGGCAAAATCTCTGTTAACACCTGAAAACCGCTATTCACCAGCGCATTTCGATCACTGAAAGCATAACTTAAGCCTCGCACTGTGCGACCAATCCCAGATTGATCAACATTGCTCACTAGAACTTGACGCACACGACCAAGACTGAGAGAAGGAGAAAATACTTGATCTTCACGCACACTCGCTTGGGTCGCACCCAAAGTGTAAGTACTGTTTCGATCTTGACGCACCGTCTTGGCTTGCACATAAGTATTGTTGTACTCAGTGCGATAGACCCGATCCTTAGAAATACTTTCTTCGATATAAGGAGAAAAAAGCTTGGTGGCATTCAGACCAATCGTAGTATCCCGACTATCCCCAAATCTTACGCCGGTAGTTAGATCGTAGTTGAATAAATGGTTGGTGATTATTTCATTAATCGGAATCTGAGTATTGAAAGTGCCAACTTGATTGGGTTGCAGAGCACGTGGCGCTGTCAAATAGCGAGGATCCGTTGAAACAGTAGGAGCCTGAACGGGGTTGTTCAAGGGTGGAGCAGCAGGAGCAAATTTGGAGTCTTGATCTACTGCTGACGGTGGAGGAAGTATAGAAGGCTGAGGCTCAATTGGTTCATTCTGAACCCCTGGTGGAGTGTCAGGAAGAGGGGCAGGCTCAACTTCTTTATCACTCTGAGCCAGAGCCGTTTCCCCAGTCAAATCTTTTTGATCTCCTTGGATCAGAGCTTCGTCCAAACTTAATTCTGGAGCAGGTAGCTTGCTAGGCAAGACACTTACCTGAGTAGAAATTTGAGCTTCTTCGTAATCAATGCTCGTGTTTTGGAAAGATGAGCCATTGAATGCGTCACGCGCTGTGGCACAGCCAGCAGAAAGAAGAAGACTGCTCGGCACCAGTAGGTAAAAAAAATTCTTCATGTGTAAAAAATAATCTTAAATAAAGTTAGATTAATTTATTCTTCGTCAATACTACCAGTGTAATTCAAGCGCAGTAGCAGTAAGCAAGTCAAATATCTCTTGCAAAACTTATCCCGAGCAAAAACTATTAGTGAGAGCTGAAAAGAAAGGTCTAGTATTAATACAATACCGATGGGCAGAATACCGAAACCTTAGTTATATTCACAATTTCCTACATGGTAGTATAAAGTTGTCTCTCCAGCAAAATCATTGATCACTCTCAAGTATGATGGCTTAGTCATGCTCCCCCAAAAAGCGCAACAGGACAAAAACATGATTGAAACTACCAATCGGCAGCTTCCGTTTGCGTAATCTCCGCCCCTAGTTCGTCCCAATTCACAGCAGATTGATCCCAAATTAGTTGACCAGCAGATAGATACAACACCCGACCAGTAAAAATTTCAACTCGTTTACTGGTGGTTATCACCGCCAAACCTTGCTCCAGAGCGATCGATCGAACTCGCTCCACCCACATCTCATCCAAATATTTGGTTGGTTCGTCCCACAATAATACTTGCGGCTGAAGGATTAAACTCCGCGCCAAAGACACCAGCTGACACTGATCGATCGATAGCTGCGACTCTCGCCAGGGCAACCAACTCTCCGGAATCTGGATCTGCTCCAATACTTTCGCAAGTCGTTGTTTCACTTCCGGTGCTGACACATTTTGGAGCTGTAATGGATACAGTAAAGCAGCTTCCACCGTCATCCCGAACAAATGCGGTACGGCACCCACTAAGGCAACTTGCCGTCGCAGCTGCGGCAGCGGCACCAGCCGATAATCTCGATCTGCCACATAAACATTGCCGCCACTGGGTTCAGTCAATCGGTTGAGGAGCCGCAACAACAGCGTCTTCCCAACGCCACTAGCACCTGTCACAATGACCATCTCTCCTGCCGCCACCTCAAAAGTCAGGGGTTGCAAAATCGACTGGTAAGGCAAGACATAAGATAAATTTTTGACGCGCAGCAAACTAGCCAATGCTGATTTTACCTTGGAAAACAACTGTCGCTGGCCCAGTCATGTAAACATGATTATTGGCAGCTGACCATTCAATTTGCAAACAGCCCCCTGGCAGCTCCACCGTACAAACTCGATCATTTTGGCCAGTCAAAACACCAGCGACCACCGTCGAACAAGCCCCAGTACCACAAGCCAAAGTAATACCAGCACCTCTTTCCCAGACCCGCATCTTCACATAGTCCGAACGCACTATCTCGACAAACTCAGTATTGGTGCGCTGGGGAAAAGCGAGATGGTGCTCAAACTGCGGTCCAATGTCAGACAAAGGCACAGCGGCCACATTATCTACATAGGTCATGCAGTGAGGATTGCCCATACTCACACAGGTCACTAGATAATCTTGACCAGCCACCGCCAAAGTCTGGTTGACCACCTGTCCGTCTTTCTCACCCAAGGTGGTCGGAATTTCCGCCGCCCGCAAACGTGGCTTGCCCATATCCACCCGCACCTGACCATCAGCCAGAACTTCAGGAACAATCACACCCGCTAAGGTATGAATCTTGTAAGTCACACCCTGATGGTCTTTACCTTCTAGATCAGCAATAAATCTACCCAAGCAGCGAATACCATTGCCGCACATCTCCGGCTCCGAACCATCAGAATTAAAAATTCGCATGGTGTAATCATTGCCCTCCTGGCCGGGCAAAGTAAAGATCACCCCATCAGCACCAATCCCAAAATGTCGATCGCACAACTTCACGGCTTGATCAGGAGTCAGGCAAGGGGTGGCCTGATGCCGATTGTCCACTAGAATGAAGTCATTACCCAAACCTTGATACTTGGTAAATTCGATCGGCATAAGTAATTAATCCGTAATTCAACTCGTTCTAAATTTTAACCATGCCCGAACTCGATATCAACCAACCCAGCACCCGCCAAATCCAGCAACTAATTAAAGAAAAATCTAAATTAGAACTAAAGCTAGTAACCGGCGACATCCTCAGTGGAGAACTATTTTGGCAAGATGCCGATTACTTCTGTTTAACGGATAACGACAGCAACAAAGTGATCATTAGCAAGCTAGCAGTAGCTTATCTCAAGCCTCTTTAAAGCTTAAATAAGCTTAACAAAGTCAAGCTTTGACGTAATTAACAATTCGCGCAAACCCAGCAGCATCAAGACTAGCTCCCCCGACTAGCGCACCATCAATCTCTGGCTGCGCCATAATTCCATCAATATTATCCGGCTTCACGGATCCCCCATACTGAATGGTGACATTAGGATTGCTGAGTTGAGAACGAATCACACCAATCACCCGATTGGCTTCGATCGCCGCACAGGTATCACCAGTACCAATCGCCCAAATTGGCTCGTAGGCAATTACCAAATTTTGCTGATCTACACCGACCAAACCAGCTCTAAGCTGCTGACTAATCACTTGCTCAGTGGTACCAGCATCACGCTGTTCCTTGGTTTCACCTACACACAAGATGGGAATCAAGCCACTTTCTTGAGATTTTTTTAGACGCTTATTAACAGTTTCATCAGTTTCACCAAAATACTGTCGTCGCTCACTGTGACCAACCACCACGTAGCGCACACCAATCTCCATGAGCATGGCTGCCGAAATTTCACCGGTATAAGCACCATTATCTTCCCAATGAACATTTTGGGCACCTAAGCGCACCAAGTTACCATGGAGAGTCTTGCTAACAACAGTCAAGTCAGTAAAAGGTACACACAGCACGACCTCCCGTTCAGTAGGAGTTTCTTCAGTCAGTGGCAAAAATTTCATCAAGAACTCAGTGGCCTCAGCCTGAGTCTTAAACATTTTCCAGTTGCCAGCAATGATAACTTTACGCACGTTCAATCCCTATAGGTTCGCACTACATTTTACTGCGAATGCGTCCTTATACCTTAGGTTGATTGGCAACGGTTTCCACATCGGTAACCTGCATGATGGTCTCCACCACCCAGCGCGGACATCCCCGATTAGTTGTAATAGTTTTCTCACTAATTCTATTGCCACCATCGTCATTGATAATTTCTGTTTTAGTGATCGTCTCGCCGTGCTCTAGATAATTTTCGAGGATGCCCATCACCGAAACTTGCAGATCCAAAATTTGCTGATGCAGCTCTTCAGAAAGCTGAGGAACAAACTGCCCACTAAACACTTGCTCAAATAGAGCCAGTGCTTCAACATCCATCTTCAGGTCGCCAACCATCCCTGATTTCTTGTTGCCATCTGGCTCTACACCAAGTTTAGAAATCAACTTATCAATCAAATCATTTTCACCGAATTTAGCAACTGGCGGCTGAGTATTAGAATCATGGCGATCTCTATCTCTAGTCCCATCCTCGGTAGGTTCTATCAACCGATAAATCCAAGCTACTTGCAAGCCAATCGGCAATTTCACTGTTCCCGCTACTGCTCGAAAAGAAACGTATTCGTTCTGAGTAGTAATTTCTTGTACCCGATACCACTTAGATTTATGGAGAAATAATAAATCCAACTTTAGATCTTGTTCATAGTGGATAAAATTATCTTGCCAAAAGGAATGTATTTCTTGACTGTCCGTATACCTTAGCTGGTAACCAGAGGGGATTTGATATTTTTGGTAGCGGAAGAAACCACGATGACTAGGATTATTATCGATCGGAACAAAGTTATAGGGAAGAACAATATTGTGAATAAAGTCCCAATAAGCAGAATCTTGCTTAATCAAGATATAGTGCAGCTTATCGGAAATTTTATTAATGGCAACCAGCTCACCTTCTGGAGTAGAAAGTTGCAAAGAGTTATGAGCATAAGTAATGATCAAATTATGGTTACGGATTTGGCGTTTTTTGCCCCGAGCAAATCGGCTAACCATAGTGGCATCATCAACAGTCGAAAAAAGGCTCTCCGCATAGTTGGGAGGACTATCAGAATTATTAATATTTCCCAGACCCAATTCATCAATTGTGTCCAAACTGTAATCCGGTTGGTAATTAGATTCAGTCATTATGAATAAAACTAGCTATATCTTAAAGGACCAATATATAAAACAGTAGAAACCAACTAGATGTTTTAATCAACTAGTTTTTTGTAAATCTTCCAGAAGAAGTTGCACCATTTATTATGACATATCTGCTCAAGTATCATCTTGAGCGATCTCTTTTAGAGAATGTCTGACAAATGTGACTAACTACTGGTGAACAAGGATTTCAGAGCTTATCTTGCGAAAGAAGAACGAGCCTTTCAGCCGTTTGGCTTGAGTTTTTGGACATTCTCATCAAGGAATGCTCTCCACCTAAATAAAGATTACCCAACATAATTGGAAGAATTGCTAGTTGTAATAAAAAAGGTGTATGTGAAGACATACACCTACTATTTTTTATCAGTGCAGCTACGGTCTAATCATTACGACCTTCACGGGCAGCAGCGGCTTCATCAGGATGAATTCCCAAACGAGTTAAATTTACCCGGCCTTTATTGTCTAATTCTCGAATTTTGACAACGACTTCATCGCCAACGCCCACTTCATCCTCGACTTTGCCGACGCGATAGTCAGCCAATTGCGAAATATGGATCATGCCTTCTTTACCAGGCAGAATCTCGACGAAGGCTCCGATCGGAATAATCCGAGTGACCCGACCCACATAAACATCACCCTCATGCAGACGGCGAGTGAGAGCTTTCACCATGAGGATTGCCCGTTTCGCTTTTTCTTGATCGATCGCCGAGACGGTTACAGTGCCATCATCTTCAATATCAACTTTAGCACCGGTTTCCTCGGTAATGCCTTTGATCGTTTTACCACCAGGTCCAATCACCAAGCCAATAAATTCTGGCTCGATTTTGATCGTGAGCAGACGCGGCGCATAGGGAGACATCTCCGTGCGCGGCTCAGCAATAGCCTCCATCATTTTTTCAAGGATGTGCAATCTAGCGGGTCTGGCTTGTTGAATGGCATCAGCAATGGTCTCTAAAGGTAAACCAGTGATTTTCATGTCCATTTGCAGAGCAGTAATACCAGCATCAGTACCAGCTACTTTAAAGTCCATGTCACCCAAGAAATCTTCAATTCCCTGAATATCAGTCAGAATACGGACTTGATCACCTTCTTTAATTAGTCCCATCGCCGCTCCACTGACCGGTTTCTTGATAGGTACACCCGCATCCATTAGCGACAAAGTGGAACCACAAACCGAACCCATCGAAGTGGAGCCATTGGAAGACAATACTTCAGAGACAATCCGCAAAACGTAGGGAAATTCTTCTTTAGAAGGCAGCACTGGTAACAAAGAACGCTCAGCCAAGGCGCCATGTCCAATCTCCCGCCGTCCGGGCGATCTCATTGGCTTAGTTTCACCAACTGAGTAAGGAGGCATGTTGTAATGATGGATATAGCGCTTGCTACCTTCGGGATGCAGATCATCCGCTAAGTCTTGAGCATCACCGGGTGTACCCAGGGTACAAATCGACAACACCTGAGTCAAACCGCGATTGAATAAACCACAACCATGCACCCGCCGAGGTAATAGTCCTACTTGGCAAGATATTGGTCGAATTTGATCGAGCTTTCGACCATCAACCCGCAAACCTTGCTCGATGATTTGCTGACGCATCAGCTTTTTAGTTACAGACTTGAAAAGGCTATCGACGACGCGGCTATTAGCGGCGGCGGCCAAGACAACCTGGTCGTTTTCTGGCAAAGCGGCAATCGAACTAACCAATTCAGCTTTCACTTCATCTAAAGCTTTATCCCGTAATTTTTTGTCGGGTTCGCATTTAGCCAAGATTAGTTGGACAGGCTGAGTCGCTTGCTTGGCAATAAAGTTCTCTAAAGTAGAATCGACAACTGGTTGTTCCGCAGTCACAATCTCAATACCCAGTTCAGCAATCAACTCGCGTTGCGCTTGAATCAAATCCCGGACGGCTTCATAACCGAAGTCGATCGCTTCAATGATGTCTTGTTCTGGCAGTTGATTAGCTCCAGCTTCCACCATGATCACCCCGTCCGGTGAGCCAGCTACAACCAAGTCCAAATCACCTACTTCGACTTCACGATAGGTAGGATTAATAATAAAGTCGTCGCCCACCAAACCAACTCGCACGGCAGCCATCGGACCCATGAAAGGAATTTGGGCGATCAAAGTTGCGATCGAAGCCCCAGTCACTGCCAACACATCGGGAGGCACCAACTCATCCAAAGACAACGTAGTGGCCACAATTTGGATATCATCACGCAACCAATGAGGGAAAAGTGGTCGCATTGGTCTGTCGATCAGCCGACAAGTGAGCGTCACTTTTTCGGGGGGTTTACCTTCCCGCCGCCAGAAACCACCAGGAATGCGTCCAGCCGCATAAAGTCTTTCTTCGTAGTCCACCAACAAAGGGAGAAAGTCAATCCCATCTCGGCCTTTAGAACGGGTAGCGGTTACTAGTACACTAGTCTCGCCAGATTCAATTAGTACACTGCCGCCAGCCTGAGGAGCCAATAAGCCGACCTTAAGTCTGATATCCCGACCATCAAAGGATATTGACTTATTAATTTCTGCCATTTATATTTATTTCCTTCGCACTTTTCTCTTTATTCTCAAGTCATCCTAGCACTTATAGAGAAAAGTTTCCGCAGCGGCTCACAGCCGAGGTTTTACCCTGATCTCTAGTATCTAATGTTGTGGCCAATTGACTTCCAATTCCTTTTTGCGTAGCTGCTTTTGGAGAATTGCCAGCTGTTGTTCAGCATTCACCGCTCTTTGCTCAGCAAGAATAGTAGCTTTTTGTTGTTTGTAAAGTTTTCGCTCTAGTTCTTTTAATTGAGCATGAGCAGCTGGCGGTGCGGGGACGGTGATAGAATTGCCAGCAGTTGGCATGACTGGCATTTTCGGCAGCTCTTGTTTGCTCAATTCTTTCTGAACTTCGGGTGATTGACTCCAAGCATCATTATCGGCAACAACTACCACAGCATCTTCCACCGGAATCTGAGAGAGCCACAATAATTGCTCGTTGCTGTTAATCCGAATCTGACCCACGAGGGTTTTGATCACAAAAGTACCAGCATCAACCACAATATTTTGAACTGGGTACCATTTATCTTTGATCTGCACCAACATATTCATATTGAAACGTCGTTTGCTGTGAAATCTTTCGGTTGGCCACCATTTTTTCCATAACGAAGCAGGCTCTGTATACCAAGCTTTATATCCTTCTGGAGTAGCATATTGATGATATTCGACGTAGCCATCTCTTTTAGATTTCCCCATCAACACAAAGTTGAGCGCAGTTAAATGGTTTTCTAGTTGTTTAGTATAAATAGAACCAGCTCTGACCACAGCAGTGCGCGGCTTGCCTTGCAGATACATAATGGCCGCAACCTCACCAGATTTGGTGATAATTTGCGAAATAATGCCAGTAGTTTCCATCCGTGCTCGATCGCTCGTCAAAAGTTGATTACTACCTTGCACAAATTCGGCAATTAGCTTGATATCATCACAGTCGAAGGTACTAGACATCATATGTGTTAGGGAAAGAAAACAACTTGCCTCAAACATAATCGGAGCCAGTCCAATTCCCCATTAGACAAATGTCTCAATCATGATCGAAAGATTTATAATCTAATATTCCCTTCTTCATCGCCCAGATTCTTACAGATTATTTATTCTGGCCAAAATCAATGCTAAAAGTTGCAGTTGTAGACTACGACATGGGTAACTTACACTCTGTGTGTAAAGGTTTACAGCAGGTTGGTGCCGAGCCACATATTACCGACTCGATCATCGAATTACAGGCGGCAGATGCCGTGGTATTGCCAGGCGTAGGTTCTTTTGACCCCGCCATGCAACACTTACAGGCTCGACAGTTGGTAGAGCCGCTAAGAAAAATCGCGGTAAGTGGCCAACCTTTTTTAGGAGTATGCCTGGGATTACAACTCTTATTTGAGGGCAGTGCTGAAGGCCAAGAAGCTGGATTGGGCATTGTGCCTGGCCAAGTCAAAAGGTTTAAATCCGAACCAGAACTAACCATTCCCCACATGGGCTGGAACCAACTGGAACTTACCCAACCAGATTGCCCTCTCTGGCGAAACCTCGCTCCGCAAGATTGGGTGTATTTTGTCCATTCTTTTTATGTCCAGCCGGACAATCCCCAAGTCACCGCCGCCACAGTAACCCACGGTCAACAGCAAGTCACTGCTGCGATCGCCTTTGATCAGCTCATGGCCGTGCAGTTTCATCCCGAAAAATCTTCGACAGTGGGCCTAGCTATTTTGGCTAATTTCTTAACCACGGTGGCAGTGAGTGCCGCGTGAGTATCAGAATCTATGGAAACAGAGAAATCAAAACCCAGCCCGGACTAGATTGCCGACCAACATCGGCACGAGTGCGGCAAGCGCTTTTTAATGTTTGGCAAGGGCAAATTCAGGGTTGTCGGTGGCTGGATCTGTGTACCGGTAGCGGAGCGATGGCCGCCGAAGCTCTCTGCCGAGGCGCAGCAGTTGTCCTGGGAATCGAAGAATCGCCGCTGGCTAGCAAAATAATTAGAAATAATTGCCAGAGACTAGTGACTGGAGATGGTCATTTCCGGCTGATTAATGGTCGGGTGCAAAAATTCTTACCAACTTTGGCTGGTCAACAGTTCGATCGGATCTATTGTGATCCGCCCTATAAAAGCAATCTGTATCAAAGAATATTGAGTGCGATCGAAGAGCATCAACTATTAGCACCAGGTGGCGAAATCGCTTTAGAACACGGTAGCGATCGAGATTTGAGCCAAGAATTAACAACCCTATCATTAGAGGTCTGTCGGCATAAAGTTTATGGCAGTACTGCACTGACATTTTATACTCACCAACAACAACCCCCATCGACAATCGACAGGGATAGCAGGACAGATCAGAATCTCGGTTGAAAAATCAGATAAATTTAACCACCAAGTTGGTCGCCACGCTTGTACTGCAAGTAAGCAGCCACAAATAGCCCAAAGAGAGTAATCAAAACAAGACCTAGCACAATACCAGATAAAAGAGGTTCTACCACTTTAAAAATCTCCGCCAATAAAAATTTATAGATATTTGTCTACAGCCTATCGCCTTCAGGGAGTAGGGGCAAGAGCAAAAAAAGAAGATATTGTAAAGAAGTGTATAGAACAGAGGTATTTTTGTATACACTCAAACTTATATATTGCAGGCCACACAACAAAAACAACAGTAGTGTGTAAAGTTTTTATTCAACAGAAGTATAATTTAGTAAAGATTTAAAAAGGCACCCATTGGAAAATCGACTCACTAACTCTAAGCAATCACAACTCCGCTGGATCGGAACAAAGATCGTAGCGGTCTTGTTGCTTGTGTGTGTGGGGATGGTATCTTGGAATATATTTGGTGGTAGTACTCCTTACATCAAAAATGTTCTAGAACTAAAGGGTGATCAAGTTTTAGGTCATGCCATTTTTCAAATGAATTGTAGTGGCTGCCATGGGCTAACCGGACAAGGAAGAGTAGGCCCGAACCTGCACGAAGTGTCTAAAAGAAAGTCGTCTAAGGGTTTAATTGAGCAAGTCATTAGTGGCCAGACACCCCCCATGCCGCAATTTCAGCCAAATCCTCAAGAAATGGCCGATTTACTGAGTTATCTCCAAACGCTCTAACAAAGCCAAATCTTCATAAATATTCTAAAACTATAGAAACTCATTTCAGCAAAGGCCAAAAATCATGACATCTATATGTATTCTGGGCGGCGGCTTTGCTGGTCTTTACACAGCCTTGCGTCTTCAGCAAATGTCTTGGGACAATCATGAGCATGAAATTGTTTTGGTTGATAAATCTGACCGATTTGTTTTCACACCATTGCTGTATGAACTTTTAACCCAAGAAATGGCTACTTGGGAAGTAGCACCAACTTTTCAAGATTTATTCAAAGGTACCAACATCAAGTTTCGTCAGGCAGTAGTGCAATCGATCAATCTAGATCAACAAGAAGTGCATTTTTCTAACGATCAGACATTGGCGTACGATCACATAGTGCTGGCACTGGGTGGCGAAACGCCCCTCACCGGCGTAACCGGAGTCGAGCAGTACGGCATTCCTTTTCGGAATCTTACTGATGTATCGCGGTTAGAAAATCGCCTGCGAGCATTAGAAGATAGCCAGCAAGACAAAATTCGAGTAGCGATCGTGGGAGCTGGCTACAGTGGTGTAGAGTTGGCTTGCAAGTTAGCCGATAGATTGGGTGAGCGTGGTCGTCTGCGGATCATCGAAAGAGGAGAGAAAATCCTCCAGGCAGCACCAGAGTTCAATCGAGAAGCGGCCCAGAAAGCGTTGAGTAAGCGAGAAATCTGGATAGATTTAGAAACCAGCATCACAGAAGTGACAGCCAGTACCATCTCGATCGAATTTCGGGAGCAGGTAGATCAAATTCCCGTAGATATCGTGCTCTGGACAGTAGGAAACAAGGTCAGTCCGGCAGTGGCAGAATTAGATTTACGACGCAATCTGCAGGGGCAGATCAAGACCTTACCCACATTGCAGACAGTCGATCGATCAACAGTTTATGCCCTCGGAGACTTAGCCGAGATATTTGACCAAGATGGTAAAACTGTGACAGCAACAGCGCAGTCGGCGATGCAACAAGCCGATTTTGCCGCTTGGAATATTTGGGCAACCAGCACTGGCCGATCTTTATTACCATTCCGGTATACAAATTTGGGAGAAATGATGGCATTGGGCAAAGACAATGCCACACTGACAGGTTTAGGATTAAAGTTAGACGGAACAGCAGCCTATTTAGCGCGTAGGTTAGTATATTTATATCGGCTTCCAACTATAGAACATCAGATCCAAGTTGGATTGAACTGGATTAATCGGCCAGTTGCCGAATTCTTAAAGTCAATTGCCAATTAATTAGTTAACTAATTAATTGGTTTTATAAAAAACATTAGATGTTGCTGCGGCAAAATAGTCAAAGTTTTGTCCCATTGCAGACCAACAGCAGCCATTTCTTTTTTGATTTGCTTTTCGGTAGTCTTATGATGGGGCTTAATAAAAACAAACGGGTCTTCACCCCGATATTCAGCTAAAACAATACGACCATTAGGCTGCAAGGCCGTGACCAAATCCTCCATCATTTCCCGAGGATGATTAAATTCGTGGTATACATCAACCATTACAGCCAAATTAATACTGGCAGCAGTTAACCCGGATTTTTGCTCTTCACCCAATACCGCTTTGATGTTAGTAGTTTTGCTGAACCTTTTGTTCAGAATAGTAATCATTTCCGGTTGAATATCTACCGCTATTACTTTTCCCAGAGGAACCTGGACAGAGAGTAATTTGGAAATATAACCAGTGCCAGCGCCAATATCACCCACAATATCGTTAGGCTGAAGATTCAGTGCATCAACTAATTTCTGGGGCTGTTCTTCAGTTTGACGATCAGATCGATCGAGCCAGTCAGCACCTTGATGTCCCATTACCTGGGAAATTTCTCGTCCCATATAAACTTTGCCAATGCCATCAAAACTAGGTGGTCGGTAGCTATAGAACTTAGAATCAATGAGCGCTGAGCTGGGAGCAAGAAATAGCAACCAGAGACAAGATAAGGCCATCAACAATTTTGAGAATAATTGCATTATTTATTTCAGATAAAAGATTCAGAGAGCATACAAACATAAAAAAGGAGAACCAATTGGTTCTCCTTTTTTCATAATCATAAACCCAAAATTATTGCTTCGTCGCCATCACTGCATAGAAAGGGTCGGTAAGACTCAGCCAAGGCAATACCCCACCACCACGATGGGCAACAGGTTGAGGCTCACTAAAACCCGCCACACTCTGAAAATAACGGCATACCAGTTCAAGATGCTGCTCATCACTACCATCTCGCCAAGCATTGATGGCTTTATTGGGAAACATCCGATTGGAGAAGCTGATAATAGCTATGCCACCAGGCTGAAGAATGCGGAAAATTTCGGCAAAAATGGCCTCTGGGTACTGAAGATACTGCACGGATACCGTATTTAACACCGCCGCAAACTCCGCGTCAGCACAGGGCAACTGAAGATCTTTATTTAGGTTTTGAACAAAGTATCGATCGAGCCTAGCGTTACGACTCAATTCCGCTTCGTTTAAACCATGACCACAGATTTCTGCAAACTCCATTTCGGATGGTAAATGGGAAACCCAGCTACTCATTAAGTCCAAAATTTTAGTTTGGGGCTGGAGCTGTTGGCGATAGAGATTAGTGAGACGCTGAATAAAGGCCGCATCTACATGGGTAACAAATCGCGGATCGCTATAAAAATCAGCATCATCGGTTCGATCGATCTTTTCGCGTTGGTCAGAAGTTAGGAGCATGTTGAAATATCAAATATTTTTTAGAACTTCACACCGATCTGGCCATTAAGACCCCGAATGGAGTGATAACCAACACCATAGAAAATATTGCCAGGCGGAGCAACCTGAACACCACCAGAATAAGCAATAGTATCTTTGCCCGAATACCAGCCCAAACCAACATAGGGAGAAACTACTGGTAGGCTGATGAATTTAAGAATATCAACACCGGTTGCACCTTGTGGACCGGTACCAAATTCGGCACCTAAATCGAAAAGACGAATCCCTGCGCTATATGTAATCGTGGAATCTTTACTACCAAGGGTTCCCCAGGCTTGAGGAACTAACTGTGCTTTAGCTGGGTTAGCCCAAGATAGCCCTAAAACAGATATGGAGAGTACAGCAATTAACCGAGAACACCATTTCATAACAAATACTCCTGAATGACTAGATCTAAATTCTTATGAATAGACGTTGGAAAACATCAGCTTGAGCCTGAAGAGTGGAAATTAAAGAGCTGGAAAAAAATAACCTTCTCTAAAAGTGTTGTTGATATTTTAGAGAAATTTGGAGAATGTTACAGCTGTTCTTAATTTTGATCAATTGATTAATTCAGAAAATGGAAAAAAATGATGCCTGGCTTAGATTGACAGGTAATGGAAAATAGCATCGATTTAAACATTGGCGAAAAATCAAATAATATTTTATGGGCTTTTGATTTTTCAACTTTGACTAAAGCATGTTTTCTTTTTTTTTGATTTTTACAAATATGAAAAAATTGATATATATCAAAAAAACAATAAATAGAAAATTTCTACTTTAAGTTTTGCTCTAGATCTATAAATATTTGAATCTAAGCTTTTGATTAAATTGATAGATAATCCATATTTCTCCATTTTCTCAAAATAATTTATTCAATTGATCGTAAAAAGCGACTAGGTGTATAGATACAGTGAGATATTCTCCAACTTTTCCCTAGCTTTATTTTTCTCCAAGATTCTGAAGAAGTATGATTTCTATTTTTCCCTGATCTGAATACTCTCTAAATTAACAACCAGTAAATTCTTTTTCCAAATATCTCAAATAAAATTCGTAAGATTTTTATAAATATTGTTAAAGAATGTTTCTCCAATAGTATTTTTGTATTTTGATTATTCGATCTTATCCAAACACTCCAAAAGACAATATTGTATTTAATGCTGATCGATAACTGAAGTTTTATTCATCTTGAACTTTCTCCAAATTTCTATTGACTTAATAAATTTAGCTGGTAGTTAAGGCCATAATCCATAAGTATTTTTAAATTTCCTGTAAAAGCTTCTGCCGACATAAAACAGCTGAAAGTATTTCCCGAGAATCAGTTTGATCGATAACCACTAGGACTTAAATTTAGAGAATTTTTTCACCAAACTGATTTTTTAAATTTGGAAGACGGATTAAGCCGCCGTCTGAAATTACTCGGTTTCTAAAGATTGCAATTTAGTAGTGAGTTACCCCAACCCGCTGCGCTGAGGTTGGAGCTTCCAACACAGCTAACAGTGATGGTTTTATTCGTCTTGGCTTGTGCCACGCTTACGCGAACAAAATTTGCCACTTCATCCGCCACTGCTACCAAATGAGCAAGCTCACTTATTGGTCTTTCATAACGTCCATAGCCAGGAGTCCGCCTTCCGCAAACCCAAATATATTCAGTCGGAAATCCACATGGCTTTTGATTAGTCTAGCGGCAGATTTCATTTAGTGGATAGTGCGCTAGTACTTACGCTTGCTCAATGCAACAGCCTTTCAGACGCTCCACAAGGTCATCAGCCTCCGAAATAATTATACCAATTGCAAGCATGACTGTATTGAGCCAAATCCATGATTGTTCATCTCGTCACCCGCTTCGCTGAGAGTAGGGACTTCCACTGATTCCGTTAAATATTACTGGCTATTTCCGAATAAAGAAATATCTGGCGCTTTAGTCTCTCTTCGATCAATAAGCTAACTAAGTAGGTAATAATTTTATTTTTAGTTATGAAGCCATTAAATAAATATACTAAAACCCTATGTAGCATTAGCTTTCAAGTCTTTTATAAGATCAAAAATCTCTAAACATGTATTGTTGAAATATGTCTAAAGTGCTAAATACTAAAAAAATATTACTTTTATTTCTTTTGCTACAGTTAGGCACTTTTACAATTTTGTCTCCGATCATTTCCTAAATGCTGAATAGTTGATTACTTATTACAGTTATAATATCTAGTTACAGTTAGGCACTTTTGAAAACTTTATTTATATGAAGCAGTTACAAACATCATCAACGCCAGTGTTTTTATCAGATATCAATATTCAATCGCTAAATGCCTTAAAGTCTCTACTATCGAATAACCCTTTACGTTTAGTCGATCGAGACAGTAATGCTGTAGATGTATCTCCGGTAATGGTCAATGCTTTACAGCAATTGGTGGGAATAATGCTCTCCGGTAGAGCGGCGGCTATTCTGCCCGAAAAGCAATACTTGAGTTGTCAGGCAGCAGCTGAACTACTTGGAATCTCTCGTCCCTACCTTTATCGACTGTTAGATGAGGGAGTTATTTCTTTTTTCAAGGTGGGGAGCCATCGTCGTCTGAAATTTGAAGATGTGATTGATTACAAAATTAATAGAAGCAATGATCGACATCAGGCATTATTAGAACTGGCTGAACTAAGTAAAAAAATAGGTCTCCTGTCGCTGGATAATTCCAAGTAGATTATCGGACAGCTTGCAGAAATTTTTCGAGAACGGGTATGGCTGGACATGGATCTTTGGGTTGCAACTTGTACTGAGTTGCTCCCTCTGTCGCTATATTTGGATCTGGCCAGTCAAAGCGATTCCAGGTAAAAGGTGCTTCTCGTTCAGCGGCCATCCAGAGCAACCTTTTAGCCCTGGTCATTGCTACATATAGTAAGCGCAGGGATTCAGCCTGTTTGAGGAAATTGGCTTGCTGCCAAGCAACTGCGGCACTGGGTGGAGTTTGCTGATGGGCAAAGGCTCGGATTTGAGCACGAGCAACTTCTCCAATATTAAAATCCCCTAAAAATTTAGATCCGGTAGTTACCCAGGGACTACCCGGAATACTATCTTTGTGGAGAAATGGTAAAAAGACCACGTCCCAATCTAAACCTTTAGCTTTGTGCATTGTCATAATTGTGACCTGACCGGCGGCGGTGAATCGATCGTCTGCTTCTTCGTCTACGTTGGCAAAATTCTCGGCTTGAGCGATTTCTTGCAATACCTGAATACTGTGGGCGAGAGAACTATTCCCAAAGGTTTGTTGAGCAACTCGCTCTGCTAGTTTATCGGCGGTAGCTAATTCCAGAGCTTGATATTCTAACCTATCTGCTAAATAACTAATTAGTTGGTAATATGGTAAACTAAATCTGGCTCTGATGAATTCAGTGCAGTAGGTTTGGGCTTTGATGGCTGTTGCCGATAACTGCGGATCAGTGATTGTCGGGTAGAGAAAGCGTTCTGGAAAGATCGCGAGGGCATTAGTATCTTGAGCCTCAATTAGTTGCCGTTCTAGTAGAACATTCAGAGCATCTTTCAACCGATCGGGTGAATGAGGGCGTACCACGAATTGCAGGAGCCGCAACATTTCGCTGGGAATTTGAGAGCTACGGTCGCTAATCCCGGCGGCGTAAATTTTGATCTCAGGACGGGTTTTAAATTGGGCTGTTAATTGATCATTGATGAACCTGGCCTGGCGATTCTCGCGTACTAAGATGGCGATATTGAGGGGCGATTCATGTTGAAATAGCTGGATGATGCGATCGCCGATTTGTTCGATCGATTGAAAAATATCTCGTGGCCGATGCACTTCTATGCCAGCTGCAATCGGACTAGGGTTGGGTTGCGGGTCGTCTAAACCCACTGACTGAATATCTTGGGGCCAGAATACAGTCTCGGAAGTAGCTATGTTGTCGGTGTCGGCAGCGGGTAAATTGGGGCGCAAGTAATTGTTACCCCAGTGCAATATAAAGTTGGCGCTGTTAATAATAGCTTTGGTACTGCGTCCGGCTTGGTTCATTTCAGCTAAGTTGCCGCTGGGGGCGCAGGCGCTGCAAAAATCTCGGAAGTAAGTAGGATCCGCGGGAGTATAGCTGGAGTTGATCGATTGGTTGGGGTCGCCCACCCGAATTAAATTAGAGATCGATCGATCATCTTGCTGGTTGTTGCCAGTGGCCAATAATCCCAAGAGTTTTTCTTGCAAGGGGCTAGAATCCTGGGCTTCGTCTTCAAAAACGGCATGGACTTGCTGCTGCCAAAATTTCAGAGCCACTGGATCTTGTAAAACTCTTAAAGCCCCAACGATCATTTCATCATGGTCTAAATAATTCATGGCTTGTAGCTGATCTTGGTACTCTTGGTATAGTCCGGCGCAAATGCCCAAGATATCGTAGTGATCGGGGTGTTGCTGCGCTAATTCCGCTAAATCAGTGGGCGATAACCCTGAACTTTTAGCTTCGCGGACAGCAGTGAGGGTCAGATTGGGCAGGATGTCGTTGCGGATGACTGATTGGCGGCGTAATCTTTCGGTTTCTTCCCCATCAAAACTTGCTCCGGCAAGGAGTTGGTGATATCGATCGACATTCTGGGGCAGCCACCTGTCAACACAAGTCCGGACTAATTTATGACTACTATTCGGCATAATGACCGTGCAGTCGGTAGTGTTCAGCTTCGATAGTTCGGGATGGCGGGTGGCAATACTCCAAGCTAGGCTATGAATAGTACTAACGCTATAACCTACAGGTGGTAGTGATAATTCTTGCAGGCAGCGATCGATCTTGATTTTGATATTAGCCGCTGCCGATCGAGTGAGGGTAACTATGATTAATTGTTTGCGTCCGTGCAGTTGCTCGCGAGCGATGGTCAGGGCTGCTGTGACGGCCATACTATGAGACTTGCCTGCTCCTGGCACTGCGGACACGGCTAGTGCACCTGCTCTCCAATTAGCCAAAGGTCTTTGACCAGCGCGCAGGCTATTTTGGAACCTGTCCATGATGGCGGCACGCAATTCCAATTGATGATCGGTGGAAAGGGGAAGCGGCATGAAGTAAGGGCAACCGAGGTACCCCATTGTATACTGAAATCATGGGGCTGGGGCAACTCTGCGATATCTTAAAAATTTAAATTTATATAGATTGGCTAAAGCATGGAGCTGTACTGCACCCGTCCGGGTTGTTACAAACCGCAAAATACCTTCGTAGATTTAGACGATGCGGCGGTATTGAAAGTAGTTAAGCAAAAATATTGCATGACCTGTGGGATGCCGCTGTTGCTGGAAGGTCGTTATTTGACTGTGAATTTACTGGGGGAAGGTGGTTTTGGAGCCGCTTTTGGAGCGCGCGATCGATTGACTCCCAAGATGCGTCCCTGTGTGGTTAAACAGTTTAAACCAGCCATGTCATTGAATCCGGTGCAGTTGCGTACCGCTCAGGAATTGTTCGATCGAGAAGCCGAGGTGCTAGAGCAGTTGGGCACCGATCATCCCCAAATTCCTAACTTATTTGCCTTTTTTGAATTAGCCGTCCCGAACCAGGCAACTGGTGGCGATGACCAATTTTTTTATTTAGTACAAGAGTTTATCGATGGTGAAAATTTAGAACAAGAGTTAGCCCAGCGCGGTCAATACAGCGAAGCAGACATGTTAGAAGTTCTGACCGAAATGTTGAAAATATTAGACTTTATTCATACCCATGGAGTGATCCATCGTGATATTAAGCCTTCTAACATCATGCGGCATCGGAATGGCAAGCTGTATTTGTTAGATTTTGGTGCCATTAAAAATGTGGCTCAGCCTGGTTCCACTGTTATTTTCTCCCAAGGCTTTGCGCCCCCCGAGCAAATGCGCGGCCAGCAAATCTTTTTCTCTTCGGATTTATATGCTTTGGCAGCTACCTGCGTTTCGCTGGTGACTGGTCGCAAGTCAGATGAGTTATTTGATAGTGCCCGAAATGTGTGGTACTGGCAGCAGTATGCCCAAGTTAGTGATCGAACGGCCTTTGTTTTAAACAAAATGCTCTGTCTTGCCCCGATCGATCGGTTTCAGTCCGCACCAGAAACTTTGATTGCTTTAGAAACGGAGTCGCCGTTAGTTAGTCAGAGTTCAGTTGGCAACAATAATGTTAGGCAACCCGCTCTACCGGTTGCTCCTCCTTCTCAATTATCGACTAAAACACCTCTGCATCGGCTACCGCTATTGGAGTATATTAGTAATGCTGCTTTCTTAGGGTGTGAGAGTGGTTTACTAATGATCGCTGTCGGCAAACTGGGTCTAGCTAGCCCTCTGGCTGCTGGAATTTGGTTATTGAGTGCCGGAATTTTGGCATATTTGCAGTGGCTGCATATTATTGAAAAGTTAGACCTATTAGTAATTGTTGGAATTACGGGTGGATTAGTTTTTTTTCTATGGAATCCAGGTTTACACCTGTTCTTAGCTGTGCCTGGTGGTGGTGCCTTCGTGCTGATTAACATTGCTTTGATTTTTCGATTGGTTTATCGATTGCTATCGCGTTTTGGTTCATAACTATGAATTCTCCGAAAAATGAAATCCCGTTGTTGCTTGGTTCTTTGCTGATTACTGGTGGCATCCTGGCTGCTGGCTATTGGTGGTTTATGGGTGGTCGTAGTGGCAGCAATGTTTCTGGTCAATCAACCGAACTCAGTGAGGGGAGTAAAAATTTAGTAGCTAGTGAAGCTGGTGGCAAAGCTAATTTTATCCAGGCTAAAAATGCTGGAGTGGCGGCAGTGAGTCGTAAGCAAAATGTCGAAGCCGTCACGCAATTTTCTAAAGCTCTCCAAATTTCATCCAATGCTCCCGAAACTAAAATTTATTTTAACAACGCTAAAATTGGCAACAGTACTGCTTTTAAGATTGCGGTGGCGGTGCCGATTCAGTCCGATCTTAACGGGTCCTTAGAAATTTTACGGGGCGTGGCTCAGGCTCAAGAAGAAGTTAATAAAGTAGGCGGTATTAATGGGGTACCGCTCAAGGTGGTGATTGCTGATGATGCTGGTAAAACCGAGAATGCCGTCCAAGTTGCTCAAGATTTGAGCAAAGATGAGCAGGTGTTGGGTGTGGTTGGCCACTACGCTAGTGACGCTTCGATCGCAGCCGCTAAAGTATATGATGCCGCTAAATTGGTGAGTATTTCCCCGGTCAGTACTTCGACGAAATTGACTAAATTGAGTCCTTATTTTTTTCGGACGGTGCCTAGTGACTACGTTTCGGCTAGGGCTTTAGCTGATTATGCGCTGCAAAAACTCCAGCGTAAACAGGCCGTGGTTTTTTTTAATTCGCAAAGTGGTTATAGTCAATCTCTAAAAGATGAGTTTGCCACGGCGATGTCTTTAGGTGGCGGTTCTGTTGTTCAAGAAGTAGATTTGTCGGCTGCCGACTTTAGTGCGGCCAAAGCCCTGGATCAATCTGCTGGTGCTGACTTGATTATGTTGGCTGCTAATACTGGCACTCTCGATCGAGCTTTACAGGTGGTACAGTCCAATCCAAAAAAACTACCGATTTTGGGTGGCGATGATGTTTATGCCCCTAAAACTTTAGAGGTCGGGAGGCAGCAGGCTCTGGGTATGGTGGTAGCAGTACCTTGGCACATTGATGCCAACCCGCAGGCTAAATTTGCTCAGACTTCCCGGCGGATGTGGGGGGCGGCGGTGAATTGGCGCACTGCTTTGGCTTATGATGCAGCTCAGTCCTTGATTACAGCCTTGAAGACCGGCTCGAACCGGATTGGAGTGCGAGATGCTTTGGTGGCTAATGGTTTTCAGGCCGTCGGTGGGTCTGGTGCTGTGCGTTTTTTGCCCTCTGGCGATCGGAATGCCGGGATTCAGTTAGTGCAGGTGGTCGCTGGTAAAAAATCTGGTTTTGGCTTTGATTTTACACCAGTGAAAAAATGAGAAGATGTTTGATAATTGTTTTGTGTTGACCAAGCTATGACCCATCATCAACAACTGCTCTCCATTCGCACGGTGGGTAAATCTCTGCAAAAAGTGACCACCCAAGTACAGTCTGTGGTGGCTACTTCTGGGGTGAATATTGGTCTTTGCCACTTATTTTTACGCCACACTTCGGCTAGTCTGATCATTCAAGAAAATGCTGACCCAGATGTTTTAGAGGATTTAGCCAATTTCTTTGCCAAGTTGGTGCCCGAAGACGATCATTATATTCATAGTAACGAGGGCGATGATGACATGCCTGCCCATATTCGGACAGTTTTGACTAAAACTTCGGAACAGATTCCGATCTCTAATGGCCGTTTGGTTCTAGGAACTTGGCAAGGGATTTATCTGTGGGAACATCGGCGGCTGGCTCATGTACGGGAGCTAGTGGTGCATGTGATGGGTGATTAGAGAAATATCCTGATTACTCTATCGGCACGGTCGATTAAGCTTTCATCAAGATTTCATGAAGAATAGTTGAATTTACCGTTGTCCGATGTCCCCTGGGGATCTACACTAATGTCATAAATAAACATTTTTGAGAAACAACCTATGTCTGGAATTAGAGATGTGGAAATAGCCGTTGTGGAAAGATTCAGACCCCTCGATGGAATGTTGCAGACTCTAGCCTACACTGAGACTCTGAGCCAAGAATTTAATGTGCAAACAGCCGATCGCACCTCGACCCTGCGCCAGATTTTAGCTTTATCCATGTCCGAGCGTCACGAGTTTTTGACTCGCTGCATTCCAGGAATCGTTACTGATTTTGACGAATATCCAGAATTACGAGAATTCTCGATGCTAGATGGCTTGGATTGGGAGCCAGGGGATGACTAGCCCCAGGCAAGGGGAAATCTGGTACGTCAATCTCGAACCAACAGTAGGAGTAGAAATCAAGAAAGCTCGACCGGTAATCGTGATCAGTTCTGATGCTATTAATTCACCGAAGTGGAAAATGCGGATTGTCATTCCTTGTTCGGCTTGGCAAGACCGATTTCTAGATAAATTATTTAAGGTGCGGATTCCAGCCAGTGATGAGACCGGCCTGAAAAAAGACTCCGTGGCAATTATTCTACAAGTGCGCTCTATTTCTGTTGATCGGTTTCAAGATCGTTTAGGGCAGGTTTCGGCGGATACTTTGCAAGAACTGCTGGCTGGTTTGGCACTGGGTGTAGATTATCAAGATTACCAACAGGATTACAAAAAAATTAGTAGTTGATTTTTCGCTACTGATTTTCGTTGGATTATTTTGTTCAAAGGCCACCATCGTTTCAACTTATCTGATGGTGTTGTTCTCTAAAAACTATCCACAACGGCTAATGCTAGTTGTGGATAATACTGTTTCTCTAGACAAATCATTTGTCTATTTAGGCTACGGATTGAGTTGCTTCTTCCTTCACGGGTTCAGCGGGGGTATCGATCGCTTCGTCTTCACTGACCAGCTGTAACTTAGCTTCTGCTTCTAGTGCCAAGAAGTCAGCCAACTGGGCTTCAATCTCTCTCCGCACAATAATCCGATAATCGACAAAATGCTCCGCCAAAGCGCAAGTCGAAAGATAGCTACTTAAGCCACCTGGATTCTTGAGCGCCATATTGAAAAGATTTTTCCAGAACTTCCAGCGCGTATTTCGAACCAAGCCTTGCCGCCAACAGATGGTAAAGAGAGCACGAATCGTCACCCATTCAATTTTTTTCTTAGTGGAGTTCTCTTTCTTTGGATAGTTCGCTTCACTCAACATTAAAAAGTGGCGATAAGTTCTGTCTAAAAACTTAGAAGGCTCATATAAGTCCCAGAAAGCCTGAATATATTCGGTGGCAATGTCTTCCAGTGGTCGAGTCGGAATATAGTTCATCAACGAAGTCTGAGAACCAGCTGTTTCTACTGACTGACTACGTAAACGGTTCTCCTTAGCTAGCCGGTGCCATAGAGCAGTGTCGGGTAGCGCTTGCAACATACTGAACAAAGCTGTCGGAATTGCTGTCTTTTCGACGAAATTTACAATTCTTTGGCCCGCTCCAGCTTTTTCGCCATCGAAGCCGATGATGAAACCAGCCATTACCCGAATCCCAGATCTAGCGATTATTTCTACCGAATCGCTGAGGGAATCGCGGGTGTTTTGGAATTTCTGAGTCATGGCCAAGCTTTCTTCATCAGGAGTTTCGATTCCCAAGAATACTGAGCCGAAGTTACAGGCCACCATCATATCCAGCAGTTCTTGGTCGTTGGCCAAGTCTACAGAAGCCTCCGTGGCAAAGGAGAAGGGAAAGCCGTGTTTTACCATCCAAGGCTGAAGCTGTTTTAAGAACAGTTTAACGTTGCGCTTGTTGCCAATGAAGTTGTCATCCACCATGAAAATACTGCGTCGCCAGCCCAAATCGTAGAGGCACTGAAGCTCTGCCAACAGCTGCTCCGGATTCTTGGTGCGGGGTTTGCGACCATAAAGCACAATGATGTCGCAGAATTCGCATTGGAAGGGGCAGCCGCGTGAAAACTGTACCGACATTTCGGCGTAAGCCTCTAGCTGCAGTAGATCAAAGCGGGGCACTGGAGTGGTTGTAACATCCGGTTTCTCACCATTTTTGGCGCGGAAAACACCGGACTTCTCACCGTTTTTGACGGCTTCTACAAACATTGGGATAGTGATTTCGCCTTCATCTAAAATTAGATAATCGGCACCCACATTGGCTACTTCATGGGAAAGAGCCGTGGGGTAAGGGCCACCTACTGCGGAGAGCTTGCCCCGTCGCTTGCATTCTTTGATCATGTCCAGCATGTCTTGCTTCTGGACAATCATGGCGGACATAATAACTACTTCTGCCCATTCCCACTCGGCTTCAGTCACATCGCGCACGTTGCGATCGACCAATTTGAAGTTCCATTCCTGAGGCAAGATCGCCGCTACTGTCACTAGTCCTAATGGTGGCAGCATTACCTTGCGATCGATCAAGTCCAGTAGTTTCTCAAAAGACCAAAAGCTTTTCGGAAAGAGGGGGTAGAGCAGTAATACGTTCATCCAGGATATCTTGCCTATGAAGGGACTTTAAATCTGACACCAATCTTAACACAGTGCGATTTACCGCTTGTGCATATCTCTGCTATGGATGCCATTTTTCCCCAGACTACCGAATCCTGATCGGAGTTCCTTTAAGTATCAATGCTTTGTGCGGGGAGAAGAGACCCGACTAAGTGTTCCACCATCCATTCAAAACTATCAGCAGTAGATTCTGTCTCGGTGAAAACACCTAAGAGTTCATTACCTAAAAAACCATGAATAGCCGCATGTAATAGGCGGATGGCATGTCTGATTCGATCTTTTCCGATACCGAAGGGAATCAACATGGTGAGATAAATATCGAGAGTCTTTTGAATCAAAATATTAAACTCGTAGTCACTGCTTGGGAAAGAATGTTGAGTGGTGAATAGATAGAGTTCTGGATTGCCGATCGCGAATTCTCTGTATTTATAAGCTGTGCGTTTAATTAGTTCTACTGGATGATCATTGCTTTGAATATCTGGGAGACAATATTCAGTCATCTTTTGCCAGCCGCTTAATCGGATTGATCGACGTAAATCTAAATCGCCATCGAAGTGATTATAAAGCGACGGCGGTTTGATTGCTAAGGCTTTTGCTAGCTGATTAATACTGAATCTTTCTACTCCTTGTGCTTCTAATAAAATAATTGCAACATCTAGAATATCTTGAGGTGTTAGTGTTTGTCCTTTTGGTCTAGGCATAGCTAAAAGTTTCTAAAGTATGGCTTTTGCGAAAATAAACTAACTTAATTAGTTTTTATTATTGTAACATTTACCTGCTCTTGAAGGCAATGCTTTGAGCCGTTTTTTGACAATTTGTTTGATGAAAAAATTATATTTATTTTGCTTTTGAAGAAAGTAAGATAAATGTGGCTTGGATTGATAAAATAATGATGAAATTCTGATTAAATATTGATGAAATAAATTATTTTTCTTAAGAGATTAAATATGAAATGATGGGCGATGAGTTGTCAGAATGTCATGGGCTAATTTGATAATTAAACCAGTGACAACTGAGAGGAATAACTTTCGGATAAAGCTGTTTCCTTGCAAGATCGCTAGCTTTGTCCCCCATACAGCTCCGGCAATGTTGAAAATAGCCATGGGTATTGCTAGGGAATAATTGACATGATTGGTCAGGGCTAAATAGAGAAAGGCTGAAAGGTTGGTTGCTAAATTAATTACTTTAGCGGAGGCCGAAGCTGTCAGAAAACCAAATCCCATGATGCCAATCATCACAAATATCAAAAAACTACCCGTACCGGGTCCAAAAAATCCGTCATAAAAGCCTAGAATCGCTCCCATCAAAATGCTGACGGCAATTTGCTGGGGAAATAAACACCGCTAAAACGACGATCAAGGAGTGACATTACAGCGCACTGGAGCGAACGTTAGAAAGTCTTCGCACTTCGTTCTAATTTTCTCCACTTATTTTAGCCGCGTGCAACCGCCACTTTAGGCGAAATCAAATAACCACAGAGATGTTCACCATCCACGATCGAATGCGTCCTTTCCACCTGACAATCGCCTAACGCCGTCGCAAACATCTCCAGTTCATGCCCGCAGACCGTCGGAAAAGAATTCGCCACCTGGGCTATCGCACAATTGTGTTCCGTCAAAATAAAGCTTTGGGAGGGATAGTCGATAGACTGAAACTCGGCCATGTAACCTTCCTGCCGCCGTAATTCCACCAACTTGGCCACCCGTTCTGGTAAAGACCCATCACCCAGCTGCTCTCGATAGGTCAAAGATTTACGCTGCCAATGCTTCTGCAAAATGCTGCTGGCTTGGTCGTAGCCCAAATTATTCACCAGCGTATCCAAGAACGAAATCACAAACTCATCGTACTGGTTAGGAAACTGCTCCCGCCCCTTCGGACTTAGTTGATAAACATGCTGAGGTCGTCCCATGCCACTAGCGATCGAATGGAAAACAATCAATCCGTCAGCCTGGAGATCCTTTAGATGTCGGCGAGTCGCCTGGGGACTAATTTTCAGAACCTCCGCCAAATCCTGCGCCTTGCCCTGACCCTGACGCAATAGAAATGAAAGAATATCTTGCTTGGTAGAATGCTCAATCATGGAGAATTTTACTCAGTTGGCGACTTAAACAACACATTGATTGTTAAAGTGATCTATGATTTAATTTAACAACACCCCAGTTGTTTTAACTACTATAGCGCGAACCTCGGCCAGCGCCTAGTTAAGTTATACTAAAAACCTTTAGAGAGTAGAAGATAGGCGACCAATGAGTTCTAGTAGCGTCACTAACCTCGTCAACCAGCCCTACAAATACGGCTTTGTCACCGATATTGAATCCGACAAAATCCCTCGGGGTTTAACGGAAGATACAGTTCGGCTAATTTCTGCCAAGAAAGAAGAGCCAGAATTCATGCTGAATTTCCGGCTGCGGGCTTTTCGCAAGTGGTTGACCATGACCGAACCAACTTGGCCGCATGTGGAATATCCGCCCATCAACTACCAAGATATTATTTATTATTCGGCTCCTAAGCAAGCCAAAAAGAAGCTAGACAGCTTGGATGAAGTCGATCCAATCTTGCTAGAAACCTTTGAAAAACTGGGCATTTCCCTCAACGAACAAAAACGCCTAGCCAATGTGGCCGTCGATGCGGTGTTTGATAGCGTATCGATCGCTACCACCTTCAAAGACAAACTGGCCAAGGTCGGCGTGGTGTTCTGCTCTATCTCTGAAGCCCTGCACGACCATGCCGACATCATTGAAAAATATTTAGGCTCAGTGGTGCCGATCGGGGATAACTTCTTCGCCGCTCTCAACTCCGCCGTGTTTAGCGATGGCTCCTTCGTCTACATCCCAGAAGGCGTGAAATGCCCGATGGATCTTTCAACTTATTTTCGGATTAATAGTGGTGACAGTGGTCAGTTTGAAAGAACGCTAATTATCGCTGAAAAAGGTGCCAGTGTCACCTATCTAGAAGGTTGTACTGCCCCAGCTTTTGATACTAATCAGCTTCATGCCGCCGTCGTGGAACTGGTCGTGCTCGACGATGCTGAAATCAAATATTCTACCGTTCAGAACTGGTTTGCCGGGGACGAAAACGGTAAGGGCGGAATTTACAACTTTGTGACCAAACGCGGTCTATGCAAAGGAGTGAACTCCAAAATTTCCTGGACACAGGTGGAAACTGGCTCGGCGATTACCTGGAAATATCCTAGCTGTGTGCTGATTGGGGATAATTCGATCGGCGAATTCTACTCCGTAGCGCTCACCAACAACTTGCAACAAGCCGATACCGGCACCAAGATGATCCATATTGGTAAAAATACCAAGAGCACGATTATCTCGAAAGGGATTTCGGCGGGTAGATCTAAAAATAGTTATCGCGGTTTAGTGAAGATGAATCCCACGGCCAATGGGGCGCGGAACTATTCGCAGTGTGACTCAATGCTGATTGGCGATCGAGCGCAGGCTAATACTTTCCCTTATATTCAAGTCCAAAACCAGAGCGCCAAGGTGGAACACGAAGCCTCTACTTCCAAAATCGGTGAAGACCAACTGTTTTTCTTTGCCCAGCGCGGCATTTCCCAAGAAGACGCGATCTCGATGATGATCAGCGGTTTTTGTAAGGATGTGTTTAACCAACTGCCGATGGAATTTGCAGTGGAAGCCGATCGACTGCTCAGCCTGAAACTAGAAGGCTCTGTGGGGTAATATTTATAAAATATTAGGGTTATGTTATGAGTATGATTTCAGAAGAAATGCTGGTATCTAAAGACCCGTTCTCTACAGACGCTGAATTGCTAGAGGAGCAATTTGAGCCTGAAGATGATACGGAGGAAGAACTTCCCCAGCTAGATACTGATGTAAAAGATCGTAGATTAGTAACTCACCCATATGATTTCATTATCAGATCTTTGAAAGATCAAGTTAATGATGGCACATTAATCCTCGCGGATAAATTCCAGCGCCGTAGAGTTTGGGATGATGCTCGATCTAGTAGATTAATTGAGTCACTATTGATAAATGTACCAATTCCAGTATGCTATTTTGCTGAGGTTGATGATGCCTACAGTGTAATTGATGGTCAGCAACGGCTTACTGCTATTTATCGTTATATTAATAATGAGTTCAGCTTAAGTTCACTGAGAATTAGATCAGAATTGAACAAAAAAAGATTTCATGAACTTGGAGTAGCAGATAAAAGAACTATCCAGCAAAGATCTATTCGCTGCATTGTAATATTACAAGAATCTGACCCAGACATCCGGTTTGATGTCTTTGATAGGCTCAATTCAACATCAGTAAAGCTAAATGCACAAGAACTGAGAAATAGTCTTTATAGAGGAGCTTTCAATGAATTGATCATAAATCTATCTGAAAATTCTATGTTCCAGAAAATACGTAGAGTAAAGGATGTTGATAAACGTATGCTAGATTGTGAAATGGTTTTAAGGTTTTTTGCTTTTCACTTCCAACCAGAAGAATATCGAGGTGTTTTATCAAAATTTTTAGATGACTACTTAAGTGAAAGACAAAAGCCTAGCCAGCAGGATATTATCAAGCACAAAGAAGTTTTCTCAAGAGTTGTTGATGATGTTAATTATGTATTTGCTGAAAATAGCTTTCGTAGATACAATGCTGAAAAAGCTGCATGGGATAAAGTTATTAACAAGTCAATTTATGATATTGTCATGCTCTACTTTGCAAAGATAGATTCAAAAATAATTAGGTTAAGAAAACAAGAAATTATCACAGCACTTCAAGATCTATGTTCTGATATTGAATTCAAGGATTCAATCAGTGGAGCGACTTCGGCAACAATTCGGATTCAAACCCGATTAGATAAATGGTACAAGTCCTTATCTTCACTGGGAATTGAAGTTGAACGGATTCATGTGGGGTCGTAGTGGGTGAATTTAGGTCGCCAGCTCTCAGGAATTTCTGGATAAATCTAAAAGAAGTTGGAACAATCATGTCACTATTTGAAGTTAATGAAACGGCTGTTAAGAAAAAGCCTATTAATGAGAGTCTATCTAGGGCTGCATTGTTACTTTTATGTAGTCATGTTGAAAGCTTTTTCGAGAGCTTGATTGTAGATATTTTGGCATTTCACGAATTTAATCAGACTCCTATCAATCAACTACCAGAAAAACTGAGAGTCACTCAAATACTGCGATCAAATGAACTATTAAATAAGGCTTATTCTGGTAATAAGTGGAAGTTAATAAATAAAATTCGTGATAGTAAATTTGTTAACGATCAGGAAAAATGTATTCCTGGAGACTTTGACTCAGAACTTTTCACCAAAGGATTTGCCTCCCCTGGTAGTAAGGAAATAAATAATCTATTCAAGGGTGTTGGTATAGAAAACGTCTGGAAATCTGATATTCAAGGTGATGGGGTAAAGCAGCTGGAGCGTTCCATAGATACTTTTGTTTCTAGGCGTAATGGGATAGCTCACGGTAGTTCTTCAGATAAGCCAACACCTTTAGATATCAAGGGCTTTGTCAAAGATATTTGCAAATTAGTGAGGTACTTCAATAGAATCGTTGTTGAATATCTGATTCGCGAATTCAGCCCTCCATCTCTTTGGGGGATTGCCTGTTAAAACAGAAACGCACAATTATATAGATTTAATAAATAATCAACAGCTTATAAAATGACCACTATATCTACTAAACCACTTATTTTGGATGAATTCCTGGCTCTGCCAGAAATAAAGCCTGCGCATGAATATATGGCGGGAGAAGTCATTCAAAAACCAATGCCGCAAGGTAAACATAGTCTGCTCAGGACAAAATTAATCACGGCAATCAGCCAGTCTCAAGTAATGCTTGCTTTTCCAGAATTGCGATGTAATTTTGATGGCCACTCGATTGTGCCGGATATCTCTGTTT
This sequence comes from Synechococcales cyanobacterium VAR_4_metabat_354, assembly GCA_031414775.1. Lineage (GTDB taxonomy): Bacteria > Cyanobacteriota > Cyanobacteriia > Cyanobacteriales > Chamaesiphonaceae > JAAFHZ01. The sequence continues at coordinate 129,756 of JANOQI010000036.1, forward strand.
TTGAACAGAAAAATATTCCGCATGATCAGCAAGGCGAAGTTGCCAATATTTTTAATCTTGCACCAGATTGGATGATCGAAATTCTGTCACCTGATCAAAGTGCTACCAAGGTAATTAAAAAAATTCTTCATTGCCTCCAAAATGTTACAGAGGTGGGCTGGTTAATTAACCCAGCAGAGAAATCTATCTTCATTTATCACTCCGAAAAACAGGTGGAAGTAGTAGATAAGGTGGAGCAGGAATTGCTAGTTCCTCGTTTTGCGGAGTCGGTAAAGCTCACAGCTGGTGATATATTTAGCTGGCTGAAGCTAGATTGAGCCTATTAATTTCCAGCTTTTCTGTCATCCTTACTAAAAAATCTCAATCAACATTAATAAACTCTAAATTATGATTAATCCTAATAGCCCTACTATTCTTTCTGTTAAAAACCTGACTGCCAATGTAGATGGTACCCCGATTCTCAAAGGCTTCAATCTAGAAATGAAAGCAGGCGAAATCCATGCCATTATGGGTCCAAATGGCTCCGGGAAAAGCACTTTTTCTAAAGTATTAGCAGGGCATCCTGCCTACACCGTAACTGGTGGTGAGATCATCTTTCAAGGTCAAAATCTTTTAAATCTAGAACCAGAAGACCGCGCTAGGTCAGGTGTATTTCTGGCTTTTCAATACCCCCTGGAGATCCCCGGTGTAAGCAACCTAGACTTTCTACGAGTAGCTTATAACTCCCGCCAAAAACACTTAGGTAAAGAAGAATTAGACGCTTTCGACTTTGACGATTTAGTACAGCAGCGCTTAGATATCGTCAAAATGGATCCAGCCTTCCTCGGTCGCAGCGTCAATGAAGGCTTCTCTGGCGGAGAAAAGAAACGCAATGAAATTCTACAAATGGCTCTACTGGAGCCAACGTTAGCCATCTTAGATGAAACAGATTCTGGCTTAGATATTGATGCTCTCAAAATCGTAGCCAACGGCGTAAATCAACTGGCTAACGCCAACAACTGTATGCTGGTCATCACCCACTATCAACGGCTCTTAGACTACATCGTCCCCGACTTTGTACATGTAATGGCCAAAGGACAAATCGCCACTAGCGGCGGCAAAGAATTAGCACTAGAACTAGAGGCCAAAGGCTACGACTGGATCGATGAAGTAGCTGCTTAATTGAATTAACCGAAATTCTTGTTTGTCATCATGACTACTACAAGAAACCAATACTTTTCTACAGGCTATCTGCATCAAGCTTGTAGAAATTCAACCCGCAGGGTTGTAGCCATCAACTCAAAACAATCGACCCGTATGTAGGGGAGTTTGAGGGGACGGAATGCCTTTCCTCAAATGGGGGTTCCATCAATCAATACCCAATCTAGACAACCAAAAGCCATGACCCAATCCACCATCAATAACCGCGACACCTACCTAACCCAACTCCTCACCACCGTAAAAACCAACACTCCAGCCCCCACCTGGCTCCAAACCCTACACAACCAAGCCACCGCCTTCCTGCAAGAAGAAACCATCCCCAGCAGCAAAGACGAGGAATGGCGCTTTACCAACCTCAATGGACTACTCGAATACCAATTCATCACTGCCAGCGATCAACAACAACCCATAGACATCGACAGCTTCAACCTTCCCGAAGCTAAACAGCGCCTAGTATTTATCAACGGTACTTATAGTAGTGATTTTTCCCAAATCACCACCCCCACCGGTCTATTTGTAGGCGAGTTAGCAGCAGCGATCGATCGAAACTTACCCATCGAAAACTATCTCGGCAAACAACCCGGTGGTGAAGAAGTCTTCACCGCCCTCAACACCACTGGCATCCAAGATGCGGCGATAGTTTGGGCCGCAGCCAATAGCATTAATACCGCTCCAATACATATTCTATTTATCGCCACCAGTGACCAACCCCTAGCGATCCAGCCCCGAGTTTTGATAATAGCCGATCGCAGCAGCCAACTAACCATCGTCGAAGAATATCGCCACACCTTACTGCCCAATAGTTGCCAGTTCATTAACGCTGTCACCGAAGTCTTCGTCGCTGAAAATGCCCAGGTCACTCACGTCCACATTCAAGACGAAGAAAAGCAAGCCTTCCACATCGGTAAAACCGCTGTTTCTCAGGCTCAAGACAGCCAATATCATGGATACTCCATTAGCTTAGGCAGCCACCTATCCCGCCATAACTGGGAAGTTTTTCAAGGCGGTAAACAGACCACTACTATCCTCAATGGACTAGCGATGATTGGAGATACTCAGGTCGCTGACACCCATAGTAAAATTGCTCTAAATCATCCCCACGGCCAAACTAATCAACTCCATAAGTGTGTAGTGAATGGTAAAGCGCACGGTATTTTCAACGGTAAAGTGCTGGTGCCCCAAGCCGCCCAGCAAACTAACGCCAATCAATTGAGCCGCACCCTACTGCTATCACCCCAGGCGCGGATTGATACCAAGCCCCAGCTCGAAATCACTGCCGATGACGTGAAATGCTCCCACGGTGCCACCATCAGTCAACTCTCTGATGATGAATTATTTTATCTGCAAAGTCGCGGTCTCGACCCGGCTACTTCTCGCACACTCTTAATCAATGCCTTTGCGATCGAAGTAATCGAATCAGTTCCAGTCGCTTCAGTACGCGATCGGTTGAAATCAGCAGTAAAGAGTTTCCAGTTGTAATTTAGTTTTCCTCAACCTCCCCACCCACCATCATGACTACCCAAACCCTCTCCCTTGGCCATAAAGTCCGCGCCGACTTCCCAATTCTCCACCAAACCATTCATGATCAGCCCCTCGTTTATCTAGACAGCGCCGCTACCTCCCAAAAACCCCAAGTAGTGATCGATGCTTTAGTTGATTACTACAGCCACTATAATTCTAACGTCCATCGTGGTGTTCATACCCTGAGCGGTAGAGCCACTGACGCTTACGAAGCCGCCCGTCACAAAGTTCAAAAATTCATTAACGCTGCCGACGAGCGCGAGATTGTTTATACCCGCAACGCCACGGAAGCCATCAACATTGTCGCTTATAGTTGGGGTCTAGCCAACTTGCAAGCGGGCGATGAAATCATTCTGACCGTCGCCGAACACCACAGCAATCTGGTACCATGGCAACTCATCTCCCAAAAAACTGGCGCTGTCTTAAAATTTGTCGGACTCGGTGCCGATGAAGGTTTTGACATGGTGCAATACCAAGCACTGCTTTCCACTAAAACTAAGCTAGTCTCCGTTGTTCATGTTTCCAACACCCTCGGCAGCGTCAACCCAGTTAAAGAAATCACCACTCTCGCTCATGCTCAAGGAGCCAAAGTCTTAATCGATGCCTGCCAAAGCGCTCCCCATATGCCTCTGGATGTGCAAGATTTGGACTGCGACTGGTTGGTTGCCTCTGGTCACAAAATGTGCGCCCCCACTGGCATCGGCTTTCTTTATGGCAAGCTAGAGTTACTGCGATCGATGCCGCCCTTCTTTGGTGGTGGTGAAATGATTGCTGATGTTTTTCTGGATCACTCGACCTACGCCGACTTGCCTCACAAATTTGAAGCCGGTACCCCAGCCATTGGCGAAGCAATCGCCCTCGGTGCGGCGATCGACTATCTCACCAACATTGGCATGGATAAAATCCATGCCTACGAACAAGAGCTTTCGGCATATCTCTATCAACAGCTCAGTCAAATTCCCGAATTACGGATCTACGGTCCAAAAACTCATCGCGCTGCGCTGGCGGCTTTCACCGCAGGCGAAGTTCATCCGCATGATCTATCAACGCTGTTGGATCAAGCTGGCGTAGCCGTGCGAGCGGGTCATCATTGCACACAACCACTACACCGGGAGTTGAAAGCCCAATCTACTGCCCGGGCTAGTCTTTATTTCTATAACACCACCGAAGAAATTGATGTGTTTATTGCGGCTTTGAAAGAATCGATCGAATTCTTTGCCGGGATTTTTGGGTGAGGTTTGTAGCTGATCTCGTCAGCTGATTTAGATCGATCACCATCACCAAGCGGCAGTTAATAATCTAAATTTTGAATAACTTATTTTGTTGATGCCAATTACAGGTGCAATGAGCAGCCACTAATCTTTCGTCTCGATCGATCTTCGCAGTCGGTTCATAGGTTCGATTTTCTTGCCGGACTGTTCCTGCTAGATGCAAAGTTCCAGCGGTATCAATGCTTGAATCACTAACCTGGGCGTTGCTGATTTATAGTATGAAAACCCAATTTATCAAAAATGAAAACCAGATTCAGTAAAGCTTCTGTATTTCCGATTCATTCGCTTTCATATCTCGATTCAGCAACGCCGCAATTCCTTTATGATTAAAGTTGATGGTTGCCGCTCAGTTGAACCATCCTACTTCTTTGAGTCGCAGCTTTCAAGTGAATTGTTAAGGTTTCGATATTAGATTGAGAATAAACATGCAATACCTGCACACTCTATGCAATCTTTACAGCAACTCCTTGATTTAGACCGTCTGCACGTTTGGCATCCCTACGCATCCCTACCAAATGATTTACCAGTCTTTCCAGTAGAATCCGCGCGGGGCGTAAAAATTCAATTGATGGATGGTCGATCGCTCATTGATGGGATCTCGTCTTGGTGGACTTGTATTCATGGATATAATCACCCCCGCTTAAATCAAGCGGCTCATGCCCAAATCGATCGCATGTCCCATGTCATGTTCGGCGGGTTGACACACCAGCCAGCCGTAGAGTTGAGCATGAAATTGATTGCTATGACTCCTGCCGCACTCCAGCAGGTCTTTTTCTGCGATTCTGGCTCAGTCGCAGTCGAGGTCGCCATGAAAATGGCGGTGCAGTATTGGCATAATTGTGGTTTGCCTCAGAAGCAAGGGTTTCTCACGATTCGCAATGGATATCATGGAGACACCTTTGCAGCAATGTCGGTGTGCGATCCAGAAAATGGAATGCACCATCTGTTCCGCAAGATTGTGACCCAGCAATATTTTGCCGAATCACCTTGTATCAGATTCGATCAAGACTGGCAAGCGCAGGATATTGAAAGTTTTGCAGCATTGCTCGCCGAACACCACGATCGCATTGCAGCAGCGATTTTCGAGCCAGTGGTGCAAAATGCTGGGGGGATGCGCTTTTATCATCCAGACTACGTGCGACAAGCCAAGGCATTATGTGAAAAATATAACGTCTTGCTGATTCTAGATGAGATTGCCACGGGTTTTGGTCGAACGGGCAAGATGTTTGCATATGAACATGCGGAGATTTGTCCAGACATCTTATGCGTAGGGAAGGCGCTGTCTGGAGGATTTATGTCTCTTGCTGCAACTTTGACAACGCGGGAGATTAGCGAAACGTTTGCTGCCGGTGAAGCAGGCGTATTTATGCACGGTCCAACATTTATGGCAAATCCCTTGGCGTGTGCGGTGTCACTAGAAAACTTAGCCTTACTCGAAAGTTATGATTGGCAATCCAAGATTCAATCCATTGAATCTCAGCTTAAAACAGAGTTGGAACCATGCCGGAGTTTGGCAGCCGTTAAGGATGTGCGGGTGTTGGGTGCGATCGGAGTAGTAGAGTTGCATCATCCGGTGAATATGAAAACGATTCAACTGCGTTTTGTGGAGGAAGGAGTTTGGTTGCGCCCGTTTGGGCGACTGATCTATACGATGCCGCCGTATATTATTCAATCCTCAGAACTCAAAGCAGTGACAAGTGCTATTTATAAGATTGTCGCTGAGATTTAGGCAGAGTTTCACCTGACCTTGCCCCAATAATGTGGACATTCCCGAAGAGTTGAAAACAAAGGAGAATATTCAAATGACACAAAAACCACGCAGGATATTTACAGACGAGCAGAAAGCTGAGGCAGTACGCATTGTCAATAAATCTGACAAATCAATTCTGTTAGACTACACCGTTATTGGCGGGTCACGGGGGACTAGGGTGCTGGGGGAACGGGTGGTGAAATTATTGCTGTTCGCACTGTTGATGCTTGGATAGGCACTCTTTCTGTTTCTATAGTTCGAGCTGTTGATAGTTGCATTGGGACTCTTCCTGTTTCTATACAACTCCAGATATGGTCAAATACAAGACCAGGATTACCGCTGGGGTCGCCAGCAAAATAACCATGTCCAACTGGTGGATCGTAGATACTATTGACATCATCACAATCCAAGGCATAAACATTTTTGTCAACTTTATCCATGTGTTCTGGACCAGTGTGTCCCAAACGCCGAGAAGCAATTTCACCTACATTAGCAACTTTGCTTGCTCTCATAGCTAGATCATCAGCAGCATAGTAGACGACCACGTTACGTGCGGCTGGAGAAATATATTTACCTTCTTGAGCAGGTTCTAGTGCTTCATTGACAATATCTGCTGCGGCCAGAAATATATTACGAAATGCCAATGGCATTCCTTGAGGCAAAAAATATTTAACAGTATTGGTAAAAGTTTCTCTTAGAACACGAGCACCCATCGAATGAGCAAGAATGTTAATCCGCTTAGTACAAGGATTATCTATAGTGCTGTTACCTTCTCTCCAAGCCAAGAACTTTTGGAATAATCGCGCAAAAGCAATACCACTATGATCTGCTGCTATCTGATCATCAAAGTAGTTTTGCAACTGGCCAGCACCACCATCACATGGCCAAATGACTGGGACAACAAGAACATGGCCAAAAGTTTTTTGATCAAATAATTGTTGTAATTTTTCTGCTCGTGGGAAAACAGCTGGCTCTGGTAAATTGGAATAGCCATGGACAAAGAGAAGGATTTCCTTTACGTTTGAATTCTTGAGTTCAGATAAAAATGTTTGACCACCAATTTCGGTGTAACTATCAGGATTATTTCGGCGGCAAAGATAAACTGATTGCTCTGCTTGATTATTACTCAAATCAAAGTTCACGGTTCTTGGTACCTGCGGGATGTCACCAACCATTGGAGTCTGACCTTCTTGCAGCACCCGATTTGTAATGAATAGCATGAGAGCACCCAACTTCTAATACATCGGTGAATCAACATCATAATACCAAGAATGAATGGCTTCCTGTACTTTGCTTAAAGCTTATTCATGAACTATTAGATGGTGTCCCCATAACGGCTATTGGTTGTTTGGGCTACAGACTACTGGGGAGCGTATGTTTTTAGGGTAAGGTCACGGCGGGGTTGGTGGAGTATAGCTAGTGCGATTCGTTGAAGTAAGAATCACGGTGTAAGCCCGTACATATTACTTCCAAGCTGGCTACGAAACATGTAGCACCGTAAGGCTTGAACTATCCGATTGATGAAGGTGTAAGTC
>JANOQI010000037.1:0-2538 GCA_031414775.1 Synechococcales cyanobacterium VAR_4_metabat_354
TAACTCACTTTCGATTAGTTGAAGTTATATTTACAACTCTCTCAGACTTTCGCAAGAAGTCTGATGCAATCGGTATATCACCAAGCAGGAAAACAATGTATAGACTTACCGTACTGTACGGACACCCCGACAACCCAGAAGTGACCTTGCCCCAATAATGTGGACAGTTAACTTAGGCGGTTTTGGATTGATCTAGAGTAGACCAATAGTTGTCTTCAAAATGAACAGGGGATAGATATCCAATCGTTGAGTGTAGTCGTTGCCGATTGTAGAAAACCTCAATCCATTCAGCAATGATAGTTTTGGCAATCTCCCTAGTGGAGAAAATCTTGGGATGAATTAGCTCTATTTTTAGAGTACCAAAAAAGCTTTCAGCTACGGCATTATCCCAGCAGTTTGCTCGGCGGCTCATACTGCAAGTGATGCCTGCATTTTGAAGAGCCGATTGGTAGTCACTACTAGCATATTGAGAGCCTCTGTCAGAGTGGAAAACCAATCCAGCTGCTGAGGGTATCCGTTGCCCTAAAGCAGCTTCTAAGGCTGTCAATATCAAGTCAGTGCGCATATGCTCTGCCATTGACCAACCTACCACTCGCCTGGAGAACAAATCGATAACGATAGCCAGGTAGAGCCATCCTTGAGCAGTCCAGATATAAGTAATATCGGCTACCCCATGACCGATCTGGTTCGGTTGTTATAAAATTTCTATCCAAAATATTTTTAGCTATTGGTAAATTGTGTTTGGAATCAGTTGTGGCCTTAAATTTACGCTTCAAACGAGCGCAGATACCAAGTTTTGCCATTAATCTGACAACTCGCTGACGACCAACTTTAAATCCTCTAGCCACCAATGCGGCTTTAATTCTTGGTGAGCCATAGGTTTGACGGCTAGATTCATGGATCTGTTTAATCTGTTCAGACAATATTTCATTCTCCTGATTTCTGGGTGATAACTTGCGCTTGCACCAGGCGTAGTAACCACTCCCAATACTGTTCGGTTAAGCTCATATTAGAGTAAATTAGTAGTTGTCAGATAAACTCCAAGAAACTGTGCAACTAAAAGAATTGAGCTTGACTTCCCCAAAGATTTCTCCAGAAGAGATCCTGAAACTCGATGTTCAAGTTTTTGGCGAGAGAATATTATCTGAACGATAGAATGCGGGTTTTAAGTGTCACAAAAAACAAGGTAAACAACAGGAAATCGTGGTTTCAGGCTCCAGTTCTAAAAAACTTGAACATCGAGTATAAGGGTGTGAAGCGGAATTTCGCTATTTACAGCACGGCTTAAGGATTAACCGAACAGTATTGAGAGCTGTGACAGATCAACACTAATCCTATAATGAGCTGATTCAGCCAGGTTTTAGTAATGGGTAAGTTGAATTGAACTTCGTCATCGCTAGCTTGAGGTTCAAATATTTCATCCAGTGCTGCCTTTGCTTTCTGGCCTTGCTGATACACAAACTTACGACTGACTTGATGTTCAGCCGCTAGTTGACTCACTGGCTTTGTCTTTGCCACCATCCCGATTCCTAATTCCTGGCGAGCATTCGGGGATAAGCTGGCTGCGACTGATGGATTTGGACTCATGCTTTGATTTTAATCTGGGCTTTCACGACAAGCCTTCAGGTTACACTGATCACCCTTAAACTGTTACCCTCGATTGAACCTTGCCGTTATCTGGAGCATCGACGTAAAACTCCGCTTGGTATTCAGGTTCTTTGGAGAGGATGGGCCAAGCTAAACGACTTAGTTGAAGGCTGGCAGCTGGCTACCCAAACTTAGCGGGAAAAGTCAGCTCGCTAACCTCGTCAGTGCAGTCACCAATCCAGTGCGGGCTATGCTCGCTGGCTCGATCGCTGGATCTACTATCGGGATTATTCAATGGTTTGTACTTCGATCTCGACTACCATTTTTGCCAATCTGGTGGGTCGTCGCGACAAGTATCAGGATGGCTCTGGGACTATCATTAAGTACTGCATTCCTCGGCACCGAGACTGCTGGTAAAGAACTATTATGGCGAGCAATCATTACAGGCTTGTGTATTGGCATCGCACAGTGGATTGTCCTTCGATCTGTTTTGCCACAATCGATCGTTTGGATCGGAGTTGTCGGTTTTGGGTGGGTGACAGGGTGGTTGATTACGCGCAGTATTGGTGTTGATCTTAGCTACAAATGGGCTGTGTTTGGCTCAGTAGGAGCTTTGACTTTCCAGCTTTTGACGGGAATGTCACTATACGTCTTACTCCGTTCCACACCAAAAGTAATGTGACAAAATAGTTATCCTCTGAGGTGCCACAAAGACAGCATAGCCATCACAAAAGCGACAAAGCTAAGTCCAGTCCGCCACCAATGCCACATAGCCCAGCGAGCCAACTCCACTGCCACCTCATCAGTATTAACAATAGTCCAGACAGATTTACAACGACAAAGTACCAAATATCGACGAAAAGCGATTCATCGCGTAAGGTACAAGTATCAACAAAGTACCAGAAGAATCGCCGTATGAACGATATTATACAGACCCTCCTTACAAAAGCG
>JANOQI010000038.1:0-6503 GCA_031414775.1 Synechococcales cyanobacterium VAR_4_metabat_354
TCTCCCGCTTTTTTAATTAAAGCTTTTCTTCAACTGGTTTAGAATTATGGGTAAGGAGCGAACGATATGTTAGTAGACATGAATCTGTCGCCGCATGCATGGTCGTCTCCTCTGTCTTTCTAGTGGTCGTCTCCCCATAAAACCTGTTGCACACCGACTTGAGTTCAGCTAGTGGTTCCAACTGTTCTCTAGTCGCGGGTGAACAGGAACGTTAGGCTTCAGAAAAATCATAGTGAAACCAGTACTTCTTAATAAGACAGGCGATGCCCCAATACTAGTGTCACTGATATCTTCTATCACTAGTATTGATTGCTCTGATTACTTTTCGGAGCACCTTGGAAAGTCTCAGAAAGAACAAAAGTCTATTGTTGAGCGCTTCCAAAATTTTACCAAATCCATACTCGAACACGAAATACCAGAAGTCACATGGAGTTTAGAGTATTCACATAATCACAATACTCGTGACTCTATTGATATCTTTGGTCAAGGGCAAGACTTCATGGTAGTGATCGAGTTAGATAAGCATCGCGCAGACCAAGTTGCCAAGAAGTTTGTTTCACGAATCGCAATACTATCGCCTGCAACCATCTACTTTATTTCTCTGTGCTATCCAGGAACTAAAAAGATGAACAAGTCAGAATGTACTAAATATTTCGGTTACTGCACAATATTAGCTAATCAACTAGGTGTTAATTACGCGGGTTTGGTCATCAAATGAACCTTAGTATTGTCTCGGAGTTTTGATAGACTAATAAAATCCTTGGTTATCAGCATTTTATGGAATTTGAGTGGAACCCAGATAAAGCCGACATCAATCTAACAAAACACGCTGTCTCTTTCCATGAAGCTTCTACTATATTTGCGGATGTGCTATCGGTGACATTCCCTGACCCCGATCATTCCATCGGCGAAGAGCGATACGTTATTATTGGAATGTCTGATTTGGGGCGGCTGCTGATTGTCTCTCATACCGATCGAGAGAACCGTATCCGCATCATCAGCGCCCGCTCTGCTAATCGCCAAGAAAAGAGGTTTTATGAAGAATGAAATTGACGAACTGGAAGATGAACTCCGCTATGAGTATGATTTTTCTAACATGACAGGTGGTGTCAAAGGCAAGTATGTTGAAAGGTACCGGACCGGAACAAATGTCGTTCTACTAGACCAAGATATTGCTAAAGCTTTTCCCACTAGTACATCTGTAAATGAGGCTCTGCGATTACTGCTTCAAATTGCTCAGCGCCAACAGCCTAACAAACCGGTTGGAGCTGACTGATCGGATAGATTAAGGTTGAAGCGAAAAATCCTTGCTGCTGCTCAACCAGAACGTTATGCAACTCGATCAAACAAAAGGCTGCAATGAAAAAGTTGATCGATTAATCCACAATGCCATCCCGTTTCAAATCACCCATCAGTGCAATCATAAACTTAATGAATACCAGCACCTTCGCTGATAAATATTTTTTCTGGGGATAGACGATCGCGATCGTTTTACCTTCTAACGTTCACCGAAGTGTTGCCTACTGACAAATCAAAGTTCTGTCAAAAATGGTTGCAGCTCGCCTCGCGCCATCTTAATTAATTCTGATTTTGCTGAATATGTTTGATCGCAACCAACAAAGCATCTAACATTACTTCATAGCTACGGTCTGGTGATCGACTCAATGTCATCAATTCCGAATTTTCTCTCACAATAAACCCATAAATCGCGGCATTGACCATCCGCATGGTGTCAATCAAAGCATCATCACTCAATTCATACAATTGCAGCGACTTTTTGAACGATCGCAGAGAGCTGTAAATAATTTCAGCTTCTTCTGGATCGATCGGTCGTAATTGATATTGCATCATCACGGTATAACGCGCCGGATAACGCTGGGCAAAATTTCGAGTAGCCTGTGCGCCAATCCGCAGTAAATCGCGGGGTTCGGTGATGTCCGTCGTTTGACTTTGGTAATCTGTCAAATAGTTGCGCCAAATCTCCAGAGCTACCGCCCGACGCAGCCCTGTATTGCCATCTAGATGCTTGTAGATAGCAGGCGGCTTGATGCCCAGTTCTCTGGCGACTCGATTCACGCCCAGAGCCGATTCACCCTCTTTATCGAGGCAATCGATCGCCGCACGGATCACATTTTGCGGTGTTAAGGAATTTTCTTTGAGTGGACGACCCATTTTTTTAATTGAGAATTGACAGCTCGTGGAATTAAGTTAAGATAGTTAACTAAAAGTGAATATAGTTAACTTTACCAATAAATAAAAGACTTTGCTGATGACTGACCTAACATTTGCTCCTGCTCATCAACTTGCACAGATGATACGCGATCGCCAAGTGTCGTCTCTAGAAGTCATCGAAGCTTACCTTGCCCAGATTTCTCGCCATAACGCCCAGCTCAATGCCATTTGTACTCTAGATGCCGAAAATGCTCGAAGTAGAGCTACAGCAGCCGATTTAGCCCTAGATAGAGGCGAAAACTGGGGTAGATTGCATGGGGTGCCCATCACCGTCAAAGATATCTTTGAAACGGCAAATCTGCGAACTACGGCGGGTTATATTCCGCTAAAAAACTATGTTCCCACGCAAGATGCGACGATCGTGGCGAGATTGAAGGCGGCTGGGGCGATCGTGCTGGGTAAAAGCAACATGGCTGAATTAGGCGGCGACTATCAAAGTACCAATTCTCTGTTTCCGCGTGTCAATAATCCTTGGCACCTCGATTACACTCCAGGCGGCAGTTCTGGGGGGAGTGCGGCGGCAGTAGCTGCGGGACTTTCCTCACTGGATTTAGGGAATGATTTTGGCGGTTCGATTCGGCAACCCGCCCATTTTTGCGGGGTTTATGGCTTGAAGCCTACCGAGCACCGAATTTCCACAGCGGGAGTGATTCCTGAAACCCCAGGGATGCCAATTTGTTTGCGTCAAATGATGACGGTGGGCTGCTTGGCTCGATCTGTTGCCGATCTACAGCTCTGCTTTGAAATAGTTGCGGGTGTTGATTCTCGTCGCCCCGATGTGCCGCCAGTGCCACTAGATACACCTTCGGGTAAATCTTTAACCGATCTCAAAATTGCTTGGAGTGATGAATGGGCAGAAGTCCCCGTGGCGGCAGAGATCAAATCGGCGATGGTGGTGAGTGCTCAAAAGTTAACTGGGGCAGGTGTCCAGTTGAGTCGATGGATGCCGCCGAATTTTAATTTGTCAGAAATTTTTGACTTGTACGGACGGCTGGCTGCTGATGTGAATCGATATGCTCAACCGATCGATATTTATAATCTGCGTCACAGTGCCGAATTATTGTGGCGGACAGCAACTCAAGGAGATAAAAAACTTCGCCACCTGGGAGATTACAGTCGTTTTATTCCCACAATGTTGAATCCTAGTTTGAAAGGATATTTTCAGGCTTTGACGGAACGCGACAGGTTTGTAGCAGAGATGGATGCAGCTATGGAGCCGTGGGATGTGTGGATTTGTCCAGTGGCGGCAACTACAGCGTTCACTCATCGCCCAGCTTGGAGTGCGATCGATATCGACGGCAGAGCTTATCCTCATGCTGTAGCTAATGGAATTTATCTGTTGCCATTTAATTTGAGTGGGCATCCAGCGGTAGTGATTCCTATTGGTCAAAACCAGGCTGGATTAACGATCGGCATCCAGATTATTGGTAAGCGGTGGCAAGAAATGGAGTTGTTATTGATCGTTCAAGAAATTGACAAAGTAATTGGTGATTTTCGTCATCCATTTGGTTATGGAGCCACCCTCTAGTTCACAATTTTAGTTGAGCAAATGCAAGTAGCCAACGTTCCAGAGATTTTATTTAAGCCTGTGTATTTTCGAGCCAAGGAAACACAGCGATCCGATGCCATCATTCAAGATCCAATAGCTGTGGAGATTTTGCAGAAAATATCACCAAACTTATCTGGGATAGATGATTGGACTATTCAATTTGGCATCGTTATTCATACAATGATCGTCGATAATGTTGTCAAACAATTTCTGCAACAGCACCCTGATGCAGTCATTATTACTCTGGGTGGAGGACTTGCTACGCGACCACTTTTAATGGATAACGGTCAGGCAGAATGGTTTTGCGTGGACGATCCTGCTGTTGAAACATACTGGAATCAATTAATTGGGACATCGGACAGAAACCATTTTGTTTCTTCCATTGTCACAGATTTAACTTGGATTGATCGAATCCCTAAGTCTAGATCAGCTATATTGTTTGTCGCAGAGGGAGTATTTTTGTACTTAACAGAACAAGAAGTTAAGCAGGTTGTATTGTCACTACAAGAAAAGTTTCCAGGTTCAGAGATTGTAATGGAAGTCATCGGCAAATTTATTTTATACAGTACCCAACTCTTTTGTTCCAAAGCGATTCCTGGCGGGTGTTTTCGCTGGGGCATTGATGATTGTCACCAAATGGAGTCGTGGAGTCCTGGGATTAAGATGCTCAAAGAGTATTTCTGCTCTGACTATTACCCTGAGCGTCAGGGATACATGAATTTTCTGCCCTATCTAGTTGGTGGCAAACGACGGATGCTCAAAGTTGCTCATTTGTGCCTTGAACGATAAATCGGTTAATCTACAATGCCATTATAGTCTGTCAAAACTGGCATTAAATGGAGCGACGATAATGCTGTCTCAATCTCTGAAATCAAAAAATATCATCATCAATGCGATGTGCCCCGGTTGGGTCAGGACTAATATGGGCGGGGCATCTGCAACTCGCTCTTCAGAAGAAGGGGCGGATACGGCAATTTGGTTGGCAATTGAGGCATCCCGTAGTGAAACTAGGAAGTTTTGGCGCGATCGCGTAGTGGTTACTCTATAATATCGGCAAGTGACTTTCTTTTTAGGAGAGTTGATGTTAAGTGAAAATCAGTCACAACCAGCCGTTGCATAACAAACCCCGTGCAGCGGACGAAAGAATGAGATCGGGACATCGTAAAGATTTCGATCGCCGCTGACGGGGAACGTTATGCTGCAACATCATCTTTGAATAAGCTCCCAAAAAAATTTACACAATTTTATCTTTCCGAAACCACTTATTACTATTCATTTAGATTCACAAACTTAATTTAAGGAGTCGTAACCAATGTCGGAAGAATTACCAAATCCTACTGAAGAACTTCATAGTCACGATCAGGCTTCTCTCTTTCCACCTCTCTTAGGCGACGTAACAGAGTTAGCTGAGTTTTTACAGGAGCATCCTGAGCAAGAACTCACATATGAAAAAATCTATGAAACTATTTGTGGTACAACGGACGATTCTCAGGAAGTTGAGCAGTATAACGGAACTCTTGGAGTGCCAGTTGCTTTTGTTAATTCCCATCAAAGTCCTGTAGGACAACTTCAATGGAACAACAACCTTGCTACTATTTACACTAATCCAGGAAATGTTTCAGGAATCCGTTGGTGTAGTGGAACATTAATTACTAATGATCTTTTTCTGACAGCAGGACACTGTTTCGATCAAAATGCAAACGGTTGGCAACTTCCACTTCAAAATGGAACAGCAAATGTTATTCAGCCTGCTGATATTGCTACTAACATGCATGTCAATTTCAATTATCAGGTAGATCCATCAGGAAACCTGCGAGTGGAACAGTCATTTGCCGTAACAGGTCTAATTGAATACCGATTAGGAGGTCTAGACTTTGCTATTGTTCGATTAGCAAATAATCCTGGTGTTACCTTTGGCACGACTCCGATTTCACAAGTTGATGCTGTTCTTAATGGAATGGCTTGCATCATCGGACACCCTGCTGGCAGACCTAAACGAATTGAAGCTGGTCCTGTTACCCTTCTTCAGGGTAATTCCATTGGCTATAACGACATCGATACGTTAGGAGGTAATTCTGGATCAGGTATATTGCAGGCTTCTGATGGCCGAATCGTAGGGGTACATACCAACGGTGGCTGCGATGCCACCATGACAGGTAATAACTTTGGAGTTCGCATCACTTCAATTATTGCTCAATCCCCGACCTTGCAAAATCAACCCAATCAAGTATGGATCAGTGGTCAAGGGAACTGGGAATGGTCGCGTTCCAAAGTGATTACTGGCGATTTTCAAGGTTCTGGCAAAACGGATATTGCCGTACTTTACGACTATCCAAACTCGGAGACAGGTTTGTGGCTATTTACTAGTGATTCCAACTTTCAGCCCAGTCAAGTATGGATCAGTGGTCAAGGGAACTGGGAATGGTCGCGGTCTGAAGCAATTCCAGGGGACTTCCAAGGAGATGATAAAACAGAGATCGCTGTTCTCTATAACTACCCAAATTCAGAGACAGGTTTGTGGATATTTAGCAGGTTTAGAACCTGAAGTAGCTTAAACAACTTAATCTACTCTACAACTGCTGCATAACATAGTCCCTGAGGTAGACGGAAGTCAATAGTAAAAGTTGAACATCTTTTTTAACTATATTTTCATAGTTATTTAACCACAAGAAACCTACCTGTAAGTGAGTTGTAAAATATTAGCTTGACCTCAAAACAGATT
>JANOQI010000039.1:0-8088 GCA_031414775.1 Synechococcales cyanobacterium VAR_4_metabat_354
GACTTGTTGTAAGTTACTTTAATTGGATTTGGAAACATAGTCGATTTCAAACAACCGCAGCCCAGAGAGCAAATTTAACTACTGAACCTTGGGCTTGGAGAGATTTAGCAACTTATTCCACAATCATTTGACGCACAACCGTATTCCTTTACCTTCTCGCTATAGTGTTGCCTCAATAAAGGCAACACTTGCTCTATTTCTCCAGGGCTTTTTGATACAATTTTTATAAAGCCATGCGATCCGGACTCATATATAAATTCAATCTCCCCATCGATTTGTTCGGTATATTGATACAATAATTCCCCAATATCTTCTGGGGAAAGGGTTTTCGTCTTTGGCGCTACGTATATCATCTCAAATCCCCTGCTGATACTATAACTATAAATCATACCATTTATCGTTGATTGACTTTTGAAGTTTTACTACTTTTTTTGGTTTTTGTTGATTTACTTTTGATTTTCTTCTGAGGCGCAAACCATTCCCCAGTCCCGTGATTTTTAAACATCACCACATCCTTGCAGCTTTGGCACTTCAGAAAGAAGCCCCCAGCAGTCTTGGGAATTTGAGCCATTACTTTCAAGCATTCAGGGCACGGAATTTTGGATAGCTCTAGGTTTTCTCCCAATGTCTGATCATTGTCGGGGTTCCAATATCCTCGACTCGTTTCGTAGTAGATAACTTTTTGACATTTAACCTTGGGCTTGGTGGCGCACAGCAGCTTAGTCTTTTTCTCTCCCTTGGCATTGACATGAGTGTACTTGCTCAACGGCTGCTGGCAAGAAGGACAAGGGTATTCCGTCGCTCCCAACAATTCAGCGGCGGCTCTGGTTACTGGCCTCTCGGTTAAATTCAGCGCCGTCATTGCATTGGCTAGCGCCGGGGTAAGGGTATTTTGGTTCCAGCCAATAAAGTACTTTTGCCAGTCTTTTTCTCCTTGAGCGATCGCATCCAAATCTTCTTCCATCGATGCCGTAAACTTGGGATCTTGGATTTTCGGGAAGATCTCAGCCAGCACTCGATCGGTCTCTATGCCCACCGGAGTTGGTGATAAGATTTGCGGTTTATTCTGGTCTCCCTTAAATTCCACGTACCCGCCATCACGCAGGGTGGTCATAATGCCAGCGTAAGTACTGGGTCTACCTACGCCTAGTTTCTCTAGCTTTTCAGTGAGGGTTGGTTCGGTGTATCTACTGGGTGGCTTGGTCTGTTTCTTTTCAGACTCTATTTTCTGGGGTTGCACTTCTTGTCCCCGCTTCAGAGTAGGCAGCTGAGAGTCTTTGCTGATGTCGTCCCAACACCAGGTGTAACCCGGTTCAAGCAAAATACTGCCCCTGGCTTCCCACAGAATCTCACCAGACTGAATAATTATCCTGGTCTTATCTAGGACGGCGGGGCTACATAAACTAGCTATGGCTCTGCGCCATACCAAGGAATAGACCTTGTACTCTTCATCGTTTAGGTCACTTTGAATAGCTTTGGGAGTGCTGGTGACGTTAGTGGGACGGATGGCTTCGTGGGCTTCTTGTGCGCCTTTTTTGTTGCGGTGTTGTACGGGTTTTTTTGGTACCGCAGCGGGTTTAAATCCGAGCAGCCATTCTTTGGCTTTGGCCATGAAGTCATTCGATAGCAGCACTGAGTCAGTCCGCATGTAGGTAATGAGTCCCCGTTCATAAAGCTTCTGAGCTATTTCCATTGTGCGCTTGGCGTTCATCCCATGCCGCACTCCAGCAATCTTTTGGAGGGAGCTGGTAATCAGCGGTGGGGGTGGATTTTTGGTGCTTTTCTTGCCGCTGTACTCTATTACCTGGTGAGTTGCGGCTTGGGCAATCTTGATGATGCGATCTGCTTCTGCTTTGCTGCTAACTCTTTTCGATTCTGGCTTTTTGACTTCGCGGCTATCAATCGCATCGCTTGCCGCAGGTATCGCACCTTCGCTGGTTTCTTCGGTGGGGGTATCGTTGCTTTGGGTCGATCGATCGTTCGCTGTGCCAAAGTAGCTGGCGGTGAGTCCTTCTTGGTACTCGGCAGTTACTGACCAATAGTCTTCGACCTTGAAGGCTTGAATTTTCTCTTCCAACTCGCAAATTAGTCGCAGGGCACAGGTTTGGACTCTGCCAGCACTCTTGCCCACGTTGGGCAGTTGCCAGAGCAGTGGCGATACTTTGTAGCCCACAAACTTGTCTAGGCATTGCCGCGCCCGTTGTGCGCCGACCAAGTTCCAATCGAGGGTATCTCTGGCTTGGGAGAATGCTTTGTTGATGGCAGCAGGAGTGATTTCGCCGTAAGTAACCCGGCGGTACTGGCCTTTTTTAAGCCCCAGGAGCATTAGTAAATTGGAGCTGATGCCTTCGCCTTCGCGGTCTTCATCAGTAGCCAGGTAGACCATCGTGGCTTCTTTGACTGCTTTCTTTAGTTCGGCTAGGGTGGCTTTTCCTCGATCAGTCGGTTCATAGTCGCAGATGACTTTGCTACCTTCGATTCTGATGCCAGTGTCGCTTTCCCCACTTTTTGTCAGTTGGGCGATGTGGCCATATGAAGCTTTAACTTCGTACTGGCTACCCAGGATTTTTCTGACGGTGCCACATTTGGTGGGCGATTCTACGATTACTAGGTTTTTGGGCATCAGCTTAACTGCTTGATTTATCGGAGTGGTACAATTGATAGCAGTGATTTGACCTATGGATTAGGAAAAATGTTAACTACTGTAGACGGTGTTTATCGAGATGGTCGGATTGAGTTAAGCAATTTGCCCAGCAACGTTGCTGAAGATACTAAAGTGATTGTAACCTTTGTCGGTTCTGGCACTATTGACTTGGCTGCTCATGGCATTGATCGAGTGCAAGCAGCAATTCTGCATAATAGCTTAGATACTTTTGCCGATGATTGGAACAGTCCAGAGATGAGTATTTATGACGACTACGATACCGCCAAATCCCAGCTTTAAACAAGGAGATGTTGTTCTAGTCCTTTTTCCAAATTCTGATTTAATTACTGCTAAAACTAGGCCAGCAGTGGTAGTTCAAGCGGATAATCTGCAAACAGGCTTAAACCAAGCCATTGTTGCAATGGTTACGAGTCAGATGTTTCGTGGTCAACATTCCAGCAGGTTGATAATTATGTTAGATACACCTGAAGGTCGGCAATCTGGATTAATATCAAATTCAGTGGTGATGGCCGATAATCTGGCAACCGTTACTCTGTCTTCTATTTCTCGCGTTATTGGTTCGATCTCGGTTGCAAATCTTCAGGAAATCCTCCGCAATACTTTTGGCATTTGACAGTCAATAATATTTTTTGCAGATTTATCGAAACATAACTATTAGTACATGCGATAAAAAGTATGCAGTGAAAAAGGTTACTGGCATAAATGATGCGGTACGAAGATACTCCGCGAAATACGGGCGATTCGCGAATTCCCCTTGATTATCAAGAACAACTGCCATTCTGGCGATAATCGCCAGAATGGTTAAAATTGAAAATCCGCAAAAAACATAAAAATCGTTGATCATTAAATCACCACTAGTGACTGCAACACGAATATTATAAGCAATCACCACGCCCGCGAAGACTCCGCCGCTGGCTATCGGTAGAGCTTGATCGCCGAGTCTGATGAATTTTGTGTTTGATTTTTGCATTGGTTGAGTCCTCAATATTTTTAGATTCTTCGATAGTTGTCATTCACCGTCTTGCGTAGGTAGTTGCTCGAATATATCTTGAATTTGCCTAACTGGCCATTGCGTCTCTAGCGCTCAGATCGTCAATGCTTTGTTCGTTTGATTCTGGTTCAATACCCCAATTCTTGAGAATTTCTCTAACCACAAATGTTTTGCTGCTTATTGGTTCAGGGGTTTTTGGTAGTATCCACCCAGCTGGAAGGAGATCCTTAAGTCTTTTAGATTCGTAATTCATGGTTTTACTTTGATTCCGGTTTAGAGAAATTTACCAATTCGATCGATTAACTGCTCAGCGGGTAATACTCCTTCTAATCGATCGACAGGTTGTCCACCTTTAAATAGAACTAGTGTTGGTAAAGCTCCAATCTGATGCTGAGCAGCAATCTGAGGGTACTTATCGGTATCTATTTTTATAACCTTCAATTGTCCTTGCAAGTCACTGTTAACTTGTTCCAATATCTTGGACATCATTTGGCAAGGTCCACACCAAGTCGCATAGAAATCTACCAATATCGGCAGGTCGCTGTTAGCGATCGCATCTTCAAAACTACTGAACTGTTGCTTGATGGCCATAACTTTTTCCTGGTAAATCACTTAATTTCACTAAACGCCTGAATCCGCTTAATCTCCTCCCCTTCCTGCTCCTGAGCGTGGTATAAATCCCATCGCAGCTGCAAGTTCATCCAAAAATCGCTGGACACACCGAAGAATTTCGCTAATCTCAAGGCAGTACTGGGAGTCATCCCCCGCTTGCCATTAATCATCTCGTTAATCCTTTGGTAGGAAACGAAAATTCCATCGGCTAGCTGTCTTTGGGTTAGATTCATCGGCTCCAGGAATTCTTCGAGCAGCATTTCTCCTGGGTGAGTCGGTGGGCGATTAGTGGGGATGCGAACCATATCTATAATTCTCCAGCATTCAATGATAATCAACGATTTCTACTTGCTCGGCACCTAACTCAGACCACTCGAAGCAAATTCGATACTGATCGTTGATGCGAATACTATACTGACCATTTCTGTCACCTGATAGCTTTTCTAGGTGATTCCCTGGCGGTACACTCAGCTCATCAACAGCAATCACCGAATCCAGTTGGTCGATCTTTCTGGTAGCTACTCGCCAGATATTCTCTGGACAGAGTTTTCGAGCTGCTTTCGAGTTCACACCATCAAAAATATCTTCGGTTCCTTGATTCTTAAAGGATTCGATCATAGTAACATGATAGCACGATACTCATGACAAAACTATTGATTATTCGATCTCTCAAAATCACGACACGTCCGACAATCCCCCGCTGGGTTCACCGAACATTTGAGATATTCTGAGTCCGACTTAAAAGCGCACTTGGAATACCTTGCCCCCGCCGACCTATCAAGCCGTCGCCGCAGTCGCCAATTCTTTTCGAGCAACGAAGCCGCCAAATATCCAGCATAGGCGATGATGCCTAAACACCACATCGGAACATGCAAATCAACAGTAAGCTTGATGCCCAGTAGCACTCTCAACGCTATTACGATGGCGCAATATGTGAAGATGGACAACGAGGCTATTGATAGCAGCCTGCGGGTTGTGGTGAGCGATATTGGTTTTTGGGTTTTATTCGGAGTTGCTACAGGATACGTGTAAAAACCTGCAAGATGGGTATCAAGGCTATATCTAGACTAGTTTTCAGAAACCACTTCGGACTTGTAAGGCGTTCCACAGAAAGGACAGAAGCGATGCTTGAGAGAAGTAATCGTTTCATGGCAATGGTTACAGCTATCGCGTAGCTTAGAACCACAGAGAAAACAGTGTTTTGCTCTTACCTCCATCCAGAGAGGATCTGGAGGTGCTCCAGGAGTCCAGCAGGGCGCACAGAATTTGAGTTTAGAAACGGCCATGATGGCAGTACCGCGACAGACAGCCTCTAAATACTCCACAGGAACTTGTAAGGCCGAAGCCAAACCACTTTTACTATGAGAACTAAGCTTAGTTGTTAGACCACGTTCAATTTTCCCCAAGCTTTGCAAGTGAATTCCAGCTATTGCTGCCAACTCCTTCTGATTTAAACCGAGTGTTAACCGCATTCTTTTGACATAATCACCCAAGACTTCACTGGCGTTGGGCGATTTATTACTTTGTAAAATATTCACAAAACGGTGTTTTAAAATATGTTTATAGAGAACTATACTATGAGCAGTTTATTTATTCACCGCTTAAATTAGCTTCTAAATTGTCTATCTCATTAGCTACAGTCACCACTGAATTTCTAGAGCGTCCAGGACTCGCCCAAAGCACTGTTCAATCCTATGAAATGAGCTTAATGCCTTTACTAGGAGAATATGGCAGTTACCCAATTGAAATTTTGAGTCGCTCGACATTGATAGCTTACTTAGATGGCTTATCCCACCTAGCTTATACAACTCATCAACGACATCAAGCGATCTTACAAGCCCTGTTCAACTTTGCAGTGGAGCAAAGCTACTTGAAAGTTAACCCCATTGCCCGACTTCAACGACGTAAACCAAACATAGAAAGGGGAGAACATTTCTCAGATCGAGTGATCCGCTACTTGTCGCCAGAACAAATAACCAGGTTGTACCAAGCAGTAGATCGTCACAGTCGCATGAAAGCTCTAGTGTATTTGCTACACCGCACTGGAGCCAGAATTGCAGAAATCCTGGCATTGAACTTGGATGATCTTAACCTTCAAGAGCGCAAGTTTCAGGTAGTGGGCAAAGGCAATAAAATCCGCTGGTGCTTCTATAGCGAAGACGCAGAAACAGCATTAGAAAAATATCTAAAGTACTCCCGTAGCGCGAAATCTTCGGCTCTATTTACCGCTCGCCAACCAGTAACTAAAGTCGTCACCCGTTTGAGTTATCGGACGACACATCGAGACTGGACAAATATAATTCAGAGTGACCCGAAACTCCACGGTATCAGGATGCACGACTTACGTCACACCTTTGCCACCGAACGAGTGGGCTTAATGGGCATTGAGGAGTTGCGCGCCCTAATGGGACATACAAATATTTACACCACTTTACGCTATCAAAAGGTTACTTCCGAACGAGCAGAAACAACCGCGCATAAAGCCTTAAATCAATTACTTCAAGTTTCAGAAAACAGCTAATTTGTTTTGTGTCTTCTAAATTAACAGAGTATGGTCTATACTCTGCCTCAAAAAACTGAGTATTATCAGAGCTTGTTTACCTTCTAAACAGCTCTATGACTGTTATTGAGCGCACTGCTTATCCTCGATTCAAATCTCAATCGACCAAGAAAGAGTTGGCTGACACGTATACCCCATCAGCAGCAGAGCTTGCTTTCGCTCAAGGGCAGGCCAAAAGTAAGCGCGGACTTTTACGCTTTTTAGTCATGCTTAAATCATTTCAGCGGTTGGGCTATTTTCCTCTTCCACAAACCGTCCCGCCCAACGTTATTGGACATATTCGGGTTCGATGCTGGCAACTCTAAGTCCTTATCTGACAAGGCATTTGAAGCGTTATGGAGACTTTGTAATTGATTTGCAAAGCATTCCAAGCCCATTGGAAGAAGCAATTTCTATTCCGGTTGGGGACGATAAATAAAAGCCAACCTAGGTATAGCTTCAAGGGCTATCTTGCAGGTTTTTACACGTATCCTGTAGTAACCCCGTGTTGCCCAGTCTATGTTGGCACTTTTAATTGAGATTGGGACTCCGGCTGATCCACCAAAAAGTCGCGGAAAGTCTTCTGGTCGAGCCAAGGGGTTTAAATGTACTGCAAGAACTCGTTATCCGGTAGCTAGGAAAACTTATTCTCGGCCTAAAAAGCCCAAAGAAGACAAGACCACAGTAGTTATTTAGTACTTTCTATTGCTCAAAGTTTCCATTCAGCCGGATTAGATTCTGTCTGAGTCTTTTTCTGTGGATTTGCTTAGTCTAAACTCCAGTAATATTCTTTTAACAAAAACTTGAACATCAAGTAAAAGAGCAAACACTCCCCAAATAATCAATAATCCCCCAACAACCGTCGAGCATCCCTCGAAACCAAAGCCGCCACCAGACCACATTAATGCCACCGATACCCCAAGGAAACCAGCGCATCCCGCCATCGCCCTGGGCAACGTTGATATCTTCGGAGCCTTGGGGCGATCATGGGGTGTCGTTGCGATCAATGATTGGCGTAGAGGCTTGGGCGATCGATCGCTGTCGTTGGTTTCTTGGGGGCGATGATGGTCTTTGGGTCAAGGTAAGTTTAGGTAGGTTCGTTGAGTGGTCATATCACTCCTCAATTTCATACCAAAACGACCAGACCTTGTACAAGCTGAACTTAGAATCCACAAATAGAAACTGGTTTGACTGGACAAATCTTTGGGCTAATGGGGTTGGACATAACGTGAAGTACACTGAGATGATTCAAAGCTCTCAGTGAATTAAGATCACTAACTT
>JANOQI010000040.1:0-2077 GCA_031414775.1 Synechococcales cyanobacterium VAR_4_metabat_354
AAGTTAGTGATCTTAATTCACTGAGAGCTTTGAATCATCTCAGTGTACTTCACGTTATGTCCAACCCCATTAGCCCAAAGATTTGTCCAGTCAAACCAGTTTCTATTTGTGGATTCTAAGTTCAGCTTGTACAAGGTCTGGGCGGTGTGCTGGTATCGGTGGGGTTTGTTGGCGGCTTTGGTTTGACTTTGGGTTTATTGATTTTTTTGGGGTGTTCGTAATTTTGAGGCAAGGTCAGAAGGTCAGTTGCATATTGTTAAGGACAGGTGGACAGATTCAGCCAATCCATCTTAAATAGGGAGATAGAAGGAAAGTTTCTATCTAATAGTTATTAGCCAGCGTCGCGCAAGTCCTGTGAATTCGACCATCAATCTTTCGTTCCGATACGCCGAGGGTGATTACGTTCGGGCACTACGAGCACACTACGCCTCGCGCCTTCGTCTGCGTCTCGATGTTGTCGTCACCGTCGTTCTCTTTGGCATCGGCATTTATCTCTGTCGTTCACCGAACCTGCGCTGGCTTGGTCTTGTGTGTATCGTCATTACGGTCGTGTTCGCGCTCATGCTTATCGCCGCGTTCACTATCATACCGCTGCTGATCTTTCGTCGCGAGCCGAAATTCCGCGACGATTATTCACTCACGTTTTCACCGGAGGGTATCCACTTCCGCACGGTACACATTAATTCTCAGCTTCAGTGGAGCATGTATTCATGGGCATTAATTGATGCTCACTCCTACATTCTTTACTATGGCTCACGTCAGTTTACCGTGATTCCGAAGCGAGTCTTTCAGAGTGTCGAGCAGCAGCAGGAGTTTGAGCAGTTGCTAACCCAGCGCGTTTCACAGATAGTGAGGCGAGACCCATGAAGATGCTGGCTATCCAAACACCCCACCGAATCAGGGTCTATCCCAAAGTCCCGCAGACGTTGCCGAAGGGCATCGTTGGATCTTTGTTCAGCCGCAGTTCGTGCCGTAGCTTCAGTAGCCGATCGCCCTTTTCAGTGGAACCTTGGAAAATCTCAGAACAGCGAACAATACAAGGCCATCCTCCTTAGACAGCAAACACTAGACTTGACCGCGATTGTTGGCTTTGCTGCTGTGTCGCTATCAATGCTTTTTCACCGCCAGAAGAGATCGCGTAATAACGTCTTCTGGCACCACCAGGTTCTTGGCCTGCGGCTTCTTCTCCCCAACGGGCAGTAACTAAATCTTGTTGCTCAAGCCGTTTAAAAGCAGGATACAAGCTACCAATACCAACTTCACTGCGATTGGCTTCTTTGCTCGCCTTATTGATTCGATTCATGATATCCAATCCGTAAAGTCCTTGACTGTGACCCTGAATCACAGTCAAGATATCTTCTTCTACAGCAGACAAAATGATCGCGGCTTCGTCTTTTTTCTTTGGCATTGTTGTCGGTAAAAGCTAGAGGACTACCCTTGATTATACCTTGCTCCCACTTCCCCAAAGGTAGCTGGCGAGATTGCGACAGGCACCTAGTTTCGTTGGCGTGGCATAGGCTGTTAGGCGCTTAGGTGTATCTAAGCTACCATTGGGGTCGCTTTTGGAGATTTTTGTTGATTCGTTGGCAGCTGTGGGATTCAAGGCTTGCTATGACTTCGTGAGTTGCTGCTTAGGCTATCAACTTCTTGGGAGTATCTATAATTTGTTGTATAAAAATAATCCTCTAGAATATTGCGATTATGTCTGGCAACTCTATAACTACATTAAGCTTAAAAAGAAAATCCCCAAGAGCATTAATTAGGACGATTAGTTTTATTGAAATTATTAATGTTGCTACTATCAAGATTACGGGAATCAGGACGTTCACTAGGTTGATATTGCCCACCAGATACACTAGATGGGGCGAAATCCCTCTCGCAATTAATTCTAGTACGTTCATCTCTATTGATTTTCTGATATTTTTGGTTTTTATTGATCAATAGTCCGGACAGATTTACAACGACAATGTGCCAAATATCGACGAAAAGCGATTCATCGCGTAAGGTACAAGTATCAACAAAGCACCAGAAGAATCGCCGTATGAACGATATTATACAGACCCTCCTTGCAAAAGCG
>JANOQI010000041.1:0-202726 GCA_031414775.1 Synechococcales cyanobacterium VAR_4_metabat_354
ACATTCCCGGCATCGCTCTCCAGTTAATTGCTTTGTCAACATTCTCTGTGGATTGATTGCTTATTGTCATCAACCTAAGAAGCCAGGAATCGCTATGGAACACAATTTACTGGCTTCTGTTTAACCCGAACTCAGGTTAGTTAAGGAATTTTACTCAGACCAGCTAAAAGTGATATTATGTGATGTTCGGATTATAAATCCTCACTTTCGCACCTCATTGTTCACAAATGGGGACTCACTCTCTCACCTCTTCGTGAGGAATAGTAGAGCTGTGTTAATTGAACAAGCAACTTGTTGGTTGTTCTGTTAGCAAGGGGCGTAGTAACTACAGAGAACTTAAACTTAGGAAATTTCGCATGGTCAATCAGAAAAAAACCGCTACCGATATTGGCTTCACCCTCGACGATTTTGCTGCTTTATTAGACCAGTATGACTACCATTTCAGCCCTGGTGATGTGGTAGCCGGTACGGTCTTTAGTCTAGAACCCCGGGGAGCGCTAATTGATATCGGTGCTAAGACTGCTGCGTATATTCCCATCCAAGAGATGTCGATCAATCGCGTCGATGCTCCGGAAGAAGTTTTACAGTCCGACGAAACGCGAGAGTTTTTCATTCTTACCGATGAAAATGAAGATGGTCAGCTCACGCTGTCGATCCGGCGGATTGAATACATGCGCTCTTGGGAAAGAGTGCGGCAGCTGCAAGCTGAAGATGCCACTGTTAGATCTCAGGTATTTGCCACTAACCGTGGTGGTGCTTTGGTGCGCATTGAAGGTCTGCGGGGCTTTATTCCCGGTTCTCACATCAGCACTCGTAAACCTAAGGAAGAGTTGCTAAATGAAGAATTGCCGTTGAAGTTTTTGGAAGTAGATGAAGACCGTAACCGTCTAGTTCTCAGCCATCGTCGGGCGTTAGTCGAACGGAAGATGAATCGCCTGGAAGTAGGCGAAGTCGTAATCGGTTCGGTACGTGGGATCAAGCCTTACGGTGCCTTTATTGATATTGGTGGTGTTAGTGGTCTGCTACACATTTCCGAGATTTCTCACGACCATATTGATACGCCACATAGTGTTTTCAATGTGAATGATGAAGTGAAGGTCATGATTATCGATCTAGATGCGGAAAGAGGTCGGATTTCTCTTTCGACTAAGCAGTTAGAACCCGAGCCTGGTGACATGATTAAGAACCGCGAGCAGGTTTATGAAATGGCTGAAGAGATGGCTCAGAAGTACCGTGAAATGCTGATTGCGAAGGCTTCTGGTCAGTCGATCGAAGCATCAGCTAATGATGAAGATTCGGAAGTTGAGGTTCTGGAAGAAGATTTTGTTTCAGCTACTGAGGAATAAGCTCAGAGTCATTTTATTAATCAATCCGTCTTCAACTAACTTCTGTAGACGGGTTTTTTGTGAGATTTTGGG
This sequence comes from Synechococcales cyanobacterium VAR_4_metabat_354, assembly GCA_031414775.1. Taxonomy (GTDB): domain Bacteria; phylum Cyanobacteriota; class Cyanobacteriia; order Cyanobacteriales; family Chamaesiphonaceae; genus JAAFHZ01. The sequence continues at coordinate 1,419 of JANOQI010000041.1, forward strand.
GGCAGAGCAGTCTCCCCGCAATGTTAAAATCGGTTAATCGTTTTTAATAACCTATTATCTTATGGCTCAAATGCAGTTTTCGCGCGGCACGACGGAAGGAGTGCTACCTGATGTTCGTTTGACTAAATCTCGTGATGGTCAAGAAGGGACAGCAATTCTTTATTTTGACAAGCCGGAAGCTCTGTTCCGTAACGATCCTGATGCCGTTACTGGCTTGTATATGATCGATGAAGAGGGGGAAATCATTACACGGGAAGTTAAAGCCAAATTTGTTAATGGTCAACCGGCGGCACTAGAAGCAATCCATTTGATGAAGTCTCCAGCAGAATGGGATCGGTTTATGCGTTTTATGGATCGTTATGCGGCGGCTAATGGCTTAGGTTTCAGTAAATCTGCGGACTCAGATCAAGAGCCATCTGAATAATCGTCAAATTTACGGATAAATGCAGTGATAAAACTCCAGTAAGCTGAATGGTGTGCTAATTCAGGGTCAGTTGATGAGTCTCAGAAATATCTTATCCTTTCTATTACTTTTTATTCCTATTTCGATCGCCGGTCACTTCTTGCATTGGAGTGCGCCGGTTATTTTTGTAACTGCTTGTTTAGGAATTATTCCGCTAGCAGCTTGGATGGGTACGGCTACTGAAGAAATTGCAGTGGTTTTAGGTCCATCCCTCGGTGGCTTGCTCAATGCGACTTTTGGCAATGCTACGGAGTTGATTATTGCTTTGGTGGCGTTGAATGCTGGTTTAGTCGATGTGGTAAAAGCCAGTCTCACCGGCTCGATTATTGGTAACTTGCTACTGGTAATGGGTCTATCGATGTTTCTGGGAGGACTGCGCTATAAGGAGCAAGAGTTTCAGCCGACAGTGGCACGGGTCAATGCTTCTAGTATGAATTTAGCCGTAATTGCAATGCTGCTGCCCACGGCGGTGGATTACACCTCTACTGGCATTAGTGAGACTACGATTCAGAAGTTATCGGTGGCGGTGGCGATCGTTTTAATTATTGTTTATGTGCTGACGCTGCTGTTTTCGATGAAAACCCATACCTATTTGTATGATGTAGGATTGGCGGAACTCACGCCAGGAGAATTAGCTGATGTAAACTTGGCTGATGATGGCGAGACTGCGGTGAATTTACCGTTGTGGATTGGTGTTTTGTTGGTTTGTACGCTGCTGGTTGCTATCGAATCAGAATTTTTGGTATCGACTTTGGAAGAGGCTACCAGTCAGTTTGGCCTCAGCCCGCTGTTTACGGGGGTAATCTTGGTACCGATTATTGGTAATGCTGCCGAACATGCTACTGCTGTGTCGGTAGCGATGAAGAACAAAATGGATTTGTCGGTGTCGGTAGCTGTGGGTTCTAGTTTACAGATTGCCCTGTTTGTGGCACCGGTTTTGGTGATTGCCGGTCTGATCATAGGGCAGCCTATGGATTTGGATTTCAATCCGTTTGAGTTGGTCGCGGTAGCAGTGGCCGTATTAATTGCTAACTCGATTAGTTCGGATGGTCGATCGAATTGGTTGGAGGGCATCTTATTGCTAGCGGCTTATGTGGTACTGGGTTTCTCCTTTTACTTTCATCCCTTTATCCCGCACCATCTGAGCTAAAACTATTACTAACCCATCATCGTCACAGTCCAAAATTTTTGCTAACGTCTATGCCCCCGATTACCCAAGCTCAACCAGCTCTTAAATTCTTACCACCTACATTTAATCCGATCGCTTTTAAGCTGATTCGGTTATTGTTACCTTTCTGGACTAAATTTCAGCTCAAAATTAAACGGATTGATACTGTCAATGTCGATCGACTGTTGCAGCTCTACGATCAATTCCAACATAAGCAAATCCGCCTAATTTTGGCCTTTCGGCATCCTAGCCCTGATGATGGCTTTGCCATGATGCATTTGTTGTCCCAAGCGTTGCCAAAAGCTGCCAAGCGACAGCGCATCAAGCTATCAATTCCAGCCCATGCCCACTTCATCTACGATCGAGGGGTACCGATCTGGGCTGGTAAATTGGTTAGTTGGCTATTGCCCAATATGGGCGCGACGCCGATCCATCGCGGCAAGCTCGATCGCATGGGTCTAAAATCTATTCGAAATTTGCTCTGGCAAGGGTCTTTACCCCTGGCGATTGCCCCCGAAGGTGGTACTAATGGCCATAATGAACTCATTAGTCCTCTGGAACCAGGGGCGATTCAGATGGGCTTTTGGTGTATCGAAGACCTCAAGGCGGCTGGTCAAGATCAAGAAGTTTGGATTCTACCGATCGGCATTCAATATCACTATCAAAATCCACCTTGGGCGGCGATCGATCGACTGTTGCAGGAGCTAGAACTGGACTGCGGATTAACAGCTTTGCCGGGAGATTTTTCAGATGTGCGCTACCAACGCCTCTACCGGTTGGGAGAATACATTTTGAATTTAATGGAAGATTTTTATCGTCGTTGCTATCGGCAAAGTTTTCCGGAACTGGTGGCTAGCGATCAACCAATTAGTGCAACGGAATTCACTAGGCGGTTGCAAACCTTGCTGGATTCGGCGCTGCGAGTTGCTGAGCAGTATTTTGGGATTCAGGCCAAGGGGACGGTGATCGATCGCTGCCGCAAACTAGAACAGGCCGGGTGGGATTGCATCTACCGCGAAGACATCAGCAATCCCGGTAAGCTCTCGCCCTTAGAGCGCGGACTAGCCGATCGAGTGGCCGCCGAAGCTAGTTCGCGCATGTGGCACATGCGCTTGGTCGAAGGATTCGTAGCCGTGACCGGGTCTTATGTCAGCGCCGTACCCAGCCCCGAAAGATTTGCCGAAACTAGTCTGATCTTGTGGGATGTGATTCATAAAATCAAAGGCGACCATGCCAACCATCAGCGACCAGATCTAGGCGATCGACGGGCAACCATGACAATTGGTGAACCTATTTCAGTTTCAGCCCAATGGTCTCAATATAGTAGTAGTCGGGCTGAAGCTAAACAGACCTTAGTCAAGTTAACAGAGCAGCTTCAAAATGCCTTGCAGGCCACAATTAAAAACAATTGATTCTCATCTTAAGTTTTTAGCCGGACATTGACTGCTTTACCACTGATATTCAAGACTCCTAAGCGTTGAGTCGTAGTGTATTCCATCTGTTCTGTTTCCCCTTGACAAACCCAGGCTGCCCAAAAATAAGGGCGAGCAAAGGGGTAATTCTCGCCATCATCACAATTCGCCTCTTGGAGTTCAGCCAGTGCCCGGCGACCAGCGGCGGTTTCTTTCAGTTCCAGCCGCGTGCGCGTACACAAATATACTTGAGCTTCAATGAGAGCAGCTCCTTTGCCCATTTTTTGATTCTGAAGATTATCAAAAAATCTTTCGATCAGTACGACTGAAACTAAAACCGGCACTGACCAAAGATTGGCGATCGTGGTTTGCGCTCCGGCAATGCCGAAAGCACGACGTAATTCATGAATGCCATCACCTGATTGGATCGTGCCGGGAGCCGTGCCACAGACAATCAGGATGGTGAGATTGTTACTGTGCAGATCGAGAGCGGCAATTTCGCTCGCTAACAGCAGGTTATTCTTGTCTACATTAGCTCCACTCAGCGCTAGCCCTGATCTATTCATCAAATCTGGCGTGTTGTTGGTAGCTTGGAGGGCGAAGCCATAGGTGAGGATGCTGAGAATATGGGGGCAGGTGCTAGTGATAGCGTTTTTGGTAGCGGCTTGTTCGTAACGCTCTTTGCCATTGAGCCGATAGGCGATCGATCTTCCCAACAAGCCATAGTTATGCAATGGCGGGAAGTTGAGGTTGCCGATATCTGATTTGGCCAAATGTTCGGTAGCCATTGATAAAACTGGTTGGGGCTGAGTTGATACATCATCAAAATCGGGATCGGCCACAACTAAAGAGGCACTAGCCGGTTTGCGACTGGGACTACGCAGCAAATCTCGGCCAGTGGTGAGATAGGTGACGATGTGCTCGTCTAGTAGCAGGTTAAAGGGCAGATGCGAGAGTGTACCATCGGGCGCAATTACTAAGTGGAAGCTATGTAAATAAGGAAGTAAAGGGGCGATTAGTTTTTCGGGTAGCCCGGCACTACTTGTATCTGAGGAGTCACTTTGGGTAGAGTTGAGATTAATAAACTGACGATAAGCTGCTACTAATTCATCAATGTCGGCGGCAGCTGCTAAAGGAACCATTTGGACGGCACTGGGATGGGCTTGGGGTAAGATCAAGGCCATGTAATGTTCATCGCCCCAAGATTGGTGCTCAAAGTCGTAGGGGTGAAATTTAATAAATTCGATCAGGGTGCTGTCAGTAGGGAGGCTCAAGGCGATTGATTGATGATCAATCATCAGTGCTTCCGGGATCATCATTTCCAGTGCATCCTGGTCAATTTCTACTTCGATTCCCCGCACCTGACTGAGAATATTTGCTCTAGCTGGATCGTTGTCTTCTAGATTGTTACCTTGAATAATCAGGTTACTGATCTGCTGAAATTTAGGTTGGAGATGAGCATAGTTAGCACTATGCAAAAGGGCATTGCGAGTGGCCATGGTAGTGGTGCCCAGCATCTTAGCGCGACAAACAGCACAGAGAGCGGATTCACGAGCCGCTGACTCATTAGGGAGGTAGGTAAAAACCAGAGAAAGGATAATATCTAGAGTGAATTTAATGTTTTGGATATAGAGCTGATATTCTTCTTCACCAACAAATACCAGTTGATGACGCAGGAAATTATATTGGCAAATTAAAGATGATTGATAGTGCTTTAGAGCTTCTCCGTACCATCCTTGGGCATAATGCAACTCGGCCAAATTGTTGAAACTGTTAGATACTAAAGGATGTTCATTGCCCAGTTGCTGTTCGTAGATGGTTAAAGCGTGTAGGTAATGCTGCTCAGATTCTCCGTACCACCCTTGCGATTTACATAACGCTGCTAAACCATTCAATATGTTCGCCACCGCCGGGTGCTCAGTGCCGAGTTGCTGTTCACATATCGCTAAAGCCCGCAGGTAATGCTGCTCAGATTCCGCATATCGCCCTTGAGATTCACACAATATGGCTAAATCATGCAGGGTATCGGCGGTATCATGGCCTAAACTATTTTCCCTCAACACCACATTGTTTAAACTAGGATCTATCGGGGCTGTTGCCAGGGCTGCTGTATCCTGATTTGCTAGTGGCGGATCACCTTTTTCAGATATTTGGCCTAATTTCTGCTCGGCGATCGCTAAAGCTCGACGATAAAGAGGTTCTGCTTCGGCATTACGACCTTGGGCTTCACACAAACCAGCTAAATTATTCAAGGTGCTGGCTACTGATGGATGGTCACGACCTAATTTCCGCTCCCGAATGGTAAGCGCTCGCAGATAAAGAGGTTCAGCTTTATCGTATTGTTGCTGGGATTTGTATAGCCCTGCTAAGTTGTGTAAGGTGTTGGCTACTGATAGGTGTTCGCTACCTAGTTTTTGTTCCAATATCTCGATCGCTTGCAGGTAAAGATGCTGGGCTTCGCCAAATCGCCGTTGGGCTTTACACAACACCGCTAAATTATTCAAACTAGTGGCCACATCAGGATGTTTTCTCCCTAGCTTTTGTCCCCGAATGGCTAATGCTCGCAGGTAAAGAGGTTCAGCTTTATCGTATTTTTGTTGGGATTTGTATAACCCAGCTAAATTATTTAAGGTGAGAGTTAAATCGGTTGAAGAAAGATTCTCTGCTAGTTTGAGGGCTACTTTTCCTTTGCGGATACCTAATTCATATTCCCCTCGACTGCGCAGATCTTGCACCTGCTGCATGAGACCTTGCCACTGTTCCCGATTAGCCATCACTTTTCCTATTGTGTTAGACGATTTAAATTGATTCACTAATTTAATATTTAAAACTGACTTAATAACTATTTCCAACTTTCATCAATCTTGCCATCCAGATACTGGCCAGCTAAGTTAGGGAACTTATTTCCACTTTTCCATGATGTTGGTAGTGTGATGGCGATTAACGTTGATACATCAATTTTACAAGCCTATTCAATAAAATCATCGTTCAAATTGCTGACCAGAGTTTCGGCTAGTTTGGTTTAGCTCAATTAACTACCAGCTCAATAATTTTTATTACTCTTGTCTAAGAATTAAAGTACTTCAAAAATTAAAGTGTTGTTTGATCATTGCCCAGCGAGAACAGTCCCAGTAGTCGATATGGGCGGTAATCAAATTGTCGGCGCTAATACTCAATTCGCTCCAGCCGGTGACAGAAATACGTGGTTTCCAGGGTAGTGGGGCATCCCAACTCATTGTCCAACGGGTTTTTAGGCCGTTACTAACTTCTTCGATGCTATGGAGGTCGAGCTGGAGGTTTTTGAACCAAGTAGTAATAAAGCCAATCATCTTTTGGTAGCGCGCTAGCCCTCGAAAGTCGTACATTGGATCTTTGAAGTACACATCTGGGCTGTAGATGCTGTAGGTTTGAGCCTCCGGAAACTTGGCGTAGTCGGCTTTGATAATGGCGATCAGGTCAGTTGGGGACATGGGCTGGTTGGCGAAAATAAGTTTTCTATATTTTCCTTTGAATATATCTCTTCCGTCACAAAGTTGCCTTTGGTTAATGTCTGGCGGGGTGACAACGTAGTTGGCCAGCAAGATTTAGCAATTTTGTTACAATGCCCAAACCATGCTGCGGCTTCTTTTTATGTCTCTAATTACTTCTGCTCATCTGCCGATCGAACTACCAGCTCAACTGCAAAGAATGGATCGGTTTTGGCAAGATTATCGATCGATCACTAAGCTAGTTCCCGAAATGGTGGCGTCATTGGGTGACCAACGATTGGGTGATTTGGATAGCGATGTGGTGATTTGCGGTGGCACTTTAGGTATCTTTCTTGGTTGTGCGCTGCAACAGCGCGGTTGGCGAGTAGTCCTGCTGGAGCAGGGCCAGCTGCAAGGCCGTGCCCAAGAATGGAATATTTCCCGGAAAGAATTAGAGGCACTGCTGGAGCTGGAATTGTTGAATACCGCCGAGCTAGAGCAGTCGATCGCTACCACTTATAATCCAGCCCGAGTCGGTTTCCACGGTGGTATCGAACTATGGGTGCGCGATATTTTAAATATTGGGGTCGATCCAGTGTTTTTATTAGCCACGCTGCGCGCCAAATTTTTAGTTGCTGGCGGACGATTACTAGAATATACAGGCTTCGATCGAGCAGAGATTTATGCTGATGGGGTGCTAGTTCGGGGCACCAGTCACGGCACTCCAATCTCGATCAAAGCGCGGTTGTTGCTAGATGTGATGGGACACTTTTCGCCGATCGCCCAGCAGGCTAGAGCTATTACTCAAGGACAGCAACCACCAGAGGGAGTTTGCTTAGTGGTGGGAAGCTGTGCCCAAGGGTTGCCCGAAAAGTCTTATGGTGACTTGATTTATACTTTTGCCCCCATTCGTAACCAGTGTCAATATTTTTGGGAAGCTTTTCCGGCGCGGACTGGCCGTACTACCTACATGTTTACTTATGCCGATGCCGATCCACAGCGTCCCAGCTTCAGCCAGTTGTTAGAGGACTATTTATCGTGGTTACCTCAATATCAAGAGGTGGAACTGGAGGCCGTAAAGTTTCAGCGGATGTTGATGGGATTTTTTCCGGCTTATCAAAAATCACCACTACAAACTCCCTGGCCGCGTATTTTGCAAGTTGGGGATAGTAGCGGTATGCAGTCGCCGTTGAGCTTTGGGGGCTTTGGAGCGCTGATGCGTCATTTAGTGCGGCTAACCGATAGCATCCAGGCATGTTTGACTCACGACTTTTTGGCCGCCGCTGATCTCCGATCGATCCAGCCCTATCAACCTAATATGTCGGTGACTTGGTTATTTCAAAAGGCCATGAGTGTTGGTGTTGGCCAGCAGGTAGAACCAGGTCGGATTAACCAATTACTCTCTACTACTTTCATCGCCATGGAAAAATTGGGAGATCCGGTGTTGCGCCCCTTTTTGCAAGATATCGTGCAGTTTCCAGCCCTTTCTCAAACCATGTTTGCCATGGCGCTGGCCGATCCGGTGCTGGTCATGAAGATCGTTCAGCAAGTAGGCATCCAGACATTGATCGACTGGGTTGGTCACTATGCCAACCTGGGCGGCTATAGTTTCCTTCACCAACTGGATCACAGCTTTCCTACCGCTGGTCAGAACCTCTCCCCTCAGCAACAATACCGGTGGCAATGCTGGCGTAATGCTTGGCGCTTTGGTTCTGGTGGTGATTATTACTAACCCACCCGCCCTCGGCTAGAATGATGTCCATCCGCTTCTCGCCACCGCCATGCAGCTTTTTATCGACACCAATATTCTCTTGTCTTTCTATGCATTTAACCAGGAAGACTTAGAGGAGCTAGGCAAGCTGGCCGATCTGGTAGCTGCTGGTGAAGTGACTTTACTAATTACCGATCAAATTCTGGATGAATTTTATCGCAACCGAGAACGGCGCATCGAAGGAGCGCTGAAATCTTTCTACAGTCAAACTTTCAATCCTCAGCTACCTCAGATTTGCGCGGACTATCCGGAGGTCGAACAGCTGCTCACTACTCTGAAAGAATATGAAAAAGTCCACAGCGCCATCGTTGCCAAAATTTCGATCGATATCAAAGCTAAAAACCTCCAAGCCGATCGGATGCTACGCAGCTTGTTTGAAAAAGGGACGAAGCTGGTGATCGATGCAGCGGTGATCGATCGAGCCAGACTGCGGATGAGTGTGGGTAATCCGCCAGGCAAGAATAATTCCTTGGGCGACGCGATTAACTGGGAATGCTTGCTGACAGAGGTACCCGATGGTACCGATCTGTTCTTGATTAGCGGTGATAAAGATTATAGTTCGGTCTTTAGTGAAGACGATTTGAGCGATTTTTTGCGCGATGATTGGGAACGGCGCAAACAATCTACCATTTACTTCTATCGCCGCCTCTCCGGTTTTTGCAAGGAGCAGCTGCCCACCATTGGCATGGCCAATCTCCGGGATCGAGATTTTTTAGTGCGGGAGTTGGCCAGTAGTCAATCTTTAGCCGATGTTCACAAATATATCGGCAAACTCCGCACCTATCCCGAGTTTACCGCTCCTCAAGTCAACGGTATGGTAATGGCTGTCTTGCATAATCAGCGCGTGGCTTGGGCGATCGAAGAAGATGACATCCACAGCTTTTGGCAAGATTTGATAAATCGGTATGAGCGCTATCTCGACCCGGCAGCACTCGATCGATTGAAACTGCTGTTGGCTCCACCAGACCCGGGGAACGTTACTTTTTAATGTTGAGTGGGAGCAGTAGATATAATATGAATAACATCCAGTTCTTGTGCAGACCGCTCCCAAATAATAGACAGAGCCATAGAGTCGCTAACTGTCCAACAGCTAACTTCTGGGAATGAACTATAGTCAGCACATATTTCCTAGCATTTAATATCAAGCGAGAGATTTTAATCCATGACTCTAACCTCTATTTTGGTGGCAGTCGATGAAACCCCCTATTCGGCTCAAGTCATTGCTGCAATTGAGTCTCTACAGTTAGTTCCTACTGCTAAGATTGTGCTGTGTCACATCATTCCGACTAAGCAGGTAGAGTTGTCTGCCGATCTCCCCCACCGAGTTGGCTCCGATTATCCAGAGGTGATCCAGCAGCTCCAGAGCTATCAAGAGCACCTGAATTACCACAGTGAGTTGGAAATAGTGACTGGCGAGCCAGCGACCGAAATTGTCCGCTTGGCAAATATTCATCACTGCCAACTAATTTTGATTGGTAGTCGTGGCCTGATGGGGATCGATCGGATCATTCAACGCTCGGTTAGTAGTCAAGTGGTTGAAGAAGCAACTTGTTCGGTGTTGGTCGTCAAAACCAATTAGCACCCGCCATTGGTGCGATTACGACCAAAATCTAGCTAGCCAATAGATTAAATAATATATTTCTAACGCCTATAACGCTTGATAGACAAAGCTTATAGCTCAATCAATTTGATTAAGTCTAATTACTCATTAAACTGTTGAATTTGATATTATTGGAGATGTTTGGAGAGGTCTAGGGGCAAATATGCAGAGAAAAATAACAAAGAAAGTATGAAAATCAACATAATTTAAGAATTTAAGTCTTCCAAAATATGCTTTCACCTATTAGAATAAGTCAGTGCAAATCTCGTTGAATCAAAGCTTCGGGGATTCTTCAGGTAGAAATCCTGACCGTACCTCCTCCGTATCTAGATTAATCATTGAGAAGCTCAACCCAATTTCCTTAGAACTAATGGAGACATTCAATGAATAAAGGTGAATTAGTCGATCAGGTTGCTGATAAAGCTGCAGTTACTAAAAAGCAAGCAGACACCGTTCTCTCTGCTGCCTTGGAAGTGATTATGGAAGCCGTATCCAATGGTGATAAGGTCACCTTGGTGGGCTTTGGTTCGTTTGAACCTAGACAGCGCCAGAAGCGTGAAGGTCGTAACCCCCGCACTGGTGAAAAGATGGAAATCCCCGCTACTAAGGTACCGGCGTTCTCGGCAGGTAAATTGTTTAAAGACAAAGTATCTGATTCTAAGGCAGCTCCGGTAGCAGCTAAAACTGCGACAGCAGCCAAGAAAAAGTAGGCTGATTGAAACAATCCCCAACTCACGGTGGAAATCTGGCCTGGGCAGCTGCAATTGCTAGCTGCTCAGCTGATCGCATTTTGGATTTCTCCGCTAGCATTAATCCCCTGGGTCCCTCCCCGGGGGTGATTACCGCCATTGGTCAACACTTATCCAAAATTGACCAGTATCCTATTCCGGGCTACCAAGAACTCTGCCAAGCGTTGGCTCAGCACCACCACATTGATCGCGATTGGATTTTGCCGGGTAATGGAGCTGCTGAATTATTGACCTGGGCTGGCCGGGAATTGGCTAATCAGACCCAGACGATACTGCTTACTCCAGCTTTTAATGACTATGCTCGGGCACTGACGGCCTTTGGCGCTCATATCGACAGGTATCCCTTCATTGATGCCCAAGGACAGCTCCAAGATTTAGAACAAGTGCTGGCTAAGGCTCCAGCGACCGCTGGACTACTCATTAACAATCCCCATAACCCGACCGGCCAGTTATTTGACAAACAGCTGCTAATGAGCTGCTTAAAGAAATTTGCCCTCGTCGTAGTCGATGAGTCTTTTATTGATTTTGTGCCGCCAGAGCAAAGTTTGGTGGATGTAGTCACAAAATATCCCAATCTGATTATCATTCGCTCTTTGACCAAGTTTTACAGTTTACCGGGGCTGCGAGTCGGCTATTGCATTAGCCATCCTGATCGGTTGCGGCAGTGGCAAGCTTGGCGCGATCCTTGGCCAGTTAATCATTTGGCAGAAGTCGCTGCCATAGCGGCTCTTGCTGATCAAGATTTTGTCGATCGAACTTGGCAGTGGTACAACATTGCTCAGCCGGAGATGTTTACCAGTCTGCAAGCTATTTCTGGTCTCCAGGTTTACCCCAGTGCCGCTAACTTTTTTCTATTACGAGCCAATCGGCCAGTTCCTGATCTCCAGCGGCAGTTGTTACAAAAGTTCCAGATTTTAATCCGAGACTGTCTAAGCTTTCCCGAACTGGGAGCCAATTATGGGCGGGTGGCGGTGAAGTCGATCGCTGATAATCAAAAATTGTTGCTAGCTCTAGCGCAAATTTTCAACCCGTGACTAATTTTGACCCACAGCCCACTGATGATGGCTCTTTCACATTTTTTTCTGAAGAATTTGGCCAAAATTTTCATAGTAGCTATGGTGCTCGGTCAGAAGCATTCTACAAATATGTAGCAGCTACCCAGCTGACCGAGCGCGCCCTGCGCCCTAGTTTGAAGATTCTTGATATCTGCTACGGTTTGGGCTACAACAGCGCCGCTGCGCTGGCCGAGATCTGGCGAGTCAATCCAGCTTGCCAAGTAGAAATAGTCGCCTTAGAAATCAGCCCGCAGGTGCCTCAAGATGCCGTTGCTCACGGGTTACTAGCCCAATGGCCAGAGCCCATTCCGTCCTTATTGGCAGAGCTGGCCACTAGGGGCAGGACCCAGCGCGATCAACTAACGGCCAGATTGGAGTGGGGCGATGCTCGTCACCGTATCCCATCAGTCAGAGACCGAGGATTTTTAGCCGATGCAATTTTTCTCGATCCTTTTTCGCCCCAGGCTTGCCCGCAGCTATGGACAGTGGAGTTCCTGAGCATCGTTGCGGCCTGCTGTGCCCCAGATGGTCTCTTAGCTACGTATTCTTGTGCTGCTGCTGTTCGTACCGCTTTACGTACGGCGGGTCTAGCAATTGCTGATATGCCCGCCGTGGGGCGGAAAGCACCGGGCACGGTAGCTAGCTGGAACCAGCAATTGCTCCCGGCTCTATCGATGATGGCTGAAGAACATCTTTTAACTAGAGCCGCTGTACCCTACCGCGATCCAGCGCTCCAAGATACGATGCCTCAAATTATGGTTCGTCGGGAAATGGAACAGGTGGACTGCCTGCTAGAATCGACAGCTCAATGGAAAAAACGCTGGTTTCGTCATATTGGAGTTTAGTTTGCTATTACAGATTTGCTGTCACCCAAAAAACTTATTCACATCTCCAACGCCAATTAATAAAATCAGGCTTTTTATAAGTTTTGGGAACAACTGTTTTTCTATAAGCCACGCCTCGTGACATTAATTGTATAATTTCTCCTTCCTCATTAAATTCTCTACTTGGGGGATTGGGATCTCTGTAATACCTCTGGCCTCGGGACATCAGCTCTATCTTGAGCGTCATTTCAAGCTGTTCTCTAGTATTAGTTTCTGATAAAATGCTACTCATATTTGTAATTTTGATTACTACAATCTGTTCTTTGACACAAAGTTTACAAATAAATCTTACGGCTAAAAAATTTTGTTGTCAGTGAGAAAAAGTAAGATAAAAGTAAGATCTGGAGCCTAACTAATTTTTACTCGGTAATATTTAGTGAGATTTTCTTAAAAACCTTCGTTCGACTTTATCCATCTCCTAAAATTTCTTGCTTAAACTTAAACCATGCAAAAAACCCAGTTCAATTAATTGAACTGGGTTTTTGGGGGTACGGAGAAGGAGGGATTCGAACCCTCGTTAAAGTTACCCCTAAACAGCATTTCCAGTGCTGCGCCTTCAACCGCTCGGCCACTTCTCCAAGTGAAGCTTAATTAGAGTATCTTATGTTTTGGTGCGGTGTCAATTAATTGGTGAAATACGGTAGCTATTCTCTATTGATTTGCCTGGCGAGCGGCTAGCTCTAACAAAATCTGTTGGTGCCGTTCCTTGGTAATTGGGTAAAAGTAAGCGCAGGCCAAACCCCCGATTAAAGACAACGTAGGAATTGGTCCGATCGACCAACGAATTGCATCCAAGACCGCTGGTAGCTGATCTGGGGTCACTCCATCCACTGGTGGGCGATAACCTGTCCATTCCAAACTTTGCATCACAGTGGCTACTGCTATACCTAAACAGATTTTTTGCAAGAAAACCATAAAGCTATAAAAGATCCCTTCCCGGCGCTGACCAGTATTCAGTTCATCTAGCTCAATCACATCTGGCAACATCGACCAGGGAATCAGATAGGCCGTGGAAACCCCGCAACCGGCCATAATTCCTAGCATATACATCCAAACAACTTGACCGGGCTGGAGCATAAACAAACCAATTTGAGCAATGATCCACAGGCTGGTGCCCATAAAATAAACTACTTTTTTGCCGAATTTTTGGCTGAGAATATTCCAGACCGATAGCATGGCCAAAGCCGTCCCCTGTACTGACAACATCACCAATGGTGAATCTTTCTGGGGAAGATGCATCCAATTCACCACAAAGTAGGGAATGACGGCGGCGGTGAGCTGAAGGCTAAACCAAGAACAGAGATAAATTCCGACTACATATAAGAAAGGTCGATTGGCTAAAGTTAACTTGATTTGCTGCCAAATCGGCATCGTGACTGGCTCTTTCTCGGCGGGGTGATCAATGGCCACTTGTTCGGCATGACGGCGAGTGCCAAAAACAGACCAAAACAGTGGCAATACCGTAATGGCTGCACAAATTCCGCCGATAGTTAAATATTGCTGCCCAGGAGCTGCATCCGACTGAAAGACTGCTCTGGCAATCAGCAGCGCCAGAATACTACCGCCGATCGAGAAGCTGAAACGGAAGGTGTTGAGGCTAGTGCGCTCGTTATAATCTTGGGTTAACTCTGCCGTCAGAGCAGTATAGGGCAAATTAACAACGGTAAAAAAAGTATTGAATAGAATCGAGATGAAGGTGTAAAAGGCAAACAACTCCCACTGTCGATCGCTAGCAAACGGCACAATCCACTGCAAGAAAAAGAAAATCCCGAAGGGAATTGCTCCCACTAGCATCCAGGGATAACGCCTGCCCCATTTTTTCCGAATCTTGTCCCCAAATAGATCACCTCGATCGCTCATCGTACCCACAATCGGATCGTTGATGGCATCCCAGATTTTACCCACCAGCTGACTTTGGCCTGCTAGAGCCGGAGATAGATGCGCGACATCCGTGAGGAACGGTGAAAGGTAAGACAGCAAGATCATGGCAGTGATGGCGGTGCCGGTATCCCCAGCGCCGTAGGCCATCTTGGTGCCCAGAGTCATTTTGGACGGAATCGGAGTTGGTGTTGATGCTGGCGACATAGGATCAAAGTATCGGGTTATTAATCCTAATTATGCGTCTAACGCTTGACCATAATTTATTTACCGATACAAAACCGACTAAAAATTCGCTCCAATACCGATTCAACTAGTTCCTCACCCGTCACTTCACCCAGTGCCTGGATAGCAGTACGTAAGTCGATCGTCCAAAAATCCCAGGGTAAATCGTTAGCGATCGCCTCTTGCACTTGAGTTAAGGCTACTTGGGCGCGGGTCAATACCTCGGCCTGTCGCTGGTTAATGGCTAAATCTAGATTAGCAGCTTGCAATTCACCGGTTTGGACAATTGATAGGATGGCTGCTTCTAATCGATCGATCCCCGCCGCCTGCACAGCAGCGGTTGTTACTAGACCTTGGGATTGCACATGTGCCGGGATTTGGGGCGCTGTCGCCACCAAATCAATCTTGTTGATCACCAAAATAATTGGTTTGCCAGTCACTTGTTGGTAAATATTTTCCTCTGCTGCTGTCCAACCCTGCTGGGCATCGATCGTGAGTAGCACCAAATCAGCTTGCTGGGCGGCAGTCTTGGAGCGCGCTACCCCAATCTGTTCCACCACATCGGTGGTTTCTCTAATACCAGCGGTGTCTAGTACCTGGATGGGAATGCCCCCGACTACCAGATTAGATTCCACTACATCTCTAGTGGTGCCGGGTAAGTCCGTGACGATCGCTCGATCAGACTGGCTCCAAGCATTCAATAAGCTAGATTTACCGACATTAGGATGACCAACGATTGCCACCTTTAGACCCATCCGCAACAATTCGCCTCGATCCGTGGTAGCCACAATGGCGGCGACTCGCTGCTCTAATGCCTGAATTTGCTGAATAACAGTGGCGACATCCAAGGGCGGTAAATCATCGGCAAAATCAATTCGAGCTTCAATTTCTGCCAAGATATCCAAAGCCTGTTGACGAATTTGCTGAATAGGGAGCCGCAGCTTGCCTTGCAGTCCGGCCAGTGCCGCTTGCGCTGCTGCTGGCGATTTGGCACCCACTAAATCGGCAATACTTTCAGCCTGGGTCAAGTCAATCCGACCATTGAGAAAAGCGCGGAGGGTAAATTCACCGGGCTGCGCCAGTTTGGCTCCAGCTTCGATACAAAGTTGCAAAACTTGCTGCACCGGCATCATCCCGCCATGACAATGGAACTCTACAACATCTTCACGGGTGTAGGAACGGGGCGCTTGCATGATTAGCAGTAGGGCTTCATCGATGATCGATCTAGTTTGGGGATGACGCACGTAGCCATACAGAATCCGATGGCTCTCCCAAATTTGCTGACCAGGTGCCTCAAAAAGTTGGTGAGCAATTTTGATCGCCGTTGCCCCCGAGAGGCGAATAATGCCGACACTGCCCTGTTGGGGCACAATGGCAGTCGCGATCGCGGCGATGGTGGCTTGTTGTTGATTCATGCTTGTATTATCCATCACCACCTAAAAACTAATCGACGATCCGATTAAGTGTTCGATCGGATCGTCGATTAATTATTCTGATTACTCGCTGCTAGTTGTGGGCTTTAAAAATACCCCTAGAGAGCTTTCACAAAAGAGCTATCCACTAAGTCCTTACCCGCTAGCACCTTAGTTATTTTACCTGCTTTGACAAGCAGTGGTGCTGCCGAGTTAATACTGTTAATGGCATTGAGCGGATTTTTCTCATCGAAAACGATCGACTTATTCGCAGCCAGATTCATGATGCGCACCAGCGGAATTTGTGCTGATACTTCTTCCGGGGCAGCTGATGTCCATTTAGCCAATAACGCATTGGCCTCTTGGGGATTGGCTTCAGCAAATTTCATGCCCTTTTCAATAGCTCGCAAGTAAGCCATAATGTCTCCCTTGCGGCTTTGCAGTACCGAGCTTTCGGCGGCTAAACCGTTGGCGATAGTATTACTTCCTTTGGCTGTATAGAGAACTTTGGATCCTGGTCTGCCCTTCAAAGCTTTAGTGATGAAAGGTTCATAGATAGTGGCTGCATCCACTTTACCCGCCACAAAAGCCGCATGGGCATCCGCAACTGCTAAGGATTCGATTTTTACATCCTTCTCCGTTAACCCGACCGATGCCAAATACTTATTGGTAAATACCACTTCATAAGGAACATCTTCCCGTGCTAACTTCTTGCCCTTCAGATCAGCTGGTGAATTGATCCCATTCCCAACGATTGCATCCACATCACCCGAGTAGTCCGAAGCATAAATAAACTTGAGATCTGGAGCTTTGGCGGCTAGTACCAGCAAATCTAAAGCCACCAACCAAGACATATCTATTTTCTTGGATAATAGCGCCGTGTTCACTTCCGTAACACTTTGGAAGGCTATGTGTTGAACTTCAATTCCTTCTTCTTTAAAAAATCCTTTGACTTCGGCCAAATGGGCACTGCCCCAACCAATCCAAGGAATCAGGGCAATTCGCAAGGGGGCTTTAGCGGCAGAAGTTTTAGCCGCATCTTTTGGTGCTGTCTGTTGGCCACAGCTCCCCAAAATTGATGTAGAAACTGCACCCATTGTTAATAAGGCAGAAGAACGGAGAATATCTCTTCGACGCATAGTTTTTACTTTTTGATGTTTAGAACAAGTGAGATTAGCTATCGAAAAACTGGTTTTCTAGCAAGTTCAGGCTTTATTATGATCTGCCCAGGGTGTTAGCACAATGGCCAATCGATGGAATATGTAGTCAGTGACCAATCCAATCAGCCCGATCAGGACAATACAAAACAATACTTTATCGGTGTTGAGATATCGTTGAGACTGAATAATCCGAAATCCTAAACCTGATTGAGCCGCAATTAACTCGGCAAACACCAAAAAATTCCAAGCACCAGCAATATTCACTCGCAATGTATCTAAAATGCTCGGCAAAGATGCTGGTAAAATCACCTTCCATAAAATTTCGCGGCGATTGGCACCCAGCGTATAAGCCGCATTTAGTAAATCATCGCTAATAAACTTCACCGCATCGGCAATCATGATCGTATTGTAAAGAACAATCCCCAGAAAAATCATGATAATTTTAGCGTTTTCTTCCAGCCCGACCCAGATCATGACTAGGGGCACAAAAGCGTTCACCGGCATGTAGCGAACTGTGCCCACCAAAGGTTTGAATAAGCTATCAATACTCTGAAAGGTACCAGTCGCCAGACCCAAAGGGATGCCGATGATGGCAGCTGCTAAAAATCCGCCCAGGACTCGGCCAGTGCTGATCAAAACGTCTGGTAGCAAGGTTCCTTCCTGCCACATTTTCCAGCCAGCGGCTAAAACCGCAGTGGGGGAAGGCAAGAAAGTAGCTGATGTAAAACCGCCATAGCTCAGAATTGACCAAAGTAAAAGCGGTACAGTCAATCCAATAATCGGCATTAAAATTTTGAGCCGGGGAGGAATCTCTTGCCGAATACTCCAAAATGGCGAAGGCTGAAGATGTTTGCGACGAGAACCAACGGACTGAGATGAAGAGCCTGTCATAATTACGCTGTTTTTAATGGTGACTAACTGCTGAGTTGGTTGCTAGGAATGTGTAGACCATCCTGACATCTATTTTTTAATGTCCTAAGGAATGGACAACTTTTCTTTTAATCTGAATAAACTGTGGTTCTAATTTAAGTTCTAGCTCGCGCTGATCGGGCAGATCAACTTGAATTTCGTCTTTAATACAGCCGGGGTGAGTGCCCATTACATAGATACGCTGTGCTAAGAAGATGGCTTCTTCCACATCGTGAGTCACCATCAAAATTGTAGTTTGGGTGCGTTCCCATAGCTCCTGCATAAATTTTTGCATTTGTTCTTTGGTTTGGGCATCTAGGGCGCCAAAGGGTTCATCCATCAGCAGCACTGCCGGTTTATTGGCCAGGGCACGGGCGATCGCTACCCGTTGCTTCATGCCTCCAGAAAGTTGTTTGGGATAAGCATCGGCAAACTTAGTCAGCCCGACAACTTCGAGGTAATAGGCAACCTGCTGCTGGCGATCGGACTTCGATAGACCTTTTAATTCCAAGCCAAAGCTAATGTTATCGGCGACTGTTCGCCAGGGAAAGAGGGTGTAGTTTTGAAAGACCATCCCTCGATCGGCACCAGGACCTAAGACCAGTTCATCTTCTAGCAATATTTGTCCGGCGGAAGGTTGTTCTAAGCCAGCAATAATTTTTAGCAAGGTGGACTTGCCACATCCGGAGGCACCGACTAAACAGACAAACTCATTAGCATAGAGATGAATGTTGATGTTATCTAATACTTTCAGTTTTTTATTACCGGTGAAGGCAAAAGTTTTGTCCAGGTGGCTTACGCGCAGTTGGCAGTGCTGGGTAACTTTATCAGCCTCTGGATTATTACCAGACAGAGGGAAGCTCTGATCAAACATAATTGCAAGAGTGATAGTTTATAAGATTGATAGTTTGCACTAAATATTAATACAACGGGGTAGCTTTGATGGGTAGAGTAGCAGCCAAAGCATGCGTGGTCACCGGTGCTGGATCGGGAATTGGGCAGGCGATCGCGGAGCGATTGGCTTTAGAAGGAGGTAAAGTGCTGTGTGTGGATATCAATGAAGCCGCAGTGGCAGCAACGGTGCAGGGTATTCAGGCTGCTGGCGGGGTCGCGGCGGTGGTGGTTGCTGATGTGAGTGACTCATCTGCTGCTGATAACTTTGTACAGCGCTGTGTCGATTTATATGGTCGGATTGATGTGTTGGTGAACAATGCTGGTGTTAATCTGCCCGGGGTTTTTCACGAGGTGAGCAATGAGGTGATCGATCGAACCTTAAATGTAAATGTCAAAGGCTCCATTTATGGTAGCCGAGCGGCGATTCCGCATATGCTACGGCAGCAAGCTGGCTCGATCATCAACATGTCGAGCGTGAATGGGTTAGTGGCCGAGCCGTTCTTGTCTATATACGCAACTTCTAAGGGGGCGATCGTGATGCTCACCAAAGGTATTGCTTTGGATTATGCCAAGCAGGGAATTCGCTGCAATTGCATTTGCCCGGGCTGGGTGGATACGCCGATTAATTACGCCCATGCCGAGATGATGGGCGGACTGGAAAAAATTTATGCTTCGATCGATCAATTTCAGCCGATCGGTCGTCCGGGTGCACCCAGTGAAATTGCTAACTTAGCCTTATTTTTGGCTTCCGATGAAGCCTCTTTTATGACTGGGTCGATTATTACCGCCGATGGGGGAATGACAATTCATTAGTCTTGTGGTGCAGCTTTTTCTCCAACATAGTAGAACTCGCTGATCCTGTATGATCTGAAAATTATTTCTACCAACTTCAGAACTAATCATACTAATTATCAATTTAGAGGGAGAACATCCATGACTAAAACTAAAATTGCCACCACTGCTGATATCAGCACCGGTAAAGTCCTAAAAGCTAGTGCTAACGGCCAATCTGTCCTAGTAGCGAAGGTTGGGGATAAATATTGTTCGATCGCTAATAAATGCCCACACCTGGGTCTGCCCCTGGCCAAGGGTAAATTTGAAAACGGCGTGATTACCTGCCCTTTTCATGGCTCCAAGTTTGAAATCTGCACTGGCAAAAACACTGAGTGGGTCGAGTCTTTTGTAGGTATTCCACTACCTGGTGTTGCTAAGAAAATGATGGCAATGGGTAAAGCCCCTACTGATGTGGCGAACTTTGCTGTGACCCAAGAAGGAGAAGATTTATTCATTGATGCTTAATATCTAAAGCACTACATCTTCAGGTTCTAAACCCTCTTGGCCTCTCTAAAAAATAGGGGCTGAGGGGTTTTTAATTTACACCGGCTGTTGAAAGACAGTGCCAGTGTCCGCTGGTATCGATTTAAATTATCGATGCGGAGAAAATTCCCCCGCGTTAGGATAGAGATGATAGTAATCTATTGTGCTATGGGTGTCTAAGTTTGACTTCATAGCAGTAGTACGTTCTCAGGAAGGTACATTATGGTCGCTCACACTCCGACTGCGGAAAATCTCACCCAAGAACTACAAACTGCGGTCGCTGATTTACGTCAGGTCAATTCTCTCGTCGGTCTACTACGGTTCATGACGATCGGAGCAATATTTCTCGGTTTGGTGTTGCTGGCTTGGTCAACGACCAATCTGGTGGCGTTTGTGGTGATTACAACAGTTGCAGGCATCTTTTACGCGTTTTGGACGATCTGTAGTCACGATATGATCCACCAAACACTAACGGGCTGGCCATGGTTTGAGGCCATCATGCCCCGTCTGACGACTTGGCCAATGCTTTGGCCTTATGGCCTGTACGCGACGCTTCATCCTTTGCACCACGGCTGGAATGGCATCGACTTGCGCGACCCAGAGCGGGTGCAGTGGACTGCAACGGAGTATCAAATGGCTAATCCGTTACTGCGTTGGTATATCAGTCATCAATGGCTGGTAGATATTTTCGTGTGGGGTGGTATTGGACTGATTATCAAAACCTGTGCCAATGCTTGGCAGTTAAGAACTGTACTGCCGCAATTGCGATCGCAGTTTTGGATCGATCTGCTGGGCATACTGGTTATTCAGAGCGGATTGTTGGCTTTTTTTAGCTATCAGGGTGAAGTTGGTCGCTATGTGTTGTGCTGGTTGGTTTTGGAACGGTCTGCTGGTGTGATTATACAAGCGCGCGATCATCTGGAGCACTATGGCTTGTGGGGTAAAACCAATAGCTACCAACTAACACAACTCTACGCCTGTCGCAATTTGAGGACTTATCTTTGGGTCAGCTGGCTAATGGGCGGATTGGATTATCACGCCGTCCACCATGCTTTCCCAGATATTCCATTCGATCGCTTGCCGGAGGCTTTCCAGCGGATTCAGCATGTTTTAGAACGGCACGGTTTGCCACTCATGTTGCAAGGGGGAGGTTATTGGCAGGAAATTTTTCAATTAAGCCAGCACCCTGTAACGATCGGCGCAGTCAATTCCCAAGATCTAACGGGTCGTTGTTACTTGATCGACTGTTCCTAGGGCTTTAGTTCTGGTGGTAATAGGAAGGAACCATCGGCCTCTGATTCGAGATCGATCGCTTGCACTACAGCATCAATATTTAACTCGCCGTAGATATGCGGGAAGAGATTATTATTCTCAGCACCTTCATAGCGAATTTCTGGTTGAACGCGATCGCTATCAATGACTAAAATAACTAAATTTTTTTGACCTTGAAAGAACCGATTAGCTGATCCGACTGCTTGGGTCGCTGTAGAACAATGGATGAATCCTTCGGTGCCTAGGGTTTCACTCCGATAGGTGCCTAGGTTTTTGGCTGTTTCCCATTGTTGGCGTTGGGTGATGTGTAGTATTTTGTTCATGGCTAATTTGACGCTCCTGATATCCTAAAGAATTTTTTCCAGGCCGTAAATCAACGATTTTAGAGCCAAAATCTGACGAATTGCCAACAACACCCCCGGCATATAACAAGCCCGATCCATTGTGTCATGGCGGAGCGTATAAATTTGACCAGGAGCACCAAACAGAATTTCTTGATGAGCAATGAATCCCGGCAACCGCACGCTATGAATCCGAATATTTTCGTTAGCCTGCGCTCCCCGTGCCCCCACCATTTTCTCAGTTTCAGTCACCAGCGGCTTGTTAAAAGTCTGCCCCAGTTCACCCAACAGTTGAGCCGTCTGTACCGCTGTTCCACTGGGGGCATCAGCCTTCTGGTTATGATGCAACTCAATAATCTCAACATTCTCAAAATATTTAGCCGCTTGAACTGCCGCTTGCTGCATCAAAACCACTCCGATCGAGAAATTGGGAATAATTAGGCAACCAGTGCTAGCCTTATCGGCAAACTCCGTCAATTCTTGCATCTGCCGCTCGCTTAAACCTGTGGTGCCTACCACTGGCCTTACCCCGTAGGCAATCGCCGATCGCACATTTTCATATACCCCGTCAGGATGGGTAAAATCTACCATCACTGCTGGTTGTTTTTGCTGGGAAGCTATGGCCAATGTCGCCTGGAGATCGTTCAATACCGGAATTTCCAATTCGCCACAACCAGCGATCTCACCAATATCTTGACCTTGGATGTGGGGATTTCGATCGATCGCCCCAAACAGCACCATATCTTCAGCCTGGGCGATGGCTTTAATTACTTCTAAACCCATTTTGCCAGCGGCACCATTGACTACAACTGGAATAGGAGATGGATTACTCATGGGGTCATGCTCAGCAAAATATCATTGCTCAGTCTAGCAAAATTTGCCCTCCTGCAACCGCTCGGATGGGACTAGCCTTATTCCAGCAAAAACTAGTGTCCAGCTTTGAGCAACACCACACCAGCGATAATGCAACCGATCGCGATGAAGCGGGTGAAATGTGTGGAGTCATGATAAACCAGCACTCCGACTAAAAATGTGCCAGCCGCACCAATGCCTGTCCAAACGGCATAGGCGGTACCGATCGGGATTTCTTTTTGAGCAAACCACAACAGTCCCCCACTCAACGCAAAAGAGACCAAAGACAAAATAACACCAGGCCAAGTTTGGCTGGGACTTTGAGACATCTTCAGTCCAATTGGCCAGCCTATTTCGGCAATACCGGCTAACAACAAAGCCATCCAAGCTGTACTCATGTAATTTTTGATGCGTTGGTTAATTTAGTTACCTTCAATGTCAACCAATCTAGTCCAAGTGTTGGAGGGCTGTATAGTAATAGGGCTAAATGGGAATTTCTTTGACCCCATAATCTTTATCTAATTTCATGCTAACAGCAAACGTTCGATCGACTTGATCCAATTTGGGCATTTCTGGGTGGGATTGTGCTGAGATATGGGGGCGATTTACTGAAGTTTCTGGGTCAATTTGGTACACAACGCTTGACCTCTATCCTGACAATCGCCGAAACCAACCCGGTTTATAGTGCGATGTGTTGGGAACTCGATCGGAATTGGAATTTTTTCTGCTTCGCTGGATTGTACAACTTAGCTCAATGCCAATAATTTTAGCTTTGGGCATACCCAGCATCTACTACTATTGTTTGACGAGTAATCACTTTCGAGGTGTCGGAAGCTAGAAATAAATAAGTTCCAACCAACTCATCTGGCGTGATTTCAATGGGGATAGATTGCTGTTCATATAAATTCTTTTGCTTGGCTTCTGGTGTTACCAATTGCTCAATCTGCCTTTCGGTCATTGTCCAACCTGGAGCTACGGCATTAACTCGGATATGGTGTTTTCCCACCGCCTCCGCCAAGCTGCGAACCATCCCAATAATTGCTGCTTTAGTTGCATTGTAGGCAATCATTTCTGGTTTAGCAACCCAGACAACGTGAGAACTGGTCATAATAATACTACCTTGACTAGCTTTAATCATATCTGGTAAAAGTTCGCGGCAAGTCACAAAGTAATGCACTACATTCAGTTGAAATAAGTCGTTCCATTGCTTTTCAGACATTTCCAATAATGGATATCTTGGATCGTACCCAGCATTATTGATTAAAACATCGACCACTTTTTTTTCTTTTCTGATTTCACCTAATATTTCTGTCAGCGCTAAGGTATTAGTTAAGTCTACAGAGTAGAAATTAACATTGCCTTCCAACTGTTCACATTCTTGAGCTACTATCAAGCCTTTCTTGTGATCTTTATCAAGAATAGTTACATTAGAACCCTGTTGAGCAAAAGCGCGAGTCAAAGCTTCTCCAATGCCATTACAACCACCAGTGATCAGGACGTGCTTGTTTTTTAAATCGGGATAAATCGGATGCATATTTTTCCTGTTATTGTGATATTTAAGAACATGTATGATAAAGATTAAAATATAAATAATTTATCTCAAATCGCATTTTCAGTTAGCCAATTTTTGCTCGTAGTAACATATGATTTTATTTCATCCAAGCTACCCATAACTACAGATCCAGGAGTTTGTCGAGGGTAAGCACATTCAACTATGATTGGGTTAGCATATTGAATACTATCTAAAGCTGCAATGTGCTTAGCAAAATCAATATGCCCAAAGCCAATTCCTTTTCTATTGGAATCAGATATTTGATATATGCTGAGTTTACTTCCGCACTGAATTATTGCCTTGATTGGATCTTTTTCTTCAAGATTCATATGAAATGCATCCAAAATAATAGTCATGTTTGAGGCATTAATTTGACTCAGCATAGAAAGAACATCGGTACTTTCGAGGATAAAACGGCACAAGTAGCGATTTAGTGGCTCAAAACCCAAATTAATATTAAATTGCTGAGCATAAGTAGCTAGCTGCTGACAGGATTCTATCAATAATTCTATAGAGCCTAAATAAGTGCCCATTTGGGGCTGAATATATTCATGGCAAGTAACAGTTGGATGACCTAATTCAGCACCATAATCAATTAATCTCTTGTAATAATCAAGAGCAAAATTTCTAATATTGGAATCGTTAGCAGCTAAATCTACGTTACCTGGAGTAAGAGAATAAATTTCCAAATCTCTATCTGTAAAAACTTTCCTAGCATATTGGCTGGAAATGCGGTCAATGTCTACAAAAAGTTCTACACCATCAAATTTAATTTCAGCAATTATATCGGCGATGTCAGCTAGGTCAATGTCCCCAAAACTCCACGTAGTTACACCAATTTTTCTTTTCATATTTTAGTACTAATTAAATTGACAACTGGATTGAAAAAAAACACAAAAATTTCTGGCTAAGACTAAAAGCATACTCTACACACTTATTTTACTAAGGTACGCATTTTGGGCAAAAGTATATTCATTAAGCCAAATATAACAGTAGAAAAACAGGCACTTACATAAAAAACCCCTTGCAGTCCCCAAACACTAAATGCTGTTCCAGCTAAGACTGGTCCCAATGCTTGTCCTAACGATAAAGCTGTAGCATTGACTGCCATAAATCCAGCTCGATATTCTTGTGGTGCTAATCCACCTAACAAAGCTTGAGTTGAAGGAAAAATCATGCCATGTGCGGCTCCAAACAACAGGCTAGGAATCAGCAATAACCAAACATTATGCAAAGCAGGGGTAATTATTAGCGCTACCATATAGACAATAAAAGAAACTTTTACTAGCATCACCTCTGAAAGTGACTGGGTGAATAGTGCAAGTTGTGAAGACACAAAAGCCATTGATAGCGCCATGCTTGCTAGAATGATGCCAATGACTACATTGGAAGCTCCTAAGGTATCACTTGCCAAAATAGGAATGTAAGTAAAATAGGCACCAAATAAAAGAATAAATAAGGCAACTACAGCAATTAGCAATCCAATTACTTGACGGTTGTCAATACTGCACCAAATTTTTTGCAAATAATCTTGATAATACGAGTCTGATTTCTTTTGCAGCTCGGGTACCTGGAGAAAAAATAGCACTAAAATTCCAATCGGGATTGCAGTTAATGACATGAGAAAAGGATACCGCCATCCAAGTGTTGCTAGCCCTCCACATAGCAGTGGATACAACGCTAAGCTAATACCGATCGCGCTACCATTGAATGCCATCGCTGATGTTAGTGCTTTCCCGGCATAAAGATCGCTGATCAATGTCAGCGCTAGCGATTCTAAAGGAGCAGCACCGATTCCTTGCAAAAAGCGCATCTCTAACAAAGTACGGAAATTGTAGCTAAAGGCACAAGCAACGCCAGCAAATGCGAATAACAATAGTGCTGGCACCAAAATCTGCTTCCGTCCAAAGCGATCTGCTAATATTCCAGACACTGGAGTTCCAAGTGCGATCGGAATAACAAATGCTGTAATTATCCATCCAATTTGTTCGGGAGGAATTTTAAAATCTTCTGCTATTGCAGGTAATGCTGGTCCAATACTACTAGAACCTAAAACGGCTATCAACGTGACCGTAATGACGATTTGGAGGTTTCTATCATGATGAACATTGCTGGGATATGTGCTTGTCTCACGATTATTTGGTGTTTTCAAGAACTTCATCTCTTCACAAACAGTTTATTAATCTAAAAGGGCGTGGCCAATAACTCTAAACTGCCATTTATGACATTAGAGTTACAAAAATTCGGAAGTAGTCAAGCTATCTCACCGAAGTTGACCGTGTACCTAGCTCACCTCAGATTTGACAATCTGAGATAAGCTAGGTTACAGAAAATATTTTTAATCTGGGGCTAAAACTTGCGGACTAAGACAAATGGTATTGCTTCCTAAGCAATCATCGACAATTCGCGAGTTTTGGCATTTCTTTTCTGAGCCTCATATTGCAAATACTTCTCAATAACTTGCTTTACCAATTTTTGATCAACTGTAACTAGGTGGTCTCCTTCGGGATCACAGCATTGACCGATTTTATCCAGTAAAATGAAGCGTAGTTCTGTCCCTGTTTTTTTGTTGTCTGCAATCATTGCATCCATCAGCTTTTCAGCAGTTATGTATTCAGGAAGAAGATTATTAAACCCCAGCTTTTCGTCAATTACATAATAGTGTCGTTCTACATCTGCTTGCGAAATCAATCCCATTTCTTTGCCGAGTTCCGCCGCAATCTTCATGCCAAACGAAACAGCTTCCCCATGAGATATTCTGCCTTGTTCTAACCATTCAATTCCATGACCGAATGTGTGACCATACTCAAGAATCAGCCCATAGTTTTTTTCGCTAGGATCTTGTTTGAGAATCTCTAATTTCGATAGAATTATTTTGTATGCAATTTCATGCAACTCTTGTGCAGAGAAATTTACTTCGGGGTTAAGAGATTTTTCTAAGTAACTTAGGAAGTTCTCATCAGAAATAAATCCATTTTTAATGCCTTCAATTATGCCACTGCGTCGCGAATTAACTGGGTCTGTCTTTAGATACTTCGTATCTGACCAAATAAATATTGGTGCATGGTAAAGACCGAAGTGATTTTTACCTGTTTTACCATTAATAGCTTGTTTGTTGCTAAGTGTACTATCTGTTTGCCCCGTCATACTTGTCGGGACTTCGATAAAGCGAATGCCACGATAAATCAAGCCAGCCGCTAAACCAACACAGTTGCCAACTGTTCCACCACCAAATGCTAGCAAAATAGATTTCTTTGATGCACCTTTAGCTATTAAGTTTTCGCAGGTTTCCTCTAAAACAGGGAAATATTTACATTTCTCTCCGGCAGGTACATATTCAAGCTCACAGGGATATTTAGCGCGAATTTTCTCGTATAGTTCTCTGCCGTATATCTCAAATAGATGTGGCTCAGTAAAGAAAAAGAGTTTGTCAAACTCATATTTGTCTAGCTCAGCAACAAAATTTTCTTGAATATCATATCCAAAATAAAAGGGGCTAGATTGTTTTAAATGGGTGCTTAGTTGAATGACTTTCCCCGGTTCCCATTTCATTTTTTGGTCGTAATTCATGTTTATTTACCTTGAGTTTGCAGGAAAATTGTTTTTGCAATCTTGTCATTTATCCGCGAAGAAAATTTTACCTTCTCTTTTGAAGGGGAGAGACTTAAATTATGACTAGACAAAATTTAATGGCTAGATACTATTAGAGATTTAGAATAAAAAGACTGATAGTATCTGCCTCTGTTTACAGCAATCCTAAGTTAGTTACCAGACATAAATCTGAGATTGTTTCTTTTCAAGATAAGAGCTTTAGCCAAGACTGGCTAAAGAAATTATTTAGGATTGCTATAGAACCCCCACTCATACAAATTTCAGAATACTTTCTGGAAAAAGTAATAGTAAAATTTTTCACTTGACTTACCAAGAATATCACACTATTGAAGATTCTTATCAATAAAGAGTGTGTTTTGCTACAAAAAAGGAAATTCGCCTATTGAGAACTAGATTAAACTTCCTGCTCTTTAGACTAAACTCCAGCCGCGTAATGGTTAGGTAGGATATGATTATCATGGCGCTGATTCTATTTTGTCGCCACGATTTTAAGGTGACTGATGTCTAAACAACCCAATTACCGTAAAGTTGACTAAAATTTGGGAGTGTAACTTTCCCCAGCCATGAGTAGCAACACCCTCTTAAACCAGCCCGAAAAACTGGAAGCCAGACTGCGAGAGATTCCGCCAGATCCGGGTGTGTATTTCATGAGGGACGATCGCGACCATATTTTATATATCGGCAAGTCCAAAAAACTGCGATCGAGAGTGCGTTCTTACTTTCGAGATTCTCAGGATCTGTCTCCGCGCATTGCGTTGATGGTGCGTCAGGTCGTCGAAATAGAGTTTATTGTCACCGATACCGAAGCCGAGGCGTTGGCACTGGAAGCGAACCTGATTAAGCTCAATCAGCCACACTTTAATGTGCTCCTCAAAGATGACAAAAAATATCCTTATGTCTTAGTTACTTGGTCCCAAGACTACCCGCGTATTTTTATTACCCGCAACCGGCGGCTGGGTAAAGGCCGCGATAAATACTATGGTCCTTATACCGACTCTCGCCTTTTACGGGAGACCTTGAATTTGGTGCGGCGGATTTTTCCGATGCGTCAGCGTCCCCAGCCGCTTTTTAGAGATCGCACTTGTCTGAATTATGATATCGGTCGTTGTCCCGGCGTGTGCCAGAAATTAGTAACTCCTACCGATTATCGGTTGATGATCGAGAAAATTACGATGGTCTTTCAGGGGCGCAGTAGCGAACTGATCGACACCTTGACAAAGCAAATGCACCAAGCCGCCGAGGATTTAAACTTTGAAACGGCGGCGGCGTTGCGCGATCGAATTCAGGGTTTGCATTCCCTAACTGCTGGTCAAAAAGTTTCCCTGCCGGATGATACAGTCAGTCGCGATGCGGTAGCTTTAGCTGCTAATGACCAGACCGCCAGCATTCAACTTTTCCAAATTCGCGCTGGTAAATTGGTAGGGCGGCTGGGCTTTATTGCCAATGTTGCCGATGGGTCATCCCCGGCGGAGTTGGGCGCTATTCTTCAGCGGGTACTAGAAGAACACTATCAGCAGGCCGATCCGGTAGAAATCCCGCTGGAAATCTTGGTGCAGCACGAGCTACCAGAGGTCGAAATATTGGCCAGTTATCTCAGCAATAAGAAAGGCCGCAAAGTATCGATCGAATCCCCGCAGCGTCAAGGCAAAGCAGAATTAATTGAAATGGTCGAGCGGAACGCGGCTTTTGAGCTGGCTAGATTGGCTCAGCATAGTGAGAGAGAAGCAGCTAGTATGCAAGATTTGGCCGCCATTTTAGACCTGCCGGATCTGCCCCACCGGATCGAAGGCTATGACATTTCCCACGTGCAGGGTTCTGATGCGGTTGGTTCCCAGGTGGTATTTATCGAAGGATTACCGGCTAAACAATACTATCGTCACTACAAAATCAAAAATCCCGATGTGCATATTGGTCGCTCTGATGACTACGCCAGTCATGCCGAGGTGATTGGCCGGCGCTTCCGTAAATATCAGGGTGGTGTGGACTTAGATAACTCCGACTTTCCGGATGTGGTGATGATTGACGGCGGTAAAGGTCAGCTTTCTACCATTGTGAAGGTGCTCACCGATATGGAGCTGATTGAGCATGTGCGGGTGGTCAGCTTGGCCAAACAGCACGAGGAAATTTTCGTACCGGGAGCTACTCAAGCCTTGCCCACTGAGCCAGAACAGCCCGGCGTGCAACTCCTGCGCCGTCTCCGGGACGAAGCCCACCGTTTTGCGGTCAGTTTTCACCGTCAACAGCGCAGTAAGCGGATGACTCGATCGTACCTAGATGATATTCCGGGACTGGGGGCGCAGAAACAAAAACAGCTCTTGGCTCATTTTCATTCGATCGATTACATTCGCGCCGCCGATACCCAAGCTTTGCAAAAAGTCCCCGGTGTTGGAGAAAACTTAGCTGAAGCGATTTACAGCTATTTTCACTAGCTTGATTGAGTCTCAATCAATGCCGAAAACCGCAAAAATTCGTTAAATCCGTTAAATTAGAGAAATAGCGCGTGCGCTTTTCCCTCCATCAAATTGCGAATTATGGCCCCCTCTTCGATCGCTGTCCGCGAACTACCTTTGTTTCCCTTGCCAGAAGTGGTGCTGTTTCCAGGACGGCCATTGCCGTTGCACATTTTTGAATTTCGCTATCGCATTATGATGCATACGATCATGGAGGCCGATCAGCGGTTTGGTATTTTGATGTGGGATCCCGTCCGCGAAGAGCCAGCAGTGGTGGGCTGTTGCGCCGAAATTATTCACTTTCAACGGCTCCCTGATGATCGGATTAAAGTATTGACCCTCGGCCAGCAGCGCTTTCGCGTTTTAGATTATGTCCGGGAAAAGCCCTACCGTGTTGGCTTAGTCGAATGGATTGAAGATGCTCCCACCCAGCAAGATCTGACCAGCTTATCCAGCAACGTTGGTGAACTCTTGCAAGATGTGGTGAATCTGTCGGCCAAACTCACCGACCAATCGATCGAACTCCCCGAAAACCTGCCTAGTTCGCCGATCGAACTTTCTTACTGGGTGGCCAGCAATCTTTATGGGGTTGCCGCTGAACAACAAGCGTTGCTGGAAATGCAAAATACTGGCGATCGACTAGAACGAGAAGCGGAGATCTTGCTCTCCACTCGCAATCATCTAGCCGCCCGCACCGCCCTGAAAGATGTGTTGAGTTAAAAAGTATCCACCCGGTTCTCGATCGAATCTTGAACATCTTGAGGGATATTTCTAAAAAAGTTATAACCAGTCAGCTTTTCCACCTCCCGCACTGTTTTCCGGTAAGCTCGCCAGGGATTGCCCTTGATACCTTGGACATTCGGAATTACCACTGCAATCGCCCTGGTATCTTTGTTGATCCCCTTTAAACCAACTCCTAGCCGATCGTTTACTAGCACTACCTTCCAGGTATTAGCGGGGACTGGTTGGCCACTCGCTAGCTCGCGCCTAGCACCCTTGTCGCCCACCCCGCCCTGACCCTGCGGTCCAGCGATAATATATAGCTCTTTGCCCTGTCTAACCAGTTGGCGACAATAGTTTTCTAGCTCCACCCACACGCCGCGATTGTTATCTGGTGCTTGGGGAATCATGTTAGTCATCAAAAAAGTAGCAGAATTATCGATCGGATTGCTACTGCGATCTTCTGAGTTAGCCAAATGTCCTCGATCGAACCCACTGCCGGTGTAATCTTGTGGTCGGGTAGCTGACCAATCACTGGGCAAGTCGGGATCGACGCGAAAATTATTTTGACGACGACTAGTACCAGGTGCCGCCAAATTGCTGGTCTGTAATTGCCAAGATACCCAGTTGGGGATTTTTTTGCTGCGCGAGTAAGACAACGCATACTGCGGTTTCAACATCAGATAATTTTCGGCATTATTAGTGGCGGTGGTAGCGTTGCTGGGATTTCCTAGTAATAGATGAGGATTACTGCTGGGTAGCTGAATTTGATCCTGCCCCCAACAACCCGTTAAAAAACACAACCACATGAACATAAGGCCATAACCTGTATATCGAAGAATTTGACGCAAAATAGGCACGGCGACAATCACTGTTAGACTAATCAGCAAATTAACATAAACTAGCCATTGAATAACTAACCAGCTTTTACCGATCAAGTGTGAGGGGCAAAAATTAGATGGCTGATCGATTGTGGAAATATATCACACCTGGTATTCCCGATGACTTATTTGAGCAACTCCCCGGCATTCCAATGACCCAACGGGAGGTGCGGTTGCTGATGATTGCCGCACTTAAACTAGAAATTGATTCTACCGTTTGGGATATTGGGGCAGGGACTGGCACCATTCCGGTGGAAACCGGTTTGCTCTGTACTCAAGGCCAAATTATCGCGATCGAACGGGATGAAGAAGTGGCCAGCTTAATTCGCCACAATTGTGATTTATTTGGGGTGACTAATGTCAAGATTATCGAAGGTAGTGCCCCGGAATGTTTGGCCGATATTTCTGAACGACCTCACCGGGTTTGTATTGAAGGTGGTCGATCGATCGCCGCCATCTTGGAGGCAGTGTGGCCACTCCTAGATTTCCAGGGTCGAGTAGTCGTCACTGCCAGCAATTTAGAAAACCTGTATGCCGTTTTGGATAGTTTTACCAAGCTGCATGGCCGTCATGTAGAAGTAGTCCAAGCGGCTATTAATCGGTTAGAAACCAGAGGCATGAATCGGAGTTTAGTCGCGGTGGACCCCATTTTTATCTTGAGTGCTCAAAAGCTAGATTCTTGATTAGCCAAATTAATCCCTTGCGCTATCGGCTAAACATGACGCTAGAATTGGGGCTGTTAGAGATTTTGGTATTTGTGTATGAACATCAAACGTCGTTCTTTTTTAACTTATTTGGGCGTAGGCTGGGCAGCTAGCTGCTTTCCCCTAGTGTTATCCGCCTGTAGTAGTGATAGTAAAACTGGAGACAAAAAGGCTGCTATTGATGCTGCCGATCTGTCATCGAAAGCCAATGCTGCCTCTGCTACCGACATCGCTGCCGCTGGTGGCTTTAAATCGGTAGGTACTGTTGCCCAACTGAATAAAGCTGGTAGCGTGGGGGTGGATAAAAAAGTCATAGTGATTCGCGATCCAGCCAATAAAGCCAAACTGATTGCTGTCAATCCTACTTGTACTCATCAAGGCTGTATTGTGAAATGGGAAAGTAAAGCAAAGGATTTTGAATGTCCTTGTCACGATGCCCGTTTTGCGACCGATGGCAAAGTCAAGAGCGGTCCGGCATCTAAACCGCTCGCTACCTATAGTGCGAAAATCGAAGGGGATAAAGTCCTAGTTAAAATGGCTTAATAAATAAAATAGCCTCGGTCTTAAATTTATCGCCCAGCATCAGGATTATTTAACTGGTAGCCTTTGCCGTAGACGGTATAAATTAGCTCTAATTGTCCTGGCAAAGTCAGTTTGCGGCGTAATAATCTCATCAAAGCTGCTAGTACATTGCTATTCGGGATATTAGTATTTTTCCCCCATAAATGTTCGTGAATCTGCTGGTGAGTAACTAACTTACCAGCATTTTTCATCAGGTAGGCTAGCAATTGAGCCTCTTTCTCGGAAAGCTCGATCGTTTGGTCAGCCCAATAAGCTAGCTGACTGTCAGGATCTAGAATCAATTGACCCACTTGCAATTTAGGAGATCCAAAGTGACCAACTTTGGCCAAGCTATCTGCTTCTTCCGAGCGCCCTCGCCGCAGTAGGGCGCGGATTCTAGCCAAGAGTTCGCGCAGCTCGAAAGGCTTGACTAAATAATCATCAGCCCCGGCATCTAATCCCAGCACTCGATCGTCTAAAGTATCTTGCGCCGTTAAAAATAACACCGGCTTGGTGTTACCAGTGCCCCTTAGACCTTGGCAAATTTCGATACCAGTGACGATCGGCAGCACCCAATCGAGGATGTAAAGGTCGTAAGACTGATTGGTAGCAAGTTGCTGACCAGTCCAGCCATCAGTGGCTACATCAACCTCATAGCCTTCTTGCCGCAGAACACGACTGAGTGGGTTAGTAAGCTCAATTTCGTCATCAACTAACAAAATATCCATGTCCAGTCAGCAATTTGTGGGATTGTTTATTCTAAATTAACAACAAGGTCAGGTTCTCTGGGTATTATACTGTTGACTATATCTCACAAGGTAAATTTGCACTTTTGAGCTAGAACCCAGTTTAGCTCTTGAGTTACTACACATTCAATCTGGAATAGTAGATTGAATTAAAATCAGAGTGCTAATTGTATTTTTTCTTTCGTTGAGGCCAATCAGCCAGCCATGCAACCAGCAATTCCATTAGGAACACTGCTTCAAAAGCGTTACCGTGTTACCAAAGTTCTCGGTCAAGGAGGATTTGGCCGCACCTACTTGGCGCAGGATACAGCTTGTTTCGATGAGCTGTGCGTGCTGAAAGAATTCACTCCCAACGAACGCGGACGTGACTCTCTCAAAAAAGCCAGGGAACTGTTTCAGCGCGAAGCCAAAACTCTGCACCGCGTTAGCCATCCCCAAATCCCTAGTTTTCGTGCCAACTTTGAGGAAGCGAAACGCCTATTTCTGGTACAAGAATATGCCGAAGGTAAAACTTATGCCAAAATTCTAGGTGAAAGGATCAGAGAATCCAAGACTTTTACCGAAGAAGAAGCCATTACCTTTTTGTACCAGATGCTGCCTATTCTCACGAATATTCACAATCAAGGCATTGTTCATCGGGATATTTCACCTGACAATATCATTCTGCGCGAGTCCGACCAGCTGCCCGTTTTAATCGATTTTGGGGTAGTCAAAGCAGGGGTACAAAACCTAGAGGCCGCCGGTGGAGAGATTGGCCAACAGGGGACTACGGTTGGGAAAGCAGGTTACGCTCCCAATGAACAGTTACAAACTGGTGAAGCCTATGCCAACAGTGACTTATATGCTTTGGCGGTGACTGTAGTTGTTATGATGACCGGTCGGAAACCAGAAAGCCTGATTGATAAATCCACCATGACTTGGAAGTGGCAACAATTGCTTCCTACCATTAGCCCTTGGTTTGCGAAGGTGCTGATGCGAATGATGAGTTATCGTCCTAACAACCGCTATCAATCAGCCAAGGAGGTTAGTCAAGCGCTGCGGGCAGTAGAAGATGTAATTGGTAGCGCTTCCGGATTTGCGGCTGACCATATTGCCCCGTCTACTGGTGGTCAATCGAACAACAAATCTTTTTCGCCATCTGGCAATAAGTACAAGAATTATGCCTCTAAGTATCGACAGCGGAGTCAGTTATGGACTAATCCTTGGGCCTTATCGGCGGCTGGCGGTATTATTATTTTGGTTCCTTTCATCATCCTGAAAAACTTCTTTTTGTCTGGAACTGAGCCAGCGCTGACACCGAAGCCGACTCCTGCCATTGTCAGCGACTCGGCTAATCCTAATCCCAGTATGCCCCCGTCACCGATTGTGGCGCAGCCAGTACCAGTGCCAGCATCACCATCAGCAGTTGTTTCCACTGAGATAGTATCCTTATTGCCCTGGCAGCCTTCGTTGGTGAAGCAAGGCTCCATCAAAGAGAATCAAACGATCATTTACCAAATTAGTAATCTGATCCAAGGTCAAAAGTTGGTAGCTAATTTGGAAGGGATCACGCAGATGAATATATTGGCGCCCAATCGAGCGCCGATCGATTTCCAGTCCCAGAAAGTTAATAAGTGGCAGGGCAACATTCCTACCAATGGTGATTACTATGTGGAAATATCTTTACCACCGGAGCTAAATACCTCTAGTGGCAACTATAAGCTCACCTTGAGCGGTAATAGTGCCACCCCAGCTCCGCTGCCAACTACCAGCAGTCTATTTCCGGAAACACCTGCTTTGAATTTACCAGATAGCGCTAAACCTAATGCTCCGAAACCTCCTCGTAGTAATCCATCAATTAGTCCGTGAAGGGTAAAGCTCTAGCCTTATGTTTCACGATCGGTTGTTTGTTATTGACGATTGCTGGTGCCTATTATCTGGGCGGAGTTAATCCCCAAGTTTTACAGAGATGGTTGACTAGTGTTGGAATCTGGGCACCACTCATCTATATTTTGGTCTATACGATCGGCACTTTGTTAATGTTGCCCTCTACCCCTTTGAACTTATCGGGGGGAGCGGTTTTTGGGGTGGTATGGGGGACTGTGTGGACGACAGTCGGGGCGATCGTCGCGGCTGTTATTTCTTTTTGGTTTAGCCGCACTATTGGTCGTAATTATGTCCATCGTAAATTTGCTCAGCGCTGGGCAAGGATTGATCGAGAGATAAGTGTTGGTGGCATTTACTATGTAATCGCCGTCCGGCTGCTGCCTTTACTGCCCTATGGTTTGGTTAACTTTGGGGCGGGATTAACTTCCATCCGGTTTCGAGACTATCTATGGGGTACGATTATTGGTACCGCACCAGGATTAGTTCCATTTGTAATGATGGGTAGCGGTTTGACAGCGCTGCGCCGGGGTGACTTGTGGCCGTTGGCAGTTTCTTCAAGTTTAATTGGACTATCGGTAGGAGCGGCAACTTGGTATCAACGACGGCACCAGGAACAGCGCAAATAGTTGAGACCAAAGTGATACCCTAGAGGGTGATTAATCGTAATACAGTCTGAAATGTTTCGATATGCACGAGCCGAATTCTTCCGTCCGCCGAAAACGCCGCCGCCGACCAAACCCCAAACTTCGGCGATCGATCGCTGGAATTGTGGCAGCAGTGGCAACGGCGATGGGAATTTACCTGGCATTTGCGAATCGATCGACTAACTCTAAACTAGATATCCCCCTGGGAGCAAATTACTTACCAGCAAACACCCTGGTGGCTGTGACACTATCGACCGATCGCCAGCGGTGGCAGCAGCTCCAACAGCTTGGTACTCCCCACAGTCGGGCAGTGGTTACCCAAGAATTGGCTAAGTGGCAGCAAGAGTTTTTTACCGATCATGGCCTAGACTTCGAGCGCGATATTCAGCCAGTGGTCGGCTCCGGGATCGCGGTGGCTTACCTCGCGCCGCCGACTGCGCCCACTGCTAGTAGTAAAAATTCAGCACCAGTTAAAAATCTGCCGATCGTCTTGCTACCAATGAATTCAGATACGGCGGCAACCCAGTTATTCGCCAAAACTAAAGTCTCTAATGGTGGCCAAGACAAAGCAGTAGAAAGTATCTACAAAGGAGTAACGCTCCAAGAAAGCACCCACAATAACAACACTTTGGTAGTGGCTATCGTCGAGCGAGTGGCGTTGTTTAGCCCCAGTGTGCAAGCGGTTGAACAATCGATCGATGCCTTTAAATCTGGCAAAACTTTAGCAAAAACACCTGGCTATACTCCCGCCTGGGGTGCGATATCTATGAACCAGCCCCTAGCTCAAGTCTATGTGAATGTGCCCTTGGCCGTGGCTCATAATACTAGTATTTCGACTCCGGATAAGTTAGCGCAATCCCCGCAGCAACAAAGTTTGGCCGCTAATATCAATCTCGATGGCAATCTGATTACCAGTAAAGGTATTTCTTGGTGGCAATCCCCGCAGCCTACGAGTCTAGTCCCTAGTAAAAATAGTCCAGATTTTGGTCATCGCCTGCCCGAAAACACGGTGATGATGATTTCCGGTAATAGTTTGGCGCAGTTGTGGGCAGATTATTTGCCTTTGGCGAATAAAAATCCGGCAGCACCAATATCCCCAGAAATAGTAGTTGATGGTCTTAAATCGACCACTGGCCTAGACTTAACAACTGATATTTTGGCTTGGAGCAAAAATGAATTTTTACTAGCTCTGGTACCGGCCGATCAACCGAGCCAAAATTTTTTAGGTGGTTCCTTACTGTTAATGTTGAAGCCCTCCGATCGATCAGCTGCTGAAGCGACTTTCCACAAGTTGGATCAGGCGATGGCTAGTCGTTACCAATTTCAGGTGGCCAAGACCAATACTAAAAATACTGATGTGGTCAATTGGTCTTCACCAATCGGTGGGGTGAATGCCACCCATGGTTGGCTCTCCGATAACTTGGCCTTTCTAGCCTTGGGCACACCAGTTACTGATCAATTTCTACCGCAACCAGCAGCGGCTTTGGCTAATAATAAACAGTTTCAACAGGTGATGAAATCGGAAATCTCTCCGTACAATGGTCAATTTTTCATTAATTTAGACAAGATGTCGCCATCACAGCGGGCTTTGCTACCACAGCTCACCCCAACGGCTCAATCGATCATGAGTGGAATTAATTCAATCGGTCTCACTAGCAATGCCAGTAGCAATGTTACTAATCGCTTTGACCTATCAGTCTCCTTGAAGCAGGTCGCTGCCGGAACATCTGCTAATTCCTCGTCTAGTAGCGGTTCTCTGGTCAGTCCAGGTTCTAATTCCAACTCTCGTTAATTCTTATCAATGAGCACAAATACTTAGTGATTTCTGAATTGGCGATATGCCAAGACCGCTTTGTGGTTAAATTATGGGTAGCTGAGAATTCGACACAAAACTAAACATTTTTATTAATAAAGGAGATTAATTATATGACTAAAAAATCTGTAGCTAGCTTATCGGCAGCGGACTTAACTGGTAAGCGCGTTTTAGTACGGGCTGATTTTAATGTGCCAGTTGATGACAATGGCAAAATCACCGATGATACGCGCATTCGGGCGGCATTACCCACTATTAAAGATTTAACTGGTAAGGGTGCGATCGTGATTTTATGTAGTCACTTTGGTCGGCCAAAAGGTGTAGATGAAAAGTTGCGATTGACTCCGGTAGTAGCGCGCTTATCAGAGTTGCTGGGTCAGAATGTCGTGAAATGCAATGACTGTATTGGTGATGAAGTAGCAGCGCAAGTTGGAGCCATGACCAACGGTCAAGTAGCACTGCTCGAAAACGTTCGTTTTTATCCAGAAGAAGAAAAGAACGATCCAGAATTTGCCAAAAAGCTGGCTTCGATCGCTGATGTCTATGTGAATGATGCCTTTGGTACTGCTCACCGCGCCCACGCTTCGACCGAAGGGGTGACCAAGTATTTGAGGCCTGCGGTAGCTGGTTATTTGATTGAAAGCGAACTGAAGTATTTGCAAACTGCGATCGAATCCCCCAAACGGCCATTGGCAGCAATTGTCGGTGGTTCTAAGGTTTCGAGCAAGATTGGTGTGATTGAAACGCTGTTAGACAAATGCGACAAACTGTTTTTGGGCGGCGGCATGATTTTTACTTTCTATAAAGCGCGGGGCTTGAAGGTTGGTAAATCTTTGGTAGAAGAAGATAAGCTAGAATTAGCCCGGACACTGGAAGCCAAAGCCAAAGAAAAGGGTGTACAGCTGATTTTACCGACAGATGTAGTGGTCGCTGATAACTTTGCCCCTGATGCCAATTCCCAGATTGTGGATATCAATAATATCCCTGATGGCTGGATGGGTTTAGATATTGGTCCAGATTCGATCAAAGCTTTCCAATCGGCCTTAGCTGACTGTCAGTCAGTGATTTGGAATGGCCCCATGGGTGTATTTGAGTTTGATAAGTTTGCCGCTGGTACTGAGGCTGTTGCTCACACCCTAGCGGAAATTTCGGCGCAGGGTGCGATCACTATTATTGGTGGTGGCGACTCGGTAGCCGCTGTTGAGAAGGTCGGCTTGGCGGATAAGATGAGCCACATTTCTACTGGTGGTGGAGCTTCCTTGGAACTTTTGGAAGGTAAGGTGTTACCTGGGATTGCAGCTCTCGACGAAGCGTAAGCACTATTACACACTACTACTAGCGGCCTGGTTGCTAGTAGTGGTGTTTTTTTATGTAGAATTACGGTCATTAGTAGATCGACTCACCAAACTAGTCTTGTAGCTTAATAAATATGTTGCGATCCCCATCTATGTCAAAATAAAGTGAAACAATTTCTGCCACCAACCATGACTACCCGCCGCCAATTTATCGCCTACTCTGGCTTAAGTATTCTTTCTGGATCGATCGTCAGCTGCACTGGTGGTCAAAAAGCAGGTGGTAGCGGCGAAATTGAATTCTGGACAATGCAATTGCAGCCCAAGTTTACCAGCTACTTCCAAGACTTAATTGCCAAATTTGAGCAAGCCAATCCCGGCACTAAAGTAAAATGGGTCGATGTACCCTGGTCAGGGATGGAAAGCAAAATTCTAGCCGCGATGCAGGCTAAAACAGCCCCAGATGTGGTGAATCTTAACCCAGATTTTGCCGCCCAGCTCGCCGCTAGAAATGCTTGGCTGGAACTAGATAGCAAACTGCTTAATGGTGAGAGTAAACAGTACTTACCAGGCATGTGGAAAGCTAATACTTTAGGCGATAAAAGCTTTGGCTTGCCTTGGTATATCACCACCAACGTTACTATTTACAATCAAGAACTATTCAAAAAAGCCGGGATTACTCAGCCACCAAAAACTTACCAGGAACTAGCGCAGGTAGCCAAGCAGATCAAAGACAAAACCGGAAAATATGCTTTCTTTGCCACCCTCGTACCAGAGGATGCCAATGACGTGCTGGAGTCTTTGGTACAGATGGGAGTTGAATTAGTGAACTCCTCTGGTCAAGCCGCTTTTGATACACCTGTTGGCCAAGCCGCTTTTCAATATTGGGTGGATTTGTATAAGCAAGGTTTATTGCCCAAAGAAATTCTCACTCAAGGTCATAAACAGGGAATGCAGCTCTATCAATCGGGAGAAACCGCCTTACTATCAGCCGGTGCGCCAGCCGTTAATGATATTGCTAAAAATGCCCCCCAGATTGCTAAGGTATCAGCGATTGCTTCCCAAATTTCTGGTCAGACAGGCAAAATTAGTGTGGCCGTTATGAATATGGTCGTGCCCCGCACCACCAAAAATCCAGATGCTGCTGTGAAATTCGCCTTGTTTGTGACCAATGCTGCCAATCAATTAGCCTTTGCCAATAATTCTGATACTCTGCCTTCACAAATACAGGCGATTGCCGACTATCAAACTAAAATGAAAACTAGTGACAATTCGGCACTGGCACAGGGTAAAGCAATCAGTGCTGGTCAACTAAGCAAAGCCGAAGTATTGATTCCGCCCATGAAAGATATTGGGTTACTCAAAAAAGCGATCTATGAAAATCTTCAGGCCGCGATGCTAGGTGAAAAAACTGTTGATCAGGCCATTAAGTTGGCCATGAAAACTTGGGATAATCGAACTAAATAGTCATCATACCTTGGCCACCTGATTATCAAGTGGAATAGTATGAGTACTCATTTGTTCTTTTATCCGATCGGCTAACCGGATTGCTAAAGCAATGATCGTGAGGGTCGGATTAGCATAACCGCCAGTGGGAAAAACAGAGCTGCCCGTAATAAACAAATTAGAGATCCCATACACCTGACAGTTAGCATCAACAACGCCCTGTCGGGGATCATTATGCATTCTGGTGGTTCCCATATGATGGTGTGAACTAGAATGCAACATTTGAGGTAGATTGCCATTGAGTTCAACTTGTAACTTCCCAATTCCAGCTCGGGCAAATTCCGCAGCTAAAATAGTTTGTGATTTCCGAATACTTGCTACGTCGGTGGCAGTCCAATACCAATGCAACTGTGTCTGTGGGCAGCCCAGCTGGTCGAGTTTGTCGCTGAGGGTGACTCGATTATCGGGATGAGGTGCTTGTTCAGTTTGATGAAATACTTCAAACGTGGTAAATTTCTGGTCTTTATTGGCCAGATTTGACCACCCCCCCCTTACGTGTGAGGGAAATAGCGGTTTCATACGAAGATATTGAGCATAGTTCAAAAGACCCCTGATATCTCCTAGAATGGTGCCTAAATGCTTCAAGAGATTGGGAGGAAACTGCCGACGGTGAAGGGCTGCTACTAAGACTTTTAAAGAATCTTTTCCTGGGGTTTTAAATTCTTGATCGTTGAGTAATTCTGGTTGTTTATGAAAGTCTGGGATTCTGGGAAACATCATGACACTGATATTTAGCAGTTGTTCACGGCGCAGCGTTTCTTCTGCCACGGTGAATTTGCCCATCACGGCCACATTGTGGACAGTCCTTAAATCATACAAAGCCGTCTGGTTAAAGATATTTTGATCGATCGGAATCAATAAACCAGAACGCACCTGCGGATGATCCATGAAGAACCTACCCACTACATCGTTTTGATTGCCCAGCCCAGTTTGTTGAACCTTGTTAGACATCAATAACAAACGAGCATTTTCAATGCCCCCAGTAGCCAGAATAAAGATTTTGGCCTTCACCCAAAACCGATTGCCTTGCAGACAAGCAACCCGCACCCGAGTTACCTGCTGGGCTGTTTCATCGGTTTCAATTTCTACAACATTGGCATTTAAATAAGTAGTAATATTCGGAGAGTTACAGATTTCTTGCCGATATTCATCGAGAAAAGCGTCCTTCGGACTAAATTGAAATACCCCAGTTGTGACCACTCCAGGGTCAAGAGGTAATCGGGGAGAACTGGCATCTTCCCAAACATCGGCCTCGTACATCAAATTGCTAAGTTTGCAAACCGTCTGTGCTCTCTGATAAAAAGGATCGAGATGAGCTTTCGGAAAAGGCCAGCCACTATAGGGCACTCCTGACCTTTGCTCAAAATCTACTTCATCTAAAGGTGCATGGCGTAACCCTGTCTGCTTGCGACCAATATCAACACCCCATTCATTGGCCAGTCCCCCGAATTGACGATGGCGAGTTTCATAAAGCGTTTTAAAATCGTCGCCGATTGTTTCGCCAATGCACAAATTCTGGGTTTCTTGGTTGAACTCCACATCACCACTTTCTAGGAGACAAACCTGAAAATCTTGCCCAATTAACTCTCTAGCTAAGGTCATTCCGGCTGGCCCAGTGCCAACGATACAAACGTCTGATTCAATGATAACGTTGGCGAGTAATTGACGACTATCAATCAACATGGCGTAAAACCGTTGGTATACATAGAGAATAGAGAGAATATCTACTGATGTTTAATATCTCATTAAGTTATAATATCTAGCTCAGTCAAGAAAATCTGTAATTAACGCTGCTGAGAGCAGATTATTTAGTCAAATTACTGAATAAATTTATGCAATTTGACTTGACCGTCCATAGTTATAGAATTCATGAAAGTAACTAGAAGTATACTATTAAATTACAATACTATTACTGAATTGTTTGCAAAAAATCAGAGCCAAATTTATAGCTTGACTCTGGGTTGTGAAAGTAAATTGGTGATGGCGATCGATCTAAACAAATTTGTGAGTAAACTTACAGGTGTAGTCCACTCGCCCTCTACGCAGCAAGGCTGGATCCATCCGATCGGTAGTATTACAAGTCATTAATACCACCAGCTTTTGTTTCATTTGCACCCCATTTTCATCAATCACACTTTGATACAACGTGCCATCCAACAAACTGAGAATATGCTCGGTTTTATTGTTATCTTGGGCTGATTCAAAAGCTCGATTTTTGGCCAAATTATCGGCCTCATTGATGATTAGGCAGATCTTTTCTAGATAAACCGGGGGGATAAAATTTTCCACGGCATCATGATCCAAAATAAAGATGGTATAGCCTAGCGGCATCATCACTTCTTTCGCAAAAGCTTGTGCCCAGACTGTTTTACCAGTACCTGGTTCACCATTAACTAACACGGCCATTTGCGAACTGTCAAAAACAGCTTGCTGTACCGTATCCGTAAAAGCCTGAATCTCGGCTGGGAAGGATTTAAGTTGATGTTGACTATGCACCTGACCAACCCGACTCTTGTAACCGCTCAGAATCACTGCCAGATTATAAGTAGCCTTATTCACCAACGGTGTCAGGTCATTAGCATAGAGATTGTACTGGCGCTTGCCCCGTTCA
This sequence comes from Synechococcales cyanobacterium VAR_4_metabat_354, assembly GCA_031414775.1. GTDB lineage: Bacteria > Cyanobacteriota > Cyanobacteriia > Cyanobacteriales > Chamaesiphonaceae > JAAFHZ01. The sequence goes on from JANOQI010000041.1 coordinate 45,206, forward strand.
TAGGTTTCAATTTGTAGCCAGACATCCTGCTCTTGCCAGTAAGCCGACACATGTCCCATCACTTCTAGCCGCTCCCAAGTGCTAAACCGCTCCGGTGGATAGTAAAAGTAACGCTCCCAATAATATTGGGTGATCAGATCGGGCTTGCCCAGCAGTTCTAAGATCCGCATGATCGTGATTTCTTCCAGGCGATTCAGCACGTAGTCGATCGGAATGCTATCACGACTGACCATCTGAACTACCGGGGTTTGTACTGATAGACTTTCCTGGTGTCGATGGTCGGGGGCTGCTGGTTCGGGCGTAATAAAATTCCAAAACTCATTGATCTCATACTGGATGTGATCTGAGAATAAGTTGAAGAAATTGGCCACCGCCGAATACTCCCGCCGACCGGAAGCATCGGCCACGTCACTTATTAAATCCAAGCCTTTCTTGGCTAAATTCATCGGGTCATTCCAGGCCACATTCCACAAAAACCCTAAGTCTAAATCACGAGATAAAGGTCGCCAGCCCGATGCTAGCAAGCCCTTGTTTTGAGCACCATCTTTGCCCTGACGGTTGTAATCACCAGCTGCCATAGATTTTGTTGTTGAATAGTTGATAGTTATGGACGTGTTGTCGAGGTTCAGTAAAGATACGGCTCATTAATGAGCTGTGTTGATATCAATGACTGTTAATCAGCTTTTAGTAGCCCCATTATTGGTTGAAGCTATCCACACCTTTTCCTGGCGGTTTCCCACTTACTGTCTAGCGGAGGGGTATTAGTGAAAAATATCAGCTGGATTCTGGATTAATAAAATCCGAAGAAAGTATTTAGTTTCTCCAGCTCCGATCGTTGACATAGCATGATATTAAGTAACCTAAACTAAAGGTCTCATGACTCTCCCTGATCTACTTACCCTCGGACTACTGCTCTTGCCCGGACTACTGCTATCTGTGATCGTGATGGTAACTTTCGCAGCTGGCGGCTAATCAGCTTCTTGATCAGCTTCAAAAAAGGAACCGCTTAAGGTTTCATCTAGTTCCATCCGCTGTTCCATCTGGCGGAGAAAATAACCAGTCATCATGGCCGAACCTAAAAGATTGGCCAGATGTTCTCGATCGGTGGTTACTTGCACGCTGAAGTGATCGGTAGGCAACATGCCAAGCAACCCTTGCACGTTGTGAGAGATCACATCCTTCACTTGTGAACTAGCCGACTTGGCTACTTGAGCGAGTACCTCTGGCGGTTGGTGCTGGAGGTATTTTAGTAGCTGATTAATGTTGATATCTGCGGTAGTTTTCGAGTCAAGGAAATCTGAATTAAATGCCATTTAAACCTCGCTCAGTTCTTTCTTCAAGATCACTTTTAATACTGTAGTCGATCGACATGGTAATTAACAATTCTAGGCCTAAACTTCCGTTGATAGTAAAGCTATTTCTTCTGAATCAAAGTCTGTCTCAGGGTCTGCTTCTGGCGGCAGTAACGCTTCCCTAGCCTTAGCCGCAGCAATATAGATCTGTAGATCATCGCTCAATTCGTAGGTTTGACGAAATTTATCGGTGACCTGAATTAGAGAGGAGCGATTGCCTACTTGTCTTCGTTTGCGAATTAGACCTAATACAGCCAACTCTTGGACATGTTGATAAGCGCCACTACCGCGCAGTTCTACTAACTCGGACTGAGGGATGGGACCTTTGAGGGCGATTGCAGCCAGGGTGCGTAAGGCACCAGTACCAATCTCGGCTGGAATAATTTTGTCTCGTAGCGCCTGGAAAGATTCTTTTAGTTGGAGAGCATAACCGCCATCAATTGTTTCAATAATTTCGAGGGCACTATCTCGGTGAGCATAGTCACCCATCAGTTCGATGATGGCATCAGTGGCGGCATCTCGATCGCAATCAGCACAGGCCGCAATCGTATCTAGATCTAGGGCTTGGCCTTTGAGATATAAGATGGCTTCAATTTGGTTGACCAGACGATGCATAGCAATTGAGGAAAAGTATAGGGCTAGATATGGCCAAATTCCTGACTGGTTGCTCATTCTAGCATTAATTTGACACTAAACAGCCCAGGACTAACCTAGGCTGTTTGGTATCAAATTTTACTTTGACATGAAATTTCTAAAGAGCGGGACTACCCATGTTACTGATCGATTCACCAGTGTTAGCGACCATTCTCCGCGCACCGCTACGAGTACTTTGATGCTCTTCTAGAGGGACAAATTCGATATGGTTGAGCAGTGTCGTTACAAAAGCAAAGAGCAAGAAAGGTAAAGACAAAACTAAAATGAGTCCCACCGTCGCCATCGCATAGATTTGGCGAACACTGCTCCACAGAGCCAAAGCTGATGCCAAACTGAGGAAAATCACCATCAGCCAAATGACGATTTGGCCATAAATATCACTAAAAGAAAGGGTGCAAACCACCCGATACCGCTGGAACTTGTCCATAATCTTTAGCGCTCAGTTTCAAATATTAATATGTAGCTGCTTACATATTAATATTTCTGCGGTCAATTATGAGAACATCTCAATCTTTCGACAAATCTAGTTACATAAGTTTATATATTTGAGTAGAAAAATTAGCAAACATCTGGTGGTAAGGTATTGCTGTTTTGTAAGTGCTGTTCGATCGACTGTTGCAGATCCGATCGACTGAGGGTGCGCCCGGACTCCATGTTTCCTACTTCGTCGAAAAAGATCAGCTGATTAATCGATGCTAAGGCCAGCAGCTGAAACAGCAGATCAATTACTGGCATCTCGATCGCTAGTTCGGTAGGGCCATAAAACTTTACCGCATCCTGTTGATGGCCAAAAGCATAGACAGCGTCCATCTGAACTTTTTCGCCATTTTGCAAAGTAATCACAATCCACTCTTGAGAGCTATTTTGACCAATAAAGTAGGACTGATGAGCCAGATCTTCTGCTATTTGGTTTAGGACTGGAGAGATATGAGCGATCGGCTGCTGTAAGTCGGCTGGAGCTTGATCAATCAATTTTTGGATTTGTTGTTCTAAATTGACAACCATAATTCCCCTCACACGATAACCCATAAATTTTACCGTGATTTTCCGGATTGCGAATCTTACCGGATGACAGTCAGTAAAGTTTGAATATCCATCAATAAACAGCATCTTCCAGTACAGCAACCTTGAAATGACTATCCTATCGGGTTACCCAGTAATCACTCGAATTTTGGCAAAGCTGCAATGACTGGAGGCACATCCCTAACAGTGGCAAACAAGCGCGTGTATTTTGCAATCATAAAAAAGTTATCAGTTGAAGAGAACCCGGAGCCGCCGTTATTTCCGTGGGAAAAATCCATGAGCGACTACACCGATGATGGTACAGACCAGCCCCCCCACGGGCATGATAAGTCAGAACCTTCCCCGGCGGTTGCATCTCCCGCTGACGAATAATTTATGTTGCCAGCTCTTCCACAACTATCTGCCCGCCGTCAAACCATGGCCAGCGAGAATTCTCTCCTACTGCGAGTCTTGATCCAGTTACTGGTAACGGTGGGAATTATCGCGACCGATGTGGCGGCTGATACTCAGATGAGCCTCTGGGCAGTGCCAATTAGTGCAATGGGGGCACTATGGAGTTGGCGGCAGCGCGATCGATCACAAGTTGCCATTAAATTTGCATTGGCGGCAGCTATGTTGGCAGCGCTGGCTTATTTTTTTCAGCATTTGCTCGGTAGTCTGAATGATACCCGTTTAGTGTTGGCCGAACTGCTGGTGCAAATCCAGACTATTCATACTTTTGATATGCCCAAGCGTAAAGACTTGGGCTATTCGATGTTAATTGGTTTGATTTTGGTGGCAGTGGCGGCCACCATTAGCCAAACCATGACCTTTGCCCCGCTGCTGTTGTTGTTTGTGGCGATCGGACTACCAGTACTATTTTTAGATTATCGTTCTCGGTTAGGTCTGCCTCCGATGGTTTGGCATCGCCAAATGTGGTGGGGACAGACAGCGCAGTTACCAATTCAGAATTTGCTGAAACTGTGGGGAGTGATCTTGGTTTTAGGATTACTCCTGTTCTTAGCCATGCCCCGACTACCAGGCTATCAAATTCAAAGTATGCCAGTGAGTCCTAACTTACCCAGTACTGCTAACTATACTGGCCAGCAGATTAATAATCCTGGCTATAAAAGCAAAAAAGGTCGAAATCAATCCGGGCAAGGTCAATTAGGCACTGGAGCCGAGACAACTGGTGATCAAGATGGAACTAAATTCGATGAAACCTCTTACTACGGATTCAACCAGCGGATCAACCAAAATTTGCGCGGTCAGCTGAAACCGCAACTAGTGATGCGGGTTCGATCTCAAGCTCCCGGTTTTTGGCGAGTCCTGGCTTTTGATAAATATACTGGCCAGGGCTGGGAAATATCTCATAACGAGGATGTGCAAAAGTTACAGCGTTCTAGCTGGTCAAACAAATTTACGCTTTCACCGACTACTTTTCAGGCTCCGGTTAAGCAAATTATTCAAAGCTACACAGCGGTAACAGAGTTGCCAAATGTACTGCCCGCTTTGCTTTCAGCAGCTGATGTGTACTTCCCGACCCAAAATCTGGCGATCGATCGAGAAAATAGCTTACGATCACCAGTCGGTTTAGCTCCCGATCTGACCTATACAGTTCTGTCGCAGGTAGCAGAACGGTCGGTAGATTTATTGACTAAAGCCGGGAATCAATACGATCGAGAAAATAAAGAATTCCAAAAATCTTTGCCAGATTATTTGCAAATCCCGGCGGACTTAAAAGAAAAACTACGGCCTTTTACTGAAAAAATTGTTGCTGATTACCCAAAAACCCAAATCAGCCAGCATCCCGAGCCGTTAAACAATAACTATGACACTGCGCTCTACTTAGCTCAATACCTCAAACAGAACTACCAAACGCCTACCAATCCCATGCTCTTACCACCAGTACCAGCTGGTCAAGATTTGGCTGAATGGTTTTTGTTTCGCTGTGCTAAGGCTCAGACGGCCTGCGTGCCGGGCGGTTATCCCGATCACTTTGCGACGACCTACACGATGATGCTGCGATCGATCGGTATTCCGGCACGCTTGGCAGTCGGATTTGAGCCAGGTTATTTCAATCCTTTTACAGGCATGTACGAAGTGAAAAACACTGATGCCCATGCCCTCACCGAAGTTTACTTTCCTAAATACGGCTGGTACAGCTTTGACCCCCTGCCCCATCATCTGCTTTTCCCGCCGAGTATCGAAGACGATCAGACTTTTAGTATCCTGAAGCAAATCTGGAAATGGGTGGCCGGTTTATTGCCAACCCCCGTAACTGCTTGGATTACCACCATTGGGGGCTATGTAGCGCTGGTAATCGTCTGGCTTTGGAGTTTCTTTGTCGGTAGTTGGTTGGGAGCAGTGGCGGCTCTGGCCACCTTAATCATCATCTCTTTTAGTGGTTTGTTGCTGTGGAAAACTTGCCGCCATTGGCAATACCAACGATGGTTACAACGACAGCCACCAATGGAACAGATCTATCAACAACTGCTCCAGCATTTAAATCCAACCTGGCCAAAACAACCGAGCCAGACTCCTGGGGAGTACTTGCAAGTTCTAAGCCAGCATTCCGACCCGGTTTTGTCGGCAACAGCGCAGCCGATCATATCGGCCTATGTGGCTTGGCGTTATGGCCATCAAACTCCGGCTTTGGGCTACTTGCGATCGATCCTACAAAACATCCAGAAGGCTAAAGTTTAGTACAAACACTGTTTTTGGTTTCTTGAATTTGATAACAGGTAATATCGCCCTGTTCATTAATGACATTGCCCAATTCATTGGTTTGAATAGAAGACCGATGATAGCGCAGGGCGCGACGACCATTCACAAAGAAACGGCAGTAGCCGTCAACGGTGAAGGTTTTATTAGGCAAGAAATCGCATTGAGTCAATTTTTCGATGCCGCTCCAGGTTTTGTCTGGCCAGCTAACGCGGAGAGTTTGGAGACCAATTTTATTGGTGTAGCTCAATTTGCAAGGTGTAGTGCTAGTTAACCGATCTTGTTGATAGTTGTAGCAGGTACTTTTATTACCAATGGCAATCCAGTCGTCGTTGGCAAAACATGGCTGAATCGCGACTGGGTGCATTGTGATGATTAAGGCCGCAGCTATTGGACCAAAAAATTGATTCCGATTCATAATGCCGGTAGATTAAGATGTGATCCTTATTACTAATGATTACTCTACGGATCGGGATGTTTCCGAAGATGGGTGCTTAAAGCTTTCTTTTGAGATTTCATACTATTAATAAACTGCAATATTCTATTATTGTGAGAGTGTTGGCTTTGTCAAAAGCCAACACTCTCTATTTAAATTCTTCAAAGTAATATGTTTGTGCAGAGATATTTTCTTTAATACAAATAATACTTTTTATTTAAAGATATTAATATATTACGATATTTACAAGAGATGAATGTATCTGCTAGACAGCAAAACTGTTGTCTAGAGGTGTTTCTTCAGCTAGCTATTTAACTTTTGTTTGAATTGTAGCGTATTTGACACAAATATTTGTGACAGATTTTATATATAAAACTAGAGTTTTATTAATATGTGCCACAATGATTGTAATTTGAAATAATTAAGCGAATTACCCATAATAAATATGGAAATTTTAAATGATTTCTTAGCACTTTCCCGCGTTTTAACTGGGGAAGATTCTCTAGATACAGCTTTATCAGCAGAATATTTGGAGCGGCTACAGCAAGTTTATACAGATGGTTTAAGTGCACTTATTACTGCTTTTAATAGCCTGGACTCTTGTGCTGATGTAACGACAGAACTAGATAGCCTATTGGACTTAGATCAAAACCTAGCTAATACTGCCAAACAAATTATTAGAATTTGGTATTCAGGCCAATTTAATGAGCCAGATGGCACTATTAATGGTCCAAAAACTCCAGAACAATATCGATCAGGACTGCTCTGGCAGATTATTCATGCTCATGCCCCTGGCTATACCAATGGCACATATGGCTATTGGGCAACGGCTCCAGAAACTTGACTAACGCAATACTTTTGTAAGGTGAACTTTTATGGATTACGATATTATCATTGTTGGAGCCGGGGTGGCCGGAGCACTCTGTGCGTGGAGATTGTCTCAGCAGACAGATCTCAATATTTTATTGATTGATGCCGGTTTGAATGAATTAGACGATAATCAGCGACGGGAGTTTGTTACCACCTTTGCAGTGGCAACTAACAAAAGTCAGCTTTCGCCCTACGCCAAGTTAGAAAGCAATAAATATGCAGTAAATCAGGATGGGGGCGGAGATAAGTTTTTACTAAATCGCTATTATGTGCAACCAGGCCCAGATTTGTTTAAAAGTGCTGGGGTGAAGATGGTAGGCGGCAGCACTTGGTCTTGGCGGGGGAATACACCAAGATTCATTCCCAGCGATCTGAAGCTGAAAACAGCATACAAAGTAGGAGAAGATTGGCCGATCACTTATGACGACCTTGAGCCTTATTATGTTGAGGCCGAGCAAGCCATGGGCGTTTCTGGGAATGACGCCGAATGGGATAACTTATTGGGAGCCTATCGTAGTCAACTTTTCCCGATGCCAAATATTGTCCAGAGCTATGGATCGCAAAAGGTAAAAGCGGCGATCGATGGCATGGTGATTGACGGCAAAACTATTCAGGTTGTGAGTACCCCTCAAGCCAGAAACTCTCAAGAATACGATGGGCGATCAGCTTGTCAAGGGAACTCTAGTTGTATTCCGATCTGTCCGTCGGGAGCAAAATATGATTCTTCAGTTCACCTGAAAAAAGCATTAGCCAATGGCGTAACTCTGAAAAAAAGCTCTGTCGTGACCAGACTGAAAGCCGAAGAGAATGGTGATGTTAATACTGTTTTCTTTAAGGATTGGTCAACACCAGACAAAAAAGAACAGTCTTTAACTGGCAGAATCATCGTGCTGGCTACCCACGGTATTGAAACTCCCCGGCTGTGGTTATCATCCCCAACTTTACGTAATCAAAGCGATCAAGTGGGTAGAAACTTAATGGATCACCTGGCGGAGGAAGTGACCGGCTTGTTTCCGGAGGCTGTTTTTCCGTTTCGTGGGCCTCAAAGTACTGCCAGCATTGAGGTGTTTCGCGATGGAAAATTCCGTGAGATCTGCGGGGCGTTTCGCCTGACGGTTGGTAACGATGCTTGGGGGCGGAAAGAACACCCCTTCAAATCCTTAGACAATTTGATGGTAGAAGATCTTGGTCTGGATGCCAGTGGTAAGAAAAAGACTGGTATCCGATTTGGTAAAGATCTGCGCAACCGTCTAGAGGATCGAATTACAAGGATGGTAAGAATCGGCTATTCGACAGAAATGTTGCCCCACAAAGATAACCGGGTCACGTTATCCGATGAAAAAGATGCTTTCGATTTAGTTCGACCTAAAATCACCTTGAAAATAGATGATTACTCCAAGAAAGCTTTGGCCTATGGATATAGTGTCGCCAAGCGAATCTTCGATCAAATGAATGGGGAAGAAGAGGTCGATCCGATCGCCCCAACTTTTGACTACAACGGGGCAGGCCACCCCATGGGCACTTGCCGAATGGGCAATAACCCTAACACCTCTGTGGTGGATTCTCAAGGTCGATCGCATGAGCATCGCAATCTCTATGTGGTGGGATCTAGCGTTTTTGTAACGGGTGCGACAGCCAACCCCACGCTGACGATCGCTGCTCTAGCTTTACGGACAGCTGATGCAATTAAAACAAATTTGACGGTATAAACAAGGTCAAAAATCATGGCAAAAGCAATTGAAGAGCTCCAGCTGGCTGGAGGAAGCCGGAGCTGAGTCTGCCTGCTCGGTGGGCGATCGATCTTAGTAAAAATGATGATGTATTAATTCCCCCGCAGGAGTATCACACGATCCCTCATGTTGAAGATCGTTTATTTATTGCTGCTGACTACTTACCACTGTTTGAAAAAGCTGGGTGGCGACAGCTATAGCCATCGTTGCCAGGACGTAAACTGCGGCTCAGCAGTAGATAAAGAGATTTACCAGAGAATACCAATAAGTAACTACATTTATGAACAGATTATGTACCAGCCTAACGATTATTTTGATGTCAGCGATTACCTCCGGTATAGCAAAGCTGAACGATCCATGGTCGATTCCAGTGGCTAATGCTCAGATTCCCCCCGCCGGCACATTTACCGCCACTCAAATCTGTCCGACTCCTAAAAAAATTGCTGGTGGCAATCCAGGGAATGTTCAAACAGTTGTCGGCAAAACTTATAGTACGGTGGGGTTTAATTCGGCAGCACGCACCTATATTTTGCTCAAAATTGCTGGTGCTACCCCCAGTCAACGCTGGGTTAAAAGTAGTTGTGGCGATTTTCAAGCTAGTGCTTCCCCTCCGCCGGGTTCAGGCAACATCAATCTTCTTCCTTTCTTCGATAATCAAGATAATCCGATCCCTGTCAACTTTCCGGTAGGCAGTTCCAAAGATATCACCCCACCGCCACCGCAGTTAGAACCATTCGATCGAAGAGTTTTAGCTATGTGTGGAACAGGATTTAACGCGCCAGTAAGTGAACAAAGCTTTAGAAAATTATTGCAAGATTATCCTGATGTTTTTAGTAAGCTTAAAAATGCTGCTGGAGGTAGCATCAAACCTAATCGAGGTACCGATGCTCCTTTCGCTGACGATTTAGTCCAAATATGGTTCAGCCAAAGGGGTTTCAAGCATATTTTGTGCGGTGAAATCAGTGATAAACGACGGCCTAATAATGTGCCAATTCTAGATGGATTACATTTCTCTGGGCGCTACTTACAACTTCAACAACAGTCTGGTACTAAAACTGGGCGCTATAGTGCTGCTGATACACAACAAGAAGTAGTAGATGGAGTGATTTATACTTTTGGGGCAAGAGTTGTTAAAGGAAATACTTTAGTCGCTGAAGCACCGATTAAAGGCTACTCTTACGTTTTGAATGCTCAAGAAATTCTGATTCATGCAACAAAAGCATTTAAGGTCTTTAACCCAGGTGCCGGACAGCCACCAGCCTGTCTTTACCAGGTGTCTGACCCCGATGCTGCTCCTTTTCAGGCTGTTTTTGTGAAGAAAGCTGGAGCGATCCGCACGTTTTACCCAGATGCCACACCTACGGGTAATGCCTGTGGTGGGTAAATGCAAGATTTAAATGTGGCTATTGCGATGAACTCACCGCCTTTGCTTTAGCCAATAGCGGAAATCCCATCTCTTCACGCTGTGCCACATAAACCTGAGCCACTTGCCTAGCCAAGCCACGCACAGTCCCAATATATCTAGTCCGCTCTGTTACCGAAATAACCCCGCGCGCATCCAGTAAATTGAAAGTATGCGAGCACTTTAACACGTAGTCTAAACTGGGCATCACCAGCTTACGCTCCAATAACTGCTTGGCTTCTTGCTGGTACAAATCGAATAGCGTAAACAACAATTCTGGATTGGCAGCCTCAAAATTATAAGTAGATTGTTCGATCTCATTCTGAAGAAAGATATCGGCATAGGTGAAAGTATCGTTCCACTGTAGTTTATCGAACGAATTAACCCCTTGTAGCTCTAGACAGAGCCGTTCTAAACCATAAGTGATTTCAATCGATACTGGCCGACAATCGATGCCACCGCACTGCTGAAAGTAGGTGAACTGGGTCACTTCCATGCCATCCAGCCAGACTTCCCAGCCCACGCCCCAGGCTCCCATCGCGGCATCTTCCCAGTTATCTTCTACAAATCGAATATCATGATCTTCGGTTTTAATACCCAAGGCCCGTAAAGAATCCAAGTAAGTTTCTTGAATGCCACTAGGGGAGGGCTTAATGAGTACTTGATATTGATAGTAGTATTGATAACGATTCGGATTCTCGCCATAGCGACCATCCCCCGGCCTGCGACAGGGTTCTACATAGGCCACCGCCCAGGGTTCGGGACCAAGCGATCGCAAGAAAGTATGGTGACTTTTGGTGCCTGCCCCTTTTTCAGTATCGTAGGGTTGAGCAATCATACAACCCTGGTCACTCCAGAACTGGTTGAGAGTAGCGATGACAGATTGAAAATTCACGTAATATGCTCCGAAAAGTTAGCGTAAGATATGGCATTGGGCGTGGTGGCGCAGGAGATGATCGCAGAGTACCAGGGCGACCATCGCTTCGACCATCGGCACCGCCCGGGGTAACACACAGGGATCATGACGACCTTTAGCTGCTAGCGTGGTTTCTGTTTTATCGGTATTAACGGTGCGCTGCTCTTTGCGGATCGTCGCGGTGGGCTTAAAAGCTACCCGCATCAGAATATTTTCTCCATTGCTGATGCCGCCTTGAGTGCCGCCGGAACGGTTGGTCACGGTGCGGATTTCACCTTGATCGTCGGTATAAAATTCATCGTTATGCTGACTGCCGGTTAGTAGGGTACCAGCAAAACCGGAGCCAATTTCAAATCCTTTGGTAGCTGGTAAAGACATCACTCCTTTGGCGATGTCGGCTTCTAACCTGTCGAACACTGGTTCACCCAAACCTTTGGGCATGCCGCGTACTACGCATTCCACTACCCCGCCGATCGAATCCCCCGAGCGACCAATGGCTTCAATTCGATCGATCATCTTCTCCGCCCAGACTGGGTTCGGACAGCGCACAATATTACTCTCCACCTCGGCCATCGTCACCGTATTGCTATCAATTTCGGCCTCTAAATCTTGGATGCGTTTGACATAGGCAATGACCTCGACACCGGCCACTTGCTTCAGGATTTTTTTAGCGATCGCCCCTGCTGCGACCCGTCCGATCGTTTCCCGCGCCGAAGATCTACCACCGCCTTGCCAGTTCCGAATTCCATATTTGGCATCGTAAGTGGCATCAGCATGGGAAGGCCGATATTTTTGAGCCATTTCATCATAATCTTGTGATCTAGCATCCTTGTTTCGTACCAGAATACTAATCGGGGTGCCAGTGGTTTTTCCCTCAAACATCCCCGATAAAATCTCACAGGTGTCAGTTTCATTACGGGGTGTGGTTATTTTGCTCTGGCCGGGACGACGGCGATCGAGTTCTAGCTGAATTTCTTCAGCTGTGATTGCTAACAGCGGTGGGCAGCCATCGATTACTACTCCGACCCCACCACCGTGGGACTCGCCAAAAGTGGTAATCCGAAATAAATGTCCGAAAGTATTGCCCATAGTTCATGCTCTGTTTTGTCTGCGCCGCCCATCAATGATATAGCAAAGCCACTGAAACTGACAGCGGCCACCAATGCCAGCTGGAATCAGCGCCGCTGATTATTCCACCGTCACTGACTTTGCCAAATTACGCGGCTGATCCACATCCAATCCTCGCATGGCGGCAATATGATAAGACATCAACTGCATCGGAATTACTGTCAATACCGGCGATAACAATTCATCCACATCTGGTACAGGCAAAACCTTGTCAAAGATCTCCGCTGCATCTTTATCGCTAGCCGCAACTACCCCGTACAGATGTGAATCCCGCGCCTTGGCCTCTTGTGCGTTAGAAATCGCCTTCTCATAAACTTTCCCAGGCATCGCGATCGCGACTACCGGCACTTTAGAATCTAACAACGCAATCGGACCGTGTTTCATCTCCCCCGAAGGATAGCCTTCGGCATGGATATAGCTGATTTCTTTTAGTTTCAAAGCTCCTTCCAAGGCAATCGGGAAATTAATACCGCGCCCCAAGAAAATTACATCCTGGGTTTCTAAGAAACTGTGGGACAGCTCTTCGATGTACTTTTCTTGGGTTTCTAGAATCATCTCAATCTGCGAAGGTAGCATCTTCAGCCCCGCAATTATTTCCTGCATTCTGGTGGGCGTGATAGTCTGCCGTTGATAAGCCAACTCCAGTGCCAAAAAATAAAAGGCCATCAACTGACCCATAAAAGTCTTGGTCGCGGCCACCCCAATTTCCATTCCGGCATGAGTATCAATCACGGTGCCGACTAAGCGGGCGATCGCACTATCTGTTCTGTTAGTAACGGCCATCAACCGCGCTGCATACTTGGCCTCTTTGCTTTGTCGCCGCTTTTGCTCAATCTCGATCGCGGCCAAAGTATCGGCAGTTTCACCCGACTGGGTAATGCCGATCGTCAGTGTATTGGCCATTAAAGGTGGCGGTGAGTACCGAAACTCAGAGGCGTATTGAATGTGGGTGGGAATCTGCGCTATGTCTTCCAACAAATAGCGACCAACCATCCCGGCATGGAGACTAGTGCCACAGGCCACAATCTGAATATGCTCTAGGTTGTCCAACAATGCTGCTGGTAGATCGAGCTTAATCGGTGATTTGCCACTCTCTGGTGTCCAGGCCAAGTCTAGATAAGCTTCTAAACAAGTCCGTACCACTGCTGGCTGCTCATAGATTTCCTTGGCCATGAAGTGCTTAAAGCCCTGCTTCTCCACCGCGATCGGATTCCAATTTAGAGTGCGGGGAGTTTTGCGCACCTGATCGCCCTTGAAGTTAAAGACTTCATAGCCTTCAGTAGTCAACCGGGCAATTTCTTCATTCTCCAGCTGTACGACTGTTTGAGTGTATTGCACCAACGCTGGGGTATCAGAAGCACAAAAGTATTCGCCATCGCCTAAACCCAGTACCAAAGGTGCTTGCTGTCTGGCCACAATTAATTCATCGGGATAGTCGGCAGCGAGAACGGCGATCGCAAAAGCTCCTTCTAGTTGATGCACGGCTTTTTGCACCGCATCTAATAGCGAGGTCGCGCCCTGTTTAAAACATTCCGCCAGCAAGTGCGGAATTACTTCAGTGTCAGTCTCCGATCGGAACTCGTGGCCTTGAAACTTTAATTTATCTCGCAATTCTCGGTAGTTTTCGATGATGCCGTTTTGGACAACGGCGATCCGCCGAGCCGTATCGGTATGGGGATGAGCGTTATATTCTTCGGGTTTGCCGTGGGTCGCCCAGCGAGTGTGGCCAATGCCAATTTGAGACTGGTTGGAGGAAATTGTAAGCTTCTCCCGTAGATTTTGGAGCTTGCCCTTAGCGCGAATGCAATCAATCTGGTCGTGATCGATCGTGGCAATCCCGGCCGAATCGTAGCCGCGATACTCCAGCTTTTCTAGACCAGATACCAAAATTGACTGGGCTGCTTTGTTGCCAATGTAACCAACGATTCCGCACATGGGATGCTCCTCCAACTCGATAGACTACTCACCGTTATCAGTATGCCTTTGTTTTTAGCTAATTTATCGTATTTCATGCTACTGACTCGATATTTAACCATTCTGAAATAATCTGAAATCTATTCCAGAAAAGAGCTTCAGCGCATTCGTTGCGATTTTTTAATGGTTATTCAGTAGTTCATAATTAATACTTCATTCACCTTGCCTCTTTTTTGGGCATTGGAATTGATGGCGCGGGTGGCCGTGATCGTTTCAATTCGATAATCCTGATAGAGATTCAAAATGAATTCAGTATTGGAATTACTCAGCAACACATAACAACCCTGGTTAGATAAATACTCGAAGATAGCTCTCAGGCGGACTTGTTCCGATCGATCAAAACCATTAGTATCATAGCCAGTGAATGATGAAGTACTAGAAAGCGGGTCATAGGGCGGATCGAAATAAATTAAGTCTCCCCTGGTCGCTGTTTGGATAGCTGCTTGAAAATCAAGATTTAGAATTTGGATCTGAGCGGTGTTGAGATAGCTACTAACCGCTCGCAATACGTCTTCGTCTAAGATTTTTGGTGACTTGTATCTGCCAAAGGGTGCATTAAATTGACCTTTGGCATTGACTCGAAACAGGCCGTTATAGCAGGTTTTGTTTAAGAAAATAATCCGAGCGGCTCGTTCGATCGCTGATTTTTCGGCATAGTCTGGCTGCCGATCCCAGGCTCTAATCTGGTAATAATAAGCTTGATAATTCCGGTGAGAGCGCAGACTAGCAATTAACTCCTCGACAGAATTCTTAATTGTCAAGTAGCAGTTGATCAATTCTGCATTGCTATCATTGATCACTACTGATGATGGGCGTAAATCTAAAAACAGGGCACCCGCTCCCACAAATGGTTCATAGTAGTTCTGATAATCTGGCGGCAAGTACTTAGCTTTGATTTCTGGAACTAGTTGTCTTTTGCCACCTACCCATTTCAAGAAGGGCTTCACCACCAAATGTTCTTGAAGCATATACCTGAGCGATCGAACACTTTGTTACTAACCAGATCCCTCCTATAATGCATTAAAAGTAACTTTTTTGTGGCAAATATTATGGTTTGCTAATAATATTTTTCGGTTCATTCAATTAACCTCAACAACAGAATTAGGCTCTAAGCATCGATCCTCATCACAATATATGACTAAACAGAATTTGGTAGTTGTCGGCAATGGCATGGTTGGGCACAAGTTCCTAGAACGCATGGTGGGCAAGGATGCTCATCAAGATTGGAACCTAATCACCTTCTGCGAAGAACCCCGGGTGGCTTACGATCGAGTCAATCTGAGTGGCTTTTTTGCGGGTAAGACAGTAGCCGATTTAACGCTGGTTGAACCTAACTTCTACCAAGACAATGGCATTCAGCTGCATCTAGGCGATCGAGTAATGGAGATCGATCGAGATGCCAAAACCGTGACCTCGGCCAATGGCGTGGTTACGCCCTACGACAAAATTGTTTTAGCCACTGGCTCTTACCCCTTTGTGCCACCAATCAAAGGTAGTCTCACTGAAGGAACCTTTGTTTATCGGACGATCGATGACTTAGAAGCCATGTTGGCCTTCGCCACTAATTGTCAGACGGGGGTCGTCGTTGGTGGTGGTCTGCTGGGCTTGGAATGTGCTAACGCCATCCAAAATATGGGATTAACCACCCATGTAGTAGAATTTGCTCCGCGTCTGATGCCGGTGCAGGTGGATGAGATGGGTGGTCTGACCCTCAAAAATAAAATTGCCGAACTGGGTGTGACTATTCATACCAGCAAATCCACCACCGAAATTGTCAGCAACAACGGCCGCGTCCAGAAAATGCTGTTTGCTGATGGCAGTGAATTGCTGACCGATATGATTGTATTTTCCGCCGGAATCCGTCCCCGCGACGAAATGGCGCGACAATGTGGCTTGGCGGTTGGCGATCGCGGCGGCATTGTGATTAACGATCACTGTCAAACCTCTGACCCAGATATTTACGCGATCGGCGAATGCGTGCTCCACCAAAATCGGGTCTACGGCTTAGTGGCTCCTGGTTACACGATGGCCACTGTCGCTGCTGACAACCTTTGCGAACTGGGTAGCAATACCTTCACTGGTGCGGACATGTCTACCAAGCTCAAGCTGTTGGGAGTTGATGTAGCCAGTTTTGGGGATGCCTTCGCCACCACGCCTGGAGCAAAAGAAATTGCGATCTCTGACGCGATCGCCGGTACTTACAAGAAATTAGTGGTGAACGAAACTGGCAATCAGTTGCTGGGCGGGATGCTAGTTGGTGATGCCAGCGCCTACGGCAATCTGTTGCAACTAGTCCAAAACCAAATTGTCTTGCCGCCCCATCCCGAAGATTTGATTTTGCCAGAACGTAGTGGTAAAGCAGCGGGCATGGGCGTGGACAGCTTCCCGGACAGTTCTCAAATCTGTTCTTGTAACAACGTCACTAAAGGCCAAATCTGCACCGCTATTCAAGAGCATGGTTTTACGGAAGTCGGGGCGGTGAAAAAATGTACTAACGCTGGCACTGGCTGTGGTGGCTGTGTGCCGCTCGTTACTGATATCTTGAAGATGGAGATGAAGAAGGCTGGACTAGAGGTCAAAAACAATCTCTGTGAGCATTTTGCCTATTCCCGCCAAGATTTGTATCTGCTAGTGCGATCGCAACAAATTCACACCTTTGATGATTTATTGGTGCGTCATGGTGCTGGTAAGGGGTGCGAAATCTGTAAGCCAGCAGTGGGTTCGATTTTGGCCTCGGCCTGGAATGATTATGTCTTGAACCCACCCCATGTGGGATTGCAGGACACCAACGATGCGTTCCTGGCCAATATCCAAAAGGACGGTACCTATTCGGTGATTCCGCGCGTTCCCGGCGGTGAAATTACTCCTGATGGTTTGATGGCGATCGGTGCGATTGCTAAAGAATTTGGTCTCTATACCAAAATAACTGGAGCGCAGCGCATTGATTTGCTAGGTGCCCGGGTCGATCAATTGCCTCAGATTTGGCAAAAGTTGATCGCTGCTGGGTTTGAGTCTGGTCATGCTTATGGCAAAGCTTTGCGGACTGTCAAATCCTGTGTCGGCAGCACTTGGTGCCGCTTTGGGGTGCAAGATTCTGTGAGTCTGGCGATCGATGTCGAGCTGCGTTATCGCGGTCTTCGTGCTCCTCACAAGTTTAAATCAGCGGTTTCCGGCTGTACCCGTGAATGCGCCGAAGCCCAGAGCAAAGATTTTGGAATTATTGCCACCGAAAAAGGCTGGAACCTTTATGTCTGCGGCAATGGCGGCATGAAGCCCCAACACGCCCAATTGCTGGCCGAGGATCTCGATCGAGAGACCTTGATTAAATATATTGATCGTTTCCTGATGTTTTATATCCGCACTGCCAATCGTCTTGAGCGCACCGCCACCTGGTTCAACAAACTGGAAGGCGGCCTGGATTATCTTAAGCAAGTGGTGATTCATGACTCACTTGGTCTCTGTGCTGAGTTTGAAGCGGAAATGGCCAGTCAGGTAGCTACTTACCAGTGTGAATGGCAAGCAACCATTGCGGACCCAGCTAAGTTGCAGCGGTTTAGTCATTTTGTGAATAGTGATCAACCCGATCCTAGCTTGATGCGGGTGGCCGAGCGAGGACAAACTCGTCCAGCCTACGACCATGAAAAAATCTTAGTTACTCCAGGTGCGGAGCATTAACTGCTAGCAACTGTTTGATCATGGCGGCGGTCATCTGCCGCTTTTTCAATTCTCCCTCACCCAATTACTTCTTACTTCAACTTATGACTTCATTGTTAACCATGACTTGGACTACTGTTTGCCCTCTCAGCCGCATCCTGCCTAATACTGGTGTTTGTGCCCTGATTGCTGGTCAGCAAGTGGCGATTTTTCGGGTGGGTGAATCGGAGGTGTATGCGATCGACAACTACGATCCTTTTAGTGAAGCCTTTGTGCTATCGCGGGGGATTATCGGCGATCGTAACGGTATCCCTAAAGTGGCCTCTCCTATTTATAAACAGAACTTCAATTTAATCACTGGGCAATGTTTGGATGATGATACTGTTAGTGTTGCTGTCTATGCTGTCCAAGTGGTAAATGATAATGTGCAGATTGGCACCTAATTGAGTAGCTGCTGTGAATATCTATAGACAAAAAAATAAAATTTTGTCTGCCAATTTGGGATCAGCTATACTTATCGGATGTGTATTATCGTCAGTGAGCGAGGATGTCATCTTTAACAATGGCACTAACTGCTTGAGATAAGTTCTGCTTTGGGTTTAGCCTACTTTTATTTAGAGATGATATCCTATGGAAATCACCACCACAGATTATTCAAAAGACCAAATCGAGCCAACACAGTCGCTAACTGTACGTATTCCCGAAGCAACATTAGATGAGCTTTTTGAGGAACAGCTCGATGACCTGCTGCGAATGGAAGAAATCAAGCCAAGAAAAATAAAGCAGTCTGTACCGCCATCTAATTCCCCGAGCCAAAAAAAAATAAAAGAGGCTGTGTCAACGCCAGAAATAAAGCAGCTGCCCCCTGTCACAGAAGTAGTGATTGACCAGCAGCATCAACTAGAAGAATATCAACGTCAGTTGAATACTCAAGAGCAACAAATTAAGGCGCAGCAAGAACAACTCAATCGGCTCAATGAGCTGTTGATTCAATCCCATCGTCAAGAGCCTCAACAGCTTTTACCGACAATGGGCCAGGTTAGCTATAAAAGACGTAAGGCTGGGGCGGTAATCTTAGCGGCAGCATTTGGTACTGGAGTGGTGGTTCTGAACCCATTGTCAAATACTGAGCTGGCTAAACAAATATTCATTACGCTCGCTGATGTGGCAATGTATATCATGCTTTGGGATATTTATTTTGATGAAAAACTAGCCCAGAAAAATCTCCAGTCAATCTTGTCAGAACTTTTTGCTATTACGTTGAGTAGCATTTTTACAGCTTACGTTTTGGCTAAAGGTATTACGGTTTCCATAAACTATCTGACTAATGCTTTAGGTTCGATCGGCTGGCCTGTTTCTAGTGTTTTGGCAACGTTTGCTACTGGCTTGTTGGGATTAGGATGGGCATCTTATTGTGATGATTGGTATCGCAATTCTCAATCTAAAAAATAAAAGTTTAATTGAATTATCGATTTTCTTACAGCCTATATCAACGTCAGTTTCGCCAAGCGCTAGCAACTAGCCATGGTGAATGGGCAGTGCGGGAGGGTCTGATCATCCGTTTACAAGCACCTCACAGTGATATTTACTGGGGTGAAATTGCGCCGATCCCCTGGTTTGATTCCGAGACAATCAGTGCCGCTCAGGATTTTTGTCAGTCTTTAGCTGGTCGGTGGACAGAGAACATTGAGATACCAGATCACCTGCCAGCTTGTCAGTTTGCCTGGAGTGCGGCTCTTAAGTATGGTCGAAACTGGGCAATTCATTGGACAATGAATCGATCGATCGATCCCTGCTGGAGTGTGTTGTTACCAGCTGGCCGTAAAGCGCTCACTAGTTGGCAAACCTTTTGGGCACAAGGGCATCGCACCTTTAAATGGAAAATTGGGGTGGAGTCGATCGATCAAGAATTAGAAATCCTCTCGAAACTAGTATTGCCCGCCGGAGCCAAGTTAAGGCTGGATGCTAACGGTGGTCTCAGCTACGAACAAGCCACCATCTGGCTCAGGCAATGTGAGACTCTGCCCCATATTGAATTTATCGAGCAACCGCTGCTTGATCTAAAAGACATGCTGAAACTAGCCGATCGATATCCAACACCACTGGCTCTAGATGAATCGGTTAGTAATTTAGCAAGATTGCAAAGCAGTTACCAACAAGGCTGGCGGGGGATTTTTGTGATTAAACCGGCTATTGCTGGCCATCTTGATCAGCTGGCCGATTTCATTCACCAGCAACAGCTAGATGTAGTTTGCTCTACTAGTATCGAGAGTCCGATTGGTCAGAGTGCGATTATCCAGTGGGCACAGGAGCAAGGATTCGATCAACGTGCCATGGGCTTTGGTGTTCAGCATTGGTTCACCGCCGATTTCGACCCGACAATTTAGAACACCTGCAAACTCTGTAAAACTACCTGTTCAGCACTCAAATTTTTGCCCTGGATCAACACGCTAAATCCGCCTAAGCCATTTGGGTCAATCAGCTGATGAAGGGCTTGTCGCTGCTGTAACGTAGACATTACATCAGTACTATTGTTAGTGACTTGAGCGATGCGATCGGATAGCCCTAAAGCCATCAAAAATAGTCCTTGCTTCGTCAATCCAATTTGCTGTAATCCAGCCGCTGCTCCTTGGCGAATTAGACTACTAAAATCCACATGGGCGGTTAAATCTTGGTTGCCAATGTGAACGTAAGGATCATTGTGATGACGGTGCTGGTAATAGCATTGCAAGGTGCCTTGATCACGCATCGGGTTGTAATAACGATCGGCACTATAGCCATAGTCAATCAATAGTAGATAACCACAGCGTAGCTTGGGTGCGATGGTCTGAATCAAACCTAACGCCGCTAAATTCACCTCCGTGCGATAACCAGCGGCGTAGCCACCGATATCGATATGAGCCTGCCCAAAATACTTCAGCAATTCAGTTGTAGATAACTCGGCCACCTGCTCCACGAGCTGCTGCTCAAAAATACTGATATAGACTTCTTTTAACTCACCAGCCTCCACTACTACCTGATGTACAGGCAGAGCATCAATCAGTTCATTGGCGAACACACAACCAATTAACCCCTCGTCCGGCAGTGCTGACCAGCTCGACCAGCGCACTGGCCAGTCACTTAAAAGCCGCTGCTGACTGGCCACCATGGCCGTTGCCGTCTCTATAATGATATAATCCAGACTTGCTAGTAATTCTGGCTGATGCTGCTGCCAATACCTAAGCATATCCAAGGCCAACAAACCTTGGCCGGCACCCATTTCCACCACGGTAAACGGCTGGGGTTGACCCAATAACTGCCACATCTGAGCCACCTGAATTGCCAACAGCTCTCCATAATCTCTACCCAAATGTGGCGAAGTAAAAAAATCACCCTGACTGCCAATCCGCTGGGAACTACGCGCATAATAACCCAACTGGGGTGCGTAGAGGGCGAGTTCCATGTACTCCGCAAAGGTGATGCGCTGCTGAGGGCTAGCGAGGATTCGATCGTAAATCAACTGTTTTAGGGGCGGATGGTCAGACATGATCGAACAAAATGAAGATCGCAAACCCTTAGATCATGGCACTTGTCTTATCAACAGTGCAACAATACAAACAAAAGCTGTCCTCCTGTCCTATGCCATCTGCTGCTCTCTCCACGACCGAATTACAACAAGCTTTTCCTTTCGACTTAGATCGGTTTCAGCTGCAAGCCATTAATGCTCTCAATCAAGGTCGATCGGTGGTGGTTTGTGCACCAACTGGTTCGGGTAAAACTCTGATTGGTGAATATGCTATTCATCGATCGCGTAAAATTGGTGGTCGGGTCTTTTATACTACGCCGCTCAAAGCGTTGTCCAACCAGAAGTTCCGAGATTTCCGGACAGAATTTGGTCGAGAATCAGTGGGTCTATTGACTGGGGATGTTTCAATTAATCGAGATGCTCCGATCGTGGTCATGACCACCGAAATTTTTCGGAATATGCTTTACGGTACCCGCATCGGCGATGTCGGTGTTTCCCTACTCGGTGTAGATGCGGTGGTATTAGATGAATGCCACTATATGAACGATAAGCAACGGGGCACCGTCTGGGAAGAATCAATTATTTATTGTCCCAAAAATGTCCAGATTGTGGCGCTCTCGGCCACCGTCGCCAACAGCCAGCAGCTCACGGAGTGGATTAGTAGTGTCCATGGCCCGACTGAACTAATTTATTCTGACTACCGCCCGGTACCTTTACAATTTCACTTTGCCAGTCCCAAAGGTCTTTTCCCCCTCTTAGATAATAACTCTAACCAGCTTAATTCTAAACTCAAATCGCATCAGCCCAAGGGTTCTCGCAAACGGGAGGATGTTCCTAGTACTGGCTTCATTGTCGGTAAACTAGCCGAACGCGAGATGCTACCGGCGATCTTCTTTATCTTCAGTCGTAAAGGTTGCGACCAAGCGGTCAACGATATGAGTATCATGAACCTGATCAATAGAGAGGAAGAAGCACTCCTCCGCGACAAGATCGATCGGTGGCTGCGTAAAAACCCCGAAGCTGTTCGCCACGGTCAAGTCGAGGCTCTATATCGGGGTATTGCTGCTCATCACGCCGGTATTTTGCCAGCCTGGAAAGTGTTGGTAGAAGAGCTGTTTACTCAAGGTTTGATCAAAGTGGTGTTTGCCACTGAAACCCTGGCAGCGGGTATCAATATGCCTGCCCGCACTACTGTAATTTCTAGCCTGTCCAAGCGTACCGATGTTGGCCACCGGCTGCTAACGGCTTCCGAATTCCTGCAAATGTCTGGTCGTGCTGGCCGCCGAGGCAAAGATGTGATTGGCCATGTGGTAACAGTGCAGAGTCGCTTTGAAGGTGCCGCTGATGCTGCTCATTTGGCCACTTCACCTGCCGATCCACTAGTGAGCCAGTTTACACCAACTTACGGCATGGTGCTCAACTTACTCCAGACTCATACCTTAGACGAAGCCAAAGAATTAGTTGAAAGTAGTTTTGGCCAATTCACTGCCAACTCTGTTCTCCAGCCGCAACAGGTGGCTATCAAAGAAGCTGAGCGTGAGCTAAATCAGTTGGCATTATTACTAGATCAAGTTAATCCGGCAGAATTGGATAGCTATGAAAGTTTGAATTCTCAGATGAAGTTAGAGCAGTCTCAACTCAAGAATTTACAGCTTTATTACGATCAGGTGCGGGTTAATCAAGTCGCCCGCCTGATGCCCAATGCCGAGCCTGGTACGATCATGAGTCTTAAGGGTAAGAATGTGCCCGTTTCTACTCCCCTACCAGCTTTGTTGGTAGCTAAAGCCAGCGGTGCCCATCGTAGTCGGTTATTGCTCTGTCTTGGTCAAGATAATCGTTGGTATGTAGTGGGAAATCAAGATGTAGTGGGCGTACATGAGCCATGGTCGGCCTATGTCGGTCGGCAGCAGGTGCCGCCAGTGGCAGCTCTATTGCCGCCCGATGATATGCCGGTGCGCGCGGGTCAAGTTCGGAAAGGTACCGACACTACCGCTGCGATCGCCAAGCTCATTCCCCGGGTGGAGATTACCACAGTGCCGGAAGTGGCTGAGCAGATGGAGAAGATCGATCAACTAAAGCAGCAGTTAGAAAAGCATATCGTTTGGCAGTGGGGCAATCCCGCGACCTTGCTCAAACGCCATCGCCGTCGCCAGATTTTGGAGCAAGAGATTGCGGAACGCCAGAGTAAATTGGGCGATCTATTGGCGCGTCATTGGCAAGAATTTCTGAGCCTGATCGAAGTACTCCGACAGATGGGGGGCTTGAATGACGTGATGCCAACAGTTTTAGGCGAAATAGCAGCAGCAATTCGTGGTGACAATGAGTTGTGGCTGGCTATTTGTATGTCATCGGGCTTCTTGGATGAGTTGCCGCCTCAAGATTTGGCTGCCACCATCTGCGCTTTGGTATCGGAAACACCGCGCAATGATAGTTGGGTGAACTACGATCCACCGGAAATGATGATGATGGCACTCAGTGGTTTACGTGGTTCGCGCCGTCAGTTGTTTCAAGTCCAGCACCGTCACCGCGTTACTTTACCAGTGTGGATGGAGTATGACATGGTGGGTTTAGTGCAATACTGGGCACTGGAAACATCTTGGGCTGAAGTGTGTGATGGCTGTAGTTTAGATGAGGGTGACATGGTACGGATGCTCCGCCGCACAGTGGATATGCTATCGCAGATCCCTCACATTCCCCATATTTCTGATGCGCTCAAGACTACTGCCAAGCAAGCTGTGCAATTGATCGATCGATTCCCTGTCAATGAAAAAATCGAATAGTTTGGGACGGAGTTTTCGATCGCTGCGACATCTTGCTGATGAAGCTTCTCAGACTTTTTACTGATTTGATCCCCAAGAATTCGCTACTAGTTGGGGGCGGAAGTCTGCCAATGCGCCTCAAAGTGACTGAAGCGTAAGGCTTGCAAGAATTTGGTATGCACACTACCTGTTAGATCAGCCGTCATAAGTACGTTGATTTTTAATAGAAATCGGTGATAGTCTAGGCTGGCTTGTTGGGCAATATAAGAATTAAGCACTACCGAAAACATGAGTTTGTCGGTGTATTTATTTTCCTTCCAGTGCTCTCTTAAATTCTTATTTGGT
Organism: Synechococcales cyanobacterium VAR_4_metabat_354; assembly: GCA_031414775.1. Classification (GTDB taxonomy): domain Bacteria; phylum Cyanobacteriota; class Cyanobacteriia; order Cyanobacteriales; family Chamaesiphonaceae; genus JAAFHZ01. Next base: position 69,657 of record JANOQI010000041.1, read on the forward strand.
CAACCATCCCCAACCATGCAAACTGGCTCTCGTCGATATGTTATCTCTCCCATAGCATCAGAAGAATTCTGGCGACAACTATTGCATGGCTGTCCCGCGCCGATGCAGTTATCGGGAATAGAGAATCCGCAATTTCAGACTTCTTCCGTTAGTACTCAATCAATTCAGCTGTCCACCGCTAGTACTTTAGTATTGCAAAACTTTGCCCACACCCATCAGGTGCATTTGCGGACGCTAGTCCATGGAGCCTGGGCCTTGTTGCTGAGCCGTTACAGTGACGAAGCTGATGTGGTTTTTGGTGAACTACGAATTTGTGGGCAATCCGTCCTGCACAGTGATCAGGATCTAACAGCTAATGCTTTCATCAATGCTTTACCGGTGAGGATTCAGGTGTCTGCTGAGCAAGTATTATTACCTTGGTTGCAGCAGTTAGAGGCCGATTGGCTGGCTGTTCAGGATCATGCCCACCTTCCTCTCGCTACCATTCAAGAATGGAGTGGCATCACCGAAACAGCTTTGTTTGAGAGTTTGGTGATCTTTGACGATGGAGAGCTATCTATGGCCTTAATGCAACCCAGCATAACTGGGCAAGAGCTATCGGCTCAATCACAATATCCGCTCACTTTGCTGGTTCAAGCTGATGCCACAATAGATCTGTCAATTTCTTATAACTGTAGTCAGTTTGGTGCTGAATCGATCGATCGGTTGTTAGGACATCTCCAAACTCTATTGCAGAGTTTTGTCGTTGATCCGCAACAGCTGTTGGTAGCCGTGCCCTTGACCACAGCCACCGAACGCCACCAGTTATTAGTAGAGTGGAATCAAACTACTGCTGATTATCCCCGCGACCAGTGCCTTCATCAGCTATTTGAAGAACAGGTATCCCTTACCCCGAATGCCATCGCCCTGGTTTTTGAACAACAACGCATTACTTACCAAGATCTCAATCAGCGAGCTAATCAGCTGGCACATCACCTGCAATCTTTGGGAGTTGCTCCAGATGTATTGGTCGGAATTTGTGTAGAACGTTCGGTGGAAATGGTCGTGGGACTACTCGGTATCTTGAAAGCTGGTGGAGCTTATGTTCCTCTCGATCCAGCTTTTCCTCTAGAACGCCTTTCTTACATGCTCTCAGATTCCCAACTGACGATTTTAGTAGCTCATCAAGCTTTAGTGCCGCTCTTTCCTGAGTATCAAGCCCAAGTAGTACGCATAGATACTGACTGGGCAAGTATCTCTCAGATGAGTACTCAAAATCCCAGTAGTGTTGTAAATGTGGACCATTTAGCTTACATACTTTACACTTCCGGATCTACTGGTAAACCTAAAGGAGTTCAAATTCAGCATGGATCTACTACAAATTTCTTAAGCTCTATGAAGCTTCAGCCTGGCTTGACGGAGCAAGATATTCTAGTGGCTATTACAACTATCTCTTTCGATATTGCGGTTTTAGAACTATACCTGCCTTTGTTGGTTGGTGCGCAGGTAGTTTTGGCCAGCCGAGAAGTAGCAGTAGATGGCATCAGATTATGGCAGTTGCTTGAAGAATCTGGTGCTACCTTTATGCAATCGACCCCCGCTACTTGGCAGTTGTTGTTAGCAGTAGGTTGGACTGGTCACTCTTCGTTCAAAATTCTTTGCGGTGGTGAAGCCCTGTCCCCACAGCTAGCTAATCAGTTGGTGGGCAGATCCTCTGCTGTCTGGAATATGTATGGTCCCACTGAAGCTACTGTTTGGGCTACTATCCATGAAATCAAAGTTTCCGATCAAATTATTGATGCTCATCGATCAGCTATCTCGGTGGGTAAACCAATCGCTAATACCCAAATCTATATTCTCGATCCCTTTCTGAAACCCGTGCCAATTGGTTTGAGAGGTGAGCTATACATCGGTGGTGTACAGCTCGCCAGAGGCTACCTAAATCTACCGAACTTGACCGCCGAGAAGTTTATTCCTGATCCCTTTAGCCGTCAACCTCACTCCCGCCTTTACCGAACTGGTGATTTGGCTCGATATCTTCCTAATGGTGATATTGAGTACATTGGTCGTATTGATAATCAAGCTAAGATTCGGGGCTATCGCATCGAACTTGGTGAAATTGAAGTTTTGCTCGCTACCCATCCAGCCATTCGTCAAAATGCTGTAATTGTGAGGGAAGACTTGCCCGGCGATAAGCGTCTTGTAGCTTACTTTGTTGTTCATGAGCAGCAGACTGCCACTATTCAAGACGTTCGTGATTTTCTTTCTCAACAATTGCCTGCCTACATGATGCCTACAGCTTTTGTTATCTTAGATGTGATGCCGCTCACTCCCAATAACAAAATTGATCGCCGTTCTTTGCCCGTTCCTACCATTGAACGATCACAATTAATAGCAGCTTTTGCAGAACCTAGAAATCAGTTGGAGAAAACAATTGTCCAGATCTGGCAACAGGTTCTGGGAGTTGACAAAATTGGGATTCATGACAACTTCTTTGAGTTAGGAGGTAATTCCTTAATTGCCGTTCAATTACTCACCAAATTAGGGAATGAGCTGGGGCAAAATCTGTTCGTCACCACTTTTTTGAATGCCCAGACGATCTCACAATTAGCAGCGGTGCTACAAGCTCAAGATCAAGCCGTCTCTTTCTCTTGGTCATCGTTAGTACCTATTCAAACTGATGGCGATAAACCTCCCCTATTCTTGATCCATGCTGTTTGGGGGAACGTCTTGTTCTATCGCAAATTAGTGAATTATTTAGAACCAGACCAACCAGTTTATGGATTGCAAGCCCAAGGGCTAGATGGAGAAGAAACACCGAGTACTTCTATCCCCGAAATGGCTACTAAATACATTCAGGAAATCCAAAAAGTCCAGCCCGCAGGTCCTTACTATCTAGGTGGATTTTCTCTTGGGGCAGAAATAGCTTTTGAAATAACTCAACAACTACTTGCTCAAGATCAAAAAACTGCTTTGCTAGTAATTTTAGATAGTACTGCGCCTAAGTTCTGGCCAGTAGATACAGAGGGAGTTCAAGTCAGTGATCCTCAAAGTTGGCAAACGCAATATCTTCAGGATTTGTTGCCATTGACATGGCCAAAACGTTTAGAGTATGTTCAAGAAAAAATGCAGTGGCACTTTACGGTAGGGAAGTTGGGCTTTCTCTATCGTAGCTATTTACAGCATATCAAGCACTCCTTGCCAGATTTATACTTACTGCAAGTTCATTTTGCTAATAACCAAGCAAGTAATGAATATGTAGCATCAGTATATCCAGGGCATATAAATCTTTTCCTTTGCCCGGGCAATTTGTCTAGTAACAGCCCTGGCTTGGGCTGGGAAAAATTGGCATTGGGTGGATTAACGATTTCTCCGGTACCCGGCTCTCACACTACCATCATGGAAGAGCCCTTTGTGAGAGACCTGGCAGCACAACTTACGCCGGTTCTTCAAAAAGCGCAATTAGCAACTGTAGCCCAGCAGTTAAACAGTTAATCGGGTTGTTATCTCGTCCCTAACCAGAATTTTGTGTATGATAAAGTTGCTGAAACTGAACATATCACTATGAGTACTGCCGAAAAACCACCAGATTCTTCGATCGATATCGACCAAAAATCAGCTGATCCCGCCTTTGGCTGGACAAAATATGCCGAACAAATCAATGGACGCTTTGCAATGGCTGGCTTTGTCTTGCTGATTGTCCTAGAGTTTTTTACTAAGCAAGACATCATTACCTGGCTAGGATTGCGCTAGTAACTATAGCGCTCCTAATGCGCGAATTTTATAGCTACCACCACCACGTTGGCCATTAGCAGCTAAGACCAAGTAGTTTCCTGAGATCGGCAGCCGACCCTGCAAAGTTGCCAGAGTTCGTCCATCACCACCAGTTTCAGCAATCAACTTGCCTTTGGGGGAGAGCAAAATTAAGCCCGGTTTTATTTCTCGACTAGAAATGTCAATTCTGATTCGCTGCCCCGCAACGCCCCGAAAAACATAGAGGTTGACATAACTATTGCTAGTCGGCAACATGAGATCACCACTACCCAGGCGAGCGGAAATAACCTGTCCAGTGAGTGGCAACTGTTGCACCTTAATTTTTTGCTGAGGGCGACGGGTGCTCGTATTACCTTGAGCTAAGGTACTTTTTACATTCCCCTGTTGATAAGCAGTGAGAAAAGATTGCACTCGATCGATCGAAATGGCAAATCCAATGCCAATATTGCCCGGGTTTTGGCCGCTAGCATAGATAGCAGTATTGACACCGAGCAGCTCACCATTACTATTTAGCAAAGGACCGCCCGAATTTCCCGGATTAATCGCTGCATCGGTTTGAATCAAACCTTCCTTTCGATCGATCCGACTGACAATACCCGTCGTGAAAGTACCCTGAAACTTCCCAAAGGGATTACCAATCGCAAAAGCCCGCTGACCAACACGGGCTTTACCACTAGCAATTTTTATGGTCGGCAGACCTTTAGCTCCATCCAGCTTAATAAGAGCCAAATCTAAGCCATCATTGGCAAACCCGACAACTCTACCAGTAAACTGGCTTCGATCGGCCAGGGATACCTGCACTGATTGTCCCTGTGACCCTTCTACAACGTGAGCATTAGTCAAAACTAGACCATCGGCACTAATGATACTGCCACTCCCCACCGCCCGGCCAACCTGAATCGAGACTACTGCCGCACTAGCTTTTTCGTATACCTGGATATTAGTTTTTTCTTCATTGTCTACAGCACTTGCTGTTAGGCATATTCCAGGGACAGCTCCCAGCGTGATACTGATTGCCAATGGCCAAACCAGGAAGCGGTGCAGAGCAGATATTTTAGACATACCAGTGGGCAAAACCCTTTGAATTGATTGTAATTAGTACTGATCAGGAAATTGGATGGGCTGTTCCCCATTGGTAGGTGGTGATGGCTCAATTGGCTCATACTCTACGTAGGCACTAGACTTGGCGGCTGGCTCATCAGCAGAATCTTCGATACTGGAGCGCCGCCGATTTTTGGTTGGTGCTGTTGCTTCGTCATTATTATTAGAGCGCCGACTCCGACGAGATCTGTCGGCTGGTGGACGTTCTGAGCTACTGGAGTCACTACGCCGACCATATTCACGCGGTGCTGATGTCTGATAATCAGAATATTCGTCTTGGCGACGGGGTAAGTCATCTACTTGATTGGCGCGTCGAAATTCGGGCAACATCCGTCCGTTATCGCGCACTGGCTGGTCAAAATCATCATCATAATTATTCCACTGCTCTTGTCGATCGCTATTTAATCGCCGCGATGAATTGCGCACTGGCGGGGCATACTCTGGTTCTTCGTCGATTTTGGCTGCATAGCCAGAGCGTCGTGCAACTGGCTCGCGGCCGCTACTGGCTCGTCCGCCCATGCTGCCACCACCTTTGAGCTTTTTATTTTCGGCCCTGACCTGGATGTATTGCCACATCAACGTTATGACACTGCCAATCATCAACATTTGCTGAAAAGACATGCCAATACCCAAACTTAGGTCTGTCAGTAATAGCAGACCACAGACTATGCCGATCACCGCATAAATATTATCTGATTCTTGGTGCAATTCGGGCTTTAATTTACTGGTGAGAAAAAGGCTCACTGATGCCACCACCAAAATCAGTCCAAATAACAAGGGAGCGGGAATGCCAAAATTCACAGTTAGATCCTCAGATAGTTAGCTTCGTTCTCAGAGCAGCTTGATGGCACCACCAAGTAGAACATCTTATGGCAAGTTTACTGGACTAGATATAATTACTTCTATTTTAACACTGCTAACAGCCTGCCATCTTGTGATTCAGTACTAGCCAACAGCAAAAAACCTTAGCGGGCAAGAAGATACCACCACCAAGGTTGAAATCATATAATGATTTAGATATTAAAACCGTTGAATTCTGTCTTTCTGGCTAATGAAAATTAGAGCGATGGTCGCAGGTACCACTATCACTAATCCGCCTACTAGCAAGCTGTAAAAGAAATTGGCTAAGGAGGGAGTCATAATATTATCCTTAATATTCAGCAAAAATAGTTTTTCTTAATTCTAGCCACTTACCGGGTTTCAGGCAATAGCTCCATTGTATATTGTCGCATCTATAATAGGAATTATTCAAGATCCTGCAATAATTTATGATCGACCCTAGTAGTATTCTTCGCTTGGCCTTGGGCATCACTTTAGGCTTGTTTATCCTGCTCTTTATTGTCCGTATTGTCCTAACTTGGTATCCCCAAGTCGAAACTAGCAAGTTTCCGTTTAATTTAGCCGTTGCTCCCACTGAGCTAGCACTAGTGATTACTCGCAAGTTCATACCGCCGATCGGAGGAGTCGATATTACCCCAATTGTGTGGGTGGCGATTGTTGCATTTGTGCGGGAAGTACTGCTCGGTCAGCAGGGTCTAATTACCATGATGAGCCGCCACTAAAAAAGACGGGGTATGCATACCCCGTCTTCGATAATTAAATAGCTTAATAGATAAGAATTATCGATTAGCAGTTTTGAACTCACCAAAAGACATATAAATGTCCTCTGTATCGTACAAATGACATTCTTCAGTGATTTCTTTCATCAGCTCCCAATTAAAAGTTCTGGCCTGGAGATCATAATGACCCCACTTGTCTCTAATGATTTGAGTGGCTGCCCGTAGATTGTAAGAAGGAATAGCGGTGGAAATATGATGAGGCAAGTGTACGTTGATATCGTGACACAACACCTCCACCCATTGTGGATAGTCGCAATGAACAGTGCCAGTTAGCTGGGCGATCGCTTCGTTCCATTCGCCTTCTGGCGCAAAGGGGATGTTACGAGCAGTATGGTGTACTACCGTGAAAGTACTCATCCAGAAGTGATATACCAACCAAGGAATCAACCAAAACTTAACTAAGCCCCACCAACCAGTGGTAATGGTTAAAACTGTCAAACCAATGCCACCGCCAATAATGACAAATAAAGTTGAAAAGCGCATTTGCTGACGCTCTTTGCCTGTGCAGCGAGTCCAGTCAAAGTTAACTAGTGCCCAGTGGAAGATAGAACCAGTCCACCACAGCTTGCCCCGAATGGAGTGATAGACAGCCTTCATCCCAATATTTAAGTCTTGGTAGACTTCTTGTTTCCAAGGTTGCCAGGCGTTGTCAATATCGAGCTTGTTAGTGTGCTTATGGTGTAGGTTGTGACCAATGCGCCAGCCGTGGAAAGGATAAATTAGAGGCAAAAAGGTTAAGTGACCAACTAAGTTGTTCACCCATTTTTTGTTGGAAAAAGACCGATGGCCACAGTCATGACCAAGCACAAAAAAACCGGTGAGAGCAGTACCGGTGAATATCCAAGCAAATGGTAATAGATAAAATGGTGCATAGGCGAGAGCGACGTAACCCAACGCCACCATCACAATACTCAAAGCCACTTGATTCCAGGCTTTGCGACTATCTTTTAAAAATAATTCTCGAGGGAGAGTGTTCAGGATATCTCTTAATTTTAGATCGGCGGCTGCGATAGATTCTGTTGCCAGCGGAGCTATTGAGGGTTTAAGCGTGGCTTGAGGTTGATTGAGCGATAGAGTCATTGAATGTGTGGGTTCTCCAAATTTTTTAAATCGGGGATCAATGCTGATCGGGAAAGTAAAATACTGCTATCGCCGCAATTGATCGCAGCCAAAACATTAAGTTTCTTAACAAGTATCACTTATAACTTTATCAGAAGTGGCGGAAAAATGGCTGTAAATCTTTGCTGAAAAGGCGATCAGGTAATACTGATCGCCTTTATTTTATGAGAAAGTCCATCTAGACTAGTTGCTGGTCAAATTGTGGCGAGATTGAAGCTGCTCTAGCAAGTTTTCTATCTCAGATTGCAAATTCAAAAATCTAACTTGTTGATCAGTGGAGTATAAAGCTTTATTTAGGCGGCTGATTAAAGTTGGATCGGCATTTACCACTGGCTGCTCTAGGGTAGATATGTTATTCAGCATATTTCAAGTAATTATTTATATTTCTTAATCATATTCTATTGCGTGCTTTTAGAGATGAATTCCTGAGTAGTTTAGTCAGGAGCATCCTCTTTGCGGCGATATCCTAGCTGGGACGCTCTAGTTGGCGGTTTAGTTCCTGCTTGATGCGGTTCATGATTGAGTCTTCATCGATCGTGGCTAAAATCTCTTTCACTACGGTTTTGGGACTGTGTTCGCTCCAGCTAGCCCCGTTGGCCAGGTAAGTTTTGGCGACCTGACCAATGCTGTAAGTTGCGACTCCGGCCATGGTGGCCTGAGCGACGGCCACTGCTGTGTAGGGAGCGATCGATAGCCCGCCTGTCACCGGTGCCGCGATGCCCAGTAACCCTTTCAAGCCACTTAGCCCTAAGGTAACTAACACTTCGCCGGTAGCAATCCCGCCCATCCCTAACAGAATAGTCTGGAACAGCTTGGCTGCACCCTGTTTGGTCAGGGGCAAGTCGTAGATCTTGGATAGGTTCACGATCATGGCCACATCGATCGCTGCCCCAGCCAGTAGATCTAGAGCCGTGACTGGATTTAAGGCTACTGCTACGGCCTTGGCCATCACCGCTTGCCAAATGCGATCGTTCGCAATTCGATCGCGACTGGTCATTTTGCAGCTAATCACTTTTTCTTGGAGCCGATTGGCCGAAATCATCGAGTTCAAGGCCACCAAGGATTTTCCTTCTTGGTATAAAACTTGCAGAATTTTAGATTTGAGTTCTGCAATTCGGGGCTGTCCCCGCTCGGTGACTACCTGTTGCTGACCATCGGGCTGGGTAATCAACCTGTCGATCAGTGGGGCAGCTGCTACCATCACGACTTCCTCGGCGCTCAATAGCTCACGCACCCGCTCATTGCAGATTTTTTGATAGATGGCTTGTCGATCGATCTCCGAATATTGGTCAATTTTATTGAATACCAGCAGCATCGGTTTGCCTACTTCCCGGAGTTGCTGCAAGGCTGATCGTTCAATTTCGGTGACATCCCCAGAGATCACAAACAAAATTAAATCGGCTTGTTGGGCAACTTCCCAGGCAATGTTGGCATGTTGGGTACCACTGACTTCATCGATGCCGGGAGTATCAAAGAATTCTACCTGTTCATTGACTACTGTCGGTAGATCTAGGCCCCATTCATCTTGCCATTCGGCGACTTGCCAGGTTACCCAGTCAGCTTTGGTGGTCACGCCGTGAATGGCACCAGTCACAAAGGCATCTTGACCTAATAAGGCATTTAAAATCGAAGATTTACCGCGCCCGACCATGCCAAAGGCGGCAATTTGAATGGCATCGCGATCAAGTCGGCTCAGCCAGGTTTCTAGCTCCTCTAATTCCTCAGCTAGTTTAGCTCGCTCCCTGTGACTGAGGTCGTTGCGCTCTAACATGAGGCGTAAGCTCTGCTGCGCTCGATCGCGATTAATTTGGGCTTGCATGCCCGCGAAGCCTTCAAGAGTTTGATCTAAATCATCCGGCAATTCATGTTCTGGAGACATAGGACACAACGAAATTGACAGTTAAAATTATGGTGCCACTTCAACTTTACTCATTAATTTACTATGCCTGCTTGGATTAGCTCCGAAACGATAGATTGGACTCAAATTATCTTAAACAGCTATCGTAGATTGTTGGGCAAAGATTTAATCCTTGATCGATCAATTAGTCCTGGTGAGCAAGCCCATGCCCTCGATCGTGCCCCTCGGGTAGTAGTTTCCCACGGCACTGAAGCTGACCCGATCTTGAACTATGGCAACCACCTGGCTCTCAGCCTATGGGAAATGAGTTGGGTAGAACTAACCACCACCCCTTCGCGGTTAACCGCTGAGCCAGTCAATCGGGAAGTGCGGCAGCAAATGTTGCTGCAGGTGGAAAGTCAAGGCTTTATTGATAATTATCAAGGGGTCAGAATTTCCAAAAGTGGCCAAAGATTTATGATCAAGAAAACGATCATCTGGAATCTGGCTGATTTGACTGGTAATTATTGCGGCCAAGCCGCCACCTTTGACCAGTGGCAATATATTGACAGGCCGAACAAAAAGTCCCCCTGATGATTATCCTTAGACAGCAGGAAGACGGGAATGAGAACTATGATTTCATTACCTTAAGCTTTCCCGTTCTTTAGGATTAATTAATTCACTCAGCCCCTCACCCAACAAAGAAAGGCCGGTAACCATACCGGTGAGTGCCAATCCCGGAAAAAAAGTTGTCCACCAAATGCCAGTAGATAAAGCGGGCAGCGCCTCGCGCAGGTCGTGACCCCATTCTGGAATTTCTTCGGGGAGACCCAAACCTAAGAAACCCAAACCACCCAGTACCAAAATCGAATCGGCTGCATTCAGAGTAAACAGTACCGGCACGCTTTGAATGACATTGGCCAGCAAATACTTACTCAAAACCCGAGGCGTGGAAGCACCTAATGCCTGAGCAGCTTCTACAAACATTTGGTTCTTGAGACTGGCCGTTTGGTTGCGTACCACCCGATAGTACTGGGGAATATAGGAAATACTGATGGCGATCGCCGCATTTAAAATGCCCCGTCCCACAATAAAGGACAGGGTGATGGAGAGTAGCAGTCCTGGCAGGGTGTAGATGGTATCCATCAAGAATAGCAGCGCTCGATCGAGGTTGCCGCCTAAGTAACCGCTGAGTAATCCCAAGGGCACCCCAATCAATAAACTTAGCAAGGTAGCGGCAATGACTACCTGAAAAGCAGCTTGGGTTGCACTAAGCGTCCGCGAAAACACATCGTAGCCTTCTCGACTAGTCCCAAACCAATGTTGCCAAGAAGGCGGTTCATGGATGGGGTAGGTAATGGAGTCCTGTGGATCTAGCAATATCCCCATCTGGACGAAGAGGGGAGAAAATATGGCGATCGCCAGAAAAAGTATGGTCAAGACTAGCCCGGCCACTAACAACCGACTAGATAATTGGCGTCGCCGTAACACCTGACCGAAGAATGCAAGATTAGTTTTGACTGTCATTTAGTAATTGCCGTAATTGCGCCGCGAGCTAGCAAGATGTGCAGTAATTCTGACATATTTGTGCTTCCCTTCATAGCTTACAACTCGAACCAAACAACATCTCCTCTGGCCGGTAAAGCATTTTGAGAGCATGAGGTCGTACGGAAATAGCCTGCGCAAACTTGAGGCAGCGCTGATCTGTCAGGGTAATTATGCGGTCTTCACCTTGCGCCAACCACTGCTGAAAGTCTAACAAGCCAAAATGTTCTCGATCGCGCTGATGATAAAACTGTTCTAGTCGTCGCCACAGCTTCGGGAAAATTGGTGGTAATGTGGCTAACTGCGAGCAGACATTAAGGTCAAAACCCTGGTTCGATCGATCGGCTGGCCAAATGCCTAATTGCTGCTGGCGGGCCATCTGAGTCGCTGCCACTAATTCCTGACGGAGTTCGGGATAGAGCGTGTCATAAAACAGCGGATAAACCAGCCCGCGTAGTAATAAATGATAGTTGACACTCTGACGCAGTTCGGACTGACCGAGCCTAACCCAAGAGCCACTGGGTGCGGTCGGTTCTTGGGTGAAAGCAAAACACACTGGGCGGCCATTGGTGTCGCCATAGCCAGAGAGGATATAGCCTGGGAGACTATCTTGATTACCACCCAATAGTTGGAGGTTAGCCAACGTCGCATCACTAGAAAAAGGTCGCAGCGCCTTCTTTTCGAGGGCATCAATGCCTTCATAGCGTAGCTGAACTTCCCCATTGTCTTTAATATCAATCCGATTCTTGAGTTGCTTAAACAGCAGTGGCTGCTGAGCGCGAAACCTTACCGAATCGCCGTCAGGATTACCACTGCGGGGATTAAAAACACCTTGAATCAGCAGAAATGGCATGAGGGTATTAAAAACAGTTGTGCAGATCCAGAAAGTAGCACAAGGGGTGACCAAAAATTTGAATAAATCTAGAACAATGGAAGTAGATTTTCACAGAGAACCGAGATCAATTATGTACATTAACCTGGCGATCGGCAACGTCCTTCTTCTCCTCTTAGCTGCGATTATTTTTGGGGTACTCAATTTTTTCAAAATCTCCGCTGGTAATCTTCTCGATTGGGTGCTGGGAATCGCCATCTTAGAATGGCTAATAGTAATTGTGACGGTACCCTGGAATGTCTATTTTGCGGCCAAGCAGGCGAGTGAAACAGCGATCGATTCTCAGCAAAAAGGTATCTCGATCGAACAACGTCAACTGCGCTACATCCAAATGGTGAGCCAGCGGTCTTTAATCGTCGCTATTGTGCTGCACTTGTTATCGGCGGCAGGACTTTACTGGATTGCCCAGGCTGGTTTGACTCCGTTGGGATATTTTGGTGCAGGAGCGGCACTGCTGCTAACGGTATTACGGCCAGCGATTAGTACTTATGAATACTTAGCAGAACGTTTACGGTCAATACAGCAAGAGTTTTCCTATCCCCGTGCAGACATTAGTGAAGTGCGTGATCGAATATGGCAATTAGAAAGCGAGTTGAAATTTTTACAGGCCAAATTGGATGAAAATGACGCTGAATCTTGGTTAAGTGAACAAATGCAGCGCTGGCAAAGAAACCAGTTGGAGCTAGCTAGTTGGAGTGCTCAAATACAGGAACTACGGGCATCTAATAATATTGATCACGATCGATTGAGTCGCGAAGCCCAGCAAGCGATTTCTCAACTGACTGTAGATGGTCAGTTTCTTGATCATGTGCGAGAAATAATCAGATTTTTCAAGACCGCTTAAGGTGGCATGGCCTAATGCTCTGAGCCGTCAAATGGCTGAATTAGGCTAATTTAAACTAGTGCCTGTCATTTTGGCTGGTGAATTGGGAATACTCTCACTATCTATTGATTAGTGCCTTGCTTTTCATGAATAATTCCCAGCAATCTTTGTTCTTTTTGGCCATTGGAGAAGCAACCTACTCTGAAATAGATTGTCTCAATAATCTATTTCAATGTGTAGAAAGTCCGGTGGAGTATTGGTCTCTAATGCAACCAGATCATCTGCGTCAAATTATTCGTAATGCCGAACAGCGATTATTGAAAATTTGCTTACAATGTATGACCGAAAAATTTGACGGTTTGGCCAGCACCGATTCAGAATTTAGCTCATCGGAGTTGAAGCCTTCTTTTTATATGATGTCGAAAGTAAAACAATTTATTGACGGTGACATTGATGTCATTGGTAAGGAAGTTGGCCAATATGAATATAGTTATCAATTGTTTATTAATTCCAGACAGAAGTACGAAAATTGTTTGATTCAATTAAATGTTAGTCAAACCAATCTAGCTAGCATAGCGGTCTCCCCAGCAACATCGGTGAATAGCGTGAACAGTTTTGCTTCGCTAAATTTAGCGCAGCAAGACTTTGAAAAACAGAATCAGCAGCTCCGTCGGCATTTTGCTGAAATCTTGCAAAAAACAGCTACATACTTAGATGGTATGCAAGAACGGACTTTTCAGGCGATCTCCAGGTATATCGATCAATTAGAATCTCATCAGTTTTGGGTTTAGTTCTTAACTTGAGCCACGATCGTCCGATGCCTAGGGCTGTTCGCGGTAATCGTCAGGGCGTGGAACCCTGCCGCTTGCAATGTTCGATCGATCTCCAAACTAAAATATTGATCTAAATAGGGTTCAGTACTTTTGAGCAGGGTCAAAATATAGGGCGGCATTTGGCCATAAATCTCAGAAGCAGGATTCATATCCATAATTGCAATGTGGCCACCGGGTTTGAGCAAACGCCGTGCTTCCTGAAAAATTTGCAGCGTGGCCGCTTGCGGTAACTCATGACAAATCAGAAATAGCGAAACTAAATCGTAGCTGGCACTAGGTAAGCCCGTATTTTCGGCAGCAGCGTGTACCCAATTAATCTGGGGATGGCGAGCTGATCGATAATTGGCCACCGTTAAAAAGTAGGGCGACAGATCGACTCCCGTGATCTGAGCTTGGGGATAAACTGCTTGGAGGGCAAAAGTGCTCATCCCGACGCTACAGCCAATATCTACAGCCTGTTGAGGTGGTATGGGCAATTGCTCTTGCAAAATCTGGTGATAACTACGCCGCAGTTGGGCATCACCCGCCCGGCCAGTTTCCGCAAAGATTTTGGCATGAACAGAATAGGCGGCTACTTCTACTTCCATCGCTGGTTTCCAGCCCATGTTGCCTTCGTCATAAGCATGGAAGGAAGTTAAATAATATTCTGGGTATTGAGTATCAGGATTTTGAATATCAGCTAGTTCGGCTTCCCATTGAGGTGCAAAATCTTTGCTGGTATCGCGGGCGCGCAGCTGCTTCACATCATTACGCCAAGCCACCCCGATCGCTTCAGCTCTTTTGATGATTAATCCGCGGGCTTGCTTTTTAGCTAAATTAGCTAGAGGTTTAACTGATAGCAAGCCATTTACCAGCTGTGTTGCAATGCGATTGCCGGTGCTATTGTTTTGGCTAAGAGTATTCATGGCAAATGTCGATCTAGGTGGCTCTAAGGGATTATACCAATAATTTTATTGATGAATTTGGAGATTTTCATATCCGGATGCTGGTCTAGATTGCGCACCGCAAGCAATTCCAGCAACCACCAATCGGTCAGATTTTCAAGTGCTCAGAGGATGGCTGGTAATCGATCGATAATATTCAAAGGGCTTAAAACATTGATGAACAGATATATTGAGTGAAAAGTATCAAAGTATTCAGTAATACAGTCTGTAATTGAACTAGCTACTGGAATTGAATAGCAATGTAAATACCGCATGTATAAATTGTAATAACTGCATTGAATCGACACTCATGTATCATCAACCACTTCTTTTCAAATAATTGTCATCTACAGTTGCGAGTGTGCGAATCCGAGATCAAGATTCGTCAAAATTTCATGGGCATTTACCACTAAGGAAACAGTATGCTATCCCACCAAAAAGATCTAACATCAGGAATAGGTCGTTTTACCTGTCCCAACGTTTGGAAAGATACATATCAACAAATTGAGAAGATTTTACAGAATTTTTACGGTTGCCAAGATTGCACTAAATTTTCTCCTGATATCAATCAAAGAATGTTATCCCAGGCAATACTTTCTATTCCTATTTTGTGTGAATTGCAACAGCAAATCATCGCACTTAAGAATGATGGCTACTGTGCAATTATGATTGACAAATTTGGTTTGCAATCATTTGCACCTGCCGATCGAAACAAATTATTATTCGCCTTTAGTATGGTCTTAGGCTATCCCACCCCTACCGATCCACACCAAGGACAACTGCTGTGGGATGTAAAGCACCGTTCTTTACCTAAAGGACACTTTGCGACCTTCTCCGAACATAGCGATCGAGCGGCACTGCATACAGATACTCAATATTACGATAGCCCTGAAGATTACTTCTTGCTCTATGTTGTGCGTTCAGCAGAGTGTGGTGGTGGTAAGTCTATGTTGTGCGATGGGCGAGAAATCCAGTCTTGTTTGTTAGAAAGTGCCCAGGGGCAAGAGGCTTTCGATGTACTTTCCACTTTCCACTTCCCTTTTCGTATTCCCACAACCTTTACTCAAGGCGGAACTGTTAATGCGATCGAAACTACCCAAGCTCCCATTTTTGGTGATGAACCCTTAATTCGGTTTCGTCACGATACTTTAGAAAAAGGTTTTCAAGCGCGACCCGATCTCGATGTGCCCGAGGCTCGCGAGGCGTTACGAGTATTACATCATGTATTGGAGAACAAAGTAAATGTGCTTAGTTACTATATGCAGGATGATGATTTAGTTATTTGTGATAACCATACGGCTCTACATGGTCGAACCATCTACTTGGATCATGCTCGACATTTTATTCGGGTACGAATGGGGCGTCAGCCTTTTATGCTGCCATCTAAAGGGGGCAATCTGATTTCTCCAATGCAGCCGGTTTATGCCTAGTGTGGCGTCTGCTGGCTGTGGCTCTAGCAGGATTTAGTGCTTTTCTGCATTTATATGCCACTCAATCGCTGCTCCCTCTGCTCACCAACGTTTTTCATGTTTCCAAAGTTGAAGCCAGTTTGACCGTTAGTGCCACCACAATCGGAGTTGCCTTGGCGGCACCGGTGATGGGTTTATTAGCCGATCGATTAGGACGTAAACATATTATTGTGATGGCTGTTTTTGGTTTGGCCGTTCCCACCTGGTTGGCTGCTACCGCCGCTGATATTTATACTTTGGTAGGTTGGCGCTTTGTCCAGGGACTGTTTATGCCCGCGATTTTTGCAGTTACTGTTGCTTATATCAGTGAGGAATGGGAGAGTCACCGGATTGGTTCCGGGATGGCTGCTTATATTACCGGCAATATCCTCGGCGGAGTTTTGGGTCGATTTTTAGCAGGGGTGATTGCTGCCCATTGGGGATGGCAGTGGTCTTTTTTAGTATTGGGCTGTATTAATTTTCTTAGCGGTGCTGCTATTTGGGCTTGGTTGCCGCGCTCCCAAAATTTTAAGCGCGAGCATCAAACAGCTGTTTTGATTGCTAACATGCTGCGGCATTTACGTAATCCCCAGCTATGGGCAGCTTACATTGTGGGGTTTAATGTGCTCTTTTCCAATGTTAGTACTTTTACTTATGTTAATTTTTATCTAGCAGCAGCACCCTTTCAGCTGGGAACTGCCGCTTTGGGATCGGTGTTTTTTGTTTATTTATTAGGTGCGGTGGTAACTCCGATCGTCGGACCTTGGATGGTACGACTGGGATATCGGACAACGCTAGCGATCGCCATTTTGACCGCCAGTACTGGTGTTTTAATGACTCTCCAGCCGACGCTGTGGGTGATCATTTTAGGACTAGCAATTAGTGCAGCAGGTATTTTTGTTTGTCAATCGGCAGCCAATAGCTATTTGGGTGCTGTTTCTGGGCCAGCTAAAGCAACGGCCGCTGGATTATACGTTGCATTTTATTATCTAGGTGGTAGTCTGGGGGCGATTGCTCCCGGATTTGCTTGGTCAGTTGGAGCCTGGCCCGCTTGTGTGGCGATGATTATAGCTGTGCAAATATCAACAGCGGTGCTGGCCTTAACTTTTTGGCGGTCTTGACTTAGCAGCGGAACTTGGAGCAGTCGAGGACGAACTCGGAACTACAACCATTGACGGAGTCTTTAAAGGCGAAAAATCATAGCTTGTTCCTGATTTTTTACCTGGTTGAACCTTAACTAAAGAAGCTTTCATCAATCGATCACCTGACGGCAAAAATTGGATAGCTCCCGTTGCTCCTGGCACCGTAAAACCCGAATTCGACAGGGCTTGCTGTACTTGCTCGCGCGATTGACCGGACTTCAACCCAGAAATTGCCACCAGCGTTGCATCATAAGCCATTGCCGTTCGCCAGTTTCCAGAACCACCCCAAAGTTTATTGGCATTGGAAACAAAGGAATTTCCGGTTACTATCGCCGGGTGCCAAGGAACTGCTAGTACCATATTATTCGCGTCAGCTTGACCTTGTTTCAGCGTTTCGATGGCATACATTGTCTGACTGCCAAAAATAGGCAATCTGCTTTTAGCTGCTTGTAATACACCAATGGCATGATGAACACCACTCAAAGATGGAGCCAGCACTAGCGCCTCTGCTCCGGCACTGATAGCTTGGCTAGGGACTTCACCGGCATCGAAGTTGGGGTCGGAAAAATCGCAGGGAGTCTTCAACACCTTACCGCCATTTTCAAATACAGCGGTAGTAAACTCTTCTTGAAAAGACTGACTGGCCTCTGTCTTAGAAGCAAAACAGATGACCACCTTGGTTTTGCGGGCAGACTTAACAATGTGCTCTGCCAAAACGCTGGCCATGGCATTACTGCTAGGTGTTGTCCTAAATATATAACTGCCAATGCCGGATAAGTTTCTAGCAACACTGGTGGGAGAAATCATTACTAGACCAGCTTCTTGATAGATTGGTGCTGCGGCTACGGAAGCTTCGCTGGCATTGTGCCCAATCACCGCTAGGATGCTCTTGTCTTTGGCAAATATAGTGGCAACTTGTTTAGCCATCTCCGGCATACTATTATCATTAGCAATTTCAACTTGCAGCAGTTTTCCTCCAATTCCACCATTTCGATTAAACTCTTGTTGAGCTTGAGCAACTCCCCGTAAAATTTCGCGAGCCACATTCAGGTTTCCCCCCACTGGAACGCTAGCTCCAATTTTAATGGTTGCTCCTTTCAGGGCGGCAGTGGCATTATTTAAATAAATCAAAGACTCTGGGTCATTGCGATTACTCTGAAGCGATGCTGCGAATTTTGTTGCTGCAGTTGAATAATCACCACTGGCATAAGCTTTAGTAGCTGCTTGTTTCTCTGGCAAATTATCTTCTGTCACCAATACTTGTTGACCCAAACTCAGCTGCTTTGAAATTGCCACCGAACTTACTTTGCTACTGTTCGAACTAGGGATTCCCTTGAACGCCAATCCCTGTGATCTATTACTGAGCAACCAGAACACTGCTGGTCCAATTAAGGCCAAAAGAATCAAATATACGTATAGAACTAAATTCTTGTTCATTTTGGGAGGGTTTATACCTCTGTTGGTTAAATATTGATTAGATTACAGCGTTATATCCAAATATCCAAAATAAATCAAATCATGTTCTTGTTTATCTTTTGGATAAATACTTCAGTTTTGTGAAAAAATGTTGAATGGCTCTGTTCTTGATGAAACTGGGTTACTTCATTTAATTCGCACTAGTTGCGGGACATAATATTATATGCATTAATGCAGAGGATTTTCAAGTGTTTAGTGGTAATCGATCAAAGATACTTTAACAAAACCCGTCAGAGAAAAGAGTCTGACTGACGGATAGAAGTCCCGTAATTCTTTCCCAGCAATAACTACATGATCGATTTTAACCTCGGCTGTGAGCCTCAAACCCTTTGACTTCGTGGACAGCTTGAGAATATTGCAGTGAAAATCAAGGAATCCCAAAAATAAAACTAAGATAGTTTGTAATAATTATCTTGTTTATACCAGAGAAAACTACCTTTTTATAGATTTTGTAGTAAGTAAGCAATTGAGCTTGTTAAAGCACTTAAATCGTGTTTTTTGTACCATTGATGGGCATTGTTGGCAATGGTTTGAGCAAGAATAGTGTCAATGGTTTTTTTATTCTGAATTGACCAATAATGTTTCCCTAATTCAATTTCATATTGATTATTGCCAACATTTTCAGTATTAAAAACTGAAAGTAATTGGTGAGCACAATAGGCTGCAAATACGCCAGATTTACCGGCATATTGTGCTGGATAGTTTATGAACCCTGCTTTTGCCGAGCTTAAGATTTCTGAGATTTCTGAGCTTGGCAAAATTCCCATTGAATTTACTTTGACTTGAGGAATATTTTTGATGACATTTTTTGAATTAGCCCCAATATCATAAATTTCTTGAATTCCTAGTTGGTGGCAAATATCGGTTAATTGGTCGAGGCAGTCCGTATAAATAAGCTGACGGAGACTAGCATTACCAAAGGTCACTAACCAAGGTCGTCTTTGCTCCAAGGGCAATAATATATTAGGTTCCCCAATATTAGAAATTACTGGCCATATAGAAGTTTGATCAACATGATCAGACGAGAATTTTTTAATCCTATCAGCAAATATCTGGTTGCTAGTTATTGCTCGATCGCAAAGTTGAGCTAGATCTTTGGCAATTTTTTGTTGGAGAGGTGATGTCCAAAATTGACTACTCCAAGGCAAATTAGATGTAGCGTAAAGTTCGTGAAATATGATGACTAGTCGCCGATTCTTTTTAGAAGATCGCCATTTTTGTAAAGTATCTAATAACCAGAATGGACAGCCTCGCTGGGCATAACCATAACCAACGTAGTGCAGCAAAATGGTATCTAATTCATGATGTTGCTCTAAGATAGATAATAATGCTGGACTGGTGCGCTCCGGTAGCTGAATGGGACTCAATAATTCTTTTGTGTTAGCCTCGACTGGTTTTTGAGGATCGCAAGCAATGAACTGGGTAGAAATCCCAAAATTTGTTTGCAAAGAACGTGCTAGTAGATCAGCATAGTCACCTACTCCATCAACAATGGGAGGTAATCTGGGTACGATCATGATGCAGGAGTTGCGATTTAGGAGCATACTAGGTTAGTTTTGAATGTCTGCAATTCTATTTTTAGGCAACGCTTTAACATCTTTTATTAATTAGCAAGAAAATTTGTCTTAGAACGATTCTGATTTGTTGTTCGATCGCTATGTAATACAAACTGTATTTTCCGATTCAGTAATGCTTTTTAATAGTTGCTGGGTTGCCAGCAATTAAAACTCTATCAGTAGTATGAAATGTTTTTGTTACTACACTGCCTGCACCAATCATCGCTTGATTGGGGATGTTACAGAGGAGGATGGTGCTGCGTGCCCCGATATAAACTTCTTCACCAATCTCGATGTTAATTGGGATCAAATTTGGAATATTTTCTTCGATAGTTCTAGTGTGACTCCACAGGTGTGTATCACGGCCAGCAAAAACGCTTTCGCTACCGATTTTTACGGTACCTGCGACATCAATGAAGTGATTATTCATAAATAATACTTTATTTTTTAATATCAATTGTCGAGTCCAACCAGATTCTTCTGGATAGGTGATAGTAGAACCAGAAAACTGATTGAACTTACCAAAGTAGCAGTCATTGCCGATTTCAAGATATTTTATGCGCTGGAAAATATTCAAATGTCCGATGTGTACATTGTTCTTAATAACTACTTTTTCAGCATTAATGTAAGTTAAGCCAATTTTTGCATTTTTACCAATTTCCCAACCTAAGAAAAATCGATAAACAAAACATTTCACTGGTGATGGTAAGAAAACAGCAATTATTAGTAATAAGCTTCTCATTATTTTTAAACTGCATTCAGTAAGCCAGATATTTGGCTGCTTACTTGGACAGGAATATATTAACTATAGTAATCTCGCTAATTATATATCTCTTTTTGACACTTGACTTTTACAAATGAATATTTATGACATTAAGACATTGAATTATTTGTCTGGTGACTCTCAAATCAAGGTGTTCGATCTGACATACAGCATTTTCTAGTCAAAAAAATGGAATACCCTATTGACTAGAAAATGCCGTATTACCATGATTTGAAATTATTGGAGATTGGCGATTGTTGCTGCTGGATTCCAGTAAGCGCGCAAAGTTTGAATTTGCCCAGTGGCATTGAACTCAAACAAATCGATACCTTCAAAGGTAACAGCGACTCCATTTCTACCAGTGCCTCTCCCTGACCATTTCACGGCGGCTTCGTTGCCATTGATGGCTGTGAAATCTGCGGCTAATTCTATTTCCATGAAAAAAGTACCTATTTGCTGAAAACCTTGAAGTAGTCCAGCGTGCCCTTCTAAAGCTGGACCATCGGCAGGATCGTAGCTGATAGTGTCTAATGCAAAACAAGCTACCATTTCTGCGGCTTTGTTGGTGGAGCGGGTGGCGGCAAAGTATCGATCGATCGTTGCCTGAATTTTTTCGGGAGACAAAGCTGTGGTTTTGTCGGACATAATTAATTCCTCAAGGTTGATGGTGGAGCTGAATTGTTTATAAAGCAGTTGAATTCAGAATTTTAGTTAGTTGGTTAACTGCCAATGTTATAGCCAGCTCCGATCAAAATTCCAATATCGGCGTTACGATCGCTCGGGAACCCGGCATTGATCCGGACGGTGCCAGTAAAGTTCTTGGAGAGGGGAATGTCAATACCGCCGGAGATGGCTGGGCTGATGAATAAACCTTCGTTGTAGCGCAGCATGGCTCCGCCACCGATGAAAGGAGAGATAACTGTTTGTCCGGTCGCATTGCGGATGGGAAATTCAGCGGTGAGGATAATCATAGAGGTGGCTGCGCCGCCACCAAAGAGGACGGTGGCATCGTGCAGGGACAAGTTTTCGGTGAATCCAACTTTGCTGAGAATTGCCAGACCGCCGCCGGTACCGAGGGAGGTGGTGTTGCCGTTTAGTCCGATCGATCCACCGATGCCCAGGTAGCTGGTCGGAGCATGAATATCTTCATCTTTTGGTGGGGCGGACTGGGCAACAGCTGGGGATAAATTGAGAGTACTATAGAGCGCTAGGCCGCTGAGGGTTAGCTGTAAAAATTTGATACAAAATGGGGACATGAGGTTTGAACTGCGTGAACTATAAAGTTATACGCTCATAAATAGCTCTTGGATTTATGGTGGTGGAGATCGATATCGATCGATTGACTCCCATAATTAAGCTACTCCACTTTCTCCCGCTGCTGCAAAGGCTTAATCACCCTGCCCACCGCCTCCTGCAAGAACAACTTCACAAACTCATCCTGCTTCGCTAACTGAAACTGCTCTTCCACTACCGCCGTAATTCCCCCATCCCCCCAATCTTGATTGCGGCGAAAATACTCAATAAAACTCTTCCCCGCAATCCGGGTTAGATAAGCTCCCGTCACTCCTTGAATTGCCTGGCTCAAAAGATATGTAGCTACCGTAATCTTCAAAGCTGTTGATACTAATTTAATCGCTCCTTTCAAGATCCCTAACCCCGCTAGTGTTTTCCCCAAGGACAAAGCTAATTCCTTGGCTGTTTCTCGATCGAGCTGACACCCATATACTTGACCAATATCAATAACCATCTGGCCATTAATTGCTGCCGTTGTAATCATATCTACGAAAGGCAAAGGATTAATCGCGATCGTTCCAGCACTAATCCACTGATACTTATCCACAATTTTGTGAGCCTGCCGCAGCCGCTCTTCCTCAATTAGCTCCTTGGCCGCGCCACTCAGTCGCTGGGACTGCTGCAAAATATTTTCGGCCACCAAATCCTCGCCGGTTGATCGCAAGATATCGGCTAAGCGCTGGAGAAAGTCATTGATATCGGGTTGGGGCTGGAAAGTTTGACCATCCGCTAGCTGAACAGATCGCGGACTAGCCATTACCGCCACCACATCATTCGGTTGAATGACCCCGGCGACCCGCGATCGTAATTGCGCCAAAATCGCTGATCGATCAGCTGCTGGATACAAATCAGCCTTATTGAAAACTAAGATCGATCGCTTGCCCACCTCGGCCAAAGCTCGCAGTGGTTCCAACTCCGAATTGCGGAGGTCATTATCTACCACAAACAAAACCATCGCGGCGGCAGCGGCCTCTTCCCTAGCGATTCGTCCCCGTTCCGTTCCGGCCAGACCCGCTTCCAAAATTCCCGGTGTATCGATTAACAAAATCTGGCGCTCTAAACCGCGTAAGTTCAAGGTGTATTCCTGGGTTCCAGCGGTAGTGCCCATCACCGCCCCCACTGCGCCGACAATCTGTCCGGTCAAGGCATTGATCAGGGAAGTTTTACCGACCGAACCAGTGCCAAAAATAATGATCCGAACCGGTCCCCGCTTCAGACTTTCGGCAATTTCGGCGGATCTAGCTAATAGTGCGGCGCGCGCTACCTCGTCTTGAATCTGTTGTACCTGTTGATTGATAGCATCTAGGTTGACTTGAGCTGCTGACTGGCGATCAGCTGGCACTACTGGCTGTGGTTTAGGTTTTTTGCGTTGAAATCCTTGATTAAAAACACCACCATAGTAGATGAGGAGTCCGATCGATCCTAAAATCAGTGCGATGATCGTAGCCAGCAAGATATTTGCCAACCAAGGTGAAGTCAGAGCCACTTGGCTGTACAAGCCATAAATTGAGCTAACTAACCATAAACCAAGAATTAAAACTATCCCCAGTCCGATGACCCTGATCCAAAATGATGGCAAGCGCATAGATTGTAGTTCCGAAGCGAGATTGCTATCCTTAATAATAGGAAATATTGGGAGTTAGTTGCGTGGGACAGTACGAACGTTTGATTTTGCTGGCGGAAGATCAATTAACTGAATACAGTAGCGATGCGCGGAAAGTCGAAAAGCTCCGCCAAAAATTTGGTCTTTCAGTATCCCGAAATGAGCAGGCGGAGATTAAAAAACAACTCGAAGCTGAACTACCCAGCAGCGGCATTGCCAAAATTGTAGAAGAACAGCGTCAGGCCGTATCTTTGCCTTTTTGGGGTATCGCTGGTTTAGGTTTATTGTTTGGAATTGCCGCAAACCAACCACTAGACTACATCGGGGTAGTAGTCGGCGTAGCCGGGGCTATTACTTTGCAAAAATGGGGCTGGCAGCTGCAATCCAAAAGACTAGTTCTAAACACTCTTAACGATATTGAAGAACGGATTAAAAAACCGATTAATTAACTTCTAGACCGTTTGTAAAAGCGTTGACCACATTTAGGATTTGCACAGTTAGATGGATAAAAACCAAATAATGATATTAATTTTTCCCACCAACCGCTACGGCGAGAACGAAATGCGCCCTGTCTGCAACAAGCTTGATGTTGATAGCCGGTAAATGCGTTAAATACTATAAACGACCTGGCAAATTCTACTTTAATGGTGATTTGAATCTAACATGGAATTATCACGAATAATCTAGAATTCGACCCTGTAATTTCATGCTGAATATTACATTTTGGCATTCAATTTGTAACTATTAGTCATAATCTAAAACTTTCTAATGTCTATGCTTCATATCAATCAACCGGCACCGGCTTTTAAATTGGTTAATCAAGCTGAAGAAATTATCAATTTGTCAGATTTTAGTGGGCAGTGGCTAATATTATATTTTTATCCGAAGGATAATACACCGGGTTGTACCACCGAAGCTTTAGACTTTACTGCTTTACACACAGAATTTACTCAGCTTGGTGTCACGGTGGTAGGAATTAGCCCCGATTCTGTTTCATCCCATGGCAAATTTATTACCAAACAGAATTTGCAAATTATGCTCCTCAGTGACTTTGATCACCAAGTGGCTGAAGCCTATGGGGTCTGGCAACTCAAGAAATTTATGGGCAAAGAATATATGGGAATTGTTCGATCGACCTTTGTGATCGATCCCCAAGGCAACCTAGCTCAGACCTGGCTCAAAGTAAAAGTCAAAGGTCACGCAGTGGGGGTTCTAGAATGGCTAACTAATCATATGGCTAGTTAATACTTGACTCTTAGTCAGCCATGATTTTTGGCACCCGAAAGAACTCGCCTTCGATTGCGGGGGCGGCGGCATAAATTCCGTCTAGATTCTCGTAGCTGACCTGGGCATCATGGCGGGTAATATTTTGGAGATCGATCGCCCGCAAGGTTGGCTCCACATTTTCAGTATCCAGTTCACTGAGCTGCTCAAAGTAACCCAGAATGCTGCTCATTTGCTGGGCATACTTTTCTTCTTCGGCTTCGGTTAGTTTCAAGCGGGCTAACAGGGCAACTTTATGAACTTGGTCGCGATCAAGCATGGGTTTAGTGACTAATATTTAAAGTTAAAGAAGAGACTGATAATTGCTTACCAGTCCTCAAATCTTAGCTGATTTTGCCCACCTAGAAAAAGACTTCGACGGTGGAGCGACCAGTGGTTTTCAGCCAGTTTTGGGCTTCGATGTAATTGTTGGGGGCAATTTTCACCGCTTGCTTCCAATAAGATGCTGCCTGATTGAATAGCTCTTCGGCACCGTCCATATCATTATTTTCCTGTGCTCTTTCACCTTGATAATGATAAATTACTGCTACATTATTAAGAGCTTGACAGAGACGGGCATTGAGTTCGATCGATTGATGATATAGCTCTAAGGCCTTGGCATGGTCGCCATTACTGGCATAGATCAATCCCATGTTGTAGAGAATATAGCTTTGGTCGTAGGGATTTTCTTCCAGCCGCAGGGCTTCTTCATAGTTTTCGAGTGCTTCAGCATACTCGCCATCGGCCTGCGCCGACATCCCATCTCGATAGTAAACAAATGCTTCCTTGGCCTTTTTGTTAGTCGGCATCATCTTCAGGATCATGTCGGCCATTACCGTAAAGCTTTTATCGATAAAGTTATCGTTCTTCTGAGTTCTGGGCATGGTGCAAAGATGAGGTGTTGGATAATTTCCTCCCTAGGATAGCGCTAAAACCGCCAGATTTTGGCCAGATGGCATGTTGCAAATTATGAAGGTCAGTGGGGTATTTACCATTCACCAAATAAAAATTCTTAAAATTGGAAGAAGTGATCAGAGGCATGGAGATTTCAGCGATGGCTACCGAGACAGCAACACTACAAAAAGCCTTGGTCGATGTCCAAGGAATGCAATGTGCTGGTTGTTCGGCGGCGGTAGAGAAACAATTATTAGCCATTCCAGGGGTGGCAACCGCTAGCGTTAATCTGCTGACGGCGTTGGCCGTGGTAGAACATGGCATAGAAGTGAGTCCGATCGATCTGGCGCAGCAATTAACCAATCAAGGTTTTCCCAGCCAATTACGCACCGCCCAAAACTTTTTACCCCAAGCTGATCCACAGCGCAGTCGGCAGTTAATTGGCCAGCTATCGATCGCTATTACTCTCCTTGTTTTGTCAGTGATTGGTCACTTCGGACAGTCGGCATTCTTGCCCCATCAACACCAGATGAACTCCTGGAAGTCGGTTTGGTGGCATTGGGGACTGGCTACTATTGCCTTAACTTTTCCCGGTCGATTTATTTTGGTGGATGGTCTACGCAGTCTGGCGGCTGGTCGTCCCAATATGCACACTTTAGTAGGTTTGGGATCTGGCACCGCTTACTTAACTAGCATGGTGGCACTGATCTGGCCGCAGTTACAGTGGGAATGCTTTTTTGATGAGCCAGTCATGTTGGTGGGTGCCATGCTCTTAGGTAAGAGCTTGGAACAATATGCCAAACAAGAGGCTGCCCGCGAATTTGATCAGCTGCTCGCGCTCCAGCCGCCTACCGCACATTTAGTGATCGGTGAGGGTACGATCGAGATTCCGGTGTCTCAGCTCAAAGTCGGCGAGCAAGTGCAGGTTTTTCCGGGTGAATGTATCCCCGTGGATGGCCAGATCCTCGCTGGTCAGAGTGCTGTCGATGAAGCTTTACTGACTGGGGAATCTTTGCCGGTGCTCAGACAACCCGGTGATCAGGTGACTGCTGGTACCATCAATCAGTCGGCTCCCTTGACGATCAAGACCCAGCAAGTGGGGGCTGAAACGGTACTGGCCAAGATTGTCGAATTAGTGGCCAACGCCCAAGCCCGCAAAGCGCCGATTCAGAAGCTAGCTGATGTGGCGGCGGGCTATTTTACCTATGTGGTGATGAGTCTAGCTGTCCTGACTTTGATTGGTTGGTATCTGCTGGGTACTTACTGGATTACTCTGCCTACTGCCCCGATCTTGTTCAGCCTGAAACTGGCGATTGCTGTGTTGGTGATTGCTTGTCCTTGTGCTTTGGGTTTGGCGACCCCCACCGCCATTTTGGTCGGCACGGGGATTGGTGCTAAGCAGGGTCTACTCATTAAGGGCGGTGACATCTTAGAACAGATGAATAGCCTCCAGACAGTAGTGTTTGATAAAACGGGTACGCTGACGTTGGGTAAGCCGCAGGTAGTCAGCTGTCAAACCGATCTACCGTCCGCCGAATTTTGGCCATTGGTGGCCATGGCTGCCGCTGCTACCACCCATCCCTTGGCGCAATCGATCGAGATTTATGCCGCAGAGCAGGGTTATCTCGCCCTCACCTTAGATAGTAGCGAGACCTTACCTGGTTTGGGGGTGATCGCTCAGAGTACCACTGGCCAGAAGATTGTGATGGGTAATCCCGCTTGGCTAGCGCAGCAGGGTATTGGGATCAGTGTGCATTGGCAACCAGTCACAGCTGAAGGCCAGACTCCAGCAACTTTGGTCTATGTGGCGATCGATCAAGAAGTACTAGGCTTAATTGGGATTACCGATCAACTACGTCCCGATGCGCTGGCGGCGGTGCAAGATCTGCAAAGTTTGGGGTTAGATGTGGTTTTGCTGACAGGCGATCGAGAGGAAATTGCTGTCGATATTGCGGGGCAACTGGGAATTATCCAAGTTTATGCCAACTGTCGTCCGGCTCAAAAAGCGGAGATCATCAAACAATTGCAGACAGCTGGCGCAGTGGCGATGGTAGGCGATGGCTGGAATGACGCACCGGCGTTGGCACAGGCCAATGTGGGCATGGCCATCAATACTGGCACTGATGTGGCGATCGAAGCGGCCGATGTGATTTTGATGCGCGATCAACTTGGTGGGGTGGGCAAAGCCATCCGGTTAGCCCAGGCCACTACCCGCAAAATTCAGCAGAATCTTTTCTGGGCGGTGATCTATAACTGTTTAGGTATTCCGGTAGCGGCGGGTTTTTTGTTTACTTGGCAGATTACGCTCAGTCCAGCGGCGGCAGGGGCGTTGATGGCGATGAGTTCAATTAGTGTGGTTCTCAATTCGCTCAGCTTACGCTGGCGGAGTTAGTTGGCTACGATTCCACAAACTATAGGTTTGTGTCAAATATTTGTATTATGCGGAAAGCTTTTATATAATTACCCTAATAGAGCATATATGTGGAAAATTTACAGATAATTACTAGTTATACGGTCAGCCTAATATAGTTTTTAACTAATGATGCGGTTTAACTTCATCGTTATGTGGACACTAATTGTTTTGCCAAGCTTAATCAGATCTGCGAGCTGAACACCGCAGTGTAAAAGTAGTTCAAACTTATGAAGGTATTTCAGAGAGGCTCTTATGTCAGGCTCTAACGAAAGCGATGATGAACTCGTATCGGGACGTGTTAACTACTCTAACGACCAGACCACCATCTGGGCTGAGAATCAGTACACTACAACTTCAGTCCTTTTCATTGAAACAGGTGAATTTAGAATAGATTTCAAAGGCGACGTAATCTTACGTGTCGAAGTGGCGAACGACTCGGAGAATGACGGTGAGTTTCATCCGCCAGAACCGCTCGATGCCATCGTTGGGGTTGGCTGGCGAGAAGACAATGGGAGCAGCAAAAGCGGCACCGGCGTGACGGGGATTGGCGGGAAAGTCGGTGGTTTAGGTATTCACGGCGAAGGTGGCGAGGACGGTACGGGAGTGTTTGCTGATGCTGGTGGCCAAGCAGCGGGGGTCATCAGCCTCGGCGGACCGCGCCAGGGCACAGGTGTATTCGGCTTAGGATCGGGCGGGGAGCGCCTGAATCGGCGAGGAGCTGGAGGTATTGGCGTTCATGGTGTTGGAGGAGTCGGAGATCTGCAAGCCGGATTGCCTGCACCGCCGGGACAGCCTACACCCCCAGATATCATGCCTGGAACTGGAGTTTTTGGTCAGGGCGGAAAAATCGGCCTGGACTCGAACACGAAGCGACTGTTGCTGGGAGCGGGTATCATTGGTGTTGGTGGTGATGCTGGCAACAAAGATATGCCTTCTCTGCAAGACTCTGGCAGTGCTGGAGTGTTTGGCCAGGGTGCGGAAGCCGTAATTGAGAATATCTTTGACAGCGGAACATCGATCTCCGTCGGTCCAAAAGAAGCTGGTCCAGGTGTTGTCGGACGCGGCGGAGTGACGATTACGTCAGACTTTCGCCTAGAACTCCCAGTCGGTGCCGGTGTCATTGGCTTGGCGGGAGGTCAGAACAAACCAGCAATCACTGAAACTGGCGACACGGGTGTATTCGGATTAGGTCGGATGGGCGTTCAAGGTCATGGAATCGCAGGTCCTGGCCTTATCGCACGCTCAGATCAGGATCGCGGCGGGGTGTTCAAATCGGATATTTCCGCCCAAATTCGGCTGGTGCCTAAAAAGGTGGGAACGCGATTGCCTGAAGCATCGGCTGTTACTCCCACTGGCATCTCCGAAGTTGCTGTCAAGAGTGGTGTTGTGTCATTGCCGAAAGCAGGCCAAGGTGGCGATCTCATGACGCTCATCGATGATACCCGTCGCTGCACGTTATGGTTCTGTGTTCAGGACCCAAGTGGGGGCCAACCGGCCCGCTGGGCCCAGGTTCTGCTCGGACCTGACTTTGACGGACAGAGCTAATCAACTGCTGTTTGCAGAGCGTCTCCTAACTAAGAAACGCTCACAATTATGAACCTTTCAACTTCCAGCCAGGTTTGACCACCTGCTTGGCTCTAGCAATGACCAAGGAATCATTCGCCACATTTTCCGTAACCGTCGAACCAGCCGCGATCGTTACATTTGCTCCAATATTCAGCGGTGCCACCAACACACTATTAGAACCAGTTTTACTATTGGCTCCAATCACGGTTTGGTGCTTTTGCACGCCATCATAGTTAGCCGTAATGGTGCCCGCTCCCACATTTACTTGTTGGCCGGTAGTTGTATCCCCCAGATAGGAGAGATGCGCCACATTCGTACCTACCCCTAAAGTGGTTTTTTTCAGCTCGACAAAATTCCCCACCCGGCAATTATTCCCAACTTGCACCTGCTGGCGTAGATGGGCGTAGGGACCAATCCGAATATGATTCCCAATCTGGGAATCGGTAATCACCGAATACATCACCGTACAACCCTGGCCAATTTCGCTGTTTTCAATCAGCGAGCCGGGACCAATTCGACTACCTGTTCCAATCTTGGTATTACCACGTAAATGGGTTTGGGGTTCAATAATTACGTCATTACCAATTTCTACGGTGTCATCGATCGTAATGCTACCCGGATCGATCAAAGTCACCCCGGCGGCCATCCAGCGGTCTTTGAGGCGGTTTTGCATAATTTCGTAAGCGCCAGCTAGTTGCTTGCGATCGTTGATCCCCAAAATTTCTTGGTAATCATCAACATCCACCACCATCACTGGTGATAGAAAATTTACCGCATCGGTAATGTAATATTCTTGTTGATCGTTGTTGCTTTGTAGCTGAGGCAAAACTGCCTGGAGCTGCGGCCAATTAAAGCAGTAAATACCAGCATTTACTCGCTGATTTTGGCGCTGGGCAGGTGTACAATCACGGTCTTCCACAATTTCTTTCAGCAGATTTTGGCTATCGCAAAAGACCCGGCCATAACCGCTAGGATCGGGTATTTTCGCCGTCAGGATAGTAGCGGCATTTTTGTTGTGCTGGTGAGTTTGCAGAAGGCTGCGTAAAGTCTCGGGGCGCAACAGAGGTACATCGCCGTTAAGAACTAGCAAATCCCCCTGAAAATTTTGTAAGTAGGGCAAGAGTTGCTGCACGGCGTGACCGGTGCCTAGCTGCTGGGTCTGTTCCACAAATTCTAAATTGGGGATATGCCCTAAAGCTGTGCGTACTTGTTCGGCTTGGTAGCCAATGATGGCCAGTTGTCTTTCGGGTTTTAAGCCCACACAGCCTAGTAGAACCTGCTCCACGAGTGTCCGACCACCTAAGGCATGTAAAACCTTTGGTAAGCTGGATTTCATTCTTGTACCTTTACCCGCTGCCAAAATTGCTACTGCTACCATAAAACCTGGTAAAAAATTACGAAACGATCGACACCATAGATTACCAAAATCTTTGCATTGTTAGTGAAATTTTGTGGCGACGGGTCTAGTATTTTCTGGTCTAATCAAACTGTCTGGCTTGTCTGGTAGCCCAGTGCGGTAGAATCTTGGGTATTGGCCAGCCGTGACGGTGATATAAAATTTAGGAACTTATGAGCTTTAATGAACTGGTAAATCAGCTTAATACTGGCACCATTTTGCCAGAAGTGATTGTAACCTTGACGATTTTAGCCGTTTTGGTGGCTGACCTCATTTTTGGAAGGAAGCAGGCGCGTCCGATCGCTTATCTGGCCATCGCTGGTTTGGGGGTCGCAATTGGAGCCTTGGTCTTGCAGTGGGGCATCCCTAACAATATTGGCTTTTTTGGGGCAATCACCAGTGATCCGCTGAGTGTAATTTTTCGCGGCATCATTGTGCTGTCGGCAGCAGTAACCATTCTGATGTCGATCCGCTATGTGGAGCAGACCGGTACGGCTTTGGCCGAGTTTATCGCCATTTTGCTATCAGCGACTTTAGGGGGAATGTTTTTATCGGCAGCGACCGAGCTAGTCACGATTTTCGTGTCCTTGGAGACCCTCAGTATTTCTTCTTATATGATGACGGGCTACATGAAGCGCGATCCCCGTTCCAATGAAGCCGCCCTCAAATACTTGTTGATTGGAGCCGTTAGTTCGGCGGTGTTTTTATACGGGGTGTCCTTGCTCTACGGGCTATCTGGTGGGGAAACTAAACTGGCGGCGATCGCCGCAGGTATTGCCGCAGCACCCGGCAATTTGTCTTTAGGTCTAGTCGTATCGCTAGTGTTTGTGATTGCTGGTATTGCCTTTAAGATTTCGGCGGTGCCCTTCCACCAGTGGACTCCCGATGTTTACGAAGGTTCACCGACTCCAGTTGTGGCTTTCTTATCGGTTGGTTCTAAGTCTGCTGGTTTTGCCCTAGCGATTCGGTTATTGGTGACGGCTTTCCCTGCTGTGCGCGATGAATGGCATTTCGTATTTACAGTGCTGGCGGTGCTCAGTATGGTGTTGGGCAACGTGGTGGCTTTAGCCCAGACCAGTATGAAGCGGATGTTGGCTTATTCTTCGATCGCACAGGCTGGTTTTGTGATGATTGGTCTGTTGATTGGCACTGAAGCTGGCTACAGCAGCATGTTGTTCTACTTGCTAATCTATCTATTCATGAACCTTGGTGGTTTTATTTGTGTAATCCTCTTCACCTTGCGTACTGGTACTGACCAGATTACCGAATATGCTGGTCTGTATCATAAAGATCCGCTGCTGACTTTATGTTTGAGTATCTGCTTATTATCATTAGGCGGTATTCCACCTTTAGCCGGTTTCTTTGGCAAGATTTATATCTTCTGGGCTGGTTGGCAAGCGGGAGCTTATGGTTTAGTATTGTTGGCCTTGGTAACCAGTGTAGTTTCGATCTACTACTATATTCGGGTCGTCAAAATGATGGTAGTCAAAGAACCGCAGGAAATGTCAGCATCTGTTAAAGCCTATCCGCGTAGTGATTGGCAATTACCCGGCATGCGTCCATTGCAAGTTGGTTTGCTGTTAATGGTGGCTGCTAGTTCATTAGCGGGGATCTTCGCTAACCCACTGCTGACTTTGGCGACTAACTCCGTTATCCAAACTCCCATGTTACAAGGTGCGATTGCTGCCCATTCGCAGACTATTAATACGTTCAAGGCATCTCAGCCAGTGTTAGTTGCACCGGCTGTCGTTATCCTAGGCAAATAATTCACATCATAGTTGCAATTAAAAAGCATTGTCTCAAAATTAGTTGAGACAATGCTTTTTAATCAGCATGAGAATTTTTTATAGGCAATACTGATGACTAATTTTCAGTAAATGAGGCTTATGATGTTACAAAAAATACAAAATAAAAATTGCTGAAATGTCAATTTCCAATTTATTTTCCTGAATGAATTTATGGATTGCTTAATTCTTAAGACAAAGGCTGAAAATATTATGAGAACTATTACAGGCAAGGTCTAAGCCGCATTTATCCTAGCTATTTCGGATAGAAAGATAAACTGTTAACCAAAATCTAAAGACTTTGTGTAGGTATTTATATGGTACAAATCTAAAGACATTTACCCAATGGGTAATGTAGATAAATTATAATCACCTGCTCAATTGGCATCGGTGAGAAATTTTTCATTAATTTCTGTTTTCCCGACCGTTTGAGGGAATAATGATGACAACAAGATTAGGAGAATAAAAAATCTGTCATGTTAAGTAGAGTTCCAGAAAACAAGATGCACTTAGTCCGGTGGTTGCTCACCATAGGGTGGGTGATTTTGATCATATCTGCTTTTTATGATCCGATTTCCCTAGCACTTACCGCCCCTGACAATTTACTTAGTCCTGTGCGTGTTCATCCCGAACGTTGTGTCTTGGAGCACGGTATCTGCTTGCCACAGGTTAGTTATGCCTTGGCGCCCCGTATTTTTTGGGGGGTGGTGATTCCAGTTGGTGTGCTTATTTTGCTGGTCGGTGGCCATGAAACTTGGCGACGGATGTGCCCTCTGTATTTTCTATCTCAGATTCCGCGCAAGCTAGGGATTCAGCGCAAGCGCAAAAAAACTAATGCTGAGACTGGGGCTGTGCGTCAAGAATTGGTGGGAGTAAATGCTCAATCTTGGCTTGGTAAAAATTATGCCTATGTCCAGCTCGCTTTACTTTTTTTAGGACTGAATATTCGATTGTTGGTAGCCGATGGTAGCGCTTTAGGCTTTGGGCTGTTTATGGTGGCTACCGTAGCTGCGGCGATCACTGTGGGCTATTTGTTTAAAGGCCGGAGCTGGTGTCAGTATTTTTGCCCAATGGCTCCGGTACAAGTTTTTTATACTAGTAATCGTGGATTGCTGGGTAGTAATGCACATATGAGTCCTCCGGCTAGTGTGACTCAATCGATGTGCCGGAGCGTAGATGCTAATGGCAAGGAAAAAAGTGCTTGTGTGAGCTGTCAGTCACCTTGTTTGGATATCGATGCTGAACGCACCTACTGGGCAAACCTAGACCGCCCAGAACAGCTATTGCTGTTTTATGGCTATTTTGGCTTAATGCTGGGCTTTTTTCTCTATTATTATCTGCACGCTGGTAACTGGGACTATTATTTTTCGGGGGTTTGGAGTCATCGTGAGCGTCCGCTTAGTAGTCTTTTGGAGCCAGGATTTTTTATTAATGGTCGTGCTATTGCTATCCCCGAAATTGTGGCAGTGCCATTAACTTTGGGCTTGTCCACTGCTGCTAGCTATTGGGGTGGTTTCGGGCTAGAGAAATTGATTAAATCGCAACGCCAGCAGTGGAGCGATCAACAGGTGCGCCATGTCAGTTATATATTGACGGTATTTTTATCTTTTAATGTCTTTTTTATCTTTGCTGGTCGGCCTAATCTAGAGCTGTTACCAGAATGGATGGAATTGATATTCAATGGCTTTTTGATGTTGGTGGCTGCTCTGTGGCTCCAGCGTAACTTGCTCCGTAGTAAGCCGCTCTATCAGAGAGAAAGCTTGACAGGGAGTCTGCGCCGTCAGCTCCAAAAACTGACGATCAGCTGGACGGAATTTTTAGAAGGTCGATCGATCGAAGATCTCAACACCAACGAAGTTTATGTGTTGGCGAAGGTACTACCAGGATTTAATCGTCAATCTCGTCTTCAGGTTTACCAAGGAGTGCTCCAAGAAGCGGTGGCTGAAGGAAAAACCCAGTCGGCTAACAGCCTAGAAATGCTCCAAGATATCCGCGAAGAATTGCAAGTGACCGCCGAAGATCACTACCATATTCTGGCTAACCTTGGCATTGAAAACCCCACTTTGCTCGATCCCAGTATTCAACGCAGTCGCGAAGACCAACTACGGTTGGATAGCTATCAGCGGGGACTAGAAGTATTGATGCTGGATTTGGTCGCTAGCCATGTGCCGATCGAACAGGCTTTGCAACAGAAACAAGCTCAAATCAATGTGATGCGTCAAGAATATAGTATCAGCACTGCGGAGCAAGAGCAGGTATTATGGACACTCTTCCATCCCAATAGTGCTTTGCTTACTACTAGCACAGCCTTGCTGGGTAAACTTCAGCTCTGGAGTACGAGGCAGCAGTCTCTAACCATGATTCCGCCCTACCCGCCAGCACCGGTTTATCATTTGCTGAGATCGATCGTTGATGATCAGCAGCGTTTGATGGTGGTACAACTATTCAATATTCTGGAGATGTTGGCCGATGAACCCGCTGCCCTAGAAATTGCCAATACTACGTCTTTACTGGCTCCCGAAATAGTCAAAGATCTACTGGATGCCAGTACCAAAAAGCGGCTTTTGCCCCAGATTTGCGAAATACTGACGAACCAAAAACCGGTGACAGTGGATACGACTAGAACTGTCTTGCTTGATCCGATGGATAGTTTAGACGCGACCATTCTCAACGAAACTATTACCCAAATCACCCAATTAAATAGCCAATCGCTACCGATGATGGGTTTAGTGGAGGTTTTACAAGATTTATTGCAAGAGATCGATCCTTTGGTCAAAGCAGCTAGTCTTTACGCTCTCCAACAACTGGAGCCAGAGCTGACCAGTCGGATTGTGCATACTTTGGATCGTGGCTCGGAACCGTTGCTGCAAGAATTGATTGATCAAATTTTGCAACGACCGCTGGCGGTGGAACAAGTTCCCACTCTGACGCTAGATTTAGAAATTTATGGTCAGTATGATCAGCAGGTTTATCAACAGCCGATCGTCAGTGTCGGCAGGTCTGAGGAAAATAGCTTAGTAATTCTTGATCGACAAGTTTCTCGCCGTCATGCCCTATTTAAGCTAAATGCTCATGGCTTGGCTGTTAGAGACTTAGGTAGTAGTAATGGTTTGCGTGTACAGCAGCATTATCTTCACAATGAAGAACAAGCTATTGCTAGTGGTACTAAGATTCATTTGTGTCCCAGCGATGATATCTTAATTACTGCCCATTGGTCGATGATGGCAGCGAATTCTAAAGAGCAGCCCATTACAATCCTAGAGAAAATACTATGGTTGCGTTCTAGTCCTTTGTTTCAGGCTTTGAATCATCAGAGTTTGTTAGCAGTAGCACAGAGCAGTAGCTTGAGTATTTACACCCAGGGTGAGATCCTTTGCGAGCAGGGCGAACCAGCCCAAGCTCTGTGGCTACTGTTAGATGGGACTGCTCAGTCCGAGCACCGCACCATGTCTGCTGGGCAAACGATCGGAGAACTAGGTATCCTCACCAGGAGGACATATACAGAAACGATGGTTGCCACTAGTCCTCAGGTGTCAGTATTAGTGATTTCTGCTACTAGCTTTGATGATTTGCTCGATCGCGAGCCTCAAATTACTCGCTCCTTACTTGCCTCCATTAGTCAGCGTTTACAAACTTCCCTATGATTAAAATTAGACTCTTTGATTCCCAGAAACGAATTGGTTCTGGTCTCCAAGAACTATCGATCCAGCTGTCCGAAGTGCCTAATCAGGAATGTTTAATCGGACGATCACCGACCGCTTTTGTGGTCTTAGATGGCCAAGAAGTTAGCCGTTTGCACGCTAAGATTTTTTTTCATGACGATCAATATTACTTTGAAGACTTAGCCAGTAGTGGTGGTTCTTGGTTAAATGACCAAGTAGCAACGGCTAATCTTAAATATGCTTTGAAAGTAGGCGATGTGTTGACTATTGGTCGCTTTGTGATCATGATCAGTCAAATTGGTGATCCAGACCAGTCTACTATTATGGTGGTACGACCGGAGCCTACCCCAGAGGAGTATATGCCGGTGTTCGCGGTTAAGCCGCAACGATTCACTCGTTGGCGCAAAGGGGACATTGAGTTGACCTGCGTGGAGGTGATCAGTGAAACTCATGATGTCAAAACCTTGCGACTAGTTGCAGATCCACCAATACTTTTTAGCTACCAGCCAGGACAGTTCGTCACCCTAGAGCTAGAAATCGATGGCGAAGAGGTTCTGCGTTCTTACTCGATTTCTTCGACACCTTCTCGTCCTCATAGTTTAGAAATCACTGTTAAGCGGGTGCCTCCAGCTGACCAAGAGCTGCCGCCGGGGTTGGTTTCTAACTGGCTTCATGACAATATTTCCGTTGGTAGTAAGCTTAAAATTAATGGTCCGCTGGGGAAATTCTCTTTTTTCCAATATCCTAGTCGGAAGCTATTGTTTATTTCTGGTGGTAGTGGCATTACCCCAATGATGGGGATGTCTCGCTGGCTTTGCGATACTGGGGCAGAATGTGATGTGGCTTTTTTTCACAGTGCGCGCACGCCAGCTGATGTGATCTATCAGCAGGAGTTGATGTTAATGTCGGCTAGGCACCCAAATTTCAAGCCGTTCGTCACCGTTACCCAATCCCAATCTGGTCAAAGTTGGCTGGGTTTGACTGGCCGGTTAAGCCCAGAAATGTTGAGATCAGTCGTGCCAGATTTTCTCGATCGCATGATTTTTGTTTGCGGACCAGCTGCTTTTATGTCAGCTACCAAAGATTTAGTCGCCAGTTTAGATTTTCCGATGGAGCGGTACCACGAAGAAAGCTTTGGCAGCCCTAAAGCTAAGAAGCTTCTTTCTGGTCAACCCACTGGGCCACAGGGCAATGGTGGATTGCGGGCTATGTTGAAAAATTCAGAATCACCGCTGGTAGATACTGCTCCATCAGTAGAAATGGATACGATTGCTGACCCGAATATTGTGGTTAGTGCCGTCGCCGTGGTTTTCCAAAAATCTAATCAGCAGGCTAATTGTGATGGTGAAGAATCTATCTTGACAGTGGCTGAGCAACAGGGCGTAAAGATTAGGAGTAGCTGTCGATCGGGTGCTTGTGGTACCTGTAAGAAAAAGAAAATTTCGGGAACTGTGCAAATGGATGATTTTGACCCAGATGCTCTGGAGCCGGCAGAACAAAAAGCTGGTTATATTCTTACCTGTGTAGCTTTTCCGCGCGATCAAGTAGTGATCGACGCCTAACAGCAGTCTAAAAGGGTCGGGGATCGGGTGTAACCTTGAGTTACACCCGATCCCTTTCGCATTGATTAAAGGTGCTGCACCATTTCAGCTTGGTCATAACGCACTTTGGGCATAGTGGCATATTTATCGTCACTGGCTCGGTAGCCAGCCGGACAAACTAACGTAGCGGCATAGCCCAGATCGGTGAGGCCAAGTATTTCATCATATTTAGCTGGATTGAAACCCTCCATCGGACAAGTGTCGATACCCAGCATAGCTGCACTAGTCATGAATTGTCCGATCGCAATGTAAATCTGGCGAGTTGCCCATTCATCTAAGGTGAAAGATTTATTGGGGTTAGCCATAAATCCTTTAATCATCTTCGTTAAGCCAGCCAAGCCTTCGATGGGGACATCGCGGGTATCAGACATACTTTGAATGTATCGATCGACATCCAAATCGCTGATATCTTTTTTGATGGCCAGCACTACTAAATGGGAGGCTTCCACGACTTGAGGCTGATTCCAGGACTGTTCTAGTAGTTGTTGCCGCAAGTTGGGGTTATCCACCACGAAAAATTTCCAAGGCTGCATCCCAAAAGATGAAGGACTGAGGACTAGACTCTGCTCCAAAACATTCCAGATATCGCTAGGAATTTTTCGGGTGGGATCAAACTTTTTAACAGCATAGCGCCACTGTAGTTGTTGAAGAGCCTGTGCCGGAGATATCGTAACACTGGTCATGAATCTTGTTCCTATTTGTAAATATATTGATATTATGGCTCTGTTGCAAAAAGATAACTATGTCGAGTGAAAGGATAAATACTCACTTTTCCAGATAAAGTAAAGTTCGTATTTTCTTACCCAGTCACTCTATTGCTTCAACCATTAATACATCTGATATCTTAGTTCCTTCTATGTAACACTAGTAAATATTCGAGGCGATTTTCTAGATTGATTATGGCAGTTTTCCTGAGCAACTCTGACTATTTTAAAACTTCTTTGAAGCTTTAATTGCATGTTGCAAAATAGAAATGATCTACAAAACTGTATAAATTCGACAGTGTAGTAGTGAATAGAAGGAACTGGGGAAGTCGATACTTAATGATTAAGAATCACTGAATTGATCGAAAATCTCCTTGCCCCTCTCGAAATAGTCTGTTACCATAAGAGACTGTTGTCGGGACGTAGCGCAGCTTGGTAGCGCACTACTTTGGGGTAGTAGGGGTCGTGGGTTCGAATCCCGCCGTTCCGATCGGCATCTCAAATCCCCGGTACATCGGTTAACGAAGGCGTTAACCGATTTTTTTGACTATGTTTTTTAGCTATAGCGGCAGCAATTCTGGGAAGTTTTGTAGTACTTGGTCATCTGATAGCTGATCGCCGAGTTGGGCTGGTGAAAAATGTATCTGGATTGCTTCTAAGCGGTTTTGATAGTGCAGGTTTATTAAACTTTTTAGGGCTACTTTCATCGCTCCTACTTCGGCTAAGTTGGCTTCGATCGTGTCATCGGTGCCGGTAAAAGCTACCGTAATCATTACGACTAAATTGGGAGTTGGTGGGAGCGTCAACTCTTCGGCCTGCTTCGTTTGACCAGGATCAGGATCGCTTAAATAGCGCTGCGCCGAATCAGTAAATAACTCATTGACATAGCCACCGGCTTGGCCTTCCTCCCACATCATATCGCCCTCATTGCCAGCAGCCCGCCAAGCATGTTCGTATTGCAAGAGGCTCTGACAAACTTCTACTAAGCATTCCCCGGTGATGGTGATATCGCCATCCGCTTCAATCATTTGGCGACCAGCTTGATTGAGCACGCCCAGTACTGGTGTGACTTCGGTGCCATTGAGTTGCAGGAAAATACGCGACACCACATAGCGGGTTTTGCCGACTAATTTGTTGAACTGATCACCAATACCCATAATCTTAACCTCGTAAATTATTGCTGCACCCATTCTAAAGCACGATTCCATGCCCACCACGGATCGGCATCCAGATATCGCTGCTGGCAAGCGGTGCTGCTGATATAACCCACATGACCGCCCTGTTTGGTCAGCATCAAATCAATAGCTGGTTGCTGCTGAGCGATCGATGCTAATTCCGGTGCTAAGCTCGGTTCAAACAAGGGATCATCGGCAGCGTAGATAATCAGCGTCGGCAGAGTTAATTTATCTAAAAAATACAGCGGACTGGTGGCTAAATAATATTCCTGGACGGTAGCGAAGCCTAAACGGGGAATGACTAACTCTCGATCGAAGCCCTCAATGCTATTAGCTCGATCGATCGCTGCCGGGTCAAAAGCGTGGGGATGAGCAGCATGTAATTGCCAGGCCAATTTTTTCAGTTCTTTGGCAATGCTATTTTCGAGAATGCTTTTGATCGGGTGTTGGACTAGATAAGTGAGAGATCGATCGGACTCCAAAGAAGGACAAATCACAAAGCCCCCGGCAATGTCCTGAGCCTCCAGACCGACGGCTGCTGATAAAGCTGGGGCTTGCTTAATTCCCCATAAGGCCAGCTGACCACCCAACGAATAGCCACTCAACCACATCGGCGCTGGACAGCCTAAAGCTTTGGCCTGAGCTGCAATCCGCAGGAAATCTTCTCCTTCATAAATGCCATCAGAGGTCAATTGCGGCGAGAGTAGAGCTGTTTGACCATGCGCCCGCCAATCGAACAATACGACCGCCCAGCCTTGGGTATAGGCTTTACGCCGCAAAACTTTTAGAAACCACTGATTTTCTAAAGTACCAGTGATGCCATAGGTGGCCACAATGGTACCCCGAGGATTTTCCGGGATCGCCACTCGGCCATAGATTGGGACGCCATTAGCACCACTAAAGATATGCTCTCGATCGATCGGTTCTGGCTCAACAGTATATTTTTTCCACGTTTTACCGGCTCGCAATGCGGCATGCATGGTCATTGTTAAACCATTTGTTAGCCGCAAAGGGGCTTGAAAGTCTGTTTGCATACCAGCCGGAAGAGAGAATTACTTTTCTTAAGGTAACTTAATATTGTCAGTTATTTTTAGTTGTCGGCACTCCCAACATTTGCCAGGCAATTTTGGCAGCTCCCAACATTCCCGACTGGTTGCCGAGCTGGGCGGTGGTGATTTTCACCCCTTGGCGGGAGGGCACGAGCACCCGTTCCGCAATTTCTTGCTGGACTGTTGGTAAGAAAAAATGGCTACTGGCACTGACTCCGCCCCCAATAATAATGAGTTCGGGAGTCAAAACATAAATTAGGCTGGTTAAGCCAATCCCTAAGTTGCGACCATACTTTTGCCAAAATTCCAAGGCTGTTGGATCACCAGCGGTAGCTAATGCACCCCACTTTTCGGCTGATCTGCCGGTATCACGCTGAATAGCGGTGGCCGAAACGTACTGCTCCAAAGAACCCCGATTCCCGCTTTTACAAACTGGTCCATCGGCCTGAAAAGTAATGAGACCCAATTCCCCAGCTGTACCTTGGGGGCCAACATACAGTTGACCATCTAGAATAATGGCACCGCCGACCCCGGTGCCCAGGGTCAGCATAATCATATTGGGATGGTTTTTTCCAGCTCCCAACCAGGCTTCACCTAATCCAGCACAATTGGCATCATTGCTGACAATAGTTGGTAATCCGGTTTTGGCTTGGAGCCAGCTAGCGATCGGAACATCATGCCAATCATCCAAATTGATGGCCAATCTGGCTATCTGACCGGTGTGATCCACCGGCCCTGGCGTGCCCAGTCCAATACCGCGCAGGTTACTAACATTACTGCCGATGTCCTCAATGCCTTGTACCATAGCAACTAGGACTGCTGAGGGGGTGGAAGGCTGGGGGGTGGGAACGCTCAAATGTTTGAGGCAGCGACCATCTGGTGTAAATCGACCAATTTTAATGTTGGTACCGCCCAGATCGATGCCAATTACTTCTGCCATGCTGTTAGTCTTAATTGCAAACTATTCAAATTTAGTTTACCTGCTTGACT
Source organism: Synechococcales cyanobacterium VAR_4_metabat_354 (assembly GCA_031414775.1). Lineage (GTDB taxonomy): Bacteria > Cyanobacteriota > Cyanobacteriia > Cyanobacteriales > Chamaesiphonaceae > JAAFHZ01. The sequence goes on from JANOQI010000041.1 coordinate 111,880, forward strand.
CCAGATAAATTCGGGTGGCTCACTAAGCTTATCAGCTGGCGCTGGTGGCTGATGCTGGAAATTAGCTGGGCGCTGTTATTTAGATAGTTTTAACAATCAACCACAGACCTAAGATACTCGCTGCTCCGAATAAAATATTACTGAGTAGTTGTAACTGAGGAGTCTGGGCACTAGCTGAGATAATGGCTGCCCCAATAATCAGTGATCCTACCACCGTACTAAAAGACCGCCGATTAGCCGCTTCTCCGATCCCCTTCTGAATGCCATCCAAATCTTGAATAGTGATATTTAGCTTTAAGGTTTCTGAGCTAAAACGGTTGAGCAAAAAAGCCAGCTGCCGGGGCGACTGTAGTGATAAGTGCTTTAGCTCTAACCCCGTTCGGAGCAATGATTGCACTAGATCGTCACCGACCAGCTGTCGCTGAAACATATCATTCATCAGCGGTCGCACTTCCTCAAATACATTGATATTGGGATTGAATTGCCGCCCCGCTCCTTCCAAGTTCGCTAAGGATTTAGCAAATAAGCCAATATTACTGGGCCAGCGTAAGTTATTACGTCGTGCTGCTTGCAGGATTTCATAGAAAGCCTGACTGGCATTCATATTTTGCAAGCTCACGTTATTGTATTTATGCAGTAATCTGTCGTAATCCCATTCCAGTCTAGACAGGTCTATTTCTCCCATCGGTTCAGCTAGTTGGAGTGTGATTTGGGCACAGCGTTGGGCATCACTACTAACGATCGCTAGAATCATTTCTACCAAAGCTGCTTGTGTCCGGCTATCCAACCGCCCCATCATCCCACAGTCTAATACGGCAACGCGGCCATCATTTAAATAAAATAAGTTTCCTGGATGGGGATCGGCATGGAACAAGCCATCGACTAAATATTGTTGAAAAAAAGCGCGGAAGAGTAAAACGGTGGCGGCCTGTCGTTCATCAGCACTACTGCCGCCGTAATCTTTGCCAGTAAATTGTGCCGATAATAAGGGCACACCATCGAGCCATTCCATTACTAGTACTTTTTGGGTGGAAAGCTGTCGATCGATCTCCGGCACCATGATTTTCTGCGGATCGAACCAGCGGCCAGCCAAAAGATTCCGACGCAGTGCTTCAGTATAACTAGCCTCCTGAGTAAAATCTAGCTCCGCTTGCAGCGCCGTACTAAATTCTTCAGCCAAAGAAACCAGATCATAGCGCTTGCCAAAATCAGTACCCGATAGCAGTTCAGCGACTTGTTTAATCAGGGCGATGTCTCTAGCTACTAGTCGATCGATCCCTGGACGTTGTACTTTTAATGCTACCCGCTGGCCATTTTTTAAGATGGCTCGATGGGTTTGGGCGATCGAACCAGCGGCGATCGGTTGTTGGTCGATACTGGTAAATATATCAGTGAGTTTGCCTGTCACCTGCTGATGCAAAATCAACTCAATATCTGACCAATCCACTGCTGGAACGTTCGATTGCAGGTCACTCAGCGCTGTAATATACTCTGGCGGCAACAGATCTGGTCGGGTGCTTAATAGCTGTCCTAGCTTGACATATACTGGCCCCAAATCTGTCAAGATCTTCCGCAGAATAGCCGGTGGCGGGATATCTACCCGATCGGCTTTGCCCAGAGTTAAAAGCTGTCGCATGTAGTCCCAGCCATGCTTCAATAGCACTTCGACTATTTCTTTTTGCCTAGAACTATTAATGGTAGTAATGGCCCGCATTAGCAACTGACTCCTAAGATTTGTTGTCGAATTTTATGGAAGTTCTGTAGGGGGATAGTGTTGCTGAATAAATTCGATCGCTTGCTGGCGATCGATCACCATGCCATCAAGAGTCGCTACTAATATAGCATCTAAAATTTTTTTGTACTGGACACCTGGTTTATAACCGAGCATTTTTAAATCATTTCCAGTAATCGGTGCTTTAATCCGGTTCCAACCGGTGAGATATTGCTGCAAAATACTACTTTGGGGAGTTGGCAAAGTGATGGCCACTAGCAATAACACGGTGGGGGGATATGGTTGCAGCCAGCTTACTAACTGGCCAACCGACAGTTTTTGCTCCAGAATATTTATTAATTCCTGCCGTGATCGATCGATAGTGGCCAGACGGTGATGGCTGGTGGCGGGCAATTGGAGTTGCTGAGCTACCCGCTCTCGATCGCTAGGTATTAAGGCCATCAACAGAATTTCTAGGCGTAGTAACCATGGTGATAAGGTCGTTTGGAGAGCATCGCAACCAGCAGAATGCAGTATGGTATCGATCAACTGGCAGCGTCGGCGAGTTTCAGCATTTAAACGCAGTTGGGGATGCAAGCATTGCAAAGCACCTAATTCACTGAGCTGTTCAATGGCCGCCAGCCAATAATCAGTTTGCAAGATGTATTTTAATTCGGATTGTAGCCTGGTTTGTAGTGCTGGGGCTTTGGTGTTTTGGAGCAGAGTTCGATCATAAACACCACTAGCGATCGCGTATTTGATGTAGGCAATAGTTTGGGGTTCGATCGTCAATCCTAAACGCACTGCAAATCTTACCCCCCGATAAATCCGAGTCGGGTCTTCAATGAAACTATTGGCATGTAAGACTCGCAGTTGCTGAGTTTGCAGGTCTCGTAATCCACCAAAAAAGTCTAGTATTTCCCCAGTCTGGGGCTGAGTTAGGCGCATAGCCAAGGCATTAATCGTAAAATCACGCCGATACAAATCTTGCTGAATGGAACTCGCTGCTACTTCCGGATTAGCTGCCGGATAGGGATAGAACTCGGTTCTGGCAGTGGCAATATCCATGCATAAAGAATCCAATACTGGGTCTTGATGCCACAGCAACGCTGCTGTTTGGAATTGTCCATGAATGTCGATGCGAGCAGCCGGATAAAGTTGGTGCAACGCCTGGGCTAATTCCACCCCGGCCTGTTCATCCGCAGATCTGTCGAAACCATCCACCACCAAATCCAAATCGGATATCAGTAACTGAGCCTGTGCTGGAGCCAAGATTAAATCTCGTACCGCGCCACCAACTAGATACAATTGCCAGCCGCGCTCTTGGGCTAACTGGGCAGCTGTTTGTAATAATTGCCACAGAGCCGGAAGCAGCCGCTCTGGTAAGTTGAGGTGAGTAAAGATTGGGGCAGTTGATGACTTGTTCAGTAGCGTGCTTTTTTGGCTCTCTAGACGATAGCGATGGCGCAACACATCAGTGCGCGTTACAATCCCCACTAATTCTCCAGCAGCAATTACTGGTAATCTACCAATATCGTGAGTTACCATTAATGTCTGAATTTCTGCCAAGGTCGTGGTGGGAGTAATTGTCTGAACATCATTGCGCATATAGCCTTTCACTGGCGCATGGGCAAAACCATGATGGAGAGCTAAATCCATATCCCGCCGAGAAATTACTCCGACCAACTTAGTTGCTGGCGTATCCACCACTACACATAAGCCAGAATGACCATAGCGTAGAATCATTTTCTGTGCTGCTTCGATCGTTAGATCCGGGCGAACCGTGCGGACTGGTGATGACATCATCTCTCTTGCTGTGAGCGGAGCTGGGATCTGGATGGTAATTGCAGTCAACAACTCAGCCATAACTACTGATGGTAATATGCAGCGTTTGTTGAGTGCAGCCGCCCGTGGATGTCCACCCCCACCTAATCTCTGGAAAGACTGACTGAGATTTACCCCCGGTACTTGACTACGCCCAATAATTGTCACTAGTTGTTCCTGATTGGCTTTGAGTGAGTAGCTAACTCCCAACAGCAGAATGTCGCTACTGGTCACTGTCATCAACTCTGATATTAATCCCGACAATCCAATCACAAAATGACTAGTTTCTAGCATGACCCAACTTACTCGGTAGCCATGAATCAAGTCAGTATGTAATTTCTCTAATCCGATTGGTAGCAGTCGTTGTAGTGCCGTGGATAGTTCCTGCTCCCGATAATCGGCAATAGTCTCTAAACCGGCACCTTGATGGAGCAACCAAGCTAGAACTGTGGCATCGCGGGACGTAGTGTTGGCAAAAGTTAGAGAACCTGTATCTACATGAATTCCTAAAGCCATGACGGTAGCTTCTGCAACCGTGAGATTGATTTGCTGTTGTTGTAGTAGTTCAGCAATGATAGTAGTCGTGGCACCGACTGGTTCGATCCGTCGATCCGTCGTAATGATATCGCTGACCGTTTCTAGATGGTGATCGTAGACAGTAATTGCTGTTAACTGTGGTAAATCTAGCCACTCTTGGCATTTCCCCAATCTTTTTCGCTGCTGGGTATCGACAATACTTAGAGTTTGGATATGATGCGGATCGATCGAGCGAGCTTCAGCGATCGCATATTCATCCCGATATAGCGCCAAGAAATCATGTACGCCTGGATGTGTCCCCCCTGGTAAAACCAACTTTGCTCCCGGAATTAATCGTGTCAATCCCACTGCTGCACCCAGCGCATCAAAATCAGCAGTCGTGTGGCAAAGAATTAAGTCCATGATTAATCAAAAGATTGTCTGTCTTTATATTAGGCAGAATATTATGGATATGCATTCTTAGCCAAACAAAAATAGACTGAAAACTCCCCAAGTAGGAAATCCTCAATCTATTTTCTGGTGACACTATGAGTCAAGCTTATTTTACGTACAATAAATAAACCTGAGCAGATATTTAGCCCTTAGATTTTTTTTGTTTTTCAGGTGCTGTATCTGCTGGCGATCCTTCCCCTTGAGCCAAGGGGCGAATACTGACAAAATATTGCCTGAAGCCCACCGGTTGACATCCTACGCTAGCGTGATGCTGGCTACTTTTCCACCAATTTTGTTAATGTGCTGGAGTGTACTATTGAGTTGTTCGTAGAGAACAATAAACTCTTTGTTACTCCGGCGCACTTTGGGATAACGGGGCAGACTAATACCAGATACTTCAATCCGATAGAGCCGGTTCGAATCACCCGTACTAGAACGACCAAACACCCGACTGGGCATCGCGCTCTCGGGAGTGCCTTGATAAGCAAATCCACCATTGCCCCCAGAAGGCGGAATCACAGCTGATGTCGTGTTGCTACCTAGTTCAGCAGCTAGGCGAGACTTTGTCCCAGCAATCTGTGATCGATCGCTATTGGCATATCCCCGATAGAGCCGGAACATCCGAGGAAATCCCGCCATTTTCTGGCCAACTTGGGTCGAAAAACCGCGAAAGTAGGGAACCGTCGAATCACCAAAATTAGCGTCGTATTCGTCAGAATCGATATATGAATCAATGTCGGCATCAGAGCCGTAGTTTTGGTATCGATCGAGATGTTCGATCACTTCTGACTCATCATAGGGAGCGCGTCCTAACAAATGTTTGAAACTTAACTCGATGGCACGAGTCTGAAAGACTGGGTATAAAAATTTGGTTTTGTATAACTCAGACTTGGCAAGACCCCGCACAAATTCTCGCACAGTAATTTGGCCATTACAGAGTAAAGATTCGAGTCCAGTGAGTCGTTCGCTAACCATCAGATAGTCGTTACCTAAGACCTGACGGTAGACTGCCCGAATCACTATTTGGGCATCTGCTGCCGACCAGTTGGGACGTAATTCGAGCGGCTTACTATCGCTATAGGCACTAGTACCCAAGCGAGAAGCTCCGATTGTAATCGCCACAGATTTTGCTCCTTGTGTTTTATCAGTTATTTATTAACTATTTACAGTTTTAAGCTCGATCGATACTCACGACCCGGCTACCCCGCTGATTAAGGCGCTGGAGAGTAGCAGAAAGTTGTTCGTAAGTAACCAAACACTCGCTAGCACTGCGCCGAATTTGGGTGCTAAGGCTACGATTAGCTTGCACGATCCGTACCCGGTAGAGTTGTCCACGTTCGCCCTTGGCATTACCCGCGAGGCCACGTCCTAAGTTGGGAGTACGGACGGGGGTTGCTAAATTGCGCCCCAGATCCTCAGTTAGAGCAGCACTTTTGTTATGACCTTGAGCGCGATCGCTATTGGCATAACCCTGATATAACTGAAACATCCGGCTAAAACCGATTGTAGTTTGTCCCCGTTGAGTGGCAAAACCACGATAAGAAGGTACGATCGCTTCACCAAAGCTCTCTTGATATTCTAAGGAGTCCAGATAGGAGTCAATTTCAGCGGCATAGCCGCGATCAACGAACTGATTTACATGCTCGGTAATCTCTGCTTCATTGGCCGGAGCGCGACCCAACAAGTGTTTAAAGTTTAATTCAATGAACCGTACCTGGGGAGTTGAATAAAAAAACTTTTGTTTATATAATTCTGATTGTGCCAAGGCGCGCACAAAATTTCGCACGGTCATATTCCCTTGCCGCAGGAGTGATTCTGCACTGATTAACCGTTCGCTTTCCATGATGTGATCGTTGCCAAAGACCTGCCGATAGGCAGCCCAAATTGCCGTCTGAACATCATTTTCTGACCAGTTAGTACGCAGTTCTACTGGCGATTTACCAGCAAACGGCTCGAACCCCAACTGTCTAGCAGCCATAGAACTTGTCATCGGTTCAATTCCTTAATTTACATATAATTACAACAATCCCAGAACCGTAAGCTATCGTTCGTTCCCACTCCATGAGCACGACAGACATCCTCCAGTTCTGGGAATTAGGAGCCAATTAGCTTAAAGCATTGATGGCATAATCGATGTAAGAATTGGCTTCAGTCGCTGGGTCGCCAGCGAGACCGTGGTTAGCTTTAATATATTTAAGAGCTTCTACATACCAGCTAGGAGACAATTCAAAAGTGGAATTGATTTCAGCTAAACCGCCCACAAGGTAGTCATCCATCGGACCAGTACTACCCGCAATGAGACAGTAAGAGATCATCCGAATATAGTAACCAATGTCCCGAGCACACTTCGCTTTACCACGTGGGGTGGAAGCGTAGTTGTTGCCGGTCATGTTGGTGGTGTACGGGAATTTTTGGTAAACTGCGGCAGCTGCACCATCAGCCAAGCTTTCCGCTTTGCCACTGAGTGCTTTAGCAGCATCAAGGCTAGCCGTAGCCTGACGAATGCGACCAAAAGCGACTTGGAGTTCAGTAGAACTTAGGAACCGGCCTTGGGAATCAGCGGTAGCAACAGCTTCGGTTAAAGGAGTTTTCATAATTTACTTAATTTCTCAATAAATGATTGTGCAAAAATTAACTTGTGATTGGTTAACTCGGGAATTAACCGACAGCAGAAGCTGCGCGATCAAAGTAACCACCTAATTCAGCCATGAGTGAACTACAGTCACCTTTAGTGATCCCATTAGGGTCATTAGCAATGGCAATGGCCGCATCCTTCATTTTGCCGATACCAGCACCTACTGAATTACCAGGAACACCCAGTGCCAGATAAGTTTCGCGTAGGCCGTTGAGACAGCGATCATCCAATACACTGGCATCACCAGTGAAAACTGCGTAAGTAACGTAACGCAAAACGATTTCCATGTCGCGTAAGCAAGCAGCCATTCGCCGGTTGGTGTAAGCATTGCCACCGGGAGCGATCAGCTGAGGTTGCTCGTCAAATAATGTGCGAGCAGCGTTAGCGACAATCGTGGAGGAATTGGAAGTAATCCGGTTAACTATATCAATGCGTTTGGTGCCATCAGCTACCATCGCTTTGAGGGCATCGATCTGAGCATCGCTAGCAAACGCACCTCTGGCATCTGCTTGGTCAACCACTTTAGTGAAAGCATCTAACATCTAAGGAAACTCCCTAAGTTGCAATAAAAATTACTTTGAGAAATCTGAATTCCTGATCGATTAAAGTGTCAGGAATTCAATGACTTTTGAACCACGTTTGATTAAAGCAAGCCAATCGTGCAAATTTTGTGCAGATTCTCATTTATCTAGTTTTCGGCTTGATTAAGAAATGTAAAAAAAGTTATAAACTCTTGCTACATAAAGATCTTGGCTTTTGGAGTTCAGCTTGTTAATTGTAAAGAAGTATTGCATCAGTCTAAGTCTAACGCTCTCTTAACATGATAACTATGCTGTTTGATTATGTAGCTATCTGCCCAGCCTGAAGCCGTGCCAACCGGTGGCGGATACGTTGGGCGATTTCACCACCCATCATAGGCTTGTAAAGGTAATCGTCGGCTCCAACGCTAAAAGCTGCCTGTTGGGTGAGCAGATCGTTACTCACTGTTAGAAATAAAATAGGTAAGCGTTGCCAGTAGGGGTCACTACGTAATACTTGGCATAGTTCTAAACCATTAATTTCTGGCATTTGTACATCTAAAACTAAAGCGTCGGGTTGCACTAGTTGTAACACTGTCCAAAACTGTTGTGGATCAGCCAGGGTTGTTACTTTCATCCCCCAAGGTTGTAATAGTTTGGGGAAAGCCCGTAACCAATCGAGATCATCATCAACTACCATTACCTTGGTGATTGTGATAGCAGACTGGAGGAGGGATGTGGCTATGGCAAAGAGGCGATCGATCTTCAAGTTGATAGTACTCAAAAATTTCCCACCATGACGGACAACAGCCAGTCGCTCACTCAGTCCATCGCTGGCACTCAGTACTAACACCGACCAGTGTGGAAATCGCTGATGAACGGTGTGGATAAAACTGAACAGCGGTTCAGGACTACCTGTCAGACTAGCCAATATTACGCAGGAAGAATCGGGGGCAGTGGTGAGGTAATCGGTAGCAGCCTCGATTGTCGAAAATATTGAGGTACCATACCCGTGAACATTGGCCATGGCTGTCAGCGATCGAACTAAATCTGGATCTAGATCGACCAGTAATAATAAGGGCAAACTTGGCGAAACCGAGTCCTTCTGAACGGAACCGGGTGAATTATCCGCAACTTCTTGTGCTAATTTCTGGAGTAGAGTGGGCAGCGTGGCGGCTTCAATGGGAGTTAGGAGGGTTGACCTATCGAATAATCTTTCAATATTACGGGCAGTCTCCATTGCTGATAGCAAAGAGAATACGCCCAATGTTCCCACTAGTTGGTGAGCCTGTCGGTGGGCTTGTTGTTGGTCGGAATAACTACCGTTACTCATTAACAATCGATCAGCTATCATAAATAGCTCGGCGAGCCGATCGAGACATTGGGGTTTGGTTGTTGCCCATGTTTCCTGAAGGAAAGACAGATATTGCTGTTGCTGGTTGAAATCTACTGACTCATGAACATCAATCGGATGATCTGGCGAATGTGGAATTGCCGGTTGTTCAGATGTTGGGGGGAGAAAATTCTCTTTATTATCTAGATAATCATTGACCTGATGAGACTTGAGATAATAGCCCCGTCCATGAATGGTGCCAATTAAATCATTTGGTGCGCCAGCAGCTTGTAGTTTATGACGCAATCTCCGCAAATGCGATCGCACGGTGGCCTCTGCCGGAAAATCATCGGAAGACCACAACCTGTCGATAATTTCATCGCTACTAAAAACGTGAGCACTATCACGGAGAAAGAGTTCTAGTAAATCGTATTCTTTGGTAGTTAAGGCTAGGGATTGACCATTGTAGGAAACTTCACAAGTACTGGGATTAAGGAGGAGATCGCCCCAACCTAATAGCGGTAGAGGATTATTTCTACCTCTGCGCCGTAGTGCCCGCACGCGGGCAATCAACTCGGCTAGATCGAAAGGTTTAACCATATAGTCATCCGCCCCGGCATCTAATCCCTGTACCTTAGCCGTGGTATTGTCTTGGGCGGTTAATAGTAAGATCGGTGTCGTATGACCAGCTCCTCGCAACCTTTGGCAGAGACTAATCCCGTCCAACTTGGGGAGCATGATATCTAAAATGATCGAGTCATAGTCAAAAGTAGCCGCGTAAGTCCACCCCGTTTCTCCATCCCTGACGGCATCAACAATATAATGTTGAGAATTCAGACTCCTGGTTAATAAGGTAATTAATGAATCATCATCTTCAATTAGCAGAATTTTCATAACTCCCTCTTTTACCACTTACCAGTGGAGAATTTTGGCAATTTGATCTGGTAAATCAAGAGAATTAAAAGGCTTAGTAATTACACCACTGATCCCAAGATCATTAAACTGTCTGCGTTCAGCGGTTTGGGCTTTAGCCGTGAGAAATATTACTGGGATGCCCGCCGTTATGGGATTAGATTGTAGTACTTTAAAAGTAGCAATTCCATCCATTTCTGGCATCATGACATCTAGAAGAATGACATCAGGCAGCTCTTTTTGGGCGATGTCGATACCTGTCTGGCCGTCACTAGCAGCCAATACCTTCCACCCTGCCGCCATATTCACACCAAATTTGACCACCGTTTGGATGCCTTCTTCATCATCAATCATTAGCAAACGTTTATGATCCATCATCAACAGTCGGTAAAGTGAATGAGAATCTACTACCAACGCTCAGCGCGCTATCTACCCAAATTTTACCCTCGTGTTGTTCAACAATTTTGCGACAAATTGTTAACCCCAAACCGGTACCGCCTTTTTTACGAGAATCAGAAGAATCTACCTGTTGGAATCGCTCGAAAATACTTTCTAGTTTATCGGTAGGAATTCCTTGTCCTTCATCGCGTACTTCAAATAACACATCTTTATTCTTTGATATGGTAGTGGCGGAAATGGAAACTGTTAACCAGACCTGACCACCCGGAGAAGAAAATTTGATGGCGTTGCTGATCAGGTTCGTTAAGGTCTGGACAATATAATCTGGATCGACCCAGAGTTGGATATCGGCGGGCTGATTGACTAGGATAATTTGATGTTGTTGAGCCATTGATTGCATGGCGGCTACGGCTTGAGTCATTAAATCAGCAGCATTACAGGCTTGTTTTTCCATTGTTACTGCTCCTGATTCGATGCGCTGGAGGTCGAGGACGCTATTTACTAATCGCACCAGGCGTTCGGTATTTTCATCAGCGATCGATAGGAGTTTTTGGCCATCGGCGGGGAGGACTCCCAACCGGCCAGTAGAGAGAATTTTTAAGGCACTGTGCAAAGAAGTGAGTGGGGTTCTGAGTTCATGACTGACGACGGAAATAAATTCATCCTTCATCCGTTCGATCGCCTTGCGATCACTGATATCACTAGTGAGGGCAAAAAAACCACTGACTCGATCTGCGCTATCGACATGGGGAATATAAGTAACACTGACCGATCGGGTACCGCCATTTTGAAGGTGAATTTCATTCTCGTAGGTGACTATCTGCCCGGTGAGAGCGGCCTTAACGTGGGGTTGGATGCGTTGGTAGTCATCTTTTCCCCATACTTGGCACATGGGGGAGCCGTGAATTTTATGGGGCGATTTTCCTAGCCAATCGGCATAGGCTTGGTTGTTGAATTGATAACACTCTTGATCATCAATGTAAGCGATTAATACGGGCAGGGCGTTGGTAATGAGTCTTAATTGCTCTTCACTCTGACGCAGAGCCGATTCCACCTGGGTGCGTTCGTTGATTTCTTGTTGCAAGCTAGTATTGGCGGCTTGGAGTTCGGCGGTACGCTCGGCCACAATTTCCTCTAAATGCTCCCACAATTCGCCTTGAGCTAGGGCGATACTGATTTGGTCGGCGAGCTGCTGCATTAGTTCTAGCTCGAAATCGACCCACTGGCGAGGTCGATCGCACTGATGGGCAATCAATAATCCCCAGAGCACGTTGGCGGGCGGGGCAGAGCGGGGTGGATGGACGTTAACGCTGTGTAAAATCGGGACTATTAATTTCGCTTTCACGCCAAACTGTTCGACAAATTCTACTAAACAATCAGCGACTGCTGCTGCCGGATCCTGAACGTTGGCCACGGCTCGCACTCTTCCCTGAGCATAGAGTTGCTGATACTCTACCGGAAAGACTTCTTCTGGGAATTCCATCCCTAAAATTGCCTGATATGGCGGTAAAACAGCTTCGCTAATCGGTTTTCCGGTTCCATCCGGTAGCACTTGATAAATTAACACTCGATCGGCTTGCAAAATTCGTTGCACTTCGGTGACAGTTGTGCGGAGAATTTCTTTTAATTGCAATGACTGACGAATCTTAAAAGTAACTTCCGTAAATAATTCTACTCGTTGCTGTTCGCGTCGTAATTGGGCGGCGATCTGTTCTGGTTCACTCAGCACGGTCGGTGGCAGCAATTTCTCTGAAGAGGAAGCCGCCGCAGTTTTAGCGATGGCTGGACGCGGCGCTATTGATTTTCTTTTGGATGGCTGGGATTTTTTGCCTGTCATCAAGATGGGGGATATTTGAGTTGATCAAGTTGTCAAAAAGAGGCGCAAAAGCGCCTCTAACTCTAATCACAAAAATGGTTTCTAAACCATCGCTGGTGTGGGCATGGTCAAATGAGGATAAAGAGGAAAGCGTTGGCATAGAGTTGATACCCGCTCCAAACATTTGGTGGCTACCGCTTCATCCTCAGGATTCAACAATCGATCAGCAATGATATTAGCAATCTCGGTGAATTCGGTAGTGCCCATGCCACGACTGGTCATGGCTGGGGAACCCAAACGCAAACCACTGGTTACGAAGGGCGAGGCTGGATCAAAAGGTACGGTGTTTTTATTGGCGGTAATGTGTACTTCGCCGACTAGTCGATCGGCTTCTTTCCCAGTCATTTCGATCGATTGCAGATCCACCAGCATTAAATGATTATCGGTGCCGCCCGAAACAATCTTTAGACCACGTGCTTGCAGTTGAGTAGCCATCGCCTGGGAGTTGGCAATCACGTTACCGCAGTAAGTCTTAAACTCTGGCCGTAGAGCTTCGCCAAAAGCTATCGCTTTGGCTGCAATCACATGCTCTAATGGACCGCCTTGGGTACCAGGAAAGACTGATTTATCCAGTCTTTTGCCCAGCTCGGCATCACGGGTCAAAATTAGACCACCTCGGGGACCACGCAGGGTTTTGTGAGTTGTCGTGGTCACCACGTCACAGTATTCGATCGGGCTAGGATGATGACCAGTGGCAACTAAGCCGGCAATGTGCGCGATATCGGCCATCAAATAAGCACCAATCTCGTCAGCAATGGCGCGGAATTTAGGGAAGTCAATAATTCGAGAGTAGGCCGAATAGCCGCAGATCAACATCTTGGGACGATGTTTGAGAGCTAAGTCCCGAATCAGGTCGTAATCGAGCTGCTCGGTTTCTGGGCTAACACCATAGAAAGCCTTATCGAACCATAATCCTGAGATATTGACTGGTGAACCATGGGTCAAGTGACCACCGTGGGATAAGTCCATCCCCATGATTTTGTCACCTGGTTGCAGCAGGGTTAAAAATACGGCCAGATTGGCCTGAGCACCAGCGTGGGGCTGAACGTTAGCTGCTGCTGCTCCAAATAGTTTTTTGGCTCGATCGATCGCAATTTGTTCGATCTCATCGATAAATTCGCAGCCGCCATAGTAGCGCTTGCCGGGAAGTCCTTCAGCATACTTGTTGGTGAGGACAGAACCCTGGGCGGCCATTACTGCGGCGGAAGTGAAGTTCTCACTGGCGATCAGCTCTAGGTGATCGCGCTGGCGACCTAGTTCTGAGCCAATCAATTTAGCAATGGCAGGATCGTTATCTGCTAAAAATTCCAGGTTGGTTTTGGCCATGATGTTGGTGAATCTGAGGATTTTGGGATTTTAAGGATTGCTCCAGAGTCTGGAAGTAGCGGTTACAACGTATTTTCAGACAACTTTCATAATAACCTGCTTCGCTCGGGTGGAGTCTGAGGCTGCTGACTTTTGGCTGTGCTTTGAGGTTTGTTTTCGGTGGGCTTGACCTTCATTAATTATTAACTAGCCAACAATCTTAGCTCCACCACTTCTGCCGCCGTCAACTCCCACCCCAAAGCCCCGGCATTCTGTTCCACTTGCGCCGCACTCTTAATCCCCGGAATCGGAATCACCCCCGGTTGAGCAATTAACCAATTCAAAGCCACCTGTGCCGGAGTTTTGTCATATTTCTGCCCTAGCTCCTTTAACTGATTCAAAACTGGCTGCAACTTCGCCAACCCACCAGCCTGAAAACGTTTATCCCAGCTCCGCGCCCCGGTGGGCACATTGCTACCATCATATTTACCTGTGAGCAATCCTTGCGCTAAAGGACTATAGGCCAAAATTGTCACCCCCAATTCTTGCGCTGCTGCTAACACCCCATTAGTTTCAATCTCTCGTGTAATCAGCGAATAGCGCATCTGATTCACTGCCAATGGCACCCCGCGCCGCGCTAGCAATTCCTGTGCTTCGTGCATTTGAGCCGCACTGTAATTGCTCACTCCTACTGCCTTCACCCGACCTTGCTGCACTTCGTCTGCTAGGGCATTCATTAAAGATTCTTGACTGAGTAGCAACGTGAACGGCCAGTGAATTTGATAGAGATCGATCGAAGGCATTTGCAATCTTTTCAGGCTAGCTGTCACCGCATCAGCGACATCTTCCGATCGCCAGCGCCAGGGTACCGGCATATACTTGGTCGCAATTTGGGTGGAAACCTGCGCCTCTTTTACAAATTTGCCTAACAATTCCTCGGACTTGCCCCAGCCATAGATTTCCGCAGTATCAAAAAAAGTAATGCCCTTATTTACCGCCGCCTGAAAAGCTTGGTGCAGTTCAGCTTCGCCATAATCTTTGCCATATCCCCAAAATAGACTATCGCCCCATGCCCAAGTGCCAAAGCCAAGTGGTGTCACCGGAATATCCGTACAGCCAAGTGTGGTAGTTGCCATAACCTTAATGATCAGAGTGATGTTTTTCTATAGTCTAAACAAAATATCTCAAGCAAGCTTGCTAGACTAGTGAGAGTCCAAAGCTCATATTTATCACCCATGCTTGGTAAGTTTCTCCATAAACCTAAACCCGAAGAAAGTAAGCGCGTGCCGCCTGGTCAATATTTGACCAATGGCTTCCCGATTATGACCTATGGCCAAACTCCAGACGTTACCCGCAAAGAGTGGAAACTTAAAGTCTGGGGACTAGTTTCTCAACCGCTTACCTTTACCTGGGAAGATGTGATGAAACTGCCGCAGCATGAATTTACTGTAGATTTTCACTGCGTAACCCGCTGGTCGAAGCTGGACGTGACCTGGAAGGGTTTTAAGATCGTGGATGTGATGAAGCTGGTGGGTGATCTAGATCCCGCCGCTGTTCATGTAATGGAGCATTGCTATGGTGGCTACACTACCAATTTGCCTTTGGCCGATTTTCTGCGGGATGAAAACTTTTTTGCCTACGAGCTAAATGGTGAGCCACTGCCGAAAGAGCATGGTGGCCCGATGCGCACGATGGTGCCGCACTTGTATGCCTGGAAAAGCGCCAAGTGGATTAGTGGCATTGAGCTTATCGATCGAGAGCAATCGGGATTTTGGGAAAAGAATGGTTACCATAAACGGGGCGAACCCTGGACAGAGGAGCGCTACAGTTAATGTTTAGAGTAGTTACCAAGGGTTTTGACGAATCATTCGACAGGTGGACGGATGCTTTAGCCGCTGGAAGTAAGCTGCGCCCCCAATGTCGTAGCTTTTTGCAAGATATTCGGATTTCGGAGCAAGGTAGTGTGGTGTGGGTCTATAGTCGTTCCCACGCCCATCCCATGTATTTTGGCGCTGGCACCTACGATCGATTGGCCAGATTGTTCTTACTAGAGAATGCCTCAGAAATTGAATTAGAAGCAGAGGAATCCTAGCCTGACAAAAAAGCAAAATGCTGGTTTTCTCAATACGAGCGGCACCACCCCAACCCTAATCGTAATAGAGGGTTGGGGTGATGGTATATCTTAGCTCAACACCCAGTTCACCAACGTCCTCACCGGATGGCCAGTAGCACCAGCGTTATTTACCCCGTTTTCCTTATCACTCCATACTGGACCTGCTACATCTAGATGTGCCCAAGGCACTTCTTTAATAAATTGCTTCAGAAATAAAGCCGCCGTAATGGAGCCACCACCACGCGGACCAGTATTTTTTAGATCAGCGATTGGTGACTTAATGCCCTCAAAGTATTTGTCGTCTAGGGGCATTTGCCAGAATTTTTCCCCGGCGGCCGCCGCTGCGGCCAAAATACCATCTGCTAACTCTTGTTGAGGACTCCACAACCCAGAAATATCATCGCCCAAGGCAATAATACAAGCGCCAGTGAGGGTCGCTAGATCAACGATCGCATCCACACCCAGTTTTTCAGCATAAACTAAGGCATCAGCCAGCGTTAGCCGCCCTTCCGCGTCGGTGTTATTAATTTCGATTGTCTTGCCATTGGAAGCCGTCACAATATCGCCTGGATGGATGGCTTTGCCGCTGATCATATTTTCAGCTACGGCACTAATGAAATGCACTTCCACATCTGGTTGCAGCTGACCAATTACTGCAGCGGCTCCAAAAGTGGCAGCGGCACCACCCATATCCATTTTCATGGTTTCGATGCCAGCCCCCTTAATATTTAAACCACCGGAATCAAACGTTACACCTTTACCGACGATTGCCAATTTCTTCCGGGTAGTTCCGGCTGGCTTATAAATAAGATGAATAAACTTAGGCGGGATATCAGAAGCCTGGGAAACACACAAGAAAGCACCCATTCCCAGTTTTTCGCAATCGGCTTTTTCTAAGATCTTTAGCTCCATCCCATATTTTTTGGCGATGGTTTGGGCAGTTTCAGCCATGCTAGTGGGAGTGACGTAGTTAGCCGGAGCTGCTACTAGTTCCCGCGCCAGAATTACACCGGCAGCCACAGCTTGTGCTTTGGATATGGCAGCCTCTTGGCCAGCTAATTCCAGCAGTTGAACCTCGGTCAGTTTTCTGGGAGTGCTGGCTTTATCATCAGATTTCTCGGATTTGAAGCGTTTGTCTTCGTGCAAGGCTAATAATAATCCTTCGCTGACTGTTTGAGCTACCAGATCGGCGGCAACCGAACTATCTGGCAAACTAATGCCCAGGGTTTCACACTTTTCTTTCTGGGCGACGCGAGCGATCGCGGCAGCAGCACGTCGATATTGATCGGTGCTGGGTGCGGTGTTTTTGCCCAAGCCCACTAAGATTAGTTTTTTGATGCTGGCTCCATTGCTCACTCGGGTCACGACGGTGCTAGCGGCTGCTCCTTTAAATTCGGCTTCATCAATAATTTCTTGGATGATGCCTTGCAACTGGGTGTTGAGGGTGAGGAGATCCCCAGTAATATTGACGTTATCTTCCCAAAAGCCGATCGCCAAACCATCACCATGCCATTCTAAAAGTGAGGTTGCAGTAGTCTTAATATCCATTAACTATTTCTCTACGTAACGTTCTTAGGGACATTATGGAGGGTTTTTGAGGATTTTAACCACCGCAATGGAATCTAGTAATCACTTTTGCGTTTAGAAAATAGCCGGAAATACATCGATCGACATCCCTCCGCCACTGGCAAAAAGATATATGTTAGCGGATTAATAGTGACAATAATGTTGCGGACATCCCGCTGCGCTAGTGCCACAATTGCCCCAGCCACCCAATCCGCCGACATCACGCCGATCGGATTCAAATTGCTCTTAAATGGTCCTAAAACCAACTTACGAATCACACAGGGTGCATCTAAGCGGCGCAGCGTAATTAGCTCACCCAAGGTGCGCTTTGATAATTCATACAAGGGGCTAAACGCTGGATTCACTTCTGCTTCGGAAGTATTGATCCACAACTCCTTCAGCGCTTTGTGCCGTGATTCTGTCACTGTATCTAGAAACAGATTCATCAACCGCCAAGCCGAAAAAGTATTAACCTCAAAGGATCGCTCTACGGCAGCTGGATCGCGATCGCTATTTACGTTCAAGCCGTGATTAATAATTAGAATATCTACTTTTTGCAATCGATCGCGTAATTCTTGCTCCGCGCCCAAATACCACTGCAATACTTCAATATTGGTACCCAAATCCTCAAACTGTGCCTGGGGCGAGGTGGTTAGCGCAATTACCCGCGCCCCCTTACTAGCTAACTTGGCAATGAGCGATCGACCTAAAGTGCCCGAAGCCCCAGTCACTGCTACCGATTTACCTTTCAGCGATAGACTGGTACCCATGATTTTATCGACCAGCGTAAAGGTTCCGCAATAGTAGGCATTAGCATAGTCAAAATGATGCCGCCAATGATAAGTACGATTTACCATCCACTGGGCAGGTAAAGTAACCAAATCACCGGGTTTGTGAGTTAAATCGGTCTTTAATAACCAGCCCTGCGATCTGGCCACACTGGTCGTTAAAAAACTCGCTGAGTATAAGCAACCCAGCCACAAGGTCAATCCCTGACTAGTGTATTGTCCCCAAGCCGCGACTAATGCTGTGACTGTCACCATTGCCAATGCTTCTGGCACATCATTGTGCTTTTGCGCTTGCCGATATAAATCTAAACTGACAATGCTGAGGTCGGGACGGTAAGCTTTGTGGTGTAGGGCGTGCCCAGCCTGTAAAGGTGCCCAATAGTGACCGGCCAGATGATACAAGTCACGCACTACTTCTGCCACCAGCACCGCTGCTACTGCTAATCCCAATTGCCACGCTAGGGGCGAACTGATCGCATAGATATTCCCAAATATTCCAGATAAATCAGACAATTCCATATTTTCGGTCAAGAATCATTAACTCCTCGCTGTCTATCTTAGCCATTTTGGGTAGCAGGCATAAATATTTCCTTTGTCCAGGTACCATGCAGACCGTAGGGTAAGTGATGCGTTAGGTGCAACTTGGCCACGACACTCAGATCGATCGCATCCAAAATCACCACATCTGTTTCATGCCGATTGCCTTCATACACCAACGTAATTAACCAGCCATCATCTTCCACTTGCGATTGGGGCTTGGCAATAAATACTGGTTCGCTGACAAAGCCAGTCGGTGCTGCCATCCAAGTCTGGCGCTCTTTGGTCGATAAATCGATCTTGGTGATGCCCTGAAGCGGCGCATTGCCAGTATCGGAATTGGCCACTCCCATAAATAGATAGCGATAATCTTGACCCACTCGATCGGGATTCACCGTTGGAAACTCACAACAGCGTGGTTCGATTAGCTCTCGCTCCACGGTGCCAGATTCAAAATCTAGCTGAAAGCGCCACAGTTGACCAGGATCGAGGGTATTGAAATCCATCTCACGGAAATCTTTATTGGGTTCTACTTCTGGAAAAGAGGCGTAACAGATGGAGTCGATCGATAGCCCTTGGTTGGTTTCGTAAGCATTGGCATGATGGAAAACAAAGCCCGCTTTAGTTTCCAAAATTCTGACTTGTTCGCCAGTAGTTCGATCGCGCGGTATCACAATAATCTTAGTGGGCTGGTCGGCATTAAACTTCACACATTCGCCAGCTCCTTTTTGACCTAGTAAGAATGGCAGTGGATTGAAGCCCACCGGATTTTGGAAAAAGATGCAGTAGTTGGGTGTAATTGCAAAATCATGGATAAAGGCAAATCCCGGTACGACGTGATCGTATTGTTTTTCAACTTGGCCAGATCGATCGAACTCATAGATTGTAATAGTGGTAGACAATCCAGTCTTTAGACCAAAATTCACCATTTTGCCAGCGGGGTCAATCCGGGGATGCGCCGCAAAAGCCCCCCCCGGCGGTAGCAAACCATCCAAATTATCGAGTCCGATCGTTTCCAAATTCTCGGGGTTTAAGCGATGGGGTTCAGCTGCTTCCCACAACGCCAACAGCTTACCGCCCCAATAAATAACCTGAGTGTTAGCAATATTCTTGAGCTTGACATCAAAAATATTGGCCAACCAGCCCCCGGCCTTGGCTGTCCCAAATACCCCCCGATACAAGAACTTATTCGCTTCTTGCTCGGCTACATAGCCCGCTGTGCGCACATAGCGGTTCTGAAAATAAGCTTGACCATCTTGGAAAGCGATCGAACAAATCATGCCGTCCCCATCAAAAGGATGCCGTACCGATATGCCATTAATATCCAACATGGCTGGAATATTCCGAAACAGCGTACCGGCTAAATTTTGGGGGATTTCGCCAGTGATGTGATCGATCGGATAGCTATATTCATTTTTTTGGGATTGATAGCCGCCGCTCCAAGTAGATTGATCGTATGCTGGGGTGGTTTTTTCGAGATTTAGCATGAGGTATTTTTAGAGTCAGTGTCTAGTTGAACTAATTCGGGCAGGATAGTGGGAAAAGATTGGCAACCAGTCAATGAGGATGATTGGTGCTCCAGCACACTAGCTGGGGGAATAGCCGGCATGGTGGCTTGGGGATCACTGTCTGGTAGCCACTTGAGAAATATCAGTGGTAGCATCCCGCCCAAATTTGTGATGGTCACCAGTAACCATAATTGGTCGAAGTTGTTTTCGGTAATACCCAAAAAGTGGGTGAGCAGGGCACCACCTTCTTGAGAGACTAAACCAGCCAGATTAAACACCGACATCAGAATGGCAAATAGGGTGGCCTCAATGCCGGGGGGACATAGTCGCGCTGCCAATACCAAAACCGGCATAAAGGTAATCTGCCCCATCACCGTCAGAATCAGACTATCACCCAGACTAAACCAGTGATCATCAATGCCCAACGTGCGATTGGTATGGGTAACTAACAGCAAAGTGGTTAGACCAAACAGCGAAGAAATTACTGTAGCCCAACCAAAAATGGTGCGGAAGGGTACTGCTTTGAGGTAGCGATGAAAAATCCACGCCCCGATCAAGGCCGCTAAACTGCTCACCAACCGAATCCGGCCTAAGAATTCGGGGGTAAAGCCCAATTCATTAGTAGCAAAATAAAAGAAAGAGGAATCACCAGTGGGGGTACATTGCCACAGAAACAAAAACAACAATGGCAGCCAGATCGATTTTTGTTTGAGCGCTTGCCAGACCTGACTAACTTGTTGCTGGGCGGCCAAGCCAGTCGATGCTTTGCCCACTATCGGTTGTTCATCGATCAAGAAAGCCACCCCTGATACCAACAGCGGAAATATTGCGGTCACAGCGAAAACAGTTTGGGGGCTAAAGTTACTCAACAAGAGGCCACTGGCATAGGCGGTTAACAAACCACCCAGAGCCGCAGCGGCCCAGCACAAAGACTGCAACGAACCGGAATTGCTGATGGATTCGTTGCGGGCGCGCTCCACGATTAGTGAATCGACCAAGACATCACTAAAAGCTACGGAAAGCGAAGTCGTAGCGATCGCGCAGGTAGCTGCCAGTGGCGTATGGACAACCGTAGCCAAGCTGATCCAAGCCGCCGATCCCAGCAGCCCTGACAAAATCAGGTACGATCGACGGCGATAGCCGAAAATTGGTAAGCCATCTGACACAAAACCGAAAATTGGTTTAATTACCCAAGGTAAGGCGGCTACTCCCATCAGGGCGGCAACTTCTGCTGGAGCTAGCCCCAGCTGGTCTTTCAAAAAAAAACTAACAGCTAGTTTGGCCAGACCCAAAATCCCCTGCACGGCATAAACCATCAAGATGGCTAACAGTTCTGGGGTTGGCTCCTGTCCAAACAGCAGCTTGCTCCATCCAGAAGGTGGCAAGCTGGATGACTTAACCAGTCTCAAATTTCCAGGGGTATTCTCTGCGGGATTGGAGGCCGAACTGGGCATTGTGAATATATGTTTCGATTTGTCTACTATTGTGGCATCATTCTCCCGATAAAAGTGGTACGTCGGCAACTTTCTCGACTTCTACTTCCAGAACATTTACCAAGGCTAAATTACAACCACTATCACAGTAGCTCTCTCTCTATTGACACCGATTGTGAACCAATAACTCATCCACTGGAGAGAAAGAGATTTATAGACCGAGCTGGTAAGTTTCTGAAGAGGCCAGTGATAATTCGGCGGTGTCTCTAAAATAGTTGGGAACTGCTGGGCAGCGGATAGCGGATGAGTTGCCAGCGAACCGAAATAAAGGCTAAATCTCAAGTTTTTGATTTGGAGAGAACCTAACCTAATGCGAAAACAGCGTTCACAGCAAGGCTTGTTTGATAGACTCGCCCATAAAACCTCTGAAGCCGTCGGCTCTCCGCTCGCTTCCATCTCGGCAATGGCTGTAATTATTATTTGGGTAATCACCGGGCCAATGTTCCAGTTTTCTGACACTTGGCAGCTGGTGATCAACACTGGCACAACAATCGTGACGTTTTTAATGGTTTTCTTAATCCAAAACTCCCAAAACCGCGATGCTAAGGCGGTTCAGATCAAACTTGATGAATTGATTCGATCGATCGATTCAGCCCGGAATGAAATTATTGATGTGGAAGACTCCTCCCAGGAAGAACTTGAAAAACTACAGGAAGATTTTTCTGAATTAGGCAGTAATTTTAAGAAAAAAAGCTAGGTTGTAAACCACCGTCATCATATCGCTAGCCAGGTCTTAACTTCTCATTTATCACCCTGCGGCTCCAGTATTGACCGCTATTCTTATGCAGAAACTTATTCAAGCCGTTTTAAACAGCGACGATAAAGAAGCTTTATCCCAGCTAATTGATACCTTGAGCACCTCTGGTAGTCACTACTTTCTGCGCAATGAAATACTACAAGCATTCGCTGATTATTGTCACCGTTCACCACAGTCTGGTCACGCGTATCACAGCTCTTCCTTGAGCCGCTTGATGCACTATACCCATGAAATGATTTTGGCGGAGGACAGTATTTGGTTGGTGCTACGTCCCTGGATCGCCAGTCAGCAGGTGTGGCGGCTCACCCCCGACCTGACTAGCAGTTCAGAAATGACGCTGCCGGAACTCCTCGACGTGCGTGATCGCCAGGTTAATCGCTATCAGCGCCACATTCTCAACATCGATTTTCAACCTTTTAATCAAGGGTCTCCACTAATTGACGACCCTAGAAATATTGGCCAGGGTTTAGCATTTCTTAATAACTATCTGTGTAACAAGCTACTGACCGAATTTCACTACTGGATAGAGGCTCTGTTTAATGCCTTGCATGTGCTCACAGAGGAGGGGGTGCAGCTACTGATTAACGATCGCATTCAATCCGGTGTCGAGCTGGCCCAACAGGTTAAACAGGTTCTCAGGTTTTTAGGCAATTATGCTGCGAATTACCCCTACGAAAAAGTCCATCTCGATTTGCAAACCCTTGGCTTTGAACCAGGTTGGGGCAATACGGTGGGGCGGGCGCGGGAAACCTTAGAACTACTAAATCGTCTGATCGAAGATCCCGAACCGGCTATTTTGGCAACTTTTGTGGCGCGCGTGCCAGCTGTTTTTCGGGTGGTGCTAGTTTCGATCCATGGTTGGATGGGTCAAGAAAGCGTATTGGGACGACCAGAAACCCGCAGTCAGGTTGTCTATGTGTTGGAACAAGCGCGGAGTTTGGAAAAGCAACTCCGCGCCGACATTCAGCAGTCTGGTCTGGATTTGCTAGGCATTCAACCGCAAGTGGTTATTTTGACCCGCTTGATTCCGAACTGTGGCGAAACTCAATGCGAGCTGCCCTGGGAAAAGGTGGATGACACTGACTATACCTGGATTCTGCGGGTACCTTTCCAGGAGTTTAACCCGGCCATCACTCAGAACTGGATTTCTCGGTTTGAGATTTGGCCCTACCTCGAAAGTTTTGCGGTGGATGCCGAACGGGAGCTGCTAGCCAGACTGGGCGGCAGACCAAACCTAATTATCGGCAACTATAGTGACGGCAACCTAGTGGCTTCTCTACTAGCACATCGTCTCCAGGCCATCCAGTGCAACATTGCTCATTCGCTAGAAAAGCCGAAATATCTGTTTAGTAACCTTTACTGGCAAGACTTAGAAAAGCAGTATCATTTTTCAGCCCAATTTACTGCTGATCTAATTAGTATGAATGCTGCTGACTTTATCATTACATCGTCCTATCAAGAAATTATGGGGACATCAGAGATAATTGGTCAGTACGAATCTTATAAGTGCTTTACGATGCCCAATTTGTACCATGTCATTGATGGCATTGACTTGTTTAGCCCCAAGTTCAACCGGGTGCCCCCCGGTGTGGATGAGCAAATATTCTTTGCTGACAGTCAGATTAAGCATCCAGATGCAGAAGAGTTTGCCCGCCTTCAATCCTTGATATTTGAGCAGGAAGACGAGCATATTTCCGGTCATTTAGATCGGCCTGAAAAATGTCCGATCCTGGCCGTTGCGCCGATTGATGCCATCAAAAACCTGACTGGACTGGTGGAATGTTTTGGTCGCAGCCCAGAATTGCAGGCGCGCTGTAACCTGATTTTACTCACTAATGCTCTGGAAGTAGCGGATGCCGTCAACACCAACGAAGCTAACGAGATTACTAAGCTACACACCCTGATTGACCAGTACGGTCTTCAAGGGCACATCCGTTGGTTGGGGGTGCGACTGCCTGCTCATGATCTCGGTGCTGTCTATCGATCGATCGCTGCTCGCCAGGGAATTTTTGTCCACTTTGCCCTATTTGAAGCCTTTGGCCGCACGATCCTAGAAGCGATGGCTTCGGGGCTACCCACCTTTGCCACTCAATTTGGTGGTGCTTTAGAAATTATCCAAGATGGTATCAATGGTTTTCATATCAATCCCACTGATTTCAACAGTACAGCGGAGAAAATCCTGAATTTTCTGCATCAATGTGAAATCCAACCCGAATACTGGCATACGATTTCCGATCGAGCCATTCAACATATTCAAGAGCAATACAATTGGTCAGCTCACGCCCAACAAGTCCTGTTGCTCACTAAGGTTTACAGCTTTTGGAACTACATTGATGTCGATGGACGTGACGCACTGCAAAGTTACTTGGAAGCCCTCTTCTATCTTCTCTATAAACCCCGCGCAGAGCAAATTCTAGCAGAACATCTGCAACTGTAAAATGAATACTCCAGGCTCTCATCATCTGATTTACACCGACTGGACGCTGATCGAACCGAGCTTCGATCCGGAGCAGTTGCACGCTAGAGAAACCGTATTTACGATCGGCAATGGTCATTTAGGGACGCGGGGCAGCTTTGAAGAAGGCTATCCGCAGGCGTTGCCAGCTACCCTCATTCATGGAGTGTATGATGATGTGCCGGTGGTCTATACCGAGCTAGCCAACTGCCCCGATTGGCTGTCGTTGGCAGTAATCGTCAATGGTGAAAGGTTTCGGCTCGATCGCGGCGAAATTATCCACTACGAACGACAACTAGATTTGCAGCATGGTGTCCTGAATCGATCGGTGCGCTGGCGTAGCCCCATTGGCCATACTGTAGATTTACGGTTTGAGCGATTTGCGAGCTTAGCAAATCGGCAGGTGTTGGGATTGCGCTGCCAGATGACACCAGTCGATTTCGACGGCACCATCGAGGTGCAATCTAGCATCAATGGCTATCCCCAAAATCAAGGCTTTGACCACTGGGAAAGGCTCGATCAAGGTCAGGTTGAACAGGGAATTTGGCTCCAGATGCGTACCCGTAGTTCCCGTATCGAACTGGGTATGGCTGCCAAAATGGCGGTGACTGGTATTGACACAGTCTGGCAGGTCACCAATACTCCCGGCTATCCCACCCGATCGATCGCCTTCAGTGCCACGGCTGGGCAAACCATCAGCGTCGAAAAAATTGTAACAGTGTTCACCTCTCAAGAGGTGAAGATACCAGTGCAGGCCGCTCAGGAGAAATTAGCTAGCCTCCCATCTTACTCGATCCTATTTGCTGCTCATCAACAGGCTTGGCAGGAAGTTTGGCAGCATAGCGATATCGAGATTGGCGGCAATAGCCAAGCGCAGTTGGCTGTTCGCTACAACTTGTTTCAACTCTTCATCGGGGCTTCTCCAGACAACGATCGGGTCAGCGTTCCCGCCAAAACACTATCAGGATTTGGCTACCGGGGTCATATCTTTTGGGATACCGAAATTTTTATCTTGCCCTTTTTTACTTTCACCCAACCGGCGATCGCTAACAACCTGTTGACCTATCGCTACCACACCTTGGGTGGTGCCCGGCGCAAAGCAACACATAGTGGATATCAGGGAGCCATGTTTTCCTGGGAAAGCGCCGTCACTGGTGATGAAGTGACTCCCCGCTGGTCAATGCCGAACGATCCATACGCCGAAGATGTCCGCATCTGGTGCCGCGATCGAGAAATTCATATTAGTGCTGACATTACCTATGCTATCTGGCAATACTGGCAGGCTACCGGTGACGATATTTGGCTCCGCGACTACGGAGCCGAGATCATCCTAGATACTGCCCTGTTCTGGATGAGTCGGTTGGAGTGGAATGCTCAGCAGGAAAGATATGAACTGTGTGGGGTGATTGGAGCTGATGAATACCATGAACAGGTAAATAATAATGCGTTCACCAATCGGATGGTGCAGTGGCATCTAGAAAAAGCCATTGTCGTCTATGAGTGGTTACAGCAAATATTCCCTGCTCGGTTGGCGGAACTGGTGCAAGAGCTGCAAATCACGTCCGCGCAACTACTGCGTTGGCAAGCAGCAATTGCCCAGATGCACATTCTTTACGATACTGAAACAGGCTTGATCGAGCAGTTTGAGGGCTTTTTTCAGCTTCAAGATATCAACTTAGATGATTACGAACCCCGAGACCAGTCGATGCAAGCTATTCTCGGGATTGATGAAACGAATCATCACCAGGTGCTCAAGCAACCTGACGTGTTGATGCTCCTTTACCTCATGCGGGGCACCCAAGCATTTCCCTATAGCTATGATGTATTACAAAAGAACTGGGACTACTACGCTCCCCGGACAGATATCACCTATGGATCATCCCTCGGTCCAGCTATTCATGCGATTCTCGCTGCTGACCTAGGTGCCGCCGATCCTTATCAGCAGTTCATGCAGGCCGCCTTGATAGATCTTGCTGATACTCGTGGTAATACCAGAGATGGTATTCATGCCGCTGCTGCTGGGGGGATCTGGCAAGCGGTAGTGTTTGGCTTCGGTGGTATTCAACTAAAGGACAGTGGTCCGGTGGCAACTCCTCATCTACCAGCTACTTGGACTCGCCTCAAATTTAAACTACACTGGCGGGGCACTTGGCACAGCTTCGATCTATTGCCGACACTCTGCCCCGCACAAGATATCCAAGGCTTCATCTTTGACTTGGATGGGGTATTGACAGACACTGCCGAATTTCACTACCGAGCTTGGCAGCGACTGGCCGACGAAGCTGGACTGCCCTTCGATCGTCAGGCCAATAAAGCATTGCTAGGCGTGGCGCGGAGAGAATCACTAATGCTGATTGTAGGCGATCAGCAGTATTCGGAATCATCACTTCAGGAAATGATGGAGCGCAAAAATCGCTACTATGTGGAATCTATCCAAACCATCACCCCCCGCAATGTTTTGCCCGGAGTCTTAGAGCTGTTAGATGAACTCCGCCGATCCGGAATTAAAATTGCGATCGGTTCTGGCAGCAAGAATGCGCGCACTGTGATCGAGAAACTAGGAATTGCTGATCGCATCGATGAAATTGCTGATGGCTCCAGTGTCAAGAACCCCAAACCAGCCCCTGACATATTTTTATACGCTGCTACTTTATTAAAACTTGATCCTGCTCACTGCGTGGTGGTGGAAGATGCCCCTGCCGGAGTTGCCGCCGCGCTCGCTGCTGGTATGTGGACGATCGGACTTGGCTCCGCTGATTTGGTTGGCTCTGCTCACATTGTGCTGCCTAGCTTGCAGGATGCTTCTTTACACAATCTACAGCTCCAACTAGACATGTCTAAAAACTCGTCAGATTAGTCTCACTCAATTTTTTCGGAGAAATTTTTTGTAATTATTTGAAATTGTCTGGCTAGCGATACCTAAAATCATTTTTTTCAAACAGTATCAAATAATATTAAAGTTCGTGATATATTATACTTGCCAATAGGGTTAACCTTTGACAAATGAGCAAGCCGCCAAAAGCATTTAGGGTTTTGTCTTGAAACATAGATAATCTAACATGTTACAAATATTTTGCGGTGCAATCGAGTTGAAAATAACAGAATTAACGTTAGTATATCTAGACTTGAATAACTTCATCATAGTATGAAAAATAATGTCTCCCGAATATCTAGTATTAATTCTATCCAGTCTCCAAAAGGGGATATTACAGGTATAGGTGAAGACTTATATCAACTGCGGCAAGTCAAGAAAATCAATCTTGAATTTCTGTTAGCTAGCCTACGTAAGTACTGGTATGTCAGCTTTTTATTAAGTACATTGATGATGGCTGGGATTTACTATAAAACTTGGAAAGAGCCACGCATCTATCGATCAGACATTCAAATTGAGATTGAGTTACAAGAAAACTCCAGCATGGCTGAGAAACTAGCTTTAAGTACTGGTGATACTAGTGCTGATAGCCGGGCAACTACGATTGAAACTATTTTACAGATATTAAAAAGTGATAAAATTCTTCAACAAGCCATTGATGGTATTCCCAATCAAGAATTGAGACCATCCGTGGATGAAGTTAGTGGAAACCTGCGGATCGTGTCAGGGCAAAATAGTAATATTTTATCTATTAGCTATACTGATACTATTCCGGAGCGAGCGGTAGCAACTCTAAATGCTTTGGGCAGTACTTATATTGACTATAGTATTAAAACTAAAAAAGCTCGTACTGATAACTCGATCAATTTTATCGAGTCACAATTACCTGAATCACGCAAAAGGTTAGAAATATCCTCCAGACAGTTAGAGGAATTTCGGCGAAAATATGGATTTGTTGATCCTGAAAACTCCGGTCAATCTCTAACAGCATATCGTCAGCAGATCATTGATAAGCTAGACGAGATGAAGGTTAAGCGACTGCAAACTCAACAACAATATGAAGAGCTTAAGAAAAATCTAACTGAGGTGGGTTTACAGTCTGATAATGTGCTCAGTACCACGATGTTAACTCAGGATGCCGCCTATCAAGAGCTATTTAAAAAGTTAAACGAATTAGAACTATCGTACAGTCAGGAAACTGTCAGGTTTAATGATAATAACCCGATCTCAATTGGCCTCAAGGAAAAACGTGATCAGGTATTGTCATTACTAAGAAATCGGGCGCAGCAAGTGCTCAAACGGAATGTTTTAGATAAAGAGCTTACCAATGGGGGAATTGCTAATTTCAGTAACAATCTAGCCCAAAATTTAGCTAATAAACAAGCTGAAATCGTAACTAGTCTGGCTTCTCAGGAGTCAGAAGAACAAGGCTTACGCAAGATTTATGAGCGGGTAGAGTATCAAATTGCTCAATTGCCTAATCTGCAAAAACAATATACTGAGTTGCAGCGGCAGTATACTATTTACTCCCAAGAAATGACTGCATTTCTCCAAAAATTGCAAGGTTTGAAAATTACTGGTGCTGAACGGGTGATCCCTTGGAATTTGCTAGATCCTCCCAAGCTGCCCCAAGAACCGATATCTCCTAATGTACCGCAACGACTAGGACTAGGTGCGTTAGGTAGTTTATTAGTTGGTTTATTAGCAGCCGTTGGTTTAAATCAATTTGATGATCGAGTTGATGATCCAGACACCGTAAAATCAACTTTGGGAATACCGCTATTGGCTCTTATTCCAACGGTAAGTAGTTTCTCCCAAATACAAGCTAGAGGAAGTACAGTTCTTCAAACTACTAAAAATGATAGTAAGAACTATTCTTCTTGGAATTTTGTCGAAGCGATTCGAACTCTGGCTTTGGGAATTGGACTGACCACTGATGGTGAGGAAAACCAGATGGGTAAAGTTGTGGCCTTTACTTCATCACTACCAAAAGAAGGGAAGTCAACTATTACCTTTCATACTGGCGTTACCCTGGCCGAATTAGGCTATCGCGTCTTGTTGGTGGATGCAGATTTATATAGATCTAGTCTTTCTAGCTTATGCCAAGGTTCAGAGTTATTTCAGTCTGTGGATTTTTCTGATGAAACTGGGTTGAGTGATGCACTACTAAAAGTCGATAAATGGGAAAATTTAATTAAAAAATGTTCTCAAATAAAATTAGATGTACTATTATCTGGACATCAACCGATTAATTCGATCGCGTTGCTTAACTCCCCCCATTTTCCTCGACTAATTGAGCAATGGAAAAGAAAATATGATTATGTGATTTTTGATACCCCACCAGTTGTCGGAGTTAGTGATACCCATTTAATTACAACTCTGGTGGATGGACTAATTTATATTGTGAGTTTAGATGTTGCTCAATGGCAGGCGGTCAAACGAACAATGGAAATTATTTCCCCAATTCAAACACCAATTTTAGGGTTAGTAATCAACCGAGTCAAAAATACGCATTCCAATAAGTATCATCCTTACTATCGCAGTAGACCCGAAGTTTTTTCGAGACGACAATGAATCAAAAGTTGATCGCTGTTGAAGCCGAGAAATAGATTTTCAAACTACCCCCCCCCGAATCAGTCATGAAAATAGTTCATTTAGCCAAATACCATTCTCCTCTTTATGGTGGAATGGAAAGTCATGTGGAAACTTTAGCTCGCAAGCAAGCTGAATTAGGTGCTGAGGTTTGTATCGTATGTGTAAATAGTTTTGATGAAGATTTGAAATTATCACAGCAAACTAAGACTAAAATCGAGGTTACTGATCGGGTGCAGGTAGTCAAAGTTCGTCGCCTGGTATCATTTTTGAAACTGGATTTCTGCCCATCCCTAATTTTTTATATTCGTTATTTCTCTAAATTTCCCGATACAATTTTTCACGTCCATACGCCTAATCCAACTATGTTGATTTCTTTGGCGATGATGGGTAAGACCCGTAACTTAGTAATCACCCACCACAGTGATGCTATTCGACAGCAGTTGCTCAAATATTTATTTCGTCCGATCGAGCATTTTATTTATCGGCAAGCAGAAATCACTCTAACTACCAGTCCAAATTATCAGACCGGCTCCAAATTTCTGCGCTTATACCGAAATCGTTTAGGGGTCTTGCCACTGGGGATTGATACTTCTGTTTTTAGTAATCCTTCCCCACCGATAGTGGAACGAGCACAGCAATTAAAAGCAGAATATGGGGATGTCTTATGGTTAGCCGTAGGACGGTTAGTATACTATAAATCTTTTCATGTGGCGATCGAAGCTTTACAGCATGTGCCTGGAAAGTTATTAATTATTGGAACTGGTAAGTTAGCCGAAAATCTCCACAAAACAGCCCGTAAATTCAATGTTGCCGATCGCGTGATTTGGTTGGGTAAGACTAGTGAAACTGACTTGATTGCGGCTTATCGAGCAGCAACAGCTATGTGGTTTCCGTCGAATGTCCGCAGTGAAGCTTTTGGGATGGTTCAAGTGGAAGCGATGGCTAGTGGCTGTCCAGTGATTAACTGTGATATTCCGGGTAGTGGTGTTTCTTGGGTTTGTCGCCATGAGCTAGAGGGTTTGACCGTACAGCGAAACAATCCCTTTGAATTTGCCGCAGCGGCCAGAAGGTTGTTAGAAGAACCGGGCTTGAGAGATCGTCTATCGGCAGGCGCTCAACGTAGAGTTTTGGAATTTACGGATGAGAAAATGGCGCGCCATAGTTTGGAAATTTATAGTCAGGTTCTAGCCAATGAAAAATCTCTAGATCAACTAGCTCCGTTAGTCGAAGAAGCAATGGGCACCTAACATATTATGAAAGTTCTCCATGTGTATGCAGGTAATCTTTTTGGTGGGATTGAAACTCTTTTAGTCACCTTGGCGCGAGAGCGACAGTTATGCCCAGAAATGGATCACCAATTTGCTTTGTGTTTTTCGGGACGTTTATCTCAGGAATTGATCAGTACGGGGGTGAAGGTCCATGAGCTGGGGACGGTTAAGCTGCGCTATCCTTGGCAGGTGCTGAAAGCAAGAGCACGATTGCGAAAAGTAATTGAGTCGGAAGCTATTGATGCGGTTATTTGCCATGCTTGCTGGCCACAAGCTATTTTTGGTTCGGTAGTGAAACGACTGGGAAAAAAGTTGTTGTTTTGGTGTCATGATACTCCTAATGGCCAAAGTATCTTAGAGGGGTTGGCTAAGTTGGTGCAACCAGATTTTGTGATTGCCAATAGTCATTTTACCGAGCAGCATCTGCACCTACTATATCCTCGTGCTAAAAGTCAAGTCATTTACGCTCCTGTTGTCGATACTCAGTGCGAGCAAACTCCAGAAGTTCGACATCAGCTTCGGCAACAGTTTAATACTATGGATGAGACTGTAGTTATCACTCAAGTTTCTCGCTTGGAACGTTTGAAAGGGCATACCATATTGATTTCTGCATTGGGATTAATGAAAGACTTGCCTAATTGGGAGTGCTGGATCGTTGGTGGAGTGCAAAGGGAAAGTGAACAATCTTATCTAAGAGAATTGGAACAGCAGGTACAGGATCTGGGATTAGAAAAACGGGTGCGTTGGTTGGGGCAAAGAGATGATGTCCCGCAGGTGTTAGCGGCTAGTGATATTTTCTGTCAGCCCAATTTGGGAGAAGAATCATTTGGGATCGTTTTCGTTGAAGCTTTTTATGCTGGCTTGCCAGTGGTGACTGTCAAGATTGGTGGTGGTGGAGAAATTGTGACATCAGAGTGTGGCTATGCTGTACCACCGGGGGATGTAATGGGAGTAACGATGGCTCTGCAAAAGTTAGTGAAGAATTCTCTTCATCGTGGGGAGTTGCAGGTGGCGGCGAAGGCTAGGGCGCATGAATTGTGCGATCCACAACGACAGATATCCACTATTGCAGAATTGTTAGTGATGAGTTCTTGAAAATGAAAATATTGATGTGGTAATTAGCAGACTTTATAACCATATATTATGAATAAAAAAATTGTTAGGATGATTTTGTTTGTTGTTTCACGGCCTGTTTTCTATAATTGGTTTTATCTTTGTAATAAACTATGCTTGTATGCAATGAATCGGGTTTCTGCTGCCTTTTTAGATTGTGAATTAAGCGGAGAAAAAGAAGCATTAGAATGGGTATTGAAAAAGCTTTCTACCAAACCTAAAAAAATATTCATTTTTGATTGTGGCGGTAATCTTGGTCAGTATTCTTCCATGCTTCTATCAACAATAGATAAATTGAAAATTGGCAATGAAACAGAAATTCATATATTTGAGCCATCAAGCTTTTGTTTAGATATCTTAGCCAATAAATTTAGTGACGTTGCGAATGTGAATTTGCACCAGACTGCTGTCTCAAACACAAACAGTAATGCTAACTTATATTATCCTTGGATAGGTTCGGCAGGAGCCAGTTTATCTAGTAATGTTGCGACTGCTCAGGTAGTGTCAGGAGCCTTTGAAGTTAAGTCTGAGCAAATTGAGACAGTTACTTTGGATAGTTTTTGTGAAAAAAATAATATCGAATCAATAGATTACTTGAAGTTAGATATTGAAGGATATGAAATATTTGCACTTGAAGGAGCGCAGTCCATGTTAGCAAATAACAAAATAGCCTATATTCAGATAGAGATAGGGGCAGCATCGCTAGCAACTAAGTGTATGTTGTTTGATATATATAATATGCTTTCAATAGATTACAAGTTTTATCTTGTTTTGAATCATGGTTTGGTTGAAATTAGCGAATACAAGCCAGATCTTGAGTGCTTTCATGGTGCCTCTAATTTTATCTTAGAGAATAGAGCATTAAGTTCATGTTGACTTTGGAGAATTTATTCTAACACTTTTCAAGAATGTCTTGAATGTAGTACAAATTTTATAACAGATTTACTAGAAGTAAGTTTTATTCTGATTGTTAATTGATCTCGATTGAGATTCACTATATAAATAAATGTTTCTGAATAATCAATCTGAAAGATGGAATTGGATACATACTTTTCTGCTAATCCAGTTTATTTTACAATTACTCACCCTTGTTCCTACACTAGGAACAGCTCGCACTGTATTCAGAATTGCTACCTTTGGGTTAAGCATTTGCTTAGTAATTGCTACTATTTCCCAGCCAGCGATCGAACATCCTGCTAAGTGGCCAGTCTATAGTATTCTTTTAATTTTATTAATTTCCTTATGCTTGCATCCTCAAGTCAACACTATTCCGGCGGGCTTGGGACAGATTGCTATGTACTTAGCAATTTTAGGGCCTGTGTTCTGGGCTAGTAGATTCCCCTTATCAGCCATCGGTTTTCGTAACTTAGTTATAATGCTTTGGCTTTTTCAATCGATTAGTTCATTATTTGGTTTACTTCAGATCTACTTCCCTGGACAGTTTCAGTTCCAACTATCATCGGTAATTGAGAATAGCAAATATGGTGGTGAAAGCTTAAAAATTACATTGGGTAATGGATTATCTGTATATCGTCCGATGGGATTAACTGATACTCCTGGTGGTGCATCAGTTGCTGGGTTTTACACGGTACTCTTAGGGTTAGCTTTTTTCTTAGAAGGTAAAAATAAGTGGTTGATGGGCTTGGGGATTTCTAGTAGTTTCGTAGGTTTTTTCTGTATTTATTTATCTCAAGTACGTAGTATGCTGATCAATACTTGTTTTTGTGTATTAACACTATTAGTAATTTTACTTTTGAGTAGAAATTTTAAACGTGTTTTTGCCCTGATGGGAATTATTCAACCTTTGATATTAGGAACATTTGCTTGGGCAATTGCGGTAGGTGGTAAATCTACTAGTGATCGAACGTTATCTTTGTTTGAAGGGAGTGCAGACAATGTTTACCAGCAAAATCGGGGGCATTTTCTACAGAGTACAATTAATGAATTGTTGCCTCAGTATCCTTTTGGGGCGGGATTAGGTCGATGGGGGATGGTAAATAGTTATTTTGGTGAAAATGATAATCCACTTACTAGTTCAATCTGGGTAGAAATTCAATGGACTGGTTGGTTATTAGATGGGGGATTACCCTTGATTATTGCTTATTGTGTAGCCATTGGGTCAGTATGCTATTTTGCATTTCAGACGGTTTTTAAAACCCAAATGAAAACATTACCTTTCCTAAGTGCGGTCATACTTGCTTATAATATGGGTACAATTTTGATTACATTTAATTACCCAATTTTTATTTCTCAGATAGGAATGGAATTTTGGTTACTAAATACGGCATTGGCTGTTGCATTTATAAATGAAAGTTGGAAAATGGAAAGCGATTTGAATTTTTCACCAGATCATATTATTTCAAATATAAATATCAAGAATGGTAAGAAGATGATGCGTATCCCAATGGAGAATAAGTAATGCAATTTGAATGAATAATATTTGAAATGTTATTCAGTAATTGGTCGTTATCTATACATTGATTCTACAACGCCTGAATTCGATCATTTTATTATCAACGATGTAAACGAATAGTCTTGGCAATATGCCACTAGAATTAAAGTAATATTAATATTTCCTCTAGATTAAGGAAAGTAAGTAAAGCTAAGTTATGAATGCACAAACGACAGACTCTAGACCTGAATTGATCATTGAAGCAGGACGAAGTGAAAAGCAGTATTGGAAAGATATCTGGCGATATCGTGACTTATTTTACTTTTTGGCATGGCGCGACATCCTAGTACGTTATAGGCAGACAGCGATTGGTATTGCCTGGGCATTGATTCGCCCATTTTTGACGATGGTGGTATTCACCATCGTATTTGGAAATTTAGCTAAGTTGCCATCAGAAGGTGTACCTTACCCGATTTTAGTTTTTTCTGCAATGTTGCCTTGGCAGTTCTTTTCTAATTCTTTATCTGAATGTAGTAATAGTCTGATTACTAACTCTAATTTGATCTCCAAGGTCTATTTTCCGAGATTGATAGTACCAATTAGTTCTGTGGTCGTGAGTTTTGTGGATTTCATGATTTCTGGGATAATTTTGTTGGGATTGATGGCTTGGTATAACTATGTTCCTAGTTGGCGAATTCTGATGTTACCAGTGTTTATAGCGATAGCATTTGCGGCTTCGGTTGGGTCTGGCTTGTGGCTAGCATCATTCAATGTTAAATATCGAGATTTCCGCTATATTGTGCCTTTTGTCGTTCAATTTGGGCTGTATATTTCTCCGGTAGGATTTAGTAGTAGTATCGTTCCCGAAAAGTGGCGATTTCTTTATTCTTTGAATCCGATGGTGGGAGTGATTGATGGATTTCGTTGGTCTATTTTAGGGGGAGAGTCAAAGCTATATTGGCCGGGTTTTTTGCTATCTTTAGGGCTAGTATTCCTTTTACTGATTACAGGAATTGCCTACTTCCGCAAAATGGAGCGGACATTCGCTGATGTGATTTAGGTCTGGAAATTGAGGGTTTTATGGAGTGATGGAATAAGAATTTATGTCTGATATAGTAATCAAGGCCGAAAATTTAAGTAAAAAGTATATTATTGGGCATCAGCGTGAGGAACGCTACACGACATTACGGGATTCGATCGTCAATGGTGCTAAGGGTTTATTGAAGCCGTTTCAACGTGGTCAATCTCAAGTTGTAGATCCAACTTCTGAAGAATTTTGGGCACTGAAGGATGTGTCGTTTGAGATTAAGCAGGGCGATCGGGTTGGGATTATTGGGCGGAATGGGGCAGGGAAATCGACGCTACTGAAGATTTTGAGCCGTATTACGGAACCGACAGAAGGGCGAATTAAGATTAAAGGGCGTGTGGCGAGTTTGTTAGAGGTGGGGACAGGGTTTCATCCAGAGCTGACGGGAAGAGAGAATATTTTCCTAAATGGGGCTATTTTGGGGATGGGGCGGGAGGAGATTAAGAAAAAGTTTGATGAGATTGTAGCGTTTGCGGAAGTGGAAAAGTTCCTGGATACGCCAGTGAAGCGATATAGCAGTGGAATGTATGTCCGCTTGGCGTTTGCGGTGGCGGCACATTTGGAGTCTGAAATTTTGATTGTGGATGAGGTGTTGGCGGTAGGCGATATGAGTTTTCAGGAAAAGTGTCTAGGAAAGATGCAAAATATCAGTTCTAGTGGCAGAACAGTTTTGTTTGTTAGTCACAACATGGATAGTATTCGGCGATTATGTTCGTCGGGGATCTATCTCCAGTCTGGATTTGTTAAAGATTTAGGGAGAATTGAAGAGATCACCAACACATACCTAACGCAATTTAGTACTGGAATAAAAGGAAATATAATTCCTTTTCCTGAGATGTCTAATTCGGGTTACTTTATAGAAAAAATTGAGATTTTAGACATTGATGCATCCCCTAAGCAACATATTAGTACTTGGGATGCTGTTAGATTTAGAATTTCATTTTATTGTCATATAGCTATCAATTCCGGCTCAGTAGTATTACAGGTTTCTACTTTATCAGGAACTGTTTTGATGCTCTGCTCTACTCAGCCAGATTCGAATTTCAAGACTGAGTTTAAGGAAGGGATGAATTTTGTTGATTGCATCTTCCCTAAATTCTGTCTTTCAGCGGGAAGATACCTAATTGGTGCTGGGTTAGCTATTCCGAATGTTGAGTGGTTATACCAACAGTTAGATTGTGGAATTCTTGAAGTCTTTTCTAAAGATATATATCATTCTGGACTTGCTCCTGCTAGTTCTCGATATGTATTACCACTAGAGCATCAATGGGAGTCTTCACAGGTTATTAAGACTGCTACCAGTAAATAAAAGATTACTATTATTCAATCTTAGCTAATCTTTAAATAAGTAATTGAAATACAAATGTTTCAAAGTTACACGTTGTCAATCTCAAAAAAATTAGTATTAATTATGAATGCCACAATCAAGCTTTTTTTTGGTATATTAAAAAATTGTTATGGAGGTAAATCACATCAACTATATTTTGAATTTAAAATTATTCTTGCTAAGATATTAAGACAACTTTCTCGTCCACCTTTCCCAAGCTCTGACGCTGGAAATACTAATCTTCATTTAGGTTGCGGCTCAATTAATCATCCAGAGTTTATTAACATTGATGGGGCACCTTTTTCTCATGTTCATTATGTTAGAGCAATTGATGACCTGTCACCATTTAAAGATGAAACAATTAATTTAATTTATGCATCTCACTGCTTGGAGCATTTTTCTTACTTGGAGGTTCCCAATATTCTTTTAGACTGGTTTAGAAAATTGAAGCCGGGAGGAATTTTAAGACTTTCTGTTCCTGACTTTGAGCAAATAGTTTGTATTTACTTAGAAAACGACAGAAATATTGATACAATAATCGGCCCACTTATGGGTGGACAGGGTAATAAGTTTGACTTTCACCAAATTGTTTTTAATTCCAGAAAACTTAAGGAATTGCTTATTGATGCTGGGTTCAAGGATGTTAGGGAGTGGTGTCCACATTCCAGTAAACCAGGTGATCTTGATGATTGGTCGGTTCGTCAAATTCCTGTTAGTGGTAAACACTACTCCATAAGCCTTAATCTAGAAGCAATTAAATAAATGATGCGTCCCACTCTTAGTGAATTACCTCCATCCCCAGAAGGTAGAATAGGTTGGCCTTGGACTGAAGAAAGTTTACCCTTACCTAGTGTGATGTCAAATGGCTCTAAATGGCCACGCATAAGCATTGTTACACCTAGTTATAATCAAGGACAGTTTATTGAAGAAACGATTAGATCGGTTTTACTACAGGGTTATCCAAATCTAGAGTACATAATATTGGATGGAGGTAGCACTGACAACTCTCTTGATATTATTCAAAAATACAGTAATTTTTTCACTTTTTGGGTCAGTGAAAAAGATGAAGGACAAGCTGATGCTATCAACAAAGGATTTGAAAAAATTACAGGTGAAATTACTTCATTTATTAACTCAGATGATGTTTATTTACCAAATGCATTGAAATTTGCGGCTCACTTCTTTCTTGAGCATCATGAATGTGATTTTGTTTGCGCCCAAACTATGTTTATTGATGTTAATTCCAAACATATTAAAGGCTTTGAAGAACTCTTTATGGTTGAAATAAATAACAAAACAATGACAGAAGGATGTCATATTGCCCAGCCATCAACTTTTTTTAGAGCGGCTGTTTTGCAGCACATAGGTTTTTTTAGTAAAGATTTACACTATTCTTTTGACTATGAATATTGGTTGAGAGCCTTTCTTCGTGGATTTAAATTTGGGTCAAGTAAAGAAATTATTTCTTTATTTAGACTTCATAAGTCCAGCAAAACGGTTAGTGATTATAGTCAAGGAAAATTTGCTTTAGACTTTATCAAAATTTATCGTTGTGCGTTATCAAATAGACAACTTAGCTTACTAAATAGGAAGGGATTGTATCGAGGATTGGGAAGAGCAGGTTGTTTACTATTTATCAATCTCGAATCTAGTAGTACCACTCATGCTGCTCGTCTTTCTTTTTGGAGAATTATATTGCAAAATCCTGAGATTTTAGTTTTCTCATTCACATGGAAAACTCTTATTTTATCTATAGCCCCTGTTTGTTTTAGAGTATTATGGAGAAAACTTCGTGATAAATAAAATGTGACTTAATTTTAGTCCTGAATTATGATTTATCTATTTAAAGTATTTGATCGACTAGTCTCTCATTATGAGAAATATAAAATCAATGATTTGAAAAAACGTTTAAGTAGTTGTGGGAAGAACGTTTACATCAGTTCTAAAGTTTTTATATGGTCAGAAAATAAATTAGAAATAGGAGATGGTGTCTGTATTCATGCTTTTACTCATATTTTTGCAGGAGGTGGATTGGAAATCGGCAACGAAACAATGATTTCTAGTAACTGTTCAATAACAACTGTAACCCACCCTGTGAATCCTTTAGATAGGCTTCGGAGTATTTACAAGCCAATAGTTATTGGTAAGAACGTTTGGATTGGAACTGGTGCTGTTATCCTCCCTGGTGTCACAATCGGAGATTATTCAATTGTAGGGGCAGGTTCAGTAGTAACTAAAAGTATTCCGTCAATGCAAGTATTTGTTGGTAATCCGGCTAAGTTTTTAAAAAATGTTCAGATTGAAGATTTGGGAGTTGTAAATCATGATCATGCTTACTGAAAAGACCCCTAAAATCTTTTTAGCCTGTTCCGGTCTAGGTAATATTCAGCGAGGCTATGAGTCTTTTACTCAAGAATGCTTTGATGCCTTATCTCAATCTCCAGAGTTGGAAATCACTCTTTTTAAAGGAGGAGGAGGATCTGATGAGTGTCAAATTAACTTGTGGAATTTACCTCGTAATCATCTATTCACCAAACAATTGACAACTGTATTTGGAAAACATCCTAAGTTTAGTGATCCCTATTTCATAGAGCAAGCTTCCTTTTGTCTAAGCCTGATTCCATATCTAGCTCAGCAGAAACCCGATGTCATTTTCTTTAGCGATTTTGCCTTGGGAACTATGCTCTGGAACTGGCGAAGAATTAGTAAGCTTTCCTATAAACTACTCTTTTCTAATGGTGCTCCTAATGGTCCTCCTTTTAGTCGGATGGATTGTGTGCAGCATCTTACCCCTATTCATTATCAGGCAGCGATAGATGCTGGAGAGTCTACTGATCGACATAGTTTGGTTCCTTACGGTATTAAGCTCGAAAGGGAATATTTCCATCTCACGCAATTGGAACAGGAAGCTTTGCGATTGAGACTGAAGCTACCGATCAATCGTCCCCTGCTGCTCTCGGTGGCGGCAATTAACAAGACCCATAAGCGTATGGACTATTTGATTCAAGAAGTTGCTCGTCTACCTGAACCTCGTCCTTACCTTCTACTATTGGGTCAGATAGACCAAGAATCCTCAGAGGTGCTTCAGCTGGGAGATCGACTGTTGGGTTCAGATAACTTCCAAGTGAAGACAGTTGCTTATGACGAAATAAGTAACTACTATCGAGTGGCTAATCTATTTGTGCTTGCTTCTCTACATGAAGGCTTTGGTAGAGTATTGCTAGAGGCTATGGGGCATGGTCTACCTTGTCTTGTCCATGATTATGACGTGACACGATTTGTCTTGAAAGAGCAAGGGTATTTTGCGGATTTTACTACTTTTGGTGGTTTGAGCGCTCTAATTAAAGAGGTTCTAGCCCAGAGCAATAATGAGGCAAAATACCAACGACATAAATTTATTTATGAACATTTTAGTTGGGATTGTCTGCGTTCTGATTATGTGAAAATGCTTTACTTATGCACGAAAGAAAATGGGGGTATTTTATAAAATTCTTAAAATAACTAGCAGATATTAAAAAATAAAAGAATTCATATTTTCTCCATTAGTAAAACAACAAAGATCTACAAAAAACTTACTTACAAGCTTATAAAATCAATGAATTACTCACCTAAATTTTCGGTAATTATTCCTACCTATCATCGCAACGATCTGTTGGAAAAATGTCTCGACTGCCTGGCACCTAAAATTCAGACTTTAGCTGCAAGCCAATATGAAATAATTGTTACTGATGATGGTCGGGAAACAACAGCTGAACAGATGATTCGCGATCGATATCCTTGGGTGAAGTGGGTGGCAGGCTTAAGTAAAGGCCCTGCTGCTAATCGGAATAATGGAGTGAAGTATGCTCAGGGTGAATGGTTGGTATTTACCGATGATGACTGCTTGCCAGATGCTCAATGGCTAACAGCATATGCTGAAGCGATTATAGATAATAGTAATAACTATTCTGTGTTTGAAGGAAGAGTCTATGTCGATCGTCCCAGAAAAACTTTAGCTGAAAAGTCTCCTACTAACGATACTGGAGGATATCTTTGGTCATGTAATTTTGCTATCGATAGCCAGATATTTCGATCACTCGGTGGTTTTGATGAGCGCTTTCCTTATGCTGCAATGGAAGATGTCGATTTCAAATTTCGGTTAGCCAAAGCAGGAATTTTATTTTTCTTCATTCATCCTGCTTCTGTCTGCCACCCCTGGCGGCCTAGTGGTGGTTGGCTGGAACTCAAAAAGCATCAGCAATCTACACTAGTTTACTTATCCTTACATCCGGAAGAAGCAACACGAATTAATTCGCTCTACTATCTAAAACTTGCCTTACAAAGTCTAATTAAAACTACACTTCCTCAAGGCTTGAATTTGAAAGGGCGGGGAATTGGAACCCCATTACTAGAATTAGTATCATTTTTACAAATGGTTTTCATTCTTTCTCGAAATCCTCAACAATAAGTCGCCGGTATTCCATGAATTGTTATAAATTTATTAATCATAAGGTTTCCAAATAATGGCAAGCGAGTGACTATTGAGCCATGGAAATAATTTACCATTTTTAGTTGAAGTCAATGACTCTAACCCATCAATTAAACTTTTAGGTATTGAAGGCAAAAGGTGACCAGTTTTCATATGACCTGCGGTCAACG
Organism: Synechococcales cyanobacterium VAR_4_metabat_354; assembly: GCA_031414775.1. Lineage (GTDB taxonomy): Bacteria > Cyanobacteriota > Cyanobacteriia > Cyanobacteriales > Chamaesiphonaceae > JAAFHZ01. Next base: position 153,871 of record JANOQI010000041.1, read on the forward strand.
GATTTGCAAAAAGATGTAACTCTTTCAGTACAAGACCTGCTGATTTAACTAATACCTCAATTTCATCTCTATGCAGTAAGAAAATATGCCCATCTGCATCTGGTTTAAACTGAATACTTTCAAATATTGAGGGGTCAGAACAATCGGAAAATCTAGGCAGATCATTTCTAATATATTCACCATTAGGGGTAGTCATAATGATGTAGCCACCAGGCTTAATTAAACTTGCAATACTGCACAAAAAGTCATCCGGGTGAGCAACATGCTCGATAACTTCAGTAATGATTGCGGCATCAAAAGTTGCTGGTGAATCTAACTCAAAACAGTTGCCAACGACGTATTTTATGTCACCAGTTTCATATTTAAGTTTCACATAGTCAGCTAATTCACCGCGTAAATCACTCCAAGTCACACTGTAACCTAATTCACCGAGTCGGAGTGAAAAGTTACCTTGTGCTGCGGCAATATCAACTATCTGAGAGCCAGTAGGGACATATCTTTTCAAAGCATCAATAGTCTGATTAAACCTGCATTGATAGGCCGATGTATAACCAGGATGGCTAGTATCTCCAAAAAATTCTAACAAATCATAGTGATAGCTTAACTTCCAAGATTCTAACCAGTTAGGATTGTAAATAGGCTTTTTCATTGTCTGTCAGCTTTTTGATTTTAAATTTATTCGCCATTGGGAGCTTAAATTTGCTCTCAACTGATTTCGTTTCTATTGTACCCTTGCTTTAGCTTATTTTTCTATCCCTACCCTTTTTCTAGGAATAACATCTACTATCGATCGAGAACTGACTTAAAGACGCTAAAATTATATTTACAGAGAAGCAAGAATGCAGTGAAAATATGACTAACACTCTCTTCCAAGTCAGAATTACCGACTTCGACCAATTTATTGATTGGTATCCTGAAGAATCCGAACAGAAATACGAACTCCACGATGGAATGATTGTCACCATGCCGAAGCCCAAAGGAAAACATTCCCAAATAGCAGGCTTCTTGATGAATGAGTTAGGCTTTGAGACCAAAAAACTAGGCTTACCATATTTCCTTCCGAAAGAATCCATTGTTAAAATTGATGATTTATCTGGTTATGAACCAGATGTAATCGTCTTGAAAAAAGAAGCGATTTTAACCGAACCCAGATGGGAAAAAGAATCTACAATCATTTCCGGTGGATCTATTGAACTCATTATTGAGATTGCTAGCACCAACTGGAGCGATGACTATGCCCTGAAACTAGATGCCTATGAATCAATGGGCATTCCAGAGTATTGGATCGTTGACTATCTCGGATTAGGTGGTCGAAAATTTATCGGTCATCCAAAACGACCTACCTTAACAATTTATAATTTGCGAGAATATGAGTACATCGCAACCCAATTTAGAACAAATCAAACCATTCAATCACTAGCTTTCCCCAGTTTGCAGTTGACCGCTCGACAGATTTTTGAAGGTTGAGTACTTGACTTGATTTAATCCCTGATAATTGCTCAAACATTTTGTGCCCACCAGTGGTCCAGGATCATTAAACTCCAAGGACGATACCATTGACTTAAAGAAATTTGGGCAGGCAGATCGAGATGAGAAAAATATTCCTCCTGTTCACTGTCAAACCACCGTTGAAAAGGAAATGTGAATCCTCGCTTCGGCTGATTAACTACCCACTCCGGCAATTCCGGTAGAGCCTGAGTTAAAAGCCCTTTGCCACGAGCCAGACGGAGACTACTGGGAATAGTCGCGATCGACTCCAACAACACTCGATCGACAAAAGGAACCCGTAATTCCAATCCCCAAGCCATACTCATCACATCACTATCCCTCAATAGTTGGTTACGCATAAACAAACTCAGTTCTAAAGTACTAACTTCATCCTCCAAAGAGGGAGAATTACTGCTCAGCTCAGCTTCTTGAAAGTTACAATTATCCTGTTCCAGCAAATATTTACTAGCAATAATCTGGGCTTCTCGATCGGAGAAAATTCCCCGTACAGCATGGTGAGCATTGGTAGTAGTAGGTTCGCGCTCCAAATAGTCACCAAAACGTTTAAATCGAGGGTTGGAACTCCACTCCGCCAAGCCTCGGCCAACTCTACTGGTAATTGGTCGTAGAGATTTCATTGATCTACTCCAGCGCACCAGCTGGGGGATCTGCTGAAAAGATTTATAACCCCCAAATATTTCATCACCACCCAATCCCGATAGCACCACTTTACTACCATCGGCATTGGCTAACTGCGAAACACAAAAGACATTAAACCCATCAAAAGTGGGCTGATCTAAAGAGGCTAGAAATCTGGGAATAATTGCTTTGGTATCGCTGGCTGTAACGCAGAACTCAGTGTGTTCAGTGCCATAATATTCGGCTGTACGACGGGCGATCGAGCCTTCATCTAATTCTGATTCGTTAAAGGCAATTGAATAAGTACGAAGATCGGTAGATTGAGTCGCCCGCGCTAGGGCGACTAAGGCGGTGGAATCAATGCCGCCACTCAAAAAGATCCCAATCGGAACATCGCTGACAAAATGGTGTTCGATCGAATCAAATAATGCGGCACGAACTTTGTCTTTGGCATCGGTTAAGGATATTTGCTCGTTACCAAAGCGGATTTGCCAGTATTGCTGCTGTTTAACTTTCCCTGCTTGCCATCTTAACCAATGACCCGCAGGCAAACATTGAATTCCTGCCACAATCGTGTGCGGTTCGGGCACCGAACCAGAAGTTAGATAACCATACAGTCCGATCGCACTCATCCGAACTGAAACCAACCGGGTGGCTAGAATGGCTTTTAGTTCTGAGGCGAAGACCAGCGTCGAGCCAGAACGCCAATAGTACAAAGGTTTGATCCCCAAGGGATCGCGAGCTAGAAAACAGGTCTGTTCCAGATCATCCCAAATCGCGAAGGCAAACATTCCCCGCAATCGATCGAGGCATTTAGCTCCTTCTCGTTGATAGAGTTTCAGAATAACTTCAGTATCAGTCTGAGACTGAAATTTTTCTCCTTGGGCGAGTAAGGTTTGTCGCAGTTCTCTAAAGTTATAAATTTCACCATTGAAAGTGATATGGTAACGGCCATTTGGTGTAGACATCGGTTGATGTCCGGCCGGACTGAGATCGAGAATAGCCAAGCGGGTATGAGCGAGAGCCGTTGTCTGATCCGGCGAGCTGTGGTAGATTCCGGTACCATCGGGTCCCCGATGGTGCAAAGAAGTTTGCATTGCTCGAATTTTTTCGATAGCTTGAGAATGATTTAGAATGCCTGCGATACCACACATAGTTTTTATTTCCTAATGATTATTTGCAGGCGAAATATTTATGACAACGATACAATAGCGGCTATTTCTCTGGCGATTTAGTCATTTATAAAATTAATTCTTCTAATATACTATCAGACCTGAATATATAGATACTAATTCTGTTCCCAGTCGATCGCGATTAAACCGTTCGGTCACAGTTTTTCTTGCCGCTTTGCCGATTGCCAATCGTTGCTCTGGCGAATTTATTAAATCTCGAATTGCTTCCGCTAGAGCCTGCGGATTTCCCGGCGCTACTCCGATCGCGTCTTGGCTGTGGGTAAATAGTTCTGCTGCGCCCCCGGCATTAGCCACAATTACCGCTTTTTCACAGGCCATCGCTTCCACAATTGTGCGCCCAAAAGGTTCCGGTTTAGTACTAGCATGAACGACAATATCCAAAGAGTGATATATTGATTCAATATCAGTACAGAAGTCGATAAACTCTATCCAGTTTTCAATATTTAAATCCTGAGTCAGCTTAATTAATTCCGAGCGGGAGTATTGCGATCGATCCGTCTCGTAGATAGCCCCGCCGACAATATAGAACTTAACTTTTGTGATTAATAGGGGCTGCTGCTGGGCAAGATCGGCAATAGCCTGTAAAAAGATTTCATGACCTTTCCAGCGGGCGTAAGTAGCAACCAATCCAACCCTGATGATGTTAGCATTACCGATTGATATTGTTGATTGCAAGTCAGAAAGGGGAGTGAACCTGGTAATGTCTACTACATTGTAAATAACTTTGATCGGTAGGTTTGGAAAAACACTGTGCCAATCATCTTTTGTTGCTTCACTGTTAGCAATTGCTAGCCCAACTTTATTTTTTACCAACGCTAGCAGTTTTTTCATTAATGATCGAGAGCTAATAAAATCCCGTAGCCGCCAAATGATCGGACAAGAAACATTCAGACTAGTTACCAATAGATGAGTTTTAAAGCCATTGGAATCAATCAGATCAGGATTAATTTTATTGATTGTTTGCTGCAAATTGCGCCAGTATTTAAAAAGCTCACTACTAGCTATCAATAATTGCCATAAATTAGAAATAATATTTTGCAACTCAAAACTGCTATCACCTAATTTAGAGATTTGCGCTGGCAATGGCACCAGAAATACCTGGACACCTAATGTTTCTAACTCACTGGCCAGATCACCATGGGCAGCAGTAATAATGATCGATAGTTCTGCCAATGGTAGCTGTTGGCGGAGTGCAAAAATATTATCAATTAAACTGCGCTCAGCGCCGCCGAGCTGACTGGATGGACTGAGGTAAAGAATTTTTATGCTCATAGTCTCTTTTTAAATTGCTGCTGCGAGGCGAAGATAGGCTGTCATCACCGATTTGGCATGTTGCTCCCAACTATAGTGATTGGCCTGGGCTAATCTCTGGGCTAAGAGTGGAGTCGCATCTGGTTTTAGTAGAGCCTGATGCGTGCTATCTACCCACTGAGCAATATCACCTACTGGACAGTAAATAACAGCATCGCCACCGACCTCGCGCAGAGCCGGGATATCACTAGCAATCACGATTGCACCACAGGCCAGAGCTTCGATCGCGGGCAGTCCAAATCCTTCCAATTCACTGGTAATCATCACTATCGCCGCTTGTTGGTATAAGGCTGCAACTGTTTGATTTGGTACTTTGGTGAGGTGGAAAATTTTCTCACCAATCTGGAGATCGGTAATTTGTTGTCGCTGCGATTGGCTCCATTCCCCGCCGACTTTGACTAGTAATAATTCTGGTGATCGATCGCGCAATTGAGCGAAAACATTTAATAGTACGTCGATGCGCTTACGCGGAATACAGCTCCCCACGTGCATCAGATAAGGCTGTCCTTGTAGTTTTTTTTGTAGTTGTACTGTAATTGCATTGTCCAGTATCGGGCTGATCTGATATTCTGGTGATACTCCTAAGGGTGCCGACACTAACCGGGCCGGATCGATCAGCTGGGATTGCTCGATTTGTTGGCGGACGGCATTGGTGGTATAAAACACAATTCCCGCTTTCTGCATTCCTTTCAAAATTTGTTTAGACAGCTCCCGATAAATCCGACTGCCGGTATATTGCTCTGGATCAATAATTGCTTGAAATGCATCGAGATCGTGACAAAAAACCCCGGTGCGATCGATCGGTAAAGTGTGAGCGAGATGAGCATAAGAGTGATCAGCAATATGGAATAGATCGTAATCTTGATGGTTCGATCGCAAGTACCGGGGATATTCCCAATACCGATTGATCAATCGATCGGCATTAAAACTGTGCCTTTTCCCCATAAAAGAATGTAGATATTGAAATCGCCACTGGAACTGCGGGCGTATTTGGGTGGGATGGATTTCCCGATTCATGTTTAATAATCCATCGCTCAACATTTGGGCACAAATATTCATGCTCATCCAGTTTTCTTCATAGTAGTCGCAAACAATTCCTAGTTTCATTAATCTAGTCTAAAAAAATATTGGGAAAGCTGTGCTTAAATTCCACCAGATTGGTGCTTAAAATCCCACTCGATTAATTATTTAAAGTCAGGTTCAATATGTCTTTGGACATATCATCCCAAGTGTATCGGCGTAAAGAATCTGACAGGGTAATTGCTTGCGATCGATAGTACTTTTGGTGGCGTTGCCACTGCGTTAATCGATCGACTAAATCGGTCACGTTATCGGGATCGGGAAGTAGTAAATCTTGGAGTGTGACGGGGTAGCGTTCGGCGACACCAGCCGTAGCACTCGTAATTGCAGGCAAGCCACAACACAGAGCTTCATGGACTCCTAATCCATACGCTTCATAGCGAGTCGGTGCTACCAAGCAATCCGCCGCTCGTAAAATTTGGGGAACATCGCTACGAAAGCCCAAAAACTCGATCCGGTCAGCTAATCCCACCGCTTGAGTCCGTTGTTGCCATAACGGGAGTTCGTTACCCACTCCAATTACCACTAATTGGGCATCCCACTGCGGATCTTGACAGAGTTGTTGCCATGCCGCAAATAAACTATCGAAACCCTTTCGTCGATCGCCCAAAGCACCGATAAAAGTGATGATCGGACGGTCATGATTCCAACCATACTGAATTCTTAATTGTTGTCTTTCCTCATCTGCTGCGGGATAGAAAATATTAGGATCGATTCCATAATAAATCCGCTGAATTTTCTTGGTCTCGATTTGCAGCAGATCGCTTAAGTGTGTTTGAGTAAGCGTCGAATTAGCAACCGCGATCCGGGCTTTTTTCAAAGCGATTTTCTCAGTTCTGAGCGCAATTTGATGATTTAGTTGTTTTTTAGCCTGCGCTGTCAGACTACTCCGATTGTCCGATCGATAGGCCGCATGAACATAATGAACCCAGTTGATATCTGCCCAAGGACAATTACCACCATTAACAATTACTTGCAAATTTTCTTGTTTACTCAATCGATCGGCCAGCGCTAAAGCCTTTGCCCCTAGCAGTGGAGCACCCAAAAAATGAGAATTCAAGGGTTTCGATACATAGTGCACCGATACATGGGGCATTGCTGCCAAAGCATCATCTACTTGATAGGCTACCAGATGAAGACTGTACCCCTGATGCGCAATATATTCGGCCAGTCCGTAGTTTGCCCGATCCATCCCCCCAGTTTTGACAAAATCTGATGCAACAATTAGAAATGAATTATCCATAGAGAATATTTCGACACATAAGTTTTAGACTGGTTGGGAATTTACAACTTAACCATGCGTCGATTATCTTACAGATATTTATACCAAAATACTATACTACACGAATTACTTTTGACACAACAAAGGCACCCTTAGACGAAAGGATGCCTCGGTATTGAATTCCAATAATTTTTAGCGAAAACCAACAGCTGCTTGCCAAACAAAAGCCAAGGCTAAGAAAAAGATTGGAATAATTGGCAGTACATCAACTAGCGGATCAAAAAAGGCGTAAGCTTCAGGCAACTTGGCCAAGAAAATTAATGATTCCATATTTATAATCCCCATTTATATAAAAGATGTACCGATTTTATCATGTTCCCGGCGGCTTTAGGGCTGGTCTTTACCTTGCCAAAGTTGCAACGGATTACGGAACTTGTCCGCAAACCACGACATATTTTTGTCTGATGACCGGTAAAACAGTAAACCAGTAAAGATGGCTGTTCCAGTCAGACAAATCACCAATGTTCGGCGCAGAAATTTAATTCCCGATTTGGACTTTTTCCGAATTTTGGGCTGAGTCGGGTTCTGGGATGATTCTTCATAAACTGCCAAAATTACCCGATCCTCTGGCCCTGTTGAATTATCGGGGATCACCACCTCGTCCGGCATCGCTGGTTGATGGCTGATTAGTTCTGGCTGACTAACTGGTGTTGGTGTATTAGATATCCAGCTATCGTGACTAGTCCCGTAGAAAATAGGACGTAAAATTACGCCGTCATCCGGTATCAAAGACCAGGGATGTTGCACTGGTCGCCAGTGATGTTCACTGAGTTCTGGCACCCGACTGCTCAGATGAGTGCGGAGGCTTTCGATCGATAGATCCGGATAAAAACGCAAAGCTTCAATGAGAGCTGCCGTAAAGACCCCATGTTTGAGATTTACCGCTTCATGGGAAAACTCATGGCTGTGACAAGAGAGAAAGGTCGGAATATTAAATTCCTGGGATAGCTGAGCAGCTATTTCCCCAAAACCTTGACCAGAACCGCTGCCTTGACTGCGATTGACATCTAAAAATGTCATCACATCTAGACCCGGCGCACTAAACTGGCGATACAATTTGGCTAAAGAAATCCCCGTTTGTTCAGCAGTTTGAGGATCTCCATCGACAGGCATCAAATACTCCGTACCATTGACACTGATGCCGTAGCCGCTGAAGAAAAACCATAAGAAGTCACCAGGTTGGAGGATTTCCCAACACCAGTTGTTCAGACATTGTTCAATATTGTGGTGATTGGGATAGGTGGAGTTGCCGTTAAAAGGAGTGGAGTTGTCGGTCATCAACAAACATTTGGCTGGCTCCCAAGCTTCTTCGCTCACAAAATAATCCACCATCGCCTGCGCGTCAGCGCCAGCAAAACTTAAGGGTTGGAAAAATTGATAACGATCAATTCCAATCGAGATACAAGCGTGCTGAACCATTGAGGTAGAAGTTTTGCCACAAAGACTTTCCTCGATTTTACACTCACCAACTTCACAAGTTTTCGATAGCTGCTAAATTTACGACATAATACTGACAGTCTGTAGTAATGGTCGCTGTAATTCCTGGCAAATCGTGAATTGGTAATATCGCAGAAGATTTAACGGTTTGAGTGGCCGGTGGCGAATCGATCGCTAAGACTACCACTTGGTCATGAGCTGCCCGTCCGAGCAACAGATGTTGATGCGAGTTTTCGACATTTGTCAGCGAAGTCTGTCCAAACAGCACCTGTCCGGCATCCCACACCGCCAGCTTATGACCTTTATATTGAATGACTTGACGACTTGATGATTGAGCCGGATCAGTATTCTCGGTCATGATTATCACCTTAATGAGCTGATCGATCGATACAGCACAAAACTGCGAACCGAGCTGAAAAGTAATAAATTGGTGAGTAGTTTCCGCAACTTGATCGGTGAGACGGCGCAGTCGCAAAGGCGAAAAAATAGCCATATTTAGTATTGATTAATATTGATTTGGGCGGGGCTGCTTTCAAAATACCCGGAACGATCTCCAAATATCTCATTGCTGATTGTAATAAATTAACTAGCCCTGGGAAACATAGGTATATCGATCCCACTTTGACCACCTCAAGGATACTGAGGAACGATGTTGCAGCTGTTTATGCAGCTACGCCCCCCTAGCTAATACATATTTAGTAAGCAATGGATTCAGTAATTAGCAATGCCGACGCTTGTAAAGTTGGCGAACGATTAGCGCCGGTCAAAATCCTCGAAAAACTGGCTCAAAATAGCGCTAACGGTTTTCTGATGGCTACCTATGCCGAAATAAACTGGTTTATCTATTTCGTAGATGGCAAAATCTTTTATGCGAACCACTCCTTAGAACCTTTTGAAAGATTAGAGCTACATCTGCGCCGGATTGGTAAAATCCACAATCTAGAAATTGATCAGCAACTTTACCTCGATCTGCGCAACCATTTTGCGGAGGCTAAGTTAGAGAGCTTTTATCCGAGCTGTGACTACCAAGCTATTTGCTCACTGGCCAACAAAGATCGATTGAGCGAGCAGCATGCGATCGAACTAGTGCGTGCCATTACCAAAGAGTCTCTCCGTACCTTTTTGCTCTTGAATGATACCAATAGCCGCTTTATTGCCAAAGACCAAGCTGAGAATGTGCTGTGGTCTACTAATTTTCTATTACAATCTAAGGATTGCCAACAGGAGAATGAAGCCTGGAAAGCTCTTGGACCCGAAATCACTAGCTCTTATCAGCGGCCACACCTGATTAATGGCGGTGCTAGCTTAACGACCGATGTGCGCGATCGACTTAACAAAATCTTGGTAGGTTTCGATTTCCATCAGCTATCGCTGGTGATTAACCAAGATAGTTTAGAAATCGCCAAAAGTTTACATAAGCTAATTCATTCTGGAGTAGTGGGCTTATGGGACCCCCGCGAACCGCTCAATAAGCTACCCAAAACCTATAACCTGTCGGCGACCGAAACCAAATGTTTAAAAGCCAATCCACCACCCCAATCTCCGGCTGAATCCACCGCCTCTAGTAAGGTCTATAAAATAGTTTGTATCGATGATAGTCCTACTGTGCTGCGGGAAATGAACAGATTTTTGGATGGTGACGTTTTTCAAATCTTTCCGATCATCGATTCAGCCACCGCACTCATGAAAATCATGCGAATTAATCCAGACGTGATTTTGATGGATGTCGGGATGCCCAATATTGATGGCTACAAGCTCTGTTCCATGCTGCGCCGCAATTCGATGTTCAAGAAAGTACCAATCATCATGGTGACGGGCAATACCGGCTTAATCGATAGAGCTAAGGCTAAAATGTCTGGCGCTAATGACTATATGACGAAACCATTTACCCAAGCTGGCTTGATTGAAATTGTCTTTAAGCATCTGTTGGAGTGATTGGAGCTTCCGCTAGCCTTTTGGGGAAAGCTAACTATTAAGTGTTATTAATCATCATCTCATCTATATATCTCAGGAGCAATTTATCAACATGGTGAAAGTTTTAGTCGTCGAAGACACCCCTGCTCAAATGGAGCTAATCACTTTGTATCTCAAAAACAATGGCTACAGTGTTTTTACTGCCAACAATGCTAAAGATGGCTTGGTGATGATCGAGCAGGAAAACCCTGACGTAGTTGTTACTGATGTAGTAATGGAAGGAATGAATGGCTTTGAGATGTGCCGTGCCATCAAAAAAAACCCAGCCACCGAAAAAATTCCCGTGATTGCTTGTACTTCTCGGAATACTGACCTTGATCGGATGTGGGGCATGAAACAAGGGGTAGATGCCTATTTGGGCAAACCATTCACCAGCGAAGAGTTGATCCGGGCTGTTAAATCAGTAGTTAGATAAATATGAAAGTTTCAGATGTGTTGAAACTCAGTGCACCCACCCCTCAAAAACTAGGGAATGCTCACTTGCGGGTCAGATTAAATGCCGAAACTCCATTAGCGATCGCCATGGAAGCAGTACAAGCCGTAGTCACCATTCCGACTCAACGGATTACCCCTATGCCTAACATGCCTAAGCATGTTTTGGGACTGGTGAACCGGCGGAGTAAGGTTTTGTGGGTCATCGATTTACCCAGAATGTTGGGGCTAGCACCGCTGAATCTGCGACGACCAGAAGTAAATATAGTGTTTTTGGAAGTTGATCAGCAACAATTGGCTTTTGCTGTGCCCCAAATTGAAGGGGTGATGCGCTTTATGCCAGAGGATGTCATCTCACCTTTGGGCAATTTTAATGCAGCATTGGTTCCCTACCTCCAAGGCTGGCTACCTTACAGTCGAGACATTCTGCTAGTGGTGAGTGCTCGATCACTAGTCACATCACCGTTGGCTCCTGCCGAGATTTAGAGACTGTAAATCTTATTATGGTCGTTATCCTTCATCATGATCTATCTCTAAGACTATTACCATGACAAATAACAATTATACTTTTGATCAGCAGTCGGCTCATGGTGTATTAGTTAGCAACAACCGACCAGCCGAAATTTTGATCGCTCAGGTTAGTACTGGTGAGAACTTAGCTCCTTCCCGGCTTAACGACAATATGTCAGTATTGCTGGGGGCGATTGCTTTCATTGGACTAGCTGCTGCTATCACAACCTTTGGATTAAAGTGGAAAGCTAACAAGGATGCTGAAGCTATTGCTACTGCGGAGGCTGCTGCTATTGAAGCTGCGGCGGCAGCGGTGGTGGCTGCCGAACGAGCTAGACAAGAACACCGAGCTAAATTATTTAATCTAGTTGTTTTAGCCAAAACAGAAGGACAGTTGACCGCTCCCCTCAATGAAATATTGGCTGAGATTCGCGCCACCATTCAGGCTGATCGAGTAGTTATTTACCGCTTCTTCCCCAACTGGGGCGGACATATTGTATCTGAATCAGTCGCTGATGGCTATGCGAGCGCCATGAAAGAGCGGATTGTCGATGCTTGTATTCCCCAAGGTAACCGCGATGAATTTGTTCAAGGTCGCACCGTTGCTCATACAAACTTACTTAACTCTGGTTACCACGGCGACCATATGCGCCTCTTCCAACGTCTAGGTATTAGATCGAATCTAGTGGTGCCCATTGTTCATCATAATCAACTGCTGGGGTTGTTGGTAGCGCATCACTGCTTGAATTTTCATAATTGGACGGCTGAAGAAACTGACTGTCTGGTAGCTGCTGCTGCCGAAATTTCTGCACCGATGAATAGTTTTGCCACTCTGGAGAGGAACCAGTACTCAATGGCTACCTGAATAATTAATGGAATTTATTCAGGTGGCCTGTTGCTGCCTGCTATCAAGCTTTTATATCACCGAAATTTAACAAGCATCTTTTCTACAATCATTAACCACGACAATCTATCTACTATTTCACCACGAGGATTCTTTAAACTGCCATGACTAATAAAAAACCTACGCCCGACTCCCATGCCCCTTTAACTACCGAAGATGATTTGCCCACTGGCTTTCTCAATTTAATGGATGATATGTCAGCTTTGGATCAGTCTTTGACATCATCAGAATCTTCTAGTTTGAGTAGTATGTTACCAGCTAGCTATGTAACAACAACATTACCAACCGGGCCGCAATCTTTCAGTCTCAAAACCAAAGCTGCAATCTTTGCGACCCTAATGGCGATCATCCCAGCCAGCTTAGTGGGTGCCTTGAGTGTTTGGCAAACTAATAGTTTCACCAACCAACAAGTCAGTAGCCGCCAACAAGAAAGAGCCGCAGCGATCGCCGATAAATTGAATCGGTTCGTTTTTGAGCGCTTTGGCGACGTCGAAATCATGGCGGCCTTACCAATTTTTACTGATACTAAATTGGTGACCACTATGGCCAGTGAAGAAAAGTCTCAGCTATTAGACAAATACCGTGATACTTATTTGGTCTACGACAGCATGGCGGCCTTCGACTTGCAAGGAAATGTGCTGGTGCAAAGTAAAGGAGCCTCTCTGGTCAATCCGGTGAATAGTGACTACTTTAAGCAGGTAGCAACTACTGGCAAAACTTATATGTCTAAGCCAGAAGTCGCCAAGGATACTGGCAAAACTGTGGTGTATTTTGCTACTCCTATTAAAAATGGGAGCACCGGTAAAGTGTCGGGAATTATGCGCACTAGAGCACCGATTGATCGACTAGAAGTCCCCATTAAAAACTTTGCGACTCCGAACGAAGCCTATCACATCGTCGATAGTCGTAATAATCAATTTTTTATTAGTTCCAACAAAGACTACCTGGGAAAACCAGCTAATAAAGATCTTGAAACAGCCAAAGCCAATGGTACGGCGGAGCATATCAATAGTCAAACCAACAAGACCGAAATACTTGCTACTGCGCCTTTCGCTAAGCTACCAGGGATGCCTCAGTTAAGCTGGACGGCAGCGGCTACCGTCGATTCTAGTTTCGCTTATCAACAGCGTCAAAATATTCTGTTAGTGCTATTAATTGGAGCGGGCTTAACTTCGATCGCTGCTGCTCTCCTGGCCTCTTCTTTGACCCGTAAAGCTATTGATCCACTCTTGGAAACAACTGATGCAGTAGCCAGAATTGGTCAAGGGGACTTCAGTCAGCGGGTTAGTCAAAATCGTAATGATGAATTAGGAGAATTGGCGACCAATATCAATGCGATGACTGGTCAAATTGAAGATTTACTACTGAATCAAGCTCATGCCTTGCGCGAATCACAGCTATTAGCAAAAATTGCTCAAGCCCGCACTGAAGGACAAATAACCGAACCATTGAATGAAATCATGAAAGAGGTTCGTGCGCTACTGCAAGCCGATCGAGTGGTAGTTTACCGGTTCTTTCCTAACTGGGGTGGGCACATCGTAGCTGAATCAGTCGGGGCTGGCCATGTTAGTGCGATGTCTGAGCGGATTGTGGATGGTTGTATTCCTCAAATTTTGCGCGATCAGTATGTCCAAGGTCGGGTGGTTTCTCATCGCAATGTGTTAGAAGCTGGTTATCACCCCGATCATGTCAAATTGTTCGATCGGCTCGGAATCAAGTCCAATTTGGTTGTTCCTATTGCTCAGGGCGATAGCCTGATTGCTTTGCTAGTAGCCCACCACTGCCATGATTACCACGATTGGACTTTAGATGAAAGTGATTTATTGCTAAAGGTGGCTGTGAAGTTAGCCGCCCCGATGGCTGGTTTTGCGGTCGCAGAACGTGTCAAATTTGCTGGCGATAAAGATCGAGCTGACAATGAAAACCGGCAACGGGAATTAATCCGGCTCTTGGGTGAAATTGAAGGAGCTGCTACGGGAGATTTGACAGTTCGTTCCGAAATCAACGAAGGAGAAATCGCGATTGTGGGAGACTTTTTCAACTCTATTATTGAAAACATCCGCGATATTGTGACGACTGTGAAATCATCTACTTCTCAAGTAAGTAACTACATGGGTGAAAACGAGATTGAAATTCGCCAGTTAGCGACGGCGGCGACTGCTCAAGCCGAACAGATTAACCTCACTCTCAAGAAGGTCGAAGCTGGTACGGTTTCGATTCGAGAAGTAGCCACTAGTGCGCAACAGGCGGCACTAGTGGCCAGCTCTGCTACCGCCACCGCTCAACAGGGCGGGCGGGCGATCGACAACACTGTCATCAACATTAACCAACTGCGCGATACCGTCGCTGAAACTGCTAAGAAGGTCAAACGATTAGGGGAGTCTTCCCAACAAATTTCTAAAGCAATTGGCCTAATTAACCAAATCGCCCTCCAAACAAACCTATTAGCGATTAACGCCAGTATTGAGGCGGCTCGGGCCGGAGAAGAAGGTCGAGGTTTTGCGGTAGTAGCCGAAGAAGTTGCTCAGTTGGCGACTCAATCAGCCACTGCCACCAAAGAAATTGAAAAAATTGTGGAAACTATTCAACGAGAAACCAGTGAAGTAACTCAAGCGATGGAATTAAGCACCACTCAAGTAGTAGAGGGGACGAGAGCAGTCGAGCAAACCAAACTCAGCCTCCAAGAAATTATCGAACAGTCTCAACAAATCGATGCCTTCTTGCAGTCGATCGCTACTTCGGCGATTGAACAAGCCGAGTCTTCCGATGCGGTTACTCAGGTCATGACTTATGTAGCGCAAGTCTCCAACCAAACTTCCACTTCTTCAGAGCAAGTTTCTAACTCGCTACAAGCCACCGCCACTATTACTCGCGAGTTGCAGGCGATCGTCGGTAAGTTTAAAGTCAACGCTGACCATAACTAAATTCATCTTTGCTGCCCATCTACTAATCCTTATCCCCGACCCGAGATGACTATTTCAGCTCAAGAACAACAAGTCCGCCTCCAGTTTTTGGAAGAAGCCCAAGACTATGTTGACCAGATTGAAACTGGTCTACTGGGCGTGGGTAATGGTGAAGTCAAAGGTAAGCAATTTGACGCGGTGCTACGCGCCGCCCACTCGATCAAGGGAGGCGCAGCGATGATGAGCTTTTCGACCCTGGCCAAAATTGGCCACCGGCTAGAAGATTCGATCAAAGTTCTGCGGCATGGCCACAAAACTGAAGTCGTCAATGGTCAACTAGAAAAAGATTTGTTGCTGATTATCGATCGACTGCGGCGCGTGATGGACTATAACCGTCAAGGACAGACCGTTCCCGCCGACTGGTTAACCACCGAAGTAGATCCCATTCTCGATCGCTTGTATGAGCAGCTGGGCGAACCCCAAGCTGCCGATGAAGCGGCATTTCTGGCCGAAGACGATGGTGACGAAGACGATATTGTGGTCTATTTGTTTGAGAGCGAAGTAGAAAATGCCCTCCAACACTTAGAAGAGATTTTAAGTGATCCAGTACAGCCGCAGTTACAATCGGAATTAGAAATTACCACCGAAACCCTGAATGGTTTAGCCGAAATGCTGGAGCTGCCCGCCATGGCAGCACTATGTAACGATATTGCTCAAAAGCTCAGCCAGTACCCCGATCAATTTGTAACTATTGCCGAACTGGCCGTCGCGGCCTGGCGGCGATCGCAATCATTGGTAATGATTGGCCATCGGGATAATTTACCTACATCGATCGATCTTTTCCCTGTTGGTGAATCAATCACCATTGTTGCCCCTATCCGCGCCGCCGAATTATCTCTCGATTGTCAGCCAGAACAGCCAGCAGCTGATCCTGTTGATTACCAGCTATTTGATAATCTAGAAATATTCAATATCCAGCCTGAGCTAGAAACGATAGTAGCTGATCTGGATAGTCCAGCGGCATTGACCAACTTTGATCAGTTAGTTGCACCACTAGTCAGCTTCGACTTTAGTATGGCTAATCGCCTATCGGTGGTGGAAAACCTATTCACGACTGATGAATTATTAGATAATAGCGACAGTAATTTCTTAGCGGATTTCTCAATCGACGATTTAGTTATATCTAGTGAGTTAAGCGATAGTGGTTCCTTCCCAGCTGCCATTAACCTAGATGAACTAGCGGTTTTTTCTCATTCTGATATGATCGATTCCTCGGAAATGTTGCCCGAGCTGACCGAGCAGCCCGTTCTGGAATGGGTCAATAATGAAGCCCCGCTTACCCAGGATTTTTTCTCGTTCATAGATACGATCGATCTCCCCGATTCAGCCCAAAACCAGCCCGACTTTTTAGCGGCACTCACCTTTGGTGATGACCAGACGCTAGAAAACTTGGCTCATGATAGTGCGGCTGCCAGACCCCATACTTCGGTCACACCGGAAACCTATAACAATGTGCCTGCTGCCCCCGACCAGATGATTCGGGTGAGTGTGAATCAGTTGGCCATGATTGGGGATTTATTTGGCGAGCTAAATATCAGCCGCAGTGGTCTCAACCTCCAAATTACCGGTATTCGATCGCTATTGCAAAGTCTCACCGAGAAAGTGAGTCGTTTGGAAACAGCCAGTAGCCAACTGCGCAATGCCTATGACCAAATTGCTAGTCGGGTACCCACAACTGATGCTGATCAAGAAATCACGATTCAGAATGCACTTACTAATGACTTTGATTTGTTAGAAATGGATCGCTATGGCGAATTTCATTCGTTATCACAAGCTGTCATTGAAACTGTCGTCCAAATTCAGGAAAAAGTTACCGATATTGATATTCAGTTGAACGAAACTGAAACAGTGACGCGGGACATTAGCCGTACCACTCAACAAATGCAGAACAGCTTCACGGGGGTGCGGATGCTACCGTTCAATGAAGTGGTGGGACGCTTCCCCCGTGCTATTCGTGAAATGGCGATTGAGCATGGTAAACAAGTAGACTTAACTATTAAAGGCGGCGAGATCTTGGTAGAACGCAATGTCATTGAAGTTCTCAAAGACCCTTTAATGCATTTACTCCGTAACTGTTTTGACCACGGGATTGAAGCACCAGCCGATCGCATAGCAGCGGGCAAATTAGC
Source organism: Synechococcales cyanobacterium VAR_4_metabat_354 (assembly GCA_031414775.1). Classification (GTDB taxonomy): domain Bacteria; phylum Cyanobacteriota; class Cyanobacteriia; order Cyanobacteriales; family Chamaesiphonaceae; genus JAAFHZ01. The sequence continues at coordinate 171,213 of JANOQI010000041.1, forward strand.
CACTGGCAAAATTGAAATTACCGCTTTCTATCGTGGTAACCAGACTGTGATCACCATTCGGGACGATGGCCAGGGTATCAATTTAGCTAAAATCCGCGCGAAAGCGATCAAGATGGGCATTGATGAAGAAATGCTCAATGCTACCGGTGAAAAAGAATTACTGGAGTTGATCTTTGAACCGGGCTTTAGTACCGCTGAAAAAGTCACAGATCTCTCTGGTCGGGGGGTGGGGATGGATGTCGTGCGCACCAATCTCCAAGTGGCTAAGGGTGAGATTCAAATTGAGACGAAAGCCGGTCAGGGTAGTACCTTCACTATTACCGTACCTTTCACCCTCTCGGTGATTAAGGTGCTCGTTGTCGATGTCAATAAAATGCTCTTTGCTTTGCCGGTGAATGCTGTTGAAGAAACCCTCTTACCGCACCCTGAACAAATTGTGATTCGGGACGGACAAGCTTTCTTAGACTGGGAAGAATTTCAGGTGCAGCTGATTGATATGGCTGCACATTTTAAAGCCCCCGAATTTCTGCCGCCACTAGACTTCAATACTACTCCCAAAATTGATCAACCAGCAGTATTTTTAACTGCCGATGGCGACCAACTCTATGGCTTGCAGGTCGATCGGTTTTGGAATGAGCAAGAGGTGACTGTCCGGCAGCCCCAAGGTATGATTCCTTTGCCCTCAGGTCTTTCTGGCTCCGCTATTTTAGGCGATGGACGAGTAGTTCCCCTAGTCGATCCGTTGGCTTTAGCCCGGTGGGTTACTGGCCACCGGGCTAATATCCAGACGTTGGATCAAGATGATGACTTTGCTGAATCAACTTTAGAGCGTGAACAACTGGTGTTAGTCGTCGATGACTCTATTAACGTCCGCCGCTTCGTGGCTTTGACCCTAGAACGGCACGGCTACCGAGTAGAACAGGCCAAAGATGGTCAAGAGGCGATCGAAAAAATCCAGGCTGGAATCATACCCAACTTGGTAATTTGCGACTTAGAAATGCCGAGAATGGATGGCTATGGCTTTCTGGCCAATGTTAAGTCTCTAGAGAATGCTAAGCATGTGCCAGTTGTGATGCTGACCTCGCGTAGTGGCCAAAAGCACCAGAAGATTGCGATGAATCTGGGGGCAGCGGCCTACTATGCCAAGCCTTTTAATGAAGCTGATATGCTAAGTACTATTAGTGAATTGATTATCTAGGATGTTATCTAGAGAGTTTGTCGATCAATCGGGGTGCTGGCACAGCTATCGGGCACTGGGATTGCTACTGGCTCCATTTTCTCACTGCCTGGTGTTGCATGGCCTTCCCAATAGCTGAGAAAGATCGCGGTAGAACTATTGCCCACCACATTTAGCACTGTTTTGAAACCATCAGTCAATCGATCGATCCCGGCCACCAGGGCAATCCCCTCGACTGGTAACCCCGCTGCTGTTAGGACTGTCGCCATGGTAATGAGCGCTGAACCAGGAATTCCGGGCGTACTGAAAGACACCAACAAACTACTAATGCCGATCGATAATAGTAGGTAGGGAGTGATGGGTACATGATAAACCTGAGCAATAAATAGGGCATTAAAGCTCTGTAAAACAGCCGAGCCATCACGCTTAATAGCAGTGCCTAGCGGAATTGCAAAGCTATTAATTTCCTCACGCAAGCCATAGTCTTCCTGGAGATTTTTCAAAAGGACTGGCAACACTGCGTTAGAACTAGCAGTCCCGAAAGCGAGAGAAAGACTGGGCAAGATATTTTTTAAAAGCTGCAATGGCTGTGCTCGAAAGCAAAAGAGCACCAGAAGATAAAACCCAATCATGAGCATGGAAGAAATCAGTAAACCCAAGACATAAAACAATAGCCTGGAAATTAATTCTAAACCTTGGCTAGCAATCACTGAGCTAATCAAGGCAAATACGCCAACTGGCGCTGTATACAAAATTACAGCTAAGATTTGCTCGCCAATCTCATAAATACTCTCAATGAGAGCCACAAAAGGCCGAGACTTGACCGGAGTCAGCTGAATTCCAATACTGAATAAGGCTGCGGATAAAATAATTTGAATCAAATTGCCGCTACTAAGAGCAGCCATGGGATTCACTGGAATTAATGTTACTAACCAATGTAACAAGTCGGGAGTAGCATCGCTACTCACTGCCGCTGGCATGACAAAACCCTCTACCCCAGCACCAGGTTGTAGCAGCAAAGCCATCCCCATGCCAAAACCAAGCGCCACCAAACCTGTTACTACATAAATAGTCAGGAGCTTAAGGACATAGCGCCCCGCCTTATCAGCGCTCTGCATCCCAGTTAAACCCAAAACTAACGAAGAAAAGACGATCGGTACTACTGCAAATTGAATTAAGCGCAGGAAGGCATCTCCGATCGGACCCAGTAAATATTGATCCAGTGGTCCTACCGCTCCTGGAAATAGAGTGGCGAGGATGGTGCCAAAGACACTCCCCAAGCCCAAGGACACTAGGATTGCAGTAGAGAGATTCATAAATTTAGAATAAATAATTTTTCAAAAGCTAACCAGCGACTACTGGACGCATGACATCAAAAAAGCCCTTATCGATAATTGTCAGGGCTTTTTTATTTCAGTCTTACAGCAATGCTTGAATATCTTTGGCAATATCTTCGGGCTTATCGGTAGGCGCGTAGCGTTTTACTACTTCGCCCTGCTGATTAACCAAAAACTTGGTGAAGTTCCATTTGATATTTTTGGAACCCAACAATCCTGGCTTGGCCGCTGTCAAGTACTGATAAAGCGGATGGGCGTTAGCACCATTGACTTCAATTTTTTGCGAGAGGGGAAAACTCACTCCATAGCGAGTTTGACAAAAAGATTGAATTTCCGCCGCACTGCCTGGCTCCTGGTTACCAAACTGATCGCAAGGAAAACCAAAAACAACTAAGCCTCGCTCAGCATACTTGTTGTGTAATTCTTGTAAACCTTCGTACTGAGGAGTCATGCCACACTGACTAGCGGTGTTGACGATTAGCATCACCTTGTTTTTAAAGTCGCTAAAGTTGACTGATTGACCCTCAATACTGGTAGTAGAAAAGTCGTAGATACTGGCTGTCATCTTAGAATACTCTATGTAAAGATTTGTTCCTCATTATAGAGAAACATGATCCCCACTGGTAGCTAAGAATCCTTATCTAGTTTCAGCACTGCCATAAATGCTTCTTGGGGGACGTCCACAGTGCCTACCGATTTCATCCGTTTTTTGCCCTTGGCTTGTTTTTGGAGCAATTTCTTTTTCCGAGAAATGTCACCGCCGTAGCACTTGGCCAGTACATCTTTGCGCAGCGCCGGAATGTGCTCACTGGCAATTACTTTGCTGCCGATTGTGGCCTGAATGGGTACTTTAAATTGGTGGCGGGGAATCAGCTCTTTTAATTTTTCGGTCATGCCCCGCCCCACGTTGTAGGCTTTATCGCGATGTACAATCATGGCCAGGGCATCCACTGGGTCGCCGTTGATCATGATGTCCAGTTTTACTAAATGATTCTCACGGTAGCCAATTAGCTGGTATTCCATACTGGCATAGCCTTTTGTCCGCGACTTCATCTGATCGAAAAAGTCGGTGACTACTTCGGCTAGTGGCAACTCATAAATAATGGTGGTGCGGCCTTTAGTCAGATATTTCATATCCTTAAAAACGCCCCGCCGATTCTGACACAGCTCCATCAGCGTCCCCACATATTCTTCGGGGGTAATCATTTCCATCTTGACGTATGGTTCCTCGATCATCTGGCGATGGTTGGGGTCGGGCAGTTTACTCGGGTTGTCGATGTGTTCTACTTCACCTTGATTATTTGTGACCCGATAGACTACCGAAGGAGCGGTGGTAATGAGGTCTAGGTTATATTCTCGCTCTAATCGCTCTTGAACAATTTCCATATGCAGCAAGCCCAGGAAACCACACCGAAAGCCAAAGCCCATGGCGCTAGATGTTTCTGGCTCATAGTTTAGTGCCGCATCGTTTAGCCGCAGCTTGTCTAGTGCTTCGCGCAAGTCTGGGTATTGATCGGCATCCACCGGAAATAGACCACAAAAAACCATCGGCTTGGCTTCGGCATAGCCATCTAAAGCCTGGGTTGCTGGTCGGTTAACCATGGTGATGGTGTCACCAACGCGGGCATCGCCGACGGCTCTGATCGAAGCGGCAAAATAACCCACCTCTCCGGCATGTAATTCATCGACCTGAATCTGAGTCGGAGCCAAAATACCGAGTTCATCAATCTGATATTCCTTGCCACTGGCCATCAGCAGTATTTTGTCTCCTTTGCTGATGCTGCCATCCACGACTCGGAAGTAGACTACTACTCCCCGATAAGTGTCGTAATAACTATCAAAAATTAAGGCTCGTAACGGCTCACTAACGGTATCGATCGGAGGCGGAATCAACTGGACGATCGATTCCAAAATGTCCTGAATACCAATACCTTCTTTCGCTGAAGCTAAGATCGCTCCACTACAGTCTAGGCCAATGATTTCCTCGACTTCTGCCCGGACTCGCTCCGGCTCGGCTCCGGGCAAATCAATTTTGTTTAAGATGGGGATGATTTCTAGGTTGTTTTCCAACGCCAAGTAGACATTGGCCAAGGTCTGAGCTTCTACCCCTTGGGAAGCATCCACAATCAACAACGCCCCTTCGCAAGCGATCAAGCTCCGCGACACTTCATAAGAAAAATCGACATGCCCAGGAGTATCGATTAAGTTCAATACATACTCTTCGCCGTTCTTGGCAGTGTAATTCATCCGGGCAGCTTGGAGCTTAATGGTAATCCCCCGCTCTCGTTCCAGATCCATATTATCGAGAAACTGTTGCTTCATATCCCGATTACTGACCGTACCGGTTTCTTGCAGCAATCGATCGGCCAGCGTAGATTTCCCGTGATCGATATGGGCAATAATCGAAAAATTCCGAATCTGACTGACAGGAGTTTTGGTCATGGGCTGGCGCTGAAATTTTGGTCTCACCCTAATTGTAGCGGCTTAGTCTGAATTCGAGAATGAAAAAGCCCTGGTTTGCTGCAACCAGGGCTGGTAGATATTTTAATTTATTGGTAACAGCAAGATGTTTTAATTGAATTTGGCGGATACCAATTGGCGGTAGACCAATCCTAGAACAGTGCCCATTAGGGTGATTTTCAATGCTTCTAAGCCCCAATAAATCACATGTATTTGATTCATGCCAGCTGGTACCTGGGAAATAGTGCTATACATCTGGAGGTCTTCCAGACCGCCATTAACCAAGGAAGCACTGTCTAAGACATTCAAATCGACACTAAGCCCACTCATGTGGGGAGTGAGGACAAACGTGTAACAAAGAGCGATCACAAGCAAGACAGTACTAGAAATGCCTACTTCCAGCTTTTGTTTTTGATCAAGTATGGTGGATTGCCACAGCCACAGACCCAAGCACAGAGTGGCGGCTCCGCAAATTAGTTCGATCCGATTAAAAACTGAAAACAAGGTATAGCCAACTATTCCAAAACCAGAGCTGGTCATCATGCCACTCATATACATGCTGGGCATAATGATAAAGTCTAACAAGAGGCTGGCGCTGAGCCAAAACCCTACTACCGCAGTTGCCACAGCCAGCCAAGTTTGATGATTATTGCTTTTGGCTATACAAATATTAGCCATAGGTGCTACTCCTTGTAGACTGAAAATGTAATCAGTCGATAGTTGATGTTCTATTTCGATATTTCTACAATAACCAATTTGTGAGCAACTGAATGCTAACTTTTGAGTCATAGTATGTGAAGCAATATTTACATATCGATGATTTTGCCACAATTTTCTCTGAGAGTTAATGTTAGCTTTCTTTACTTCCAGCAGCACCGCCGGTATGAAAAATCAGGTATAGAGTATGACCGAAACTAATCCTCCCGTTCTTTCCCTGCGCGATCGATACACTGCTGCTGTCACCGATTTGGTAGAGCGGATTTTGGGCGGCAAACAAATTATCTCGAAGGAATATATTCACCGGATACTCAGTAAACAAATTGTGCCCGGAACTAGTGAAGTATTAGAAGGCTGCTTGCAAGAACAGATTCAAGCTGTCACTGAGCAGATTGCTGCTGCGAGTGAAATTAAACAAGCCAAGCTCGGTCATCGGGTGAAAGCACTCCAAATGATTGGAACTGTTTTGACTCAATGGCAACAGGAACGCCAATCGAGTGAAGTGGTTACTCAAATTGCCCAACAGCTAATAGCTGCTGATCCGGAAGAACGACTGCGGGTACTGTTTCAGGCGATCGATCGGAATCAATCGCAACCACTACAATCGGCACAACTACGCCAAATTGCCACCATATTGCAGCAACAAGCTGACTTAGTACTTTCTGAACCAGCCCAAATCAGCCAACTAGCCACCGGTCTGGAGAATGGACTAGCGACCTTAAGTGTTTTAGAAGAACATTTAGTTAGTTGGATCTATGACCAAGGCCAACAGGTGGGCTTTGGTGGTGAAGAAGAGCATAGTCCGTGGCGGCTCTGGGCTAAATACATTAGTAACCCAGCTACTCAAAAACTATTTATTACGATTGGCTATCAAGGATCGGTGGCCGAATTTGCCGCTCAGCAGAGTGCCAGCTATGCTGACGATTGGGTACAAATGGCTATTATTCTACAGGGTCTCCAGATTGGACTAGTGGCTTGGTTCGATCGACAGATGTACGATATCAAATGGGGAGAGCGCTCTTCTTTCAACACCCTGATCACTTTTAGCTTGATTTGGTGTGAGTTAGCTAACGGTGTGGGCACCAGCACTCGGCAGCGGACAGCGCTCAGTCAGGCTTGTTGGCAAATCACTTGGCAGATTCTACGGATTGCCGCCCAGCGTAATGATTTTCCGCTCTACGGGGGAATTTTCGCCACCTTCTCGGGTGATACTCTGCGCGATGCTCTCGCCTATTTTGATCAACCCCTCAAACAGGTGGCTGGCACCCAAGAAAAAGGACGTATTTTAACGATGTTGGGTTACTCGCAGCAGGTCTTAGGTCAGATGGATCGATCGATCTCGTTGCACCAAGAAGCGCTATCGATCGCCAATACCGCTGGAGACAAATCCTGTGAAATCGCCAATCTCAATCACCTGAGCCGTATCTATCTCCGGGAACAGGACTACGACACCGCTATTAGCTATAGTCAACGAGCCTTGATTTTAGCTCGGCAAGCTGGCGATAGACGTGGTGAAGCCAATGCCCTGATTAACTATGGCTACAGTGAGGTTCTCGCCGCTCAAGCCGGTACCGAAACAGAAATAGAAGGATATGAACAGCATATTAGCTATTTACAGCAGGGGCTGAAACTCGCTGAAAAGCTTGCCGATCAGCAGAGTTTAGCCTTGTGCTATTACAGTCTGGGTATTGCCTATTTGACAATCCAAGATCTAGAAGAGGCAATTAGTTATTTGACGCAGGGCATTGAAGCGGCTCAAGCAATTAATGATTTGTACTTACGCGGTTTGGGAATCACTTACTTAGCAGAAGCTTATTATCAACAGCCAGATTATCCAGCAACTATGTTCTACGCTGGCGTGGGGATGTACTCTCTGTATCAAATTGGTGCCCAAGAGTGGCGGCAAGCTGCTCGCATTTTAGACAGTTTGGAAAAACAGTTAGGAATTGGCGGTGTGATGATCTTGCCCCAGGAAAAGCTGATTGAGCTGCTGGGTACCGAGGGCTATGATTCATTACCAGAGCTGTTAGCGGAATATCGTCGATCGATCTGAATCTTGGTCGTTGACCTGGCCTCAAAACCTTTTGTTTCATCATTTGTCTAGCTTCCTGTTTTAAAATCGTTCCTTTGCCTGTAATTTATATCGTGATTGATCTTAGATATTGATAGCAAATTCGGGCAATTTGCCACTCTTCTTGAGTATGGATAGCGAGTAGTCTAACTAGAGATTGAGGACTAGCCAAATCGCGATCGTTACCAGATGATGCGCCAGCTGTGGGTGGCATCGGCAAGTTATTCACAGCTGGATCTATTTCCACGCCCAGAAAGGCTAATTTCGAGGCCACGGCGGCACGAATTCCGGCGTGATTTTCTCCCACTCCAGCCGTAAAAATTAATGCATCCACACCACCCAAATTCGGTAAGAAAGCAGCAATTTTAGCTGCCAGCCGATCGATATAAATATCTAAAGCTAACTTCGCCCTAATATTACCCACCTCAATCGCCTTATCGATTTCCTGTAGATCGTTAGATATCCCAGAAACACCCCATAATCCCGACTCAAAATTTAAAATTCTATCGAGTTCTGTTACGGTATATTCCCTTTCTCGTAATAGATGGAGAATTATCCCTGGATCGATCGATCCGCAGCGGGTACCCATCATTAAACCATCAAGGGGTGTAAAGCCCATCGTCGTATCGATACACCGCCCAAATTTAATCGCGGCTAGCGAACAACCATTACCTAAATGACAACTAATTAAGCGTAATTTATCCAGATCTTGCCCTAATAATTGTGCCGCTCGCTGGGTGCAATATTGATGACTAATTCCGTGAAAACCATATTTTCTGATTCCTCGTTCTAACCACTGATAGGGTACGGGATAAACATAAGCTGTTTCTGGCAAATCTCCATAAAAAGCCGTGTCGAATACCGCCATTTGTGGTAAATCAGCGGATAATAATTCAATTGTCTCAATTCCCATTAAATTAGCTGGATTATGAAGCGGTGCAAATATCGATAATCGATCGATCTCGGTTTTCACATCAGCATTGATTAACGTCGGTTGACGGTATTTATCTCCCCCATGTACTATCCGATGCCCGACTATATCGATTTCTTTAATCCTATTAATAACTTGAGTTTCTCCACTCCATAGACAATTTAATAGATATCCAATATCCGCCGCGCGACTCGTTTCAGATCGCTCCTCTCTTATTGCTGCTGTTTTTAATGGCAGGCTTTTGCCAGTAGGTATGGAATCATCTAACTTCTGTGCTCTTAACACTGTTGTCTCAGTATTCCAATCGATTTGCCCCATCCATAATGGCACTACTAAATCTATCGGTAACAATTCCCTAGTTACTCGATACAATCTCGATTTAAAACTACTTGAGCCAGCATTAAAGATTAAGATATTCATTGATCTAATCTAAATTTTCCCATTGCCAATTAACGACGGCGGGTAAGTCGGTGCCGTGGGTATAGGCGTATTGACGACATTCGACTTGACGGTTTTTAAGTTGTTCTTTGGTGTGTGCCCCAGCTACTTGTAATTTAGGTACTCGATCGATCGCATCAATAGCAATAGTAAATCGATCGATCTGATTATTCATGGCTAATTCTAGCGGGGTATTAATATTTCCTTTTTCTTTATAACCCCGCACATGAAGATTGTGATGATTCGTCCGGCGATAGGCTAAACGGTGAATTAGCCAGGGATAGCCATGAAAATTGAAAATAATTGGTTTGTCGATTGTAAATAAACTATCAAAATCTCGATCGCTAAAACCATTGGGATATTCTAGTGGTGGTTGGAGCGCGAGCAGATCGACAACATTAATAAACCGAATCTTCAGATCGGGAAATGCCTCATGTAAAAGTGCTGTCGCGGCCAGAGCTTCTTGGGTGGGAACATCGCCAGCACAAGCGATGACAATATCTGGTTCAACACCGCGATCGGTACTAGCCCATTCCCAAATGCCCATCCCTTTTGCACAGTGAGCGATTGCCGCCACCATTGATAAATATTGAAGATGGGGTTGTTTATCAGAAACGATGACATTAATTTGATCAGTACTTTTGAAACAACGATCGGCGATCGCCAATAAACAATTTACATCGGGTGGTAAATAAATCCGCACTACTTCGCCACTTTTATTGGCTACTAAATCGAGAAAGCCGGGATCTTGATGGGTGAAACCATTATGATCCTGTCGCCATACTGTCGAAGTAATTAATAAATTGAGCGAAGCAACTTCTGCTCGCCATGATAATTTGCGAGCAATTTCTAACCATTTAGCATGTTGATTGAACATCGAATCGATGACGTGAACAAATGCCTCATAGGTTGATAATAATCCATGTCTGCCCGTCAATAAATAGCCCTCTAGCCAGCCTTCTAGAGTATGCTCACTCAACATTTCCATCGCTCGCCCATCTAGAGCTATTTCGCTCCCGTCGGCATCTTCTGGCAAGTATGAACCCCACCACACTTTTTTGGTGGCTTCATAGACCGCCTGAAGTTGATTAGAAGCTGTCTCATCTGGACCAAATAAGCGGAAATTATCGGGATTAGTTTGGATGATATCCCGCATAAATACGCCCAAGGGGTAAGTATTAGATATCTCGATCGATCCTGGCACTTGTACGTCTACCCCATACTGCTGGAAATCAGGAAGGCGTAGCGATTTTCGTAGTAAGCCGCCATTAGCATGACGATTGCTACCCATTCGCTGATTCCCTTGCGGTGCGATCGATCGAAATTCTGATCGCAATTTACCATTTTCGTTGAATAATTCTTCTGGGTGATAACTTTTTAGCCAGTCCACTAACATCTGGAGTTGTTTGGGATCGTGCTTGACTGCTTTGAGAGGGACTTGATGTGATCGCCAGGAACCTTCTAATTGATGACCATCGAGTTCTTTTGGTCCTGTCCAGCCCTTGGGAGAGCGGAAGACGATCGCTGGATACATCGGGCGATTAAGATCGCCTTCCAGGCGGGCGCGGGCTTGGAGGGCATGAATATCTTCGATACAGCGATCGAGCGTCGCCGCCATTGCTTCGTGCATGGTGTCATAGTCATCCCCTTCCACAAAGTAGGGAGTATAACCATAACCCACCAATAAGCTTTCTAGTTCCTGATGGCTAATCCGAGCTAAGATAGTCGGGTTATTAATCTTGTAACCATTCAGATGGAGAATCGGCAATACTACCCCATCCCGACGGGGATCGAGAAACTTATTGGAATGCCAAGCGGTTGCTAGTGGCCCAGTTTCAGCTTCGCCATCACCGACGACGACAACGCTAATTAGATCTGGGTTGTCGAATACCGTACCGTAGGCGTGGGAGATACTATACCCAAGTTCGCCCCCTTCATGAATCGAGCCAGGGGTTTCTGGCGTACAGTGACTACCAATCCCTCCAGGGAACGAAAACTGCCGGAAGAAAGCCCGCATTCCCTCCAGATCTTCGGATTTGTCGGTGTAAATTTCCGAGTAGCTGCCTTCTAAATAGACAGGGGCGAGGATTCCCGGTGCACCATGTCCCGGCCCAGCTAGATAAATGGCATTAAGATCGAATTTATTAATTATGCGGTTGAGATGAGTGTAGATGAAACTTAATCCGGGGCTGGTACCCCAGTGACCTAAGAGGCGATTTTTGATGTGCTCTGGTTTGAGCGGTTCGCGCAGGAGGGGATTATCTTGCAAGTAAATCATCCCAGCGGCGAGGTAATTGCAAGCACGCCAAAAACCGTGCATTTGACGTAATTCTGTAGTGGTAAGTACAGTCATAGGTTTGTGCTTTTAACTCAAAAGAGGTTGAGGTGTTGTGAGTTACTTGCGGTTCTCGCCAAGAACACTGCTCTGTTCGTGAGCAAGCATCATTGAGAAAATCTAGTAGCTATTTAGTAACTTTGAACTGTCTAAACAGCTAGCGTCTTGCCAGACAAACTCGCGTTTCTATATTCTGATTATATACTTGTCACCAGCTATGTAATTGTAGAGTTGTGTCCAATGATTGTGCCAACCTACGTAGTACTGGTCTAGTAATTATAATTAGCACCAAGATTGTTCGTCTGGGGGATTATTAATTAATTCACGAATATTTGCTTCGATCACTCGATAACCAACGTTACCATTAAGTCGTTGTCTGCCTTCATTGAAAATTAAGGTGGGACTGACTGTGACGGTATGTTCTTTGACTAATTCAAAGTCTTTTGATAGTTGAGCATAAGCATTGCCATTATCGATCTGTGCTTGAATGGCAGCGATTGGTAGTTCTAGTTGTTCAGCAATTTTAAACTGAACTTTGCGATCAGATATATCAGCTAATTTAGTGAAAAATTGCTCTCTAAATGCGGCGATCGTTTTCTCGAACATGCAATCAGATCGATCGATTAAATCTTTGTTTTCGAGGATCTGAATAGCATGGAGGAATAAATGGGCAGACGTTGATGAGGTAGGAGTGGCTTGAGTCCAAATATCGGGATGTATGCTAATGTGGTTGAATTTTTTGGCACTTTCTTGAACGTGGTTGCTATAACCGCGTAAGCCACCGCGATCTCGCCATCGAAGTTGTAATTTTTCGTGAGCGTTGCCAAAAATTGAGACAAAATGATGATCGATCGAGACTTTATCTTCAAAGGTAGTCTCTAATTCATCTAGTCTAATCTGAGCAATATAAGCCCAAATGCAGAGAACATCTGAAAAATATAAAATCTGAATTGGTTCCATGATTAGTATTGATTTACGAGTGGCTGGATTTATTTGTGCTGTTTTATGATTATTTTTCTTTATTTAATTATATGGTCGAATAGCTATATGTGCGAATGAGGTGATTGACGATTTGGACTTGTTAAAACTATTAGAGCTTTGCTTCAGTGAGGGAGCTGAAGTTTGATTGTTAATGGCAATCTGTCTAAGACTAGCTATGTAGTGATCGATCCGAAGACCGATCGCTATTTGGCAACATCAGTTAAGTGCTCTTTTAAATCATGCCACCGCTCAGGATTATTCGGTGGTGGGGTATGTGCTACAAAACTTGATTGTAATGACATTGAAAACCATACTGAGGACAAAATTTGGCACAACGACAATAGCAATTACCACGCTTGTGAGAAATTCCCTTTGATTCTTGCTGTCTCATGATGATGGTGGTATTGAATTGGCAAGCTGCGGATTCATGGTTGGATGAGTTGCCCTATTTAGCTTTCACCAAAGCTGCACCGCTAGAAGTATTGAAACATTGTCATGAGATTCTGCATGATGGGGTTTAACATTCTACGCGCGTGCGAAGTCCGCGATTTTAGTCGTAGGTAAGCAATGGGTAGCTGCTTATGACAAGAGTTTGTAGCGGTTCTGGCGACGGATGTTTGAGTGGCGTGTTGCACCACAATGGTACGCGATCGCTTACCTTCCCTTTTTGTTTTTTTTGCAGCTGTTTTATTCACTGGATGGAATAGTTGGGAACCCCAAAGTTTTGAATGTAGTGCTGAATACTCGGAACTGTCTGCTCTATGGGATTGCTGGTATCCTTGTAATAATGAATCCTCAGTCTTGATTATAGCAATGGCGAGCACTGCTTTTGCTTTTGGATCTTGATGATTATTCACTATTAACTGTAGAATGTTATTTTTATACACTTAAATGCCAGCTCATGGAATTGTCTCGCGAAACTGTTATCGATCGATACCGTCAGCGAATTGCCCAAGGCGATCGATCTAAACTCTCTAAATCCGAGCTGACCGAATTTATCGCAGATTTTATCGGGCAGTTGGCTATCCTCAAATCCAAGTCACGGATCGAGTCTCTTTGTTTGAGTGAAATTGCTCTGCTGGAAGAGGGCTACCCTCAGCCTACGGTGGGTAAGGTTTATTTACCGATGTACCGCAAGGCGATTAAGAGTGCGATCGACAATGGTGAGTTGTCTTTGACCAAAGGCACTAGTCACGAATACTCTTACTCCAAGAGAAATGGTGATTCTGGCTCGACGATCGAACACTTTGCTCTCACTTTTTTGAAGTATGATACTGCCACCTATGGCCAGTTTGCTGCTGCTGCTGCCGATCGCAACAATACCAAGCAAGATAATCTTCAGGCTGTGGAGTTGGAGGCTTTTTTGGCGGTGGCTGCTGATTTGTTGCAGTCCGATAATCCTTTCGATTTGGCGGCTGGTATCGCTGCTACTACCGGTCGGCGCTTTTCGGAGGTGGTGGCTAAGGGGGCGTTTACTCCATCTGATGATCCTTATTGGCTCTCGTTTGAAGGTCAGTTGAAGAAACGGACTAAGGCTGATCGCTTTCTCACACCTTGTCTACTACCGGCTGTTACTGTTCTGGCTGCTTTAGAAAGTTTTCGTGGACATTCACGCATTGTCCAGCTCTCTCAGGGTACGCCAGATGAACTAAATCGCAGTTTGGCTGATTCGGTGAAGCGTTCGGTTAAGTCTCACTTTAGTGGGATTGTACCGATGCTGCCAGGGGAGAGGGCGGTTTCTGTTCATAATTTGCGCGGTGTCTATGCTCAGGTTTGTACTTACTATTTTTGTCCACCCGATCGCACTACTGCCCGCTTTTTACAGGAATGTCTGGGTCATGTTATTTCGGCGGAGGAGTTGAAACGATCAAATTCGGCGGCTACTCAGTACTATTTTCACTATTATTTGGTGGATAGTCTTGGTAATCACCTTTCGGCGAAGGGCACCTTGTTGGGAATTGACGCTCCTGTCGAACCTCTATCTACTCCCTCGGATGATTCGATTTCTGCCCTCCAGGAAGAAGTTAGTCGTCTGTGGGCGCAGGTGCACCGGACTACTGTTCCGGCGGTAGATTTGTCTGGCGATCTTGCTACTGCGATCGATCGCATTTCTTCTCTTGAATCGGCTCTGAAAGATGCCCATCGCCGTATTGACCAGCTGCTAACTATTGTTCAGCCTAATATTCCACGCAATTCTAAGCGTCGCACTCCTGCTGCCGTGAAGATTTTGATGGCGATTGATGCCATCTTTTTGTGGAATTCCCAGCATCCCCAAAAGTTTGCTGTCTCTCAGACCTTGTTGCTGAAGGCTACTGGTTGCAATCGTCCGGCTATTCAAAGGGTTTTAGCCGATCTGGCTGAGGAGATCGATCGCCATCATGCTCAGTTTTCGATCAGCTCTCGCAGCCAATCCCGCCATCTTGATGCAATCCTTCAATTTCTGAAAGAGAGTGTCAACGATATTTAAACGCTTGGCGATGACGGATTCTTGGATTAAGCAACGCTGCTCTTGGTAATAACTCATCAACCTATTTCTTTTTTACTAAGAAGTAAGCATTGGTATATTCTGGCAATTGCTTAGTGTATTCCTTGAATTTTTGCTGATTGTCAAATACTCCAGCTAAAAAGTCTAACTGATGGAGGTTGGGTAAAAAAGCGCCGCCGGTATCAGCAATTACTCCCAACCGTAATTGTTTATTTTTGCCTTTCCGATCTTCAATCACCACAATTTTCCCTAAGCCAATATTTAAAACATCACCAGCGAAAGTTACTCCTGGCTCGATCGGAATTTTCGCTTCCATTTTATGGCCATAGCCTTTGATGTTTTGGACTTGTTTAAAGTACCAATATCTTTTCTGTTGACGTTTGTCTAAGCCTTTAATATAGGGAACTTCATTACTGCGATCGACATTGAAAATACTTTGAGAGCCATCTGCGAACTTAATAACCGTAGTTCCTTCCATCAGGGCATCTTCCAAGGCATCCCGTGTCAGGTAAGCGAGGGGTTTCGCCCCCCCTTTCTGAGTTCCGCTAGACTCATAGACACCATCCAAAACTTGTTGTTTGGTATATTTGCGATAATCGGTATCAATTTGATTATCTTTGATCTGATACAGAGCGGTGTCATACAGCGGTGTTTTGGTTCGCGATCCAGGATGGGTGAAAACCGCGTATTTAGTCATACGCACCTGTTTGCGATCAGGTTCTTTCGGATTGGCCGCATTCCACTTAATTACTTGAAAGTTTTTCTTGATAAAATCATTATTTTGAAGTCTTAGTGGCCGTTTGGCCGCTAGATCTTCTTGTAAAACCTGAGTCATGAAATTCAGGGTGTTTACCGTATCGGTTACTGTCACACCCTGATTAGCTAAAATTCCATCCCTAGATAAGTCGGGATCAGTATTAATATTTTGAGCGAAATAAGCCTTGGTATTATTCAGCACCTTGAGTAATTTCTGGGCATCAAAATTAACGGCGGCTGGTGGTAAAATTCCTGGACTTAGGACTTTTTGGCTACTAACTTTAAATTGATTTTTCTTAAGTTCGTCAATAACTTGATATTGCTCGGTAGATTTGCTGGTAGCCGGCGGTGTTGAGGGAGTGATCGTTGGACTATTGGATGGCCCAATCGATGCAGATCCGGGTGGCATCACACCGAAACTAGGAGTGGAACCGGCCGACAAAATGCTAGGGGGAACTGTTGTTAGACCCGGTGCAGGGGAGACGCTACTGGAACTAGAGGGTGATGGGAAGAGCGTGGGACTAGCTGACGATGGAATTAGTAATGGTGTCGGGCTAATAGATGGCTTGATGGCCTGAGGCGTTGGCGGTTTATTTTTGTTGCAGCTAGTGATAGCTATCATTAACAAAATTATCGGAAAAAACTTGAGAATAAATGAATTAGAATTTTGATACATAAGCTGGGGTTTTATAGTGATATTATCAACTGTAATACTAGTATATTCTATTGTTTTCGCTATATTTTAGGTCATCGTAACATCTGACTGCTCTTCTCTGCTGTAGTATATCGGACTATTGGCTGGTCAATCAGTAATACTTGGGAGACATAGCCGTGTGCATCAAAAAAAAATATGTTAAATATTCTCACTGAACCGCTGCACTATGAATTCTTGCGCAATGCGATCGCTATTGGTCTCCTGGTAGGGATGCTCTGTCCAATCGTCGGTAGTTATCTGATTGTGCAGCGGATGGCTCTACTGGGAGATGTGATTGCCCATTGCGTTCTGCCGGGACTGTCAATTTCCTATTTTTTGGGGATCGATATTTTGGTTGGAGCCTTTACTTCTGGGTTGCTTGGTTCTTTTCTGATTGCTGGTATTCGATCGCAATCGCGGATTAAAGTTGATTCGGCCATGGCTCTCACTTTTTCAACTTTTTTTGCGCTGGGGGTGACACTCATTACGGTACTGAAGAATAAACGCCTCTTAGATGAATTTTTATTTGGCGATATTTTGAGCATCAACCAGAGTGATATTCTGCGTACTGCGATCATTACGGCGGTTATTTTGTTAGCAGTGGTTTTATTCTACAAGGAGCTACTGTTTTATGTGTTCGATCAAACAGCGGCTCAAGCCAGTGGTCTGCCGGTTAAAACTATCTATGTCGGATTTATGATGGCGATTACCCTCACCATTATTGCCAGTATGCAGGCCGTGGGAGTAATTCTGGTGATTGCCCTGCTGATCGGTCCAGCTCTCACGGCCTATTTACTGGTAAAAGAACTCCATCACATGATGTTGCTAGGAGCTGGTATTGGCATGGTGGCTAGTACCGTGGGGATCTATTTGAGTTACTACTTCAACTTACCATCGGGTCCAGCTATTGTTCTAG
Organism: Synechococcales cyanobacterium VAR_4_metabat_354; assembly: GCA_031414775.1. Taxonomy (GTDB): domain Bacteria; phylum Cyanobacteriota; class Cyanobacteriia; order Cyanobacteriales; family Chamaesiphonaceae; genus JAAFHZ01. The sequence continues at coordinate 188,511 of JANOQI010000041.1, forward strand.
TGTCCTCCACAATTTTTGTTTTAGTATTGTTATTTGACCCGCAGAACGGCTTGATTATGACCCAACTAAACAAGCCTTAAAACCTTCTTTGAGGGCTGCTTCCTGAAGATTGCGACCAATGAAAACCAGTTGATTATGACGAGTTTCGTCGGGTTTCCAATCTCGATCGCGGCGGCCATCAAAAATCATATGCACTCCCTGGAACACGAATCTTTGTTCTTGACCGACCAGATTCAAAATTCCTTTCATCCGAAAAATATCTTGGCCTTGGGTTTCTAATAGCTTACTCATCCACTGATGAAGCTTTTCTCCATCGATGCTACCCGGTTCTACAATAGCGATCGAACCAACTGTTTCATCATGTTCGTGGGCTTCTTCCCCTAAAAATTCCGGGTCAATCTCCAACGCTCGATCTAAGCTGAAAGCCGAGACACCTAATATTTGTTCTAGATCCAACTCGGCATTTTGCGTCCGATAGATCTTGGCGATCGCATTCATCTGCCGGATTTTTTGTTCCAGCTGATCCAATGTCTCACTGGTCACTAGGTCTGTTTTATTGAGTGCGATCACATCAGCAAAGGCAATCTGCTCTTGTACTTCCTCCGCATCCCAATGCTGAGCAATATGCTTGGCATCGACCATCGTCACCACCGCATCTAAATGGGTTTGGGCTTGCACATCGTCATCCACAAAAAAGGTTTGAATCACTGGTGCCGGATCAGCCAAGCCAGTGGTTTCAATCACTAGGTGGTCAAATTTGTCCCGGCGGCGCATCAAATTGCCAATGATCCGAATTAAATCGCCCCGGACAGTGCAACAAATACAACCATTATTCATTTCAAAAATTTCCTCATCGGCATCAATTACTAACTGATGATCGATCCCAACCTCACCAAATTCGTTGACAATGACAGCAATTTTCTTACCGTGCTCATAAGTCAAAATCCGATTTAGGAGCGTGGTTTTACCCGCACCCAGATAGCCAGTAAGCAGGGTGACGGGAATAGTAGTGCTATCCATAATTGAATTGTAATGAGGGAACTTGTTGACCAGACCCTAATTGTAACGGTATTCCTGGCATATTCTTAAACAGCCATAGGTAGGGTGATTTCATCAATGACCTCCGCCAGCACCTGGCGAACTTGATAAAGCTCTTGATCGCTAGCGGCTGCTAAGATCACAAATTCACCAGCTTTAATTTGAGCTTCCGATTGTAAAGCCTGGTATGGAGAGATTCCTAATGCGCCCAAAGCGCCAATAATACCACCGAACGCTGTCTGACCATCCTGATTCACTACTACTTTTTTCAGCCAACCAGCTAGCACCCCAGCGATCGGTCCCGCAATTACTATTAGACCAATATCACGAATAAAAAGCATCCCAGCCCCGGCCAGCATACTAAATAAACCACCACTTAAATCTCGTGATCGATTCTGCCAGAGCTGTAATCCTCGCCCTGATGGATTAGTTTGACTGTTTTTACCAATGACCGAAAGTTTGTTGATGTCAAAACCAACTTTTTCCAGTTTTAATATTGCTATTTTGGCGATGGATTGAGAAGGTAAATTTCCCACAATTGTATGTGCGTAAGTCATGGAATTATTTCCTAGATTTAATCTGAATTTATTTAATGGGCTATATGCTAAATCTAAAATGTGAGATTCTTGTGAGCATTTTGTCTTGACTGATCTGCGCCAGGAGTTGATGAATTTCCCCAGCGCTCTCCGCCATTAAATAGCCGAAAGATCCAGCCGAGGCTATACACTGTTAGTGCGCTGAATTCATGCAATTTTTTAAATGAATATTCTTACTGTCCCCACCACTCCCTTTGCTGACCAAAAACCAGGCACCTCCGGCCTGCGCAAATCAGTACCAGCCTTTCAAAAACCGCATTATTTAGAAAATTTTGTTCAGTCTATTTTTGATACGATTGGCAATTGTGTTGGCCAAATGCTGGTAATTGGTGGCGATGGCCGCTACTATAACCGTCCTGCCGTTCAAATTATTTTAAAAATGGCCGCTGCCGCTGGCTTTAGCCATGTCAAAGTGGGACAGGGCGGCATTCTTTCTACGCCTGCTGCTTCCTGTGTTATTCGCAAATACCAGGCGATGGGCGGTATTATTCTCTCGGCTAGTCATAATCCCGGTGGTCCGACGGGGGACTTTGGAATTAAATACAATACTGGTAATGGTGGACCAGCGCCCGAAAAAGTGACAGAGGCGATCTTTGATCGTACCAAAACGATCGATCAATACCGGCTACTAGAAGCTCAAGATGTGGATCTCGATCGATTGGGCAAAACTATGCTGGGTAGTATGCTGGTCGAAGTGATCGACTCGGTGGCCGACTATCAAGAATTGATGGAGTCACTATTTGACTTTGACCAAATTCAGGCAATGTTTCAAGGCAATTTCCGGCTGGCGGTGGATTCCATGCATGCCGTAACTGGTCCCTATGCTCACGCTATTTTTGAACAGCGCTTGGGGGCGGCTAAGGGCAGCGTGATGAATGGCATTCCATTGGAAGACTTTGGCAATGGCCACCCCGATCCGAACTTAGTATATGCCCATGAGTTAGTAGAAGTATTGTTTGGCCAAAATGCTCCGGACTTTGGGGCGGCCTCGGATGGGGATGGCGATCGGAATATGATTTTGGGTAATAATTTCTTTGTCACTCCTAGCGACAGCTTGGCAATTTTGGCCGCCAACGCCCAATTGGTGCCTGCGTACAAAGATGGTTTAGCCGGAATTGCCCGGTCGATGCCCACTAGCCAAGCAGCCGATCGGGTAGCGGCGAAACTAGGTATTGAATGCTACGAAACGCCGACGGGCTGGAAGTTCTTTGGTAATCTGATGGATGCGGGTAAAGTTACGCTGTGTGGCGAAGAGAGTTTTGGTACCGGCTCCAACCACATCCGCGAAAAAGACGGTCTGTGGGCGGTGCTATTCTGGTTGAATATCATGGCGGTGCAAAAGAAATCGGTGGCCGAAATTGTCCAAAATCACTGGCGCACCTACGGTCGTAACTATTACTCGCGTCATGACTACGAAGAGGTAGCTACGGACCGCGCCGATGACTTGGTGCAAAAAGTGCAGAATGCCATGCCTACCCTCAAAGGTCGGCAGTTTGGTAACTATGAAGTAGCCTACGCTGATGACTTTAGCTATCAAGATCCGATCGATGGCAGCGTTAGTACGAAGCAGGGAATGCGGATTGGGTTTACAGATGGTTCGCGGATTGTGATGCGGCTGTCGGGGACGGGTACGCAGGGGGCGACGCTCCGTGCTTACTTTGAAGGTTTTACGGATGATCCAAGTAAGCAAGGAGTGGATGTGCAACAGGCTTTGGCTGGTCCGATCTCGATCGCTGAGGAACTAGCACAAATCAAAGTACATACTGGGATGGACAAGCCCACCGTAATCACCTAAGAAATTTGGCGATAAAGCTGGGAGAATGGAAATATTCCAACTATCCCAGCATCTATGAGTCTAAATCTCTACCTCCTCCGCCATGGCGAAACTATCTATAGCCGTTCTGGTGGGCACTGCGGCTGGATTGACCCCGACCTCACCGCCGAGGGCGAAGAAATGGCTGCTGCTTTTGCTAAAATCTATAGTCAGGTATCTTGGCAAGCCATTTATGCCAGCCCCATGAAAAGAACCCTGGCTACCGCCCAGCCCCTCAGTGATAAAACTGGAATCGAATTGCAAGTAAGAGCTGGTCTTAAGGAAATTCATTACGGCGATTGGGAAGGTCAAACAGTGGCAGCTGTCCAGAGCAAGTATGCCGATGACTATCGCCGCTGGCAATCCGAACCTGGCTGGAATGCCCCCACCCACGGTGAAACTGGCTTGCAATTAGCTAATCGTGCCCTAGCAGTGATTGCTGAAATCAACCATCAGCATACTAATGGCAACGTTTTAGTGGTCTCTCATAAAGCCACCATTCGGATTATTCTTTGCAACTTACTGGGAATTGAACTGGGGCGCTATCGCGATCGATTGGACGTGCCGGCTTGCTCGGTCAGTGTGATTACCCTGAAGCCCGGTGGCCCGATGCTGAAATCCTTGGGCGATCGCTACCACCTAGATGATAGACTCCGTAATTTACCTGGTACTTGAGCCAGTAGTTGAACCTGGGCCGTTGGGTAGACCGAATTATAAGTATTGCTGATAGGTAAAGTTACTCAATCTAACTTTACAAACCCCGGGGAAACCGTCAGAATTAGAGAAAGAGAGCCAATTTAATATTTCAGTTAAGTTTATAGAAAAAAGTAGAGGTTTATCATGGTAGCAATTAGCGCTCCGGCACGCACCCGGCTGACAATGCAAACGATTGAGATTGCGGCTAACACCACCGCCATTCGATCGCTAGATTGGGATCGCGATCGGTTTGACATTGAATTCGCCCTAGAAAATGGTACTACCTATAATTCCTTCTTAATTCGCAGCGAAAAGATTGCCATAGTTGATACCTCCCATGCCAAATTTCGGCAGCTGTATCTTGATACCCTCACCGGTTTAATTAATCCCGCTGATATTGACTATTTAGTAGTTAGTCACACAGAACCAGACCACAGTGGCTTAATTAAAGACTTATTGCAATTGAATCCTGAAATTGTAGTGGTGGGTGCCAAAGTAGCTATGCAGTTTTTGGATAACCTGATTCATCAACCCTATCAACAAATGATCGTCAAAAATGGCGATCGATTAGATTTGGGCAATGGCCATGAACTAGAATTTGTTTCAGCTCCCAATCTCCATTGGCCGGATACCATCTTGACCTACGATCATGGCACGCAGACTCTGTTTACTTGCGATGTATTCGGGATGCACTATTGCGATGACGAAACCTACGATGAAGAACTAGAGCTGCTCAATGCCGACTATCAGACTTACTACAACTGTTTGATGGGGCCAAATGCACGATCAGTACTGGCTGCCATCAAGCGCATGGCTGAGCTGCCAACCATTAGCACTATTGCCACCGGCCATGGTCCATTACTCCGTCACCATATTGCTGAACTGGTCGGTCGTTATCAAGAATGGAGCAAATCGCAGACCAAGGCGGTGACGCTGGTGGCGATGTTCTATGTATCTGAGTATGGCTGTAGCGATCAATTAGCCCATGCGATCGGACAAGGTATTTCTAAAACCGGCGTAGCAGTAGAATTAATTGACTTGCTGGAAGCCGATCCTCATGAGGTCAGAGAGTTGGTGGGTATTGCTGCCGGGGTGGTGATTGGGATGCCGCCGCAGTCGGGAGCGCAGGCTACTCAAACGCAGGCACTACTGAGTACTATTTTGGCGGCGATCAATGCTAAACAAACCTTTGGCCTCTTTGAATCTGGCGGTGGCGATGATGACTCGGTTTATCCGCTCCGTAACAAACTGCAAGAAGTGGGCGTGCGCGAAGCTTTTGCCCCCATTTTGATTAAAGAAACTCCCAATGAAAGTACTTATCAACTCTGTGCCGAAGCGGGGACTGATTTGGGTCAGTGGCTGACTCGCGATCGCAGCATTAAGCAAATGAAATCGCTTGATAATGACTTAGATAAAGCGCTCGGTAGGTTGAGTGGTGGTTTGTATATCATTACGGCCAAGCGCGGCGAAGCAGCCAGTGCGATGTTGGCTTCTTGGGTCTCTCAAGCTAGCATCGAACCGGCTGGTATCACCATTGCCGTGGCTAAGGATCGGGCGATAGAATCTTTGATGCATGTAGGCGACCACTTTGTCTTAAATATCCTAGAAGAAGGTAATTACCAGCCCCTAATGAAGCACTTTCTGAAGCGGTTTCAACCTGGTGCTGATCGCTTTGCTGGTATCAAGGTGTATCCAGCGGTCAATGGTTCGCCCATCTTGGCGGATTCGCTGGCTTACCTCGAATGTGAAGTGGTCAGCCGGATGGAAGGTGATGATCACTGGATTGTTTACAGTACGGTGGATGTTGGTCGAGTAGCCAAAACAGATTCATTAACAGCAATTCACCATCGCAAAGTAGGTAATCACTACTAAAGCCATTAGTAAATACAAAGATTACTACGCCATCATCTTACTGATTAGCAAAGCCCCTTGATGTAGCGGCTGGAATATCTCCAGCTGCTGCGTTAGTAGCTTTGACTCAATTCGAGGGAATAACATGGAGCAACCAGTGAAAAATCGATCAAACTCTCCGCCTTTTTGGATCGATCGAGTCGTGTTAGTTTTAGAAACAGTTCAAGACTTCATTATCATCTCTCTGTGTATCGGCTTGTTTGGAGTGATGTTACTGCAACTGCGCTCAATGTTCATCTCGATCCTGCCGCCTCTGGATTTTCAAGCGGTCACCGCTGACATTCTATTTATCTTGATCTTAGTAGAGCTATTTCGGCTTCTGATCATTTACTTGCAAGAGCAACGAGTATCGATCGGAGTAGCTGTAGAAGTAGCGATCGTCTCGGTGCTGAGAGAAGTTATTGTGCGCGGCGTACTCGAAATACCCTGGCCACAGACCTTATCAGCCTGTGCTTTTTTGCTAGTAATGGGTGTATTGCTGGTAGTCAGAGTTTGGATTCCCCCCACCTTTGAAGGAATTGATCCAGAAAAGAGACTTGTCCAAAAGCACCTAGATAAAAAATAAAATAAACATTTCCTGACTCTACTTTACGCTTTGATTATCCTTTAAACCTTTTTATACTTCATTTTTCTGATTCTATGGCTGACTTTAAACCGCGTGATGTCCAAGTTGCTGAAGTTGGTACCGATACCACAGTGTTGCGATCACGCACCTGGGAACGGCTCAAATTTGAAATTGAGTATGCTCGTCAAAAGGGTTCTACCGCTAATTCTTATCTGATTCAAGGGCAATCGATCGTACTGATCGACCCACCGGGCGAATCTTTTACCGACCTATTTTTGGAAGAGTTGGGGCAACATGCTTACTATCAGCGACTTAACTACATCATCCTCAGCCATGTCAATCCCAACCGGATTGCTACCCTCAAACGTTTACTAGAGGCAGCTCCCTACGCCACAGTTATTTGCTCCAAGCCAGGGGTTAATACCTTACGATCGGTTTTTGCCAACTCCTTCGACCTGCCCTCACCGCGCGAAGATGAGGCTCAGGATCTGGGTCTGGAGTTTGGTGACAACCAAACCCTCAAAGTCCACATTGCCCGCGATGGCGAAACGATGGATATGGGCAATGGTCATCTTCTTCAGTTTCGCTTTGTCCCCACCCCTCGTCACCCGGATGCCTTGGCCACCTATGACCAAGCTAGCCGCATCCTTTACACCGATAAACTATTTGGCAGCCATGTTTGTGATGATGCGGTGTTTGACGAACACTGGAAAACCCTCAGTGAAGATCGGCGTTATTATTTCGATTGCCTCCATGCCGCCCAGGCTAACCAAGTAGAGGCAGCCATGCAGAAGCTCGCCGAGTTTCCAGCGCGCACCTATGCTCCTAATCATGGTTCGCTGGTGCGACATAGCCGCAGTGTCTTGACCCTCGATTATCAGAGTTGGTGCCAACAGCAGCAGAGCAAAGAGCTGAACGTGGTCTTGCTTTATACCTCGGCCTATGGCAACACCGCGATGATGGCGCAGGCGATCGCCCAGGGCATTACCCAAGCTGGCGTGGCTGTCCAGAGTATCAATTGCGAATTTACGGATACCGCTGATATCACTAAGGCCGTGCAAGCCTGTGACGGTTTTATTATTGGTTCTCCGACATTGGCTGGACTGCCGCCAACCCAGATTCAGACAGCATTAGGAATTGTACTTTCGACTGCCACTCAGACCAAAGTGGCCGGAGTATTTGGCTCCTACGGTTGGAGTGGTGAAGCAGTAGATCTGATTGAACGTAAATTGCAAGATGTTGGTTATCCGCTGGGATTTGCCACCATGCGGATCAAATTCGCCCCCACCGAAGAAGTTTTGCAGCAGTGCACCGCCGCTGGCGGCGAGTTTGCCAAAGTCCTTCAGCGAGCCAAAAAGGTCAGAGCACCCCGCCAAGCCAGCGTTGATGGTCAGATCGATCGGACTGGCCAAGCCGTCGGGCGGATCACTGGTTCGCTCTGTGTAATCACCGTCAACAATATGGGCGAGCCAGTCGGATTTCTGACTTCTTGGGTTTCGCAAGCTGGATTCAGTCCGCCCGCCATTACCATCGCCGTAGCCAAAGATCGAGAACTGTCTTGTTTAGCCCAGTCCGGTGAAGTTTTTGTGCTGAATATCCTCAAAGAAGGTCATAATCTGCGACGCCACTTTCTCAAACCCCCCGCCCCAGGGACAAATCAATTTACCGGTATTGCGACTGAAACAGCGGCGAATGGTTGCTTGATGCTAACAGAGACCCTTTCTTACCTAGAGTGCACCGTCCAAAATCGGATGGATTGTGGTGATCATTGGCTGCTTTATGCCCTAGTCAATAATGGCAGAGTCTTAGAAACAACTGGTGTGACAGCGATTAACCATCGCAAATCCGGCAGTCAATACTAGAAAGAAAATATTGTTCCCATAGTGCAATCAGTAGTTCATTCCATTGATTAGGAGTTTTCAGACACCTTCTGAGTATTAATACTCACTTTGATCTTATGATTAATATATGGTCAAGATATATGGTTAAAATCTTGACAATTCAGTAAACTTAATTTTATTCACTGGTGAGTATTTCTACTCAGTCTTGATCGTGCCCAATTCATTTCCTTGGCTGACTATCATTGTTTGTCTACCGCTCGTTGCTTCCCTGCTGATCCCGATCTTGCCTGACAAAGATGGGAAGACAATCCGTCTTTATGCTTTAGGTATAGCGATCGCTGATTTTGCGCTGATGTGCTATGTCTTTTGGCAGCACTATGATCCGAGCAGCACTACTTTTCAGCTCGTGGAAAAATATGACTGGATTCCCAAATTAGGATTGAGTTGGGCTATTTCAGTGGATGGAATATCTGCGCCCTTAGTATTACTGGCCGGATTTGTCACTACTCTCTCCATTTTTGCAGCTTGGCAAGTTGATATTAAGCCACGCCTTTTTTACGTCTTGATGTTGGTACTCTATTCCGCCCAGATCGGCGTTTTTGTGGCTCAGGATTTAGTTTTACTATTTATCATGTGGGAAGTCGAGTTGATTCCCGTTTATTTACTAGTTTCCATCTGGGGTGGCCAGAAGCGTCAGTACGCCGCCACTAAATTTTTGTTATATACGGCGCTGTCTTCCATCTTTATTCTGGTAGCCGCTCTGGCGATGGCTTTCTATGGTGACAATTTCACTTTTGATGTGGCTGAACTGGCGCAAAAACACTATCCTCTCGCTTGGCAAATTCCTCTCTATGGGGGCTTGTTGATTGCCTTTGGCCTCAAACTGGCTGTTTTCCCTTTGCATACTTGGCTCCCAGATGCTCATGGTGAAGCATCTTCGCCAGTCTCCATGGTACTGGCTGGAGTTTTGCTTAAAATGGGTGGCTATGGACTGATTCGCCTGAATTTAGGACTGCTGCCCGATGCTCACGTTTACTTTGCTCCAGTCTTAGTGATGTTAGGGGTTGTGAACGTGGTGTATGGCGGTATTAACTCTTTTGCTCAAACCAACATGAAGCGGCGCTTAGCCTATTCATCAGTCTCCCATATGGGTTTTGTGTTGTTGGGCATTGCTTCTTTCACCGATTTGGGAATCAACGGTGCCATGTTACAGATGATTTCCCATGGTTTAATTGCGGCCGTTCTTTTCTTTCTGGCTGGGGTTACTTACGATCGAACTCACACCATGGTACTCAGTGAAATGGGCAATATTGGCGAAGTGATGCCGAAAATATTTGCGCTATTTACGGCTGGGGCGCTGGCCTCGTTGGCACTACCGGGGATGAGTGGGTTTGCTGGTGAAATCGCTGTGTTTATGGGGATGGCTACTAGTGATATTTATAGTTCAACCTTCCGGGTAGTGACCATTTTTCTATCGGCTCTCGGTCTGATTTTGACCCCAATCTATTTACTTTCGATGCTGCGTCAGATTTTCTATAACCCTGGTGGCACGGCACCGAACTGTGATATTGCGCCTAGTTGCGATATCACCGATCCAGACTTGCTAGGTCGGGGCAATCAGGAAGCTGTTTGTTTTGGTAATAGTTGTGTGATGCCTGCTCAAGCTGAATTTAGTGATGCTCGGCCGCGTGAAATTTTGATTGCCGCCTGCTTTCTAGTACCAATTATCATTTTTGGCTGTTATCCTAAACTTGCGATGCAAATGTATGATGCCAAAACAGTGGCTGTGAATGTTCAGTTGCGCCAATCCCATGCCCAAGCTTATGCGAGTAATCCCACTTATTCCCAGCAATTTTCGGCTCCACCACTATTGGGGTCTAAAATTGCCGCCGTATCTAGTATCTTGAAGTGATTTGGGCTATTAAATGATAGACGATCGATATTAGCCCACTAGGCGAGCTGGTAATCTTACTGGCGCTGCCTCACCCATTAATTCTGCTACTCGGATCGCCGAAGTAATGGCTCCTTCATGCAAACCATCGCCTAAATAGGCACCAACATGATAGGTATGATTTTCGCCATTGGTTTGAATAATCTCTTGGCGATCGCGGAAAGCCGCTACTGTATAAAGTGGGGTATGGTGCTGCTGCACATGCAGAATCTGGTCTGGAGCAATCAGACTTTCTAGATTAAATGACAGACTATATTGCAGCGGCGATGCGATACCACATAGCTGATTGAGATTGGCATTGTATCCCCAATAACCATGTTGGCGATCGGTTTGGAAGAAATCAAATTCCGAGCCAGTTTTAATGCCGTAAGGTCGATATATAGCTGTATCACTATGTAGCAGAGTTTGGATATGATTTCCTTGCCAGGGGCTAAATCTCCTGACCTCAGCACTATCGGGATCTGTTAACAACTTCAGTACTTGATTGGGAGGAGTTGCGAACACTATTCGATCAAAATCTAGCACCATGCCAGTGGATAATTTGACATGCGCCCCCACTGCTGTACGCCAAATCGCCGCCACTTGAACATCTAGAAATATTTGACCTCGGAAGCAATTGAGGATTTTTTGAATATAAGAATATACGCCACCTTTGATGCGCACCCAGTCCACAAAAACGTCGTCACGGAGCATCGGGATCACTAGCTCAGCCGGACAATCATCCAATAGCCCAAAGGACATCGAATAACTGTACATCGCAAATAATTTTAGCCAGGTGTCGCGAATGCTCGGACGAGTGAAATGGGCGGCCAGGGATTGATTATGAAAGTCTAGTAGTCGCCAAAACTTGGTTTTAATCAAAAAACTAACCGATCGAGCATACAAGGCATCCAACCGTAAATACTCACTCCACCGTCGCCAACCACTAAAATTTTTTTCAATCACCTGCCCCGAAAAATAGTGGTTGCCATCTTTCATAAACAGAGCAGAACCCACACTGACTGGCTCTAACTCGACACCCAACTCATTCATCAAAGCAATAAAGTTATGGAATATCGTGGGGAACTCCAGCACTCCATTTTCTAGCACCAAGTTACTATGAGAGCGATTGGGCTGCACGTTTTGGTTGAGGGTGCGGATGTGACCGCCCAGCATTGGTTGTCGCTCAAATACTGTAACTTGGTGGCTCTGTTTGTCTAACAAATATGCAGTCACCATGCCGCTAGCACCGCCACCAATAATCGCGACTTTCATTATTCAACTCCTAATATTGATTTAATTGATCTAAGTCAATCTTGATCAGTTGGTTGAGCGTAGCTCCAACGAGCTGATTAATTCAAAATGACATCGCCCGATAGTCGTTGATATAGCAATGCTCCTGTCCAAAAAGTAGGGGCAAAACCGGGATAGCCAGAGGAAGCATTACAAAAATAGAAATTTTGCAAAGATGTGTGGTGATTGAGGCGACCAAGCCCCATGTTGCGCGGGGTCAGGCTCGAACCGTAGGAATTTCCCTGTGGACAGTAACAAAAGTGTTCGTTGGTAGTAGGACTACCGGTGATTTTAAACACCAAGTGCGATCGGAAGTCGGGTACATAGTGTTTTTCTACTACATCCAAAATCGAGTCCAAAATCTCGGCTTTTTTTTGCCGGTATTCTTTAGGGTCTAGATCCCGCAGTTGTTTGAAGTACTGATAGTTAGCTACCGTCAAAAACTCTATGACTTGGCAGTCTGGCGGGCAGTCACCCACCGCATCGGTCAAGAGAGTGGGTGTGGTAATCGCAAAACTAGGGTTAGTATAATCGTGATGATTGTACATGCGATCGAACGCCACATTCAGATCGATATCGCCACTATGGAATGTATTCCACTTCCCGAAACCGTAGTCGCGGAGGTCGATTCCCTGTACGACACAGTAGGCCATGAAATTAGAAGGTGAGTAGTCATAATTTAACTTGCGGCGGACTAACCACGAAAACTTATCGCTCCCAATCATCTTAGCGGCCTTTTTGGGATCAATATTACAGATCACCGTATCAGCCAAATATTCATGAGATTGGTGAGTAAGCAGATCGATCGACTGCACGCCTGTTACTGTTTTGCCCGTGAGCAAAAAGTTGGTAACTTCTTGATTGAGTAAGACCTGACCACCATGATCAGTAATTACTTTTACGAGAGCATTAACCACCTGCTCGAAGTGTTGGGTGGGGTAGAAAGCACCTTCTTGATAACCCGTAAACAGAATAACCCAAGCATAAAAAGAAAGCTGCGCCGGTGGTAATAGAAAATCTGGCCACTGGAGCGCCAGTAGCGTTTGAGCCGCCAGCGGAACTTTGAACTTGTCAAAAACATCCTGAAGAGTACTATTGAGATACTGAATTGCGGTATAGACTACTCCCAAATGTTGTAGTAGTTCTAGCGGCTGCACTGGTGGTGATAGATAGCGCAAACCAGCCCGTACCTTTTGTAATTCTGCGATAAATCGCTTTAACTGCTCAGCATCCTGGGGGAAAAGACCAGTAAGGCGTTGCACTAGTTCTGCTGAATCGCTAGGAATGTTAATGGCATAATTGGGCATCCGCATGTGATCAAAACCATGGGGATCATATCGATCGAACGTCACTGTTTGATCTAGGTGTAATTTTTGTAATACCTGATGCACTGGATGACCAGCACCACAATCCCACACATAGTGCAGCTGGGCATTAAAGGTGTATTTTTTGGCCATCGTAAAGCTATGACCAAACCCACCAGGATGCTCGTGTGCTTCGATCACTCGCACCATCTTGCCCGTATTGGCCATCAAGGCACCAAAGACTAATGCGGACAAACCACTGCCTACAATTAGGTAATCTGTTTTCATGACCTTCTTCCTGACGTTTAAATTTAATCATCAGTTCATTATTATCAAACTCAGCAGCATCATTTCATGACTTAATATGAGTCATTGAGTGGCAGGAACAGTTGGAGATTTATCGATGATAGGTACCTTCACCACATTCGGCACACTGGCTGTTGATTTGGGCATCATTAGAGTCAAGAGACCATCACTGACCTCGGCGGTGACATGCTCGCGCTGGATCGCTGATGGTAATGGTACTACCCGTCGGAACTGACCATAGTGAAACTCCGTGCGTAGAATTCCTTTGCTATCGGTTTTTTGTTCTTGCTGATATTCACCAGTTAAAAAAATGGCATTCTCGCTCACCTGAATATCTAATTTATCTGTTTCCAAGCCCGGTACTTGGGCTTTGAGCAATAGATCTGTCTCAGTTTCTTGCAGTTCGATCGCCGGCATCCAGGGAGTTTCTCGTACTTGAGGAGAAACCTGCCCTAGCCTTGGCTCTTCATGTACGATCTCGTCGAAAAGTCGATTTATCTGGTGGCGTAAGCCATTCAATTCTTCTAGAGGTTGCCATTTTATTAGTGACATAACGAATATACCTCCGATTAATAAAGTTTAATATAGCTCTAGACTAAAGCAAGAAGTTGAGGAACTTGTGAGTGCTCAAGTTTGGTATCACATATAACTTTAATCTAGCTAAGTTTGCTCACAAGTTTCTCAACATTATGTTGTAAGGTGCGAATGGCAAAAAAATTAGAGATTCGGAGGTGCTATCAACATGTTTCTAAAACCACTCGCTAAATTAAGCTTCACTATTAAATCAATAGTCCGGACAGATTTACAACGACAATGTGCCAAATATCGACGAAAAGCGATTCATCGCGTAAGGTACAAGTATCAACAAAGCACCAGAAGAATCGCCGTATGAACGATATTATACAGACCCTCCTTGCAAAAGC
>JANOQI010000042.1:0-110573 GCA_031414775.1 Synechococcales cyanobacterium VAR_4_metabat_354
AACATTCCCGGCATCGCTCTCCAGTTAATTGCTTTGTCAACATTCTCTGTGGATTGATTGCTTATTGTCATCAACCTAAGAAGCCAGGAATCGCTATGGAACACAATTTACTGGCTTCTGTTTAACCCGAACTCAGGTTAGATAATAAAACAAAGCCCTCTAGACTTTAGTCTAGAGGGCTTTATCTGAATTACCGTTTACACAGTCAAAGTTCGGCGCTTACTGACGAATTGGAACGTTTCAATAATGTCCCCTTCCTTCCAGTCATTAAAGCGATCGAGACGAATACCGCATTCAAACCCAGCATTCATCTCCTTCACATCGTCCTTCACCCGCTTCAGCGAATCCAGAACACCAGTGAAGACCAACTGCTCGCCCCGCTTGATTCGGATTTGGCAGTTACGCACCGCCTTACCACTGAGCACATAGCAACCAGCAATATTCCCACGACCAGCTTGGAACACCGCCCGCACTTCCACCTGACCCAGTGGTTCTTCCACCTGTTCAGGATCGAGCAAGCCTTCCATCGCGCTTTGGATATCATCCAACAGGTTATAGATAATATCGTATTCTCGAATATCGACACCAGAAGTATCGGCCAAGGCTCGCGCCCCACTAGCCAAGCTAGTATTAAAACCGATAATTACCGCGCCACTGGCCGCAGCTAAGTCCACATCAGTCTCAGTGACTTCACCCGGAGCTGAGAACAATACCCGTACCTGAACTTCTTTCTGCGGCAGCTGACGCAAGGAACCCAAAATTGCTTCTACCGAACCTTGTACATCGGCCTTCAGAATCAAATTCAACTCCTTCAGATCGCCTTCTTGAGCTTGCGCAGAGAGAGTATTGAGCGTGACTCGGCGCGAAGACATCATCTGCTGGAGACGGGAATGGCGATAGGATTCTGAATTCTTATCGGCCACCGCTCGCGCTTCTTTTTCACTCAGGTATACTTCAAACTCGTCACCAGCTGCTGGCACATCGCTCATCCCTAATACCTCAACGGCAAAGGAAGGACCAGCGGCTTCGACGCGCTGAAGCCTGTCGTCTACCATGGCGCGTACTTTACAGAAGACGTGACCAGCAACGAGAGTATCACTCACCCGCAGCGTCCCATTCTGGATGAGGAGAGTAGCCACTGGCCCTTTTGCCTTATCTAAATGCGCTTCGATGATGGTGCCCTTCGCCGGACGGTTCGGATTCGCTTGCAGATCTTCGACATCAGCTACTAGCAAGATCATTTCTAACAGGGTATCGAGGTTATCACCCTTGAGGGCACTAACCGGCACCATGACTGTATCACCGCCCCAATCCTCGGACTGAAGTCCATAGGAAGTGAGTTCTTGCTGTACTCGATCGGCATTAGCACCGGGCTTGTCCATTTTGTTAATGGCCACAATAATCGGTACTTCCGCAGCCTGAGCGTGGCGAATTGCTTCGATCGTCTGTGGCCGGACACCGTCATCGGCAGCCACCACCAAGATCGCTACGTCCGTTACCCGGGCACCCCGCGCCCGCATTGCCGTGAAGGCTTCGTGGCCAGGCGTATCCAAGAAGACCACTTGCTGCATTTTGCCGTTGTGGGTGACATCCACATGGTAGGCACCAATATGCTGGGTAATCCCACCGGCTTCACCCTGCGCCACCTTGGTTTCACGAATGGCATCCAAGAGGGTCGTTTTACCATGGTCAACGTGCCCCATGATGGTAACGACTGGTGGCCGTCGGTGCAGATTATCTAGATCGGCAACAGACAACATTTCGGTTATTTTGGTGGCTGGAGCTTGCTCTTCTTTGGTCTCTACCAAAATGCCCATCTCTTCGGCCACCATCGTGGCGGTGGCCACATCCAGAATCTGCGTGACGCTAACGGCGATTCCCTTAAAGAATAGCTGGCGCACAATTTCTGTTTCTGGCACGATCAACAAATCAGCCAAGTCACGTACGGTTAAGCTACCACCCAGAGTAATAAACTCGGGCTTCTCCACGACGGCTTTCTCATCTCGTCGCCGATTGTTATGACGACTGCTATCGCCGCCACGCGTGGGTTTCTTGCGAGCGGGAGCGGCAATCGGAGTAGCGGCTCTTTGGGCGCTAGCGGGCTTAGGCGGCCGCACGATCGATAGACTTACTACTACCGCTGTGCCATCTTCACCTTGTCCATCTTCATCATCGTCGTCATCATCATCAGCAATGATTTGAGATTTACGCTTCTTACCAGCAGCCTTGGCTGCTTTAGCCGCATTCTCTGCTTCTTCTTCCTCGCCCTTCGACCAAGCCTTGGGCTTCTTGATCTGCTTCGGTAAAGTGGGTCTGCGCAGTTCGAGCTTCTCGACGTTATCAATGACATCGATCGAATCATCATCATCATTATTGCCACCCATCCCACCAGGGACAGCACCCACCGATGCCAACGGCTTAATTTGGACAATTTTGCGCTGCGGACGATTTAGTTCGGGGACTGCTGGGACTTCTCGCAGTGGTCGCCGTTCACCAGCAGCCGGACGAGCTGGGCGATCAGGATTTGTACCAGCGGGTCGTACTGGGGCACCCGCCACCTTCAACACTGGCTTGACTGTTGGCCGGGCTGGGCTTTCTGAGCTGGCTTGTTCACTGCCACTGCGTTCTGGTGAACGAGCCGGCTGTGCCCGCATAGAAACAGGTTCAGATGCTGGCCGAGCAGTAGTCACCTCTTGTCTAGCTACTTCGGCAGGAGCTGTTTGGGGGCGAGAGACTGGTCGTTCAGGATTGTTGGGAGATGTCATAGATGGTGGGACAGCCGTTGGCTTCGGTGCCATCCCAGATTCTGCACTAGCTTCTTCCTGGTTGGTTTTGTGCCGAATCTGTAAAATCTGCGGTTTCTGTTCGCCACTAGCTTTAGCCGCTGGTTGTCGATCGACCTTTTCTTTTTCGACCGCTGAGGGCTTCTTCGCTTGGTCTGGACGAGCGATCAACTTTTGAGCAGCAGCTCTGATTCTCCCCGCTTCTGCTTCCGAGATCGTACTGCTATGACTCTTCACCGCAATCTCTAGCTCTTCGCAAACCATTAGCAGATCTTTGTTTTCCAAATTCAATTCCCTAGATAAATCATAAATTCTAATTTTGCTGTTGTTCATCCACTGCGCCCTCGTAATACCTTTCAGTTCCTGGTTAAAAATTGTGTTATTGGCCTGGCGCTGTTATCGGCGACAAGGCTAAAAATCTGTTAAGTGAAGGTGGTAGCCTCTGGTTAATAGATATGCTGAAAGCCTACGCTAGGCTATTTCAGGATTCAAAAACCGCTTCTTTGTACACAACCCCGATCACCAACACTGACGTGAGTCGCTAAAAAAATTGGGACTGATGGGACTGAAACTGCAAACGGACATGCCATGTAGATTTTGGATTTGTGATTATAATATATTCTGCCATGAATTCTTCAATCTGTCTCAGTCGCAGCTAATTTCAGCTCAGACAATGACTGTTACGCTACTCAGATATGGAAAAATGGCTACTGTAACTTTTGTAATCTGCTTGCTTGATGGCCGATGAATGAAGATTAGAGCTATTAATTTACGAGTCTAGCCGTCAGTTGCTGGTAAATAATATCTGGGACAGGGGTTTTTAAGGCTCGACCCAATCGATTCTTCTTCTGAGCGGCAGCTAGGCAGTCAGCGGTCGGGCAGAGATAAGCAGAGCGCCCCATGCCCTGATCTAACTGCACCGACCGTTGCGGATGGAGACGAACCACCCGCCACAATTGTTGTCGATCGATCAGTTGCCGACAACTAAGGCAGCGGCGGTAGTTCTTCATCCTCTGATTCTCTCCATTATTTAGTCCTCTTCGTACTCATATTCATCTTGTTGATACTCTGGAGGATTAGCCGCTCGTTGCGCTTCAACTTCGGCCATCGCCGCTACCGCATCGTATTTAGCAATATCCTTGATATCAATTTTCCAGCCAGTGAGCCGGGCAGCCAACCGCACGTTTTGGCCTTCCTTACCGATCGCCAGACTCAGCTGGTCTTCTGGCACCAAAATATGAGCCTGACGATCTTCGGGATTCACTAAAATCACCTCGTCAATCCGGGCGGGACTAAGGGCATTAGAAATATAAGTAGCCGGGTCTGGCGACCAGCGAATCACATCGATTTTTTCGCCCTGCAATTCATCTACCACCACTTGAATCCGCGATCCCCGCGAACCAATACAAGCTCCGACTGGGTCAACATCGCCTTCGAGAGTGTCCACTGCAATTTTAGTTCGGGGACCGACATTGCGATAGGGCGGGTTAGCTTCTCGGGCAACCGCCACAATCCGCACGATTTCTTCTTCAATTTCGGGGACTTCTGTCGCAAACAATTCCACTACCAAGCCAGCAGCAGTGCGGGAAACTAGCAACTGGGGTCCACGCTGAGAACCATCCCGAACTTTTTTCATAATGACCCGAAAAGATCGGCCAATGCGGTAATTATCCTTGGGCAACTGTTCTTTTTGAGGCAGTTCGGCTTCTACTTCGGGCTGCCCGAAACCACTGCTCACCGACAAAATCACCGATTGGCGCTCAAACCTTAGCACCTTGCCCATAATCACCGAGCCTTCGAGGTGTTCAAATTCCTCTTGAATGATCTTGCGCTGTTGATCTCGCAACTTTTGAGCCAATACTTGTTTGGCCTGAATCGCCGCCATCCGACCAAAGTCTTTTTGGTTGGGAGTTACATCCAGCAAGACAGAATCGCCAATTTGAGTTTCTGGGAGTTCCGCATCTACTGCTGCGTCATCAGGATTACCACCCAGTATTTTTTTAACTTCTGACCAAGAGATTTCATGATCATCATCGGTCACTTCTTCCACAATTACCTTGGTAGCAATGACTTGAAAAGATTCATCTTCCAAGTCCAGCTGCACATCAAAATTGTCGAAATACTCTTCTTCAAAATGCAGTTGGTCGAGGTGCTGTGCTCGCCGATAGCGTTCGTAGCCCTTTAACAAAGCTTCCCGCAGGGCTAGTTGGACGGCAGTGACAGGGAGGTTTCGATCTTGGCTAATCTCGACAATCATCGCACTCAGTCCTGGCAGACTGACTGTTTTAGTGGCTTTTTCGGCTTTTTTAGTTGACTTTCTGGGTGGCATATTCAGTTGTGGGTAGTAATGAAGGTGAGCAGGTCAGGGCAATGTCACTAATCGCTATCTAGAACGACAGCACTGACTAATTCACGGGGAATATTAACAATTTTTCCTTTCTGGGTAAGGTGGATGGTGGTGTCATCGCGCTCTTTCAGTTGTCCTTTTAAGGCCGTTTTACCTTTGAGCGGCTGATGAAGCTGCACCGATACCGTAAAGCCTCGAAAAACTTCAAACTCTCGATCGGTAGTCAGAGTGTTGGCCGCGCCGGGACTAGAAATTTCTAGGTTGTAGGGGAATGGAATTAATTCCGCTTCGTCCAAGGCGGCCTCTAGCGATCGACTCATCCGTTCACAATCGGCTAAACCAGTTTCAGCATCTAGACTCCGAATATCCACCCGCAGGATGGGCGGTCGTTCGTTGGTATAAAAAACTGCTGTTACAACAGTCAAGCCCAGTTCGGTGGCCACGGGTTCGGCCAAATCAATAATTGAGGGAATCAGGGGATGAGTCATATCTAAACAAGTGACAACGTGACGGCTGCGGTAATAGACTAGCGGCCATTATTGAGCGCAAAAAAAGTGGGGGATTGCGCCCACACCCATGGTCGTATTACCTAGACACAACCGAGTAGTAAATTGGAGTTACTGCTATTTTAACAGAATTGGCTCGGCGCAAAATTCTCTTGGTTGAAGTTAAGCGCAAACGACACAACTCTTTACCCGCTGCATAAGCAGTATAGTGGGGGCATCCTACAAGTTTTTCATGGAACCGGAGCCAAAAGTCATGGGCGCAACTGCTTATATTCAAGATCAAGCCGAATTCGATAGTTTATTGGCCACCTCAGATGTTTTGGTGGTGGACTATACGGCCAGCTGGTGCGGCCCTTGCAAATTAATTGCTCCCCTCGTGGATGATTTAGCCGATACTTATGGCGATCGAGCGACAGTCATGAAGTTGGATATTGATGCTCACAAGGAAATTGCCAAAAAGTTTGAAGTCAAAAGTATTCCGGTGGTGATGTTTTTTAAGCAGGGCGAAGTAGTAGAAAAGCTGCTAGGTGCCAAAGCTTATGAAGAATACGTGAGTGCGATCGAACGTCATCTTTAGATCTTAGAATTAGTTAGAATTTGAAATTTCTCCTCCCATTTGCACATGACTGCTAAACATCTCAAATCCAAAGCCCTAAAACCCAGCAGCCGCCGTCCGGCTAAGGAACTTTGCAGTGAATGTGGCCTGTGTGATACCTACTACATTCACTACGTCAGCGAAGCCTGTGCCTTTCTAAACCAGCAGATTCCGGCGCTCGAAGAACAGGTACATGGGCGCAGCCGGGATTTGGAGCGGGAGGATGATCTGTATTTTGGGGTACATAACCAGATGATGGCGGCGCGGAAAATTGAGCCAATTCCTGGTGCTCAATGGACTGGCATTGTGAGTACGATCGCTATTCAGATGCTGGAAAATGGTTTGGTGGAAGGAGTAGTCTGCGTCCAAAATAGCCCCGACGACAGGTTTCAGCCCCAACCAATTATTGCCCGCAACCGGGCAGAAATTCTAGCAGCGAAGGTAAACAAACCAACGCTATCGCCCAATTTATCGGTGCTAGAGCAGGTAGCTAATTCCGGGATGAAAAGGCTACTGGTTATTGGGGTGGGCTGCCAAATCCAGGCACTTCGTGCTGTTGAAAAAGAACTGGGACTAGAAAAGCTCTACGTGTTGGGGACACCTTGCACCGACAACGTTAGTCGCGCCGGGTTGCAAAAATTTTTGGAAACCACCAGCCGGTCGCCAGAAACAGTGGTTTATTACGAGTTCATGCAAGATTTCAATGTGCATTTTAAGCATGAAGACGGCTCCACCGAATTGGTGCCTTTTTTTGGTTTGAATACCAAAGAACTGAAGGATGTATTTGCGCCCTCTTGCCTGAGCTGCTTTGATTATGTGAATTCGCTAGCCGATTTGGTGGTGGGTTATATGGGGGCACCCTTTGGCTGGCAGTGGATTGTGGTGCGTAACCCGCGTGGTCAAGAAATGCTGGACATGGTACAAGATTTGCTGGAAACTCAGCCGGTAGCTAGCAAAGGTAATCGGAAGGAAGCGGTGCAGCAAAGCATTGGCGCTTACGACCAAGCGCTGACTTTGCCAATGTGGTTCGCGAAAATCTTGGGGGTGGTGATTGAGAAAATTGGCCCCAAGGGTTTGGAATATGCCCGGTTCTCGATCGATTCCCACTTTACCCGTAATTATTTGTTCGTTAAACGAAATTATCCAGAAAAATTAGCACAGCATGTTCCAGAATTTGCTAAAAGGATAGTGGAACAATACAAGTTACCGAGCAAGTAATTAGCAGGTCATAGCATGGGTTTCTCCACAGATTCTCCACCTAGTAAAAAACGTCGATCGCGTGGTTTCTTCCGGTGGTTGGGACGTAGCATCAGCATGATCTTAGCGATCACGCTACTGTTTTTGATTTATATTTTTCAGATTGAGCCGAACTGGTATGACGTGCGTCAGGTGACTTTCACCCTACCCCATCTGCCAGCGGCCTTCGATCGATATCGAATTGTGCAATTGACGGATCTGCATATTGATAATTTAAAAGATATTGATCGGCTACAAAAAATTGTGCAGTTAACTGCCCAGCAGCAGCCCGATTTGGTGGTCCTGACTGGAGACTACATCACAGCTGCCATCTCTGAGCCACCAGCTTCTCCCGTCGCAAAGCAAAAGAGCCGAACTACTCCTTATCAGGGCATGTCCCATTTGACATTTTTGGATACGATTACCAACGTCACTGGTGCTAATACAAATCGTCTAGAACCAGTAAAGTCTTTACCCACCTTGGCTACTGGCTTGCGGCAGCTCCGCGCTCCCGATGGAATGGTAGCTGTATTGGGCAATCATGATCAGTGGAATGACCCCCGATTAGTCCAAACATTGCAAGCTCTGGGCATTAAAATTTTGGCAAACGATCTGACCCCGATCCAACGTGGTACTGCCCAAATTCAAATCGCCGGAGTTAAGGATCTTATGGTTAAGCAAGCCGATTTGCAACCAATTCTAACTAAAATGGGCACAGCAGAAGGTGCAATTCTGTTGGCGCACGAACCAGATTTTGCCGACATCAGTGCGGCTACTGGTAAATTTGACTTACAGTTATCTGGCCATTCCCACGGCGGCCAAGTTCACATCCCTGGCCTAAAGAGGATTACGCCACCACTGGGCAAAAAATATCCAGCGGGCCAGTACCAGATCCAGCAAATGATTCAGTACACTAGTCGGGGTCTGGGTCTGGTGACTCCCCGCGTGCGGTTCAACTGCCGTCCCGAAATTACGGTGATCACCTTGCGGTCGCCTGGGGCGCAAGCGTAGCTATCGCCGCAGGTGCCAGCAGCGCAAAATTCTTAGCTGTAGGTGGATTGTCGCACTGTAACGATAACGTTACAATCAGTGCAGCGAAGTTTTGGAAAAAAGGAAAATCATGTACTTAACCTGGCTAGATAGCAACTCCTGGCTAATTGAGATGGGTGGACAGCGAATTTTGCTGGATCCTTGGTTAGTAGGTTCTTTGACCTTTGGCAATCTGCCCTGGCTATTTAAAGGCGATAAAAATACTGAGCGTCCTTTGCCCGAAAATATTGATCTAATCTTGCTCTCCCAAGGTTTGCCCGACCATGCCCATCCCCCGACACTAGAGAAGCTCGATCGATCTATCCCAGTAGTTGCTTCTCCCAATGCGGCTAAGGTTGTACAAAAAATGGGCTATACCCAAGTAACCACCCTTGCTCATGGCCAAGACTTCGCAGTAGGGCAAGTAAGAATCCAAGCAGTACCCGGTTCATTAGTCGGACCAAACTTAGTCGAGAATGGCTATCTGCTCACTGATCTAGTTCAACAAACTAAGCTTTATTACGAGCCACATGGCTCCCACTCACCCACGCTCCAAGATATGGCACCGGTAGATGTGGTCATTACGCCGATCATCGATCTAAAAATTCCATTGCTGGGTTCAGTCATCAAAGGGACAGCCAGTGCTCTACAAGTAGCCGAGTGGTTAAAGCCCCAAGTGATTTTGCCCACTGCTGCTGGTGGAGATATTAGTTTTGAGGGGCTACTGATGTCCTTGCTGAAAGCTGAAGGTGATGCCGAGACGTTGCAATCGTTATTAGTGGCCAAAAAATTAACCACTACAGTTCTAGAACCAGAAGCTTGGCAAAGGTTTGAAGTAGAACTTGCCGTTTCAGTAGTTACTTGAGAGCATTACTAATCAGTAATTCCCAAGCCCAATCTGGCAACAACCAGCGCAAAAAGATCAATAATTTGGCATCCATCGGAGTGGCATAACGTCTCTTCGGATTACGGCTATTGACTGCCTGAGATACAGCCTTAGACACCACCTCCGGTTTAGCAGCATTATCGTAATGGTTCAGGATTTTAGCCATGGGTTTGACTTGGGAACTGTAGGCCGAACCTTGGCTAGTTTCTTGCAGAGTTTGGGCGGCAATCCCGGACCATTCGCTTTCGATCGCCCCGGGCTGAATCACCACCACTCTGATACCAAAGGGTTTGGTCTCCATCCGTAAAGCATCTGATAATACTTCGATCGCATGTTTAGTAGCGTGATACCAACCGCCGATCGGCACCCAAATCCGGCCACCCATCGAACTAATATTCACGATCGTTCCCGATTTAGCCGATCGCATGGTGGGTAAAACTAATTGAGTTAGTCTAATTAATCCAAAAACATTCACCTCAAACTGCCGCTTGGCTTCAGAAATGGGTACATCCTCGATCGCCCCGTAGGAACCATAGCCCGCATTATTCACCAGTGCATCTAAGCGACCTTCCGCTGCTAATAAGTGTTGAACAGCAGCCTCCATACTGGCATCGTCGGTAACATCCAAAAAAAGGGTTTTGGCACCAGCTGCTTGGATATCAGCCATTTGCTCGACGCGCCGAGCTGCACCGTAAACAATCCAGCCATCCTGAAGTAATCGGCGGACGATCGATTTCCCAATGCCAGCCGAAGCACCCGTGACCAGGGCAACTTTTTGTTTGTCAGACATGCAATCCTCTTTGATCGATAGATAATCATTTCTACCATAGATGACATCTCAGGCAAACGTTAGGAGATTGTTGTACCGTCAGGTGATCGAGTCATACTAATCAATTCTTAAGTTACTGATGAAATAAGTTTACGCACCTGTTCTTGCACCTCATTCCGTACTCTCGGAAAAATTTCTGGCTGCTCCGCAGGGTCATCCAGTTGCCAATCCTCAAACAATTCCCTTGTTAACCACTCGGGTGGTAAGTTTATGCCACAACCACACAGAGAAATCACCACATCAAAGTCGGTGGCCTTAAACTCACTCAATGCCTTGGAGGTTTGCCCGGTAATATCAATACCCACATCTTTCATGGTGGCGATCGCTTCTGGATGTACTTGGCTGGCTTCCAATCCTGAACTGGTCACTGCGATTTTCCCTACCCCTAACTGTTTGGCAAATCCCTCTGCCATCTGCGATCTGGCCGAATTCTTTTTGCAGACAAACATCACCCGTTTCATGGAGTTGCTCCTAAATTTTAAGTTTTGATATCGGAAAAATTATTTGATAGCTGGCGATAAACAATCATCGCTAACTGTGCCCCCAAGATGGGTGCAACCCAATACAACCAGTGATGTTGCCAATTCCAGCTCACCAATGCTGGTCCTAATGATCGGGCTGGATTCATACTGGCTCCAGTCATCGGTCCCATACAGGCGGCTTCTAGCATAACGGTTAAGCCGATCGCCAGCCCCGCAAACCCAATATGGGCACGTCGATCGAGTCCAGAGCCGAAAATAACCAGCATTAGAATAAAGGAGAGCATGGTCTCTAGGACTAGAGCTTGTGCCCAGTTACCATCGCGCGGAATTGTTGCCCCTAAATTCCCCACTGCACCCAGTGAAATTCGTAACAGTCCAGAAGCGACAATCGCCCCTAATGATTGGGCTACAATGTAGGGAATTACTAGGCTCCGCCGCAAGAAGCCCCCACTCCAAAAGGCCAGAGTGACTGCTGGATTAAAGTGGGCACCACTAATGTGACTGAGGCTATAAATCAAGGCTGTGACTACCGCTCCAAACACCATGCTAATGCCCAGATGGGTAATGGTTCCATTGCTGAGGCGATCGACCATTACGGCACCTGTGCCAGCAAAAACCATCACAAAAGTACCAATGAATTCTGCTAACAATTCACGGGAATGTTTCATAGGTATATCGATTAAAATCAATATAGATAAGTATCAATACTTTATCAAAATATATTGGTTTATGTCAATATAGAGTTTATGACCTCTTTAAATCTTTCTACTTCCTGCTGTCCGCCTTTACTCACAGGCAATTTAACTGCTTCAGAAGCGTCAACAGTAGCTGCTTTATTTAGAGTATTAGGCGAACCAGCTCGACTGCAATTGCTTAGTTTAATTGCTGTCCAGCCCAGTGGAGAAGTTTGTGCTTGCGAGCTGGTGGAATCTTTAGGACTGGCACAGCCAACAGTCAGTCATCACCTTAAGGTCATGTATGAAGCAGGTTTGTTAGCCAAGGAGCGAAGAGGGACGTGGATATATTACCGAATTGTCCAAGAGCAATTCGTATTTCTACAAAAGATTCTGGCAACCGCTACTGTATAGATCTCCGGCTATTCTGGATGGCTAAAGTCACCAAGAAGCGGAGCCACTTTTGCGGACAAATCGCGCAATGCCTTCACCCTGAGCGAACGGAATGGAGATTAGTACCAACAAGAAAGGAGAAGACAATTTTGTCTTCTCCTTTCTTTAATTCATCACTTAAATTATTCTCAACCCAAAACTAACGAGAGTTGGGTTTGTGAACGATAAAGCTCAGAACTTGACACTGCTTGATGTTGTCGAAACCAACAACCCGCACATAACAGCTGCTATATTCGGAACGGCAAGAACGGACTTCGTTCAAAACGTCTGAAGTAGAAGTTGCGTTGAACAAAGGTAACTTCCACAGAGTCCAGTAGTGTTGAGTAGGCTCAGATTCTTCGCTGAACTCTACACCAGGAATATAGCCTTGATCCAAGATGTACTGAACCTGTCTAACAATCTGATCGTCAGACAAAGGAGGAAGATAGGAAAACGTCTCAAAGCGACGCATTTTAGGTAAAGTTTGCATATTGCCTGCTTTATTGAATCTTTAAAAGAGATAACTACAGAAATAGAATTGCTAACTCAAAGGCTAGCCTGGGACTCGTCAGGATGGGAAGGCAACTGCGATAGCTTTTCTAACTGCTGCCGACGATGTTCGGTGTTTTGATGAGCAATCCGATGACGTACCATCTCTGGCAATTCATCCAATACTTCTTCCGCAATGTGTTCGCGCACCGTCATGATGCGTAGGGCTAATTCCTGATTTACAGCCATCAAAGACTGTAAATATAATTCACCGTTTTGCAACACACTTTGAGCAGAGAAACTGTTCAACCACTTGGCTAGTGGAGGATTAGTTTCGCTCAGTTGATTCAAAACCGTTCGCATCGCTTGATAGGTTAGATAACTAGTCAGCACGGTGGCTGAACTATTTGCAACTGCTTTGATATCCATCAATCTCTCAGTTTCAGATTGGGTCTAGTCTAAGTCATTACTCTGGGTAAATCCTGCAACATCAACCACAATCTTACTAGTAGGAGCTTACAGAGTATCCATTGCTTCAAATTCGAACTTGATTTCTTTCCAAAGTTCGAGAGCAACAGCCAGTTCAGGAGACCATTTACCGGCTTCCCGCAAGACATCGCCGCCTTCACGCATGAGGTCACGACCTTCGTTCCGGGCCTGAATACAAGCTTCAAGGGCAACGCGGTTAGCCATGGCACCAGGAGCATTACCCCAAGGGTGTCCAGCAGTACCACCACCAAATTGTAAGCAAGAGTCGTCGCCGAAGATTTCAACTAGGGCTGGCATGTGCCAAACGTGGATACCACCAGAAGCAACTGGCATGACACCAGGCATGGAAGCCCAATCTTGAGTGAAGAAAATACCGCGTGAGCGATCTTCTTCGATGTAGTTTTCGCGCATCAGGTCTACAAAACCCATAGTGATGCCTTTTTCGCCTTCGAGTTTACCTACAACTGTACCGGAGTGTAAGTGGTCACCACCAGACATCCGTAAGCACTTCGCCAAAACGCGGAAGTGAATACCGTGATTCTTTTGCCGATCGATTACGGCGTGCATGGCGCGGTGAATGTGTAGCAAAATACCATTAGCTTGACACCACTTCGCCAAGGAAGTGTTGGCGGTAAAACCACCAGTCAAGAAGTCATGCATGATGATAGGAGTGCCGATTTCTTTCGCAAATTCAGCGCGTTCCATCATTTGTTCGTTGGTAGGCGCAGTCACGTTTAGATAGTGACCCTTAATTTCGCCGGTTTCAGCTTGCGATTTTTCGATCGCTTCTTGAACGAACAAAAATCTGTCTCTCCAGCGCATGAAGGGCTGAGAGTTGATGTTTTCATCATCTTTCGTGAAGTCTAGACCGCCGCGCAGTACTTCATAAACTGCCCGACCGTAGTTTTTTGCCGATAGACCTAGTTTGGGTTTGATAGTACAACCCAACAATGGACGACCGTACTTGTTCAATTTGTCGCGCTCAACGGTAATACCGTGAGGAGGACCTTGAAAAGTCTTGAGGTAAGCAACAGAGATACGAATATCTTCTAGTCGCAAAGCTCGCAGTGCTTTAAAACCGAATACGTTACCAACCAAAGAGGTTAACAAGTTGGTAACAGAGCCTTCTTCAAACAGATCCAAAGGATAGGCTATGAAACAGAAATACTGATTATCTTCACCAGCAACTGGCTCGATATGATAACAACGACCTTTATAGCGATCGAGGTCAGTTAAAAGGTCAGTCCAGACAGTGGTCCAAGTACCAGTAGAAGACTCAGCTGCTACTGCGGCGCCAGCTTCCTCAGGCGGAACGCCGGGCTGAGGAGTCATGCGGAAACAAGCCAATATGTCAGTATCTTTAGGAGTATATTCTGGCGTGTAATAAGTTAATCGATAATCTTGAACACCAGCCTTGTACCCAGTTTTAGCCTGGGTTTGGGTTTGGGTATAACTCATTTATTATTCCTACCTTCAGGAAATTAGTTAGCATTTCATACAAGTACCTACTATATCAGCGTCCGTATTAGTTTAGATTTTAATATTTTTGGGTAATTGATAAGATTTAATTATATTTTCACTACCTATAGTTGTGAATTGCTAAATAGTATTAATGGGAAGAGGATCGATCGCCACTTTCAGGTTAAACCGGTTAAAACCAGAAAGTCTCATCTGCTACGATCACTGTTCTTGTCAAATATTGTGAAGAATTATGTAAGCACTAGTATCTTTTTGTGTATTTCACGGCTGCAATCCACTACTGGCAAAGGTTTTTTGTTAAAACCACAACATGGAGTTACGTTAACAATCATCTGCCCGGCCTTGTTTTTCCATAGTTATGACGCTTAGAATTCCCAGAGTAAGTAGAATTACTTGCTCACAAGATATTTAACAATCCGTAACACTCAGTCCACTCATTTCAACCACTGTTAAGGAGTCGCTCCGCATGTTCACCAACGTTAAGTCCACTATTAGACACATTGCTCCCGCCGACCTGCGTGGCCGGAAGCTGTTGAAGGTGGTCTATGTTGTACTGGAGCCACAGTACCAAAGTGCCTTGTCTACTGCGGTTAAATCGATTAACGATCACCACCCCCAGATTGCGATCGAGATCAGCGGCTATTTACTCGAAGAACTGCGCGACCCCGAAAACTATGCGGCGCTGCAAACCGACCTATCTACTACCAACATTTTCATCGCTTCACTGATCTTTATTGAAGATTTAGCCGAAAAATTAGTAGCAGCAGTCGAACCGTATCGCGACAACATGGATGTGGCGGTGGTTTTCCCTTCGATGCCGCAAGTCATGCGTCTGAACAAAATGGGTAGCTTCTCCTTGGCGCAATTGGGACAGTCCAAAAGTGCGATTGGCGAGTTCATGAAAAAGCGCAAGGCCAAACAAGGCAGTAGCTTCCAAGATGGCATGTTGAAATTGGTACAAACGCTGCCCAAGGTCTTGAAATTCTTGCCAATGGAAAAGGCTCAGGATGCCCGCAACTTCATGCTCAGTATTCAGTACTGGCTGGGTGGCACCCCCGAGAATCTAGAAAATTTCTTGCTGATGCTTTCAGATAAGTATGTTTTTACTAACGAAAACAAGTCCGAAAATACTTATCAAGAGCCAGTTACTTTCCCCGATATGGGCATTTGGCATCCTCTAGCGCCACAAATGTTTGAGGATGTGAAGGAATATTTGAACTGGTACACCAGTCGCCGCGATCTATCGGATGAACAACGTGCTCCCCAGTCACCCACGATCGGACTAGTTCTACAGCGCACCCACATTGTGACCGGCGATGATGCTCACTATGTGGCGATTATCCAAGAATTTGAAGCGATGGGTGCTAAGGTGGTGCCGATTTTCGCCGGTGGTTTGGATTTCTCCAAGCCCTTAGAAGCGTTCTTCTTTGACTCGGTGAGTAAAGACAGTGCGATCGTCGATGCCGTGGTTTCCTTAACTGGTTTTGCCCTGGTTGGCGGTCCTGCTCGTCAGGATCATCCTAAAGCGATCGATGCCCTCAAGCGACTAAATCGTCCTTATATGGTGGCATTACCACTGGTCTTCCAAACTACCGAAGAATGGCAAGAAAGCGACTTAGGTCTGCACCCTATTCAAGTAGCACTACAAATTGCCATACCTGAACTAGATGGGGCGATCGAACCAATTATTCTCTCTGGTCGGGATGGTAATACCGGGAAGGCGATCGCTCTCCAAGATCGAGTAGAAGTCATTGCCCAACGCGCCATGAAGTGGGCGAGTCTGCGGATCAAACCCAAGCATGACAAGAAAGTGGCGATCACGGTTTTCAGCTTCCCACCCGATAAAGGCAACGTCGGCACCGCCGCCTACCTGGATGTTTTTGGTTCCATCTACGAAGTTCTGAAAGGTCTGAAGGAAGACGGCTACGATTTACCAGAGCTACCTGCTTCCGGCCAAGAGCTACTCGAACAAGTCATTCACGATGTTCAAGCCCAGTACAACAGCCCGGAGCTGAACGTGGCCTACCGGATGTCGGTGGAAGAGTATCAAGACCTGACCCCTTACTCCGTGCGATTAGAAGAGAACTGGGGGCCACCACCCGGCAACTTGAATAGTGATGGTCAGAGCTTACTGATTTTTGGGAAGCACTACGGTAATGTGTTCATTGGTATTCAGCCCACCTTTGGTTACGAAGGCGACCCTATGCGGCTACTGTTCTCGCGCTCGGCTAGCCCCCATCACGGTTTTGCGGCCTACTACACCTATCTCGAAAAAGTTTGGGGCGCAGATGCTGTATTACACTTCGGTACCCACGGTTCCTTAGAATTCATGCCCGGTAAGCAGGTCGGTATGTCTGGCGATTGCTTCCCCGATAACTTAATCGGCAGTATTCCCAACATGTACTATTACGCCGCCAACAATCCTAGCGAAGCTACCATCGCTAAACGCCGGGGCTACGCGGAAACCATTTCTTATCTCACCCCACCCGCCGAAAACGCTGGCCTCTATCGTGGTTTGCAAGAGCTGGGTGAGTTAGTTGGTTCCTACCAATCACTGCGCGATAGCAATCGTGGTATCCAGATCGTCGATACGATCATGGATAAAGCGCGGATTTGCAACCTGGACAAAGACGTAGCACTTCCTGATATTAATGCGATCGATATGTCGATCGAGGAGCGCGACTTAATTGTTGGTTCGATCTACAGTAGCTTGATGGAAATCGAGTCTCGCTTACTGCCTTGCGGCTTGCATGTGATTGGTAAACCACCCACCGCCGAAGAAGCGATCGCTACTTTGGTGAATATTGCTAGTCTCGATCGAGAAGAAGAAGGCATTAAGGGCTTGCCCCGAATCATTACCGAGAGCTTGGGCAAAGACCTAGAGCAACTTTATCAAGATAACGACCGGGGAGTACTCGATCAAGTTCAACTCCTGCAAGATATTACTCAAGCAGTGCGTCAAGCTGTTGGAGCAATTTTGATCGATCGAGAAGATGCTGAAGGCCGGGTTTCGTTCATGTCAAAGCTAAATATCTTTGGCGGTAACAAGCAAGAACCGTGGGTCACAGTCTTACAGGAAGCTGGCTATGGCAAAGTGAACTTGGAAGAAGTCAAACCATTGTTTGAGTATCTAGAGTTCTGCCTCAAGCAGGTCTGTGCTGATAATGAATTAGGTGGATTGCTTCAGGGTCTAAACGGTGAATATATTCTGCCAGGACCAGGCGGTGACCCCATTCGTAACCCCGATGTCTTACCCACAGGTAAAAATATTCATGCCTTAGATCCGCAATCGATCCCGACGGAGGCCGCAGTTAAATCAGCCAAGGTAGTGGTCGATCGATTACTAACTAAGCAGATGCAAGATAACAATGGCGCTTATCCTGAAACCATTGCTTGCGTATTGTGGGGTACCGATAACATCAAAACCTACGGTGAATCGTTAGCCCAAATCATGTGGATGGTCGGGGTGAAGCCCGTGCCAGATGCTCTGGGTCGGGTAAACAAACTAGTTCTACTTTCCCTAGAAGAGCTAGGTCGGCCTCGGATTGATGTAGTGGTAAATTGCTCTGGTGTTTTCCGCGATTTGTTTGTGAATCAGATGAATCTGTTGGACCAAGCTGTGAAAATGGCCGCCGAAGCAGACGAGCCGCTGGAGATGAACTTCATCCGCAAGCACGCCTTAGCTCAAGCTGAAGAAATGGGGATTAACCTGCGCCAAGCCGCGACCAGAATCTTCTCTAATGCCTCTGGCTCCTACTCTTCCAATATCAATTTGGCGGTAGAAAATGGCACTTGGGATAACGAAGCGGAGCTACAGGAAATGTATCTTACTCGTAAATCCTTTGCCTTTAGTGCTGATAATCCGGGCACGATGGAGCAGTCTCGTAAGATTTTCGAGACATCTCTGAAGACAGCGGAAGTGACTTTCCAGAACTTAGACTCCTCAGAAATCAGCATGACGGATGTTTCCCACTACTATGATTCTGACCCGACAAAAGTAGTGGCCGGTTTGCGAGATGATGGAAAGATGCCGACAGCGTTTATGGCTGATACCACTACAGCGAATGCTCAAATTCGGACTCTATCGGAAACTGTACGGCTGGATGCTCGGACAAAGCTGCTCAATCCTAAGTGGTATGAGGGAATGCTCAGCCATGGTTATGAAGGGGTGCGGGAGCTATCCAAGCGCTTGGTAAATACTTCAGGCTGGAGTGCGACGGCGGATGCGGTGGATAATTGGGTCTATGAGGATACCAACACGACTTTCATTAAGGATAAGGAGATGTGTAAGCGGCTGATGGACTTGAATCCGAACTCGTTCCGCAAGATCGTTTCGACGCTCTTGGAGGTTAATGGTCGTGGTTATTGGGAGACTTCTGATGAGAATCTCGATAAGTTGCGCGAGTTGTATCAAGAGGTGGAAGATCGAATTGAGGGTGTTGAGTAAGTAAACGATTGTATTCTATAAAACCCTGTGGCTAATCACTATAGGGTTTTATTATGGATGAAAACATCATGTTATTCTCTCAACTCATAATTTTATACTACTAAAGTGTAGCAATATTTTTACATTACTTTAAGCTGAGTAATGATTACTTGTAAATCATTCGACCTAAACTTTTGCGAATGGTTCATCAGCTAGAGCAGGAAATTGCCTCACTCCCCATTGAGGATAAATTATGGTTCATATCAATCGATCAACAGATTAGAGCAGTTGCACTCGGCAAATCTCCCAGTGAAATTGAGGTTGAGTTAACTGAGATGGCAAATGAGCCAGACATTCAGAGAAAGCTAGCCACGATCAAACTAGAGTTTGAAGCCGCAAATGCTTACCCATCCAGGATGGTGAATCCTTATGCTAGTCTGGGATAGTAGAGAAAGGAGAAGGTATGATTACTAGAGAACTTCGCCAAAAGCTTCTGACTTTATCGCCAGAAGAAAAAACCGAGATTAGGCAACTATTGGATGGAATTAATAAAAGCCCCCAAGTTGTGGGCGGCAATGCTCGCATTAGAAATACACGAATTCCAGTTTGGAGCTTATTTCAATCTCGTCAGATGGGAACTAGCGATTTAGAAATACTGGAAGCACATCCCGAACTAACGCCAGCCGATCTTACTAATGCTTGGTTTTACGCTGAAACCTTTCCCCATGAAATTGAGAGTGCGATCGCTGCTAATGAGGCAGACTAGGTGGTGAGACTGTATGCAGATGAAAACTTTGAACTCCCAGTCATCATCAGACTTAGAGTGAAAGGATATGACATCTTAACTGCTATGGAAGCTGGTAATGCCAACCAGGGAATTCCTGATGAAGACGTATTAGAATTTGCGATTCGAGAAAATAGGGCAGTCATTACTCTGAATTATAATGATTTTAAAAATCTTCATAAATACTATCCTGATCATAGTGGCATAGTGATTTGTACTAGCACCCGGCGCAAAGACGATCGAGATAGCTTTGCTGATCGAATTGACCTGGCACTAAGGGATCAAGAATCTTTAGAGGGCAAGTTGATTCGTGTAAATCTCCCCCATAAATAATAGTACTTAGCTAGTTATATTTTTTGAATCGATCGCTAGGTATATTTGCAGCGAAGCTACCCAAGTTTGCTAGAATAAAATTTAATATTCTATTTATATTTTAAACTAAAGATGTTCAAATACCGTCCAAAGCTATTGGACTACAGTAGTTGATTGCCTTTCAATCTTCTATGTCTGCTCCAAATCTATATCTATTCAAACCTATATATTTACTAAATAAAAATCAATGTGTACGTCATTGATTAAGGTTTTGGACACCACAGCTTTAAGCTCCAATCCATCATCTTTGTAGAATTTGCTTCTGTTCATAGCAGCAGCATCAAGATCTATTTATTGCACATCTAAAAACAATTCGGTAAGCAAAGGCAAGGTTTTGATAGCCTTGTCAACTTCCCATATGAACTCTCCATCTGCTGATCCAGACAATTGTTTAGCAGCAACAAATATATTTTTTATTCTTTAAACTCCTGAGAAAACTCAGTAGCCAATTTAATGATGATGCTACCGATGGTTAAATATCTGTCTATTTTCGTAGACGGAAACAATATGTTTTATGCCCAACAAAAAAATGGCTGGTTCTTCGACCCCCGCAGAGTCTTAGAACATTTCACTAAAGATCTAGATGTCAATTTAATCAATGCTTTTTGGTATACTGGGCTGAAAGACCCTCAAGATCAACGAGGCTTCCGCGATGCTCTTATTAGTTTGGGCTACACGGTACGCACTAAGATTCTCAAGGAGTACTACGACGATACCTCCGGGCGTTACTCCCAAAAAGCTAACCTCGATATTGAGATCGTAGTAGACATGTTTAATACGGTAGACCAATACAATCGTGTTATATTATTTAGTGGTGATGGTGATTTTGAACGAGCGATCGAACTCCTTCGTTCCAAGAATACGCACATCACAGTGGTCTCGACAGAGGGGATGATCGCCCGTGAACTTCGCAATGTTACCGATCGGTACATAGACCTAAATGATATCCGTGATCAGATTGAGAAAATTGATGCAGTGTAAACGTCAGCCAACTGGGCTGCTGCTCCTTATCTAGGTGATAGAGGTCTAACTTTGATCGCGTAGCATCTCACACGTTGAGAATCGCCCACCATCTATCACCACCAAATTTAGCCAGCCCCGGCATTTAGCGCCGTTGAAGCATTAGCGATCTCCTCATTGGTGGTCGCTTAGTTTTTGTTAATCTTACTGATTTTTTACCTTATCCCAACATCATGACGCAATCAACTGACCGGATTTTGATTTTTGATACCACCTTGCGCGATGGCGAGCAGTCGCCCGGTGCCACTTTAAATGTGGAAGAAAAGCTGACGATCGCACGGCAACTGGCCAAACTGGGCGTCGATATTATTGAGGCTGGTTTTCCTTTTTCTAGTAAAGGAGATTTTGAGGCTGTCCAAAAAATTGCTGATCAAGTGGGTACGCCCCACGGCCCCATTATTTGTGGTTTGGCCAGAGCTAGCGAAAAAGACATTAAGGCCGCTGCTGAAGCCTTAGCCCCGGCTGCTAATAAGAGAATTCATACTTTTTTAGCTACTTCTGATATCCATTTGGAATACAAACTGAAGAAAACTCGCGCTGAGGTCTTAAAGCTAGCTGGGGAGATGGTGGCCTATGCCAAAACGTTTATGGATGATGTGGAGTTTTCCCCGGAGGATGCTTGCCGCACTGATCCAGATTTTCTGTATGAGGTGTTAGAGCGCGTAATTGCGGCGGGGGCCACTACAGTTAATATTCCGGACACCGTAGGCTACACTACGCCCAGCGAGTTTGGGGCTTTGATTAAAGGCATCAAAGACAATGTGCCGAATATCGATCGAGCAGTCATTTCGGTGCATGGTCACAACGATTTGGGGTTAGCTGTTGCCAACTTCTTGGAATGTGTGAAAAATGGTGCCAGACAATTGGAATGCACGATCAATGGCATCGGTGAACGAGCTGGCAATGCGGCCTTAGAAGAATTGGTGATGGCACTACATGTGCGGCGACAATACTTCAATCCCTTTGTCGGTAGACAAGTAAACTCCGAAGCACCATTAACCAATATCGACACTCGGCACATCTATAAAACCTCGCGAATAGTTTCTAGTTTGACCGGGATGTTGGTGCAACCCAATAAGGCGATTGTGGGAGCCAATGCTTTTGCCCATGAGTCTGGCATTCACCAAGATGGGGTCTTGAAAAACAAGCTGACTTACGAGATTATGGATGCTCAATCGATCGGACTGATTGATAACTCGATCGTGTTGGGCAAGTTGTCGGGGCGCAATGCTTTCCGCACCCGGTTGTTGGAGTTG
This sequence comes from Synechococcales cyanobacterium VAR_4_metabat_354, assembly GCA_031414775.1. Taxonomy (GTDB): domain Bacteria; phylum Cyanobacteriota; class Cyanobacteriia; order Cyanobacteriales; family Chamaesiphonaceae; genus JAAFHZ01. Next base: position 22,115 of record JANOQI010000042.1, read on the forward strand.
GGGATGGAGCTATCTGAAAATGACTTGAATAAAGCTTTTTTGCGCTTTAAGGACGTGGCCGACAAGAAAAAAGACATTACTGATCGAGATTTGGAAGCGATCGTGAATGATGAGATTAAGCAAATTCCAGAGACGTTTGTACTGGAGCGGGTGCAGGTCTCTTGCGGTGACAACACCCAACCAACGGCAACGGTGACAGTGCGGATGCCGGATGGTCAGGAGCTTACGGATGCGGCGATCGGCACTGGGCCGGTGGATGCTATTTATAAGGCGATCAATCGGGTGGTGAATGTGCCCAATGAATTGATTGAGTTTTCGGTGCAGTCGGTGACGGCGGGGATTGACGCTTTGGGTGAGGTGACGATTCGGCTGCGATATCAGGATCGGACTTATTCGGGTTATGCGGCGAATACGGATATTGTGGTGGCGGCGGCGCAGGCTTATGTGAATGCGCTGAATCGGTTGTATACGGCAAGTCATAAGCTAGATGAGGCGGCGCAAACAGCGCAGATGGTCTGATGAAAATGCTGTGGTTCTGATGGTATGAAGATAGTATAGAGAAAAATAATGAGCGATCTGCAAGCAGTTTTGTGCGGCTATTATGGCGAAGGCAATGGCGGCGACGAAGCGCTACTAGTGTCTATGCTAGAGATGTTACCGACTAATGTAAAACCCTTGGTGCTGTCAGCTAACCCCCGACAGACAATGGCCAGCTATGGTGTCAAGGCAGTCGATCGCAAAAGTCTGCAAGTTTTAGCGGCGCTGCGCAGTTCCCAAGCCCTCATTCTTGGTGGTGGTAGCTTGATTCAGGATGCGACTAGCATCAGGAACTCCATTTATTACGGCGGCATCATGGGTTTGGCTCAACAATTAGGACTTAAAACCATTGCGATCGGACAGGGTATCGGTCCCTTGAATCAGCCGATCACCCGCTGGATTGCCGAACGGGCTTTTGGGAGCTGTGCCGCTCTCACGGTCAGGGATACAGCTTCTGCTTTTATTCTGCAAGACTGGTCAATTTCCTGCATGATGGCTCCCGATCCAGTCTGGAACCTGGATGCTACCCCCGTATCGGAATTAGCTGATCTACCCACCCCTCGGATTGCCATTACCCTGCGTAGCCATCCCCAGCTCACTGCCGCCCGGTTCAGTCTATTAACCCAAGCTCTGGTTGACTTACAAAAAGCTACTAACAGCTTTGTCTTAATTGTCCCTTTCCAGCCTAGTACCGACCTGGCTATGAGTCAGCAATTACAAGCTCAGTTACCCGATGTCAGCCAAATTGTTACTATGGATGACCCCAAAAAGCTGAAGGGAGTTTTTCAAGGGGTACAGCTAGCGATCGGAATGCGTTTTCACAGTTTAATTATGGCTGCTGCCGAAGGCTGCCGCTGTTTTGCGCTCAGCTACGACCCCAAAGTTACCCAGCTAATGTCTAACCTAGAAATGCCGGGGTGGGAACTAGCCCAGATTCCCACCACGAAGGAACAGATTGTGGAAACTTGGTTGCACCAGTTCACTACCGGTCAACCCCTGTCAGAGAAGCAATTACAAGACCTGAAAACCAGAACAGACCTTCACCAAAAATTGTTAGCGGCGGCCTTGCAAAACTAATCGCTGCACCTGCGGTTTAGTTTATGATGTAGATCTACTGCTGTCTGCATACGATTACTGCCGGTGCCAGCGAAGCTAACAGAATAACTCTAGCCATTTCTTTAACAGCTATGACTGATGCCTCTCAACCGTTTCCAGTACAAGCTCACTCTGATGAGATCGAAACTGTCTACACCACAGTGGCATCGCAAGGGGAATCTACAGACTGGTTGACGGTGGTGAGAAACCTGCGCCAGGGCAATCGGAAGTTGCTAGAACAGATCGAAGTATTAGAAATGACGATCGCAGAAATTAGAAATGAGTCGCTGTCTCATCAAGAGCGCAGTCAGATGCAAGGGGTCAAAGTAATTCAGCAAGATGATGATCTAAAACTTGCCCAAGAACGGGTTGGTAATCTTTTTGAGCAATTAGAAAACTCCCATCGGATTGGTCAGCGGCAACAGATTTTGGTGGAAACTCTTTCACAAAAGATGGAGATCGCTCAATCTGTAATTAGTGAAATGGAAGCAGAAAATCAGCAATTGAAACAACAGCAAAATGAATCTGCTCAAAAATTGAGTAAGGCCGAGGCGGTTGCTCAAGAACTTTACCGCCGACTGAAACAGCATGTCCAAGATCTGGCTGCTGCTGAACTACTAGATGATGATAATTCGGGAGGTTCCGCTGCACCCAGCTCAGCCTCTCCATCGCATAATTACGATGATGATGAGGAATTAGCTAATGCCCCTTCTGGACCATTAAAGTTTGAGGTAGAATTTGTCCCTTCCGGCTGGCCAGCACCCGCCGTTAAAGCCGCTGCTGAATTAAAATCTAATCCACCGACTTCGATCGATCTACCTAAATTCCAGAAAAAGCAGACTTAAGGCTAGCGTGTTTTGCTCTCCCCAATTTTTTCGGCTAAAATGCGAAGGTCGTTCTACGACCAGCCCTTTAAGATCGCAGCTTTAAGAGAGGAATTCACATGGCTTTCGAGCAACCAGCATTACCCTACGACTTCAAGGCTTTGGAACCACACATGACGGCCCAAACCTTTGAATTCCACTATGGCAAACACCACGCTGCCTATGTTACTAACCTCAATAACCTGACGAAAGACACGCCCCTGGCTGATAAGTCTTTGGAAGAAATCATTAAAGCCACCTTTGGCGATCCGAGCAAAGCGGGTATTTTTAATAATGCTGCTCAAGTTTGGAATCATACTTTCTTCTGGAAGTCGATGAAGCCCAACGGTGGCGGGACTCCGACTGGTGACTTGGCCACTCAAATCAATGCTACTTTTGGCAGCTTGGATAAATTCAAAGAAGAATTTAAAGCTGCTGCTACTACTCAATTTGGTAGTGGCTGGGCATGGCTAGTTAAAGATGGTAATACTCTCAAAATTACTAAAACTGGTAATGCCGAGAACCCGATTGCTCACGGCCAAACACCAATCTTGACTCTAGATGTTTGGGAACATGCCTATTACATCGATTTTCAAAATCGCCGTCCTGATTTCATCAGCACTTATCTAGAAAATTTAGTTAACTGGGACTTTGCTGCTGCTAATTTGGCTGCTTGCTAGTTCTCGCATCAGCCTAATTTTGATTGTCCCTAGCCATACAGCTGGGGATGATTTTTTAGCGTCAGTAAACTAGCACCGGGGAGTTGTATCTATCAAGCTAGAATCTATTGAATAGCCCTTTGCTTCTCCGTCACCTATGACACCCCCCAAAAAAACCATTCTCGGTCAGCTGACTCAAGCATTGCAAAGCACGAAGGTGAACATGTCACCGATGGCTCTGAAACCCAATGCCAGAGTACCAGAACTTTTGGTGCAAGATGCGGATGCTCCCCAGCCCGAAAAATATCCCCTGCTGGGCGAAAAATATATTTTGGGGCGGAGTAGTAAAACCTGCGATATTGTGGTGCACAATCAGGTTGTTAGTACTACTCACTTATCAATTAGCAAAGATCTCAAAAATCCAGGCGCTTTCATCATGAAAGATGAAGGCTCGACCAATGGCATTTATCGGGGTAAGAAAAGGATCGATCGAATCACCCTGCGCCATGGCGACACCTTTACCCTCGGCCCTCCAGAGTTAGAAGCGGCGGTCAGTATTAGCTTTAGCAATCCGCCCCCTGGGTATCTCCAGGTATTGCGCTATGGTCTGTATGGACTAAGTGGTTTAGTTAGTTTGGTCACACTAGGTGTACTGCTCGAAGCCAGCCGTGCCCCCAGCGTCATTCCCTTACCCGATAGCAATGGGCCAGTGGTGATCTATTCGGATGAATTCGAAAAACCGTTGCGAGCCGCTCGCACCGAAATCCATACCGATCTGAAAAAGCTGGAAGATTTTTCGCCTTATTTACCGAAAGCACTGGTCGCTTCCGAAGACAGCCGTTTTTACTGGCATTTTGGTCTCGATCCTTTAGGTGTGGCACGGGCAGTAGTCGTCAGAGAACAAGGTGGTAGATTTACCCAAGGTGCCAGTACAGTTACCCAGCAAGTCGCCCGCAGCTTATTTCGAGAATATGCCGGTATTAAGAGAGATGAACAGGGTCGGGAAGTCAACCCGATGGGACGGAAGCTCAAAGAAGCCGTGGTGGCGCTGAAGCTAGAAGCTTTCTATAACAAAGACCAGATTTTGCTGGCTTACCTAAACCGGGTCTATTTGGGTTCCGATTTGGTCAATGCGCAGGGCTTTGACGATGCCGCTCGCCATTATTTTGGCAAATCAGCTAAAGATATCAATCTTTCTGAATCGGCGACGTTAGTCGGGATTTTGCCCGCCCCCGCCCGTTTTAATCCCTGTACGAGTTTAGAAAAAGCCATGGAACGGCGTAATTTGGTGCTGCAACGGATGACGGAAACTAATGCGGCCAGCCCCGAAGAAATTCGAGATGCTAGACGATCGCGGTTGGAAGTTCGATCGGAAGCTTGTACACCGGTCAAAGACACCAAAGCACCCTATCTCTACGGCTATGTTTTTCAAGAATTACAGCAAATCTTAGGTGAAGACTTTGCCAAGGAGGGCAATTTCATTATCGAGACGGGGGTGAATCTGCAGATGCAAGAAAAAGCCGAAGCCGCTCTACGTTCACACATTGCCGGAGCCGGAAATACTTATGGTTTTTCGCAAGGCAGCTTAGTCACCATGGATAGCCGCACTGGCATTGTCAAAGCAATGGTCGGCGGACTAGATTACCAAAAAAGTCAATTCAATCGGGCGACAGCGGCGCAACGCCAGCCCGGTTCTACCTTTAAATTGTTTGCCTATGCTTCGGCGCTAGAGCAAGGTATTTCTCCTAATAAAGTTTACTCCTGTGATGCTCTGCGGTGGGAAAGGAGCTTCCCTGGCTGCAATCATGGCGCAGTGGGCGGTGCCAATATGTATCAGGGCTTTGCCCTCTCCGAGAACGTAACGGCATTACGAGTTGGTCGTGATGCTGGACTACCAAAGGTCATAGAGATTGCCCACCGGATGGGGGTGAAATCTAAGCTAGAAGAAGTGCCAGCTTTAATCTTGGGTCAGAGTGTAGTGAATGTTTTAGAACTAACTGGCTCTTATGGGGCGGTGGCTAATGGTGGATTCTGGAACCGACCGAAAGTAATTAAACGGGTTTATGATAGCGGGGTCTGTAAGGATCGTACTAAACCCAGCACTTGTCGGGTGATCTATGCCTATGATACCGATCGGCAGCGCAACAAAAAGGTGCTGGGGCCAAAAGTGACTGGGGTTTTGCGCGATCTAATGCGGGGGGTGATTACCAGCGGCACTGGCAAGGATGCGGCGATCGGTCGGGGGGAAGCGGGCAAAACGGGTACCACTGATCGCAATGTGGATTTGTGGTTTATTGGATTTGTGCCAGAGGAGAAGCTGGTGACAGGAATTTGGTTGGGTAATGATGATAATTCACCAACTAAGGGCAGTAGTGCTCAATCAGCTCAATTGTGGGGAAAGTATATGGGTTCAGTTCTCAAGTAGAATCGCCCCCCATTAAATTTAATAATTTACGCGATGTGTGAATAAAATTATTCTGTGCCATTCACGATGGCGATCGCACCCAACATGATAGCCAAAAATATCGCCGACCAAGCCACTAAACTCCAGCCCTGAGGAATCGACAAATTTTTCATGTTCTTACCCCGCTAACTTTTTCGAGAGATTTTTCGCGCTGATACAGAGAGAATGGCAAAGCACACGAAAGGTTAAATGAGAGATCTATCGCTGATAAGGGCATCTCGTTAAGAAAAGATAAAAAATATTAGAATATATCAACAAGTTGCAATAAAATGTTCACACGATTTATGAGAGTACTGTTAAGACTTGAGTAGTTGATCGATCGATCACCCTAAATCACTCCGTCTACAGAAAAAACATGTCCCTTGGGGATCACATTCAGAATAATTACATTAAACTGAGTTAAGAAACGTAAACCGAAAAGGCAAAACCATTCATAATTATCATAATTAACTGAATTAGTTCACCTTTCACTAGGAATACTTATACAACATTCTGGGGTTTCTAGAAAATGACTATCGCACTAGATAGAGTCGAAGAGAGAGGACGGTTTGACGTCCTCGATGACTGGCTTAAAAAAGATCGCTTCGTATTCGTCGGCTGGTCTGGCATTCTGCTTTTCCCTACTGCCTTCATGGCACTAGGTGGCTGGATGACTGGTACCACCTTCGTAACATCTTGGTACACTCACGGTTTGGCTTCTAGCTACCTCGAAGGTGCTAACTTCCTCACAGTGGCTGTGTCCACTCCTCCCAACAGCTTGGGTCACTCATTACTGTTCTTATGGGGCCCTGAAGCTCAAGGTGACCTTACCCGCTGGTTCCAGCTCGGTGGTCTCTGGGCTTTCGTTGCTCTGCATGGTGCCTTTGGCCTAATTGGCTTTATGCTTCGCCAGTTTGAAATCGCTCGTCTCGTCGGCATTCGTCCTTACAACGCTCTAGCGTTTTCTGGTCCGATCGCTGTTTTCGTTAGCGTATTTTTACTGTACCCACTGGGTCAGTCCGGCTGGTTCTTCGCACCTTCTTTTGGAGTTGCTGCAATTTTCCGATTCATCTTATTCTTACAAGGCTTCCACAACTGGACTCTCAACCCCTTCCATATGATGGGCGTGGCTGGAATCTTAGGTGGAGCACTACTTTGCGCCATTCATGGTGCCACTGTAGAAAACACCTTGTTTGAAGATAGCGACAACGCTAACACTTTCCCTGCTTTTGAACCAACTCAGTCAGAAGAAACCTACTCGATGGTTACGGCCAACCGTTTTTGGTCTCAAATCTTCGGAATTGCTTTCTCCAACAAACGTTGGTTGCACTTCTTCATGCTGTTTGTACCAGTAACTGGTCTATGGATGAGTTCAGTGGGTATTGTGGGCTTGGCTCTCAACCTACGGGCTTATGACTTCACTTCCCAAGAATTGCGGGCTGCTGAAGATCCTGAGTTTGAAACTTTCTACACCAAGAATATTCTTCTAAACGAAGGTATTCGGGCGTGGATGGCTCCTCAAGATCAGCCTCACGAACAGTTTGCCTTCCCAGAAGAAGTCTTACCTCGTGGTAATGCTCTCTAAAATCCTTGGAAACTCGGAAAGATAAGAGTACAATCTACATTATATTTGTGCTCTCAGTAAGCCCGTAGAGGTTTGCTGAGAGCATTCTCCCTCAATTAGTCAGCACTAATATTTCACCTTTAAGAGGTCATCAAATAGTGGAAACACCCTTTAATACTTCCATGGTAATGGGTGGTCGTGACCTAGACTCTACCGGTTTTGCTTGGTGGTCTGGTAATGCCCGCTTAATTAACCTTTCTGGCAAGCTGTTGGGCGCTCACGTTGCTCATGCTGGCCTTATCGTTTTCTGGGCAGGGGCTATGACCCTGTTTGAAGTAGCTCATTTCATTCCCGAAAAACCAATGTACGAGCAAGGTTTGATCTTGCTTCCCCACTTGGCTAGCCAAGGTTGGGGTGTTGGTCCCGGTGGCGAAGTCATTGATTCCTTCCCCTACTTCGTGGTTGGTGTACTGCACCTAATTTCTTCGGCAGTTTTGGGCGTCGGCGGCTTGTATCACGCTTTGCGTGGTCCTGATACCCTCGAAGAATATTCATCTTTCTTTGGCTACGACTGGCGCGACAAGAACAAGATGACTAGTATCTTGGGCTTTCACCTCTGTATTTTAGGTGTGGGTGCATTGTTGCTCGTCCTCAAAGCGATGTTCTTTGGTGGTTTGTATGATACTTGGGCACCCGGTGGTGGTGATGTGCGGTTAGTTACTAACCCCACTATCAACCCTTTGATCATTTTTGGTTATTTGCTGAAGGCACCTTTTGGTGGCGAAGGCTGGATTATCAGTGTTAACAACCTCGAAGATATTGTTGGTGGCCATATTTGGGTCGGCTTTATCTGTATTGCTGGTGGTGTTTGGCACATTCTGACCACTCCTTTTGGTTGGGCTAGACGGGCACTGATTTGGTCTGGTGAAGCTTACCTTTCCTACAGTTTGGGCGCTTTGGCTTTGATGGGTTTTGTTGCTTCCATTATGGTTTGGTATAACAATACTGCTTACCCAAGCGAATTTTACGGCCCCACTGGTCCGGAAGCTTCTCAGGCACAGGCTCTAACTTTCTTAGTTAGAGACCAACGCTTGGGTGCCAACGTGGCTACGGCTCAAGGTCCTACTGGCCTGGGTAAATACCTAATGCGTTCTCCTTCGGGCGAAATCATTTTTGGTGGTGAAACCATGCGCTTCTGGGATTTTCAAGGTCCTTGGTTGGAGCCACTACGTGGTCCTAATGGTTTGGATCTGAGCAAAGTCAAGAATGACATTCAACCTTGGCAAGCTCGGCGGGCAGCGGAATATATGACTCACGCGCCACTGGGTTCTTTGAACTCTGTTGGTGGTGTTATCACTGAAAGCAACGCTTTCAACTACGTATCACCGCGTGCTTGGTTGGCTACTTCTCACTTCCTCTTTGCCTTTTTCTTGTTTATCGGACACCTATGGCACGCTGGTCGTGCTCGGGCGGCGGTAGCAGGCTTTGAAAAAGGTATCGATCGCGATACGGAAGCAGTATTGGCAATGCCAGACCTCGACTAGACCTAAATATTTTCTATTTGAGTTTTGATTTTGAAAAAGGCATGGAATTAATTCCATGCCTTTTTGTTGTGTCATTTTTCAGTGCCAGTTCTAATCTAGATTAGGTGCTGCTGGTGCTGAGCCACCACTTTCAGATGATCTGGTTTGAACTTTGACTTTTGGCCGCTCTTCGCTGTTGCCTTCGGAGCGCGATCTGCGGCTGGGCTGTTCTTCGCTGTTGCTTTCGGAACGTGACCTGCGGCTAGGTCTTTCTTCGTTGTTGCTTTCGGAGCGAACTCGACGTCTGGGTCGTTCTTCCTCATTGCTACTTTCGGAGCGAACTCGACGTCTGGGTCGTTCTTCCTCATTGCTACTTTCAGAACGTGCCCGCCGTCTGGGTCGTTCTTCCTCATTACTACTTTCGGAGCGTAATCGCCGTCTGGGTCGTTCTTCCTCATTGCTGCTATCTTCTTTATTATCTCCATCCTTCGGTAAGGCTAAGGTGCGTTGCGAATTAGGACGTACTCGATCGAGCTTAATCTCCGCTTTTTGTTTATCTAGATCTGGCACCGGAAACTGCTGTACCGGCATATCTTTGACTACCTGCGACATAAACCTTCCCCAAGCACCAGCAGCCGTACTACTGGCATTCCCAGTCGGTGAATTGTCATCATTACCCAGCCAGACCCCAGTGACCACTTGGGGTATAAAGCCCATAAACCACAGGTCTTTTTCCTTGTCGGTGGTACCAGTTTTACCTGCTACTGGCCGTGATAGTTGAGCAGCTTGCCCCGTTCCTTCGTTGACGACATTTCGCATCATTGAAGTGATGATTGCTGTGTTATTGGGTTGTAAAATGCGCTGGGGTTTGAGCTTATGCTCATACAGAACATTCCCTTCCCGGTCGAGAATCCGATTAATACTATGCACTTTTTGATGAATACCCTGAGTGGCAAAGGTGCCATAGGCATTGGTCAGCTCTAGCAGAGTTACTTCCAAACTACCGAGAGCCAGAGAGTAGTAGGGCTGTAACTCAGACTCAATCCCCATCTTCTGGGCTAAATCCATCACGGGCTGAAACCCAGTATCAATCAAGATCTTAATGGCCACGACGTTGATCGAGTTGGTTAAGGCTCCCCGCATACTAATCTGCCCTTTAAAGCCTTTACTGGCATTTTTAGGCTTGTATTTGCCATCGATGATGAACGGGGCATCTAAATAGGTCTTATTAGGGCTAATGCCACCAGCGATGGCCGTGGTATACAAAATTGGCTTAAAAGTCGATCCCGGTTGGCGATGGGCTTGAGTGACTCGATTAAACTGATTTTTCTCCGAAAACTCTTTGCCACCGACCATCGCTCGAATCGCTCCACTGCGCGGATCGATCGATAGCATTGCCCCCTGATTAAAAGAACGACTGTTGTTGCGCACTGTACTTTTAATTACGTCTTCGGCCGTTGTCTGCCATTGGGGATTGAGCGTAGTTTCAACAATTAAGCCACCAGCCTTCAAATCTTCCTTTTTCAGATATTTGCCAGTATCTAACTCTTGCTCAATATACTTAGTGAAATACCTAGCCTGCTGAAATCTTTGCTTGTGTTCTTTGCGTTGCAAGGTCATCGGAGCTGCTTGGGCAGCTGTCATTTCGGCAGCGGTAATAAAACCAGCCTCCTTCATACGCGTTAACACTAAGTTTCTTCTATCTTTAGAAAATTTGGGGTTGACAAACGGTGAATACTTATTGGGAGAGGGCGGCATCGCTGCCAAAGTGGCCATTTGAGGCAATGTCAGCTGATTGACATTTTTGCCAAAATAGACCCAGGCTGCATCTGCTACTCCATAGGTGCCTTCTCCCAGGTAAACTAAGTTGAGATAACGCTCCAGGATTTGATCTTTACCTAGCTCTTTTTCAATTTTTTGCGCTAATCTGACTTCCTTGATCTTGCGCAAAAAATTCTTATCTTGGTCGAGGTAGACCATCCGAGCAACCTGTTGGGTGATGCTACTAGCTCCCTCTGTTAACCCACGGGTACTAATGTTCGAGACGATTGCGCGGGTTACTCCTTTATAATCCACCCCATCATGTTCGTAAAAGCGCCGATCTTCGATCGCAATAAAGGCTTTTTTTAGCTTGTCAGGAAACTGCCAAAGTTTAAGATTTTCGCTGGTATCCGAACCCAACTGAAGGAGATTAGTCCCATCCATTGCTTTGACGGTCAGCGTACCCGGTCTGGCAAAGTGCAACGGGCCTTTCATTGAATACTTGGCAACGCTTTGATCAACTACCAACCACAGCAAAGCTAGTGAACCCATCCCCAGTCCAGCGAGTAACGACACCCAAAATAGTGGCCGCTTTTGCAATGGACGATGGCCTTTAAAAGGCTTAGCGGCCACTTTGCCCGCCTGACCCGCCGTTGCTACTAGACCAGTGCCAGCGACAGCCGCCGCCGCCGAGGTTGCAGCAGCTATCTGGGCAAATTTTGTTTTTAGTGTTGTCGCAGTTGGTACTGGTGGGAGACTAACTTTTGCTTGATTTGGGGCACCCGGTGGGTGTTGGCTACCGATGTTCACTTCATCGCCCTGCTCAAAAGTTCCCCAGGGATCTAGAGGAGTACTAGGCGGGTTTTGGCCACCGATGTTCACTTCATCGCCCTGCTCAAAAGTTCCCCAGGGATCTAGAGAACCACTAGGTGAGGGTGGCACAAAGAGAGACGGCGTACCAGGGGGCTGTGAACTCTCTTCTGAGGGCAATGGCGGCGTGGACATTTGTTCTAAAGTATCTAAGTCAGAGATAATGTTCTTTTCTGATTCAGACAGTTTTGGGGATATGTTTTTAAACCTGTCGAATATATTCAAGACACTAATCTCCTCTGTATCGACTCAAACCAATATTGGTGCAATTGTACATCTAACCCGATCCTCTTATCCAGTCCCAAAAATTCTCTGAACTCCTTTGCTCCATAACTGTATTAATATTTAACTATCACTTAAGTCTATAGTGATTAATGGGGTCTCGACTACATACCCTTTTTTATAGATCATCTCTCAATTTTGCCAAGATGCTATGAATGAAGATTCTACCGATGTCACTTCTGATCAACTAGGGCAACTTAAACATCTAAGCGAAGTTAAGTTTACTGGGATGCTGACCATTCAAGCCTCGATTACCCAGTGGTCAATATTGTTTGATCAAGGCAAAATTGTGTGGGCGATCGACAATATTTCCCCCCATCGGTTTTGGCAACGGCAACTGCTCCGGCATTTACCCCACATCAGCCTCGATCAGTTAGCAAAAGTGCCCCAGAGTCTAAAGCCGGAAATCCAACCAGAAGTGAGTTGGCCTTATCTGGCGCTGGTACAACTGCATGTCGATGGTCAAATCGATAGTCAAAAATTGGGATCGCTGTTAGCTGATGGTGCCCAAGACGTCTTTTTCGATATTTTGCAAATTAGCCATACCGAAAAACTTACCTATCATCACAATAGCTGCCGCTGGTCTCAAGTACCACCAATCGTCATGACCTTGGATAAGTTGATAGTCACGCCTCTGCAAGAATGGCAAGAGTGGCAAAAATGGCAACTAACTGATATTTTTCCAGACCATATTCCAATAATTGATTACCCGACTGATCTTCACCGACAAACCAGTACTGCTATTTACGATAGCCTGCAAAGAATTTTTGCACCTCCACCAGCGGCTCAGGGTATTGATGACCATTACTCCCTCCGCGAAATTGCTATTCGACAACAGCAAGATCTATTGCTGCTTGCCAGATCCTTGCGACCTCATCTCCAGCAAAAAACAATTAGCTTGCACCCTCTGTTCCAGGATTTGCCTCAGCCTGTTCTTGCCGTACAAAAGCCTCTGGTGGCGGTAGAAGAATCCTTGGTTGAGAAAGAAGAAGTCACAATAGTAGGATCGATCGGATCTCCACCCGCTTTTCCAGCACCTGTTATTTTGCAGGGCGTAGTTGCCTATATTGATGACAATGCTCAAGCCAATCAACATATGGCCGACATGATCACGGGCATTGGCTATCAATTTCTGGGAATTAAAGATCCCAGCGAGGCTATAGATATAATGCATCAGCAACAACCCAATTTAATTATTATGGAAGCTGCCATGCCACTCACCAGCGGGCGGCAAATTTGTCAGCAAATCCGGCGGTCTGGCAACTTAGCAAAAGTACCAGTAATCCTGATTGTCGATCAAGAAAATTTAGCCGAACGGATACTAGCTAAGTTAGCTGGAGCCGCCAGTACTATTACTCATCCTTTGGACTGCGATAAGGTAAGAAAGCTAATTCAGCGCTACCTAGATAATTCGCTAAGCATCAAACAGGTTAGCTAATTAGTTTGTTTTTTAGTTAAGATGAATGTGGGGCAGATGCTAGCTGGAGATCTTCAGACAGATTGTTATCTAACCTAAATAAATGTTTTAGGGATTGTGTATATGCTTTCTTTGCTTCCTTGGTTATTGCTAGTAGTGTATGGGGGCGTTGCCTGGAAATTTTGGCAGGGTTTTAACCGCACGCAATTTACCCGTAGTTTGGGAAGCCGTCTCAAATTTTCGCTTTTATGGCCAGTCTTTTTGGCGATTAGCGGCAGCTATCGGCAAAACTTTCGGCGCGCTCTGAAAGGAAATTAAACTTAGTTTTCCCGGCGTTTCAGACGCTTCCGTACTGGTCGTGGTGTTTCGTCAACGACCACTTTACGCCGTTTCATAGTTGAAGATAGTGGATTTGATGAATTCTTGACTTTGGCAGCTCTTAAGCCAGGAGTGGGAACTTCCACCAACGGGAAGGTGGGAGTGTTTTGCACAGGCGTGGGTGAGCTAGTAGCTGCAGGCGTAGTCCCCGGAAATATTGGCAGAGATACACCAGGCAAAAAGGGCGATGGGCTGGGTTTTTTGATCGAGCTGGGACTTGTGGGTCTGGCTTTTTCAGTGTTGGATTGCTTAGCAAGCAACTGGGTGGTGTTGTTCGGGGCTGCTATACAACCGCTTCCCCATCCACATAACAAAAACACGATTACGCTCAGAATTGGCGAGTTTCTCATAGATAAAAGTTGAATTGGCACAAACGCTGACTCACTATGTTATCACTAGCACTGAGGTGATTTATTCTTCAGCGAATTTTTTTAATGTTTGGTGATAGCTAGAAGAGAGGGGAGTCCTATTTCTAGAAATATCGGCTTACAATTAAGAAGATAGTCTTACGGTTGTCTAAAACCTATGTCTAATTCTGATAAACCAAAAATTTTGGTGCGGCCTCTTCAGTACCGAGATCTGGAAAGCCTTAACTTGTTTGAGGATGGAGCTTGGGATGAACACCCGCAGCTGAAGCAAGCATTGCACCAAATAGATCGGTGGTATGGGGCGATCGAATTAGTCCGCAGTATTCCCCATCCTTATCACTACCGGCATGGCTTTTTGGTGGCTGAAGTGGATCGACAGATTCAAGGAATTATGCAGGTTGCTCCCTTCAACTGCACTCGGAGTACTTGGCAAGTTAAACATGTTTGGGTGAATAGACAGATTAAGGTCGCAGAGAACTTAGAGGATACGACCGTTTTGACGGCGATGGATTGTGGGTCCCAGCTGCTGCGGTACTGCTTTGAAAAAATTGTGGAAGCCAGTAATTGGTTGCTGGAAGTAGATGTTAATGATAAAGCGGCGCTGGGACTATATCGGCATAATGGTTTCCAGCCCCTGGCTCAGCTGACCTATTGGGAAGTTGCGCCGGAGATTTTGCAAGAACTGAGTGTGAATGTCCCCGATTTGCCCAACCTGTTGCCAGTCCGCAATAATGATGCCCAATTGTTGTATCAATTGGATACGGTGGCGATGCCGCCCTTGCTACGGCAGGTGTTCGATCGACAGATCCACGATTTTAAAATTGATGTCATCCAAAAAGTCGTCACAGGTGTGCGTACTTACTTTAATCACTGTCGTGAAGCCCGCCAGTATGTTTTTGAGAGTCAGCGCAAGGCCGCGATCGGTTACTATCATCTGAATTTGAGCTTAGAGGCCGCAGTGCATACGGCTGAACTTACCGTCCATCCAGCCTATACTTGGCTATATCCAGAGTTGATGGCACAAATGGCTCAGGTTTGCCAAGCCAGCAGTCCACAGCGAGCATTGCAACTAGTCTCTGCCGACTATCAACCGGAGCGGGAAGAATACTTGCAACGGATTGGCGCGCAACGGACAAAGCACAGTTTGTTAATGTCCCGGTCAGTCTGGCACAAAGTGCGTGAAGCCAAACATATATCATTAGAAGGACTCCAGCTTTCCGATGTGCTGTCTGGATTACAGCCGGTGCGTAATCCGATTCCCAGTCGCTGGGAGAGTTCGACCGGGAAGGACAAATTTGTTCTTCCCTGCGATGGTGGTGCCGAAGATTAAGGATTTTCCTCTTCACCTCTGAGACTAAAGGCCGTTGGTCGTACCACCACCCCCACTTCTTTCTGATTGCGGCGAACTTGTAGCGGTAGTTCTGAACCGACTCGCGCTGTTTCCACGGCGCTTTGTACGTCACCGGCACTAATCACTTTTTGATTATTGACGGAGATGATAATATCACCAGCTTTAATGCCTGCTTGGGCTGCGGGTGAATTTTTGATTACTCTCGCGATCAATACGCCCTGATTGATATCGATCGATAGCTCGGCGTTCGACTCGGCATTGATCTGCTTGCGCAGTTGTTCCGTGAGCGTGACCATTTGCACACCCAAGAAAGGATGCTCTACTTTACCCTGGGTGGCTAACTGGTTAGCAATCCGCTGCACCTGATTAATCGGAATCGCAAATCCCAAACCTTGGGCATTTTTGAGAATGGCGGTGTTCATGCCAATGACTTGGCCACCCGCATTTAAGAGTGGTCCACCAGAGTTACCAGGATTAATCGCCGCGTCGGTTTGAATATAATTGACCCGTTTTTGGGGATCCCCCACCTGGCTACTGGAACGACCAGTGGCACTGACGATGCCAGCTGTCACCGTATTGTCTAAGCCCAAGGGATTACCGATCGCAATCGCCCATTCCCCTGGCTTAATCTGTTCCGAGTTCCCCAATTTGACCGTGGGTAAATTCTTGCTATTAACTTTGACAACTGCTACATCAGTAATGGTGTCAATGCCCATCACCTTGCCTTCTAATATCCGGTTATCTTTGAGGGTCACACTCACTTTATCGGCACCCTTTACCACATGGGCATTAGTAATAATTAGCCCATCAGCATTAATGATGAACCCTGAGCCAGTGCCCTGTTGAACTTCTCGATCGCCTCCTTCTGGGTTCTCCCCCAAAAAGCGCTGAAAGTCTCGGAATTCATCTGGAATGCGGCTCAATTTAGCAGTTCTGGACGTATTGATGCGCACCACTGCTGGCCCTACTTTATCCACAACGGCGGTAATAAAATTACTATTGGCCGAGGAATTACCCACTGGTGGAGCCGCGCTGGCATTGAGCATGGGCGCGTCTTGCTTAGCTGCCAAGTAACCGATCGAAGAACTGGCTAAGGCACTTAGTAATAGCAGCGACCAGTAGTTACGCCGCTTGAGTGGGGTTGCTGACACATCAGCATCTAATTTATTTTGGGGCTTTAGCATAAACGTTGTCCTCAAGACCGGCAATAACAATAATGTGCTCAACAATGTTTGAAAATTGCGCAGCACCCAGTAATAGATGCTTACGCGACAATCACTAAATCTATTCTCGATAAGTTCCTTTGACGGTCAGACCTGATTTTTTGTTGCTGACCACCGCTAAACTACCGCTGTTTGTTATAATCAACATCGAACTGGAGAAGTGGCAGAGCGGTTGAATGCGGCTGACTCGAAATCAGCTTTAGGGTCACACCTAACGGAGGTTCGAATCCTCTCTTCTCCGTACCTATTTGGTAATACCCCGAATCACGTAACCAGCGACCAGACCGATTGTCGCTGCACCAGCTTGCCCAGACTTCATGAAATTCTCAAAAGCCTGTTGGATATTGGCCAATATGTCGGTTTTCAGATATTCGGGAGCTACTTGCATCAACATCGAGTTTAAGTAAACATTGAGCCACATATATAGTTACCTCATTATATAAAGCTAGCTTCCTTATAGTTCCCCAAACTAACTGTAGTTCAACTATCAATTAACAATTAATGATGAATTGGGAAAAAGACAACTGGTTCAGGATCGCCCTGAAAGCCAAAGGATCGGTGATTCCATCGATCGCTGGGCGAGTTTTGGGTTGCGCTCTATTTGGAGTCTTGGTCTCGATCCTGTTTTATTACCGGCTGCCGGTCTATCACAAATCTTTAGCTAACACCATTCCCGCTGTCGTATTAGGCTTGTTGCTAGTTTTTAGGACTAACACCGCCTATGACCGCTTTTGGGAAGGTCGGAAGGCTTGGGGTGCCATTAATAACAATGTGCGGAACCTAGCTCGTTCCCTGTGGTTGGCCGTAGAAGAAAAACATCCCCATGACTACCCGCGCAAAGTTGCGGTGTTGCGGTTGTTACCAGCCTTTGCGATCGCCACTAAATTACATTTGCGTTCCCAAGACCTGAATTCAGAATTAGCCGCTGAGTTATCGTCAGAGCAGTTTGCTCAGCTGGAGAAAGTCCAACATCCGGCGCTTCAAATCGCCTTTTGGTTGAGTGATTACCTGCAATCAGAACAACGACGGGGACATCTGAATATCTTTCAAATGAACGAGCTGCAAAAATCAATCAATAATTTGGTGGATATGCTGGGTACTTGTGAACGGATTTTGCGCACTCCGATGCCGCTGGCTTATTCTATTCATTTGAAGCAGCTCTTACTCATTTATTGTCTGTTGATGCCTTTTCAATTTGTGGGGGAGTTGGGTTGGTGGACAGGCTTTATTGTGGGGTTAGTCAGCTTTACGCTGTTGGGCATTGAAGCAATCGGCGTAGAAATTGAAAATCCTTTTGGCAACGACCCTAACGATCTGCCCCTCGACAATATTTGTATCAATATCCAGCAGATGGTCGAAGATGTAGTTAGCTATGCTGGTCATCCCAGTGCTATTGAGCTGGATTTAGATGTGAATTAGCAGTAAATTCAATCAGTCCCATTAAAAAATTGAATATATGTCTGGGTCTAAGCATATGGTAGGTTTATCTTGGGATCAGAATTTTGAGGACTGGAGAACAACCCTTTGGGAATAGAATTGCGTAGTTTTGTCTTTTTAGACAATCTGCAACCACAGCACGCCGCATATATGGGAACTGTTGCCCAAGGATTTTTGCCTTTGCCTGGGGATAGCTCACTCTGGATTGAGATTTCACCAGGGATTGAGATCAATAAAATTACCGATATTGCACTCAAATCTGCTTCGGTCAAGCCCGGAGTCCAGATTGTGGAGCGGTTGTATGGATTGCTAGAAATTCACTCCAGCTCTCAGGGCGAAACTAAGGCCGCCGGGCGGGCAATTTTGGATTATTTAGGCGTTAAAAAAAACGAAGGAATTAAGCCTCGGGTGGTTTCCAGTCAGATTATCCGGAATATTGATGCCTATCAAACCCAATTGATTAATCGGATGCGGCGTGGTCATATGCTATTGGCTGGGCAAACGCTCTATGTTTTAGAGGTAGAGCCAGCTGCTTACGCCGCGTTAGCTGCCAACGAAGCTGAAAAATCAGCGTCCATTAATATCCTAGAAGTGCAGGCGGTGGGAAGTTTTGGTCGCTTATATTTAGGTGGCTATGAACGAGATATTTTGGCGGGAGCCGCTGGGGCTTTAGCGGCGATCGAAGGGGTAGCTGGCCGGGACAAATCTCGGCATCAGCGCTTGGAGTAAAGTAAATGATTGATGCTGCGGCTTTTGCGGGTAAAGATTTACGCGATCGAGATTTCGCCTTGGCCGATTTGTCAGGAGTGGTGTTCGATCGATCGGATTTAAGCGGCGTTAATTTAGTGGGAGCCAATCTGCGCGGAGCCAGTTTCCAGGGCGCTGCGCTCACTGGTGCCAATTTGGTGGGAGCAGATCTGAACGGGGCTAATTTGCACCAGGCCGATCTAGGGGACGCTCATCTGCACCGGGCTAATCTCTGTTTTGCAAACCTGCGAGCTACTAATTTAATTGGAGCGGACTTGAATATGGCCAAGCTGTTTGAAGCTGAAGCCCAAGGAGCCTATTGCTACTGTGCCGATTTGAGCTACGCTGACCTGACCCAAGCGCATTTAGCTGGAGCTTATTTGGTTCGATCGAACCTTAGTTATGCCAATCTCCAAAATGCTGATTTACGCTGGTCTAATCTGCATAATGCCAACTTAGCTGCCGCCAATGTGCGGCAGACGCAGTTTAACTATGCCCAGTACCTTCAGCAGTCTCAGCTGGCAGCGGCACAATATTGGCAAGAGGCCAGCTACGATTTATTTAATATGGGCGCAAGCAGTTCAGCTTAATCTAGCCATGCTTGCGCAAAAAGCTCTTGATATCAGTAGTAAAGACATTAAAATTCTGAAAATCTGTATTTTTAGGTTTTAGTGCCGAAGGATCGATCGCGACGGGCAAGCTCTGAAAATCTGGAACCACTTCTTTGACCAAATCAGTCATCATCAGCCGCAGTCCAATTTGTTGAACAGTTAGGATTGGTAAGTCAATCTCCTCGGAAATCTTGGCAATGCTGGTGTAGCCATTCGCTAATTCCCATACCTGTATTTCTTGAGTATCTAGTTTAAAAGCAGGTAAATCAGACCGTAGCTTTTTTAGAGCTTTGTTTGTTGCTGGTAGCTGATTTGTAAAGGGATTCCAATTTCTTAAAACCCTTAATCCGAGTAGAATAGCTTCGGCGGCAGCAATACTCATTCCAGTCATTTCTGACCAGACCAAAGGTGTTTTCTCATCAAAATGAAATTCTCCCTGATCAGTTTTAAACAAGGTGCAAATTGGTTGAATAATTTGAGCCTGAAATAATAACCTTAATTGTTCAGTGTCTAAAGCATTATTTTCATGTAAATATAATCCTAGGGGCTGCTCTAGCGAATTTAGTTGACAGTGCTCCGTAAATATATCTGCGGGCGACATTAATTTACGTTTTTTAATCATTCCTAGTAATCCAGTATGTTCTAAATCTCTGGCCACTGCCATAATTCGGCCACTTTGGAACCAAACATAGTAAGGAGCTACCGAAATTTCCATTTTGTTATTCACAGCAGTTAATGATAGCAAACCAGTTCTAAAACCGCGCTGAATAAATTGA
This sequence comes from Synechococcales cyanobacterium VAR_4_metabat_354, assembly GCA_031414775.1. Classification (GTDB taxonomy): domain Bacteria; phylum Cyanobacteriota; class Cyanobacteriia; order Cyanobacteriales; family Chamaesiphonaceae; genus JAAFHZ01. The sequence goes on from JANOQI010000042.1 coordinate 42,020, forward strand.
AATATTTTAGCTAATGAATGTTCTGATAAATATCCCTGAAAAGCCATGGAAAAATCCGGTATGGAGCACTATTAAAAATGTGCCAATTACAACAGACTAATAAAATCAGAGATTTTGAGGTGTTAAATTGGCGATATCTCATTTATACAATAGCTATTCATCTAAATCATTCAGTAAGATTACTCATATTTAGAACAGTTGTTTTTCCATCTAAAAAAGCTCAGTAATTACACGAAATATCGCCCTGTCAACACGAGGTTAACAGAGCTATTCACCAGTATTAATCACTCGTTATCGCAAATATTAAACTAGTTGGCCGAGAAGTTTTTCAGCCATACACTGCTCTAGTAGAACCGTAATGGCTTCAGCCACTGAATCTTGTTTATTAGCATCGACTAGCATGATCGGTGGTCGGGGCATATCTGGCAAATAACCCAGTGCTAAGGTCACATTTTCTGGAGACCAAGCACCAGCGCAATCATTGTGAGTTACCCCAATCATCATCGGAATTGTCATCCGTTGATTCATGAAGTTCAAAATGCGGCGAGCTTGGTGAAATTCACTGGGTCGATGAGCAGCCACCAGCAAAATATAGGCATGAGCCTTGCTAATTAAAATATCCCACATGAAATTAAAGCGGGCCTGACCGGGAGTTCCATAAATATGCAAAGCCATTTCGGGACTAAAAGTTAGTTTGCCAAAGTCCATGGAAACAGTAGTATTTTGCTTGATTTCGGTAACTTCATCAGTAGCCTGCCGATCGGTATCTACTACTTCAATTTCACTGATCGATCGAATAAAAGTAGTTTTACCAGCACCTACACAACCAGTGACAACTAAACGCATAACTTCCATATTTCTATACTCGCTTCTTCAAGAAGCCCACTAAATTACTCATGAATGACTTAGATAAAGCCGATTTGCTAGCTCCAGTTTTGGTAGGAAGAGCATCTGTAGCGATTGCCAGTTTTGCTGGTGATGGTAAAACTAGATCTAAGACAATTTCTTTCACCAATCCGACTGCAACCAACCGATAACTAATTTGTTGTACTTTTTCTAATGCTATATTTATTTTCTGTGCAATTTGAGTAATACTAATGTCAGCATTAGCTAGTTCCCACACCTGAATTTCTTGAGTATCTAGTTTAAAAGAGGGCTTTTCAGGATAGAGTCTTTGTAGACCAAAATCGGGAGCAGGCAACTTGTGTTCAATCAAGCTCCAGTCCCGCAAAACTCTTAAACCTAGTAAACTTGCCTCGTTAGCATTCATACTAATTCCGGTCATTTCAGGATAAGCTAGCGGTGATTGTTCATCAAAAGAAAATTTAGCATCAGTAATTTTAAAGAGTCCGCATACCGGTTGCAAAACTTGCGAATGAAACAGTAGGCGGAGTTGTTCAGTATCCAGACCACCCGTAGATTTAAGATACAAACCCAAAGGTTGATTGGTTGATTTCAACTCTTGACGTAAAGCAGCTAAATTATCAACATCAACCCATGCGCGCTGAGCAATCATCGAAAGTAATCCTAGCTTGCTTAAGTCTCTGGCATGAGCCGTAAGCCGACCATTTTGGAACCAAATATAGCTAGGATTGATGAATGTTTGAACAGAGTCGTTATCTGGATTAATCGATAACAAACCAGTCTTGTAACCTTGCTGAATAAATTGAAATATTTCTGCTAGTGAGTATTCGGATAGAGATCCTGCAAGAGCCATGATGGTCTCCAGTGAAGAAAATAATTAATAATAGTTAAAGAACAATAGATATTTATCTACAAAGACTAAATGAAGAGTTATTTGAAACAATATAAAGAACCAATTCCTGTATTTTGTCAATTATAGGAACTGGCTCTTATTAAGCCCCAATAGACTAGTTTAATTCTGCTTTGATCGCTACAACAGCTTTTTTGATATCGAGCATTAATAGACCTTGTTTAGCCGATTGACTAGCCAAAACTAGCAATACAGCGTCTACGCCACAACCAGTCAAAATACCGTAGCCAGTGTCGCCTTCTACCATGATGCGATCGACAGTGCCCCGGGATAGCTCTATCCCAATTCGCTCACCCAAGGAGAGCATCGCTGCCGACATCGCCGAAGTCCGATCTTCGTCCATACCAGTAGGCAGAGAAGAGGCCAAAGGTAATCCATCTGGGGACACTAAGGCAGCACCTTGAACATCGGATGTGCCCGAGACGAATTCTTGTAAAATAGTTCCAATTTTTCCGGACATGATTTCCTCAATTTAGGTAGTTAGTTTTTTAGTGAAAGTAGTCGTTAGTGAAGTTAGCCTAAAGCTTTGAATTCAAATATGTCATAAGCACTGCCGCGCAAAACAGACTCAGTGTGAGAACCTTGCAAGCGATGACCAGTTACTGCTTCTAAAGCTCCCCAAACGGCACCCAAGGTGAAGGTACATTTGCGGCTAGAACCCATTTCTTCCCCAGCCGAACAAACAGTTTCAGTGCAATAAACTTTGATATTGTCGCCGTCTTGCTCAGCCTTATTAATAGCAGTCAAACGAGTACCGTTTTGGCCAACAGCAGCATCCAATTTAGCGGCAATCTCAGCGATCGGCAGATTGGAACCAGCTAAACCGAGGCTCGTAGCTAAAGCCTTGCCCCGAGCGCGGCCAGCCGCAATCAAAGAGATCGCAGTAGCTTTTTCACCGAGAGCATCTTCCATACCAGTAATTACAGACTTGAAGCAAACAATGCTGCTGAAGTCGCCAAGATTTTCGCGAATAGCGATAGGCATAATTGATTTTCCTTGATTTATAAATCGGGGTTGGTAGTCAGAGCTGATTCGTTAGCACTGGAGACCGATAAAATTTTTGCAAACGGCTCTCTGTAATTGATATCAGCGTTGCTACTCCTCATTTATACGATACGTCTACCAGTGATAAATCCGTGAGACCACCAATGTTTGAGGTGGGAATATTCAGATCACCGCAAAATTCAGTAATTACACGTATTAAGGCACTTGAACCAGATTATTGATAGTAGTAGATTAGTTGAAATCCTGAAAAGCTCGGTAATCATTACGCGCGATTACCTAGAAGGCGATATTTAGAGTGAATAAGTGCATAGCAAAAACAACTACATGGTAGCCACTGATTCTTCTGGCATACACTGCTCTAACAACACCATCACTGCCGCAGCCACGGATTCTTGTTCATTAGCATCTACTTGCACGATCGGTGGTCGATACATATCTGGCAAATAGCCTAGGGCTAATGCGACATTTTCTGGAGTCCAAGCACCATCACAATCATTATGAGTCATTCCGATGATCATCGGAATGGCCATCCGTTGATTCATAAAGTTCAAAATGCGGCGAGCTTGGTGAAACTCACTGGGACGGTGAGCAGCAACTAGCAAAATATAGGCATGAGCCTTGCTAATTAAAATATCCCACATGAAATTAAAACGTGCTTGACCGGGAGTCCCATAGATGTGCAAAGACATTTCGGGGCTAAAAGTTAGTTTGCCAAAGTCCATGGAAACAGTAGTCGTTTGTTTCATATCAGCAACTTCGTCAGTAGCTTGTCGATCGGTGTTTACTACTTCAATTTCACTGATCGATCGAATAAAAGTAGTTTTACCAGCACCCACGCAACCAGTGACCACCAAACGCATAATTTCCATATTTCTATACTTTCTTCTTTAAGAAGCTCATTAAATTACTCATGAATGACTTAGACAAAGCTGGTTTGCTAACTTCGTTTCTAGCTAGGGATTGATCGGCAGGCGCGCTCTTTTTTAATACTGGCGGAGCCAGTTCTAGAGCAATTTCTTTGACTAAGCCCACTGCGGCTAGCCGATAACTAATTTGTTGCACTGTGGTTAGGGCTAGCTCCGTTTTTTTAGCAATTTGAGCAAGGCTAATATTACCACTGGCTAATTCCCAAACCTGCATTTCTTGCGTATCGAGTTTAAGAGCTGTTAATTCAGGGGAAAGTTTTTTCAGGCCAAAGTCAGCAGTTGGTAGCTTATCTGCCAGCAAGCTCCAGTCGCGCAACACTCTTAAACCTAGCAAACTCGCTTCCCCCGCCGTCATACTCAGCCCCGTCATTTCTGAATAGGCGAGGGGCAGCTTTTCATCGAAAGCAAACCGGGCATTGGCTAACTTGAAAAGTCCGCATACTGGCTGCAAAACCTGCGAACGAAACAACATCCGTAGTTGCTCGGTGTCTAGAATCCCTCTAGACTTAAGATACAAACCTAGCGGCTCATTCATTATTTCAAATTTTTGCTGTAGATAAGATAAATCTTTATCCACTGCCCAGCCCCGTTGATCAATCATCATTAGCAGTCCTAGGTGGCTTCGGTCTCGGGCATGAGATACAATCCGCCCATTGCGAAACCAAATATAGCTAGGAAATATGTTTGATTGAATAGAATAATGATCAGGTTCAATTAATAACAAACCGGTTTTATATCCTTGCTGAACAAATTGAAATATTTCTACTAGTGAGTATTCAGACAGAGATCCGGTAAGAGCCATGATGGTCTCCAGTAAAGAAAAAATTAAAAGTAGATATGGTAGAGAAAATAAAAGATGCCTGATTGAAAAGAATATATGGAGAGCCGCTAGCAACAACAGAAGAACTAGTTCCCGTATTTTATGAACAGTAGGAAACAGTTCTAGTTCTCCTTCAACTACACTAACTCAACTCAACTCTGCTTTGATGGCAATGACAGCTTTTTTGATATCTAGCATCAATAAACCTTGCTTAGCAGCTTTGCTGGCCAAAACGAGAAACATTGCATCTTCGCCACAGCCGATCAAAATGCCATAACCAGTATCGCCTTCTACCATGATGCGATCGACATTACCGCGAGCTAGTTCTTTACCAATGCGTTCACCCAAGGACAGCATCGCTGCCGACATCGCCGAAGTGCGGTCTTCATCCATACCCACCGGCAAAGAAGAAGCCAAAGGTAATCCATCTGGAGATACTAAAGCTGCACCTTGGACATCAGCAGTACCCGAAACGAATTCTTGTAAAATGTTTCCAATTGACATGATTTCCTCAATTTAGTTGTTTTGTGTTGATGGTGATTGATTTACATGATTAGCACCAGCCAAACCGAAGCTCTTAGCTAAGGACTTAGGTAATTTGGATTTCAGAATATTTATACATAAAGCTCCCAATGTATAATAATATCAGCATCACTACCATCCATTTGATTAGCTAAGACAACAAAAAATCATTAGTATTGCATTTATTGATTGCAAAAAAGTAGTTCGATCGGCAAGTTATCGGGATCGGTAATAAAAGCTACTTCGTACGTCTTGTTGCCAATTTGTTGCTGATGCGGGGCGAGTAAGATTTGGGGTTCGATCGAGAATTCTTGTTGTTCCGATAGTCGTGATTTCCAGTTGACTAGCCAGCTAGTAAGATTAGCAGCTTGATTTGTGATGTCTAAGGCTAGATGGTAGTAGCCCACATAATGTTCATTATGAAAAGAATCTGGGGCCGGGTGAGGTTCAGGAATCTGAATCAGTTCCAGGCGGGACTGCTGACCCGTGAGCCAACAGGCCAAGGTATAGCCTGTGGTGAACCGCTCACTGATCTCAAAGCCGAGAGAGGAGTAGAAAGTGATCGATCGATGAATATTGGCCGTCCGAATAGAAATATGGTGTAACATTGCTCTCCAACCTCGGTCTAAATCCGAAAATAAGGATATTGAAGAGGAATACCTGGCTTGGCATCTAAATCGAAATTGATTACTGCCCAACAAGGTTCATCAGCAGCCTCTGGACTAAAAAACACCGGCAGATTATACAGCAGCGGCAAATTAGATTCACTGATCAGCCCAGGCATTCCTTTCTCCAAATAGCTGCTAATTAACTCCTGATAGCGATGAGCAATAATCACCCGGGTTGCTTGGTAGCCCTTGATATAGAGCTTATCGAGAGCATCATGAATCTCGAAACGGATGCCATCAGGATGAGTATGCTGCCGGTACCACTCACTTTCCCATAGCTGCCAATGGCGGCCAGATTGGAGGTGGATGATTTCACGAGTATCGGGATCAGACTCAAAAGCCCCATGCCGAGGGCACAGGTAAGTGTCAGTCAGAGTCAAGGCTGGAATGACTTGGTGACAGTGAGGACAGGTGATTTCCGCCCCGAATATTGGATATTGGAAGGCTAAATTCATATGAGATAATCAGTCAGATGGCTAATAGTAAGAACCCAATTTACTCCTAAAATGTTCTCTTGATGCCACTATCCTACACCCATTAATTCAGTCTAGAGCAGGAGTTAGTACTTAATCATTATCTGCCACTTACTAAAATCTAACATGCTATCTTTTACAATTTTTTGGGCATCTTGAGCATAGTCGAGGAATATAACTTCACCGACTCGTCCTCAATTTGCGATGGGTTCTGGCTCTACCACCTCCATCAATTACTGATGTGCAGGGTAAAGGCGATAGCTTTGCTTCTTCTTTACGCACCAAGCTCTGATTTTATCGCAGCGTAGCAGGAGGCGATAGTCTCCAAAAGTTAAATATTTTTATAGTTGCCATAAAATGATTTTACAAAAATAGTTGTTATGTTAGTTCTGTAATTTTAGTCAGGGTCAGAAAAAATTCAGTTGATCTTGCTGCCTAGTCAGCAAATGTCCTGATCGTCATTATCAGTATTTTAGGAGTAGAACAATGGACGATAACAAACAGCAAATAGTTCACTATTTTATTGAGGAAGCCCAAGAACATTTGGATGTTGTGGAACAGGGTTTGCTAGATTTGGGCGAAGTTATTAAAGATGCCGATCGAGTCAATGAAATGTTTCGGGCCGCGCACTCCGTCAAAGGCGGTGCCGCCATGCTGGGCTTTGAGAGTATCCAAAAAACTGCTCACGAACTAGAAGACTGCTTTAAGGTGATGCGTGATCACTCAGTACCTGTCGATCAGCAATTAGAAACTATGTTCCTGAAAGGCTACGATACCTTAAAAGAGTTAGTCGGTGAGCTGGCCAATTCACCCACTCTCACCCTCCGCCCCGAAATCGTTGATCCCATTGTGCAGGGTTCCCGCGCCAACTTTATTGAACTCAAAGAGTATTTGAACGACTTACTGAGTATGGCTACAGTTAGTCCTGATTCTATGCCAGCCTTCCAACCAGCGGCGGCTGTTGCTACGGTTGTCAGTAGTGCTCCCACCGCTGTCATCGCTCCACCTGTCAACATCACAGCGAAGGTCATGGAAAATCTCCGCGCGATGTTGGGAGCTTTTAAACAGGGTGAAGCCAATGCTCCCCGCCACCAAATTTGTAGCTACAGCCAAAATTTATCGGCTTTTGGTCAAGATACAGCTAGCTGGCAAAATGTTTTAAGGATTGCCAATCAAGCTATCAACAATGCGACCAACACTTATGAATCACTAGCTCCAGTCGTCATCAAAGACCTCAAACTGGCTGGCGATTTGTTGGCTGTCGGGCGAGGATCTGAAATATTGCCAAGTCCGGCACTTCAAGAATTAGCTTTGGCCTCAGCGCCAGTCGTAAAAACAGTCGTGCCCTCTCCACCAGCGGCACCAGCTCAAATCTCGATTCCTTTAGATTCACGGGCGGCTGCTCAAGCAATTCTCCGCAGCTTCAACCGTCAGCAAGTCACTGAATTGGTTGTGCTATTACACCGTGCTATTAATATTCCTAAGCAAAACTAGAGGAACTAGGTGGAACATCTTGCCACCGACCAGGCCCAACTGCTTGCAAAGCATCAGTGAGAGTTATGGCACTGGTATAAAGGGCTTTGCCTACAATTACTCCCGTGACTCCATCCGATTCAAGTACCAACAAGTTTAGTAAATCACGTAGACAGCCTACTCCTCCAGAAGCAATGACTGGCACGGTAGTGCTGGCTGCTACGGCTTTTAGCGCCTCTAGGTTTGGTCCGATCAATGTACCATCCCGCTGGATATCTGTATAAATGATTGCTGCTGCGCCCCAATCTGCCATTTGTTGTGCCAGGTCAGTGGCGGCAATTTTGGAAGTTTCTAGCCATCCTCTGGTGGCTATTTGGCCATCCCGCGCATCCATGCCGATCACAATTTGACCGGGATATTGCTGGCAGAGTTCTTGTACTAATTGGGGCTGTTCGATCGCAATGGTGCCCACAATCGCACGTTCTACTCCCAAATCTAGTAATGCCTTGATCGCGTCGCCATGCCGTAGACCACCACCCACTTGGATGCTCATCTGGCTGACGGCTCTGACAATTTGGCTAATCACTGCCAAGTTCTCCGGCTGACCCGATTTAGCCCCGTCTAGATCGACTAGATGTAGTTTGGTCGCACCTTGTTCTTGCCATTTTTGAGCAACGGCTACCGGATTCTCATCGAAGATTTGAGACTGGTCATAGTCACCTTGATAGAGCCGAACACAGTTACCACCGAGGAGATCGATCGCTGGAAAAATATCCATAGCATCAGGGGAGAAATTACCTTGCTATTTTATGCTTAATGAGTCTGTGGATTTTCACTTTTTGGAATCACTGCTAGCTTCTTTCAGTAAACGATTGATATGACGAGCACTCACCGCAATACCTAGTTCGGACTCCAGATGTTTCCGTAATAATTCACCGGTCCAGTGAGGAAAGTCATAGCCAAACTGCTGAGGAGCAGTAGCCGCAACCTCTATTAATCGCTGTAGATATTGGTTGTTGACAGTTTTAGGTCTGCCGATCGGCTGCTCTTGCCAAAGATGAGATTGGTTGGTTTTCAGCATCATCATCCAATGTCTAGCTGTTAGTGGTGAGCAACCAATTAGACGACAGATTTGAGTTTGAGTATGCCCCAGATCTGCTAACAGCATAATGTCAATCCGCTGCCGGTATTCTGGAGATAAGCTTTCCTCTAAGCTTTCTTCTAATAGCTGACGTTGGAGAGTATTTAGATACTGACTTGGTGGTGGGGTGGAAAGCTGCTGTTTGATTGTCATAAAAAACCTTTTGAATTGCCAAAGTTATTGCTTAAATTAAAATCTCATCTAGATAGAAAATCACATATGATCGAAGTCTTGATTTCTTGAGACTTCATTCCCCAAAGTAGCCACCTACTAAGAATTCTGACTCAATGACCAAGCATTAGAGATCCGCTAAATGTATGATCTTCATCAGTCAATTGAATGATTCATACTACAAAAAACATTTTCAGCTACTCTAAATAGTGTTTCTACTGATGTGATTTATTTAATTTACTTGAGGAAATGATCAGTGGATGCTCGTTGATAATAGCTAATAACTATTAAATTGAAAAATCTTTTTAAGTATAAACTTCAGTATAAAAATAATTTATTTCATGCCTAATAAAGATTGTAAATAGTCGAAATTTAGAAGATTGTGAGAGTCTTCAAATAGTGCTAACTGCTGCCTTTAAAATAACCTTTGACTGTCATAATTATAGAGTCTGTAGCTAATAACTATCTATCGAAAAAATTAAATAATTTAAAATCACAATTGTTTGCAAAGCAGCTTTGTATTTAAAAACAAAACAGTCAACAGTGGTATACGTACTTTCCCTGTTGACTGTCTTGTATATGTTCGTAGTGGTGATTATAAAGTGCGGCGGTGGCCGAGAAACTCATAACATTTGTTGAACAATGGTAACAATTTTGGCTGCTGCTCCAGTTGTCCCCCGTGTTTGGGCTAAATCTGTTTGAATTTGGGCTAATTTTTCGGGATGCTCTAATAAGTCAATCACTAGTGTGGCTACTTCTGACACGGTAATTTTTCCCACTAACTCCGGCACAATTTCCCGACCAGCCCAAATATTTGGCCAAGCAAACTTGCGGCCATTGAGCTGCTGAAAAGTGATCCAGTTAATTAATTTACTAACGGGAGTACCAATTCCTGGTAATCGTGCCACTATTCCTGGTAATCCATCCCAACTGCGCATCGCATCTAGTTGGTAGGTAGGCAGTAATACAATCATGGGAATGCCCAAAGCGGCTAACTCTGCTGTATTAGCACCGATTGTTGTTAGACATAGAGTACATTGACTAAGGATGTTGTAAGCCGGGAATTCTTGATGGAGAGCAACTGTGAGACCCTGCGCGGTCTGGAGATAGGGCTGCTCACTGGCAACTAAGGTCGCGGTAGTTCCTTGCACCACTTCGACCACCGGATTTTTGGACAAGTCGGCAAACTGGGCTAGGTATTCGATCGAGATGGCCGGAGCTACTGGAATAATAAATTCGGTATCTGGTCGGGCTTGTTTGACGGCTTCAGCGATCGCCAGACAAAATGGCAATCCCATTTGCAGTTTTTGGGCTTTAGAACCAGGTAATAAACCGATAAGCGTATTGGGACGGGGCGATAATGCTGTTAAGGTTTGCCCAGTCTCTAGCATTAAATCACCGACCACTGTGGCTTTGTGTTGATAGTCGGTGGGAATTGTGGCTAATACCTGATCGTTCATCACTGCAAACCGATCGACATATTTTGGCCAGCGGGCAGCTAATTCGCCATAGATCAGAGTTTTATAACCCAGCCTTTTGCCAATCAAAACTGGAAATATCTGATCGCCACCCAAAAAAATCACGATTCCTTGCTGCTGCCAATCCCAGGCATCGGCAGTTTTGCCCCACAGCAAAAAATTCCAGAAATGCTCGGCAGATTGAGACCGATCAACACCAGGATAAGACAGCGCAATTTCGGCCTCTCGTCCACCAGCATTCGCATCAGGCGATAAAACCACCGAGATGCGGGCAGCATTCGCATCAAACTTAGCCCGCAGAGCTTCTACCACCGGACGTACCCAGGTGGCAATCTCACCGGGGGCATTGGAAAGAATCAGAATATCGAGCATGAAGGCCGGATGGGATTAGAGATCGATCGGATACACCCAATCTTGGTATTCTTGATGCTGGCCTTGAGTAATGGCGACCAACTCCTGCTGAAGCTTTTTGGTAATTGGGCCGGGAGACTGAGGCACTGTATAGTTTTCGATCCGGCTCACTGGCGAAATTTTAGCCGCCGTCCCGCACAAGAAAATTTCATCGGCAATGAACAGCTCCGACTTATCGATCGGTCTTTCGACTACTTCAATACCCAGCTGCTTGGCCACGACCATGATGCTATCGCGGGTAATACCTTCCAGGATGTCTTGATCGGCACCAGGGGTAAAGAGCTTACCATTGCGTACCATGAAAATATTCATCCCGGTCGCCTCGGCGACTTTGCCCTGGGAATTTAACAAGATAGCTTCATCAAACCCCGAGGCATAGGCTTCGGTCTTAGCCAAAGAAGATGTGATGTAAGCGCCGCTGATTTTGCCGCGCAGTGGCAAACTAATATCTTCTTGACGATGCCAAGAACTCATTCGACAACTGATGCCACCGGGTTTGGCTAAGTATTCGCCCAGCGCTAGGCCATAGATAAAGAAATTTTGGGCAATATCGTGGAGGCGCGGGGCAATGCCCAGTCCCGATGAATAGATAAAAGGCCGAATATAGAAAGGCTTGCTGGGCTTATTGTGTTTTACAAACTCGGTAATATTAGCCTGAATTTTATCTGCTGGCAGATCGTAATGCATATATCTAGCGCTATTACTAAGCCGCTGACAGTGTCGATCGAGCCGAAACAAAATGGCTTTATGGGGGTTGGCTTCATCTACATAACCACGTAGACCACCAAAGGCTCCTGTACCATAATGCAGTGCATGGGTGGCGATCGAAACGTTGGCTTCTTTAAAAGGTATAAATTTGCCTTCAAAATAGGCGATCGGTAAAAATTCTTCCATAGGTCTGTAGTGAAATAAAACAGTTTGCCATCCCAGAGGCTACATCTTAGCAGAAAAACCGAAGTGGTTTTGGCGTAAATAGCCGGGCGATCGAAACTATATTCACTTTGTTTCCACTAAGATAACAGCTGGCAATTGGCATTCGGCGATTGATTCGAGCTTGGCTCTTTGATGAAATGATTCAATAGACATCAGACTATTTGAGGCGGCATCCCACAAGATAAACTTAGAACATCGTAGGATATCCCCGATTCGCAATGTCTTTACTTGGGAGAGCAAGTGGATATTTTGATGGTGACAGGCTGCCAGATGATAATTAGGAATTCTTTCTGATAGATGGTGAATATTGTGGTAACCAATATCGGCAGCAAACCATTGAAAAATAGCTGGTAGCTCTAGATAACTACTACCTTCAATAGCGCCCTTGAGATAATCCCACCCTGCTGTTTGATGCGCGTATGATCCTTCAAAATTATGCTGTACAAAAAAGACCAGAATAAAGATAGCTGCTGAAAAAGTCAGAGTAATGGAGTAAATACTCAAGAAAAATCCTGCTCCTAGCAAATGGCTAAAAAAGATCCAGCTGCCAATTACGCAAATATTGTTGAAAAGTAAATCCCAAAACTCCGCCTTCGTATACCAATTTCGAGACTTGTAAGAAGAGAAGATTTCTGAAAAACTCATTCCAGAATCTTTTTTTAAGCAAGTGAAGGCATGGCCAATTAAACCATATGTTCCCATGAGCAGAGCCAACCTGGGCTTGATTGCTAGATAGAAAAATCCGCCCGGAATAGACATAAAGGGGTGCCGTAGTAATTCATAATGCTTTTGACTAGCGGGACTAAGTTTGGCGAATTCCGCAGTAGAAGACAATCCCGATGGCCCACGATACTGCTCCCAATCACCATTGGTTTTGTGATGATAAGCATGGCCTCGTGACCAGGGATATTGCGGAATGGCATTGATCACACCTAGTAGAAAACCAAAGATTCGGTTGACTTTTTTGGAGCTGAAAAGTGAATAGTGTCCGCAATCATGCATCAAAGAAAAACAACGTACCGAAAAGAGAGTCATCAGTACCATAATGGGCGGTAGCAACCAAAGAGAAATAGAAACTGATTTAACTGCTAAAAACCATAGTAGTAAATAAGGAATAACCGTATTTAGGATTTGATAAGTTGCTTGGAAGTCGTTGCTCTTCATGTAGGGCTTGAGCACAAAGTCCGACTTTTTAATCACATTTTCCATTCAGTAAAACACTCTGGTAAACAACTGTATTGGGATATGGTCTAGCTAGGGAGCAACTGTCGATTGTCGATCGACAGCATTCCAGGTCATTAATTTACTTAATTTACAAATTAATATTCCCCATTTTTTGTCCAAAGCAAGTGTTGGGCATAAATTCATCCCATCGATCGCACACTTGTTGGTAGCATTCCGGCGGTGTAATTGCTAAGTTCTGGAGCCAAAGCACTTCCACTGACTGGCCAGATTGCATTAGCAGCATCATCTCTCGCTGAGGATGATATTGGGCAATGGTTTCTACCAGTTGTGAACTTTCCATAGCCGATATTCCTAAGGACTGGAGACGGGCTAAGAGAGATTGCCCGCGTATAAACTGAGTGGTGAATTTCCAGGAATGGAACCGGAGTTCAGTATCTTGAGCTGGTGGTTCAATCTGACACAATAGTAAGCCCCAGCCTTGATGCTCGAATCCTGACCAAGCAAAATATCCGAGCACGGGAAAGTTGTCACGGATAAATGCGGCTGGCCAAGGCGTGAAATTTTTCAACTGCGGCTGGTCACGAGGAAACATGTTGCGCCTCCTGAAGCCAAACTTTTGCGACTACCTGACTTTTGCTAATTCGGAGATGTCCCAAGATTTGGATGGCAATAGACATTAGTATTGATCGTCACTTCTTGCTGTAGGTCTGGTCGTTAACGAGAGAAAATGCTTGCTGGACAAATGGTCAATTTCATAAAACTGTCATAGCGATCTGTACCAACTAGAACTTCCCGATATGCACATGACAATATCGATCATTTAGTTAATCCGTTCAATCAACTTAATCATTAATAAGAATGTTGATCCAAATTGAGAGTTCCCCATTCTGGAAAGATTTTTGGGAGCCTGATCATGACATTGCCCACCAAGAAATTAACCAGCTGGATATTTTAAATCGAAAAAACTTTACTCTAAACACAATCTGTACCTCGCAGATATGGAAGTGTAATTAAATTGGCTGATCGGCGGGCATTCTGACTTAGAGGTATATACCTCATCACAGTTGCGGGACAGCGGCAGACTGGTACTGCTCTTTCCCCATTACTTTTAACGGCTGAATTTCGTTAAAACCGATCTGGCGATTAACAATAGCATGATTTTGGACTAAGTACCTAAAAATCTAAGTTGCTACTTGCTCGATCGGCCTTACCAAAAATCATTCATAATAGTGCCTTTTTCATCTAGCTTATTAAAGCAAAATGCTAAAACTCGACCATTCCAAGGGGGCTTCGGATTAGGCTTATAAACAACTATTTCTCCCGTACCTTTAGCTTTGGCCATATAGGTTTTGACTAAAGCTTTGCACTGCTCTCGAGAAATATTGGAATCGTCGGTTTCAATCACAATGCGCGAGCCATTTGCCATTGGTTCGCTACTAACCCGATGGCTAGGAGATCCCGATTTAGAATTAGTGGCCATGACTTTAGAAGGCGGTTTTAAGATTTGGGTAATGGCTGTTGACGGCTGGGGCGATTTTGGCCGTGGCGGAGCAATGGAAATCTGTGGCTTATTGTTGGCACCAAGTCGAGGGGACTGGGCTGTAGTAACAGAATTAGTTGGTGGTTCTAACGAAGAGGGTAAAATTTGTGGTGAATTAGGGGAAGACGCTGAAGCCTGGGGACTGGGCATCCTCGCCAGAATGGCGGCCAGCGAAGAAGACGGTTGTGGGGTAGGGAAATCACTCTGGATTGCGGAAGGAACCAGCGGGGGTAAAATGAAGGCGGGAGCGCCACTCACGGTTACTGGTGGTGGAGACATATTCCCACGAGCCATCATCGTTGACTTTGGGGTGGAGCGGGGTGCTGTTTCTGCTGCAAAAGGATTACCGACTCGCTGATAAAGAGATAAATCTTTTTTGGAAATCCAGGGTGCCAGAAAAGCCGGAATTAATAGTAATAGACCCAATCGGGATAGGATATTCCAGGTCGAGCCGTCGGCTTCCCATTTTCGAGTTATTTTATACAGTGGTGGTAAACACAATATTCCCCATAAAATGAGCACAAGTACCAGCCCCATCGATCGATTAGCTTGAAACAGTGCTAAAGCTCCGACAAATAGTAGCGAGGACAACCCCCATCCTAGAAAGGTTAAGATATTAGACATAAAAAATATTTTTGATGGTATTTTTAAACTGATTCATTATAAAAAATTTTAATTGGCAATTATTTAAGAACTTTTCTGATCTCTAAGCCAAAATTTTTCATAAATAAAGTTAACCACAACTGTGTCGATCGAACAACGCTCAGTCAGTCTGATGGCGTAGTTTTAGCGAATTTTCGGCATCAAATAACTGGGACAAAATTTTTAACTGTAGAGACTATTTCGGTCACGTTCACATCTAATTGCTCTCTGGTTGCCAAAACCTTGACTTGGCATCTACCAGCAGCCTGCTCTGTGGCACCTTGAATAATAGCGATCAATATCCCCATTTTTTCGGCTTTTTTGAGTTGGTCACCGAGCTTACTCGCTTCAAAGTTGGTAACAGTGGCAATTCCGGCCTGACGCAATTGTTGAGAAATTTGCAGATAGCCAGGCATCAGCGACCTGTCGAGATTGAGCACCACCACCTGGGCGGGGGTCGGCGCAAGGGGCTGTACTAATTTTTCTTTGAGTAAATTTTTGATGAGGCGGGTGAGTCCGATCGAGATACCCACGCCGGGTAATTCCTCTCCAGCAAACAGTCCGACTAACTCGGCATAACGACCACCCGAACAAATGCTGCCCAGACTTTCGTAACCCAGCAGAGTTGTTTCATAAACAGTACCGGTGTAATAGCCTAAGCCTCTAGCGATCGATAGGTCAATACAAAATTGATCGATCGGCACTTGCAGATCGCGAACTCCTTGGATCACCTCTTGTAATTCGGTGATGCCAGTGGCCAGCTCTTCGGTATTACTGAGTCCGGCAGCCATTGTCGTTAGTTTAGTGAGGATCTCGTCGGGACTGCCTTTAATCTGGGTAAAATCAATCACGGCCTGAGCTTGAGTAGCAGTGACTCCGATCTTTTCTAGCTCGGCTTGGACTTTGGTAATGCCGATTTTATCCAGCTCATCCACAATATTGATGCAAGCTTTGGCTAACTCCGGTGCAATGCCCGTCGCCAGTAAAAACCCCGTCAAGACCTTTCGGTTATTAATCCGGATCAGAAACTTGCCAATGTTTAACTGGGTAAAGATCTCGGCGATGATCGCAGGCATCTGGGCATCGTAGAGCAAATCGAGCTTACCTCTGCCCACCACATCAATATCACACTGCCGAAACTGACGATAGCGACCAGCCTTAGCTCGTTCGCCCCGAAATACCATATCCATTTGGTAGCGGGCAAAGGGAAAGGTTAAGTCGTTAAGATGACGGGCAATATAGGCGGCTAGTGGTAGGGTTTGGTCAAACTTCAGACCTCGATCGATATCCCCTTCGTCAATATTGGCCACTAACGGACTAATGCCATAGATGATGTTGTCACCCTGCGCACCTTTGGCCTGCAATACAGCCAGCCGTTCCACTGCCGGGGTCTCGATTGGGGTAAAGCCATAGCGCTCAAATACACCGCGAATGGTGTCCAGAAACTGCTGTTCTAGACGCTTTTCCCCTGGTAAGAACTCAATATCGAAACCACTGGGGAGAGTATAGTTAAGTTTTTCGGATTTACTCATTTTTTATTTTCGAGGACGGCGGCCAGCTGCTTGCTATGGCGAGATTCCGAGCCAAATATATAGTTAGGTGCAAAAACGGTAATATCGGTACCGCCAGTTTGACGTAAGTGATTGACGGCTTCACGCCAGCTAGCTTGATGCACAACGATGGTCACGGCATACCAATTAGGCTCTAGAACAGAGTAAACCTTGGCAATGGTGGGGCCGCGCATCCCGGTCAATTCAGCTAGCTCTGAACTTTTGAGCAGCCGTTTGCCCAATTCATCGGCACTTTCGCCCTGAATATTGGCCGTAATAGAGGTGAATTTTTTTGCTTCCAGCTGGGCTTCGATCGAATCCAAAATCAGCTTGGTCACTTCCTGCTTGCGGCGATCGTTTTGCAGCAGCCGCTTGTTGGCAATAATACAGGCTTGGGATTTGAGCATCGGATCGCCGGTAATCGGCTTCAGGCGATTTTCGCGTAAGGTGGTGCCGGTACTACTCACATCGGCAATCATATCGGCATAGCCCATCTTGGGGGCAGCTTCTAAGGCTCCGTTGGCTTCTACTAGCGAGAAGTGGACAATCTGGTGTTTCTTCAGCCATTCACGGGTCAGGTTGGGATATTTGGTAACAATGCGCAGGTTGCGACCTTTATTTTCCCGGAAATCCATGGTTAGATCAGCCAGATCGGCCATCGAGACAATATCAATCCAGCTATCGGGTACGGCCAGTACCAACTCACAGCGGCCAAACCCCAACTCAGGATAAATATCTACTACATGGTTGTAGCCAGCGCTTTCTTCGGCATAAATATCGTAGCCAGTGATGCCTAGGTCTACGCTACCTTCTTGCACTTTAGTGAAAATATCAGCGGCTCGTTGAAAGATTACTTCCACATCGGGCAGCGCCGAGATGGTTCCGACATATTGTCGGTCGTTAGGCCGGGATACTTTGAGACCGGCGGCGGCCAATAGCTCTGAGGTCGATCGCTCTAGGGCACCTTTACTGGGAATCGCCAGCCGCAGTTTTTGATCGTCACGTTTTTGGTTCATTGTTCGATGTTCTCGGCTAGGGTCTCGGAGTTCTTTAGATTCTCGGGCTGAATCTGCTGAATCGCTTCTTCGATTGTGAGTAACTGTTGATCGGTGCTGGCCATGTTTTTGAGTTGGACTTTTTGCACTTGTTGTTCTTCGGAACCAACAATAATCACGAAGGGAATACCCTGTTTGTTGGCCTGTTGGAGATTGTGAGGCACCCGTTTGTGACGGATATCTAGCTCAGCGCTAATGGCGGCTTGGCGCAGTTGGGTGGTAATGGCGATCGCATAACCGGCATCATCTGGAGTCACGGGCACTACTAATACTTGAGTGAGCATCGCCTCTGGCTCTAATTTGCCTTCTTGTTCTAAAGCTAAGCGCAGCCGTTCTAAACCAAAAGAACAGCCAGTGGCTGGTGTTGGCTCACCGCCCAAATTAGCGACAAGTTCATCGTAGCGACCACCGCCGCATAGTTGGCGACCATCACCTAAAGCGCTGTGATGTACCTCAAACACCATGCCGGTGTAATATTGCAATCCTCTGCTTAAGCCTAGATCGATCGTAATCTTGTTGTTGTTGAGCTGGTGGAACTCCAACAGTCCCGAAATTTCTTGCAGGGCATTCAGGGCAGAGCTATCACAGCCATGTTTAGTCAGCAAAACGGTGGCAGCGGCAAAAACCTGTAAAGGACTGCCTTGAATTTGACCGAGTTCTTTCATGAAATCCAGTGCTTGCTGAATCTGCTTGGTTTGGTCTTGGCGTTTAAACTTGGTTAACAGTCGATCGGCAATTTCGGCTTCACTGCGATTGCCACTCAGTTCGATATTCAGGTTGTCGAGCAACTCTAGAATGGTTTGCTTGGCTTCTTCTTCATCTTGCCCCCGAAAGAGCTGGCCGAGATTGCCAGTTGGTCGATCCGTTGCGTCATCAAACCCTGGATAGATATCCCGCAGCAGACCATGCACATGCTCCCGACCTTCCTCTGTCCGCATTTTGGCCATATTGGTCAGTAGCAACGTCCGCAGACGGCTTTCTAAGCCCAACGATTCTAAAAACTTGGCCAAGATGCCCATATGGCCAACTACCACCTGATAGTCGGTAATTCCCAACTTTTCGAGGCAATGACAAGCAGCGGCAATGACTTCGGCATCGGCCATCGCGCCCGCCGCTCCAATCAGCTCGATACCCACCTGGGTAAACTGCCGATAACGGGCATATTGGGGTCGTTCGTACCGAAAAACTGCGCCATTGTATTGCAAGCGTACTGGCAAAGACATCGATTGTTGGCTATCGACATAGGCCCGCGCCACGGAAGCGGTGATTTCTGGCCGCAAGCATAGGTGACGGTTTTGATAGACAAAATCGTACATCTTGGTGATGATTTCTTCGCCAGATTTGCGCAGATAGAGATCTTCATGCTCTAAGATGGGCAGCTCGATCGATCGATATCCAAAGGATTGGAAGCACTGCTGGATTTTGGTGGCGATCTGTTGCTGATGAACGCTTTCGATCGGCGATACATCGTTAGTGCCACGCACTCGTTCTACTTTGCTAGGTTGCATTGCTGCCTTGGGTCAACTGCTGTCGGAATTTCTCTCCAGTCTAGGATACCTTGCAGCGCGATCTATTTCAGACCGACCATCGGAACTCTTTGTATAATTAAGGTATGCAGCTAAATTTACAAATTGAGGTGAACAAGATGCGCCCGATGATTTGGCATCCAGAAGCAAAAGACCAGCGAGTCAATCAATCTCTAGACAAGATCAACCGCGCTCCGTACTTTGCATTGACACTCGGTATCTTAGGTGCCTTTTGTCTGTTTACGACAGCAGTGCTGTTAGGGATTTTTTGATTGAGTTGAAATATCACTACATTTACTATGGAAATTACCAGCCATGCCACCACAGCTGAACTCTTGAACGAATCACTCACCGTCGCAGACTTTGCTGGGCAGATAATTGAAAAATTTGTCCACAAAGTCGGGCATCACAAAGCACTGGTTTTACAGGATACTGAACCAGAGCCACTGCACAAGATGCGGGTGGGGTTGCGGCGATTACGCACCGTTGTACAAGTCTTAGAACCCCTGATTATTTTGCCTGATACTTTTACGAGTAAGGCAATTGGTCGGTTAGCAAATGTGCTGGGAGCAGTCCGGGATTTGGACGTGATGGGAGAGTTTTTGCGGGAAATAGAGCAAGGACTTCCTGATCGAGAGCAGCACATTTTAAATAAGGTCGCTAATTCCTTGACTCGTCGCCGCCACCAATCATTTGATCGCCTGGAGAGGCATTTGGCCAAGGACTATCGGGTGTTGGTGATGGCTGGCCAAAAGTGGGTCTGTCAACCTCAATATCGTTATCCAGCTGTCGCTACCCAACCAATGGCTGATGTTTTACCGGACTTGCTGCTGCCGATCATTAGCAGTTTTTTCTTACATGGCGGCTGGTGGATCACGGCCACAGATTTTAGTGATAATCAAGCTATCCTCCACGACTTACGTAAATGTACTAAACGGGTTCGCTATCAAATTGAGTGCTTTTCACCATGTTTGAATGCTGAATTCACTCAGCTTTTGTTGCCGCTAGAGGCTAGTCAGGAGTGTTTGGGTCAAATGCAGGATGTGGCGGTTTTGAGTGATTTTATCCGGCAAGAAGTTGGTGAAAATCTTGCTAAGAAGCTACCAGTTTTGTTCGATCGACTACACCAAAAAACTGAGCAAGCATGGCAAGATTGGCAACCAATTAGGGTTCAGTTGTGCGATCGAGACTGGCGACAATCTTTACGTAAGGCTGTTCTCTAAGTCGCCTGAATTTACATGTTGTCGTAAGATTTCTAGATTCCGACGAGTTATCTGAGCGCTGGGGTGATTGATGCCCAAGATGCATTCCGAGATGGCGATTGATCGAACATATAAAGGCTCCGCTTCTGTATATCTACCCATAGATTTATACAACAATGCCAAATTATTCAGGCTTTGGGCAGTAGATGGATGGTTCTCACCTAATTGTTTTTCATTGATATCCAATGCTCGAACGTATAAAGGCTCTGCTTCTTGGTATCTTCCTATATCTTTATACAATCCTGCTAAATTATTCAGGCTAATAGCAGTAGATGGATGGTTTGCACCTAGTTGTTCTTCACTGATAGCCAGTGCTCGAACGTATAAAGGCTCTGCTTCTTGGTACCTTCCTACCGATTCATACAAGAATGCTAAATTATTCAGGCTTTGGGCGGTATCTGGATGGTTCGCACCTAGTTGTTCCTCTCTGATAGCCAGCGCTCGAAGATATAAAGGCTCTGCTTCCTGGTACCTCCCTATATCTTTATACAATCCTGCCAGATTATTCAGACTGGTGGAAGTATTGGGATGGTTTGTACTTAGTTCTTCTTCAGTTATAGCAAGTGCTTCAACATACAAAAGCTCTGCTTCTTGGTACCTTCCTATATCTTTATACAATCCTGCTAAATTATTCATGCTTGCAGCAATATCTGAATGATTTGAACCCAACTGTTTTTTAGCTATAGCCAGTGCTCGAACATATAAAGGCTCTGCTTCTGCATATCTACCTTGCTCTTGGTAAAGCCTTGCAATTCGAGTCAAAGCTATAACTAAATGTCGAGAAATTGGAATTTGTAGTTGTCCCAGAATTCCCTCAAATTGCAACGATAAATCGCGCAAATCTTTTTGCGCTCCCACCTCCGCCAGTGCCTCCAAAGCTGGCAATAGAAAAGTTTCTAGTAACTCATTATCATCAACTCCCGCTTCTTTGGCGATCTGCAAACGCTGTAATAAATTCTGAGCACGGCGACGGGCATCATCAATATTGGCATAGCTCCCCCCAGCACTCATTACTTCAGTTAACGGCTGCATTCCATGATCGATCGGCTGATGCTCGGTCAACTGCAACTTAGCAATAAACCAACTAGTAATATCCGGCATCGCAAATAACGACGTATGGGCAAAAACCGGAGTCATCCACCAAATTTGGCAGAGAGAATTAGCCACCAACTTATCGCGATTAAAATTCAAAACCCTCATCGCGTCTGGCAAAGGGATTTTATTACTAAAAGCATTAGCAAAACCCGTGACTGACAACACTCCCGCTGGTAAACTTTGGGTTTGCGCCAATATCGCCTTCACTACTTCCACTGGTTCCTGTTGAGCAGGCAGCGCCAATTCATGAAAAGGAATAGATCGATCGCTCAAAGTAACTCTCATCTCTTCAATCACCTGCTGTCGAGAAAACTCTGAAGCATACTCTGCCCTAATCAAAGAACCAATCGGACGACTAGCCCACAAAAGCAATCGATCGCGCGTATTGGCGATACTACCAATTTGATTATTACTATTCGGTTCCACCTGGCACACCCCCTGTTTCTGATCTAGGAATTTCCTTTTGCTTGACCAAAATATCTACCACTAGCGGATGTACCCCAAACCATTTTTGACCATTGAACTCTTGTACGGCCTTAGCTTCTAGTAAGGAATACATGACGGCATCGGTCATTTGGGCTTTTTCATTACCATTGTAAATAGTTAGTAATTTTTTAGCTTTATCTTCATAGGTTACTGTCTCGGCATCATAGGGACTTTGGCCTAATCTGCGTTGATAATTACTGCGCAAATTAATAATCGCAGCTGCTGCATCACTAGCACCAATGGTGCTCACTCCCCGTAAATCAGCAGTATCGGCTGCATCATTCACTAATGAAAACAAGTCGCGTAAATTACCACCAGAGGCAATAATCAAACACTTCATTTGGTCTTGATCAAATAAGTCTAGTGACATCCGGGCTGCCAATACATCTACTAATGCTGCACGGCCTGTTGGATTGATGGTGTGGTCTTGATTAAATACAGGCGTATCTGGTAAAACAAAGCTGTGATCGGTAGTGAAAGGCAACGCAGTAGCTTTACTTGAATAAAATAGATTCAGTGGCAATGTGAAAATCATGTGACTACGCAGTTCACGGAAAATATTGGCATAGTTAATAAATAAATCTTCGATTAAATGTCTGGGAATCCCTGGTTTATCAAAATCTTCACCAATAAAGAGCCATTCGTGGCCAGTGGTCTCGCGCAGGATCTGATTACAGTCATCCAGTAAACGATTGGCAATTTTTATTAAGGATGGCAATCGATTCAGTTGATACTCGATTATTTCCTTTTTACGATTTCCGGCAAACTTAATATTGCCTTTTAATTGCACAAATAGACCCAAAACTTTCCCTAACACAGATCCTTCTTTAACTCCGGCTCCACCTTCAATTGTTAAGGCGGTAGCAATTTCTTGCTCATAAATATTTTTTTCGGTATTAAACCAATCCCATATTTCTTGTAACCTTGCTTCGGATGGAGTTTTGCCAGTGCCGCCCTCTTGAACTGACAGGCTCATTCTTTCCGTAATATCGATCATCATGGTTAGCACTAAGTCCAAGGATCTAAAATTGCCTGAATCTAGATTATCGATTGCGCTAAACCGAATGACTCGAAACTTGCTAGCCATTTGGACACTCAGCCGACTCAGCTCTGTAGACTTGCCAACACCCTGGTGCCCCATGAAAAAAGCTTTGAAATAGGTGATGCCGTGAGCCTGATTCAAACCCTTGGCTAAACGCTGCACTTTGTCTCCACCCCGGACAGCATTCATCTCTTGCCGATAAAAAGCTGCCAGTTCCGCCTCGGTGGTTAAAGGATCGGATCTGAGGGTAAGGTAAACTTCTGAAATGGATTGTGCTGGAGTGGTGCGTGGCGTGTTCATAGGCTTGCTCTGCCGGATCTGAGAACATTTTAGCCTAATCTTATTGGGCAATCTGGATTAGTCTTCGATCGAACCATCCAACTGCTTCCAACTACTTTAATTAAAAATTCATCTGCGGCGCAAATATGATCACTTTTAATCTCAAGTACTTCTCCATTGCTATCTTGCTTTTTCTCGTAGAAGTCTTTATCGGGGTCTTCGTCAAAGATGGCTTTATCCGGCCTTTTGTTGGTGATGTCTTAGTCGTTATTTTGATTTATTGCTTAATCAAATCCTTTTGGAAAGTCCCAGCGGCTAAAACAGCCCTAGCCGTGTTTGGTTTTGCTTGTTTCGTGGAAGGATTACAGTACCTGAAAATTGCCGATCGATTAGGGTTGCGCAGAGATGAGTTATTGGCGATCATTATTGGCACAAGTTTTGCCTGGGAAGATATTCTGGCTTATGCCGTCGGCTGTGCGATTGCTCTTTGGGGAGATACTAAATTCAGTAGAGGAAAGCTGCTCTAACTTTCTGCTAGCTTCCCTCTTGGGGGTCGTTATTACTCAGTTCTAAGCTGATTCAGAGCGTTCATCGTCAAAGTTAAACATTTGAATCATCGCTCGGGCTTCGAGGGGTGACATATTGCTGATCGTAGATACCGGCTGGCGGGTGTCGGTAATTAGCCAATCGAGAGCTGCTGCTTGGAGATCGATCGTCTCACCATTTTTATCAACACAGTAACGACCAAAAACCAGTCGATCAGTTAAGCAAACTTCTTCACCAATCCGTGAATATTCAAAGACGACACTATTGTCAATCCGAGCACCAGCACAAATATGGCAGTTGCGACCAATCATTGCCGGACCAATGATGGTAGCCCCATCTTCAATTTTAGTCATAGCTCCAATATAGACTGGACCTTGAATATTAATTTTGTCCCAGTTCGCGGACACGTTGATACCAGTGTAAATACCTGGCCGCACTTGATTACCAGGAATTGGGACATTTTTTACTTCGCCTAATAAAACACTGCGGATGGCTTGCCAATAGTCTGGTACTTTGCCAATGTCCACCCACTGGAAGTCCATGGAAATACCGTAGAAAGGGGCACCCATTTCTACTAGTTTGGGGAAAAGCTGACTGCCAATATCATATTCTTCGTTGGCTGGAATGTAATTGAAAATTTCGGGTTCAAAGATATAAATCCCGGTGTTGATATCGGTACTGAGGGCCTCCTCGATCGCAGGCTTTTCCTGAAAAGCTTTAATGCGTCCATCTTCGTCAGTGACGACTACGCCGTAGCTGGGAACTTCCGCCCTGGGAATTGACTTCATTACTACTGTGGCCAATGAGCCTTTCTCTCGGTGCCATTTGACCGCAGCCGTCAAGTCTAAGTCAATCAGAGCATCTCCGCAGAGCACGACAAAGGTATCGTCAAAAAATGGCGCAAATTCTTGAATGCGCTTCATGCCACCCGCTGAACCCATGGCCTTGCCGACTAAATCCCCTTGCTCGCTAATCGAACCTTCAAAGGAGTAACCAATTTCTACGCCAAATCTCTGACCATCATGGAAATAGCTCTCAATTTCTTGAGCCAAATGGCTGACATTAACCATGATCTCATTGAATCCATGCTCTCGTAGCAAATCAACGAGAAACTCCATCACTGGCTTTTGCAGAATTGGGATGAGGGGCTTAGGGATCGTGTAAGTAATTGGTTGAACGCGAGTGCCCTTACCCGCAGCCAAAATCATAGCTTTCATAGAAGTAGGTTGCTTAGTTTTCCCGATGGGTCTACTGTAACCTATTATTACTTATTCACAAAGTTATATATATTCAGTTTAAAAGATTGTGATACTTAAATACCAAATGATTTTAGTAGCTTGATTACACTTCGTTACACCAAAATGATATTGACTACGTAAGTTCTGGTAGTAGAGCATTTTTCGGATTTATCTTGTCTTTTCAATGATGTGGTGGAGGATGCATAAAAGTTTGATGTCCAATCAAAAAACTAAGGTATTCAAATACTTTGATTTAGAAAAATTAGTTGTAATTATTATTTCTATCTTGAGATTGTTGATTGAATCTTGATTCTATGAACTTAATTAGTTACATGATACTTTTAGTGAATTCTATAAATGCAGCTAACTGTATTACATTTTCTGTTGCTGAATTGTCGAAATTGAATTAGATTAGGCTCCTGCGAACCCGGTGAAGAGTGGCAAAGCTAAGGTAATCGAGCATAATGAACTATGACTGTCCAAAAAATTTTGACCAATGAGTGCGGAAGCTGAAAAAAACGTTGAAACTATTGAAGATCAAAGCATCGAGCTTTGGCAGCCAGCGGTGGTCGCCGATCCGATCGATGACTTAACTGACCCCATCTATTCCGATGAAGTTGTGGAGCTAGTTGATCCCGAGGAAGAGCTACCCAGCGAAGTGGAGATGACCTTCTTTGACCATCTAGAGGAGCTGCGTACCCGCATTTTCTATATTTTGATGGCGGTGGTGGTTGGTGCGGCTGGATGCTTCACTGTGGTTAAACAGTTGGTGAGTCTGTTGGAAGTTCCGGCTCATGGGGTGAAATTCTTGCAGTTGACTCCGGGCGAATACTTCTTTGTTTCGATTAAGGTGGCTGGTTATGGTGGCATTTTAGCTGCTACTCCAGTGATTATTTATCAGATAATTCAATTTGTGTTGCCCGGTCTAACCCGTCGGGAGCGGCGACTGGTTTTGCCGGTGGTTTTAGGTTCGAGTGTGCTGTTTGTGGGTGGGTTGTTTTTTGCTTACTATTTGCTAATCCCGGCAGCTCTGAATTTTTTGGTTAGTTATGGCGCTGACGTGGTGGAGCAGTTGTGGTCGATCGAACGCTATTTTGAATTTATTCTGGTGTTATTGCTGGCCACCGGATTATTGTTTCAATTACCAGTAGTGCAAATTTTGTTGGCTCTGTTGGGCATTGTCACCTCGGCTCAAATGCTCAAAAGTTGGCGGGCGGTGGTGATGGCCGCCCTGATTGTGGGAGCGGTCGTTACCCCTTCTACCGACCCGATCACCCAAAGCTTGTTAGCTGGCGCTGTCCTGGGTTTGTATTTTGGCGGCGTGGGCTGCGTCAAAATATTGGGTAAATAGACATAATTGTTTCTTGGCTAGCTAAAACTGGGTATTAATAAAGCAACTGTCATCTTCCGGCTAATCTTTTAATAATGCAAGTTTGGCAAAATAACCAAGAAATTAAAAATGGTAGGTTTCTGATCCAGAAGGTTTTAGGAGCTGGTGGATTTGGGATTACCTACCTGGTGGTGGAGCAACAGACTCATAAACCATACGTCATTAAAACTCTTAATCATCTCCAACAAAATCGGGCAGACTTCATCGATCGACAAGAAAAATTCGTAAATGAAGCGCTGATTTTGAAAGAATGCCGACATCCCCATATTGTGCAGGTATATGAGCTGATCCAAGAAGATGGTTTGTGGGGGATTGTGATGGAGTATGTCGAGGGTGAAGAACTAGCCCACTATACCGACGAAAAAGGTCAGTTGGCCGAATCGGAAGCCTTGATCTATATCGATCAAATGAGTCAGGCTTTGGCTTATGTGCATCAACGGGGCTTTTTGCATCGAGATATCAAGCCCCACAATATTTTGCTTCACAAAAATACCCAGCAAGCGATATTAATTGACTTTGGGCTGGCGCGGGAGGTGGTATCTGGTCGTCAGGCCAGCATGACTAATTCTACTACTGCCGGTTATGCGCCGATCGAACAATATCATCAGTCTAGTCCGGCTGGTCCTTATTCGGATGTTTATGCTTTAGCCGCGACCCTCTATCACTTGTTGACGGCACAAGTGCCGATGCCCTCTACGTTTCGCAGTTATGCGCCCCTGCCGCCACCCCAGCATTTCAACTCCCAGATTAGCGATCGAGTAAATGCCGCGATTGTCCAGGCATTGCACCAAGAGCATCAGCACCGGCCCCAGACGATGGCTGAGTTTCGGGAGTGTTTGGGGCTAGCCGTGATCACCCCAGCTCTGGGTAGCGCCCCCCCATCCACTTTGAAGACTCCAGTCGTAGACAGTTTGGATGTGGCCAGTTGGCAGCAGACGTTGGTGGCGGCTAGCAATCAGGCTGGTTTGAACGTTGCCGCCCAGCCAGTGGCCACCTCCCGAAAAACCGTTTTGCGTTCGGGTAGTTTTTGGCGGGGTAAAAATGTAGAGCTAGAGATGCTGTACATTCCAGACGGTGAGTTTCTGATGGGTGCACCAAGTGATGAAGTGGGCAGCTTGGCCAGCGAGAGACCCCAGCATCGGGTGCAGATGCTATCTTTCCACATGAGTAAGTTCCCGATTACTCAGGAGCAATACTTGGCGGTGATAGGTAGAAATCCTGCCAAATTCATTGGTGAGCGCCGCCCGGTAGAAAGAGTTTCCTGGCATGATGCGACCGAGTTTTGCGAGCGCCTATCCAGCCAATCTGATCGGTTATATCGATTGCCCACCGAAGCGGAGTGGGAATATGCCTGTCGTGCTCAAACGACTACCGTCTTTTCCTGCGGCAAAAGTATTTATGCCAATTTGGCTAACTATAATCACAGCAACCATACCGGTAAGTTTGAATCCAATTTGGTGCGGCGAAAAACTAGTGCCGTCGATATTTTTCCGGCTAATAACTTTGGATTACATGATCTGCATGGCAATGTTTGGGAATGGTGTGCCGATAATTATCATGCTAATTATGAGGGCGCGCCTGCAGATGGCGATGTTTGGTCAGCAGAGATCGAGCGAGAGCGTCGGATGCTCCGAGGCGGAGCGTGGGGGTGTCGTGCCCAGGAATGTCGATCGGCTGCTCGGCATTGGGAATTAGCCGTGAATCGCAGTAACAAAATTGGTTTCCGAGTGGTATGTAATTAAAGAGTCCAGACTATGACAGCCACAGTTTCTCTGGTTATTACTCAAGGTAAGTTGAGCGGTAAGCGCTATATTTATGACGCTCCGGCCACTTGTATTATTGGTCGGCAGGCAGACTGCGACATCCGTTTACCCAGTGATGCTGATCATGCTCAAGTTTCTCGCTATCACTGTTCGCTAAATATCAATCCACCTCATATCCAAGTATCAGACTTGGGTAGTGGTAATGGCACCTTCGTCAATGGCCAAAAAATTGGGCAACTAGCTCCGACGGCCTCGGTCGATCATCTCAGTGGATATGAGCTGAAGCATGGCGATCGACTTCAGCTGGGCTACACAGTTTTTACGGTAGCCATTGAGAGCGACTTAGCTGCGGCTGCTAGCGAGTCAGCACCGCTACCAGCGATCAGTCATCACCATCTTGGCAGTATTCCGGGCTATCAAGTGCTGAAGCCTTTGGGCAATGGTAAATGTGGGGCTGTCTATTTGGCACAGCAAGAGCAAACTGGTGAGCTAGTGGCTCTGAAGGTGATGCCGCCCCAAGCCGCCGTGAACGAGCGGGCGGTGAAAATGTTCATCCGCGAAATGTCTAATACCAAAGCCCTCAATCATCCCAATGTGGTGAAGCTGTTGGACTATGGCGAAATTAAGGGACTGTTATTTTTTACGATGGAATGCTGCCATGAGGGGAACGTGGCCGACTTTATCACTAACCAGGGTGGCAAACTACCGCTGAAGATCGCAGTCTCCATTACGCTCCAGATTCTGTCGGGGCTAGACTATACCCACAACGCCGTCTTACCGGCAGTGCGCCTATCCGATGGCTCGATCGGGGAGGGGCAGGGATTGGTGCATCGCGATTTGAAGCCTGCCAATATTTTTCTCAGTCGCGCTGGCAAAAAAACTGTAGCTAAATTAGGAGATTACGGATTATCTAAAGCTTTTGAGTTGGCTGGTTTGAGTGGTCATACGGTGACTGGTCAGCCTGGGGCGATGGGTACCCCTGGCTTTATGTGCCGCCAGCAACTCTTGAATACCAAATATGTACAACCTGCTGTGGATGTGTGGGCAGCGGCGGCCTGTTTGTATACGATGCTAACGGGCGAGTCACCGCGCCGCTTTGGTGGTGGTGATTCGCCCTTGCGAGTTATTTTGCAAGAGCCAGCTGTGCCGATTTTAGAAAGAGACCCTACATTGCCACCGGCTTTAGCAGCGGTGATCGATCGAGCTTTGTGGGAAGACCCCGATCATCACAATGAAATTTTCTATAAACGAGCGATCGATTTCCGACAAGCTTTATTGGAAGCAGCCGCCGTACTTGTTACTTAATGCTAATTCGAGTGAAGGCGGAACCGGAATAGGCAACCATCACGGCACTTAGCTGCACGCCAGAGGCTCACCTTACTGAGCCTCTCTGATTATTACATGCACTTAGTTGTAGATAGTCCGAGGTTTTGTCTCTTTTCATGAGACGGCGTGGCCTTAGTAGCTTGGGTTTCATCGAGAAAACAATAGGTAAATCATGAAAACACATCGAAAAAATAGACACCGTTACTACGTACTTAAAGTACTGGAATTGACACTCCGCATAGTATTAGTGCTGATCAGCCAACCGACAATTACCCCTAACACTTCAAGAAGCTCATTTGGTATGCAGATGGAAACTGCTTTAGAGTTTGCCATGACAGTGTAAGACAATCTTATTCAACTATCTGGTATTTCTTTGTTCTAGGTTTCCACCCAAAAAACAACCGACCAAAATCCTCAACTGTTTCATCTCCATCAGTGCCAATCAAATCCTCTGGCTCCTCCTCCAGCTCCCGGAGATAATGCTTCAAAACTCCACCAGTGGCAATCGCTCGCATGTTATGGAGTTGGGTGGTCAGTTCTAGGAACCACTCCCGATTAGCCACCATATCGCTTTCCTTCGTACAATACTTCAATAGCTCTGGCACTAAAATTGCAGGGTTGCTATCTTTTCTAATGGCCTGGACATCAATAATCGGGCTATAGTCCACCCGCAGTGATTCCTGCCACAACTCCACCCACTTAGACTGTTTTATATATCCATGTGTAAAGTAGCTAGACGGAACCATGAGTAGGCAATGAAAGTGGGGGTGCGCATTCCCATCCTTACCCCTAGTTACTTCGGTCGATCGAAGCCAGCCAATCGCAGGAAAAGCTTTTCTCTCGACCAGGCGCTTAAAGCTCTTATTCATCTCAGTTAGAGTGCGCCGCAATTCTGAAATTGGCACATTCTTCTGTGTAAACGTCACAAATAACCACCGATGAGATGGGTATTTTTCAACTATTTTCGGTAGAACCTGATAAGCTTTTGCCTTCCACTTTAGCGATCGTCGCCATTGACACACGGGACAGTGCCTCACTCTACAAAATCTACTATTCCTGAGCTTCAGCTTTAAGGTATCATCGTCGGCTGGATGTATCCCAAATTCTAATAATTGGCTACAAAAGCTAATCCTCTCGGAGTAACGCTCAAACTTAGACCCTGCATAGTGAGACTGTACAGTATCAGCAAACGCCCGATGCTTTTCCCACGGCTTATCCCGGGGCGAAATCTCAGATAGTAATAATTTTGTACTATTGGAGCTGCTAGTACTCACGTTAATTACTTCAGGCCATAGGGACGGGGATAGGGTTTGAGCATTGGTCTGGCTTCATAGACCTGCCAGATTTGGGTGACAATGCCGCCACGATGCAGGGGAATGGTCGCGACTTTCTTAATCTCCTGAAAATATTTGCCCAAGGGTTCATAACCAGGTGTTTGGTGGTTGAGAGGACCTTTAATATCAGCGGTGACTTCAAAGGTTTCGGTGCCGATATAGACAGCGCTTTTGCCGACCCAATCACTGGGTTTTGACCAGTAGGCAAAGCCGCGCAAATCAATATCAAAGCAAGTAAGGGGTTTGGTGGTGATGGAATGCAGTGCCATGGCTAGTTGTCCGGTGGGGAAATAGCGATTAGTGAAAATAAAATCACTGCGATCGATCGCCTGCATCACCAACGTCGAGTTTTTCAAAGCCTGTTGCAGTTCATCCACATCAATCATTTGAATGGAGTTGTCCTGTTTGAGGGTCAGTAAGCCGCCCGCGATCGCGTTCTGGCTAGGTTTTTGGAAGGTACCCCAGGCAATGTGCGAGAGGGCAATCACAAACAGTATCTGAATAATGACCCCGGAGATCTTCAGCCAATTCCAGAAGCGGTCTGGATACTTGTGCCGCCATTGATTCGCCCATTCTGCTAATAGCATGGTAGCCGTCATGTATGCGGCCATGGGCCAACTGGGTAAGACCTGTTGATAGCCAGCAATAATCATAAATCCCAAAATAATCGGCACTGACATCCACAGCACAAAGCGCTGACGAAGATCGGTACCCCGATGCTGCACCTGATTGACGATGGCACGACCGATCGACCACACCAGCGGCGGCCCAAAAGCTGGAAACAAGTACACCATATGGACTAGAAAGGTGACAAAGAAAGTTTCCCAGTTATAGCTGGCGTTGGGAACAGCCCGGCTGGATTGAAACCGGAAGGAAGCCCATTCATGGATCGAGTTCCAGTACAGCAATGGTGAAATAGTGCCCACAAATAGGATGACCGAGAGGACGATCCAGGGTGAAGATAATACTCGCCGATGCTTAGAGCTAGTCAGGCAAAAGCCCACCAGGCAAGCCCCTAGCAAAAAACCATGATATTTACCCAGACAAGCCAAGCCCAGCAATAGGCCAATTAGGGCTACGCGATAAGTTGGCCGGTAGGTTTCCCGCCCAAAAAACTCGACGGTGGCTAACCACAAGGTGGCCATCCAAAAGAACAGCAACGGCGTATCAGGCATGTTCAAGATGCCAAAGGCGATGCTAAAAACGGGTACTAGTGAAACAATACCCAGGGTGAGCAGCGCAACTTGTCGATCGAACAACCGAGCAGCGGTTTTATAAAGAAAAATCAAAGAGCCGGTATAGATCAGTAGAGTGGCAATCCGGACGGTAAAAGGATTAACTGCCTTGGTTAGCCAAGGGCCAAAGCCCGTAGTGAAAGCTACCAGCAGCGGATGGTCAAAGTAGCTCCAGTCTAAGTGCTGAGAATAGATATAGTAATAGGCTTCATCAAATCCGATCGGTAGCCAGATGGCGACGATTGCGCGGGCTAGCAAACCCGCTGCCAAAGTACCGACTACCCAGCGATGATGTTCATCGTTCAACCATTTAGCAGGATTTAACATTGGCCAGAATCCCAACGAAGTGATTACAGAAGTCTTCAATATTCTAAGAGGCGGTGGGTATTTTGAAAAAGTAAGCATCAATTGCTCCCCGCTCCCCGGAAAACGCTGTGGTTAATCACTGGATAAATTGGCTAGAACAAAAATGGGTGGCCCCTGCCTATGCGGGTGGGGTGCTGATGGCGGTCTCGATTTGCTTTTTCGGGGCGGCCACTAATACTATGACCGGCTGGTTATATGTACTGAGTGCGGTGGGTATAGTATTGCTGATTCTCGCTGCTATCTTACCCATTAAATCTTTGCAGGCATTATCGATCGAACATTTGCCGATTTTCCCTATTACCCAGGGCGAAGATTTACAAATTTCCCTGCGGTTGCATAATCGCAGTAAACAGCCGCAGCGGTTACTTCAGGTGTTCGATCGAACACCGGCCAGTTGGGGCGAAATTAAACCCCTAGCGATCGAGCAAGTGCCCGCCCAAGGCAGCTATACCACCACCGTCACCTATACTCCACCCCAACGCGGCATCTACAGCTGGGACAAAATAGAACTGCGCAGTGGTCAGCCTCTGGGCTTGTTCTGGTGTCGGCGGGTGCGCCGTTCGCCAGCGCAGGTCTCTGTGTATCCGGCTTACCTGCGCCTGTCTCACTGTCCGCTGATCGATCATTGGCAGCAGTCGGTACCAGCTAGTACCGAAACATCCTTAAATCGACCGCAGCTATCCACCATGGGTATCACCCGCAGTCTTCGTCCTTACCGCACTGGCGACCCTCTGCGGCTCATTCACTGGCGATCGAGTGCCCGTTACGATCGGTTTCAGGTGCGCGAACTAGAAATAGCCAATCATGCTCATACCATTACGATTTGTTTAAATGCCAGCAGTGATTGGCTAGCCGCTGATTTTGAGCAAGCGGTGATTGCTACTTGTTCGCTGTACTATTACGCCCGCCAGCGCCAACTAGATGTGCAGCTCTGGACTTCCAGTCACGGTGTCCTGACCAGCCAGCTCGCTGTGCTGCAAGCCTTGGCTGCCATCCAAGTGACCACCATGAGTGTGGCACCACCAGATGGAGCCGTCCTGTGGATCAGTAATCAGGGTGAAACCAAGCTGGCGGCGGGGAGTCGTTCTCTACTTTGGACATCCGCAAGGGGGCTAGGTCTTCATCCGGGTGTCAGTGTTGATGCTAATCAACCGTTATTTCCACAACTGCAAAAATCCGTTAACACCTTTGGGTAAGGCGGTCAGCCACTGGTTGAACATCGAACTAGGCATTGATTAAGCGAGCTTTGCGCTAAAATGCTAAAGCACCTGATTTGTAGTAGCAACCATGAACCCGGCAGAAACGAAAGATCCCAGCGACAAAATGTTGGAAGCCATGCGCAAATTCTCGGAGACTTACGCCAAGAATACTGGCACCTATTTCTGTGCTGATCCTTCTGTCACCGCAGTGGTTATCAAAGGTTTAGCTCGCAACAAAGAAGAATTGGGAGCGCCCCTTTGTCCTTGTCGCCATTATGAAGACCCGGCAGCAGAAGTGAAAGCGGCTTTTTGGAACTGTCCTTGTGTGCCGATGCGAGAGCGCAAAGAGTGCCACTGTATGTTGTTCCTGACTCCTGAACAGGATTTTGTGGGTGACAAGCAAGAAATTTCGATGGCCGAAGTAAAAGAAACCATCTAAGAAACATGGCTGAATTTCCATCATCTGACTTGGCTTCAGCCATTGCCCAATTCAATCAGCAAGATTTTTATGCTTGTCACGATACCCTAGAAGCGATCTGGGTAGAAGCGCCTACCGATGAAAAAAAGTTTTATCAGGGGCTGCTGCAAGTGGCGGTAGCTTATTACCATTTGGGTAACAGTAATTGGCGAGGGGCAGTGGTTTTGTTAGGAGAAGGTCGGTTCCGGCTGTTGGCCTACGCCCCCAGCTATGCGGGGATTGATGTGGGTCAACTGCGCCAAGATACTGAGGTTCTATTCAATGATTTACAAGCCATCGCACCAGAACAGATTGATACCTTAGTGGCAGAATTAGCCAGTCAGCAGCGTCCTTATCCCCAAATTCACTGGATCTAACCCTGTATTCCAATATTTGCAATGTATTTAAACTGCTGAAACTTCCGTAAATTTGGCTCGTCATTGGATATTGAGAAATATTTTTGACGAGATAACGAGTAAGTTATCAGCATTCACCGAGGCTTTATGTCATTTGTCCGATCGACTACTATTCAATGTGTTTTAGCACTGTCTTTATGGGGTAGTTGTTTGGTGGCCGGGGTGCCAGCCCAGAGTGCTGATCAAGGAATTCGGATCAAGGCAGTCCGCCAAGCCGCTAATTCTAAAACACAGGTAGTGACGGCCAATGATAACGTCCAAATTTCTTATCCTGCTCGGCAGCTGCGGGCGCGGGCAGATGTGGCGCAGTACTATATTAAAGAGCAGCGTTTGGTGATGACTGGTAATGTTTTTGTAACGCAGCAGGGCAATAGTTTGCAAGGAGAAACTATTACTTACTCGATTCGTAGCGGTCAATTTTTGGTGGTGCCCAAACCGGGCAAGTTGGTAGAATCTGTCTATAATGTGGCGGAAAGTGGCAAGGGACGGCAGGATGTGATCATTCGATCGGATCGCCAAGAAGCCAATTCCAAAACGCAGGTAGTCATTGCTCGCGACAATGTGCAAATTTCTTATCCAGCGCAGCGGCTCCGCGCCAAAGCGCGACTTGCTCAGTTCTATGCCAAAGAGCAAAAACTGGTTTTGAGCGGTAATGTGGTAGCGATTCAGCAAGGCAATAGTATTCAAGGGGAAGTGTTAACTTACTCCATTAAGCAGGGGCAATTTGTTGCCCGACCCAAGAGTGGTGGCGTGGTTGACTCTATTTACGTTGTCCCAGAAAAATAACTGAGATTGTAGTGAAAATAGTCCTAGATAATGTCCAAAAAACCTACGGTAAAAGGCAGGTAGTCAAAAGAGCCAGTTTGTCGGTCAGTCAAGGTGAAGTTGTTGGTTTGCTAGGACCCAATGGTGCTGGTAAAACTACAACTTTTTATATGGCCGTCGGCTTAGAAAAGCCTACTAACGGGACAGTATGGTTAGACGATCGAGATGTTACCAAGCTTTCGATTCATGAACGTGCCCGGTTGGGAATTGGGTACTTGGCACAAGAAGCCAGTATTTTCCGGCAGCTGACCGTGGCCGATAATATTTTGCTGGTGATGGAGCAAACCGGGATTCCCCGGCGGGAATGGCGGCAGCGTCTGACTAAATTGATCGATGAATTTCGGCTCCAGCAAGTGGCTCACACCCTGGGTGGCCAGGTCTCTGGGGGGGAGCGGCGGCGGACGGAGCTAGCACGGGCATTGGCTGCTGGCCGTGATGGCCCTAAATTTCTGCTGTTGGATGAACCCTTTGCCGGAGTCGATCCGATCGCCGTGGCTGAGATTCAAAAAATTATTGGCGGTTTAACCAAGCGTAATATGGGCATTCTAATCACGGATCACAATGTGCGGGAAACTCTGGCGATTACCGACCGGGCTTATATCATGCGTGATGGCGAAGTATTGGCTTCGGGCACCACTGAAGAAATGTATAGCAATCCATTGGTACGAAAATATTATCTGGGCAATGAGTTCCAGCTGTGATTATGGTCAAGAAATTTAATTTATTTAATTCATTGTTCCTAAATGTGTCGGTCATGGACCGCTATATTTTTATCCAGCTGTTGTTGCCATTTCTCTTTGGGGTGGGGGCATTTTCTTCGATCGCCACTTCGATCGGCAGTGTTTTTGATCTGATTCGGCAAGTCACCCAATTTGGTCTGCCCCTAGCCACCGCTGTCAAAGTGCTGCTGTTGACGATGCCCGAATTTCTGGTCTATTCTTTTCCGATGTCGATGTTACTCGCCACCATGATGACCTTTGGACGGTTGTCTGGAGACAGTGAAATTATTGCGATGCGCAGTGCCGGGGTGAGTGTCTATCGACTGATTGTGCCCGCGATCGCCCTCAGCTTTATGATCACAGGACTGACCTTTTTGCTGCAAGAATCCCTAGTCCCAGCGGCCAAAGTTGAGGCGGCAGCTACTTTAGCTCAGGCATTGAAACAAGATAAACCAGCTTTTAAACAAGAAAATATTATTTATCCAGATTATGCCGATGAAACTGGTGCCGATGGCCAGAAAACCCGGAACTTGGTGCGGCTGTTCTACGCCCGGCAGTTTAATGGCAAAGAAATGACGGATGTCATGGTGATTGACCGGTCGCGTAGTGATGTCAGTCAAATTATTAATGCCAAGTCTGGTCAAATGAATTTGGGCGAAAAAACTTGGGACTTTGCTAACGGCACCATCTATGTAGTCGATCCGAAGTCGGCGAACTCGACGAAGAGCCAGTTCGAACACTTGAATGTTTATTTAGGTAAAACCCCCCTGGATTTGGCGGCACCCGATCGCAAGCCGGAGGATATGAATATTGCCGAAAAGATTAAGTATCTAGATGTCTTGCGATCGAAAGCCGACTGGAAAGCCTTGAATACTTTCCAAATCAATATTCAGCAAAAGCTAGCCCTGCCATTTGTTTGTTTAATTTTTGCTCTAATTGGTTCAGCAGTGGGTATCAGGCCGCAGCGCGGTGGCAAAGCGACTAGCTTTGGGGTGAGCTTACTCCTGATTTTTGGTTATTACCTAATTCTGACGGTGATGGGGGGGATGGGAGAGGCTGGTTATTTATCGCCCTTTTTTGCTGGCTGGATACCCAACATCCTGGGAGTTGGGGTTGGTATTTATCTGCTAACGAAAACGGCTCGCTAAAACGTCCGAGGGCTATTTTGTACTACATTAACTATAAGTACTATTAAATCACAGATCTATTTCAGTACTTTTTACTATATTCATACCCGCTGCGGCGAACCTGTCGTAAGCGGCATTGGCTGCTTCTGTATAGTCCACCACGCCTGCTACTACCACCGGAGAGGTGCAGTCTGATAGCAAATAAACCTTGCTGGCTAGACTAGGATCAATTTTTTGAATGGCAATGAGTAAATCTGCCACTGTCCAGGCCACACAGTGGCTCTGGGCTTGTCCCGCAATTAAAAGTTTATCGAATTTTAAGAGGCATTCGATTAATTCATCATTCTGGCGACCAATTACTTGACCTTTCAGATCTGTAGTGACTTCGGGGGCGATGGCCGAATAGTTTTCGGTAAGTGGAGAGTCGCCCTTGGTAATAATTTGGGGCTGGGCACTCCGGGCGATCGAATGGAAAAAAATGGCTGCTTCGACTGCGGGTACCAAGGCATGACCAATGCCACCCAACATGGCGTGATATGGCCAAATGGTCAGGGGATATTTGCCGGCCAGTGCCAGCTGTTGCACATAATATAAGGCGTAGGCTGACAGCTGTGGCTGACTCGGTAGCCACTCACCAGTTTGCACTGCCGCTGGTTGAATAATGGTCAGCGGAGCCGGGTGCTCCCCAGCCGGATTAATCCAAAATAGGGGATGGAAAATCTGCATGGCCTGGTGGGTGTCCAGAGTTGCGATGATCTGGGTGAGGTTGCCCAGCTGTCGGTAAATAAATTCACAGAGCCGAATGTTGTCATCGATCGATCCTCGCCCACTACGACCACCCACAAATAGCTCGAAATCTGGCTGACAAAAAGTATTTTGGACATCAATCAACAGCAATGCTACCTGCTGCTGATCTTGAACGGTAGCAGTGATCTGATGTTGCTGTGCCCACTGGCTGGCGGTCTGAGCTAATTCTTGATAAGGCACTCGCCAGATACGGCTCACACTATCAGCCGTGAAATGTTGGGGTAAGGGTAAGGTGGCCATTTTGGTCTAATATCGAGTAAGTGGCTCTTTAATTATAGTTTTATTTACCATAATTGCAATTGTTTACTAAAAATACGGCTCTGAAAAGCTTTTTAGTAAACAATTGCAGTTGAGTACTACGCTATTTTGCTGATCTCTGGTTACAATTAGACAAGGCAACAGTGAAAACAATGCTCCATCTTGTAGTGCAATATTATTAGGGTTTGGATAAACTGCTGCTACTTTGAACTTCTGAGCGTATGCAATGCTAACAATTTGGGTGTGTTAGACAGGCATAAGTCTTTCATAATCAAATAGATTTAGGTGCTAGAGGAAGTATGACAATGACCAAAAATCGCAATTTAGCCCTGGGAGCCAGCCTCATACTGCTCGCTGGTGCTGCATTGGCTATTAGTGGCAACCATCTGTCAAAGAGCATGACATTGTTGTCAACTAATCCTAAGGAAGTGGTGGAAGAAGTTTGGCAAATCGTTAACTACAGCTATGTCGATGGCACTTTCAATAAAAAAGATTGGAATGCGATCCGTAAGAAATATGTAATTAATGCCAATTACAAAACTGATACGGAAGCTCACCAAGCTGTGCGGCAGATGCTGCAAGAGCTAGACGATCCATACACGCGGTTTATGGATAAAAAAGACTTTACTGAAATGCAGTCGGACAACTCTGGCAAGCTGTTAGGAGTGGGCCTTCAGCTGACTCAGGATGAAAAGACTAAGCAAATTGTGGTAGTCGCTCCGATCGATGATACTCCTGCCGCTAAGGCTGGCATTATTGCCAAAGATGTGATCATTAAAATTGATGGCAAAAGTACTCAAGGTCTGGATTTAAATCAAGCTGTTCAGTTGATGCGAGGTGAAGAAGGGACTGTGGTATCACTAACAGTTCAGCATGGCGATCAGATCGTTGAACACAAGCTACGACGACAGCAAATTGAGCTGCACCGTGTCAAGGCCGAATATCGACCCCATGAGCTGGGTGGTGTGGGCTATATTCGCCTTAACCAGTTCAGTGCCAATGCGACCGAAGAGATGCGGACAGCCATCAAACAGATGGAATCCCAGAAAGTCAGCGGCTATGTGCTAGATTTGCGATCGAACCCTGGTGGTTTGCTGTATGGTGCGATCGACATTGCCAAAATGTGGCTGAATAAAGGTACGATCGTCTCCACCCGCAATCGCATTGGTGGTTGCGATGATCGCAGTACCGATTGCAAACAAAGTGCTGATGGCACCGCGCTTACCAACAAGCCGTTAGTTGTCTTAGTGGATGGCGGTTCCGCTAGTGCTAGCGAAATTTTATCGGGAGCCTTGCAAGATAACAAACGAGCACAACTAATTGGGAGCAAGACTTTTGGTAAAGGCTTAGTCCAGTCGGTACGCCCGCTCCATGATGGTTCGGGCTTGGCCGTTACCACGGCTAAATACTTTACCCCCAGCGGCAAAGATATTAACAAGCAAGGTATTAAGCCGGATGTAGATATTGATCTGAGTAAAGAGGATATTCGATTGCTGATGCAAGAGCGGCAGCGAGTCGCGACCAAAGATGATCCGCAGTATGCCCAGGCTTTGATCACTCTGCAAAGTCAGATTGCGGCTCAAAATGCTGCTCCAACAGCGATCGCGAAACCTACTACTACTATTAATTAGCTGGATGGCGGTGCGCAGCTTTTGCTGAATATTGGCAGAGTTTGGCTATGAGATGGCACTTTTGTGGGAAAACTTGGTCATAATATTAATTACAACTTGATTTCAAGACCGGCAAGAACTACTCATGACCTAATTTGAGTATGTTAATCTGGGCGTAGGCTTTCGCGACTAACTTACATTTGGGTAATAGAAAAAGCATGATGACGATCAACAAGCGTAACTTAGCCATTGGTGCAACTACCATGCTCCTCGCTGCTACTGCCGTACTAGTTAGTGGTAGCCACTTGTCTAAAAGTGTGGCCTTGCTGAAAGCAAACCCCAAAGAAGTGGTCGAAGAAGTTTGGCAAATCGTAAATTTCAGCTATGTTGATGGTACTTTCAATAAAAAAGATTGGAATGCGATCCGCAAGAAGTATGTAACTAAAGCTAATTACAAAACTGATGCTGAGGCTTATAAAGGTGTGCGGGAAATGCTCAAAAATCTGGGCGATCCCTATACGCAGTTCTTAGATAAGAAAGAATATAAAGACATGCAGCTAGACACGGCTGGCAATCTGATTGGTGTTGGGATCCAGCTGACTCAAGATCCCAAGACGAAACAATTAGTGGTGGTTTCGCCGATCGAAGATACCCCGGCGGCTAAGGCTGGCATTATTTCTAAAGATGTGATCATCAAGATTGATGATAAAAGTACCAAGGGCATGGATGTGAATAAGGCGGTCTCGCTGATTCGGGGGCCGGAGAACACCTCCGTGGTTTTGACCATTAAACAAGGTAATCAGACGATTCGGCATAAATTGCTCCGCCAAAAAATTGAAATTCATCCAGTGAAGGCTGAGTACCGACCCAATGATTTGGGCGGTGTTGGTTATATTCGGCTCAACCAGTTTAGTGCTAATGCTTCTGATGAGATGAGTGCTGCAATTAGGAAGATGGAAGCCAAGAAGGTTAATGGCTATGTCCTGGACTTGCGAGGTAATCCGGGTGGATTGTTGTATGGGGCGATCGATATTGCGAAGATGTGGCTGAATGAAGGTACGATCGTCTCCACCCGTAATCGCAGTGGTGGTTGTGATGGTCGGACTGCTAATTGTAAGCAAGTAGCCGATGGTTCAGCGCTAACTGATAAACCGTTGGTGGTGTTGGTGGATGGTGGTTCCGCTAGTGCTAGCGAAATTTTATCGGGGGCCTTGCAAGATAACAAGCGCGCCCAGTTAGTTGGGAGCAAAACCTTTGGTAAAGGCTTGGTTCAGGCTGTCCGGCCACTGCGTGATGGTTCCGGTTTGAAGGTGACGATCGCTAAGTACTTTACACCAAGCGGTAAAGATATTAATAAACTCGGTATTAAACCGGATGTGAATGTCCCCCTCAGCAAGAAAGATATTAAAGCATTGATGCAAGACCGTAAGCGGTTAGCGACTAAACAGGATCCGCAGTATGCCAAAGCGCTAGTGGCGTTGCAAGGTCAAATTGCTAATCGGGTGGCCAAGCCCACTGCTGTGGTACCTGAGCCTCAATCTACTGCTGCGGTGTCTCAGCCCCAAGCGACGGTTGTTGTGCCTGCGGTTCAATAGCTGCTCGATACTAGTTTCTGTTTTCAGTAGTCGATGGTGATGTTGTATTCCTCTGTTGGTGATTTTACTAATAGGGGACTTTGTCAGAAATGAATTTATTAGAGGCGCAGCAGCTTTTTGTAATTCTCTTTGTAGGGAGGAATTATAATAGCTGAGAGCGCTGGTCTACCAAATTCATCCAGATATCAACAAAATGATAGAACTATACCAATTTGAACTTTCGCAGTTTTCGGAAAAAGTGCGACTGATCCTAGATTTCAAAGGCTTAGAGTACAAGAAAATTGAAGTGGTACCCGGAGTTGGCCAACTAGAAATCTTTGGGTTATCTGGTCAAAGGCAGGTGCCGGTCATTAAAGATGGCAATATGGTGGTGGCTGATTCCACTGCAATCGCCATGTACCTAGAAAAAACCTATCCCGATCGCCATTTGATTCCCACGAATGCTCAGTCTAAAGCTCTGTGTATGATTATTGAAGAATGGGCGGATGAGTCGATCGGAACCAAAGGCCGGAAGTCTTTGTTTGGAGCCTTAAAGAATCATAATCTGCGCTCTTCGATGTTACCCAATGGCACACCAGAACTGTTTCGTAGTTTGGTGAATGGGATTCCTAATGAGCTGATTGATGCGGTAGGATTCGGAGTGGGGTTGAATCCTACTGTACTGAAAGAAGTTCAGGATTCTTTGCATCGAGATTTGGAGTCAATTTGTTTACTGTTACAGCAGCATCCTTACCTATTGGGGGATAAGCCGACTTTAGCTGATTTGACGGTGGCGGCGCTGAGTCTGGTGATCAAAATTCCGGATGGACCTTATCTGAATATTCCGAGCAATTTAAAGGGCAAGGGCATTCCGGGTTTTGCGGATAATCCGGCCTATGAGATATTTTTTGCTTGGCGCGATCGGCTTTATGCTGAATATCGTAAGCCGCATGTGGATAACAATTTTCCACCGACGGCTAGTGCCCCGACTACTATTGCGATCGATTAGACCATAATTGTGAGTTTCTGGAATTATTAGGGTGGGCACTGCCCACCATCTAGTTTTTAGGGGATTCTTATATGGATTACACTGTGCGAACTTTGACCGTTGCCGATGAGCTGATCGTCTGGACAATGTTGA
The DNA here is from genome assembly GCA_031414775.1 of Synechococcales cyanobacterium VAR_4_metabat_354. Classification (GTDB taxonomy): domain Bacteria; phylum Cyanobacteriota; class Cyanobacteriia; order Cyanobacteriales; family Chamaesiphonaceae; genus JAAFHZ01. Next base: position 84,808 of record JANOQI010000042.1, read on the forward strand.
TGCACGCTGCCCATGAAACCTCGCTGGAATCTGTTCAAAATCAGTCTCTCCTTTCCCGCTACGCTGATGGTTGGGGTAGAGCCGGTGATATTGGTTGGGGAGCTTTTGCTGGTAAAGTGTCGATCGGAGCTGCTTGGTTGCGGTTATGGTCGGGCGACCACCAAGGATTTGGCTATATTGACCCCACAATTCCAGAACTCGCGATCGCAGTATTGCCGGAGTATCGCGGTCATGGGGTGGGGAGTGCTCTACTCGTAAAGATTTTGGCGACTGCTCCGAGTTTATTTCCGGCAGTGTCTTTGAGTGTGCGGTCTGATAATCCAGTTCTAGGGTTGTATCAGCGATTGGGGTTTATCAAGGTGACTGGCAGTGAAGTGGTGAATCGGGTTGGTAACATTTCTTTTAGTATGCTGTGCGAGTTTAAAAATTGATTACTTGTTCGATCGCCATGCTAACTGAAAAGTTAATAATCACTGTCAGCAACACAAATCCCCTTACAACTAATCCCATTGGTTTTTGTGCGCTGGCAATGAGGGCATAAGATTTTTTCGGTTTCTGTTATTTGTTGATACATGATTTCTGGCAGCGGTTCTGGTTCGGTTTGGTGCTTTAAAGTCATAAAGGCGAAAAAATTGCTTGGGGCTTGTATTATGTATTTTACCTGTTTAACTCAGCGGGGATATGCTTAATCGATCTCAGCATGATCAAGATGACCCAAGATTGCCTGTCGATTTGCTAGTCTTGGCTGGGTATGCTATCAGGCAGTAGTTAGGATAAAAATCACTGTGGCCACCAGCGAAATTTCTCACGAGTTGATTACCGCCCACGCCAACTCTGAGCGCGAAACGCACTACCAAATCAAAAGCATTTTAGGCGAAGGTGGTAGTGGCATCACTTACCACGCCCAAGTTATGGGCACCGACCGCTCAGTCGCCCTCAAAGAACTTTCCCTGCACCGAATGAATGATTGGAAAGCGATCGATCTATTCGAGCGGGAAGCTCAAGTTCTTGCCCAGCTTCAACATCCGGCTATTCCTAAATATATTGATTACTTTGCGATCGACACACCCGATAATCGCAGTTTTTACATTGTGCAGGAACTCGCTCCTGGCAGAACCTTAAGTGATTGGCTCCACGATGGCTGGCGCTGTCACGAGGCTGAGGTTAAAGACATCGCTGTTCAGATTTTAAAAATTCTAATTTATCTGCAAAGGCTGCGCCCGCCAGTCATTCACCGGGACATTAAGCCCAGTAATATTTTACGCACGGCCACCGGCCACATCTCACTGGTAGATTTTGGGGCGGTGCAGCAGACTTACCACGACACTTTTATGCGAGGTAGTACGGTGGTAGGTACCTATGGTTACATGGCTCCCGAACAATTTCGGGGGCAATCTTTGTCTGCCACCGATCTGTACGGCTTGGGAGCGACCATCTTAACTTTGTTAACCAATCGATCGCCTGCCGAGTTGGCGCAAGAAAATTTGAAAATTAGCTTTCGGAGCAAGATTCAAGTTTCTGATAGCTTTGCTGATTGGCTAGAAAAAATGTTGGAACCCGATACTGCGGATCGGTTTACTTCTGCAACGGCGGCCTTAGCTGCGTTGAAGAATCCGCCTCGCCAGCGCTCTAAATCTATTTGGCAACAGATTGTAGCCGTCAGTTTATTGGGCATTGTGACAGTGGGACTCTTTGACTATTACAAGTATTATTTTCTGAGTATGTGGGGTTTTACGCCGCAGGCTGCTTTTACGGCAATTTGGCAAGAAGGGAATGTTAGCAAAGTTCGATCGTTGATCGATCGAGGCGTGAGTGCCAATGCCAAGGATGCCAAAGGTAGCTCTTTGCTACACTATGCCGTAACTAACAACCGGTTAGAGATTGCCCAAGTATTGATTGATAAAGGCGCTGATATGAATGCTCGCTACGACGAAGATGGTCATACCGTTCTACACTTGGCCGTACTGCATCCAGACGGGGGCATGACTAAATTGTTATTAATGAATAAAGCCAATCCTAATGTGCGGGACAATCTGACCTACACGCCCTTGCACGTCTCAATCTTACGAGAACTCACTCCCTATACAGTCGATCTTCGCTCTTACTATGGATTAGCAAATTCTTTAAGCGATCGACAGTCAATAAAATCGATGCAATATCTGTTGCAGTCTGGAGCGGATGTCAATGCCGTGACGACTTTTTCACCACAGTTGAAAAAAGTTGTAGATCGAATTAAAGACCACAAACCCGGCGAGGAAAGATATTTTTACGGTACTCCCCGCGATATGACCATGGAAGATCAGATTAGAGATACGCTACTCATTCAATATGGTGGCAAAACAGCTAGATGTCGGCACAAGACTTTGCACTGTAAACTTGGATGATCACCATGACAAATAATGTTTTTCCATTGCCACAGAAGCTGGATAATGAACCTCCCGTGACACTCCAAGATCGATATCAAATTATTGAAATGCTTGGCCAAGGCGGTGTCGGGATTACCTATTGCGCTCAGGATTTGTCCAACAACAGTATTGTTGTGCTCAAAGCTTTGTCTTTAAGAAGAGCCGGAGACTGGAAAGCGATCGAACTATTCGAGCGCGAAGCCAAGGTGCTATCGCAGTTAAATCATCCAGCTATTCCCCAATATATTGATTATTTCCAGGCAGATAGTGAGCGTGATCGACATTTTTATATTGTCCAAACCTTAGCTGAAGGCGATTCCTTGGCAAATTTAGTGGAAAAAGGCTGGGAGCCAACTATTCCTGAAGTCCAAGACATCGCCGCTCAAGTACTAGAGATTTTGATTTATCTGCATACCTTAATTCCAGCTGTTATCCACCGCGATATTAAACCGCAAAACCTGATCAGAAACTCCGCTGGTCGCATCTCACTAGTGGATTTTGGGGCGGTGCAAGATACTTACCACACCGTAACTGGTGGCAGTACTGTCGTCGGTACTTATGGTTATATGGCTCCCGAACAGTTTCGTGGTCAAGCTTACTTCTCTACCGATCTCTATGGGCTAGGCACTACAGTAATCTATCTATTGACCAGGACAGATCCGGGGGTTTTGCCGCAGAAAAAATTAAAAATCGATTTCCGGGCTTATGTGAAAATTCCGCAGAAATTTGCCGATTGGATCGATCGATTACTTGAGCCAGAAGTGCAACGCCGGTTTGAAACCGCTGATCGGGCTTTAGCTGTTCTGCAAGGTCGCCAAGAACTCCCGCTTCTCGCTGGCCAAAAACCAGCCAATAGCAAGGTTAAACTTACGAAATCTGCTCAACAGCTCCGGGTGAGCATTCCAGCCGCTGGTCTTAATTATTCCAGCAGTCGGCGTTTCAGCTTGTTGACCTTAAGTTGGAACGGTATCCTTTTTTTCCTATTGTTCTACTCTCTTACTCTGGGTTTAATCATGGATCCAGGCAAGCAAGCATTTTTTATTGTTTATGGCCTGGTGGGTGTATGGCTATTTTTGCAGTGGTGCTATGGCGTGTTAGCGAAAGTGACGATCGATATTCAAGGTGACACAGTATTTATCACCAAAGCGTTGCCCAAAAGCCAAGGCATCCAGAAAGAATTTCCCCTCACCGATAGCTCTTGGCGGCGGCAGCTAACCCTGCCTCGGTTTCCTTTCTATGGCTATCAATACCGGATTGCTTCCTTCCTCACGCCCGCTGAACGTTATTGGTTGCTGAGCGAGATTGATGCTTTTACCGATGGCTCATCCCGAGAAAACTAATCACAGCAAAGCCCCAAACATTAATGTTTGAGGCTTCAGCAAATCTAGGTAGTTCAGTCTACCAACTGGATTTGACTACACCAGGCAACAAGCCTTGGTGTGCCCATTCCCGTAGGACGTTCCGGGATAAACCAAAATCACGGTAGTAACCTCTAGGTCTACCTGTTACCCAACAACGATTGTGGAGACGAGTGGGTGCGCTATTGCGAGGTAGCTGTTGAATCTTACGATGAACAGTTAGTTTCTGATGACTGGGAGCATTCTCAAATTCTTCAATTAAAGCGGCGCGTTTTGCTGCGTACTTTTCTACTAGACGTTCGCGGTTTTTCTCCCGCTCGATCATGCCTTTCTTTGCCATGGTTGTTATTGCTTCAGATGGTAAAACAGTCTCCTTGCATTAGATACAATTGGCGACCAGCTTCCCATCATAGCTCAAAAGCGGTCAACGAACAAGACTAATCGCTTAGACCGAGCGCTGAGTATGACCGTGCGTAGGGCAGGGCGGTGCTGAAACGGATTTATCTAGCCAGCCTGCGGCCTGTTGTAAATAGGCCAGCGCATCTGCTGGTCGATCGCTCAACAACAATACCAAGGCAGCTGCGGTCTGTTCCTTAGATCGGATCTGTCGATTAGATTTCAACCGATGCCAATCACCTTCGGTAATGCGCAGTCGATCGGCGAGTAATTGCGCCAATTCCAAAGTAGTGAGCTGAGAAATATCTGATGCCATAGCAAGATTCAATGGTAGTTTGTGACGAGAATGGTGGAATATTTAGTTTATTGCTAGCTCAATTTCCTGATGCCCATTTCTGCCACTTTGCCAGAAACCACTGATGTTTTCTGGAGCGATGTCGCCGCCCTCGAAACCAAAATTGCTGATCTCAAACAGCACTATCAACAAGTTCAAGCCGACGACGCTGCTTGGACAGAACTACAAGCTCGGCAGCAGGTTGTGCAATCCCGAGGCCAGTCAATGGCTGTTCAGCAAGAACTGCAAGAAATTGCTGATTTAGAACAAGTCCTAGAAGGCCAGCTGCTGAACATCTTAGAGCAAGTGCTAGAAGGTCATCAGCTGTCTACTAGTTGGCACAACCTATTCCAAGATGTGTTTTGGAATGTGGTGCGTTTTGGTGGAGTTGGGCTACTCATGGGCTGGAGCCTCAAAACCTGGCTAGGCTGAAGCTTCTGATGGCGGAGTCTCCGATTGCTTAGCCGCTTTTTCCTGTTCCCGTTGCTCGCGCTTCTTGCGGCCAGCTTCTAGCACATCGGCCATCGCTGCTTCCATCTGAGCCAGCTTGCTTAAGTTGCTGCGGTAGCTATCTAGATCTTTGCCTAACTTGTCGGCGGGTAGGTGTAACGCTGAAGATAGCTGATCGATCGATTCCTTCCGACCTTCGGTGGTGGTCAACTTCTCGGGAGCAGCACCTTCAATCAGAGTAAACAAACCAATGCCAAACAGGCGGCTGTATTTAAACTTAGGATTACCACTGACGGCTTTGATGTTCTGGCTGAGGGCATCAGTAGCATCGCCAGTGGCCATACTAGCCAGTTTTTCTAGAATATCTTGATCGCCCAGTTGGTCGCTAGTGATGGTCATCGTGCTAGCATCTTGGCGATACTTCTCCACCGAACTATCTACGGCTTGACACAGAGCAGAAAAGATCGGTGCCTTGTCTTCCTCGGGGCGATAGTTGGCCATAAACCGATCAAAACTACTGACTACGCCTAGGGCGTAGATTGAGTCGTAGGTAAAGTCATCATTGACTAGTAGCAGGTGCATTTCCACAATTAATTCTTCTACCACTCGTCGGAAGATGGAATTGATCGGACGAGTGTAAGAATTATAAAACTTACGTTTGGTATCAGAAACAGTACTCAGATTGCTCACCGGAACACATTTTTTAAAGTATCAACTCTTCATTATTGACTATTTTTTGATCCAAGGGATCAATCAGATGCGATCGAATTTCTGGAAGGCAGTGTTGTAGCGATTTTGGGGTGTTTCAGCACCCTTCACCCAAACTCACGCTAATATTAAGTCTGTATTTTTTGGTTCAAGCCATCATGAGTCGTGCGAAAAAAGTAGTATTAGCCTATTCTGGTGGGGTCGATACTTCGGTCTGTATCCCTTATCTCAAGCAAGAATGGGGTGTAGAAGAAGTTATTACCCTCGCGGCCGATTTAGGTCAGGGCGACGAGTTAGAACCAATCCGCCAAAAAGCGCTCACCTCCGGTGCCAGTGTTTCTTTAGTGGTAGATGGACGTGACGAATTTGTGCGCGACTACGCCTTCCCGGCTCTAATGGCTAACGCTCTCTACGAAAATCGTTATCCCCTCTCTACCGCTTTAGCCCGGCCGCTAATTGCCAAAATGCTGGTGGAAGCCGCTGAAAAGTATGGTGCTGATGCCGTCGCCCACGGTTGCACCGGCAAAGGCAATGATCAAGTGCGCTTTGATGTATCGATCGCCGCCCTCAATCCGCAATTAAAAGTTTTAGCCCCCGCCCGCGAATGGGGGATGAGCCGGGAGGAAACCATTGCTTATGGCGAAAAATGTGGCATTCCCTCGCCCGTGAAAAAGTCTTCACCCTTTAGCGTGGACTTGAATTTGTTGGGGCGCAGTGTAGAAGCCGGTGACTTAGAAAATCCTTGGCAGGAACCACCCGAAGAAGTATTTGCTTTAACGAAGGCGATCGAGCACACTCCTGACCAGCCCGAATATGTTGAAATTAGCTTTGATCAAGGCGTACCAGTTAGTATTAACGGCCAAGCACTAGCTCCAGTAGATTTGATCGTCCAACTCAACCAAATCGTTGGTAATCATGGGATTGGCCGCATTGATATGGTCGAAAATCGCTTGGTGGGCATCAAGTCTCGGGAAATCTATGAAGTACCGGCTCTCTCTGTCTTGATTCAAGCCCATCGAGATTTGGAAAGCCTCACCCTCACGGGCGATGTCAGCCAGTACAAGCGGGGCATTGAAGAAACCTACAGCAAGCTGGTCTATAACGGCTTGTGGTATAGCCCCCTCAAAGCTGCCCTCGATGCTTTTGTGAGTAATACTCAAGAACGGGTCAGCGGCACAGTGCGGCTGAAGTTGTTTAAAGGAAACGCCATCATTGTGGGTCGGAAGTCCGCTAACAGTCTTTATTCCATGGATTTGGCCACCTACGGTGCCGAAGACCAATTCGATCACCGGGCAGCCGAGGGTTTTATCTATGTGTGGGGTCTACCCACCCGCGTCTGGTCAGAAAAAACCAGGGGCTAACTTGGGGGTTTTGGCGATGGGGGCACAGTGAATATGTTAATCGATCGAATCTCCGCTACTATTTGTAAAAGGCCGGGTCAACTTTATCCACTGCTGTCATGTCGCAAAATCCTCCCGATTCATCCACTGACAACAACTCCAAAGACATTCCCAAAGTCGTTGGCGATCATGCCGATCGGCTAATGGATAGTTTGTTTGCTGACATCGAAGAACTCCTAGGCGGAGATTCTCATTCACAACAGAAGTCTCCATCAACGGCGATCAAATCTGGTCAACAGCCAGCGCCATCTCCCCATTCCGAACTCCAGCCCGCCGCTCCAGGCTCCAGACCCCAGTATCAGCAACCGGCTCTGGAGTCTAATACGGCCATTAATAATCCACCCCAACGGAGGAATTGGAAAAAGATTTTAATTGGATTAAGCTTGGCAGCAATTGCCGCTGGTGGGGGCATCTGGTGGCTAGCAAAAGAACGTAAAATTAATATCGACGCCCTGCTGCCCAGTGATGCCAGTAAAGCTGATATCCAATTTGCCGATTACCTGCGCCGCTCTGTCGGCAAAATTGATAGCAGCCGCAATGAACAGTCGCCCCCTGCTAACCAAGTCACGATGCCGAACTCACCCAGCGTTCCAGTAGCAACGCCATCCCTCGGCATGAAGCTAGCGACACCAGCCGCGCCAGTAGCGGCCAGCAGTTTTACTAAGGTAATTAAGAGCAGGCCGCCCACCGTGGAATTTGTGATTGATGGTCAGGTTCAGCAGCTGAACACTGGTGACAAAATTGGTAAGAGCGGCTGGACGTTAGGCACCGTAGCGGGTGCCGCCGATAATGAAATTATCATTAAGCGGAATGGTGAACTACGGACACTGAAAGCTGGCCAGCAATTTTAGATCGATCGCCGAGGACAGGTCATGGGATTATTCGATGATATGAAGCGTTTTCTAGAGACCCAACTAGACGACTTCATGAGCAAAAATCCACACTTGCAAATTCAGGTGTTGGAAGAGCAGCTTCAGCAGCAAGAAGAAGATAGCCAGACTTTCTTGGTGGAGCTGCGCGGCCAGGAAAAACAGCTGCAAGCAGAAGTACTGAGCACAGCGCAAGACATCAAAAGCTGGCATGATCGAGTGATTAAGGCTCAGGCTGCTGGTCGCCAAGAATTAGCGACTGCCGCCCAAGAGCGGGTCGATACACTGCTGCGCCAGGGCAACCAGCTATGGGGCAAAATGCAGAGCATTAAAGATCGCACGACTCAAACCCATAAATTGATTGAAACCATTAAAGTGCGCCGTCAAGAACTAAAACAAAAAGCAGCAGAGGTGCAGGCAGCGGCTCAAACCACTTCTGCTGCTTGGGAAAGGCCAGTTGATTCCTGGCGATCGGAGACTAGTCGGAGTGATCCAAGCGATCCTTTAGAAGCTCAATTCTTGCGCTGGGAAGCGGAAGAAGAACTCCAGCAACTCAAAAAAAAATTGGGCAAGTAGTCTGCAATTCTCCCTAAATCTAAGGCATTCGGTAAGTGAAAAAGCGATCCAATATTCCGATCGTCTCAATCCGGCCAGCAAAATTTAGCTCCGCAATGTCGATTTGAGTCGTGTACACGCTGGCAATGCCCAAATCATGCCTGGTGGTACGATCGCCAACCATAGGTCTTAACAACTTTTGAAAGTAGGGTCTACCGGCGGCCACTAAATTTCGACAGGTAATATTTGCCACTAACGTTCCGATCGTATTTTCACTGGCGCGGCTACACTCCTGTTGTGCCCGCCGCCTAATTTCTTCGACTAGATAATCTTCGTAAGCAGTGGGGGTCGGGTTGGTGAATATCAGACCGGCAATAATAGAGATCAGACCTAAACTGCTACTAACCAGTAATACTTGCCACTTTGCCATAAGTTTTGTTGTCGAACTCCGCACTGCTATATTCTACAGTTTGTTTCCGGCACGGGTGGAAAAACTTCCGTACCTATTGCCATTTTTAGCAAAGTTGCGTTATTATATTGCTTCGTGGCGAGTGTGGCCAAGTGGTTAAGGCAGTGGCTTGTGGTGCCACCATGCGCGGGTTCGAGTCCCGTCATTCGCCCTCATAAACTCAAAAGACCTCTTTTTCTAGAAAAAGAGGTCTTTTGCTGTAGTTAAAATGGATGAATTACCAGGCGGCAGCCACTTGATCATTAGCCAGAAAGATTCCGGTAACTTAGAATTATTCAATCAGCGAAGTATCGGATACAGATTTGGGATCGACCAGCGATTCTGCTACCCTGGCGATAAATCTGCATCCCCAGAGCAATAGCTATATTTAGTTAGGTAGCTTTATTTTCTTTTTTTGCTAGCTAAGACTTTGATTTTAGTAACCAAAGCATCTTTGATCTTTTCGTAGTCTGTAGCAGAGCCACTGTTGGGTTTCGGGAAAAAGTCTAAAGCCCCAGCTTTCATTAGTTCATAGATGTTATCGACATCACTAGGACGGACGGCATTGCTAATCACTAATACTGGCAGAGGGTTTTGAGCCATCAGTCTTTTGGTGAATTCTAGGCCGTCCATGGTGGGCATTTGTAAATCAGTACAAATAACATCCGGATTGGAGCGGGCAATGACGGTCAAAGCTTCGGCACCATCGCGAGCTGTACCAACCACATCTACATCAGGGGAAGAGTTGAGTAAGCGCTCCAAAACTTCCAAGGCTACTACGGAATCTTCTACTAAAACAACTTTAATGGGGGTCATGATATAACTAAGCTCCTGAGGGTATTGATGAGTAATGATTGGTCAAAGTTGCCTTTGGTGAGGTAAGCATTTGCGCCAGCAGCTAGACCACGCTGTTGATCTTCTGGTTTGGACAGGGTTGTTACTAAAATCACCGGGAGATCGCCATATTCCGGGATTTCTCGCAAGCGACTGGTTAGCTCTAAGCCGGTCATGTTTGGCATTTCGACATCGGATACTACCGCCGCAAACTCATTGGTTTGCAGTTTATCGAAACCATCCAGACCATCGATCGCCGTCGTGACAACATAACCCGCCCCTTCGAGAATACGCTTGACTTGTGTCCGAATCGGAATAGAGTCTTCCACCAGCAAAATGTGCGGCGGTGCGATAGTATCCATCGTTAACATGGCACTACGCTCGGTGCTCACCGAGCGTCCACCAGCGGCGCTAAAGAGATCTTGGGGGTTTAGCACCATGCAGATTTCTCCGTTTCCCAAAATACTAGCTCCGGAGAGGTTTCGCACATTTTGGAGGAGTTGATTGAGGGCTTTCACCACAATCTGTTGTTGTTCAAGTAGCTCATCTACTAATATGCCCAAATACTCGCCATCTATTTTGATAAAGACGCAAGGGATCTTACCGGAAACTTGGTTCAGGGATAGGGTGGAGTCCGGTGAAATTAGCGGTAGCTCTAGTAGATCGGCTAGCCAAGCGACTGATACGCCGCGCTCTTGCCAATGCACGGTCAATTTGCCATCGAGGGTGAAAATATCTTCCCGATCGATAAACTGCATGGTTTCGATCGCATCCAAGGCCAGGGCAAAAGGTTGACCATTAACCTGGATAATTAGAGCGTCAACGGTCGCCAAACTGTTGTTTAGTAAGATGCGGAAGGTACAGCCTTGGCCAGGTTGAGATTCAGTCCGAATGGAGCCTTTGAGCTTTTCGATATTGGCGCGCACTACGTCCATCCCGACTCCCCGACCCGATATTTCGGTGACAGCGGTGCGGGTCGAAAAACCAGCCACAAAAATCAGTGACTGAACTTGTTCGGGGTTCATCTGATCGAGTTCAGCAGAGGTATAGAGACCGCGCCGGATGGCAGTGGCACGGATTGCTTCGAGGTCTAAGCCCCGACCATCATCAGTGATGATAATTTCGATTTGATTACCGCGTTGCAAGCCTTTGAGGGTTAAGCGAGCGGTAGTTGATTTGTCTTGTCGATCGACTGCGGTTTCCAGGCCATGATCGATCGCATTACGCAGAATGTGGGTGAGGGGATCTTTCAGGGCTTCTAAGATTTGCTTGTCAGCCAAGACCTCCCCGCCTTCGATCATAAAGTCAATATCTTTACCTTGCTGCCGCGCCAAATCTCTGACCATGCGCGGAAAGAGCGCAAAAACCGTTTGCAACGGCAACATCCGAATTTGGCGAATGCCATTTTCTAAATCGTTGGCCACTGATTCTAGCCGTGTGGTATCTTCTCCCGAAGTCAGCCGCATTTGGTTTAGCAAATTGCTAAATTGGTGCAAGCGCGGGTCTTCGATCGGAGCAATCCGCTGCCAATCTTCCCACAGACGATAGAGCGTGAGCAGGTCTTCATGGTGCTGTACCACCCGCAGTTTGGCTACAGCCAACTCATCAGCCTGAATCATCAGACGTTCTAGTCGGTTAGCAGCCACCCGAATAGTATTGATCTCAAAGACCTCTGCTACTGGTTCTACTGGAATGCTTGACAGGGGTTGAATCGGCGCTGGAATATCAGCTATTGCCTGGGGAACAGCGCTCGACTCGGAGATATCAGCAGTCACCTGTGGATTATCAATTAGCTTCGCTGCGGCAACCGAATGATCTTTATTTGGATCAAACTGTGAATCAAAAGATTCTGCCCACATTTCGGGCATTCCAACTCCCAAGTCTTGCTGATCTAAGATATTATTACCAATGTCAAAGATCGAAGAATTGAAGACACTCATGAAATTATCTGGCACCAAATTGTCAGAAAATTGACCGTTACCACTCGCGATCGATATAAATTCTTCCAACACCGGTAGTGTCGTTAACTCAGTGTCTACTGCTGCACTAGTGCCGGGGGGTTTACCACTCACCGCTAGCAGGGTGGCAATCACCTCAACTAACTTCAAACCAGTGGGTTCACCCGTAACAGCTTCGTGAGCAATTTTTTTGACAGCATCTAATCCTTGGTAGAGAGCATCACAAATTGGTGGTGTCACGGCAGTTTCCTGACGATCGATCACGATTAGAATTTCTTCCATTTGGTGAACGATCACTTCGGCATCTTCCACCCCCAACATCCGGGAATCACCCTTGAGGGAGTGGGCCTCCCGCAACAACATCGGCAGCGGTGATAGATCGGTGGGTTTTTTTTCTAGTTGCAGCAACCCTTCTTCGATCGCCGTCAGATGTTCGGCACTGGCAACTTCATAGAGGCTGCGCAACTCTTCATCATCAATGAACATAATGGCGGTAGTGATAAAACAATTTATACAATCAGTTGCAGCTGGTTGGTGGTTTCGACCAACTCATTAGTGGCCGATTTCACTTCGGCAACGCCCGCCGCTGTTTCTAGAGAACCTAGATTGATCGCATTAATCGAAGCAACGGCCTGCTGGATGGTAATCGCTTGGCGCTTAGAACTATCCGAAATATCACGAGAGTTACTAAACACTTCGTTAATAGCTCGTTCAATCCCGGCAAAGGCTTCAGCGGTTTCGGAGGCTAAGAGAATCCCGGCGGCGGCTGTTTTGGTTCCTTCATCCGTCACCATTACGGTGTTGTTAATCGAAGCTTGTATTTCTGAAATCAGAGTATTAATTTTTTCGGCGGATTTTTTACTTTGGTCAGCCAGCTTCCGGACTTCTCCGGCAACTACGGCGAACCCCTTACCTTGTTCACCAGCTCGGGCTGCTTCTACCGCAGCGTTCAAAGAAAGCATGTTGGTTTGGTTCGCAATGTCGGCTACCAGAGTCGAAACTGACGAAATTTGAGCAGTTTGGGCACTCAACTGCATAATCTTTTCGGCAATCGCCTCGACCTTCGATCGCAAGTCCATAATTCCTTCTAATGTCCGCAATACAGTTTCAGAGCCACTTTCTGACAAGGTGAGGGCTTTTTGGGCTTCAGAGCTAGAAGATTCTGCTTGCATCGCCGATCGCATGGAGGCCGCACCCAACTCTTCAATGGTAAGAGTGGTTGATTTCACTGAATCGGCCTGGGTAGATAGTAATTGCTCTTGTTGATCCAAAGAAGCTGCAATTCTGAGGGAGTTGCTCGAAACATTGGCAGTTGATTTGTTCAGGGTGGTGGTAATACTCTGGGCAATGATTCCAATGAAGGCTAACGCCGCCAAGTTGGTGAAAAGCGTGAAGTTAGCTAGCAACCGCACTTGGGCTACGTGGTCGATGGTACTTTGATCAATTAACATTGCCAAATTGTTGGAATTTTTAAAGATGATGTCAGCTTCCGTGGACAACTTACTAGCTAGTTTCGGATCCAAGAAATAAGATACAGTCAAAGACTGCAACCGGTTGAAGTCACTCTTTAGCTCTTTGGCCGCAGCTTGCACTTTGGGGTTATTATCCTTGGCCAGTACTTCTAATTGCCGGGTAATTGCAGCCTGGGCGGCGTTATCGGTGGTTTGATTGGCTAGTGCTTGTCTGACAAATCGTTGTGATCCACTCCGCACTTGTCCGGCCGCATTGAGGGCATTGGAGTCATTGACTATTTGTCCAATCCCGGACTGGAGAATGACCCCGTTGACTACAGCCAAACCAATCAATCCAGCGATCGCAAATTTCAAACTGTTGGTAATTTTCATGGTGATAGCTCCTGATGGTAAGTAAAATATTGAGATATTTAAGTTGAAACTAGGTGATGCTGAGCAGCTGGGGCAGGTTGAGAATGCTCAGCAGTTTCTCGCGATAGGGAATCGTACTGATGACCAAACCCTGGCGGCTCGATTGGTTGGCCACTGGCACCGTCGCCAACTCCGCCGGATCGAGATAGAGAATATCGTGTAGCTCATCGATCGAGATGCCTGCTACTAAACTACCCACCTGCGCCACGATGGCCTCCGTCCCAATTGCGGGAGCATCCAGACGCAAGGCTGGTCGAATATCGACTAGGGTCATAATTTCGCCGCGCAGGTTCATATTGCCGATGATTCGATCGGGGCAGCAGGGAATAGGGCGCACATTTTGCACCTTAATAAATTCCCGCACTAGTTCCAAATTCATCCCAAAATATTCACCGCTCAGTCCAAATACGGCCAAGGGAATTAAGCGACTGGTGTCGCTGGTAACCAACAATTGCCGCAATTCCAATGCCCGTTGTTTCAAAAGCTGACGCTCGTCGTCAGTAGCGGTGGCAAAGTAGAGCTGATAAAAATCGGTGGTGAGATCGAGTTGGGCGCGGGCAATATCTTGCAATCGCTCTAAATTGGCGCTTAAGCTATCTGATTCGCCTATCCAATTAGTTAGTTCATCAGCCAAAACGATTAAAGCTTGGGGGTTCAACAATAAAATGTTGTCATCGCCCAGCTGTACTACACCCTGCAAAAACGCTGTATTTACATGGTTTTGCCGACTGTAGGTTAAGTCTTGGACAATATCAAGATCATCGATCGCACAGACCTCACTCACCTGGTCTACAATCAGGCCCACTTGCAAACCCTGACATTCCAGTACTACTACGTTGTCAGTGACCCGACAGACGGGAGTAGCTTGCCCCAGGCGACGGCGAAGATGCATTACGGGTAAAATTTTGCCCCGTAAATTAATGACTCCTAAAATGTCATGGGGAACTTCCGGAACAATTTGCAATTCCGGCAGCGGAAAGATTTCTAGCACATGGTCGGTACCAATGGCATACTGCAAATTTTGCAGCTGAAAAGTCAGGTACATGGAAGTACTCATGTGGCTTTCACTGTTTGGGGAATATATTTTTCCAAGACCGGCAGCAGTTTTGCTCGATCGACCGGCTTGGTGAGATACTGTGTGGAACCAGCAAACTGTCCTTTGAATTTGTCAACAATTCCGTCTTTAGCGGTCAGCATAATAATTGGGAGTTGTTTAAACTTAGGAATGGCGCGGATGGTGCGGCATAACTCTAGGCCGTCGATCTCCGGCATTGTTACATCCAACAACAACAAGGCCACTTTTTGGGTGTGCAAAATGTTGAGAGCGTCAACAGCATTATTCGCCAACTGCACATCGTATAAATCACCGATGGCTCGACCAATCATGGTCTGCACAATCTTGCTATCGTCTACACTCAAAATGATCGGGCGCGCAGTAGTTCTCAATGAGCCACTAGCTGCCACTGGACTATCACTATTATTTTTTAAAATCAGCCAGCCCTGACGCGACCAAGTTAAGTAGGTTTGCGCCAAATTCAGTGGATCTTCGCCGCAGCCAATGGCAATTTCGGAGAGTTTAAACTGTCCCGTAAGCCACCGGCTAAAATGCGGCAAAATCTTGGGTGGTAAAGAAGCCGCATTTTTGGGTTCAGCACTAATCACTGTATCAAAAGTGATTTCGGGAGCTAATGATCGCCACACCTGCCCCCGTTTTTCTACAACTTGCTGAATCTGGGCTAAATCTAGGCCGTGGTGATCTTCACCGTAGGACAAATCAAAGATACTAGTTAGACTGTTCTTTAGTGCCCCAGAGCAGAGCTGGGTCTGTTCTAAAAGTACAGCCGCCTCTCTGTGCATCAGGTTCTCTAGGTCTGGCCACTTAATCAATCCAAAACGGGTAATAAATTCTACCAACTCACGTACAGAATCTGGGTTCTTGACCCGGGTAGTCATCACTTGTAGTGTTGATTCCATATGGGTAATTTGCATTTTTTGGCTGATCCAATTCGCAAAGTCCAAAGGATTCATAACTTGACGACCAGCATAAGTCAGGTTGCCAGCCTGAAATACCATGAAAAATCTAAGGATGGGGGGCTGTTGTTGTTCCGGTAAAATGGTATTGCTATAAATACCCTCAAACTCGGTAATGCCACTAAAGCCTTGGGCCTTAATTTGGTGGAGCGAACTAATTAGTTCACCAGCTCGTACTTGCATAATTTATGACTACCCCTCATCTGGGATTAGGATGGCGACAGAAAATAGGAACTTAAGCTTAAGATGCCCAGTTTAGGATGCGAAAAGCAACTCAATAGTTTAGAGAAATGGAGGAAATGTGATGGGCGCTCGTATTTAGCGAACTGCGGATAAACGTGAAGACCAGAATGTGTTGATTCTCTCATTGCTAAAAAGCCTCTACTCTGCTCACAGGCTGATTTTAGCATTCAGCTTGAATCAGAATCTAAGCATAAAGTCTTATTGGCAGTTCCTGGCAGAGTAAAATATCCAAATTACCTCCACCGGGAAGCAGTTCAGTGCCAACAGCCCTCATTCCACCCCCAGTAGCTCTTCAAAAAGATTGGAAATGGCATTGGTGGCTATCCTTGCCCCTATATCCTTACAGTCAGCGGCGCACGCTCCGTACTGACATAATTCCAGACTGGGCATGGAGTTTTGAGCAAATTCAGGGTGTTTTGTATGTTGTCACACCTCTCCGCATGACGGTGATTCGGTTAAATGAAGGCGGTCTACTTATCTATGCTCCGATCGCACCCACTGCCGAATGTCTGAGGTTGGTGAATGAGTTAGTCGATCGATACGGCGCGGTTCAGCATATTATTTTGCCAACTTTGTCGGGACTAGAGCACAAAGTATTTGTAGGGCCATTTGCACGCAATTATCCGCTGGCTAATGTTTATGTGGCTCCTGGTCAGTGGAGTTTTCCAGTGAATTTGCCTTTAAGTTGGCTGGGTTTACCCGCTGGCCGCACCAAATTATTGGGGCAAGATAACCCCTTTGGCGACCGATTTGACTATGCCATGCTCGGACCGATAGATTTGAACTTGGGTAAATTTGGTGAAGTGGTGCTGTTCGATCGACAGCTGAAATTATTGCTAGTCACTGATACGGTGCTGTCGATTCCCGATCAACCCCCAGCTATTGTGCAACTAGATCCCTATCCTTTGCTGTTTCACGCTCGCAACCGAGCCAGCGATCCAATTATCGATACCGCCGCGCAACGTCTCAAAGGTTGGCAGCGGGCGGTGTTATTCACCTTTTATTTCCGTCCCAGCGCCGTAGAAATTAGTAGTATTCCCCAGATGCTGCAATCTTTTTCCATCGCTCCCGACCAGTCCCGGCGCGCCTTTTTTGGACTGTATCCTTTTCAGTGGCAGCAGCAGTGGCGGTCATCCTTCCAGGCTTTGCAGGGAGATGGTCGGCTGCTAGTAGCACCAATTTTGCAGCAGCTAATTTTAAATCGCGATCCGCAACAGACTTTGGCTTGGATCGATCGAGTGGTGCAATGGGATTTCCAGCAAATCGTTCCCTGCCATTTTCAAGCCCCGATTCCCGCCACGCCTGCCGAATTCCGAGCAGCCTTTGACTTTCTCACCCACGGTCGCCAGTTGCCCAGTGCCGACTTTCAACTGCTCCAAGACATTGATACCTCCCTTGGGAAAATTGGTATCATCCCACCAGCTGTGCATAGTTAGTCGAATTTCGGAATTATCCTGATTCATCTTGTATCTTAAAAATAAGCATTTAACTTTTAGCCCTGCGTATCGTCCGTACTATGAAGAGACTGCTCTGGCTAATATTCCTGACCATTTTGAGCACGGCTGTGATTATTTTACCGACCAATCAGGCGATCGATTCGGCCTCCAATAAAATTAGCCAAATAGCAACCACCCAGATGGCTAGTGCTACTTTACAGAATCTGTGGCAAACAACTAATACCAGTCAAGTCTGGAACCACAGTGGCGCAGTGATGATGCCGCTAGCCGCGCAAATTACGGCCAGTCGAAATCCGGCCGGTCAAAGCCTGACAACCTTCCAGAAAAAATACCTGCGGGCTGATTTTGGTGATTTAGTCGATCGAGTCCAAATTAATTACAACGCCAAACTACTCGATCGCTGGTCGAATGGCGATCGGGAAGTGCATGTTGGGGAAGTCGATGCCACCGCCCAAGCTTTTTGCGATCGAATATACATCCGGGCTGGTTACCAGCCGCAAGATACCGCCCAACTAGTACTCTTGGCACACGAACTCACGCACTTTCAGCAATGCCTCCAACAGGGGGGCTTACAAAAATTTGGCACCAGCTACTTTACCGCCTACCAACAGGCTGACCAAAATTATGCCAATAACCAGTTTGAAAAAGCCGCTCGCACCCAAGAGAAAAAATTCATCAAAAGCCTCTGTCAGCAAATCGATTGCCAACATCCGCGCGGTAGATATTATCCGCACTACCGAGGAGTTGACACTAAATTACCAGTTAAAATTAACACTGATTAGCTATCGAACTAGAAACGGTAACCACCACCGATACTGAATACAGTGCCCAAAACTGAGTTGGTATCAAAAGGCACCTTGATATCCCCAGTAACCGCAATACCTGGATCGAGATTAATATCGACTCCTGCTTGCGCAAAACCCGTAGTTGAAGAGCCAGTAGTACCACCAACATTGACAGTATAGAAATTCATTCCCAACCCCAGAAATGGCAAGATTTGAGAATTATCAACATTGATGTCATAGGTAGCCGAACCGCCAAAAACCGTTACTCCGGCTCCGGCCAAGTTGGTAAAGCTATAGGAAGGACGCACTGCAATATTATCGGTAATATTAAACTTACCTTCTATCCCCAAAATACTTTGACCGTTACCAATCGTAATTGCTGGGCCAATAAAGTTTTTTTTCCCTTTGCCACCAGCCTGGGCGGTACTCGGAAAATAACAACAGAGAGAGAATATGAGAGCTAAGAGTGCGGTGATCGATCGATAATTATTCATGGGTTCAGATTTTGCTTGTGAAGTTATTCTATTACGACATCATGCGCATAGCTTACCCATCAAGACGACTAGGTAATAGTAATGTCTGAATTAAAATCTCCAGTTTTAGTTCCAACACTGACATTCGTGACCAATGATTGGAATAGTTAATGAATCTTCGACAACAACAATTCATACGAATTTCATATACTTAGTTTTTTGTATCATTTTTAACCAAATCACCAGAACTTTTATGCCCCATTTAGTCCTCGTCCATCCACAAATCCCCCCCAACACTGGCAATATTGCTCGCACCTGTGCCGCCACTAAAACCGACCTGCACCTGGTGAAACCACTGGGTTTCGAGATCACCGATCGTTACCTAAAACGAGCCGGTTTAGACTACTGGCCCTACGTGAAATTACATATGCATGAATCGCTCACCGATCTACTGGCAGTGCAAGCTGGTGGTCGTTGGGTGGGTTTTAGTGTCAAAGGGCAGTCCGCTCATCATGATTTTGCTTTCCAAGATACCGATTGGCTACTCTTTGGCAGTGAGACCAATGGCTTGCCAGCAGAGGCTTTACAAGCTTGCGATGCCACACTATATATCCCCATGCGCGAACCTGGTGTCCGGAGTTTGAACTTGTCAGTGAGCGTAGCCGTAGGTTTATTTGAAGCTTATCGACAAATAGGTTTTACTTAGGATATAAAAGTGAATATTCTGTCTAATTAAAATAAGTTATGCAAGCTATATCCCTCTCTCTGTAAAACTTTCATCATATTTATGAACAAATATAAAGAAATAATACTATTGTTAAAACATAAGAAATTTCTATCATAAATTACGGCTGGTTACAGCTGATTCTTTTTGATTTCTTTGATGATTAATCTAGACCAAGATACTTAAACCAAGTATTGATAGGCATTTCAGCCCCGCCCATTTTTAAAACCATGGCAACATAATCAAAATCTCTCCGAAAATATACGGTTGCGAGAGACGAATCACATGGCTTAGATTCTACTTGTATTAGCTAGACACTAGCTGACATATGTTATCTAAGCCATTGTCAGAATCATTAATTTGATCTGAACTAATGTACTTCAACATATCAAACAGATCCAAAAGTAAATTAGTAGAAACTTGCAAATTTTTACAAATTGACATACAGTGTGCTGGAAAGCAGTTAAAGCTTAAGAAATTATTATTTTTACTACCTATTGGTATAAACATTTTTGAAAAAGTGTGAGAGGAGTAACATGGTTCACTCGAAGTCCAGAGAAAGTAAAAAATCTTGATCTGAATTTGTAAACGAAGCGCCATTTACCGTTTTATTTAAGTTAGGAGGTTATGTTTGAAGAGCGTGATTACACAGAAGGTTCAGTTAGTTCCTTCCCCAGCCGCCCATGGCGCGACCTTGGATCGCCAAGTTACCATCGCAAAACCAGACGTTAAGGAAGTCTTGACTCAGCAACTTTCTCTGGATTCTAAGCACTTCGCTTCCCCCCAAGATGATTGTCAGCAACCTGTCTCAAAACTCGCCGCCGGTATCGCTATATCAGTTGGAACTTGTGGCTTGCTGCTCTCTCAATTTTCTGGTTTAGCTGTCGCTAATGGCGGTCTTTCTGGCGGTAAGGTGTTAGAAGTTACGTCTTCGGTATCTAAAGAAGATGTCTACATGCAGCAGTTACGTCAAGATGCTTCCTCCCTCAGAACTAAGCACGAAGGGACAGACGCATTCATTGATGATGCTCAACCCCAACTGGTAGCCCAAAGAGTTAGACCAAACAGTTTCATTCGTTCAGTTCCTAGTGGAGCTTATGCCACGCCTATTGGCTACGCAGCACCTATCAAGAGCGGTTACGTAGCACCCATGAAAGCACCAAGCGCGGTGGCAATTCCGGTACCAGCACCAAGAGGATTCCAGTTGCCAACAGCGGTGCAACAACCCGCGCAATTCCAGCGGTTTGCCACTAATACTTACAATTCTACCGTGCAGACCACTACTAATCAGAATACCCCACCAGTTGGTAAAGTCTGGCCAGCGCGTGGTTCTTTTACCTCTGGCTTTGGCCGCCGTTGGGGTCGGATGCATAAGGGTATTGATATCGCGGCACCGGTGGGTACTCCGATTGTGGCTGCTGATGATGGTGTCGTCGTAGTTGCTGGTTGGGATAAAGGTGGGTATGGTAAGCGGGTTGATATTCAGCACGCTGATGGTACCAGAACTCTCTATGGTCACAGTAGCCGTTTGTTGGTAGCTGTTGGTCAACAGGTTAAGCAAGGTCAACAGATCTCGGCTATGGGTAGCACTGGTCGTAGTACTGGTCCTCACTTGCACTTCGAGTTTCATGTTCCTGGTGGTAGTGCGGTCAATCCCATTGCCTACTTACCTTCAGCGTCTCGTTCTTAGTTATTAACAGCAAAGTTAAATAAGATATAAAAATGGGTGCCATGCACCCATTTTTAGTTGGTACTGGAGTTCTGGTAGAATCTTTGATATATTAGTATATCCGCACTGCTGATTCTGGTTGACTTATGGCGACGATTGACCAAAATAAGATTCGGATTACTGGTGCTAGACAGCACAACCTGAAGAATGTCAGTTTAGAGTTACCGCGCGATCAGCTAATTGTGTTCACGGGTATTTCTGGCTCTGGCAAATCATCGTTGGCTTTTGATACGATTTTTGCTGAAGGCCAACGGCGTTATGTGGAGTCTCTAAGTGCCTATGCTCGGCAGTTTTTAGGCCAGCTTGATAAGCCGGAAGTAGATGCGATCGAAGGCCTAAGTCCAGCGATTTCGATCGATCAAAAATCTACTTCCAATAATCCTCGCTCCACCGTCGGTACTGTCACCGAGATTTACGACTATTTTCGGCTGCTTTTTGGCCGCGCCGGACTGCCCCATTGTCCTCACTGCGACCGAGCCATTTCGCCCCAAACGATCGATGAAATGTGCGATCGAGTGATGGCACTGCCCGATAAAACTAAGTTTCAGATTCTAGCGCCGGTCATGCGCGGTAAGAAAGGCACTCATCAAAAGCTGTTGTCCAGTCTGACTGCTGGTGGCTTTGTGCGGGTGCGGATCAACGGCGAAATCCGGGAGCTGGCCGACCAAATTGAGCTAGATAAAAATCAAAAGCATTCGATCGAGATTGTGATCGACAGACTAGTAAAAAAAGCCGGTATCAATTCGCGCTTGGCCGATTCTTTGGGGACTTGCCTGAAGCAATCCGAAGGAATGGCGATCATTAATATTTTGGCCGATGATGCTGACATCCCCGATCTAGTTTTTTCCGAGAAGTTCGCCTGCCCCGAACACGGAGCGGTGATGGAAGAGCTATCCCCTCGCTTGTTCTCGTTTAACTCGCCCTACGGCGCTTGTCCCCATTGCCACGGCTTGGGCAACCTGCGCTTATTTGCGGAAGAACTAATCATTCCCGACCCCACCGCACAGGTGTACTGTGCCATTCTGCCCTGGTCGGATAAAGATAATTCTTACTATTTGTCACTGCTGTATAGTCTGGGGCAAGCTTACAACTTTGAACTAAGTACTAAGTGGCAAGACCTCACCACCGAACAACGGCAGTTGATATTGCAAGGTACCAATGAACCGGTATGGATGGAACAGATCGGCGAGTTTCGACATTTTCGCGGCGTACTCAAGATTCTGCAACGTCAGTATAATGATGCTTCCGAACTACAAAAGCAGCGCCTCGAAAATTATTTAGTCGATCGTCCTTGCCCGGTTTGTAATGGCGATCGACTGAAGCCCGAAGCCCTCTCGGTAAAGATGGGTCAGTACAATATCTTGGATTTCACCAACTGTGCGATCGATCAATGCCTAGCACGAATCAATCAAGTGACGCTTAATGAACGGCAGGCCAAAATAGCGGAGTTGGTTTTGCAAGAAATTCGGGCAAGGCTGCGCTTTTTGCTGGATGTGGGTTTAGATTATCTGACCCTATCCCGATCGGCCACAACATTGTCTGGTGGTGAAGCCCAACGAATTAGGTTGGCTACCCAGATTGGCTCTGGTTTAACGGGTGTGTTATATGTGCTGGATGAGCCAAGCATCGGTCTGCACCAGCGGGATAACGATCGACTGTTAGCCACCTTGGTGAAGCTTCGCGATCTGGGAAACACCTTGATTGTGGTAGAACATGATGAAGACACCATTCGCGCCGCCGACCATTTGGTGGATATTGGTCCTGGTGCTGGGGTACATGGTGGGGCTATAGTTGCCCAAGGAAATTTAGCTGATATTTTAGCCGTAGAAGAATCGATTACTGGTGCTTATCTATCCGGTCGGAAAGCGATCGCCACGCCCACGGAGCGTCGCCCCGGTTCTGGTTTAAAGATTGGTCTGAAGAAAGCTAAACGCCACAATCTGCAAAATTTAAATGTGGATTTTCCGCTAGGAATGTTAGTTTCGATCACCGGGGTTTCTGGTTCTGGGAAATCAACGCTGGTGAACGATTTACTTTATCCAGCTCTGCAACACCACTTAACTAAGCGAGTACCATTCCCAACCGATTTAGGGGAATTGCAAGGGATTAGTGCGATCGATAAAGTAATTGTGATCGATCAATCGCCGATCGGACGGACACCGCGCTCCAATCCGGCTACTTACACCGGCATTTTCGATCTAATTCGGGATGTATTTTCCCAGACGATCGAAGCCAAAACGCGGGGCTATCGGCCAGGGCAGTTTTCTTTTAATGTCAAAGGTGGCCGCTGTGAAGCCTGTAGCGGTCAGGGCGTAAATATCATTGAGATGAACTTTTTGCCGGATGTGTATGTAACTTGTGAAGTTTGCAAAGGAGCACGTTACAACCGCGAAACATTGCAGGTGAAGTACAAGGAGATGTCGATTGCTGATGTGTTGGCGATGACGATAGAAGATGCGCTGGAATTTTTCACTAATATTCCGCGAGCGGCGACCAAGTTACAAACTTTAGTGGATGTAGGTTTAGGTTATGTGACCCTCGGCCAGACGGCTCCTACCCTATCGGGGGGCGAGGCGCAGCGGATGAAGCTGGCAGCGGAGTTGTCGAAACGAGCCACTGGTAAGACGCTGTATTTGATTGATGAACCGACCACTGGCTTGTCTTTCTATGATGTCCACAAGTTAATGGATGTGTTGCAGCGGCTGGTCGATAAGGGAAATTCGGTGATTGCGATCGAACACAACTTAGATGTGATTCGTTGCAGTGATTGGGTGATTGATTTGGGGCCAGACGGTGGTGGTCGGGGTGGTCAGATCGTAGGTGTAGGGACACCGGAAGCGATCGCCAAAAATCCGAAATCGCACACTGGTAAATATCTCAAGAAAGTTTTAAAACGTAAAGCCCTCTAACTATCAAATTAATACCAAGAATAACTATGATTACCAGAAAAGCAGTTGATTCGGATATTAGTGGCATCCTCAAACTACAGTCTTTGAACCTCTACACAAATTTATCAGAAGCAGAAAAAGCAACAGGATTTGTAACAACGCCATTTCAAAAGCCCCAGATCGAGGCGCTGATCGCTCAAGCTGGGGCTTTTGTAGTTGAGAGGGAAGATATAGTAGCGGGCTATGCCTTGGCTGGGAGCTGGGATTTTTTCTCTCAGTGGCCAATTTTTCCGTACATGGTGTCGCGGTTTCCGCAGCTTGAATTTCAAGGCAGTAAGATTACGGTCGAGAATTCATTCCAGTATGGTCCGGTGTGTATTGATCGAACTTGGCGAGGTAGTAATGCTTTGCCATTGCTATTTGAGACCATGAGATCTTCTTTTCGAGAGGCGGCACCTACGAGTTGTGCTAGCCGTTATCAGATGGGAGTGACGTTTATCAATAAAAAGAATCCTCGATCGCTAGCCGCTCATACCCGCAAACTACAATTGGAAGTCATTGATGAGTTTGAATTTAATGGCAGTTCATTCCATGGCTTGGCGTTCTCGACTACAGCATCTGTCCAAATTTTACCTATGGCTAAATAGTCTCGAAATCGATCGAGCAGTCCACGATCGGAATAATTTGCAGACTTGGAATTAGCGAAATTTGCTTTTCACTTGTTCATATATTTCAGGGGTAATTTCAGCTACGCCCATTTCCTGAGCCGCATTTTCGATTTTTTTGCGGGCAGCGGAACGTACAAAGAAGGGAATCTCTTTAAGTTTGGCTTCGGATTCGGTAGTCCAGTTCATGGTTGGGATGTAAGTGATGATGTTGATTGTATCGGAGACTTGATGGATTTGATTGATCGGATGTTGATCGATCGACCATCGCAATGGTCAAAAAAATCCAGACCTATTTGGAAACATTGGCAATTAATGGTTCTACGGATTTTCTCAAACATAGCAGCCTAGATATTCTTATCTTTACCTAGCTAAATATTTTAAAAAGTAGTTAAATAAAATACTGTTATAATATCGCACTTGTATACCGTTTATGTAATACAAGCTTACGCTGAGAGATAAAGAATGACAGATGAAAAAAAGAAAGGTTTTGGTTTAGGACAAATTGCTGCTGCCATATTTATTCCAGTGATTGCTAGTGGAACAGCGCCTTGGTGGTGGGACAAGGTTTTTGGAAACAATAATCAGCCGGCTCAAGTAGCCCAACAACCTACTCTACCCGATGTATCCGCTCCTCCAGCTTTATCGCCCAGTTCTCTGCCAACAATTAGTGCCAGTATTGCTCCAGCTCCTAGCCCTCTGGCGAGTGTTAGCGAACCAAAATCGCCTCCTCCAAGTACATCAAATGCTCCTGTTGATATCAAATGGTTTGATAGTCCATCAAGCTTGGATATCAACACCAGCAAAGGACTTAAATTTGCATTCGCCTGCCCTCCTTCCGAGCAACCGATTAATCAACTATGGGGTACAGCTGCTTACACTAATAACTCTAGTGTCTGTTTGGCTGGAGTTCACTCTGGAGTAATTACTAAAGATCGTGGTGGGGTAGTAAACATCGAAGTTCGCGGTGGTCAGCCGAATTTTATTGGGAGTCAACGTTTCGGGGTGCTCAGTAAGGGCGAAGCATACATAAATTAACCTGAGTTCGGGTTAAACAGAAGCCAGTAAATTGTGTTCCATAGCGATTCCTGGCTTCTTAGGTTGATGACAATAAGCAATCAATCCACAGAGAATGTTGACAAAGCAATTAACTGGAGAGCGATGCCGGGAATG
>JANOQI010000043.1:0-38279 GCA_031414775.1 Synechococcales cyanobacterium VAR_4_metabat_354
AACTAATCCATTTTTGAGAAGATTGTTTAAAGATATTTCTGAGCAAGAGATTGGAGATGAGCTGATCGCTGAGATCGCTAATATCTTGGGAATTCTACGAGCGGCAGAAATGGAGACAATTTTGAGTGACTTTTCTCAGACGGGAAACGATCTTACAACCCATTTTTATGAGCCGTTTTTGGCTGCTTACAATCCCAAGCTGAAGAAGAATCGCGGGGTTTATTACACGCCGGAATCGGTGGTTTCGTACATGGTGCGGAGTGTGGATATTCTGCTCAAGGATAAGTTTCACAAGCCGCTGGGGTTGGCAGATCCTGATGTGATGATTTTAGATCCGGCGACGGGAACGGGCACATATTTACTATGGATTTTTCAGTTGGTGGAGCGGCGGTTTAAGGGGACTGATGGGGATGTAGAATCTCAGCGGTTGATTAAAGAGCGATTTGGGGAGATGTCATGGACGCAATATGTCCGCGATCATTTGTTGCCGAGGGTGGCGGGGTTTGAGTTGTTGATGGCTCCCTATGCGATTGCTCATCTCAAGCTGAGTTTGTTTTTGCAAGAGAGTGGATATGAATTCGAACCCAACCAGCGGCTAAAGGTGTAACTGACGAATACGTTGGATAATGCGCCGCGCAAGTCGGAGTTTTTGTTTGATGAGTTTATTGCGTCGGAAGCTAATGAGGCGACGAGCATCAAGCAGGATGAGCCTGTGATGGTGGTTGTGGGAAATCCGCCGTATTCGGGGCATTCGGAGAATAAGGGCGAGTGGATTAGCAATCTGCTCAAGGACTATTACCAAGTGGATGGACAGCCTTTGGGTGAGAGAAATCCTAAGTATTTACAGGATGACTATGTGAAGTTTATTCGGTTTTCGCAGTGGCGGATTCAGAAGACAGGGATGGGAATTTTGGCTTTTATTACCAATCATGGCTATCTGGACAATCCAACGTTTCGGGGAATGCGCCGCAGTTTGGATCAGACTTTTGATGAGATGTATGTCTTGGATCTGCATGGCAATAGCAAGAAGAAGGAAGTTGCACCGGATGGCTCGAAGGATGAGAATGTCTTTGATATTCAGCAGGGTGTCGCAATCGGTTTGATGGTTAAATTACCTGCTCAGGAGTAAATAAAATGGCAAAGATTTTTCACGCGAGTTTACACGGTTTATCAAAAGCAAAGGATCTCGCTCTATTAGCTTCAGACATCGATAAAACTGAATGGTCAAATATCGATATTGAATCATCTAGTTTTTATTTATTGATTCCTCAGATTTCTGATTTACGGAGTGAATATGATGTGTGGTGGAAAATAACTGATATATTTTCAGTTAATTCCACAGGTGTAAAAACTCACCGCGATCATTTTGCATTAGATTTTGATCGATCTACTCTTTGCCAACGGATTAGTGACTTTAGAGATTTGAGCATCAGTGATGATCGGATTGCTAATTTGTATAAACTTGATGATACAGAAAGCTGGAAAATTCATCATCACAGGCTCAGTTTAGCAAATGAGTCTAACTGGGAAACTCATTTTACTAAATGTTTATATCGCTCATTCAATTTTCGTGAATACTATCATCATTCTGATGTAGTTGAACGACCTAGACAAGAGGTAATGCAGCATATGTTAATGGGAGATAATTTAGGGCTACTATTACATAGACAAATACTTGGCAACACTTACCAACATTGGATGTGTTCAAAAACAATTATTAGTATGAATGCTCTTGATGTAGCTAAGGGCGCAACGTTCTTTCCTCTTTATCTTTACCCAACTACCCCAGGTGAAATAGAGATGGGAATTACTCGTAAGCCTAATATTGCTCCCGAATTTCTCGCTAAACTCGAACAAAACATCGGCTATACTCCCACTCCAGAAGCCATCTTTTACTACATCTATGCCATCTTCCATTCCCCTACCTACCGCAGCCGCTACGCTGAATTTCTGAAGATAGATTTTCCTCGCGTACCGATAACTCGTAATGTCGATTTATTCCGTCAATTGGGTGAATTAGGTGAGCAATTAGTGAATTTGCACCTGATGAAATCCCCGATTCTCAACCAAACATCATCCCCATTTATCGATAATGGTGGCGGCTGGATTGTCGATGCTGGGCATCCTAAATATGAAAATGGCAAAGTAGTCATCAACAAGCAAAAAGACGGCTTTATAGATGTACCTAAAGCGGTTTGGAACTTCCATGTTGGCGGCTATCAAGTTTGTCAGAAATGGCTCAAAGATCGCAAAGGTCGCACATTGAGTCCAGATGATATCGGGCATTATCAAAAAATTGTGATTGCCTTGGGACAATCGATCAATCTGATGGCTAAAATCGATGAGACTATTCCGAATTGGCCGATCGATGCTGAATACAACTAAACATTTACCAAGAAAAATATCATGTCATTAAATCTGAATAAAACCCAGAAAGATTTTTTGCGATGGCTCGTTGAAATAGTTAGGAGAGGTAAATACAAAGAAGACTGTCTTTGGTTTACTTTTGAAAACTCTGGCCCAACAATGTTTGATGGTGACATCCAGACAGATTATAACGATGATCTAGTTCTTGAGCCAAGTACGTTGGATGCTTTGCATAAAGAAGGATTCCTTGCCTGTAGAAAGCAATCCAGTAGTGCCTATTGTTGCTCTCTGAGTGGCAATGCTTATGACATTGTTGACCGTAACTTTCAGCCCTTACCCATAGAACCAAAAACCGTGACTTATAACAACAATTTACAAGGTGCTCAAGTCGGCAACTTTGCCAATGAGCTGAAAGACAACGCCCAACAAACAGCTTCCAACTTCACCCAGAGCAATAATACCCAGGCACTTCAACTTATTGCCGAACTACGCCATGCGATCGAAGCTCTACCTCCAGAAATTCAAGAAACTATCAACATCGACCTTGATGACATTGCTGAAGAGTTGACACTCTCAGGGCTGAAGCCGCTGAGATTCTTGAACAGCCCATATTCGGACTCTCAAAGGCGTAGTCAATGCGCCACTACTGATTCCCTCAAGGCATAGCCCTAAAGTTACCGCTACTTTCCTCAAAATGTTGGCCGCACCATTGCAATCAGCATTTATTTTTACTCCGTTATAACTACGATATAATCCGCGCTGCATACGTCTTCCAGATTCTTTCCACCGTTCGGGTTTTTCACCGTATTTTGGTAGAGTATCCGAATCTAGAAAACTTGCTTTGCTTGTATAGCTTTCCTCCGTCTCGATAAACTGAATTCCATACTGCTCACATAATTGGGAGATCCTATCCTTCAGTCTAGCTGTAGGGATCTGAACAAACTTTTGATTGTTCTTTTTTCCCATGTTGGCTCCATCTTTTTGACCTTGATTCCAACCGAAAATCAAGGTTCCAATCTTATTATCTATACAGTGATTAATCACCAATCTAGCTGCCTTGTTTACGGCATCTCTCATTTGTCGATTACGTTTTTCAGTAATAGCTGCTAGTTTTCCAGACCAGAATCCTTGAGGCTTTCCGTCTTTGATATTGGCAATTTGCTTGTTGTAGAACTGATTAAGAGATTTCAGATGTAGTCCATCAATAATAAAAGATGTACCAATATTACTCACTCCAGTTAGCCAATTATTCAATCCATGATCTAACCCTAAGCAATTAGTTGGATCTAGATCAACTTGACTAACAGCGGCAGGATAAACAAATTCTGCATAGAAACATCCATTCCTAGGTAAAATCCGAACCTCTCTAATGAGATTAAAATCAAGATTGGATGGCATTGGCAGGAAAAACTCTTTCAATCCAAACCAAGCCTTAACCTGTAAACCCAATGGGAAGCGGATTTGACCATTTATCAGTCTTAATGCCCGTTTGGGAAACGAAACGACTTGATATCCTCCCGACTTGCGATAATTTGGAAATTTTGGCTTTTGAGCAAGATCGCCATTACGAGATTTTTTCAGCAATTCGCAAAACGATTTAATGGATTCACCCACAGACAAGCATGTTTGGACGGCTGCTTCAGAAGGTAGTGCAGAGAAATGTTTATTAAAACCTATTGCATTAACCAAATCGAAGCTTGTTACATATGCTCCGGTCTTAAACCAAATCTGACGAGCATAGTAAACTGCGCAGTTGTGTAGATTATTAGATTCTGAGCAAATATATTGCACAATAGCTTGAGTATCTTTATTAGCGCTAATCAAGCATTGCTGAACACCCATTGATTTTTTAGGTTTAGCCATCTTTTCCCCTAAAGATCATTTGATCTACTTAATATAATCAACTATAGTAGATAAGTCAAGCTCTAACAACAGCAATTCATGCTCCCTCTGCCCGAATATAAAACTCATAATCATGTCAAGTTCCTCCTCAATTATCACTTTGTATTTATACCAAAGCGTAGGAAATCAGTTTTATTAGGTGAAGTAGCAACTAGGCTTAGACAAATATTCCTAGAACTTTCAATTGAAAAGGGATGGGATATTCTTGCTCTGGAAGTTGCGCCAGATCATGTCCATCTTTTTGTGGCAGTCAAGCCAACAGACACTCCTTCATTAGTAATAAAGCTTTTCAAAGGTCGCTCTAGTCACCATTTGAGAGCTGAGTTTCCACACCTTAAAAAACTTCCCTCACTATGGACTAGTAGCTATTTTGTTAGTACGGCAGGCAATATCAGTAGTGAAGCTGTCATAAAATATATTGAAGATCCACACCATTCAGCAAACTAAGATGAAGGGGACTGAAGTCCCTTGAGTCGCTTCCCTCTCAGGGCTAAAGCCACTGAGTTTCCCGCATTCCGCACTCTTACTATGATCCAGAGTTTCAGAAAGAAGTTGTAGCTGGAGATATAACAGTAGATGACTTGGAATAAGCGGTGGAAGTACTTTTCAGCTTGATCAGTAAAAAATGTGCATCGAAGGCCGTTATTGCCTCAATAGAATTTTGCAGATAAGCTAACGAGAAATTGACAGGTGGAAGCTATGAATAAGCCAAAAAATGAACTTTTATCTAAAGAACTGGCCGAGCGATGCAAAAAGATGCAAGCAATCTGCCGTGAACGAGAAGAAAATGACGTACTCCATTTTCCGCTCTGGCACGAGCAGAAGCGCGGTACACCTAATACCTTTTTAAGATCGGCCTTATTCGCCGCCATCCAGAGCAAGGATAGGGTCTTTATTAAGGAAACACTTCTGTTTAGCCAGCAGGGAATCACAGTTAAATTTACTGGAGAGCAGCTGAATCAAGAGGATTTAGATGTCTGGGAAGCCCTCGTGCATTTGGCACGGAAGCACCCACTAGGAACTGAATGTAGCTTTACCGCCCACAGCATCCTAAAAATGCTGGGATTGGATACGGGTGGCTGTCAACACGAGAGATTGCACAGTGCAATTATTCGTCTCACAGCTTGTGCTGTAGAGATTAAGCATGAAGGAGTCAAATATTTTGGTTCACTGATTGAGAGCGGCGTTAAAGACGAAGTCACCAGCCATTATGTGATCAGCATCAACAGAAAACTAAACCGGCTCTTTGGCGATCATCAATGGACGGCCATCGACTGGGAGCAACGATTACTTTTAAAGGGCAAGCCGTTAGCCCAAGCTCTGCAAGCTTATTTCAGCAGTCACGAACGGCCTTATGCAGTTAACTTATCCACTCTTCAAGAGTTAACAGGCAGCCGGAATACGCAACCATCTAGTTTCAAAAGGCAAGTGAAAACTGCACTAGATACACTGATTAAAATAGATTTTCTACAGAGCTACAGTATAGAAAACGATCTGGTAGAAGTTAAGCGTATTCTAAAAACTCGTCAAATTGGTGGATTCTAGTACATTTGACCACGGCTTTCGATGCACAAATCATAGGTTCTAGTTCATTTGATCGCGGCTTTCGAGCCACATAACCACGGCCTTCGATGCACAAATCATAGGTTCTAGTTCATTTGATCGCGGTTTTCGAGCCACATAACCACGGCTTTCGATGCACAAAATATGGGTTTTTATGGATTTCAGTACATTTGATCGCATTTTTGAAAATATGTTTGACAAATTTTTGTTTTCATGATTACAACTTTCAGCCGCCAGAGCTGATTTTTTTTCTAGTTCATTTGATCGCACTTTTTAAAAAAGAATCATTTTCTTAGTTCATTTGATCTTATTTTTGAATTATTTGACAAATTTTAATTTTCATGATTACAACTTTCAGCGATCATAAATGATAATTTTAGTCATTTAGCCTTATTTTTGAATTATTTGACAAATTTTAATTTTCATGATTACAACTTTCAGCGATCGGAGATGTCTACTTTTAGTACATTTGAACGCGGCTTTCGATGCACAAATCACTTTTGCAGTACATTTGAACGCGGCTTTCGATGCACAAATCACTTTTGCAGTACATTTGAATGCGGCTTTCGATGCACAAAATATGGATTTTTATGGATTTTAGTACATTTGAACGCGGCTTTCGATGCACAGACCCACGGCTTTCGATGCACAGACCCACGGCTTTCGATGCACAGACCCACGGCTTTCGATGCACAGACCCACGGCTTTCGATGCACGACCCACGGCTTTCGATGCACAAGACCCACGGCTTTCGATGCACAAATTTCTATTCGCAAATAGCCTGAAGCTGTTTCTGAAAAATGATCCCAGCGATTGTAAAGTTTTCCACTAATCTTCTTCTAATCTTTCTTTAATCTAAATACTTAAGAGGGAAGACCCAGTTATTCATGGTTGAAGTAAATTTTCGATCGATCGCCTCTTGCCTTTCATTTTTTTTGGAGCCGCTGGAAAATTTAAGCCGATGCTTGAAAATTCAAGCCAATCGCCTCTCTCTGTTTTTTCGATCGATCCTGAAGATTTGAGATCGATCGAGTTTTTTTTTTTTGAATCGGTCGTTCACACAAAGAATTTTTTCTGTGAAGGAATGTTGCTTTGTTTCTCACATCGCGGACATAGCTTGGATGAATCTCTTATCCTCAAAACACTAGATATTCAACGCGCTGTTTATGTACAAGCCTTTTCTCGAACATCTCGAACAGTCTTTGAAAGCAAGATTTGAACTGACCAGCCGTCCCATTCCAGATGGTTTGGCTAGCCAAATTAGTGATCGGGGTCGTAGCCCAGCTACCATCCAAAGCTGGTCTTACCAATGTCCAGAATTTCGGAAAATTCGCTACACGTACATCGATGCTGGAGCTAGCGCCCAGATTTTCAACAGCGTCATTTATCCAGATCCCAAATACCGCTTACCAATGCTGGGTATTGATTTTCTGTCTTTTGGACAGGTCAAGAATTTAATTGTGATGGACTTCCAGCCACTGTTTCAGGATGAAGCTTACTTAGAAAAATACATCAAACCGCTGAAAGTCTTACACGACAACTATCCTGACCTAGCCCAGAATTTAGAAATGAAGTTCTATGATGCCAACCAGTACTTCTCGAAATATTTGCTATTTGCTAAAACTGACCCTGAAACCGTTAAAACCAGAGTGTTTGATGCTTTCAAAGATTACCTAAATCTCTACTGGCAAATGCTTGAACAAGAAGAACCCCTGAACGATCCTTCCGATATCCAGTCCGTGATTAAGGCTCAAAAGGATTACGACCAGTACAGTGCCGATCGAGATCCAGCTTCAGGCTTGTTCAGCAGCTACTTTGGACATGAATGGTCAGAGCGCTTTCTGTATGGCTTTTTGTTTGAGGATGCCGTGCCCATGGCTATATCGGCTTCTAAGTAGCCTTTTCTCAGAATAATGCCCTCAGATATGGTAGATAGGGGCAAAGCAGCTTAAAGCTCTTTCTACCCACCTCTACAGCAATGTAAATCTCTAGATCGCATTATCTATTTCCTAAATTAGCTACTCCCACCGCATCATGACTCTCTATCAGCCATTTCTAGATTATGCGATCGAACTCCTCCATCAACGCTTAGAACTCCAGCCCTACCCTATTCCTGAAGGTTTTGAATCCAAATTTGCAGTAGTTGGCAAAGGAACCCATCAATCCGAAGTACTAACTACCAGCCATGCCTTCCAATCTTCTAAACTGCGCCAAATTCGCGCTGCACACGTCCAAGGCGGGGATGCCTTACAAGTACTCAATTTTGTCATCTTCCCCCACCTCAGCTACGATTTACCCTTCTTTGGTGGCGATTTAGTAACTCTACCTGGTGGCCATCTGATCGCTCTCGATATGCAGCCGCTTTTTCGAGATGATTTGAGTTACCAAGCCAAATTTACTAAACCAATTTTGCCGATTTTTGAAAAATATCAGCAGTATTTGCCTTGGGGTGGTGATTTTCCAGAAGAAGCCCAACAGTTTTTTTCACCTGCTTTTTTGTGGACACGGTCAAAAGACAACGCTGTGGTGGAAACCCATGTACTGGCAGCGTTTAAAGAATATTTGCAAGCCTATTTAGATTTTGTAGACCAAGCCATCCCCGTTACCGATCCAGAACGGCTGAGATCGATCGAGGAAGCCCATTTACGTTACCTACGCTACCGCGCCGAGAAAGACCCAGCTCGAGGGATGTTCAACCGTTTCTATGGCTCAGAATGGACAGAAGAATACATCCATGGCTTTTTGTTCGATCTGGAGAGAAAGCAGGCTAGTAGCAACTCTTAGTAATTTTGGATAGCTTAGTCAATCAGCTCTCGAAAAATCATTAATAATTCGTAATAAAGATCGATCGAACGACATAGTATAAATATTGCATAGTAAAAAAACGGTGGAAAAACGCTGAGAGCGATTAGGATTCTAACTGCTACGGTGTTTTAAGTCTGGATGTAAGACTGACTTAAAAAATCCTCCTAACTCCTGAACTGCTTGTGCCAAAACCATTAGAATATCTAATAGTCTGTCGGCACTTAGTTCGATCAATATTTGAAATTAAAAACATAACTAGGAGATCGAGTTCATGTTAGACGCATTTGCAAAGGTAGTCTCACAAGCAGACGCACGCGGTGAGTACCTCAGCACTAACCAATTAGACGCTTTGGCAGCAATGGTTGCTGATGGCAATAAGCGAATGGACACTGTTAACCGCATTACAAGTAACTCTTCCACCATTGTTGCTAACGCCGCTCGCTCCTTGTTTGCCGAGCAACCTCAACTGATTGCTCCTGGTGGCAATGCATACACTAGCCGCCGGATGGCCGCGTGTTTGCGCGACATGGAAATTATCTTGCGCTACATCACTTACGCGACCTTCGCTGGCGACGCGTCCGTCCTAGACGATCGTTGCTTGAATGGTTTGAAAGAAACTTACTTGGCACTAGGTACTCCTGGTACTTCCGTAGCTGTTGGCGTTAAGAAAATGAAAGAAGCTGCTTTGGCGATCGTTAACGACACCAACGGCGTTACTCGCGGCGACTGCTCAGCAATTGCTTCAGAAGTTGGTAGCTACTTTGATAAGGCTGCTGCTGCTGTTGGTTAATTCCAACGTATTTTTTAGGTAGCCGTGCCCTAGGTACGGCTCTTAGTATCAAGTTAAACAAAAAATTATTGGAGATAATTCAACCATGAAAACCCCTTTAACCGAAGCAGTAGCGGCAGCCGATTCCCAAGGTCGCTTTCTTAGCTCTACTGAAATTCAAAATGCTTTTGGCCGTTTCCGCCAAGCTGCTGCTAGCATGGAAGCCGCTCGTGGCTTGACTGCTAAAGCTGATTCTTTGGCTAGCGGTGCTGCTAATGCAGTTTACCAAAAATTCCCATACACCACGTCCATGCAGGGTGCTAACTTTGCTTCCAGCCAAACTGGTAAAGACAAGTGTACTCGCGACATCGGCTACTACCTACGCATGGTTACTTACTGCTGTGTAGTTGGCGGTACTGGCCCCATGGACGACTACCTCATTGGCGGTTTAGCTGAAATCAACCGTACTTTTGACTTGGCTCCTAGCTGGTACATCGAAGCTCTGAAGTATATCAAATCTAACCACGGTTTGAGCGGCGATGCAGCTGTAGAAGCTAACTCTTACCTCGACTATGCTATCAACGCTTTAAGCTAGTCTTAGCAGCTGGTAGCTGATAGTGATGCCCAGAGAAATAAACAATCGCCAATGGTCGTTGTTTATTTCCCTGGGCATTGTATTGAAAGGTTTTTATGAACGAAGAATTTGCTAATCAAGATGACAATTTGCTGACTGTTGATCAAGCAATCGCCAATCTCCAAGGCGAAGATTTGGGACTGCGAATGTATGCAGCTTGGTGGCTAGGACGCTTTCGGGTGGATGATCCGACGGCGATCAATGTCTTGATGGCAGCACTAAATGATGAGGACGATCGGACTCAAATTGGTGGCTATCCCTTACGGCGCAATGCGGCGCGGGCTCTAGGGAAACTCGGTGATCAACGGGCAGTACCTGTTTTAATCGAAGCTTTGGCTTGCTCCGATTTTTATGTGCGGGAAGCCGCAGCTCAAGCCTTAGAAACCCTGGGCGATTTGGCTGGAGTGCCTACTTTATTGAAGCTGCTTCATAACCAAATTCCAGGCACACTACCAGCACCAGAGCCGCCTTGTCTAATTCAGCCCTACGATGCCATTCTAGAAGCCTTAGGCGATCTAGGGGATGTGCAGGTCATCGAAGATGTACGGCCTTTCTTAGACCATGAAATTCCACGCATTCAATATGCTGCGGCGCGGGCAATGTATCAGCTCTCAGATGAGCCAGAAGCAAATCAGTATGGTGACAGGCTGATTCAAGCCTTATTAGGTAGCGAGCTACAACTCCGCCGCACAGCCTTGGCTGATTTAGGCGCGATCGGCTATTTGGCAGCGGCTAAACCCATTACCGAAACTTTAGCGGAAAATAGCTTAAAATTAATCTCCCTTAAAGGTTTATTAGAAAAACAACTCCAGCTCGAACCATTGCCTAGCTTATCGACAGGTGCGATTGAGGTGATGGCCTTGATGGATCAATTATTATAAAAAATACTTAACCGTACTGCTCTCATGTCGATCACCTCTAATCCCAACGAAGCTATCGATCGGCTGATCCGTGCCACCGAGGAAGCTGATTCAGCAACTCTGCTAGTGGCAGCAATGGAAAACTTGGCTGCCATCAACCACGTTGCAGCCGTTCCGACCATGATTTCAGCATTGAGTTACAACAATCCTGGGGCGGCAGTAGCCGCAGTGGATGGTTTGATTCGGATTGGAGAACCAGCCGTAGGGCAGATTTTAACTCAGTTGGATGGCTATAACTATACGGCTCGCGCTTGGGCAATTCGCGCCTTAGCAGGTATCGGTGATCCTAGAGGTCTGGTTACATTACTGGGAGCAGCCACTGCTGATTTTGCATTGAGTGTGCGGCGGGCAGCGGCCAAAGGCTTAGGCACCATGAAGTGGCATTGGTTTCCTGCCGATCTTTTAGAAATTGCTCAAGAAGAAGCATTGGAAGCCCTACTGTTTGTGGCTCAGGAAGATGATGAATGGATCGTACGTTATTCCGCAGTCGCCGGTTTAGAAGCTTTGGCTGGGGCCATTAACAATTATCCAGAGTGGCACGATCGCATCCAAAGCCAATTTAAGGCGCTGGCTGCTGAGGACAGTAGTTGGGCTGTCCGTGCTCGTGCTACCCAGGCTCAACGACCAGCCCAAATAGCTATGGTGTCTAGCTCAGAACCGGCTCCCGAAATTAACTGGGAATCAATCCTCAATAATCTTTATGCCCGTAAAGACGAAGAACGATCAACTCTGGCCGAAGGCGACCCCCGCAAATATCGGGGTTTGGCTTGTGTGATCGAACCCGATCAACCCTAAAACTTCTACTTTTTAATATTTATTTAGGAAAAAACTATGACAGAATCTACTACCCCAGCTGATTTACAAGAATTAGTAGATGCAATCGCGGCTTTAGAAGAATATCGAGAGCGGTTAGTTGCTGACACCATGACAATGGCTCAGCGCGCCAAAATCACTAAGTCTCAAGTGATGGCCAACCTGGAACCAGAATTACAGCAAATCGATAACACCCTGCAACAACTGCGCGACCAACAAACCTCTCTAGCTGGTAGCAACTAAAATTGCCACAATTCCGCAGAAATTTGCAGGCAGAAAATATTTTCTTAAATTGCAACCATGACCAACAGCACTCCAGCTAGCCAACTCACCCCCGCTCAAATCGAAACCGATGCATTTCTACAACTGGTTACAGATCAAATCAGCTTCGATGAATTTGACAACAACCAAGACACCATTCAACGAATCATTGTCGAAGGATTAGGCGATACCAGGGGCATGGTTCGGCTACGCGCTGCCCAAGTGCTAGGTGAAGTTGGCCAACCCGCCACAGCCTTATTGATAAAAGCAATCACCCACAATCCTAATGTCACGATCCGCCGTGCCGTGGCTAAAACTATGGCCTTAATTGAAGATCCTGATTCTGTACCTGCCTTGCTCCATGCCTTTTTAACCGATGAAGATACGGTAGTGCATGGTTCTTCCGTCGGTGCTTTGGCGCGGATTGGTAGCGTGGCCGTTCCGGCTTTACTAAAAATTGTAGCCAACCCCGATAGCCCAGAAACTACTAAAGGTCACGCTTCCTGGGCTTTGGCCTTTATTGGTAACGAAGCCGCCGAACATCTCTATCCGGCCTTGAAATCTGATTCGATCGATGTCCGCTGTGCAGTGGTGAGTGCGATCGCTCATGTCGCACAAGAAAAAGGGGATACCCAAGCTTGTCAAGTATTAGTAAATGCTCTGACTGACCCCGCTGCCTTGATTCGGAATGAAGCAGCAGCGGCTCTGAGTCAAATTAATTATCCGCCAGCGATTCCGCACCTAATTCTGGCTACCAAAGATAACGATGGCGAGGTCAGGAAGGCGGCGGTGAGTTCTTTGGGACGAGTAGGGAATGAAAGTGCGATCGAACCCCTCCAAACAGCGATGAGCGATGAATTGGAAGTAGTTAGGGTGCTGGCCAAATTAGCCCTGCGGCAGTTAGAAAATCGACTGGCCAATGACGAATAAAAGAGTAGGAGCCTTAACCCAGGCTCCTACTCTTTTAAGAATATTTCGTGCTTAGATTTAGTAATCTAGTTTCCGGTAAGGAACAGAACGAGCAATATCAATGTTCTGAGCCGAAACAGTTTGTGGTGCATTACCAGTAGCACCGACATTCCGCGCCATATTTAAGAAATTAGCAGGGCTACCAGCCTTAGCTTTTTGATCTTGAGGCGTATAGGTTTTAACCGTAGACTGCCAAATAGACTTGGGAAAGCCCAATTGCCGACGGTGGTAAGCATCGTAGCGCGGAGACTTGATGTTGAAAGGTAGCTCACCTTGAGCACGACCAGGTAAAACCCGACGCAATTGGTAAGGTAGAACATCATAGCCAAAAGCATTCATGTATTCAGTGCTATTCAACAGCTCATCGACAAAGCCTTTGATGCCTTTGTTCACGACGACGATCGACCAAGCGATCTTTTCAGCTTCACTGTAGACATCACGACCCAGAACCCGCTGAACAGTTTGCTC
Organism: Synechococcales cyanobacterium VAR_4_metabat_354; assembly: GCA_031414775.1. GTDB lineage: Bacteria > Cyanobacteriota > Cyanobacteriia > Cyanobacteriales > Chamaesiphonaceae > JAAFHZ01. The sequence continues at coordinate 13,472 of JANOQI010000043.1, forward strand.
TACAAACCGATAGTTATTGTTCTTGTCAAAGAAACTGCGTCTGTAGGTATCCGATAAAACCAAGCCCCGCACGAAATCACGCACGGTGATTTGGCCGCTACGCAGTTGAGATTCTAGGAATGGCTCGCGATCAGAAGCAAAAGCGTGAAAAAACAGCTGACGGTAAGCCGCTTCGATCAGATTAGTCAGATCGCCATCCGACAAAATGTTTTCAGTGGAATAAATTCTGGATTGTTCGTCGCTCGCTACTTCAAACCCTTTGACTCGTTGGTTCTGAGAGGAGGGCTTATATGCTAAAAGAGGAATTGCCACGCTATAAAATCTCCTTTAAATTTTCTATCTAGATTTCACAAATTTACCACCAATCATAAGGGTTTAGATATCCATCATTCGCTTTAGTCTAATAAAACACATATAACTTAATTTGATTGACTTTTCGGCCTGTAAAGATTACAGAGCAAGGGTTTCCGCCTGAAAGTAAGCCAATACTAACAATCTTTTCCTTGCCACCAAGTCCAAGAGTCTAAAATGATTTGGCAAGCGGGATACAGGCGCAAGCCATTTTTCTGTCCTAGTTCAATTTCTGGCAATTCTAGTGAAAGTCCCCGACACAAGTGAATGAGAGCTGCCGCAAAATCTTGATGGTGCCCAGGAGAGCCAGCATGAGCATGAGCATATTCATGTGTCACCAATGCCAACCAATCAACGGGTGCTACCCGCCCTAAATCGACTAGCAGGGTAGTCGGCTGTGTCTGGAGGTTACAGAGTCCACAAATGTTGTAAGACTGCGTCAGTGGAGCCGCCCAGATTTGGATTTGTGGTCGGCTGGTTTCATGAAAGCAATCATGGCAAGCTTGTACCAGAGTTTGCAGCTCGGCATTCACCTGATCGATATTGGCACCAATCCAAGTAGCAACCGGTATGCGGAGAACTGGATCATGCATTACGTCGATCATTTCAGGATCGATCGCCAAGCTCCGCAAACCATAAAGGTAATCAAGCCCACGGGTAAAAGGATCGCTGCTAGTAGTAAGGATCAGGCTGTTAACCGAAGGCCGAGAAGTATTGGGAAGAATCGGCATTTTCTTCGACACTGGTATCATCATCAACCCGAAACTCGGTACAAAAAGTAGCAGTGCTAAAGCCGCCAAAACGTTTGACGGTGCTAGTCCGCATTCTCAGGTCGTTGCTAGGAAAAGAGAAGCGTTCGACAGCGCTCATGCTGTCGTAGTCGGTAGTCAGGACTAAGCAGTTTTGGTCATCCATTTCATATTGGCCAGCCACTGGCACAATTTCGGCGTAGCCCCGTTCGCGCAGCAAGATACCTTGGTGGCCAGTAGCATCGCTGGGAACGAGGGCAAAAACGGTAGTACCTTCGTGGTTTTCATCAGATTTATCCCAACCCATGGAACCTTGCCAGCTGACATAAGCGCCGCCGACAGCAGTCGCTGGATCGTGCTCATGCATTTGACAGATCTCAATAATTCTGGGATCGGAGGCCGGTAAGGCTTCGACATAGATTTCGGATTCACCGGATTCAGTACGTTTGAAGGCTAAATGATGGGTGGTGCGCTGCGATCGCCATTTGCCGGTGCTGTGCTGAAAAAACTCCATTGCGTTCATAAAAATCTCGCTTCCAAAATACTTTTTAAATACTGAATAATGGCCTTGATTGAGTGCTAGCCAAGGTTTCAGACTAGCAAACACTCCTAATTTATCTCAATTCCAGAAATTATGCATTGCTGGCCAGCTGTCTCAAAATTGCCTTGAGAATATCGGTCTGCAAATGGTAACTTTAGATACTTGTCAAACACCCTTAACAATCGTTAACATTAGGTATAGAATTCACTGGAGAAAAGAAACAATGAATCTCCCACTAGAACTCAGTATGGAGCAACAGTTTAACCTCAGAATGTACGAAGGACAGGTCAAAGATCTGAGTAGCGAACAAGCTCAAAACTTTTTGCTCGAAGTAATGCGCCAACTAATGATCAAAGAAAATGTGATTAAACATCTGATGAAAGGCAGCGTAAATATTTAACTAATTGTTGGCTTTCACTCTCATCACAAAAATATATTCCCTGTCCAGAAAGCTTTTGGATGGGGACTTCTGCATCCAATGTTACGGATTGTTGCTTTGTTTCTCATAAGCGAGACTCCAGCTATGTTCATCACATATTCTCAGAGATGTAATTTTTTAGTGATAAGGAGAGCTCAATGCTTGACGCTTTTTCTAGATCCGTAGTTTCGGCTGACGCTAGCACCTCTTGCATCAACGCTGGCGACATTGCCAACCTCAAAGGCTTCATCGCCGCTGGTAACCGTCGTTTGGATGCAGTAAACGCCATCGCTAGTAATGCTAGCTGTATGGTTTCCGACGCAGTTGCTGGCATGATTTGCGAAAACCAAGGCTTAATCCAAGCCGGTGGTAATTGCTACCCTAACCGTCGCATGGCTGCTTGCTTGCGTGACGCTGAAATCGTTCTTCGCTATGTTACCTATGCTCTTTTGGCTGGTGACGCTTCCGTATTAGATGATCGTTGCTTAAACGGTTTGAAAGAAACTTATGCAGCATTGGGTGTACCAACTACTTCCACTGTTCGTGCCGTTCAAATCATGAAGGCTCAAGCCGCTGCTCACATCAAAGATCAACCTAGTGAGTCCTTTGCTGGTGCTAAGCTCCGGAAAATGGGTTCGATCGTAACTGAAGACCGTTGCGCCAGCTTGGTTGCAGAAGCTTCTAGCTACTTCGATCGCGTAATCTCTGCTTTGAGCTAGTCTTAAAAGTCACGAGTTTTTCCGTAACTATTTAGCACACACTATTTTATCTGGAGATAAAAGCATGAAATCAGTTCTCACTACTGTTATTGCCTCTGCTGATGCAGCTGGCCGTTTTCCTAGCAGCTCTGACTTAGAGTCTGTACAAGGAAGTATCCAACGTGCTGCTGCACGTTTAGAAGCTGCTGAAAAGCTAGCTGCTAACCTCGATGCTGTTGCTAAAGAAGCTTATGATGCTTGCATCAAAAAGTATGCTTACCTGAACAACGCTGGTGAAGCTAACTCTAACGACACTTTCAAAGCAAAGTGCAGCCGTGACATCAAACACTACCTTCGTTTGGTTCAATATTGCTTAGTTGTAGGCGGTACTGGTCCTCTAGACGAATGGGGTATTGCTGGTCAACGTGAAGTTTATCGCGCTTTGAGCCTGCCTACTGCTCCTTACGTTGAAGCTTTAAGCTTCGCTCGGAACCGTGGCTGTGCGCCTCGCGATATGTCTCCTCAAGCTTTGACTGAGTACAACGCTCTTCTAGACTACGCTATCAACTCCTTGTCCTAGTTCGACTACTGGTTAGTCTGAACACAAGGCCATAGCTGATAAACCTGGAGAATCTTATGATTAAGATCTCCAGGTTTGTTTTTTATAAAAAGATTTTTTTCTATGGATAAGCGCTTTGCTAACATGTTCAATTTGAGTGAGGAGCAGGCCATTACGGTCTTAGATACTCCGCAGAATCAAATTGGTGAAGACGACTCGCGCTACATTGCCGCTTCACATTTAATTAATTACCCATCAGAACGATCGATCGATGCCCTGATCCGCGCGGTTCTAAACACTGACCAAGAACTAGATAACCGGATTGTGCGGCGGAAGTCGATTGAAACCCTGGGACGATTGCAAGCCACCCAAGCCCTGCCGATCATCCGGGACTGTTTAGCTGATGATGATTGCTACACCGTGGAAAATGCGGTGTGGTCGATCGGCGAAATTGGCACCACCGATCCAGAAATCTTGGCTGAAATCACCGAACTCCTGGCCAAGCCCCGCCAAAGCTACCGGGTGATCATTCACACCCTGATCAAACTGGATTATGCGCCTGCCGTTAGCGAAATTCAGAAGTTTGTGGATAGTGAAGATGGTCCGATCGCTAGTGCAGCAATTGCGGCGGTGGGTCGGTTTGCCCAAGACTACAGCCAAATCGAAAAAGTCCTATCTTTCCTCCAACATCCCCAAGTCTTGGCGCGGCGATTGTGCATTCAAGATCTCATCGATGCCAAATATTACACCGCCATTCCCCACATTGCTTACTGTCCAGTATCGATCGTCTTTCGGCTGCGCGGTGTTAGGTTACTCGCAGATGCTGGCATGGCCGAAGGTGCGATCGCCTTTACCGATGTTCAGCCTCACCTAGAAAAAGTCCTGCGTGATCATCCCGAAGATCTCAAACTAGTGCATAGCTACGGCCAAACCCCGACCTTAGACACCCTCATTCGCGATCTTTATGATGTGGACTTTGGCCGCTGTTATCTGGCCATTCAATTAATTCTTCAGCACTACGCTGCCGAAGCACCAGCGGCGCTATTTGCTACCTATAAAGCCGAAGCTCACAACGACTATGGCGCTCATTTCCATGTAGTGAAACTGTTCGGCTGGCTGAAACATGCCCCGGCCTATGACTTGATTGTAGAAGCCCTCCATAATACCCAGCCCCAATTCCAAAAGTCCCGTGCTGCCGCTGCGATCGCCTTGGGTGAATTGGGTGATACCCGCGCAATTCCTGAGCTGAAAAAGAGCTTAGAAGGAAGAATATGGGATTTGAAATACGCCGCGCTGATCGCTTTAGAAAAACTGGGCGACAATAGTGGAAATCAAATTGTGAGTAATGACCCAGATTGGTTGGTGAAAGCCAAAGCTATCAGCAATTCTTAACCGTTTTTCCAGATCAATTTAATAATTTTTTCTAAAATCCGATGACTCAAGATAATCTGTTCGCTCAACTCAAACATCCTAATCCCCATCTGCGCGATCGAGCGATGTTGGAAATTGCCGAAACCCGCGATGCTGAAACTATCTCTAAACTCATGAGCGCCCTCGATGATGAGGACGTGGTCTATCGACGAGCCGCCGTCAAAGCCCTGGGAATGATTGGCCAAGATGCCGTGCCCAGTATTGTAGATGGCATGTTGCACAGCGAAAACATTACGGTCAAAGGCAGCTGTGTGAAGGCTTTAACCCAAGTAGCGCTGAACTATCCGGAGCTACCTTTCCCAGCGGCGGGTCTTCAGGGTTTAAAGCAATCGATGCAAGACCCGAACCCAGTAGTCTACATCGCAGCGGTGATGACCTTGGGCGAAATTGGAGTGGAGGGTCTTGATATTTTGACAGAAGCTTTAGCTGTTACAGACAATCCAGCCTTGGGGGTATCGATCGTCAATGCCTTGGCCTCGATCGGAGATGTGCGCAGTGCTGAGGTGTTGAATAAGGTGGTAAATGATGAGTCGGCGGATTCTTATGTGAAGGAAACGGCGATTAGTGCTTTGTCCAGATTGGAGCTGGTGGCCAAGTACAAGCGAATTGAATAGCTTAATATCATTAAACTTTAATGGTATTAAGCCTTATAAAATATAGAAACAACAGAACGACTTTAAGCAATATTCTCAAAGTCGTTCTTTTAGATATTAAAAACGAAGTGTGTCAATTAGAAGAAGATTGACGGGTGGAGTACTTAGCGTTTTCCCAAAACTTCTGACGCTCTTGATAGGTCATATGAGAGCGATCGCATATTGTCATAACATCCGATGGAGATTCGGTGTAAGCAACCTCATGCAGGGAGTTCAATTGCTTCTCCGTATCTGCTTTTGATTTCACTGAGGAACTCGACGGCTTGACCGTTTGAAAACCTGAAAGCATAACCCTCCTCGTAGGGACTAATCGTAGTCCAATGAAGCCCTTCCATTTTAACCTGGTCTCGGTAATATGGAATCGCTGATTCTACTGATATTAATACCAGTACAGACCCATTACTGTCTCCGCTGCAACCAAATTCCAAGCACATTTTAACTGCATACCATAGCAACCACATACCTACTGGAGATGCGTTTCTAGTCTCCTTTGGGAGAGATTCGAGATTTAGAATTTCAGTAACTTTAGGTATTCCACTTGGTGAAGGGTAAGGATACAAGGCAAATTTTATAACCCCTTGAATCTTGCCCTGGTAAGTTAGTTTCACTAGTGCTTCACAATCGAAGTCTGTATTACTCCATAATTTTGTCCAATCGCACTGGAAACCTGGCAAAAGAGATATTTCATTGATGTCACTTTTATTAGCTTCTGAAAGGTAGGCATCATCTACCAAGTTATCTTTTAAGATTTTGACTACATAGGTAGGAATGCGGCTTTCGGACATCTAGATTGACTGAATTATTAGTGTGATTTGGCTTAGAATACTTTCGTAGTCTACCATTTACGTATTCATTAGTACAAAATGTATATACTGTTTTAGCCCAAAAAAAAGCTCTTCCCGGCTTAAAAACACCGAAAATGCCCTAAAATCAGACAAGCCACGCTCAGATTTTTCGCGATCTGCGTGACTTGTCTTTAAACATATTGTTAGTGCCTACAAGAATTCAAAGTTCTATGTATGCCAATAATTCTATGATACCTGATTCCAATCCTAAAATTGTCATTCACGCTCCCCTCTGTCGCACGACTTGGGGAAAGCTTTATTACTATTTTAGATCTTTGGATCCATCTGGTTCGGGACAAGTCACTTGCGCGCGTGGTGAACTACTCACCTTTTTTAATATCGATAACTCCACTTTGTACCGCTGGCTCCGCCAAGGGCACAAGGATGGAGCATTTCGCTATTACAGCCGTAGCAAAGAGCAATTTCTCGTTTGCCTCGGTTCTAAAAGTGTGGTTACGTTCAATCTGGGTTTATCTAATTGGGGCGCTGCAACTGTCATTGTGCGCTCCGATCTCGGCCAGCCCAACTTCTTGGATCAGGTGACTGCCCAACAAGTTTATTGGCTCCAGCGCCGATCAAGAACTGCCGCCGTCAGGCGGGCCAAAGCTGACCGAATTAGAAACCCAAGCCTAGCCAAAATCGATCTAAGCAGGGCAACGGATAAGCCGACCTTGCAGTTTTTCCGAAACAAAATTCCCCATGGCGCTAGCCAAAAAGGAGTTGGTAATACTCTCAATATCAACAAACGTACTGTGCGGCGACATTTAAAACCCGTCCGGCGCGTCCAACAAGTCCACAAAATTCCTTACAACAAAGGTTGGGCACATATCCAAATGGCTGGTGAAAACGGAAATAAGCCTAAATGCTTTATTCGCGGCCAAGAAGCTTATGCCTATGGCTGTAATATCTACGATCTAGCTTTTGATCAACGTTCTGAAACCACCCAAAGAATGAAGTATATGTTTTTCTTATGCAAACTTTTTCGGCGGCTACGGACTATCGATCATAATGATTGCTTATCGATCGATCAGATTATTCAGTTGTGGGATAAATCTTCTTTCTGTAAAGATCTGGCTATTAAAGATTTTGTTGATATTAGATCTTTTACTGACTTTAAGAAGAAAAGACAAGCTGTACTTAGAGAAGATCGGAGAAGAGTAAAGATGGGTAAATGATAAATAAATAAAATACTAATATAATAAATAGGGCTGTAGTCAAGGATAGCGACGGACAGGCCAAGTCGGACAAAAACGAGATCGCATTATTTAAACAGAATTGTTTTAATAGTCTAATTTTCATGCCTGGGATTCAGCTCTAGCTCGGTTGTTGACCACCATTATCTCTAACTCGGCAGTACTAACACACCGCCGCTCCGAACAATAGGTCATGATATAAACCCCGTTGTTCGATCGCACCGTGCTGACCCGCACCCGAAAGTCATTATTAATAAACCAACAGCGTTCTTGCCCCTGGTTATTGTCATAGTCCGTATCGATCGTCAGAATCCCATCCTTACCAAACCAATAGCGGCTGACCACCGGAATCCGCTCCACATAGCCCTGATTGCGGAGCAGCCGCCCTGATTGCCCACTAGCATCGTCTGGTAGATCCACTAGCACCGCTGCCTTGTCCGGGTCTTGCTCTTTTTTGTCTTGGTTATCCTGCCACAGAAACCCACCACCACCGCTGGCTCTGGCCGGATCAATGCCCTGCTGCTCACACACCGCCAAAACTTGGGGATGATGAGCGGTGAGCACTTCGATCGATAGATTCGATTCCCCGGATTGATCGGCAGTGACAGCATCAAAGTTATGTACCGTCCGCTGAGTGAACCAAGTTCCTTCACTTTTTTGAAAGAACTCCATCATGGTCTGGGGGACATCTATATACATAACTAAAAATTTGAAGTTTTTATCATAATAATCCCAAAACAAAAGCCCGCTCTCATTGAGAGCGGGCTTTTAAATCTTAAGTTGGTTAAAGAATTAACCGTTGATGGAAGGAGCCATCAAAGCAACTGGAGTAGCTTCGCCAGCGGCCAAGTCTAGTGGGAAGTTGTGTGCATTACGTTCGTGCATTACTTCCATACCTAGGTTGGCACGGTTGATGATGTCTGCCCAAGTGTTGATGGTACGACCCTGAGTATCAACTACAGAAGAGTTGAAGTTGAAACCGTTCAGGTTGAATGCCATGGTGCTTACACCCAAAGAAGTCATCCAGATTCCGACTACTGGCCATGCACCTAACAAGAAGTGAAGTGAGCGGCTGTTGTTGAAGGAAGCGTATTGGAAAATCAAGCGACCGAAGTAGCCGTGAGCTGCAACGATGTTGTAAGTTTCTTCTTCTTGACCGAATTTGTAGCCGTAGTTAAGTGATTCAACTTCAGTTGTTTCACGAACCAAAGAGGAAGTTACAAGTGAACCGTGCATTGCGGAGAATAATGAACCACCGAATACACCAGCTACACCGAGCATGTGGAAGGGGTGCATCAAGATGTTGTGTTCAGCTTGAAACACAATCATGAAGTTGAAGGTACCGGAGATACCCAAAGGCATACCGTCGGAGAATGAACCTTGACCGATTGGGTAGATTAAAAATACAGCAGTTGCAGCTGCTACTGGAGCAGAGTAAGCAACACAAATCCAAGGGCGCATACCTAGGCGGTAGGAAAGTTCCCACTCACGACCCATGTAGCAGAAGATTCCGATTAAGAAGTGGAATACTACTAATTGGTAAGGACCGCCGTTGTACAACCACTCATCCATGGAAGCAGCTTCCCAGATTGGGTAGAAGTGCAAGCCAATCGCGTTGGAGGAAGGAATTACAGCACCAGAAATGATGTTGTTTCCGAACATTAGAGAACCAGCAACTGGCTCACGGATACCATCGATGTCTACTGGAGGCGCGCCGATAAAAGCAACGATGAAGCAGATAGTAGCGGAAAGAAGGGTAGGAATCATTACGACGCCGAACCAGCCGATATAAATTCGGTTGTCGGTGGAAGTGATCCAACCACAGAAGCGATCCCAAGCATTGGGTGCCTCAGTACGTTGTAAAGTAGTTGTCATTTGTTTATGATTGCGAGTTGAGTTTGTTCCTTGTGGAACGGGATATTGAATGATATGTCCTAACGATAGAGCTGATTCCAGGAATTGTAAAGCGTTCTTAACAATTTCCTTATTATTGCTCTCATTTGATCTTAATTTTTGACTTATTTATCCTTGAAATAAAGAAGCAGCAAGGATTTTAATCTTTGCTGCTCATCATAATTTTTTAGTTATTTCTATCTCGCGATCGATCACCTAGTCCAAAAGCAATCTTTCTCAGATGCGCTAGCCAAGTTCCACGTTGCCTAGCTCAAATTCTTATAAGCCAGCGATGAAGCCGACAATGCCATGACCAGTTAATACTTCCATTGCCAACAGAGACACAAAACCAATCATCGCTAGACGACCATTAACTAATTCTGCATATTTGGTAAAGCCAGCTTGCGGGCCTTCTGCCAAATACATTTTGGGTTCTAGAGCGAATACGTTTTCTCTGCCGTCACTGTCGGTAAATGTTTTGGAAGTCATGGGGGAAACTCTCTGTTTGTAAAGCCTATGTGAACTAATGTAACGGAAACTTTACAAAAAAGCAACATTATTCCTAAAAATCTGAGGTTCACAGCCTTAGTAAAACGCTAAAATCTTTACTGACTATGGATGTTAGCAACTGTAAACAAAATTAGTAAAATCCCCGATCGCCATGCTTACCATCTCGGCTGAACTAATCGAAGACCTACAAACGGGGAATCTCGATCGACATGATCTCTATCGTTTCGATTTGCACGGCATCGCTTTACCCAGTGCCCAGTTGCACCGCGCCAGTCTGATTGGCGTCAACTTGAGCAACGCCCACCTAAACGGCACCGATTTCAGTGAAGCGGATCTGCGGGGTGCTAATTTCAGCGCAGCAAACCTCAGTGAAATCAACTTCACTGCCGCCTGTCTGTACCGTGTCAATCTGTCGGGAGCCAACCTTAACGGGTCTAATCTGACTGAGGCCAAGCTGCAAGGGGCACGCTACGACGCAGCGACTATTTGGCCAGAGGGCTTTGTCTACAAATCTACTGGGGCGATCGGACCGGGGGCAAATCTGAATGGTGCCACCCTAAACACTGCTAGTTTGAGATTGATCGATCTCTCCGGAGCCACGATGTTGGGTGCTTATTTAGGTGGTACTGATCTCACCGGCGCTAATTTGCAAAGAGCCAGATTGAGCCAATCAGATCTGCGGAAAGCTTATCTAACTGGAGCTTCACTACGGGGAGCCGGACTCAATGGCGCTAATGTGGCGGGGGCAGATTTTCGGGCGGCAGACTTTACCGGGGTTGAATTTGATGCGCTGGAAGACATTGCCGGAGCAGATTTTTATCAGGTACAGGGGTTGAGCGAAAAACATCGATCGTACCTTCTGAGCCAGCCAGCTACCGCCTTAGATACCTGGAACTCTTTCACCCGGCGTACTACCGGGGAAAGTTTACAGGTTTAGTAGGTAGAACTGGGAATAGTCGTCCAGCCTTTCCGCATCAACGACAAAAAGGTGGAATAGCCCTGGGAAAATTCTGGGGGGTCAGGTAGAGCGTACTCTGGGAAAGACTGATAGGGTACCCACTGCTCGAAGTTGCCATGTCGCAAATGCAGTACACAATCATTCAGACCTTCTCTTTTCCAGAGCATTTGACCTTTAGCGGTGACGTTACTCATACAATCACTCCTCACACCAAATAAAACAACAAGTTTAGTCATTCCATTTAGATTGCCGCAGATCAACTATCGATTTCTGTAAAGATTATTACTAAATAAGCACTTTTCATGGTATTGGGCTATGGCAGCAAATCTTCCATAGTGGCACCAACTACCCGATGGTTATTATCTTGGCGAAGGGCGGCTAAGGCTTCCTGAGCGGCTGGTTCATCGAATTGCTTGAGAGCGTAAGCTACTCGAATCCGGATGTAAGCATTTTCGTGGTCTTTACAGTTTAAAATTTTGGCCAGAATGTCCGATCGATAGACTGAACTAGCCAAACTCGCCAGACCACCCAAAGCATCAGCCATCACCGTCAGGTCATCACCGGCTAGTCCGATCGAACAAGCTTCATACAGTTCCTCTGGGCAATCCATATCCATCATGCCCGCCAGGATACTGCGCCGTAGTAGCCAATGATCGTCTTTTAAAAACGATTTAAGCAAATGGGAAGCAGCCAACCGTCCAAAAAGTGACAAGGAATTAGCGGCTTCGGCCTGGACATTGGGAGTGTTATCAAACTCCAGCAGCTGCAACAGCGCCGCAAACGCTTCGGAGTTTTTTTGATAGCCTAGTTCTCGAGCTATGAATGATCGCACTAAAAATTCTGGATCGTTCAGATATTTGCTCAAAAGAGGCACCGCCACTTCTGGGGGATACTCCCGCAGAGCCGACACAGCCTTGGTTCGATACTGAAAATCGGGGTTTTGGAGATCGGTTTCGATTTGCTGAAGATCCATGAAAAAACTGAAAACACACTTTAGTTACTGTAAATCTTTTATGAAGTCTCAATGGGAATGTGTCCTGCAAAATTTAGGAGAGTGGATAGGTTCTTTCACGCTCATCGCGGCTAATGGCGAAATCCTGGAAGATATTCCCAGCCATATCTCTTTGACTGGTATTAATGACAATCAAACGATTCATTTGGTGCTGACCCGTTTTTATCCGATCGCACCGGGTTCTACAGAGTTAACGCCAAAAGAACTGGTGATGGATTTCAGTACTCCGGGCGCTGGCGCTTTATTTTTTGAGACCGGGGCTTTTTCCGAGGGTAGTATTGATGCAAATACGCCCGGTCGGTTTGGCTCGGAGTTTTGCCTGGTGGCACCTACCAAAGATCGCCGGTTGCGCATTGTGCAGATTTTTAACGAGGCCAGCGAATTTTTGCGACTTACTTTAATTCGGGAACAGCGCCAAGGCAGCGATGCTCCCGAACGTCCGCCACTTTTGCTAGACGACTTTGTAGGTACTTGGCAGGGTCAAGCCACCATTCTGAAGCCCCAACGGGCTGAAAGTGAAACTGTGTTTATGGAAACCAGGCAAGAAGCCAGTCTGGAATTTGAACGCGATGGTTTAGCTTATCGGACTTGGCTGCTGCCGGATGGTGCCTTCTCGACTTGTCCGGTGAGTGTTCGATCGAACACCGCCTTTTTCATGGAAATTGGTTGGCTGACTGCACCAAACCAAAGACAGCGTTTGATTCGTAAATATGATGCTGCTGGCAACTGGATTGCTTTAATGTTGGTGATGGAAACTCGAAATCTCTAAAACAATCATGGCTCAACCCCAACTTAGCGCCGAAATCATAGCCCTGATTCAAAAAGCACGGATCGTCAGCTTTGCCACCTGGTCAGATAGCCATCCGGCTGCTGCCATCCAAGTTTTTCAAAAAGCCGATGACGATCGACTATATCTCACCGATGCCGAACTGCAACAAATTACCGAATTAGTGCCAAACCAATCGCAGTTTACGGCGGTAGTCGCCCTGCTGCGCGACTCAGTGGTAGACATTGTGAATGAAGCTCGCGCTGGAGTATTGCAGGCTTTTCCCGACATTATGGAACCAGGGGGTGGCTTATATCCAGCCGAGCGAGCGGATGCTTGTTGGCGCGATTTTTGGCATTTTTTGCGCTGTATTACCTATGGAATTGCTGGTCAACGAACCGACTACACCAATAGAGAAGGGCTGCACTATATGAATTTGCTCTATGAGGAATTACAAGTGCCTTTAGAAGCCATGGTGGTGGGCTTAGAAGGGATTAAGATCGCTAGTTTAAAACGGTTGGAACCGGCTCAACAAGAATTGTTGGTAGTTTATTTTGATAAATTGATCGATCGACTAAGAAAGTTTACATAGCGATCAATATTTCAAAAAATCACAAAAACATACATATTCACATTACTTAGCCAAAAAACAACTCACTTTTTCTTACTGACATCTTAAAAGTCATAGCGGTATTGTACTCTTAATGGATTGGATTAAGTCGAGGTAATACTTTGAGCCATTTCCCGTAATCTCAAAATATTTTGAGAATTTTTACCCCCGGCTCCTAGTTCTCTAAGATTTTTTAAAGAGTGCAATCTGTAACGTTGTCAAATCACAAAAAAATATCATCAGGGATCTACAATCATGTCTAAAAATTTATTTCTTATCGGCTTAGTAAGCATCACTTTTGCGGCCACTACTTTAACCAATTTAGCTAGCAGCAAAGCAGATACTGTTTCTTCTAATGGTAGTGGTACAGCTACCGGCACCACTTTTGGAGGAACTTCTGCTCAGGGTGGCACTACTGCTGCTACTGCTGGTACAAATAGTTCTTTTGCAGGTTCTGCTGCCAATGCTAGTGCCTCAAATAGTGCTGCCAGCATTACCACCGGTGGTGGTGGTAATACAGGTAATGGTCTTTCTGGTGGTGGTGGCGGCAACGCCAATATCTCAGTTGGTACCGCTGGTTCCAGTGCTGGTGCAAATGTCGGCACTACCAACAATGGTACTGGTGCTTCAACGGCTACTACTGGTGCAGGTGCTAGCCAAAGTGGTCCCTTCGGTGCTGCTAATGCTGGGATTGGCTTTGGTACTTCTGGAACTCGTCCTTAAATATCCATAGTTTTACTGAGAAACAACTCTAGCTTGTTGACAATCCTCACGCCTTCAGGCGTGAGGATTCTCAGTTCTGCGACCCATCTTGCCGTCACAGGTTTGCACCAGCGACAGTAGAGGACGAATCTCCCTGAGCGTTTTCTGCGTCTAGCGCAGATGTTCCCGTGTGCCCCACGGTACCTAGTCCTTTATTTAGGATATTAATAGCGGCATTTTCGTCTCTATCTAAAACACATCCGCACTGACATACGTGCGTCCTAGTCGATAGAGACTTCTTAACAATTACGCCGCAACTAGAGCATTCTTGGGATGTGTAGGCAGGATTTACAGCTACCGTAGCTCTCCCAAACACCTTGCCAAAATACTCCAGCCAAACTCTAAATTGATACCAACTTGCATCGCTAATTGACTTAGCTAGACAGTGGTTTCTGACCATATTCTTCACGCTCAAATCTTCATAGATGACCAAATCGTTAGATTGGATTACGCACCGCGCCAATTTAATAGCATGGTCTTTACGTTGTCTACTTATTTTGAGGTGGATTTTACTTAATTTAACTCTAGCTTTTCTGCGATTACTAGAACCTTTTACTTTGCGTGAAACCAGTCTTTGCGACCACTTCATGCTTTTTTCAGCCTTGCGATAGAAGCGAGGATTTTTGACTTGCTCACCATTAGAATCGGTATAGAAATGGTTTAGCCCCATATCTAATCCAATCGTACTTTTGGTAGGCAAAATCACCTCTTCTCGGCCTACTGAAATGCAAAATTGGACATAGTAGCCATCCGCACGTTTAACCAGCCTCACACGCTTAATTTGGTCGGGTTGATAGAAATTTAGGTCACGAGTACCTTTTAACTTCAATTTGCCGATGCCAATTTTATCGGTGATGGTGATTGATGTGCGATCCATAGCCAATTTCCACCCAGTCGTTTTATATTCGACCGAGCGGTTATCTTTTTGAAAGCTGGGAAAACCCTTGAGTCCAGATACTTTCTTCTTACAATTATCGTAAAACCTAGATATCGCCGCCCATGCACGTTCAGCCGCAGACTGACGAGCCATAGAATTCAAGTTGTTAGCAAACGGAAACTCAGCCGCAAGAATGGCACACTGCTTGTTCAAATCGTACTTAGAGACTTTCGGGTTTTCCATCCAAAAACGGATGCACTTATTCCGAATGAATTGGGTAGCACGAATTGCTTCGTCAATGGCTACAAACTGAGCTGTTTTTGCGTAGGTTTTAAACTCGAAGACTAACATTAGCTTTGATTAGTTATGCTGAAATTCTAGCTTAAAGCATGTTGAAATGTAAGTAATATCCTCAGCGCATACTGCTGCGACTAGCGTTTGCGCACAGACAAGTCCCCGTGAACGGGGAGGTTTTTACCCAATCTCCTGATAATAAATTCGAGGATCAGCAAAATGATCCTCGAATTTTTGCTGGAGTGATCGACAGATTTCTCTAAAATTAAAGGCTAGAAACTATCATCACCATTAATCCTGTGACTGAAACTAACTTTGGCCGGATGCTACTATCCCACAACTTCAACATCTCCCCAGATGTATTGCCTACTCTTAGCCGTGCCGAGTTCACTGCCATATTTGCCAAAAATCTGGGCAACCAAATTCAGTGCCAAATGTTAGATAACCCCCATTGGATTGTGGAGGTATTATTTCCTAATGATGTATTCAACCCACAGCAGGTCGGTGAAATGTGTGCCCAAGCTTTAGCCAGTCAGCGCCAGCCCCAAGGAAAATTAGAAATCCTGATTCTGGGCGGCCTGAAAACTACACCACCTACTAGCGATTCGCCGGCTGCTTTGCAGCCTGGTGACTGGGGTGTAGATGTCGTTGAAACTAGCTCTAGTGCAGAATTTTTACGTTCGATCGATTGGAATAAAATGATTGCTGATAAACCAGCTGAAAATATTTTTCGAGTAGAGAAATCAATTGTATGAGTAGCTAGGTGGAATTAATTTTATTCAAAGACATTTCTGGAAAATCAGAGAATAATCTGTAGTAAATATTACGAATATGCTACAAGCAAACTCCATAATATAAATGGCTATTAAAAATAAGATTTGAAGTTCTAGTCAAATTTTATTTTGATAAATTGCCAAAGGCTTGCTGTCTAGGATGTCGTTGAATATACAGGGGAATCCATATCGTGTCTAAAAACTTATTTCTTCTCAGCTTAGTAAGTGTTACTTTTGCTGCCACCACTTTTTCTAACGTAGCTAGCAGCAAAGCAGATTTTGCCAGTGTCAATGGCGGTGGCGCAGCCAATGGCAGCACTCTTGGCGGCACTTCTGCTGAAGGAGGCACTATATCTACTGCCACTGGTCAAAATGGCTCTTCTGCAAGTTCTGCTTCCAGTGCTAGTGCCACACCTTATTCTGCCCACATCTCAACCAGTGGTAATGCTAGTACTGGTAACGGCCTAGCTGCCAATGGTGGTGGTAACGCTAACATCTTTGTTAGCCCTTCCGGCTCTAATGGTTCTGCCGGTGCCGGAGCTGGAAACAATGGTAGCGGAGCTTCTACTGCTAACAGTGGTTCGGGTTCCACCCAAAATAGTTCCATTGGTACTGCCAATGGTGGTTTCAAATTTGGCACTTTTGGTACTCGTCCTTAAGCATCTACAATTTCCCAAAAATCTAACTCTAGCTTATTAATAAACTCGAAGATCATTTTGCCGATCTTCGAGTTTATTGATGGAGTATAAATGTCGTAAGAACTGGCTTTGGCGAAGAATTTTCACATCAAATTAACTGAGACAAAATAAGTACTTATAAATCCGGTAAAAATATTTTTCTGGTAGATTAATCAATTAAATAAGCAAATCCAACTATCAAATTTCCTGGCTTTCAGATGTATTTAACGCGACTTGATATTTGTTCTAATACGCTTCTGCAGAAGATTCTCAGGATTTGCATGTGATTAATATCAACTTCTTCGAGCAAGGTTTCTGGAAAAGCACTAAAGCAATTTGTAGTAATAGTCACGAACACAGAAGACGCAAACCCAACCATGCAGTTAATCACTAAATAGCTAAGATTTTAAAGTTTCAATTAAATCCTAATTTTCTGAATTAACTATCAAAAATTTGCAGTCTTTAAAATCGCTAAATAATAAAAAACACCGGGGAGTCTACATCATGTCTAAAAATCTATTTCTTTTAGGATTGGCTAGCGTTACTTTAGCTGCTACTACTTTCTCTAACGTCGCTATCACCAGAGCAGATACTGTTTCTTCCCACGGTGGTGGTACGGCTACAGGTACTACTGTCGGCGGAACTGCTGCTCAAGGTGGAACCACTGCAGCTGCTACTGGAAACCATGGAACCTTCGCTGGTTCTGCTGCTAATGCTGGTGCTTCAAACACTGGGGCTCACGTCACAACTGGTGGTGGTGGTACTACTGGTAATGGTCTTGCTGGTGGCGGCGGCGGTAGCGCTGACGTCTTCTTTGGTGGTGGTGGTGCCAGTGCTGGTGCAAATGTAGGAGCTAGCAACAATGGTAGTGGTGCTTCAAATGCTAGCACTGGTACAAATGCTAGCCAAAGCGGTCCTTTTGGTTCTGCTAGTGCTGGCATGAGCTTTGGTACTTTTGGCGCCCGCAACTAAGTCCCAAAATCTTCTTGGGTAAATAGCTTTATCTCGATATCTAAAGTCGAGGATCAACAGAATGATCCTCGACTTTTTGTGGGAGTGGTCGAAGCTGGAGATTTTCCTACGGCAATTTGGGTCAATTGACACTAAATAATCGATCCCGGACGTTAAGATTCTTAAATCTTCATATCTCAGACCGCAACCATATAAGAAGATTGATTATAAGAAACCGTATAAACGGCGTAGCCGTGCGAAGATCCATCCTCCTTGAGAGCTGGACACTTTACACTGCTGCGAAGTTCTAATTTTATTTTGATGGAGAAATTTTAGTATTTCTTTATCTTGAAAAACCATAAAAATTCTGTCTTAAACCAGGAGATGTCGTTAATGGCTTTTGGACCAGCTTCCCGATTGGGAGTTAGCCTGTTTGACGAAACCCCTCCCCTAGAGTGGGTACCAGGTAGATCCGGCGAAGAGGCCGAGTCTATCATTCGTGCTGTCTATCGACAGGTATTAGGAAATGCTTACGTTATGGAAAGCGAACGGCTGACCGTGGCGGAATCGCAGTTCAAATTAGGTGAATTTAGCGTGCGCGAATTTGTGCGGGCAGTTGCTAAATCTGACCTGTATCAATCGCGCTTTTTTACTAGCTGCGCTCGCTATCGATCGATCGAACTCAATTTCCGTCATCTCTTAGGCCGCGCTCCCCGCGACCTCGAAGAAATGCGGATGCACAGCACTATCTTGGATACTGCCGGATATGACGCTGAAATTGATTCGTACTTAGATAGTGACGAATATCAAAGCACTTTTGGCGAGCACTTTGTGCCTTTTATTCGCGGCTACAAAACTGAAGCCTGCGAAACAATGGTGCAGTTCACACACCTCTTTCAAATGGTGCGTGGTGCTTCTAGCAGCAGCTTAAAAGGCGATTTATCTGGCAAATCACCGAAGCTGAATGCTTTGACAATTAACCAAACTGCTACTCCAGTGGTTTCGCCAGCATCCAGTGGCGCTTTCTTCCGCGATACTTCTGTATCTTCGCGCTCCCGCCACGGTGTGGATGCTAGCTCGGGTGGTAAAGTCTACCGCATTGAAGTTACCAGCATTCGATCGAACGCTGTCAATCGCGTTTCCAGATTTCGGCGCAGCAACCAAGTTTTCTTGGTGCCTTACGAAAAACTCTCCCAAGAATACCAGCGTATCCACCAACAAGGTGGTGTGATTGCTAGTATCACTGCCGTTTAACTGGCAACTCCAGGCATTGATCGCTAGGTAGTTTACTGGCGATCGATGTTTTGCAGCTCAGTCATATCGCGACTAGTAGCCATCCGCCGCCGCGAAAATAGCGGCAATATTCATACAACTTTATTTAGGAGTAGATTTTTTTATGTCATCCTCCACAGCGCTAGAACTCTGGCCAACCAGCAGTTCTGAAGATGCTCAAATCGTAATTCGGGCAGTTTACAAGCAAGTTTTGGGCAATCCTCATGTGATGGATAGTGAACGCCTAGTAGCCGCTGAATCACAGCTATGTAATGGCGACTTATCCGTTCGGGATTTTGTCCGTACCGTCGCTAAGTCTGATTTTTATAGCGCTCGTTATTTTGAATCTTGTGCTCCTTACCGATTTGTAGAACTCAATTTTCTACACCTTCTTGGTCGCGCTCCTCAAGATCAAAAAGAAGTATCTGCGCACATCGTCCGCTGCGTAGCAGAAGGCTACGACGCGGAAATCGATTCTTACGTCGATAGCGATGAGTATCTCAACGCTTTTGGTGAGAATACTGTTCCTTACTATCGAGGCAAAGCCAGCGCCACTAACGCTAAACAACTGGGCTACAACCGGATGTTTGCGCTCGATCGCGGCCCAGCTCAAATTGATAGTGCCGTTAAGGCTTCCCAATTAGTAGGCGCGATCGCTGGCAACACTGCCAATAAGATCAAAGCTGCTACTGCCACTGTCATTGGCTCTGGTACCGAAAAACGGTTTAAAATTGTGGTATCTGGTTCCAAATTCGACGGTCCCCGTCGGATTAGCAACACCGAGTACATTGTTTCTGCTGCCAAGATGACTCCGCAAATTCAGCGGATTAATCGCACTAGTGGCAAGATTATCAGTATTACTGAAATCTAACAGCAAGTAGGGTGAGTATTGCTCACCCTGCATCCACAAATATAAGACCAGGTTTTTACGTAAATTTTTACCACATTGAGATTCTTGTTCTATGGCAACTACGAGCATTACTTCTAACCTCGGCAATATATCTAGCTACAGTAGCCGGATGGTCAGCATCACCTTCACTGGTGGCCAATCATCCATGCGTCTGGCTCATCAAACTCGATCGGTACCTTACGATCGATTGTCTCAAACCATGCAAAATATCCATCGCCAGGGTGGTCACGTGAATGAGGTCTTCATGCACGCTGTCAGTGCTGACCAAATCGCTGTACCTACTAACCATGGCCGTGCCGAAGAGTCTGCCAAAGACCAAGGCGACGCTGGCAATAAGAAAAAGAAAAGATAGTCCATGGACATTCAGGAGTTTGTAGCTCAGTCGATCGGCTGTTGGAAATCGCAGCGGAGCGCGCACCATCTGGCGTTTAGTCATTTTGAAGCAATTCAGTCCACGATCGATATTGTGGCTTTGCCCCTCAATGATCCGGCAGTAATATCGCTCTGCAAAGATTACGATACCGATCTGAGTTTGATCGTCTCGCCCTTTCGGATGACTTGGGAAGGGGAAACCGATTGGGACGACAAGATCACTAAAGGCACCTGTATTTTGGTGCCAGTGCCAGATCTCGATCGATCGCAGCATGGCAAACTCCTGCGCGACCAAGGCTATGCCGAAGAAATGGCCGCCGCTGGTCACTATTACCTAACTGAAGATGGCACCTTTGTCTTGGTCACAGAATACGATCGAGCGGCAGCTGAAGAAAAAATTTGGTTTGTAAACCCCAACGTTCGCTGTCGGGTTTCACTGATTAAAACCAGCACCGGCACTGGGGTTGTCACGGCTTCGTTTGCTTCCGAAATTCGCCAAGAAGTCTCCAAACCATAACTACTAAAGTGCCCGCAGTTGAACACTTCACTATCTGTTTCGGACACCAGCGACCTAGTGACTCTCGCGCAATGGATGGCTGGCGACTTCAGCAACGCCAAACAGTGCTTCGATAACTCTAAAGACTTCGCTCACATCCATGTTTTGTTTCGGCCACTACCCTACGAATTTTTCGGGGCAATTGGCATGTATTCCGAGCAAGTCTACGACTACGATCTCTGGAGTCCTTACCGTCAAGGCATTCATCGGTTAGTCGATCAAGGCGATCGCGTTTATATCGAGAACTATAGCCTCCAGGATGCCTATCTTTACGCCGGAGCCTCCCGCGAATCCAGTATCCTCAAAACTATCAGCCCAGCGGGCATCGAGCGTCGTCAGAATTGTTCGATGGTTTTCACTCGTGATGGTGAAATGTTTCGGGGTGAAGTTGAAGGCAAAAATTGTCTGATTGAGAAAAATGGCTGCCAGACATATCTAGACAGCATGGTCGAAGTCACCGCTAGTACTTGGGTCAGCCTCGATAAAGGCTTAGATCTAAAAACCCACGAACAGCAATGGGGTTCAGAGTTTGGGCCACTGCGCTTTGAGAAACATGAAAGCTTCGCCCATGAAGTCCCCCTAATCAGCAATACCCCTGGCTGATGTATGCTGCTCCCCCTCAACGCCCAAAAGAAGATGCAATGCTGGATTCGGAGCCGACACCTGATCTGCTCAGGGAATTTCTTTGTGTTTGAGACTGTCGATTATAGTGCGATCGAACGTTTCACAGAATGTGTTGATGTCTTAGGTGGCACTCTCATTTCGGTAGAGCCAACCGATAAAATTTGGATGGGCGACCATCGCCAGGTCTATCTCTATCAAGCCCGCGCCAGTATCTATACACCCTGGCCAGATCTCAAGAATTACTGGCTGAAATATGGCAGCTTTAGATCCAGGTTTGCGATCGATGAGTAACTAACCCACCTGATCGTCTGCCACGGTAAAACCCAATTCCATTAAAGCTTTTTTCAGTTTGGCCTTGGATGGCCGACTTTGCGGAGCTGATAAGCCCATTTCCCGCGCTGTTTCAAACAGTTCTCGCATCAACAGATCCAAAGAATTATCATTGGCATCTTCTGGTAATTTATCGATTCGTCCTTCGTAGGCCAGCGTGTACAGCTCTAAATGATGTTTACCCATCACCCGTGCCATCTTACGCAGAGTTTCAGGGGTGGGGCAGGTGCCTTTAAAGCAAGCACCACGCAAGCGCGGCTGCGGAATGCCAGACATTTCGGCCAATCTGTTCATGCTGAGGCCGCTCTCTTCGATGTATTGCAAGATGAGCCGACCCAGCGGCGAGCAGTCTTCAGATTTGATGAGTAACCGAGCTGGCATGGTTGATTGGTTCCAGGAAGCTGAGATTCGATTCTAGCAGACGACGAGGAATATCAATCTGATAGCTATTAAGTGATGTTATGTAAGCCTTACGATAAATGCTGATTCTTTAGTGCAATGAATTGCTCGATCAGTTCAACTGAAAAGGTTTGACCAAGTAGACTTTGCTTCCACCCTTTCGGAAAACCTTCAATTCCCAATAAATCTAGCTGCTTACGGCTGTAGCCACCATTTTTACTAAGTCCTTGTTTTAAGATTTCATCTGTCAAAACAATCATTTTTGAATCATTAGCAGTCATAAACCTTTGACACTCCCATTTGTGAATTTTAGCTTCGTTTTTATTTACTCAGCCGATCGATCGATTCATCCAAAACACTCAAAGAAGAATCTACACTCGAAAAACCACCATACTGAAACGGGTTATCTAGATCTTTAATCAGCAGCAGCAAATATAAGAAAACAACAAACAACAGACTAGACACTACAATACTTTCAGTAATCTCTTCGCTACCAATCAACAACAACGCAATGGTAGAAGCGATTGTGAATAACTCCAAAATCGCATAAGCAGGCTGAATAAAATCAGAATCTCGCACACTCTTGATCTGCATAATAATTCCCCGAATCTTGCCCTGCTCCGTCTGCATCAGACTTATATTTGAAGCATACTTCTCTGCACCGGCAAACAACTGATGAAAATCGGTTACTTTCATCAGTTGCGGTTGAAGTGCTTGCTCTGTTTGCAAAGCAACGCGTAAATCTTGAGCTAATGACAGTAAAGATTGAAGCAATGGCTGTGGGTCGTAATCTGGATAAGTCTTCGCTGTCAGCAAATTACTGTCTTGGATTGATTCGATCGACACACAAAACTGAGTCAAAAGGCTGTCGCTCGATCGATAGTCACTGAGCGTTCCATTCAGCTGAAAAGCAATAATAAAAGTCGCTGCTCCAAACAAAGAACTAGTCAGCGCATTAAATGTCCACAGCTCCCAGCCCTGCCGATGAAACAACAATTTTGCTAACGCAAACAAAATAGTCAGCGGCAGGGTCAAGGCGAAAATTCGCCATTTGGAAGGAATACCCATGGTCAACAAGGCTTCAGAAACACTGTAGGCAGCTTATCAGCTTCGTTAACCTTTTATTAATGTAAAATTGCTTAATAGTATTAAACCATTAACCTCTAATAATATTCAAGTCAAACTTCCGGCAGAGGCTGGCAGCCAGCGATACAGCGTTGGAATCGACACCCCTAAATTCTTAGCAACATCTTTAGGGGTAACTCCACTAGCAAGTAGCTTCCGGGCAGATTCCAGTTTGCTATCAGTCATCTTGCGCTTCCGCCCGCCCACTCGCCCCAGCTGCCGTGCTGCCTCCAAACCCGCCCGTGTCCTTTCGATGGTCAAATCTCGCTCCATCTCAGCCAAACTCGCCATCACATGAAAAAAGAAACGGCCGGCAGGGGTACTGGTATCGATCGAATCCGTCAGACTCTTAAAATTAACCCCCATTTCCTTCAATTCCTCCACCAAATTGACTATTTGTCGCACACTCCGCCCCAATCGATCGAGCTTCCAAACGACCAAAGTGTCATCTTCCCGCAGCATTTCCAGAGCCTTAGCCAAACCCGGCCGCTCCGATCTGCTACCACTCAACTTATCATCAAAGATTTTTTTACACCCAGCCGCCAGCAAAGCATTCTGCTGCAACTCCAAGCTTTGGTCTTGAGTAGAAACCCGCGCATAACCAATCAGCATAAATTCTTGAAACCAATCTCAGATGGACTGAAATGAGAATATCATGCCGAAGATTATTCAAAAATTCCATTAAAGCCCAGGACTATCCCAACAGCTATCTCTATGTCATGCCAGTATTTATCCTCTAACTTCCCTAGCTGGTTGTCGATTCGCCGCTGATCAACAACCCTCATTTGTTCGAGGTGAATCCCTCTATTTTCGTCTAGTCCATTATCTACAGTTGCTTCAACGTTAACCACAAAGGGATAATTTTTTAAGCCCTTCAACAAAGGAGCAACCATCGTGATGTCCGATCGAGCGTTACCCACATCATTCTGAAGAATTACACAGGGTCTTTTTTTAGCTGTTTCGCTGCCCACTGTCGGATCTAAGTTGATCCACCAAATTTCACCCCGCCGATACCGCAAATCACCCTTCGGCATCGAGGCCATCTCCCACTGTGACATCCCACAATTTAATCTCAGCTTGATATTCAGAATCATTGGTTAGTTCGGTATAAGCATCCTCTAACTCTTTCAAGCCTTGCCTCTTTTTTGCTTGGGATAGTATTTCGTTAATAAACTGGCTGCGATTTTGGCTCGATCGATCCACGAACTCCAAAATCTCTTCATCTAGTGTGATGCTTATCTTCGCACTCATAACTAAATCCTACTAACTGGTGGGATAAAAAATCCTAACACAAGCTCTGAATTCTCGAAACTCATATTGGAAGCACTGTAACAAGGATATACTTTCAAGAAGGGTTATTGAGAAGCAAGCAACCCTGATTTTCAGTTTTAGCGTTTTTTAGTAACATCATTCTCAAAGACGACCGTTAGTGAGAAGATATATTAGTAGTAATATAAATATACTTCAATAAAATTAATAAATAGGAGTCAGTATGAATTTTAATCATAGTGATGCGGCCAAAATTCCTTCAGCTTATGACCCTAATTTCAAGAAGAAAATCAATACTGCTCGACAAGGTATTAAAAAATATCGTAATGCTTTAATTCAACTAGCCATATAAAGAAAGAGACTCCATCCAGTTAGGACGAAGTCTCTTTCTTATCTTTCTCTTGTCAATATTAAGCCTGGCAGTGAGCTA
>JANOQI010000044.1:0-3816 GCA_031414775.1 Synechococcales cyanobacterium VAR_4_metabat_354
GTCTGTCGAATGGGCAGATATTATTTTTGTGATGGAAAAAAATCATCAACGTAAACTACGGGACAAGTTTAAATCTAGCTCTACCCTCCATAACAAAAGGATAGTTTGTCTAGACATTCCTGATAACTATGAATATATGCAACCAGAGTTAGTAGCATTGCTGAAAAAGAAAATTATTCCGCTGCTGAGTATTCATGATAGCTAGACAACCTCTTAACCTTGACTCGAAGCCTCAGACACTCCCCAATAATCAACAACCCCACCGCCGCCAGAAACCAATGGCTCTCACGTACTCCAAGGAAACCAGCGCATCCTCCACCTCCGTCAATCGCCCTGGGCAGCGTTGATGTCTTCGGAGCCTTGGACGATCGACGGGTATCGTTGGTGCGTTGGATTTCTGCGGGTGTTCGTGTTTTCGGGGCAAGGTTACTTTCCCACTATTTCTGTTCACTAGACACATCAAGATTGCTAAAGAACTTTCTCTCCAGGGTATTTCTAAAACTACTTATAGCAATTCCGCCTCGAATGAAGTACATGTAAATCCTTAATTGGCCTAGCTTACAGCTCCTGGAAACATACCTCACTCAACGCGAAATTGCTATAAGTAGTGGTTGTTGATAAGATTCTATCTCTGGAAAACAATGAGACAAATGGGGATAAGTATAAGATGAATGTTCGAGTAACTATTGAGGTTTCAACGCCCCCAACGGCAAGCAATTTAGATAAATTGAAATTGGCTGCATCTGAGTTAACGAACAATCTCAAAAGTATCGTAGTGAGCACAAATGAAAATAGCAAAGGTTTTTCATTGACGACTGTTTTTACAATGAAAACAGCCGCCGAATATAAGGTTGTCGATCGAATTAGTAAGGAGTTTAAATTTTGGACATTCGATCTTGAAGGTTATCTAGACGTGATTATTTCATTCCCCAAACACGTAGGTTGACCTTGACCCCAAAAACATCACCAAAAGCCGCCGCCAGACCCCACCGATACGAGCAAGCCCCAATATCTCCCTCATACCCCAAGGAAACCAGCGGCAACAATTGATCGCCCTGGGCACCGCTAATGTCTTCGGAACCTTCGGCGATCATGGTTTGTCGTGGAGGGCTTGGGCGATCGATCGTTGTCGTTGGAGTTCTTAGCGAATGTCCACTTTTTCAGTCAATGTCAATTTACGAATGAAGCATTTCACTCGATGTTCAAGTTTTTCAACGCTGAAGCTTGAAACCTTTGTTTTTCGTCATCAGCTTTCCTGACTGTAACGGCTGGAACCCGCATTATCCGGTTCAGATAATATTCTTTCATCAAAAACTTGAACATCGAGTTTCACGTACTCCTTCCGGTGTTTTCCCAGTTCAGGTATGAAATGCTCGAAAAAAAGAACTTGCGTCATTGTAACCAAGTAGAAAGGCTATTTCAGCACTGGAATAGTGAGTATTAACTAGGTATTGGTTTGCTAATTCTGCTCGCAGATTACTGAGTTCCTGTTGAAAACTTGTTTTCTCCTCTTGCAAGCGTCGCTGTAAGGTGCGATTACTAACAGCAAGTCGCTGGGCAACATCGGCCATGGTACATTGTCCACTAGCCAGAATTTCCATCAGACAAGCCCGAACGCGATCGCGAAACCGATCCTTTAGACCAAGGTCAGCCATTCTCCTGCTCAATTCTGGTTCAAAAACCGACCATATATTTTCGTTTGCAGTCAAAAATGGTTTTTGTGCATCCTTTGCAGCGAAGGTCAAACCATTCAAATTACCCTGCTCAACTCTGACTCCAAAGAATAGCTCATATTGTTCTATTTTCGGCAGGCTTGAGGTGATAGATACTGCTGTTGGCATAATCCTTTCACGAGTGGCAAGTCTGGCCATATGAACCAAAAATACGAGTTCAGTCGCAATTAGAGCAGAGGGAAGGGGGAGGTTACCTGACAAACAATCAAAGGCGATCGCAGTCTGTTGCTGGCTTTGAGTAACCTTCAGTGTCATCGGTCCAATCAGAAGCTTGTACTGGGCTAGTCGGGTAAACGCCGCATTCAGATTGGAGCTACAGAAGCAGGCAAAAATTGGCGGGCTAAACGATTCCACCAAAACAGCTTGCCCTAGACGCAGAGGAAATGCTGGATCGTCTAAAAGATACTCAAATCCCTGCCAGAGACGAAAATATTCTTCTGTCGTCAGAGTTGGCGATCTCTGGCTGAATAGATCTAGCGGTAGACGTGCATAACGCAATAGATCTTGTTCAGAAAGGTTCAGGTCTTTCAACAGGACTTTCCACCCCAAATCAATCACGAATTTCTTATTGACCACCTTCATTTCACTCTGCTTCCGCTTTATCGATGATTTACAACCTACGCTAGCCCAAATTGAGCCTTAATCCCCTCAAGAAAAGTCTCATCATCAGCCAACTTACGGTTAGCGATAAACTCTTTCGCGTCATTCCCCGCGATATATCGTAATTGATTGGTGCCGTCAGTAGCTGCTTGATAGACTACCTCTGCAACAACAACTGACTCAGAGCCATTTTGTTCGATCGGCCCCATAACAGCAAACATCTTGCCAACTACACCTTAAACATCTTGCCAACTACACCTTGGTAGTCAGTAAGACTTTCATCGTTGCTAAAGTCGAAAGAACGACCAGTAAAGTCGGTTTTGATTGCACCCGGCTCAACGATTTTTATTTTGACTCCGATCGCTTCCATTTCAAAGCTTAGTGCTTCTGATAGACCCTCGATCGCAAATTTTGAGCCGTGATAGAGACTACCTAGAGGAAAGGCTATCTTGCCTCCAACCGAAGAGATGTTGATAATGACACCATCTTTATTCGCACGAAAATGGGGCAGAATTGCTTTGGTCGTTTCTAAAACGCCAATTACGTTT
This sequence comes from Synechococcales cyanobacterium VAR_4_metabat_354, assembly GCA_031414775.1. Lineage (GTDB taxonomy): Bacteria > Cyanobacteriota > Cyanobacteriia > Cyanobacteriales > Chamaesiphonaceae > JAAFHZ01. Next base: position 2,882 of record JANOQI010000044.1, read on the forward strand.
ACATCAAACTGGCGTTTGATTTTTTCGATGGGTGTAGCCTCAAGTACACCATAGGCACCATAGCCAGCATTGTTCAAAAGAACATTGATTTTGCCAAACTTGCCGATTCCTTCTGAAACGGCATTTTGAATACTGCTTGGGTCTTGCACATCTAAGCGCGTAACTAAGACATTATCGAGCTGAATTAACTCGGTTTCTTTGCCCGGGCTACGCATTGTGGCCACCACATTCCAGCCTCTTTCTTGAAAATACTTCGCGGTTACTTTGCCAATGCCGCTACTAGCCCCCGTGATCAAAATTGTCTTGCTCATATTTAAACTCCACTATCGTTTCTCGGATTAAGAACCAACTCAGTTCTTAAATCTGGGTGAATAGAAAACAGCATAGAGTTCAAACTTTTGCTTAGCAATTGCACAAGCCGCCAAAATTATTGCATTTCGCGCCAATTAAATGAAGCATATCTGATTTTAGACCCACATCATTGCAATATATAGCGCTCCCATTGCCCAGGTAAATCCAATGGCAATTTCAATACGATCATCTGCGATATTTTATGTGGATGACTTGGTTTTAAAACTCCGTAGTGCTCTGGCACAAAGCTTACTCGTCTCAGGCACATTGCTCTCCAATTGCCATCGATCGCAGACCATCTTCACCCACTCTGGTTGAGACTTCGCCGCATCATTGAGCCAATTGCTCGCGGAATCTCGGACATAATGCGAGACATCTGCCCTGACTGGCTCTAGTAAGATTAGCCCCAGCTCAGGATTCTCTTTTAACTTGGAAATATGACTGCACCACACCCCACGGGGTCTAGTCACCTCGATCGCAAACCTTCGCAGATTTGGCGAACTCTCGCTGACCCAGGGCATCAATAGCGGTATTGCATCATCAATTTGGGCGGTAACGTAGGGACGCACAGCTAGCCAAGACCA
>JANOQI010000045.1:0-50088 GCA_031414775.1 Synechococcales cyanobacterium VAR_4_metabat_354
AAGTCCTCGCACACCGCGCTGCTTACCTCAATGGATTGCTCTCTCTAAAAATTTGACATACTCCCCAGGCACTGTCACTGGAGATAAATTTCCCGAATTCACTGGCTTTTAATTTTCTCTAGAAAAAGATGACATGCTCCCAGTGAAGATTCCAGCTTTGGGCGAAAAGCGTGAGCGGGAATTACGGGATTTGATTAAGAAAGGGAAGAAGCCTGTAGTCTTGTTTGTCGATGAGGCTCACGATTTACACGCCTCGACTCTGACGGGATTGAAACGGCTGATTGAGGTAATCGATGATGGGGGTGGAACGCTGACTGTTTTACTGGCAGGACATCCTAAGTTAAAGAACAATCTGCGTCGTCCGACGATGGAGGAGATCGGTTATCGGTCCGTTGTGTTTACGTTAGAGGGGATGGTTGGTAGTCAACGGGAATATATTACTTGGTTGATTCAGTCATGTGTGATGGATGGGACTAATTTGTCCGATGTATTGACGGTTGAGGCGATTGAAGTACTGAGTGAAAGATTACGAACTCCGCTCCAAATTCAACAACATTTGATGTTGGCAATGGAAGCTGCTTATCAGGTGGGTGAAAAGCCTGTGACTGAGGCAATTGCTGAGTCGGTGATGTCGAAGCAGATTGATGAGCTGGAGCCAAAGCTGACCAGAAATGGTTACGATGTGCGGGGCTTGGCAGAACAGTTTCATGCGAAGCCAGCGGAGATTAAGTTGCTGTTTCGGGGTCAACTCGACACGGACGAAGAAGTTAACCGACCAGATGTTGATGGCTGGGTTGCCTATTTGATTCAGGGCTTTGGTTTCAGCCGTTGAATTTATAGTTGCAAATAATGTGGTCTCAAAATCGCGATGATTGCAGTCCTGAGTGATTACTATTGCAGGTCGCTACACATACTGGTGGGTGCAAATTTGCCATTGCCAGTAACCGACGAATATTTTTTACGCCTGATCGATTGAGATTAATAGCATCGATCGTTGCTCTACCTGTTGGAGTGATGCCAACTATTTCCAGTCCATCTTTGCTCCAGACAAAATGCTCCGTCCAAACTTCCTGCCTGGGAGGATACAAAGGTACGCTTTCAGAACTAATCGGATTGATCGCCTCCTGCTTGGTGTATTTGTATCCATTGCATCCACCACAGGATAGAGCCAAGTTGTCTAGAGAGGTTTCTCCACTTTTAGATACAGGAATGATGTGTTCGCAGCATAGGACATTGGCAGTATTCACAACGCCGTCGTGCCCGATTAGTAATTTCTTCCTGTTCGCTAGCCGTGATGTAGCGTCTAGACATAAATAGCAAGTGTTTCTATGTTGAGCTGTTTCATTAGCTCTGGCAGTGAAATCTGACGAAGTTGGGCAAGTATCAATAGATTTTGTAGTCGATCGGCATCGAATTGTTCAATTATCTCGGTACAAGTGAGCAGTTCTTGGTGTTCTTCTGCTGTTAGCGTTTCAGCTTGAAGCTTCGACCGAAGTTCATCGTATCGTTCTTGAATTGAAGTAGGTACTCTCTGACTAATCTTTTGGAGAAGACCGCTTTCTGTGTTGGGAGCATGGTCAAGTCTATTCCACAAAACTTCTTGCTCTACCGGCGAGAGAGTGCGAATTGTTTCAATAAGAGACTCTATCAGCTGTGTGTTCATAAGAGTATCGCTCCAATTTACTGAAATCCGAAAAAGACTGTTCTAATCCCTTTAGGGCTGTGAGGATGTGCGGCTATAAATATCCCCTATTTTACCCGAATAGACATGTTAAGCGTCACCCAGCCACATATAATCAAAACAGCCCTAACTAGTGAAGGCTGGAGCTGAGTCGATCGAAAGACTGCTTGCAACAGCATGATCGAATTCAACAATAACTAACCAGAGGATACCATCTTAGGCAACAGACTCGAACAGTTTTTAAATTCCACCATTTTCCCTAAAACTCTCATATTGGGATAAGGCTGCGATAAAATTTATCGTAAATCTCTATAATGCAGTCAGAGAGCTAATAAAAATAGGACTAAAAATCCTCGTGTCACCAGTTCAAGTCTGGTTCTCGGCATCATTTAAAACCCCGCATAGGGCGAAGTTTTCGTGTTTTTACTTTTATTTATCAAGGGAAGCGCAAATATATTTCGGCGAATAGGTCAGACGATCAGCGAAACAACCACCCCGTTTTGGTCTTGCTATTGATGATGCACTTGGTATACTAAGTAATATAAATTTAGCTACTTTAGTGACATCAGCATGACTCATCAACGTAACACTAGCGGTTTGCGCCCCCTTCAAGCCGCAGACTGCGACAAAAAACCCGTGATCGTAACAGCCAAAATCGACCCCGATGATAAAGATTGGCTTAAATCGTTGCCAGAAGGTACTAGTTACCACATTAGGCAAGCAGTCAGAGAGTATAAGTCAAATTTTAAATAGGATAGATAAATGTCAGAAGAGAGATTAGAAAGAATTGAAAGCCAGCTGGGTCAAGTTTTACAAGCCATTGCAGGAGTGGCCGATCGGGCGGCTGGCATAGAAGACCGAATGACTACTTTAGAAAGTAGAATGACTAGTCTAGAAGACCGAATGACTAGTCTAGAAGACCGAATGACTGGACTAGAAAATCGCACCGAGGTAGTAGAAGGTACATTACTAGCCACCATGCGTGGTGGTTTCAACTTTATTCGGGGACATGTCAATGATCTTGATGTTGACTTAGCTAGAAATGAGCGCAAAAGCGAAGACAGCGCCCGTCAAATTCGGCGTTTGAACAGGCGGCTGATGCATTTAGAGGGTCGGACAGATGAAGACCCAGACAATATTTAACGACGTGAAGCCAACATGCCAGGTACGAGCCTGTTCGGGTACCGTCTGCCTACGCAGAGACGAGTTCAGGCTAACGTTAAACACTAGTCACTCTCACTTTCTAGCCACTGCTCGATCGCCAGCCGGATCGCCTCGGTTTTAGTAATACCTACTGCCTGGACTTTAGCCGAAATTTTTTCTTGCATCACTGGTGTCAGCCGACAGCCCAGCATCAAAGTGCGGTAGGGTTCAGCATATTGATTTTTACCTTCAGGATGCCGAGCAACTCCCAGCGGATATCCCGGTGGTCGTTTTTGGCTTCAATATTTTAATTCCAACTTCTATCGACACGAAGTTTTCGCCATGTACCATAATCGATGATCATTCGATCAAGCTTGTATCTTCATCCCTCTTTAGATAGATCTTATAGGGGCTGTTCACCATCCGATAGACAGAAACTTATGTGTTGTTTTAGCTTAATAAACACCCCAATTGCCTGATAGACAAACCAATACAAATTCATGGAGAATTGAAGCGGTCAGGCTTTTGTAAAGCCATTATCCCTACATCAGGAAAAAAATTATGTCTGAACCTAATGGTGTAATGATGCAATATTTTCACTGGTACACTCCAGAGGATGGTAGTTTGTGGAACCAAGTAGCTGAGCAAGCCGAGGAGTTAGCAAAAGTTGGCGTTACATCCCTGTGGCTACCACCTGCCTATAAAGGAACAGGGGGTGGAATGGATGTGGGCTATGGTGTTTATGACTTGTTTGACCTGGGTGAATTTGACCAGAAAGGCTCAATTCGTACCAAATATGGCACTAAAGACGAATATATCAATGCCATCCAATCAGCCCAAGCCGCTGGGATCCGTATCTACGCCGATGTCGTTTTTAACCATAAAATGGGTGCAGACGAAGCAGAAGAGGTGGAAGCGACCCCTTTTAATATGGAAGACCGCACTGCCACTGTTGGTGACTATCAAAATATTAAAGCCTGGACTCACTTTACCTTTCCAGGACGAGCGGGCAAATACTCCACGATGGAATGGCACTGGTGGCATTTTGATGCGATCGATCACAATGCTTTTAACGAGAACGAATCTGCCGTTTATTTACTCAAAGGCAAATCTTTTGATAATAATGTTGACTTAGAGAAGGGCAATTTTGATTACCTAATGGGTTGCGATCTCGATATGGAGAATCCCGAAGTGGTGGGAGAGCTTAAGTACTGGGGAGAGTGGATTAATGACACGACTAATGTTGATGGCTATCGGTTTGATGCTGTTAAACACGTATCAGCAGAATTTTTTCAAGAATGGTTGGAGCATGTTCGCAACTATGCCCAGCGGGATCTATTTGCCGTAGGTGAATATTGGTCTTACGAAGTAGATGCCCTGAATCATTTTATTGCTGCCACTGATGGCAAAGTTAACTTATTCGATGCACCGCTACACTACAACTTTCATATTGCCAGCCAAGCCGGGGAGACTTATGACCTGCGGCAAATTTTTGACAACACTTTGGTGCAGCAACAGCCGACCCTGGCTGTCACTCTTGTAGAGAATCATGATTCTCAGCCGCTTCAGTCGTTAGAATCAATTGTGGAGCCTTGGTTTAAACCCCTGGCCTACGCACTCATCTTGCTGCGAGAAGCTGGATACCCTTGTATTTTTCATGGTGACTATTATGGCGCACACTACAAAGATACTAAAGATGGTAATGAGTATGAAATCTGGATGGATTGTCATCAGTGGTTAATAGACAAGTTTCTCTATGCCCGTCAGACTTACGCATATGGGGAACAGCATGACTATTTCGATCATCCTAGTACAATCGGCTGGACAAGATTGGGTGATGAAGAGCATCCTGGCGGCATAGCTGTAGTATTGAGCAACGGCGATGGCAGCGGCAAGTGGATGGAGATTGGACATCCTAATAGCACTTATATAGATATTACTGAACACGTCAAGGAACCAGTTGTCTCTAACAATGATGGCTGGGCAGAATTCCGTTGCAACGGCGGCTCGGTCTCAGTGTGGGTAAAGCAATCGGTCTAGAGAATAAACAATATGACCACGAAATTCCAAAAAAAAGCAGCTATTGAAGCTCAATCTGCTAACCGAGATTTAATGTTGAAATCGATCGAACTATTACCAGAACAAGTACTGAAAAATGTTGAGACGATCACCCAGCACCAACATCGCCGCCAGCGAAGTACTACAGCTGATCGACGCATTCTAGAGAAAATTGCGGCTGTTTTTGGTCGCCCCCAATTCCTCTATTTTCAAATAGTTTTTTTCACTGTTTGGATCGGATGTAGTAGCTTGGCTAATCAGAAGATTTTGCCAAAGAATTTTCCGCTGTTTGATTTGCATCTGCATGGGCTGGAGATCTCTTCTCTCCTCATTTCTACTGGAGTACTGATTTATCAAACTCGTCAAGAAAAGTCAAGTGAAGAACGATCGCATTTAATGCTGCAACTTAACTTGTTGACTGAGCAGAAAATCGCCAAATTAATTTCATTAGTAGAAGAGCTACGCATTGATTTACCCAATGTCAAAGATCGTGACGATTTAGAGGCTGAAGTTATGAAACAAGCTACTGACCCTCAGGCTGTTTTGGGAGTTATCCAACAAAACTTAGACCACTCACCCCACTCACCTCTCAGAGATTAAACCCGATGAAACACAAAACTTGTCTAATCTTTAATCCTATTGCTGGGCAGGGTAATCCAGACCAAGACCTAGCCTTAATTGAGTCGATACTCAGGCCGCAAATGGCCTTGGATGTCGTAATAACTACTGCTGAAACTGATATTGGACAACTGGCTAAAGATGCCATTGCCCGAGGTGCAGACTCGGTGATTGCCTCTGGGGGCGATGGTACTTTGTCGGCGGTGGCAGCGGCTTTGATGAGTACTAATATTCCGCTGGGCGTGATTTCGCGCGGTACGGCTAATGCTTTTGCCAATGCCTTGAATCTACCGACCGTGATCGCGGATGCTTGTACGGCGATATTGGCCGGTGGCACCCAAGTCGTAGACATGGCTTGTTGCAATGGTTTACCAATGGTGCTATTGGCCGGAATCGGGTTTGAAGCTGAGGCGGTAGAATTAGCTGATCGCGATTCCAAAAATCGACTAGGAATGCTGGCTTATATTTTGGCTGGGATGGAGCAACTGCGACATTTAGAACAGTTTGAAGTAGAAATTGAGACCAAAGATCGAGTTATTACAGTTTCGGCAGCAGCGATTACTATCGCGAATGCGGCTCCGGCCAGTTCCATTTTGGCGCAAGGTTCAGCTGGGGTAGTTTTCGATGATGGACTGCTTGATCTCACGATCTTGGCTCCGGCGACTCCGTTAAGCGCAATCGCCACTTCCTATGACTTATTAAGTTCGACGCTCCGTGGTACCGCCTCTCAACGAGAAGATGTCGGTTTTTTGCGTGCCCAGCGCTTTAAAGTGACCACTACGCCTCCTCAGAAAGTAGTTCTAGATGGGGAAATGATTGGTACTACACCCATTGAGATCGAGTGTGTTCCAGGTGGATTAACAGTGTTTGCCCCGCAGTCCAAGGAACTACAGCCGTTAGAAAAATTGGAGGGATTGCCCAATTTGAAAATTGACTTGAAGTCTAGTTCACTGGTCGAAAGCTTAGTTGAGTAACTCTAAGAAATGATTCCCGACCGCAGTGCTCTTACAGCGGCCTCGGTGCGGTCACTGGCACAGAGCTTAGCCAAAATATTGCGCACATGGGTTTTGACCGTGCCGACGGTAATAAACAAACGATCGGCAATAGCGATATTAGTGCAACCAGCAACCATTAGTTCTAGCACTTCCCGTTCGCGATCGGTCACTGGATCGGAGGCCAATACCTGCTCATACTCAGGTTCTACTGACCGAATCTCGATCGTCTGTTTCTGAGTAGTAGGCTGCCTAATGCTCTGTCGCATTTGTCGCAACACAATACTAGCGATCGCTGGATCAATCCAGGCATTTCCACTATGAGTCATCTGAATGGCTTCCACCAAATGCTCAACCCCAATGTCTTTCATGCAGTAAGAGTCGGCTCCAGCGGCAAAAGATGCTAATACAGTTTCTTCACTGCCCTGCATAGTAAGAATTAGCACTTTGGTCGTTAGACCCTGTTGCTCTGCCTGGAACTGCCGAAACTGCTGAGTCAATTCGATCCCATCTATACCTGGTAAGCCAATATCTATCAAAGCTACATCTATGGGGGTTGTTTGCAATAATGCTAATCCTTGGAGACCGTTAGTCGCTTCTCCGACCACTTCAATCCCTGCCTGGCTCTGTAAAACAGTACGCAAACCAATCCGCACAACATCATGATCCTCAACCAAAGCTACCCTAATATCGCTCATCCTCAACAACCTTTTAAAGGGGCAAATTATAGTCTACTCTAGATATTGCAGTGGAGAAAGGAACCACGGCTCATGTTACGTGGTCATAAATGAGAACTTGAATTATTAAATTGTTTTTGTAGCGTATTTAATGAACTCCTGTTGGCGAAAAATCAAAACTTATTGGAAGCGACTACCGATCGAAAGTCGGGGTTCGATCGCCATTGCTATTCCCTTAGTTTGCTTGATGGGAGTATTTGTGGCCGATGCCCTACTCCGCCAAAAAATTATTGAAGCGCAGGCATATATTAATCATACCAATCAAGTTTTAGTAAAAAGCCAGAGTACCTTGATTAGTTTAATTAACGCTGAAACTGGGGTGAGAGGTTACTACATTGGCAAACAAAAAGTTTTTCTTGAGCCTTACAACCTAGCATTGACCACCCTGGAACCCACTCTGGCTAGCCTTGAACAGCTCGTTCGAGAAAATCCGCTTCAGTTACAGCGAGCCAAGCACCTCACCCAGATCGCTCAAAACCGAATGATGTTACTGAAAAGTAGCGTGCAACGAGTAGAAACCAACACCATCAGCAATCCTGAAGCTATTAATGAACGATTACTGGCTGGTAAAAAATCGATGGATCAATTTCGGGATGTTGTCGATCGATTGGAAAAAGAAGAACATCACACCCTCACAACTCGGACTCGATCTCTACAAGATCAGCAAAATATTAATACTGCTGCTATGTGGTATGGGATGGCAATTAGCATTTTGGGTACTGCCCTGGCCGTCAGGTTACTCAGACAGCTAGCCACAGAACTACGAGAAAGAGAAATCCGTCTCCGGGAGAGCCGTAATCTGATCCAGGCCATTGTTGCTAACGTCGTTGATGGAGTTGTAGTGGTTAACACCCAGGGGGGAATTGAAGCCTTCAATAAGGCTGCGGTGCAAATGTTTGGCTATACTCCGATGGAAGTAATGGGCTGGCATTGGCAAAAACTATTAATTCCAGAAGCTGATGCTACTCAAAAGCTGCTATTCTACCACCCGGACATGAGCGGAGAGACAAATTCCCCCGGCCAAATCTGGCAGGCCATGGGTCAACGCAAAAATGGTGAATATTTCCCGATCGAAATCTCGATGAACAACATTGCTCTAGATGATGACCGGATTGCGATCATTCGCGACATTACTGAACGCCAACAAACAGCTGCCAAACTTCAAGCTAAAGCCTTGCAATTAACTACTTTGAACGACTCCCTCCTGGCCAGTAACCAGTCTTTACTCCAAAGCAATCGCGAGTTAGACCAATTTGCTTACATCACTTCTCACGACCTCAAAGCACCGCTGCGGGCGATTGCTAGCCTCTCGGAATGGATTGAGGAAGATCTCGGTGACAGCATTTCGACTGAAATCCGCTCGCAAATGGAACTACTACGTGGCCGGGTCTATCGGATGCAAGCGCTATTAAACAGCTTGCTGGAATATTCTCGGTCTGGACGCAGGCAAACTTCAATGGCCAGTGTTGATGTGGGACAGCTGCTCACCGAAATTATTCAGGCTTTAGCACCTCCAGGCACTTTTACTATTAATGTCGTGCCTACTATGCCAATTATGCATACCCGCAGACAGCCGCTCCAACAGGTTTTCACTCATCTTATTGACAATGCTATTCGGCATCACCCTACAGAAATGGGTATAGTTAAAGTGTCGGTGATCGATCGAGGCAGCTATTATGAGTTTTCGATCACTGATGATGGCGATGGCATCGATCTACAGTTCCAAGAAAGAATTTATACTATTTTCCAGACCCTCAAAGCTCGTGATCTCCAAGAAAATGTCGGAGCTGGACTCGCGATCGTAAAAAAAATTGTTACTGCTGAAGGGGGTACTATTCAGTTAGAATCAGCAGCTGGCAGTGGTGCTATCTTCCGGTTTACCTGGCTCAAACAGCCGACTACTAAAGAAGACACCACTATCAGTTCCGAACAATGATGGAAAACACCATGCTAAATATTTTACTAGTCGAAGATGACGAAGTAGATGTCATGACCGTTAAACGAGCTTTCCAGAAGGGTAACATCACTAACCCTCTATATGTTGCTGGCAACGGCTTAGAGGCTTTGGCGATGCTGCGGGGTGAGCCAGGACAGCCATCTTTGCTGCCAATGGAGCGGCGCATTATTTTACTAGACTTGAATATGCCCAAAATGAATGGGTTGGAGTTTTTGCAGGAAATGCGGGCGGATTCTACTATTAGGCATATTCCGGTAGTGGTATTAACTACTTCTAATGAGGAACGCGATCGACTTCAGGCTTATCAATTGAATGTTGCTGGCTACATTCTGAAACCTGTCACTTTTAGCATTTTTGTAGAACTCATGGTCACATTAAATAAATATTGGACATTGTGTGAGATGACCTAACCTATCACAATGCGCGGGGATAAGTAGTATGAAAGAATCATTACGGATATTAATTGTCGATGATGATGAGGTCGATCGGATGGCGGTGCGCCGCGCTCTCATTCAGTCAGGGATGTCTGTCACGATCAGCGAAGCCACCACCTGTGCCGAAGCAATTGCCTCACTGGAATCTCATACATTTGACTGTACCTTTCTAGACTATGGACTACCCGACCAAAATGGCCTAGTCCTGATTCAAGCCGCCCGCTGTCTCGATGTTCAACATCCCCTGATTGTGTTGACCGGACAAGGCGATGAAAAAATTGCCGTCGATTTAATGAAAGCCGGTGCTACCGATTATCTGGCCAAATCTCAGATTTCTGATGCCGTCCTGGCTCAGATTCTGCGGAACGCCATTCGGATCGATCGAGCGGAGCGAGAAGTACTAGCAACCAGCAAACAACTCCAGCAAAATAATGAGTTACTTTTGCAACAAAACCATAACCTAGAAGAACAGCGGATTCAGATTGAAACTCAAAACCTGCAACGAGAGGATTTCATTGCTCATCTCACCCACGATTTACGTACCCCTTTAGTAGCGGCAAACCTGATGTTTAAGCTATTTCAGCAAGAGGAATTTTGCCCGCTCTCCGCTGGAATGCATGAAGCCGTAGCCGCCATGAATCGCAGCAACGAAAACCTGCTTGATCTGGTTAATACACTCTTAGAAGTTCATTGTTATGAATCTGGCACCAAAACCCTGACCCTGACGACTTGCCACATGTGGGAAATTATTCAGGATGTAGTGCAAGAACTCCAACCCTTAGCTCAATACAAGTCGATTATGCTGACGGCTCTCAGTGATGCTCCAGCTCCCGAATCATTAAAAGTGCTGGGCGACTGCCAAGAAATTCGGCGGATGATTGCTAACCTAGTAGGTAACGCCCTCAAATTCACTGATACTGGCAGTATTAAACTCTGTTTAGGCTTTTGCCCGGCCAGTTTAGACGAAACCTCGGGAGTGAATGGGTGGGTATCGATCGACATTCAAGATACTGGGCTGGGCATGTCTGCTGATGAACAAGCAGTTGCTTTTCAACGCTTTCGTACTGGTCAACACAAGCAATCCGGTAGTGGCCTGGGATTGCACCTCGTGCAACGCATCGTCACAACCCACTCTGGCACTATCAGTGTTACTTCCGTGCTAGGTCAAGGCAGTCTATTCCAAGTGCGCCTCCCAGCTCATCAGTGTTAATAGCTAGCTACTAAGCTCATGATCACTGTTGTTGATGTTGTTCCAGTAAATGCTGGGCTCTTGGCCTAAATACCCAATAGAACAGCGACTCAATATAGCGTAAGATGTCTTCGCGATTTTCCTTAGAAGTATAATTCCAGAAGCCGTAAATTCGAGCCAGTGACAGTAATCGAGTTGTATGAATTTTCCAGGTATAGGTGCTATAAACTCGCTCTATTCCTCGCTGGGAGATATCAAACCAGTAATTGGGATACTGCTCACATTTGCTCACAAAATCCAAAATTTTTTGGGCAGTCTCTTCTAAATGAGTTGGATTGATATAAAAGCCATTGACCTGATCTTGAATAATTTCCAATGGGCCACCAAATTGAGTAGCAAAGGTTGGTAATCCTGAAACCATGGCTTCTAAAATTGTCAAGCCAAAGGCTTCAAACAGAGCGGGCTGCACAAAGATGCCCTGGTGATCGGCAATCGTGCGATATATTTCACCAGAATCTCCCTTGGAAAGGCGCACGCCTAACCAGCGAATTTTGCCATGAAGATTATATTCATCAATAATCTGGTACAGCTTCTCAATTTCGCTAATTTCTTCGTGGTCTATGGACTCCTCCCCTCTTAATTTGCCAGCCACCAAAATCAAGTTACAGCTTTCTTGTAATTCTTTGCTATTACCAAAACAGGTCGCTAAGCCCGTCAGGTTTTTAATCCGATCCAGTCTGGCCATCGAAAAAATTGGGCGCTTACTAGGATCATCCAGTTTGCCAAAAACTTGCGTAGGATCATCTAGGGTGAAAAGCAAATCCTCAATGTAGTCATGAGTGCTGGTAATTCTTTCCGCCGTTTTAGTATAAGGAAAGAAAACGGCTTCGTTTACACCAGGTGGGACAACATTGAATTTGGGGCTAAATAATTCAATCCCGGTGACAACATGAAAAAGTTCGGGCATGGAGAAGCTTTGGTAAGATTCATACTGACCAACACTTTCAGCTGTGCCGACAATTTCTTGATAGGTGCTACTGACAATGAAATTCGCCGCATTCATCGCAATCAAATCGGCTGTAAACTGAAGCGAAAAATGATATTTGTCTTCTAGGTCTTGCCAGTAAAGATTACTGAATAGATACTTGGTTTTTTCTAAGGCATGAGCAATATTACACTGTGTTACTTTGAGCCGTCGCGAGAGTAAGAAGGCCACTAAGTTGCCGTCTGAATAATTGCCCACAATTAAGTCTGGCTTACCTTGAAATTCTGCCAGCAGTTCACGCTCGGCATCTAGAGCATAGGTTTCTAGGTAAGGCCAAATTTCAAACCGGGAAATCCAATTTTGAGTCAGATTAGGGTTAAATTCTCGAAAGGGAACCCGCAAAATCCAAGCATTGGCGGTACTGTAAATTTTTTCTAGCCGTTGATTACAAAGTGTGTCCTCACAGTTGGGAATCAGGCGGGTGAGTACTAATATTTTAGGTTCAATGTTCAAGACATCCAAACCAGCTAGGGCAATATCCTCTTGTAGTTGTTTCTCCAAATTTTTAGCTTGGTCTAAAACATAGACTACCTGTCCCCCGGTATCGGGTCGGCCTAGAACTCCTTCTTGCCCGAACCAACCATGCGGGGAAACCAAAACGATCCGAAAGATCATAGGTAAGCGCGACAAAAAGGCTTCTAAGGATTGATGATCGGGAGAGTCAATCAGCTGATCGAGAATTCCTAATGTTTCTCGAACTCGGTAAGCAGTATTTCCCCATCCTGGCTCAAAGCCAAGCGTTTGCAAATCAAATCGAAACTTTTCATACGGCTCACCGGGTTGTAAATCACTCACTAGCCGCAAGGCTCGCTTGACTTGGTTCGAGAGTTGTTGCTGCGATTTAATTCGCTCATTGATCAATAATTGCATCCCGTTACAGTGGTGTAAGCTCAGAAATTGGAACAATACTGCCAGCCATTGGTGAGGATCTTGAAACAGTTTGCTGGAGAGATAACGGTTAAGGAATTCGACACCTTTGCCGATATTTTTGGGATCTCGAATCAGCGGAGAATAATCATAGAAAGGTAGAAAGTCAATTTCAGGAATGTCTCCATCTAATGGATGGCTGCAACCCACATGTCGATCGCGCAGATCTAACAATTCCTGCACAGTCATCGGCTCTACGGTCAAATCCTCGAAGATCTGATACGCCTCTTGGCGGGCAATTTGCGATCGAACAATCAGGCAAGTGTTTCCATTCTCCAAGATCAGCTCTTGAACATGGGAAATCAACCGCCCTAAGTCTGAAAAATGATAGAACGATGTCGGTTTCTGCTGCGTTTCACAGTAAATCTTGAAAGCGCTAAGAATGTCATTGCGGAGCAAGTACCGTTGCTCCGAGGAGAGACGGAGGGCACTTAAAAACTGGCGTAAATCGGAGCGCTCTTCACTTTCTAAAACTGCTTGAATCAATTCCGACATGTTCGCTCTCGCATTTGCGCCTGATGGGCTGTGGGTTAGCTGATAGTTAGGCCATTAGTGGTTTACTGCTGATTCCATCAGTGGTGCGTCCGCTCATCTCGCTCGGATAGACCCGGTAGATCGCAACTACTTCCGCTCGGCCCCACGAATCGATCCAGGTGCGGTTAAGAGCTGGAGAAAGTGTGGGATTAAGATCCTTGATGAATTTCCGTACCCGATCGATATCGGACTGCTCTGTTAAACGTTGGGCTTGACCCATGACAATTACACTGCGCCAATGCAATGGATCGTTAACTATTTCTTCGACCTGAAGGCAAATTTCTGGATTGGCATCCATATCATGAGTCTTCATGCCTTCGGTGGTAAACAGATAGATTTCTTGATCTTCGAGATAATAGTGCATGGGCATCACGTAGGGCTTTCCTTCATGGATGCAGCCCAGATGGCCGTACCCTACTTTAGACAGTAGTTCATATATTTCTTTTGAACTCATTTCATCGATATCTAGCATGGCTTTTTTCCGATAATTTGATTGGTAGTAGAAGATATTTCGGTCTATTTGTAGTTATGGTTTTGTCTATGTTTCATGATCGATCGTCAATTGATCTGGCTTACAACGCTTGATTTGGGCTTGGATTCCTTGGGCCAATTCATTCTCTAGATCTTCTATATAATCTCTGATCGCTCCCTCAGCTTCTGTGACATGAGCAAACGGACCAAAGTAGTAAGTGCATTTGGGGTGAGCGGTAAAAATTTCGATCCACCAAGCTTGGCCATGAAAGTCGAGGGTGTTAGTCCAAATTTCTAATATCTTTGCTAGCATTTTGTTATTTAGAATCAGGTTGGCAATGAAAGATGATAGAAAAAGGCTTTTTTTCTGGGGAGTTTGATCATTAGTAGGCGCAGGCAGATTGCTGAATTTCATTGAATTAGTTCCTTTATCGTGAGTTTTCGTATAAATGTTGTGTTGTCAAACCTTGATCCAAAGCTGGAATATGATCGGATATACTATCAGTGGCCATCTCTCCGCTTTGTAGCCAAGTGGATAACAGCGGTGGTATTTTCACCTGACTGAGATAAGAATGCAGTTTTTGGCCTTCTAGAACTTCCCGTTCTAGCAAGACCTGTGACACCTCCCGGAGCAATGGTTGATTATGAGCGAGGATGACCCGAGCAATTTGATGAGCATTATCAATTAGGTGTTTGACCTCTCGATCGATCGCCGACTCCACCTGAGGACTGAGTGGACGGCGCGGATTTCCCCACCCACCCAGAAACTGGCTAGCAGAGCGGTCGAAGGCCATTGGACCTAGTTGTTTGCTCATGCCATAGATGGTGACATAGCGATCGGCTAAATCTGTAGCTTTTTGAATATCATCTGCCGCTCCCGTAGAAACCTTGCCCATAATGAGTTCTTCTGCCGATCTACCCCCCAATAGCATGGCAATTTGGCCGCGTAGCTCGTCTTCTATCATCAAAAAGCGATCTTCTTGGGGCAATTGGAGGGTATAGCCCAAAGCCGCCACGCCCCGAGGGACGATCGAAATTTTTTCAATTGTCCCTGATCCGGGCATCAGGGAACCTACAATCGCATGACCGGCTTCATGGTAGGCGACCGTTTCTTTTTCCATGTCATTTAAGACCCGCGATTTTTTCTCTAGCCCGGTCAGAATCCGTTCGATCGCCTCTTCAAAGTCGGACATGGTGACGCTTTCTCGATCATGGCGAGCTGCTAAGAGGGCGGCTTCATTGACCAAATTAGCCAGATCGGCACCAGCAAAACCGGGGGTGCGAGCAGCTAATTTCAGCAAATTTACATCATCAGACATTTTGACATTGCGGACATGGACAACGAGGATAGCCTCCCGACCGCTTTTATCTGGTCGATCGACTACAATCTGGCGATCAAACCGACCCGGCCGTAACAAAGCTGGATCTAATACTTCGGGGCGGTTAGTCGCCGAGAGCAAGATCACGCCGGTATTAGCGGCAAATCCATCCATCTCTGATAACAGTTGATTCAGGGTTTGTTCGCGTTCATCATTACCACCAATCGGTGAATTCGCACTCGATCGAGATTTACCCAACGCATCCAACTCATCAATAAATACAATGCAGGGAGCCTGCTGCTTGGCTTGCTCAAATAGTCCCCGCACTCTGGCTGCACCTACCCCCACAAACATTTCAATAAACTCTGAGCCAGAAATACTAAAAAATGGCACGCCAGCTTCTCCGGCAATAGCTTTAGCTAATAGTGTCTTGCCCGTCCCCGGCGGCCCGACCAACAACACGCCCTTAGGAATTTTGGCTCCCAGCTTTACATACTTATCAGCATGTTGCAGAAAGTCTACAATTTCTTGTAGCTCGGCTTTCGCTTCATCCACCCCAGCTACGTCATTAAAAGTGACACCAGTTTTCCCCGCATCATAAACTCTGGCGTGGCTATTGCCAGCTCCCAGCAGACTCGTCTGATTTTGATTGCCAAATCGTGACCAGATTAAGAAGAAAATTACCGGAGGCAGCACCCAGCTTAAAATTGTCCATAGACCGCTAAGGGGGCTGGGTGCAGGTACAACATACTCGACCTGATGTGCCCGCAGAATTTTGCTGAGATCTGGATCATCAGCTAGTCGTCTAGTGACAAAGATATTTTTGGGGATATTTTTAGGATCAAGATTCTGGGACTGGTTAGCCGGAGTTGATTTCAATTCATATCGAATTTCCTGACTATCGATGGCCGCCTTGGCTACCTGACCAGACTCTACTTGCTGAATAAATTCGCTATAAGACCTCCTGATATGGTTTTCACTGGGCCAGGCCAGCAGTAATAACACCCAAGCGAGGAAAATTAAACCAGTGGGAATCGGGTTTTTCGATCCGTCAGATTTACGATTGTTGTCGATCGGCATGGTAGCCACCTGGAATGCAGCGGGTGATAACTGCAACTATAGAACTCAAATCCAAGGAACTTGTGAGGAAATGGATTTATGATCACCCTGGATTCTCTGATCCTCACAACTTCCTCACGTTGATAGCATAAGCTCAAGCTATCGGAATTAGTCAATGATTTCTGATTTCGGCCTGGTAAATCAGGAGGATGATATGAATGAATTAATGCTATTCGTTATTCTGGCGTTATGGTTGATCTTGGTTGGTCTCTTTCTGACTGACAAATATTTGCTCAAAAAGCAAGCCGCACCCAAGCTAGGGGAGTATGCAATAGTGTTGCATCGAGTCTTTGACGCTGTAGCTGTGGTTTTGATGGTTGGTGGGGCTTATTTATTACTGTTACATGGCAAAGCTTGGGTAATAGTAGCATTCAGTATTGGTTTGCTTTGGCCAGGACTACCGATCGCCGTAAATTATGTCATCGGCCATCAGATATTTGATGGTTACTGGGATGAAGTTGCCACCGAAAACAACTTTATTTTGGATGGCAAGATTTGGTTGTCTGTGATTATTGCTTTGGCCATCACCCTACTAGTGATGTCTTGGGCTTATTACAGCTAGTTGTTGACGGGCAAATATTTAGCTAACAAAGGGAATCACATATATGACTAGCAAGATTGACATCAACAAATCTATCCCGCGCGAGCGATGGGGTGAATTTTTCGACCAATTCTCCGATGGGAATCGGGGACGGCATATTTCCATCGAAATCATCAATTCAGAACTTGGTGATGAAGAACTGATTCAGAATGCCCCTTTGATGGCCATGGTTTATGACCCAGTTGGTAAGGGCGATGACTTGGTAATTGAAACTGGTAAAAATGAAGTGAATTATGCTCATACTGTTGATTCACCAACAGAGGTTTTGACGGGGCAGGACTCCAATGGTCTGATGCTAGCCGTTTCGATCGCTGACGCTGCCGGGACAAAAACATTGATTAAACTAAGTTAATCATACTGGCGGGGTATCCCCGCCTTTTCTATTGTGCATAGCTAGAAGGTGTAGCAGTTTTATGACAAATAACTGTTTTGACTAATGCAGATTCACCAATGTATTTAGCACTTCGATCATGGTAAAGGGCTTGGTCAGAAAAGCGCTCAGCCCGAACTGCTCGACGATCTGCTCATTAGCTACCGAACCACTCATTGCTACAATTTTCACGGTGGGCTTAATGCGCTGCAAAGCCAGAATTACGGATGGAGTATCCAGGTTAGGCATCATCATATCTAACATGACGACCGAAATTTCATCTAGATGCTGAGCGTATAATACAATAGCCTCCACCCCATCACGGGCTAATATGACTCGATAATTGTAAGTCTCTAATGAAGATTTAGTAATCTCCCGGACAGAGTCTTCATCGTCCACGACTAAAATTAGTTGCCCATTGCCCTCCCAGAGTTGTGGTCTGTCGATGGGCTGGTCTTCCTCACTATTGGTGATAGCAGGCAAATATATGGTGAAGCAAGTGCCTCGATCGATCTCACTATCAACATTGATAAAACCACCGTGGGCTTTGATAATGCCAGATACTGTCGATAATCCTAGTCCAGTGCCGGTCTTTTTGGTCGTGAAGAATGGATCGAAAATCTTATTGATCGATCCACTATCAATCCCCATCCCAGTATCAGCAACCATAATTGCTACATAAGATCCGGCGCGGGTATTGCTTGGCATTTTGGCAGCAGTTTCATCAATCACTATATTTCCAGCCGTTGCAGTAATTCTGCCCCCATTGGGCATCGCATCCCGAGCATTAACAAACAAATTCATTAACACCTGATGAATTTGAGTTGCATCGACATTCACCATCCACAGATCCTCAGCAGCTATATCTAAGACGATCTCGATCGCTTTGGGGAAAGTTTGGCGGGCAACATTAATGATTTCCGCCAGAATATGCCGCACTTGCAGCACCGCGCGCTGACCATCTAGCCCTCGGGCAAAGGTAAGAATTTGTTTCACCAAACTACTACCGCGCTTCGAGCTTTCGACCAGCATCGTCAATAGTCTTTGATTCCGCTCATCCAGATTGGGCAGGGTACGGGGTAAAAGCTGAGCCACACCCTGGATCGGAGTAAGCACATTATTCAAATCGTGGGCAATGCCACTGGCCAGGGTGCCCAGACTTTCTAAGCGTTGGGCACGCAGAAACTGCTGTTCCAATTGTTTTTTCTCGGTGATGTCCATCGCAACCGCATAAATCACCTGTTCTTCTGCGTGTGACTGTGCTTTCCATGACAACCAACGGTAGGAGCCGTCTTTGTGTCGATAGCGGTTTTCACAGGCAATGGTTCCTTGCCCAAAGAACAAACTCGTGGCATCGGAGACAGATCGGTCGATGTCGTCGGGATGAAGAAACTCAGTCCATTGATGGGATGTCATTTCATCGCTTGTCCAGCCCAGCGTTGACTCACAATTTGGGCTAACCCAATGGAAATATCCATTACTGCCCAAAATCAGTTGTAAATCTGAAGCAACAGCCAAAAACTGCTCTCGTTCCCGTTCTAGTTGCTTGCGTTCGGTGATATCGGTCAGCGTACCGATATACCCAGTGACTACTCCTTTATCGTAGATCCCGATCGCCTTGACAAAGACCCAGTTTACACGTCCTTGGGGGGTCACAAACCGATGTTCTGATTTGAATTCCTGCCCGGCTTGCACTGCACGATACCACTGGGTAGACACCCACTCTCGATCGTCAGGGTGAAGGGAGCTGATCCAGCTTTGACCCAAAGCCTCAGCCTTGGTTATTCCCAGCAATTGTAGGCATCGCTGATTGATAAATAGACAGTTTCCGGCAACATCGGTTTGGTAAATGCCGACAGGAGCAGATCTTACCAGGGCGCGATAACGGGCTTTACTTGCTTGTAGTGCTGCCTCCATCTGTTTTCGATCGGTAATATTAAAGCGAATCGATAGATACTGAAAAGGTTGACCGCTATCATCCAAAAGTGGCACGATGGTCGTAGCTACCCAGTAATAGCTACCGTCTTTAGCCCGATTTTTGATTTCACCACTCCAGACTTCCCCGCTAGTAATTACTGTCCACAGATTTCGAAAGAATTCAGGAGGATGATAGCCAGAGTTGATCACGAAATGGGTCTTGCCCATTAGTTCTGCGGCGGAGTACTGGGAAATCTGGCAAAACTTATCGTTAACATAAACAATCTTGCCCTGTTGATCGGTGATGGCGACAATAGCTGATCGATCGAGGGCATATTTTTGGAATTCTAACGAGGTTAATGTTTCTTGCAAGACAGCTTCCGCATTCTTGCGATCAGTAATATCTCTGGTGAAAAAACGGGCATGGATAAATTTTCCATCTTTGAACAGAGCATTCGCATCAATCAGGACATGACAGATCGAGCCATCTTTGCGCCGCATCTGAGCTTCATGCTCTTGAATCAACTCATTATTTAATAGGCGCTGGAACATGCTGCGCATGGCTTCCCGATCGAGATAGAAATCGATCAGCGGCTGCCCGATATATTCCTTGCGATCGTATCCCAGCATTTTGAGTTCGGCTTGATTTGCCCATACAATAATTCCTGCTGGTTGACCCAGCTTGTCGGCACGAAACTCCACCCAATTCATCCCAATGATGGCATTCTCAATAAAGTCCGAAATCCCTTGCTGACTAATTTCTAGAGCAATATTACAGGATTGCTGCTGTTCGTTGAGCAGTGTTATTTCAGTCGATCGATCGACCACGCGCTGCTCCAAGCCTTGCGCCGCTTGGCGTAACTCATCTTCCACCTGCTGTCGTCTGGCTACTTCGGCTCTCAACTCCTGATTAGTTTGCTCTAACTCTGTCGATCGATCAATCAGTTGCATCTGTAAGCTATCGACTACCCGCAACATTTCCAGTGGATCAAACGATCTTAGCAGATTCGACTGAGTAACAATTCCCTGCAACTCGCCCTGCGCACCAGTTACTACCAATCGCCGAATACGCCTGCTTTCCATCACCTGCTGCGCCGACCACAGCGAATCTGCGGGCTGTAAACAAAACAAAGGACTACTCATTACCGATTCAGCCGACAGTTGAGTTAAATCAAGTTCCAAAACCTGAAACTGGAGGACATCCTTTTCTGTGATGATTCCCACGGGTCGTAGTGGCTGCTCTCCATCCACAATTACGATCGAACTGATGCCATATTCAACCATTAACTGAGAAACTTGTAGTATAGTTGTGTTTGCAGTAGTATGAATGACATCAGCCGTCATGCCTTCGCCCACGGATCTAAACTTCAAAAGATCGGTAGGTTGCAAAATTTGGCGGATGTGATCGGGCGTGATGATACCAAGCAGCATTCCCTGGGTATCAATAACCGGTAGATGGCGAATTTTATACTGTTGTAAAATGTTTAAAGCACTGATGATAGTCTGCTCCGCCGATAAGACCAAAGTGTGGAGCTGTTTAGTCATTACGTCTGCCACATTCATCCCCCGTAAATCAGCTTGGGTGGCAGTCAGTCTCACTAGATCGCGCTCGGTAAAAATGCCGACTAGCTGCTCGTTTTCTACAACCAACACCGAGCTATGCGATGTGGCCATTCGCCGCAGCGGATGTAATTGCTCGGATGTTTCTGCTCCACAGGCTTCGCCAACATCGTGCGTGGTACCAAGCGGCCGGGGTAATACCTCCGGCGATGGGGCTGAGTTAGGTAACAAACACTCACTATCCATACTCTGACTCATCATCAAGATTGCCTCAACGAGCGGCATATTAGGATGAACAACCAAAGGATTGCGATCGATGATTGACTCTAAATTCAGTGGTTTTGGGAAGAGATTGTTTGGGTACATACTGGCCGGGTATGAAGTTGCGTTACACCTACCCTATATGCAGAAAGCCTGTACGGCAAGGTGATTGACTAGTTTTGTTCAAATTTTGTATTATATGCAACAAACAGAATGTATGCCACTCATTCAGTATAGCTTGTTTGTCTATATAGTTATAAGCTGACAAACTCATTAACTATAATGTGTTAAAAGAAAATCTCTTCACAAGTTCCTCAACTTGTTCATTTATTATCTAAATATGGTGAGACAAAATAAATGTATAGCAATTCTGGATCAGTTGTGAATTTGAACCTGTTCTTTTTTGGGCAGAGGTTTCAGCTAGGAATAGTCGGTGGAATTATTTGGGATTGTTATAGCTATAAAATTCAATTGATAATGCACAAGGATGGTATTTCATGTCACTAATTAAATGGCAACCTTCAGAAGAATTGGATGCTTTACGACATCGGATTGACAGGCTTTTTGATAGCATCAAACATGAAGAATTAGGGCTGGGGCTGTTTCCAAAAATGAGGGAAACCCGTTGGATACCAGCGATCGAACTGCAAGAAACGGAAACAGAGCTGGTGCTCAAAGCGCAAGTGCCAGGGATGGAGCTTGAAAAGTTGGATATTCAGGTTAGTGAAAATGCTGTTTTCTTAACTGGTGAATATCAGGATCAAAGAGAAATGACTGATCAGGGGTTTATGAAGTCAGAGTTTCATTATGGTCAGTTTAGGCGAGTGGTTCCTTTACCATTAGCTATTCAGCGAGACCATGTGCAGGCAGCGATGGTTGATGGTCTCTTGACTATCACAATGCCCAAAGCACAATCTGTGATTCCAAATGTAGTGAAAGTATCCTTAGCTACATCAGACCAAGCGCCAAAAACTCCGGCAACTCCGAAACTATCTACTAAATAGTAAACATATTTACACAATAAACCAAGAGGATAATATTATGTCACTAATTAAATGGCAGCCTCTAGAAGAATTCAATGTTTTACGCCAGCAGATCAACCGAATGTTTGATGACATAGTGCATGAAGAACCGGGAACAAAGATGTTTCCGAAGATGCAAGAAACTCCGTGGGTACCTGCGATCGAGCTACAAGAAACAGAAACAAACCTGTTGCTTAAGGCACAGATACCAGGGTTAGAACCTGAAAGATTGGATATTCAGGTCAGCGAAAATGCTGT
This sequence comes from Synechococcales cyanobacterium VAR_4_metabat_354, assembly GCA_031414775.1. Lineage (GTDB taxonomy): Bacteria > Cyanobacteriota > Cyanobacteriia > Cyanobacteriales > Chamaesiphonaceae > JAAFHZ01. The sequence continues at coordinate 22,214 of JANOQI010000045.1, forward strand.
TTTCCTAACTGGTGAATATCAAGATCAAAGAGAAATGACTGATCAGGGCATCATGCGATCGGAGTTTCACTATGGCCGGTTTACCCGTTTGGTGCCCTTGCCCTCAGCAATTCATAAAGAGCAAGTAACCGCAGAAATGGCTGATGGTTTATTAACTTTAACAATGCCTAAAGCGATGGCTAGTTTACCCAACATGGTAAAGGTGCCATTAACCAAGCCAGATCAAGCTCCAGTCAATAAATAGTCTGTATTGTAGTGACAATATGCCACTGATATATATTCAGTGGCATATTGTTTAGGCCAGAAATTAAATCATACTAGATACAGAACGCCAGCTTATGGTCTTTTATGATGGTGTGACAGATGCCTTACGATTCCGGGCATCACTCAAGTCAACATCACTTGGGATTCTCGCTCTACCAGTTCTGATCACAAATGTTGGAGTAACGAGCGAATGGTTACTCGACCCACCAGAAAACTTAAATCATCAAATTCTTAATTTAACTGGAGAGTGCCACCAGTAAAATATGCCACCAGTAATTGACCAGCTGCCAAATTATGCCTGCAATGCTGGCAAAGAAAACAGTCGTTGCTGTAGTCATGCCATAGCCAATCAGAATAAACAAGCCATCGGACTCTAACAGACCGATCGACAAAAATAAAATTGTATAAGCAGGCAAAAGATTTGTAAAAGGAATTGGTAATGGTAGTGACATCAAGAGGGCATTCCAAGCTAGACAAACACCAATGATCCGGCCACTCCACCAACTATTACTAAATTTAGGAAATCGATGTCTGGACATCTGTTCTAAAGGTTGGAGAAAACGATTGATATTCTTGAGTAATTTTTGGGAAGCACCGGGTGACAGTTCTTGACGAGCGATTCGCTGAGGCAAGTAGGGTTTTTCATAGCCCAAAGCTAATTGGCAGCCAATCAGAACTATACCACTACCTACTAACGCTGAAAATCCGGCCAATGGAATGGGACTAGGAATCAACATGGGGATCGTTAGCATCCCTGCAATCATGCCAAATCCATTGCTGCCCACTTGTTTGAGTAAGATATGTAGTGGCAAAGGTTTGTTGGTATATTTAACCAATAAGTCAGAAAGTGTTTGTGATAGTTTCATCTCAAACAGTATATTCGATTTCCCAGAAGAAGACGCGATGCAAACGAATTACTAATGGCAAAAGTCTCTGATCTCAACCACTACCATTAAGGTCTATACTAGTCATAGAGATTATCTGGTTGATCAATGCAATGCAGCAAAGTCAGCTCTTCGATTCTCAATCAATCCGTCTTCAAATAAATTACTGATGAGAGTGAATCTAAATGTTGAAAAAAATCTTGATCGCAATTAGCGATTCATCAGAGGCCGAAAAAATCTTAGCATCGGGATTAACCATAGCTGATAAACTTGGTGCTCAAATTCTACTTTTGCATGTTCTTAATCCGCTTGTGCAGCATGATTTTGGTATAGTTGGCAGTTCATTGGTGGGAGGTATTCTCCCTATTGTCAATGATCAAGCGATCGAGCAATATGTAAAAGAGTGGCAAAAATATGAAAAACATGGGATGGAACGTCTCCAGTCTTATGCTCAACAGGCTAGTGATCGTCAAATCAAAGCTGAGATTCTGCAAAATTTTGGAGACTCTGCACCAATGATTTGTGCAGCTGCCAAAACTTGGTCAGCAGATTTGATCGTGATGGGTCGTAACCAGCAATCGGCCTTGAGCGAAATCTTTCTAGGTAGCACCAGTAACTATGTTTTACATCATGCGTCCTGCTCGGTGATGGTTGTTCAGTCGGATGCTAATTCAGATTAAGGTCTCTCACTATACTTGATATGGGTGTAATGGGAAACACTAATTGTTTCATCTGCGATTACCGATAGATGGCGCGATCGATCGTACACCGGAACTTCACTGAACAACATTACTGCCCACGAAAGCCCAAAAACATCACCGATCTAAACTCAGAGAGATCGATGATGCAGGGTGATTTATGGGTAAGCTGAATGTACGGTAAATATTCTTCAAGGTATTTATCATACATTATTACTATGGAAATATGAGCAGTCGAAGCAGTTGTTATGTCACCATTCTCACTCTATGCGGTCTCACCTTTGGAATTGCTGTGCCTGAAGCCTTTGCGAAACCGGCTGACAACTATCTTGGAGTTGGTACCAGAGGCGGATTGTATGATGACACTACCGCAATCATTAATGCCAAATTCAAAATCACTGATTTTGGAGGAGTCAGTCTGTCAGGCAGACCTGCCATCTTTTTGGGAAACTATACAGAGTTACGGTTTTCCCTTACGGGCGAGAGAGAGATTGCTCCGGGTTGGACACCCTTTTTTGGGGTAGGAGTAGCTACTAATACGGATAGGAGTGGGGAAACAAACCCCATGTTGGCAAGTGGAATGGACTTTCAAATTAGCGAAAGATTTGTACTTCAGATCGGTGGGAACTTTATTTTTCAATCTAACGATACAGACAAGGAATTAACCGCTACTGTAAACTACTTGTTCTAGCGGCATTGTTGCATGAATTAGGGGTTGCGGTGGTGCAACATGATAAGTTTGAAGTACTACCGAAAAATCATCAGAGTTATGAAATGCAACGTCTGCCCGCGCTTATTACCAACGGGGTGATGTCCGCGAAAAAGCTGGTGATAGAAGTGGTGCCAGAGCCGATTTCCAAAAAGCGGTAGATATTTACCAGCAGCAGGGGCGAATCTCCGGTTACCAAGAAGCTTTAGAGCGAGTGCGCTGACTGTAGTTAATTAGAAAAGCTCTCAAAGAAAGCGGTAGACATTCTAACCGCTTTCTTTGGGAGCTTAATAATTTATATCTGGAAATCTAGTGACGACGGCGGTAACCATCGCGATCAAATTCATCATCACCATTGCGGTCGTAACGATCGTAGTAGCCATCTCGTCGAGCATCCCGATACCGATAGTCGATGTTACGGCCATGATGACGTCTCTTTACTCGGTAGTATTCACCAGGATGAACTACCACAGGGGCTGGGTAATATACCCGTGGTGCTGGATAGTAGACTCTGGGTGCATGATGAACCACTGGTTCATCAGATGAGAAAGTTATCGAAACTCCGGCTTGGGCTGCATTGGCAGCCCCGAAGGTAGAAATACTAGCAGCCGCAATAGCTAATGTCATCAGTGCTTTTTTCATGATTAATCACCTAAAATAGTGAGGAAGTAAGGTTAACTATCTAGATTCCCAGCAATAAATCTCGTCTATTTTGGGGAATCTGGAGGGGCTGGTCAGGCAGCATAGCCAAGGCTTTACTGCTAAGAGGTTTGGGGAATTCGGGGGTTTTGTGGTTTTCTTAGCATGAATTCAATTTCAGCTAAAACCTTCACTCTGTCCTTGTCTTGCTGAGACAAAAATATAAATATTTTAGCTATTTTAGGCAACTACAGAAGTATACATTCATCGACTAGAACAATTACTGATTGTTCCTGTTGCTCGCTCCCATTCTGAGCCTAGTAATATCAACCAAATTTCATGATTCAATCGCAACTGATCACAGCTTTTTGTCCACCATTTTTACCCATCCAGATATCTTTATCTCTCTAATCAACTAGCTTTAGGCAGAGATTCCCATTCAAATCCATGGATCTTGGGCAAGGAAGCTGGTCGAGAGGTCGCCCGTAGCAAGCGCGGGATCTGACCGCTATCATAAACCCGGAATTCGATTTCCAGCTTGGCTGTTACAGCGCGCAGCGCCTGATTTAAGACGACGGAGCCATTCGGATCGGAAACAGAGCGATGGAAGGTGCCGGGTGGGATTTGTAAAATATCGCCGCCAGCTTCTAATCGCACAATATGAAATGGCTTTGGCCAAGAGAAATTAACTAGATAAAAGGTGCGGCCACCAGATAAAGCGAGTAAATTGTCCTCTTGGTGGGAGTGCATGTAGAACTGCCAGTGTCCATCATGACTGTCGTTGGGACTGATTGCTGGACCTTGATGGTAGACCAAATCTCGCGCATTAGAGCTAGCAATCGTAATATCGAAAAATTTTACGCCCGGAGTATCGCGAAATTTTTGATAAGGAATAAATTTAAACATGGTCTGTTCTCACCACACACAAGAGGAAGTCGGTAGTTAAATCTTTGGCATATTACCCTTATTTTAATTTATCTAGAGATTTTGATGGAGTACAAAATATACAGAAAATATATTTGTCTTCTATGATTTTTATCCTAACAGCGAGATGTGATGAACTTGTGAAGTTAAAAGCTGCAGAATTTGTAAAATTAAACCTTTAGAATGCTTACTATCTAGTGCCATTCAGTTAATTTCAGTTAAAATTGGATATTACAGTCTGACTTATGGAGTTGAGTTCTTATGTTTGAGGGAATGAGTGCTAAGACTGCTGCCCTGTTTGGAGTAATTGCCGGTATGGCTCTATCAATCGCTACTGGGTTGCGACCAAATGTTCAATTCGACATGAAGTTTAATTTCCAACCTAATCAGCACCAAGACGAATCTGTAGATCCTGTAAGTTTGAATCCTGATCCCGCCCAATCTGAAAGTCAGCAGTCGCCGGGCAAGGAGCCTTGTCCTGCCTGTGGGATGGGCTAGTTGGGTAGTGGGCGAAACCGCGCCTGGGGAGTATCACTATTTAAAAAGACCACCCAATCTTTACCATGGGTCGGTCTTTCTGTGATGCCTGAGCCAGAATTTTTTCAGGCTACTCGCCAGCTGTTTGAAGCTGGTCAGGTAGATGTGGTGGAATGGAGTTTCGATGTGGGCTGGGGGCGGAGCTTGCCGGGATGGCTTGATGAACTGCTCAGTTTTTATAGCGATCGAGATCGACTATTAGGGCATGGGGTAAGTTATTCATTACTATCAGCACAGTGGCAATCACCACAAGCTAAATGGTTAGATCAGTATCAGGCTGAACTGCAAAAATATCGCTATCATCACATTTCCGAGCATTTTGGTTGGATGGGAGCGGGGAAGTTTTATCATAGTGCGCCGTTATCTTTGCCACTCGCACCGCAGACTTTGGCGATGGGAATCGATCAATTGCAAAAATTAGTACAGATGTCAACGGTACCCGTCGGTTTAGAAAATTTAGCCTTTGCCTGGAACCAGCAGGATGCTTGCGAGCAAGGATCTTTTATCAGGCAAATGTTAGCGCCAGTCCAAGGATTTCTACTACTAGACTTGCATAATCTCTATTGCCAAATGGCTAACTTTAATCAATCAGCGGCTACGATGTTGGCGCTTTATCCGTTAGAGTTAGTGCGCGAAATACATATTGCGGGTGGTTCCTGGAGTAAATCTGGGCAGCGACACATTCGACGCGATACCCATGACGCAGCGGTGCCAGAGGAAGTTTTTCAGCTCTTAGCGAGAGTGCTGCCCCGTTGTCATAATCTGAAAGCCGTAATCTTGGAGCGGTTGGGTCATACTTTAGAAACCGAGGCCGCGCGAACGGGATTGCAACAGGATTTCGCTCGACTACGCCAAGTTGTGGAACAGAGGTCGCGGTGACTGAACCAGAAATTGCTAATTTCCAGGCGAATTTATTAGGAGCTTTGTACGAGTTGGCTGAAGCTCCAGATATTCGATCGCGTTTAGCTGATTGCCCAGGAGCAGAATACTTGCAGACAGCGGATGATGACATGATTGAAGTGGCCGCCGAGTTGGTAAAGACTTGGGGGAAGATCGATCGTAACTAACATGCGTTGCTCCATAGTTCCCTTGCTAATCGTAAGTTTCGAGCCTACTTTTCTTCAGGACACTACCAAATCATCAGTTCATGGATAGGTTTATCAAGTCTGCTGACATCTCGAAGTTGGCTGTGACATTTTGGATGTCATCCAGTTCTTCTAAGGTTTCTAACAGTTTCAATAGTTGTTTGCTTTGGTCTGGATCAGTGATTTCGATCGTATTGCCTGGAATCCAGCGCCATTCTGACTCCATCACCGCAAAGCCTTGGGCTTGGAGCGTCTGACTGAGTTGTTCCAGATTAGTAGTTTCGGTAAAGACCTCGGCTCCTGGCTGCTCTTCATCATCAATAAGTTCATAGACATCTGCCCCACCGTCTAAAGCAGCGACCAGCAGTAAGTCTTCGTCTATCTGGCCATTAATAATACACACGCCCTTTTGAGTAAACATCCAGCTGACACAGCCTGTTTCACCTAAATTGCCACCCCGTTTACTGAGAGCCGCACGGAGGTCGGCCGCAGTGCGATTCCGGTTATCAGTCAGGGCTTCCATGATAAGGGCGACACCGCCGGGACCGTAGCCTTCGTAGCGCAGTTCTTCTAATCGATCGGCTTCCCCTGCCAAATTACCGGCACCTTTAGCGATCGCTCTTTCAATATTATCATTGGGGATGCTGGCGGCCTTGGCTTTATCGATCGCTGTTCGTAGTTGGAAATTACCCGCCGGATCGGCACCACTCCGGGCTGCTACAATTATTGCTCGCGATAATTGGGCGAAAGTTTTACCGCGTACTGCATCTGTGCGGGCTTTTTGCCGTTTGATGGTCGCCCACTTACTGTGTCCTGACATGTTTAGTGAATTTTATTGTGTTAGCACGAAAAAAAGTAAGACAGACATGCTTCCCAGAAAAAATAGAAAAGGAAAGAAAATAGAGATTAAAAATCTTTTGTTGATTTCCAACTTGAACCCCAAGAACAGAATATATTAACCTTATCGTAAAAGTTGATCGCTACAAAGGTCAGAGCAAACGCGTCGATTAAAACACTAGTCGAGACGTACTGAGCGAAAATATCTGTAGAGATAATCTCAGCTTTCTTCCATAAACCATGATGGATTAGCATAACCAAAAGTACTCAGCCCAAACCGAACCCCAATATGATTTGTGTCGATCGTCTCATCTATCGATCGATCCAAACTTTGCCTTTAATTGCTTCTGCATCATAAATGGGCGTCGCACTGGTGCAATTTCAGCAGTTGTCGGTGTCACCGTCCAATCGTACTTTTGCAACAACGTCGAGAGAATAATCTTCATCTCCATCTGGGCGAGTTCCATGCCGACACAACTATGTATGCCACCGCCAAAGCCAATTAATGAATAAGGCTGTTTCTTATCTTCTTCACGGGGCGGCGCAAATCGGTCAGGATCGAAGGCATCTGGATCTTGGTAAATTTCTGGCAACCGATGAGTCAACATCGGAAAAATGCACACGTACCAACCAGCAGGAATTAGATAACCACCATATTTAATATCTGCCATCGCCATGCGACTAATCACGAACGCTGGTGGATACATACGTTCGCCTTCTTTGATTGCATTAGCCATATTGGGAAGTTGACGCAGATGGCCGATCGAAATCGGTTCGCATCCCATTACTTGCTGACATTCATCGCGCAATTTTTGTCGCCATTCTGGACGATTACCCAATTCAAACAACAACCAACTCATCAAACTCGATGTCGTATCATGTCCAGCAAACAGGAATCCAATCGCCTGATTAATAACTTGTGTTTCGGTAAACTTATTGCCATCTTCATCCACCGTATTCAGTAGTAAACTGAGTACATCTGTAGATTGTTCTAGATCGCCACTTGCAGCTCTTTCTTTGATAACTTGGCGGATATAATCGACAATTTTGCGGCGGGCAGTTTGCCCCCTACCATGAAGAGTTAGGGGATTATCCCATTTTATAACACCATTTAGACTGTCTACGAGAGTCGTAAACCACTCACTCACTTGCTGAATCTCTTCAGTCTTTTCGCTACCTAGAAAAATTTTAACCACGACAGCCAGCGTCAATTTGTGCAATTCAGCACTGAGATTAATCGTACCGCGCTCACCCCAATCAGCCATCGCCTCAGTGCAAACTAACTTAATCGTATCAAAATAAGAGGCGATCGCTTGTCGATGAAATACGGGTAAAATCAACTTCCGACTAATACGATGTTGTTGCCCATCTTGCATCAATACCATGTCAGGACTGAGGATCGGCGACAAGAATTTATTGCCCAACCGCGATGAAAATTTATCAGCTTCATCTTTGAACACCAGCCGATTCGCCTCCGGCCCAACTAGACAAGCGATGTTATTAAACAGCCCTGGCATGGATACTCTAAAGATATTGCCATGCTTTTGATTTTGCTCCCAATAAAATAGCTCCTGCTTGGTGAGTGCGCTAATTGTATTCCTAATCAGTGGTAATCCAGTGTTACCAGGCATCATATGAGCAGATTTTAGTTTATTTGTCATATGGCAGCATCGAACCTCTAAGCCTAATTTATTCCAGTTAGCAGAAATGTTACATTTTATTGAAAAAGTCGATCGCGATTGCTGATGTTTTTGATAATAAACTTAATGGGTCTGTATCACCAAATGAACCGATCTTTTTACTAAGTCTCGGATTAATCGTCAGCGGTAAATCCAGGAAGCTAAAATGACTGGCGGATTCTTGGGTAAGTACTTGTAAGTTTACATTACTTGCAAGTTGCTCGATGCGAGTTCGATCTTTTGCCATCATTGAATTATGTACTGATTGGGACTTCCCACCATCGATCGTATATTTCTCTCGATTAGATAACATTAATAAAAACTCTTTTTCTGAATAGCTGAAGTCGATCTCATCGATGTAAAAATATCCATCGAAATTGACAGCCTTAGAAATTCGGTGATCTCGTCCGCAAGCTACGAAACTAGCTGAACCACCAATGGAATGTCCAGCCGCAAATATTTTTTCGATGTTAACTTTACGATCTAAAAAAGAATTATTGGTAGAGTTCATACTTATGACTCGATCGAGCACCATCGAGATCTGATTTGCCTGAGTTACTGCAACCTTACTGACTAATAAATCCGGTTTAGCTAAACCATCGGATATTTCCTTGTCCATGCCGATTTGCGATCCATTTACGAGCATCGTGCTGACACTTAAACCAGGATGATCGATACCTACAACAATAAAACCGTGACTAGCAAATTCTAAAGCGTAGAAACTATTCAGAAAATTAGTGCCTAAACCAGATGAAAATAGGACAACGGAAAAGTTAGGTTGAGACTGACTTAGTGCTGTATCGATCGAGGCTGGAATCCGAATATGTCCGAGTAGTAAATGACTAAATATCAGCTTGAATAGTAGATTTACAACCAGATTTTTAGAAAAAGTTTTGCCAATTTTGCCTAGATAAGAACTGTCAGTAACTAGATTTCGATTTGTTGGATACCAGACCTTGGCAATTATTCCCGACTGACTGGGTGTATCCCAAATTAAGTCAGATTTGCCTACTTGCCATTGTCCTGATGGTTGGGGAAATGGGTGAGTGGGAATTAGCCAGTAAGGTAAAGCGATAATTCCTATAATTACGATAATAATCAAAAAAATTAGCATAAATAAATTCACAATTATTAAATTAAACTTGGCTCTTCCTTCAAAGATAAAATATTTGAGGATAGTTTTTATCGTATTTTATGGCGATCTCTAAATCGGTACAAATTTTGCTTTTAACTTTTTCTGCATAGTCACTGGATTCCGTACTGGTGAAATTTCTGCTGTTGTTGGCATCACCGTCCAGTTGTATTTTTGGAGCAGAGTTGTGAGGATGATTTTCATCTCCATATTGGCAAATTCGACACCTAAACAACTATGTACCCCACCGCCAAAACCAATTAGAGAATATGAGTATTTCTTATCTTCTTCTCGCGGTGCCGCAAAGCGATCGGGATCAAATAAATCCGGTTCTCGATATATTTCCGGCATTCGATGAGTGAGTTGCGGGAAGATCATTACATACCAACCAGCCGGAATATTGTAGCCAGCATATTCAATATCTTCAGTAGTCACACGCGCCAGCCCAGCGACTGGTGGATAGAGCCGTTCACCTTCTTTGAGAACATTTGACATCTGGGGTAGTTGGCGTAGATGTTTGATATTTAATGGTTGATTCCCCGTTACTTGCTGGAGTTCATCGCGCAATTTTTGTCGCCAGTCTGGATGATTACCCAATTCAAACAAAATCCAATTCATCAAGCTGGCAGTCGTTTCATGTCCAGCAAATAAAAAGCCAATGATTTGATTGATAATCTGAGTCTCAGTGAAAAATGGCTGACCATCTTCATCGAGAATATTCATCAACAATCCTAGCAGATCGGTCGATCTATCCAAATCGCGACGTTTTATTCTTTCTTGAATCAGTCGGCGGGAATAATTAACTATTTCACGACGAGCAGCTTGTCCTTTTCCATATTTAGTAAATGAGACATCCCATTTAATTAGACTACCAAGGCTTTCAATTAACGTATTAAACCACTCACAGACCCGATCGATATCTTCAGCTTTCTCGCTACCTAAAAAAGTTCTGACGACAACGGAGAGGGTAAGTTTGCGAATCTCAGTATTCAGGTCAAATGTATCTCTTGCCCCCCAATCGGCTACTGTTTCGCTCACAACTAGCTGAATCGTATCGAAATAAGAGGCGATCGCTTGATGATGAAATACTGGCAAAATCATCTTGCGACTAGCTCGATGCTCTTCACCATCTTGCAACAGCACTAGATCTGTACTGACGATCGGTTCTAATGCAGCATTCCCCAGCCGCGATGACAACTTATCAGCCCCATCTTTGAGGACAAAACGGTTAGCATCTGGCCCAACTAAACAAGCAATTTTGCCAAAGAATGGTGGTGATACCCTGAAGATTTTGCCATGTTTTTGATACTGCTCGAAGAAAAATAGTTCTTGGTTGGAAAATAGTTCAACGATCTGACTGACTCGGGAGCTACTAGGCATCGAACTGACAGGCTTTAATCGTTCGCGGAGCGTCTGCTGTGGAGAATTGGTCATAACAGCAATTTATTCCAAATTGTGGCATAATTAAGTTTATGAGTAAGTCCTCATCTTTGTCAAGCAATAAAACTCTTCGCCGTCAACCTCAGCAAAAACGCGGACAACAGCGGGTAGAGAAGATTGTAGTGGCCGCTGCGGAAGTATTTGCTGAGGCGGGATTTGCAGCGGCTACCATTCAACAAATAGCCGATCGAGCCAACACCGCTGTCGGTTCGATCTACCAATTTTTCCCAGATAAATTAGCAATTTTTCACGCTTTAGTTACTAAGCATCTACAACAGACAGATATCCTTGAAGCTGAATTTTTCAAAGGCGATCTAAATCGTCCGATCTTCCAGTGTATTAGCGAGTATATAGATGCTTACACCAGCTACTTCGAGCAGCCAATTCCCCGCTGTATCGCCTTGCAAGGCTACTTGCAGCCGATCGAAGGACTATCGGATTTAATGGCAGATTTACCCAATCGAGTATCAACCTTAATCGAAAACCACGCTAATCTCTATCGCCAACGCAACCCCAATCTCAGCGTAGCCAAAAGCAAATTGCTGGCAGAAGTGGCTCAACATATGTGTACCAGCTTATTTTTTCGGGCGATCCAAAGTGATGAATCACATCGCCAAGAATTATATGCAGAGGTTAAAAATCTTCTGTATGTCTATCTCAATCCCCACATCGGCGACCATCTACTAGTTTCGCACAATCAAAAGATGATTTGTCCAGATTGCCAGAGCGATCGAGTAGCTAAGAACGGTCGCCAGAATGGTAAGCAACGTTATATTTGCAGAGGATGTGGTCGGCAATTTGTCGATCGCTATATTGAAAGAGGATATCCTCTAGAAATTAGGCAAAAGTGTCTCGCTCTCCATCAGCAGGGAGTTAGCTTTCGTGAAATTGAGCGCAGCACTGGTATCAATCACAACACAGTGATTAATTGGGTGAAGAATCTGGAGTTGCGGGCTGAGGGGAAATAAAGATTTACACTAAATCCCCACATAAAAAATTGCCCCTCAACATAAGCCATATTTTAGATAGCGTAATTGCAAACGTTTCCATTCCTGTCTATTAACGCCAGAGCTTGTTTTCCAGCTCGCGCACTTGCCGCTCCAAGCGATCGATCCGACCCCGCAGCTCATCCATCTCCGACTGGCGCGGCACCCCAATATCTTGCATGGTGTTGCGCAGCCAGCGCTGCATCTGTTCATCCACCGAGCTAGGATCTAACTTTACTTGCTTCATAATGTCATCGACCATAGTCTTGGCTTGGTCGGGATTGATCTTGCCATCTTTGACCAATTCTTCACTCATTTCACGCACTTTGTCAGCGACGAGGGAGGTGGTGCCAATGCCCATCATAACAATTTGTTGCAGCCAGTTATTGTTGTCCATAGGAAAAACTTGGATTTCTTCACTCAGTATAAGTATTTACATGCCGTTGCGGAGGAGTTGGATATCCGAACAGCTACATTAATAGATGGCTAGAAAAGATGAGTATCGAACAGGTTACAATGTTTTGCCTGTGCAGCGAATTGGAAATCTTATGTCACCTTTGTCACCTTGGGTTAGTTTAGTCATTGTTTTGGCGCTCATTCTTTTTTTGATCCTGACTATTAACGTTGGCGGAGCTAGAGTTAAATATGGAGTAAAAGCACCAGTCGTAACGGGAAGCCCTGAATTCGAGCGAGTCTTACGAGTTCAACAAAACACCCTGGAGCAGTTGATTCTATTCTTGCCAGCTCTGTGTATTTTCTCTATTTTTGTCTCACCGATCGCTGCCGCCATTTTGGGTACCATCTGGATTGGAGGTCGTATTCTATATGCCTGGGGCTACTATAGAGCTGCTGAAAAGCGTGGTCCAGGGTTTGCGATCGGCATCCTGTCCACCATAGTTTTATTAATGGGTTCCCTGGTGGGTATTGGTCTGAATTTATGGCGTGGTTGAAGACTACTCAGACAGACTTTTAATATTTAAAGTGAAGTTATTGCTCACAATCGATAATTACTGGTGCTTCTACCGTTGCACTTTCGGCTAAAAATACTACAATGATGATTGTAAAGTTATATGAAATTAGCTAATGGAGTTCCTGTCAGTTGAGTTTATCAAGGAAATCGCTGAAAAGTATGGCTACATAGCCGTCTTCCTTGGTATCTTGCTCGAGAATCTAGGGATTCCCCTGCCAGGGGAAACAATCACCATCGTTGGTGGTTTTCTGGCAGGTAGTGGTGAATTGAATTACTGGTTAGTATTAGCCAGTGCGGCTTCTGGTGCTTTTATTGGTGGAATTTGCGGTTACTCAATCGGTAAGTATGGTGGCTGGCCACTAATGCTGAAATTAGGTGGATTTTTTCGAGTGTCAGAATCCAAGCTAGTTGAAATTAAAGAAAAATTTAGTGAAAATGCGGTCAAGGCCATTTTCGTTGGGCGTTTTCTAGCTCTATTCCGGATTTTTGTTAGCCCGATGGCTGGGGTTGCGGAAATGCCTTTTGGTAAATTTCTGGCAGTGAATCTGGCTAGCGCTTGTGCCTGGGCTACGGTTATGACCGGTTTGACTTTTGTGGTGGGCAAGTTTGTATCATTAGAGCAACTGGTGGCTTGGGTGGGTCAGTTTGCTTTACTAGCCTTGGTGATTGTCATTGCTTGGATTGTGGTACCGATTTGGTTGGAGAGTCGCCAAGCCAAGCTGGAAGAATAGAAATATTTTGAGCTAGCTCATGGTTTATTACTATGAGGGGCGTTGTCCCCGCAGTGGTGAATGGCTGCGTTTGCCGCGATCGATCGCCAGTGAAGATCGTGCGCGTGAATTAATAGTGGAATTAAAGCAAAAACCACTAGCCGAAGGCAAGATGTACGGCGTGCTGCTGGCGATCGATCAAGACGGCCAACGCCAAGTATTAAAAGCTTTCTCTGGTCTGTTAGATAGCCAATCTGAGGTAAATGGCTGGGTGCCACCGATTCCGGGACGGCAGCAGGTAGCGGCGGCGGAGGTGCTGACTCTAGAGCAATTGACTGTCATTAAGCAAGATATCTGGCAGTTACAGCAGTTGTCAGCCAGACTAGAATACGCCGAGTTCTTGGCAGAATACATCACCCACAGACAAAAACTCCAGAATGAACTAAAGATCCAGAAACAAGCCCGACAGCTACAACGCCAAGAACTAATGGCTAGCTTATTTGGTAATGAACTAGATTTGGCTTTGACCCAACTGGATAAGGTGAGTCAACAGGATGGTCTGCGGCAGCGGCGCTTCAAGCAACAATGGGACACTGTTCTGAGGCCATTACTAGTTTCGATCAATCAGGCCGATCAACAGATTCAAGATCTGAAAAGACAACGCAAAGCCCTTTCTCAACAGCTGCAATCGCAAATGCATCAGGCGGCGGCATTAACGAATTTTGCCGGAGAATCAGTATCTTTAGCCCAATTAAGGCCAGCCGGTTTGCCGACAGGTAGCGGTGAATGTTGCGCGCCTAAACTCTTGCATTATGCCGCCACTCAAAATTTACAGCCGATCGCCATGGCCGAGTTTTGGTGGGGGCCAGCGGTGGGTGATAAACAGTCGGGAGAATTCTATGGGGCTTGTGTCGATCGATGCCAGCCGCTTATGGGTTTTATGTTGTCTGGGTTATCGGTACAGATCCGGGCTAGTTTTCCTCGGCCAGCGCTAGAGATTATTTATAGTGATGACTATTTGCTGGTAGTAAATAAACCGAGCGGCTTACTATCGGTGCCAGGGCGTTATGGCCAGGAGAATGCTCTGGATATTTTGAAAATTGAGCATTCCATGCCACTCTGGGCGGCGCACCGTTTAGATCAAGATACATCCGGGATTTTGGTATTAGCCAAGGATCTAGACACCTATCGAGCTGTGAGCAAGCAATTTGCTGACAGTAGTTCTGACGATAATCGATTACTGCATAAGGTTTATGAGGCGTTGGTCGTGGGGAAAGTTCAGGAAGCGGCGGGTTTGATCGATCTACCATTAGCCGCAGATGTGATCAATCGACCAAAACAAAAAGTTGACTGGTCGCAGGGGAAGCCCAGTATTACTCACTATCGTGTCATGGAAATCGTTGGCAACCAAACTCGCTTAGAGTTTCGGCCGCTGACTGGCCGTACTCATCAATTGCGGGTACATGCGGCACAGGGTTTAGGAACAGCAATTGTGGGCGATCGACTGTACGGCCAGGATGATGGGGAGCGGTTGTGTCTACATGCCCGAGAACTTTCTTTTATGCATCCGCATTCTTTAGCTAGGCTCCATTTTCAGGTGCCAACACCTTTCTGAGATTTTATTTATTAAAAAAATCAATCATGATTGCTGATGTTTTGGATCAAAAATGCTGGAAACCTAGCTGGTGGAAATTATCCACCATCTAACTGAGATTCTATAAGCCTTCTAGAGGCACGCCCAGAAATCTGGCTAATTCCGCTCCTTGGGTTTCAATTTCTGCCAAAGCAACTGGTTCGCCCACCCGGGTTAGTGGAATTTCTTGCCGTCCCTTAATCCTTACAAACAATGTTCGGCGAGGATTAATGCCATCTTTGATATCTACCCGTACTGCTTGGATATCTTTGAGAGGATTTTTTAGTTCTACTTGGCGGTTCTTACCAGGAAAACCGCGCCGAAAAATAGTCGCTTCACCGGTTTCTTGATTAAATTCGTTGTAGCCACCGCCAATATCAAGGGCGATCGAACCCCATAAATACAGTGCTGTCAGTGTTCCGGCCACTCCATAGAAAGACATGGCAATACCCTGGGGTAAAAAGGGTAGATCGATCGCATTATCAATAAAGGGTAAGAAATCGCGGTGAAAAAAGCTGGAGAAGCCCTGGAGTAAAAATCCTACGCCGCCGAGAGTAACAATACCAGCATAGAAAAAATTGCTAAAGCGGCGCGAACCCAAAATGGGTTGGATCAGAATAGTTTTTTTAATAGCAGTTGTAGATTCAGTCATGATGATATGGTTTCATAAAAAAACAGACTCCAATCATTGCCAGGTTCTGCCTGAGCAAACGGATATCTGTCTATTATACAGTGTCAGATTGGCCGCTTAGCGTAAGCCGCGTCGGATAACTTCTGCCAGTTCAATCTTGGATATTCCCGGCTGGCTGGGGAGGGCTTTCCCTAAATCTTTAACCATATAACCAGGTATCTTGATTGTTGTAAATTGCTGAATCACTTTTTGGGGAATTATCACCAGCCCTTGGCGATTAGTCCGGCCTTGCCACTGCTTACTATTGGTCGGACAGGGCACAGTCACACATCTAATACCATTGTCGCTACTAATCATAACTGATCGATTGGCGATCGGTTTTTCGGTGGATATCGAGACAACTAATAGCTTCAAAGCAGCAGGACGATGATTGCTCAAGACTAGATGAAATGGCTCGGGTCTAGCCAAACTCCACGAACCAGTAGTCAAAAACAGCAAACAGCAGCTCATTCCTACTATTAAAAGACGTTGATTAAACATTTAATACCTGGCGATATCTCTCTCAGATTAATAGACTGCTCCCACCACCGAGAAGTTGCAGCGGTGATGGGCAGAGATCGGCGCAATCGTCTGGCTAGTCTAGCAGTTGGAGCGATCGAGCAGCGATCGCTTCGGCAGTGATGCCATTAAAGGCCATTAATTCACCAGCGGTGGCCGTGGTTTCACCACGTTTCCAAGCAAAAGTATCACGGGGGCAGATCGATCGGAGCATTACTGGTTCCAGCATGGCCGGGGCACCGCCGGTAATCCCAATTAAGGCATCGCCACCCAGCATTGCTTGGAACTTAGCATCAGACAAGAAGCCATCATCTGGTTCACTACAAGTCTGCCAAGCCACATCAGTGGGGCGATACAGACGGCGAGGATTAATGATCGAAACAATCTTGCTGCCAATGCCTTGGGCGGCCAATTTCTCGGCGGCAGCGTAAGCCGGAGCCAAAGTCATATCACCAATTACAGCTAACACCACTGTTTTTTGGCCAGCGGTGGTTTGCAGCACCACTGCGCCATCGGCCAAGCCCTGCCGCGTCTGGTCAAAAGTAGTACGGATCGGTAGCGGCGACTTGCTGGCCGTAATCACAATTCCCTTATTTTTAGTAGTCAAAGCCCAGTCATAACAGACCTGGATGCTGTTAGCATCCGGCGGAAAGACCGGGAAAACGTTGCCATTGCGCATCATCGAAGCAAAGTAAGCTTCGACTTCAGGGCGTTGGTGTGTCCAGCCATTCCGACCCTGTTCTAGTGCCCCAGCAGTGTAGAGGGTAATGGTGGAAGGTGTCGAACGGCGTAGTTCCGCCATGCCCTGGGTAACAGTTTGCCAAATTGGTAAACCGTTGATGGCAAAGGACTCATAAGAACACCATAATGTCCTTGCCCCCATTAGGGCGGTGCCAGCCGCCATCCCGGCACAGGCATCTTCACTCAGTGGCTCATAAACCTGACCTTGGGGCGCTTGAAAATATAGATCGTCTTGGGTGGGGTGAATGATCTTCAGCGCCTGATTAATATTGGCGATTCCCGAGGCTTCGTTGCCGTCAGCATTGGTCACTACAAAGTTGGGATCTTTTTGGCCGACATAGCCGACTAATTTACCCATCGCCGTCGTGGAAACTTTGGCATCGCCGCCTACTGGATATTCTTCCAGAGGCAGAGTACCTAAATCGGGGTTAGCCAGCATCGACTCGGTAACAGCGACTTGCGCCGCTGCGCCACCACCAGCGCGGAGACAGTTAGTGCGGACTAATTCCCAAGCAGCTGGGGTTAAGGCACGATCTTGCAGACCCTTAATAATATCGGCGTTATCGATCGTATGGTGAGCATACAGGTTATGGGATTTGGAACCTTTGGCATGGACACCCGCTCCTTTGAGCTGCTTGATGATCAAAACAGTGAGCTGACCGCCCAAGGCTGACTTGGCCGCTCGATCGACCGCTGCAATGACAGCCTGAGTAAAGGCCAAGCGTTTTTCCAAAGAGAAAATAGTACTATCAACATATGCTTCGGGCTGATTTTGGTCGTCAAAATCTTTAGCATCAACCAAAATTACTTCCTCAAAACCATTGCCCTGCCAGTAAGCCAGCATTTCGGTGTTGGTCTTGGTGGAGACCATGCTGTGGTGTTCTTGGCTGTAGCCATTCCAAACCAAGACTGGTAAAAAATTAGTAACTTTTGGGTAGGCGGTGTGAAAATGCTGCATCCCACTCATAATGTAGGGTTCGCCTAAGCCCCCATCGCCGATGGTAAAGGGAAAAAGCTTGCCGGGATGCAATCTAGCAGCAGCCATCCCAAAATGTTGACCTTGACCCAGGGGACCAGCTGGTGCCAAGATGCCCGGAATGAAGCCAGAAAGGTGACCGATTAAGCCATCTTTTTCCCGGAATCGATCGCCTAAGTCCTGAACGGTCTTAATCTCCATTTTTTCGAGGGAGGTATCCAGAAACATGGCACTATAGAAACCCGGTGCGTGGTGACCAACTTCGGTGATGACGTTCTTGTGGCCGAGCATCACTAAAGAAGCGTAGGCTTCGGCTTGGCTAGCGAAGCCACCAGGGTGGCCAGATGCTTTGCTGGCGCAGGTTTGTAAAGTGAGGTAGCGCAGGGCATCGGCGTAGAGCATCGTTTGGAAAACGGCAGCAGGATCGTTGGCTCCGGTAATGGCCGTGTGGCCGGTGGCAATCGCTGGGGTATGGCCGTAGGTGTCGAACCCGGGTTGGGTGTCGGCGAAATATTTAATGCCTTCGCAAAATGCTGGGGTGGCGGTTGTCATGTGATCGATGTCCTGTATAGATGGCGCTAACTCTGAGGGTCATTCTACACTGCTGATAGCTCATCTTATTGCTACGGTTTTTTCTGCTATGAGTAGCACTCTAAATTCTGAGCAAGAAACGATCGTAGCCAATTTAATTGCCACAGGAAGCTTCAGACTGCTGATGAAGTTCTGCAAGTGGCTTTGCAGCTGTTGGAAACAGAGCGGCAATCTTATCAATTATGGGTAGCTGAGACTCGCGGCAAGGTGAGAGAGGATTGAATCGCTGCGTTTAAAAATTGTCCTGACTATTGATCTATATGAACCGTCTAAGGAAATTGTCGAGCGCTCAAATTAGATGAGCACTCATTCGAGTAAAATTGATAAGTATTCAACTATTTTCATCCACTAACTTCAACATTGATCGGCTCTTGAGCACCAATAACAAGTGAAGGGTCACTGACATTAAATCCCGCCCTGGTCAAAGTGACATTTCTGAGCGAATAAATAAAAGTCCCAAGGAGTTGATGACTGGAGAAAGTCATCCTCATTGGCTGGAGCTACTAGGTTTTCAGCGCTTCCAAAGAGCTTAACTACAAAAGCCAATTCGTATTCAGATCATCATTGCAGTGATAGTCAAATTTGACGTGCAATGTTACCCAAAAATGGCTCTTTCTGAACCATGCCAATATTTGCGCTTACCACCTTTGGGTGTGGACGTTATGGACAAACTAGGGATGAATAGCCACGAATAAAATCACCCTTTCCCCCAACTGGGCAGAGTCTCAGCCCTGGATAAAAACATAAAAACCCCGCCTAGTGCGGGGTTTTAAATAATGCCGAGAACCAGACTTGAACTGGTGACACGAGGATTTTCAGTCCTCTGCTCTACCAACTGAGCTATCCCGGCTGAACCAAACATTTAATTTAGCGCCTTTACAATAGTAGCAAAGATGGCCAATCTTGACAAGTCTTTTGTTCAATCAATAATCTTGATGCCTCCTAGACAGAGCGATGAGACCTAACTCTGGTAGAATTTTGATTGTTTCTATCACCGTCGTCTCTAAATGACAACATCGCGCGCGCGCATCGCCCTAGACGCAATGGGTGGGGATTTTGCCCCTGCCGCTATCGTCGCCGGAGCGATTAAAGCACAATCTGAATTAGATGTAGAAGTGATCTTAGTTGGCGACACTGCACAGATCGAAGCTTGCTTACAACAACAAAATTCTCCTCACAAATTTCAGATCGTAGCCGCTGAGGGTACGATCGAGATGGATGAAGAACCCTTGAGCGCCCTCCGCCGTAAACCGAAAGCCTCTATTAATTTGGCGATGAAGCTGATTAAAGATGGTCAGGCGGATGCAGTGGTTTCGGCTGGCCATTCGGGAGCAGCAATGGCCGCTGCCTTATTGCGATTGGGACGGCTGAAGGGCATTGAACGTCCAGCGATCGCCGCCATCTTTCCCACCATTATTCCGGATCAGTCCGTACTGATCTTGGATGTAGGAGCCAATGTAGACTGCAAACCAAAGTATCTAGAACAGTTCGCGGTGATGGGTTCGATCTATAGCCAGTACGTGTTGGGTGTCGAGAAACCACAAATTGGTCTACTGAATATTGGAGAGGAAGAATCCAAAGGTAACGATTTGGCACTAGCCACCCATGCCAACCTTGTGAAAAATGTCTTTATCAACTTTGCTGGTAATGCCGAAGGCCGCGATGTACTGTCTGGTAGTTTTGATGTGATTGTTTGTGATGGCTTTGTCGGCAATATTCTATTGAAGTTTGCTGAAGCGGTCGGAGGTATTGTAGTACAGATGCTCAAAGAAGAACTACCTAAAGGTGCTAGAGGAAAGGTGGGAGCCACCATCCTCAAGCCTAATCTCAAGCGATTGAAGCAGCGGATTGATGCCGCTGAGCATGGAGGCGCATTGTTGTTGGGAGTAGAAGGGGTTTGTATTATTAGTCATGGTAGTTCGGATGCTTTCTCGATTGCTAACGCTATTCGGGCGGCACAGGCGGCGATCGATAACCAGGTATTAAGCCATCTTCAAAACCGCACTAAAAAAATGGTGTTGCAGTCGGAAGCCAGCAAAATTTAACTATCAACAGCACGAGTAGATTTAAGTTATGGGTGTGAAATTTATGGGCTGTGGTGCAGCCGCTCCAGTGGCAGTGGCCAGTAATGACTCTCTGAGTCAGTTTGTGGATACTAGCGATGAATGGATTGCTAGCCGCACCGGGATTAGGCAACGGCATTTAGCTCAGGAGCAAGATTCGATCGTTAGTCTGGCCACTTTCGCCGCCCAGCAAGCTCTGGAAATGGCTAAGCTGGAAGCTGTAGATATTGATTTGATTGTGCTGGCTACTTCCAGCCCCGATGATTTATTTGGTAGCGCTTGCCTGATTCAGGCTAATTTGGGAGCGGTCAATGCCGTGGCCTTCGACTTGGGGGCAGCTTGTTCCGGGTTTGTATTTGGCGTAGTCACAGCCGCCCAGTTTCTAGAGACGGGGGTTTATCGTAATGTTTTGGTGATTGGTGCTGATTTACTCTCGCGTTGGTTGAATTGGGAAGATCGCAATACTTGTGTGTTGTTTGGTGATGGTGCCGGGGCGGTAGTAATGCAGGCCAACCAGCAGCAAGATTTGTTGGGCTTTGAAATGCGCAGCGATGGTAGTCAAAATCATTGTTTGCATCTGCGTTATGAAAAGGTTATGAAAGAGCTGAGTGCTGATGTGACTGCTCAACAGGGGCAGTTTAGACCTTTGGCCATGAATGGCAAAGAAGTGTATCGGTTTGCGGTGAATAAGGTGCCGGAGGCGATCGATAAGGTATTGTTTGCCGCTGGTTTGACTGTCGCCGATCTGGACTGGCTAATTTTGCACCAAGCCAATCAACGAATTATGGAAGCTGTGGCCACCCGCATTGGTCTGCCTACCGAAAAAATTGTTAGTAATGTGGCGGACTATGGCAACACATCCGCTGCTTCGATTCCGATCGCTCTTAATGCGGCGGTGCGTTCTGGCCAAATCAAAGTTGGGGATACGATCGCCACTTCGGGTTTTGGGGCTGGTCTCTCTTGGGGTGCAGCGATATTTCGTTGGGGTAAAGAGTTGCCGTAAATACCGATCCATCTTAAATCACCAAAATCTTTACAATGAATCTGTAAAGGTTAATACCTTTCACAACTATCTACCGGCAGACCGCTATGCAACCGACTAACCCCCAACAATTTACTGAAAAAGCTTGGCAAGTGATTACTCGCACGCTGGATGTGGCCAAAAGTGCCCAGCAGCAGCAGATGGAGAGCGAGCATTTACTGAAGTCTTTGCTAGAACAAGAGGGGTTGGCTACTAATATTTTCACCAAGGCCGGAGTGAATTTGGTTAAGCTGCGGGAAGCTGTTGATAACTACATTCAACGACAGCCCAAAATTGCTGGGGCAAATAGTTCGGTCTATTTGGGTAAAGCCTTGGATGGTTTGCTCGATCGATCAGATACTTTGCGCCAAGAATATAAAGATGATTTTATCTCGATCGAACACCTGGTTTTGGCTTTTAGCAAGGACGATCGGATCGGCAAACAGATTTTTACTGATTTTAAGCTGGATGAGGCGAAATTAAAAACAGTGGTCAACCAAATTCGCGGTAGTCAAAAAGTTACTGACCAAAACCCGGAAGGGAAGTACGAATCCCTGACCAAATATGGTCGTGATCTGACGGAAGCAGCCAAGGCTGGCAAGCTCGACCCGGTAATTGGTCGGGATGAAGAAATCCGCCGCACTATTCAAATATTATCCCGCCGGACTAAGAACAACCCAGTTTTGATTGGGGAACCGGGTGTCGGTAAAACGGCCATTGCTGAGGGCCTAGCCCAGCGGATTGTCAGTGGGGATGTGCCAGAGTCTTTACGCGATCGACAGCTCATTTCTCTGGATATGGGGGCTTTAATTGCCGGGGCTAAATATCGGGGCGAGTTTGAAGAACGTCTCAAATCAGTGTTGAAGGAAGTGGCTGATTCGGCGGGCAACATTGTGTTGTTTATTGACGAAATCCATACGGTAGTAGGCGCAGGAGCTACCCAGGGAGCGATGGATGCTGGTAATTTGCTGAAGCCGATGATGGCGCGGGGCGAGCTACGCTGTATTGGAGCAACGACCCTCGATGAGTATCGCAAATATATTGAAAAGGATGCAGCACTAGAACGCCGCTTTCAACAGGTCTATGTGGATCAGCCTAGCGTGGAAGATGCCATTTCGATTCTGCGCGGCCTGAAGGAACGCTATGAATTGCACCATGGTGTCAAGATTTCAGATGATGCCCTGGTAGCAGCGGCTTCGCTTTCTAGTCGTTACATCAGCGATCGGTTTTTGCCAGATAAAGCGATCGATCTCGTCGATGAAGCTGCCGCCAAACTAAAAATGGAAATCACTTCCAAACCCGAAGAATTAGACGAGATCGATCGGAAGATTCTTCAGTTGGAAATGGAACGGCTCTCGGTCAATAAAGACGCTTCCAGCGGTTCTAAGGATCGGCTCCAGCGGATTGAAGGCGAACTAGAAAATCTGAAAATAGATCAATCTGGCTTAAATAGTCAATGGAAATCTGAAAAAGATATTATTACTCAGATCCAAACTGTCAAAGAAGAGATCGATCGAGTCAGCATCGAAGTTCAGCAAGCTGAGCGGGATTACGATCTGAGTCGGGCAGCAGAACTGAAATATGGCAAGCTGACCGAACTACACAAGCAGCTAGATGCAGCGGAAGAAACCCTGACTACTTCCCAAACCACAGGCAAATCACTACTGCGCGAAGAAGTTACCGAATCGGATATTGCCGAAATTATTTCTAAATGGACCGGGATTCCCCTGTCCAAGCTGGTAGAAAGCGAGCGGGAAAAACTCTTGCATCTTGAAGACGAACTACACCGCCGGGTGATTGGCCAAGAAGAAGCCGTGACGGCGGTAGCCGAAGCGATTCAGCGATCGCGGGCTGGCTTGGCTGATCCCAATCGTCCGATCGCTAGCTTTATTTTCTTAGGTCCTACTGGGGTGGGGAAGACCGAGTTAGCCAAAACCTTGGCTTCCTATTTATTTGATAGCGAAGATGCCATGATTCGGATTGACATGTCCGAATATATGGAAAAACATGCCGTTTCGCGACTGATCGGTGCACCGCCCGGCTATGTGGGTTACGAAGAAGGCGGCCAGTTAACCGAAGTAGTACGCCGCCGTCCCTACTCGATTATTCTGTTTGATGAAATTGAAAAAGCCCACGCTGACGTTTTCAATGTGATGCTCCAAATCTTGGATGATGGCCGAGTAACTGATTCGCAGGGACGGACGATCGACTTCAAAAATACCGTAATTATCATGACCAGCAACATTGGTTCCCAGTATATTCTGGAGCTAGCTGGTGATGATAGTCGTTACGAAGAAATGCAGGGGCAGGTGATGGAATTGTTGGGACAGAGTTTTCGGCCAGAGTTCTTAAACCGGATTGATGACACGATCATTTTTCATAGTTTGCAGAAGAGTCAACTACGCGGCATCATTCAGATTCAGGTGCAACGGTTGATCAAGCGGTTGGCAGAACGCAAAGTCGGACTATCATTGTCGGATAAAGCCATTGGCTTCATTGCTGATGTTGGCTACGACCCGCTCTATGGTGCGCGTCCGATCAAACGGGCGATTCAGCGGGAGCTAGAGACTACGATCGCCAAAGGTATTCTACGGGGTGATTTTAAGGAAGGAGATATGATA
Organism: Synechococcales cyanobacterium VAR_4_metabat_354; assembly: GCA_031414775.1. Lineage (GTDB taxonomy): Bacteria > Cyanobacteriota > Cyanobacteriia > Cyanobacteriales > Chamaesiphonaceae > JAAFHZ01. Next base: position 46,543 of record JANOQI010000045.1, read on the forward strand.
TCGGTCGATGTGGCTGGCGATAAATTGAGTTTTAAAACTAAAGCTATTCCAGTCGCCGCCCAATCATAAATTTTCTGACTTATATGTTTCTGGGACGCTTTTTAATCTTCGATCCATAATAATGTGCCTAGTTTGCTAGTTGCTAGAATAACCTCATACAATTAAGATGTAGTCCAATCGGAGCTAAATATGCAAGTGTCTTTAGCAGAAGCTGCCGCTAGCCTGAGCGATTTAGTTCAAGCTGCAATCAATGGAGAAGAGGTGATTTTACTCAATGGAGATCGACCTGCAATTAAATTCACACCAATAGAATCGATAAAACCAGATCGGAAGCCAGGTAGTGCAAAAGGACTAATCTGGATGTCAGATGATTTTGATGAGCCACTAGAAGAGTTTAAGGAGTATCTGGAGTGAGGGTTTGGATTGATACTCATATTTTTATTTGGTATCTTCAAAACAGTGAGAAATTGCCCAGTTCTATAGCTATACTTATCAATGATTCTAGAAATAATGTTCTATTGAGTATTGCCAGCGTTTGGGAAATGGCGGTTAAGCAAAGTACTGGCAAACTTAATATTGGTGTTCCTTATGCAAATTTCATTGAGGAACAGATGAGAATTAATAATATAGAACTATTACCTATCATGTTGGAGCATCTTGAGACAGTCACGACTCTGCCATTTCATCATCGTGATCCGTTTGACCGCTTGTTGATTTCTCAGGCAATTATCGAAGATATTGTAATTGTCAGTGTTGACAGTGTATTTTCTCTCTATCCAGTTCAAAGGATCTGGGAATAGATATTCCGCAACGCCGCTATTGGCTTCATCGCTGATGTCGGCTACAGCTCTAAGGTGCGCGTCCGAATCAAACGGGCGATTCAGCGGGAGCTAGAGACTACGATCGCCAATTCAGGTCGCGGCTCCAGCATAAATTTTCTGACTTAAATATTGCATGAGAATATTACTGGTTGAAGATGAACCGGATTTAGGCAAAGCCATCCAGAAAGTACTGACTCGCGAAGGTTATATAGTGGACTGGGCGGAAGACGGAGATGAAGGCTGGGAATGCTTAGAATCTAATTTTGTCCGGTACGACATCGCCATTTTAGATTGGATGCTACCTGGCAGGTCAGGTGTTGAACTTTGTCAAAAAGCAGTGAAACTTCCTGCCCCACCCCGAGTGTTAATGCTCACGGCTAGAGGTGATCTCATTGATCGAGTGACCGGGTTGGATGCTGGTGCGGATGATTACTTGCCCAAACCCTTTCGGATGCAAGAGCTATTAGCCAGGATTCGATCGATCCAGCGACGCATTAACCCCATCACGGCAGATACTAAACTCCAGGCTGGTCAGTTGCTGCTGAGCTATCAGTTATTATCGATCTCCTTAACTATTAATCCTGATCTACAACTTCTGCTGACTTGGAAAGAATTTCAGCTGTTAGAATATTTGATGGGTAATAAAAACCAAACCCTTACTCATCAACAAATCATCGATCGATTGTGGTCAGATGGCCAAATCCTCGGCGATAAAGCATTAATAGCTCAGGTTAAACTCTTGCGGAAAAAGTTGACAGAATTAGGCGGTCAAGAAACCATTGAAAGTGTCTATGGCACTGGCTACCGACTAGTTACTCATGATTAACACCTACTTGTTTCAGAGCACTCGTCTTAAATTAGCGGGTTGGTACGCAACTGGGATGGGAATTGTATTGAGTGTTGTGGGTAGCTATGTTTACATAACAGCTAACCAAAGCTATTGGACAGCAGTTCATCAAGAGTTAGCTTCGGTGGCCGGAACGCTGCATGACAGTTTGGAACCAAAACTAAAAATTCCCGGCGTGGTCGATCCGAGTATCAAACAAGAGATATTGATGAATATCTGCATGGTGAATGAAAAATGCCCGGTTATATCGCAGTCCAATCACAACGCATCAGCACCGCAGCATCGCCATATCTTGGGCATCAGTAAGCAAGGTGCTTACTACCTACGCTTTTATGACCCCACCCAAAAATTAATTGCTACGGCTGGCCAACAGCCCACTGGTGCTGATGTGATGGCTGTTGATGGATCAGTGTCGATTTCTGGTCATCATCGATCGGATCGTAATTCTCAAATGTCATTCTATGATGCGGCAGGGATGCACTACCATCGCTTTGCGGTGGCCATTACCATGAGTAATGGTCGTCCTTGGGGATTTTTGCAGGTGGGCAGATCGATGGAAGAATTTGACGATCGAGCCGCTCAATTGCAACTGAGGTTGTTAATCATTCTCCCTGCTATCACTTTATTAGTAGCCTTGATCAGCTGGTGGTTGTCGGGTAAGGCCATGCAGCCGATTTATTCTTCCTATGAAAAAATGCAGCAATTTACCGCCGATGCGGCTCATGAGTTACGCACCCCGTTGGCGGCTATTTTGGCTACTGTAGAAGCTGCTCAAAGTCCTGATTCGATCGAAGAAGCCACCGAGGCACTCGATACAGTAGAACGTCAAACAGACCGACTAATTCAATTAGCCGAAGACTTGCTGACGCTATCACGGTTAGATGGTGCGAATAGTGACAATGCTATCCAGGAAACTTGTCAGCTCCATATTGTAGTTACTGATTTAATAAAAAACCTGAGCACCCTAAAAATATCAGCAGGCATTGATCTTCAGGCAATAATTCAAACAGCCGATCCCATCCAAGTAAAGGTTAATTATTCCCAAGCTCATCGTTTACTTACCAACTTAGTAATGAATGCTCTTCAGCACACAGCACCAGGTGGCACAGTCACATTGATACTAACCCAAGTGCAAAACTGGGCTGTTATCCAAGTTAAGGATACGGGTGTGGGCATTGCTCCCCAGGATCAAACCCACATCTTTGACAGATTTCATCGGGTAAATCAGGCTCGTACTCGCCAAAAAGGCGGAGCCGGACTAGGACTAGCAATTGTGCAAGAAATTGTTCGATCGCATCATGGTTCGATCGAAGTACACAGCAAACTTGGTGCTGGCAGCAGTTTCACAGTGAAATTGCCCCTTGCTAGATAGTTTTATTTACTAATTTTTTTAGCTGGCGGCTTTCATTGAGGTTTTACTATTAGTACCTACGATAGCAATGGCAACTAATACAGTAAGCACCGCAGAAAATGATCCTCACACCAACTCGGTCGCCAGTTAAAAAAATCGCTGCTCCTGCATCGCCGCGCATTGCCCAAGATTTTACGCAAGCAATTGGTTCGGTACCGATCGACTAATCTCAAAGTGCAGAGATAGCCCGTGCGGTTGAGTCAGATCAATCGGGCGATGGTAAGTAGGAACCAGTTGGCTGGCTAGATATCGATAAGAAAGATGTGGAGACGATCGAACTGGGCGTGTAATCGCATTAGCTCTCGCTGCGAAGATCGCGGAGCATCGCAACGGAAGTTAGCAAGCCCTGATTGGCTAAAATTGCCAGATGATTCTCGAAAGTCTGAGGTGGATTCTTCAGGCGAGCTAAAATCATGTCAACAGCTTGCAAGACTTGCTGTGGGTATCGCTCAATGAGATCGCCAACA